>JAUSMV010000012.1 GCA_030645235.1 Parvibaculum sp. | reverse complement strand
ATAGGCCGAATAAACCGCCCCGCCCGTCTCAGCCAAAACCTTCGTGATCGCAGCCGTCAATGACGTCTTGCCATGATCAACGTGACCAATCGTGCCGATGTTGCAATGCGGCTTATTGCGTTCAAACTTTTCTTTGGCCATCGTCGTCGTCCTCGTTTGGTCGATTGATCATTCGTAAAATCAGCGGTCTCGGTATCGGTCTCAAATCTCGTCTCAGTTGCACCACAATCCGCGCCGAAATCCGGTCTGGAGCGGGTGAAGGGAATCGAACCCTCGTCATCAGCTTGGAAGGCTGTTGCTCTACCATTGAGCTACACCCGCCTGACCGTATTCCCTTCATGCACCTCGTCTTTCAGGTGCCGTTTCGACATCGAACTCCCCAATTTTCGAGGGGATATGGTGGAGGGGGTTGGATTCGAACCAACGTAAGCTTAGCTAACGGATTTACAGTCCGTCCCCTTTAGCCACTCGGGCACCCCTCCGTGTCCGATGTCAAATGTCGTGAAATCCCAATATGTTCGCTGCCGCCGATTGTGTTCGCATACGCGCGGCTTTATTGAGCTTTGGCGCCATGCTGTCAACTGAAATCCCGATCCCAAACGCGTGTAACGCCCCGCAGCGTCCCCTGCGTCGTTGGCCGACGCCCGAAGGCACTGTCGAGGGGGCGTTTACATGGGCCCGGAAGGCGCAATATAAGCAGCACCATGAACAAACGCAAGCAAGGCTCCGGCTCTCAGGACGACACCCATCGTCGCAGTGACACTTCCGCAAAGCCCTTCAGGGGCGGCGGCGGTCGCGGCCCGCGTCATGGCCCCCAAAAGGGCCACAAAGGCGGTGCCGACGAGAATTTTATCTATGGATTTCATGCAGTTACGGCAGCACTCCTCAACCCGGAGCGCAAAGTCCTGCGGCTGATGATGACCCGTAATGCCGAAAGCGAGATGGCTGACGAGGGTCTGAGCCTGGGTTCAGGTCACACCTTGAGCCCTGAGATTATGACAACTGAGGAGATTTCCTCAGCCTTGCCGCCCGGTGCCGTCCATCAGGGCATTGCCCTCAGAGTCTCCGCCCTGCCCGATTTATCGGTCGATGAGGCCTGTGCGGGCGCAAAGGTCGCAGTCGTGCTGGATCAGGTGACTGATCCCCATAACTTCGGAGCGATTCTCCGCTCGGCGGCCGTTTTCGGCGCAGGCGCTCTCATCACCACCGACCGCAACAGCCCGCCTTTGGGCGGCGTTCTGGCCAAAGCCGCCTCCGGCGCGCTCGAAAAGGTTAAAGTGGCCAAAGTGACCAACCTCGTCCGGGCGCTGGAAGAATTGAAAGACTTGGGCTTCGAGGTCATTGGTCTTGATGGTGAAGGCGAAGTTTCCCTCCCCGACTTCAAAACCGGCCCCAAGGTTGCCCTTGTCATGGGCGCGGAAGGCTCTGGTCTCCGTCGCCTCACCCGCGAACATTGCGACATACTCGCACGACTGCCTGCCACTGGTGAAATGCGGAGCCTCAATGTCTCCAATGCCGCCGCTGTCGCCCTTTATGAAATCTCGCGACGCGGCTAGTTCCCGGCTCCCAGAAGATAAGGCGCAACGATGATGCGCTTCAGACGCCAGCCAAGGTTCCATTCAAGCAAATAGATCGTACGCTCGTTTTGCGTTGAAAACTGCGCCCCGATATCCATGCGGAAGACAAGCGGACTGCCCTCGAAAAAGGCATAGCGCACCTGGCTCATCGGATTGTCGTCAGCCATGCTGCCTTTGGCCATTTCAGACAACATGGACGGATTGATCTGCTGCTCGACGACCTGATCGATGGCCGCGCCGCTCATCGCCTGACTCAAGGCCTGCATACGCGGATCGGCTGCTTTGATTTTCGATGTATAGGCCGCTTTCAGGTCTTCGCGCACACCATCGCGCACCGAGGTCCAGTCCACCAGCGATGACAGGCGCACCTTGTCGCCTGCAACCAGCGCCGTCTGCAAATCGTAAATCGCCCAATAAGGCCATGCGGTCCACAAAGCAATAAAAGCAATGGCACCGGCAATATAGGGACCGCGCTTGCCAAGCTTATGCGTCGCCAGCCCATAGACCAGACCGCCCGCGAGCCCCGCGACCAGCAGCGTTCCCAAAGCCCAATAAACCGGATTTCCCAAAACATCCCCCCGCTACGCAACTTCCGCTGCACCATGCCCGCAGACAAGCCCCGCACGCAAGCAAAAGGCCGCAAACCTGTTGCCACAGCCGGCAACGCACACCCGCACAATTTTCGCCTGTTGCATCCCAAGTTTCGGTATTGTAGAAGCCCAAACCAATGCTGCCCTTGTAGCTCAGTTGGTAGAGCACCTGATTTGTAATCAGGGGGTCACGAGTTCGAATCTTGTCGGGGGCACCATTTTTCTTCAAAAATTCTGCCAAGCATTTTGATGTCATGCCTAAAGCTCAGGCCGCCCAAATCGCTTATGCCTGAAAAACCCTCCGGCCATCGACCCATGTTTCCAGCACATTGATTTTGGTGATGTCAGCGGACGGCACCGCGCGCGGGTCTTTGTCGAGGATCACGAAGTCCGCGCATTTGCCAACCTCCAGCGTGCCGATCTCATGCTCTGAATAGCACTGCCATGCCGCATCGCGCGTCAGCGAAATAATCGCCTGCTCAACGCTGACGCATTCCGCCGCATTGAGCACACTGCCGGGCTCCTTCCAGAGCGTGCGATTCACCGCATTGTCGATAAGCCGTAACGGGCCCATCTCGCTCACAGGCTCATCCGAATGAAGCGTCCAGCGGATACCCGCATCCGTGCAGGACTGCGCACGCCCCAGCAGCATCACCTTCTCAGGCCCGAACACCTCGTCGCGAAATGCCTTGCCCCAATAGTGAACATGACCGATGAGAAAACTCGGGCTCACATTCATCTCTTTGATGCGCGCGATCTGCTCATCATGCAGCACCGAACAATGCTCAATGCGAAAACGCCTGTCGCGCGGCACACCGGCGGCATAAGCGGCTTCAATCGCATCA
This sequence comes from Parvibaculum sp., assembly GCA_030645235.1. Lineage (GTDB taxonomy): Bacteria > Pseudomonadota > Alphaproteobacteria > Parvibaculales > Parvibaculaceae > Parvibaculum. The sequence goes on along the minus strand of JAUSMV010000012.1, from coordinate 860,464 downwards.
AGCGCATTGTCAATCGCCTGATCGCCATTGGCATGGATCACCACCTGCCAGCCTTGCAGCGCGCGCTTCACCGTCATTTCGCGCAGCGCCTCTTTCTCAATATAAGGCAACCCGAAATCATTACGCCCGTAATAGGCCTCGCGCTGAAATCCCGTGCGGCCCTGATTGGACCCGTCAGACACAAGCTTCCATCCCGTCGCCCGCGCCATCTCATCGCCATAGCCGCATTGAATGTCAGCCTCGTCCCAATGCTTCTCATGCACATTGAGCAACGAATAGCGCATCCGCGCCGTCATATGGCCGGACGCCGCAAAAGCGTGGAACGCATCCACCTCGCCCTTGCCCTGAAAGCCGCCGACCGCCTGATCGCACATGGTCGTCACACCGAGACGATTGGCCTTGTCGCAAACATATTTGCAGGCATCCGGCACATTTTCGAGTTTCATATTCCGGACATTGTGGCCGACAACGGCATACATCGCCGCCTGCCCCTGTAACACGCCCGTCGGTGCGCCGCTCGCATCGCGCACAAAAGCTGCGCCCGGAGGATTTGCCGTCGCCGCCGTGACGCCCGCAATGTTCAGCGCGCGCGTGTTGCAATAGCCGATATGGAGCGACGCGTTGTAAATGAAAACCGGATTGCGTGGCGCGGCGCGCTCCAGCGCCGCGGCATTGATATGTTCCGCGCCTTCCTGCAAGGACGGATCAAACTGCCGCGCCACGATCCATTCACCCTCCGGCACCTCACGCGCCAAATCGGAAATGCGCTTGAGCACGGCGTCGGCATCAGCGCATTCCATCGCACCGACATTGGCCATGGTGGACATCATCGCGATGGCAAAGAAATGCATATGCGGTTCAATAAAGCCCGGCAAAATAGCGCGGCCCGCGCAGTCCACAACTTCCGCGCTTTCGCCCGCCGCCGCTTTCACATCAGCAAGCGTCCCGACGGCGACGATCTTGCCGCCGCGAAAAGCAATCGCTTCCGCCACTGAAAACTTCGCATCAACCGTCATCACGGTTGCGTTGGAAAAAACAATCGTGCCGCTCTGCGCGGGCCGCCGCTCGCCCAAACGCTTCCACGCTTTCGGATGCGCGGCATTGGCAAGCGCAGGCAACGACATAAGGCCGATATCGCGCAGCATCGGCGAGCAGCACGGGCATCCGTAGAGATCTATGTCAGGCGTTTCATGTTTATGTGTCGGATCATCACAGCAAGACCCCTGATGATCGTGCAGCACGTCCGCTTCTGTAACCGGCATATTCCCTCTTCCCCGAATGCTTAGAGAAGCAGGATTGACGCTCACACTTCATCTGTCAAACGCGTATCAGTATCTCACGGCGCTTTATCTTTCGGGCACGGGAAGTTTACAGCCAATGTCCACGCCCCTGTCTCATAGGCCGGACGATCATCAAGCTCGGGATGCTGCGCGCGATAGGACAACAGCAATTTTGCAAAATCCACAAAGCTCAGCTGATCCGGCAATTGGAAACAGAGCGTCGTTTCCTGCTTCGGTCCGATACGGCTGAATGTCGTCGGCCTGCCGGACTCGGTTGCCTCATAGACTTTCTGCACCATGCTGCCGAGAAAACCGGAACAGGCTTTCGCAGCCAGCTCGCCCTCTTCCGACACATCATGTTCAACGAGCGGCTTGCAGGCCGCAGCAAGATCATCGCCTGTGCGAATATCCTCAGGCTCGGTCGGAAGACCGGCAAACGCCGGTGTGCCGAGGACCGGAGCGACAAAGAAAATGAGAGCGGCAACCAATGTTTTTGTTTTCATGCCATCAGTCTAGCAGCCCAAAAAACCGGCGCATCCTGTAAAGAGACAACCCGATGGATAAATTTCCATACCGGGCTGCCTATACCGTGAACTCCTGCCGCAGCGCCTTCACCATCTCCGCCACCGTGCTGTCGATCAGCAGCTTGCCCTTGACGGGCGACGCAGCGCGGGCGGGCGCAAGCACACCGGACGCGGGCACGCCGCGGCCATCCTGCGGATAGCTGTCATAACCGGGAAACACCCCCGTCGCGTCCTCAGGAATAGCCGCCATGTCAATCAGCTGCGGATACAGAGCCAGCATCATGGAGGTTTCCAGCAGAGCGGCATGTTCAAGATCCACACCGGGAAATCCGCCGTCGAACAGACTTTCAAGCACGGTCTGGGGCGTGAAGTTCCAGTATTCGCAGCGCACCACCTGCATATGCCGCCCCGTCAAGGCCAGCTCGCGCAGCGCCAGATCAATGCCTTCCGTCAGAAACCACTGGTTCTCGACATGACCGTTCACAATCACAATACGGCTTGCCCCATGCCGCGCCACTTCGCGCAGAATATCGCGGACCATTGCAGTCAGAGTGCCGCCATCGAGACTCGTCGTCCCCGGAAAGGTCTGCCCGCCGCCGCTGCGCGCTTGCGATTTATAACCATATCTCAGGGTCGGCAGCAGCAGACCATCCAGCGCCTCGGCGACACGCGCCGCCATGGCTTCGGCAAGAAGCGCATCGCAGCCCATGGGCAGATGCGGCCCGTGCTGTTCGAGTGCGCCGACAGGCAGAAAAATAACGGGCGCCTTCGCCAACCGCTCCCGATATTTTGTCCAGGGCATCAGGTCGATCCGTCGGCTGGCATAGACTGCTTCGTTCATTTCATCTCTCAACAGAAATAGCTCAGCGCATCACCGCGCCGCCATTGGGACTGATAACGTCACCGCAGAAAAAACCCGCGCGTGACGAGGCCAGAAAAAGAATACTCTCGGCAACTTCCGCAGGCTCGGCATACCGGCCCAGCGGAATCTCGCCGATATCTTCCTTGTGCCCCGGCGTTTGCGCCTCCCGTTCAAGCATCGGCGTGCGCGTCGGCCCCGGGGCCACAGCATTGACGCGGATGCTTGGTGCAAATTCGCGGGCCAGAGAGCGCGTCAGGCTGATAACGCCGCCCTTGGCTGCCGTATACGGAGCAAATTGCGCCCGCCCGCTCAGGGCCAGTTCAGACGCGATATTGACGATCGCCCCGCCCTGCACGAGCAAATACGGTATAGCCGCCCTGCAACACAGAAAGACGGATTTGAGATCAGTATCGATAATCCTGTCCCAGTCCTCTTCGCTCGTTTCGAGAAAAGGTTTGATCTGCGAGATACCGGCATTGTTGACCAGCACATCAATTCGGCCGCTGCGTTCAACCAATCTCTCGACCATGGTCTGCACGGCGCTCGCGTCACTGACATCAGCCTCCAGCTCGATCAACTGCCCCGGCCCGTCGCGCCCCAGCCCACCCTTCAATGCCGCTTCCATCTCGGCAAATTGCGTCGGCTGGTGCAGATGATTAACGCCCACCGTCGCGCCTTCACGCAGAAAGGCTTCCGCTGCTGCACGGCCGATGCCGCTTGTCGCGCCGGTAATGAGAACCGTCTTGCCGGAAAATTCCATCACGCTCACACGACCGTCAGGAATGAGACGCCGTGGACACCGAGAAAATCATCGGCGCGATGAGGACCTGAGCCCACATCTCCCGCATCCGGCGCCTCAATGCGCTTGAGACGATTGATGCGGAATGACCGCCACAATGCCCTGTAAGGCAAGACCTGCGGTGCGTCCGACGCATAGGTCTCCCGATGGACCTTCGGCAACTGATACCACGGCACCGTCGGTGAATCGTGATGCACCGAATGATAGCCGAAATTCAGATTGAGCAGGTTGAGCCAGGGCCAGCGTTCCGAAATCAGGTTCGAATAAGTGTGATGCTTGTCATAGTCGTCCGCCCCGCGTCCCTCGCGTGACACTTTCTCATTCACATCGGCAACCAGAAAGAACTCGTAAGTATGCGCATAGGCGTCAGCCACAAACAGCGCCGTCAGAAAAATCATATAGGCGACCGCATAGCCGATAAGCGCCCAGGGACTGAGCATGAAAATAAAAGCAAAGAAAGCGATCCGGCTCACACCCATCACGATGACGCGGAAACGATCTCCGGCAAATGCCTTGTCCAGAAAGGGCCGGACAACAATCCGGTAATGCATGATGAGTTCGACCGCCGGAATGTAGCACCACTCCGCCGCATAGACCGCGCGGCGGAACCAGCCCGGCGCAGACTTCAAAAACACACGCGGATCGAACAGCGCCAGATCGGCGCGATCGACATGATGGCGCATATGAATGCGAACAATGCGACCGATCGGGGCATAGGCAGACCCGCAGATCCAGGAGAGCACCTCGCCTGCAATCGCCGTGATCCGGCGACTGCGAAAAATCGCCATATGGGCAACATCGTGAATCATATAGGCGGAAATCACCAGCGAATGCGCCACCAGCAAAACGCCCACCGCCCAGGCCAGCGGATGATGCGCCGCCAGAAGAGTGATGCCCAGCACCTGCCCCACACCGATATAGGACAAGGCCAGCAGATTGGGGATCGCGCCATCGCTGTGACGCCAGAAAGAGGAATACGAAGCCATTGCCGGAAGCTCCTCACGCTGAGAATGAGTGACGAACCGGACGATAGCAATTTTATCTCTAAAATTACAACTAATTTTATATGTTTATTTATTGCCGCTTTTATGTGCATATAGAACAGAATCGCGGCAGGGAAAATATGAAGAAGACTGTGAAATCAACCGAACGCCATCGCAACCGCCAACAATTTGTCCAGGCATTGAACAGCATGGATGGCGCATGGGTGCGCTTCCTTCAGGACAAGGACATTCTGGATATCAATTATTCAGATCTCTATACCGGCCTCTGGTCAGCCGGAGAGCCGTTGCGCAAACAGGAGGCTCTCCTGCTCATGCGTCATCTCAGCCTTCAGACGGCCAAGAAGTACCTCGACAACGCCATTGCCAAGGGACTCCTCGTCGAACTCGCCGACCCCAGCGACGGACGCGCCAAATTGATCGCGCTATCCCCCGAGCTCAAGCGCAGGCTCGAAGATTTCTTCGACCACGCGATTGAGCTGTTCCGCAAAGCCTTGCAATAGAGGCCCGCGAAACCGAAACATAGAGACTTATGAAGCTCAGTTCTTGTTGAGCATCGAAATAACCTGCGGCGAGTTTGCCACGACGCCCTTGAGCGCCGGACGGGTCGCCGCTTTGTCGAAGCCTTCCATGATCCGCGCAAAACGCTGCTCGACAGCGGGGCGCATATCGGGATGCGTGAAAATGTAAAAATCATTATCGCGCACGGCTTCAAACACGCAATTGCCGACGACATCAGCAGGGATGCCCGATTGCACCAGCTGCGCGCTGATCGTCAGCAACTCACTATCGGCGGGCGGCGTCTGCTCACCGAAGCGCTCCTGCCGTGTGCGTGAGCTTTCGTGAATACGCGTGCTGACAAAACCGGGGCACAAAACGGACACACCGATATTCTGCGGCGCGAGTTGACCGGCCCAGCCTTCCGACATCGCCACAACGGCGAATTTCGTCGCGCAATAGGGCTCCATGCCGGGCGGCGAAATCATACCCGCCATCGACGCCGTATTGACGAAATGCCCGCCCTCACCATGCGCGAGAATATGCGGCAGAAAAGCCTCCATGCCATAGACCACGCCCATCAGATTGACGCCGATGGTCCAGTCCCAGTCACCGGGCTTCATCTGACCGAGAACACCGCCGCCGCCGACACCTGCATTGTTGCAGACGATATGGACCTTGCCGAATTTCGCCACGCATTCCGCAGCAGCGTCTTCCACCGACTTGCGCTCCGACACGTCGCAATGCACGCCTTCGACTTTGATCTGACGCTGGCGCAAATCCTCAACCGCTTTTTCCAGCGGTTCGCGCTCAATGTCAGCCAGCATCACATTCATGCCTGCCGCGCCAAAGGCTTTCGCCATCGCAAAACCAATACCGCTCGCGCCGCCTGTGATGAAGGCGGTTTTTCCCTTGAAGTCGTCCATTATGCTGCCTTTACGAGATCGTCTGCGTTTTCATACGCCTTGAGCACTTGCGCGCCATTGTCGAGTTTAGCGATCCGCGCATGAATCTCTTTCTGTGATTGCTCACGCGAAAGATCTGCCTGCGTCACGCCATGCCATTTGACCATACCATCCCAGACGGGATCGATCAGGTCTTTGCCTGCAATCGTGCCGCCATCCACCGTCTTGAAGGTGAAGCTGCGCATTTCAGAAACCATTGTCTGCAAATAAGCGACATGGATCGCTTCATCCGTGCGGATGCGCTCAATCATCGTCGCGGCAAGTTCAGCCGCGTCGCGCTTATCGGTGAAGGTTGCCTTGTCGCGCAGCAACGCACAGTTGAAGCTGAAGCCCGCTTCGGCCCGCACTTCGATCATCAACACGTTCATCAGAAGAACGATGAGCTGTTCAAAGCCCGCCGGAATTTGCGGCATCAGACGCGTGCCGGAATCCGGACGGCTGATGCTGTCGGGCACTTCCGGAATCGGATAGCGACCCTTGCCAAACACCAGATCACGCGCGGCGAACCACATCTGATCATGGGCACCCGGACCGTTCGGCACTTTCGGGTCGCCGCCTTCGTCAATGCCATGCGCATAGAGAAGACCTTTGTGCAGATGACCCGTGCAGGTGTTGGAAATATCATCAACAATGATCTGCTGGAAATCCGGCGCTTCAAACATGCAAAGCGCCTGGCCGCGCGCTTCGATGATGCCGGTGATGGTGAGCGAGTTCCAGAATGTCTCGCCGAGACCCTGACCCAGCAACACTTTCTGCTGCTCGATATTGGGATAATGCCCGCGCTTCAAAAGCTGCGTTGTGGCATCGATCAGCGGCCAGCCGCGACCGGTCAGTTGTTTTTGCCATGCGCTCACCGCAGGCCAGCGGTTGAGCGTGCGCGGCGAAATATACTCTCCCTTCGCATCAAAGCCGCCATGCAGCTTATAGCCGACTTCTTCATGCGGACTTGCATAGGCATGATCTGCCATCAGCTCGTCACGCGAGTATTGGAGCTTCGCCATAGTCTTGTTCCTCCGCTTTGGCCTCTTATGGGGCCTTATTGAATTTTCAGTGCACGAACAAAAAGTTGAGTGACGCTGTCGATATAAACATGAAGATCGAGATGATCGCGCTGCGCATAAGCGCCGCCCTGCTTGATCGCGCCCACAATCAGATAGCCTGCAAGGCGCGTATCAATATCGGGGGATACCTGCCCCACATCTTTCAATTGATCAAGAATGAGCGTCCAGCCTTCGGCCCAGCGTGTCGCCGGTGCCTTGCGGCCCACATCGCCCTTCCACAAGACGCTGACATCTGTGAGCGCCGAAGCCAGCACGCCGGGATTGACGGCAGAATATTCAACCGTCGCCAGCATGACCTCGCGCACGACCTCTTCCAGCGTGCCCTTGCCCTGCAAATGCGATTGCAGCACTTCGTCAAGCTCCTTGGCCGCTTCGTCGGCAAAGGCGATGAAGCAATCAAGCTTGTCTTCAAAATGCAGATAGAACGTGCCGTGGCCGACGCCTGCTTCGCGTGAAATATCCTGCGGTCGCGTGTCGTGATAGCCGCGCTCGACAAACAGCTTACGCGCCGCCGCCATCAGCTTGCGCCGGCTTTCCTGCTTGCGCCGGGATACGCCCCGCGCCGCGCCCTCGGAAACATCGCCACCTTCGCCGCGAGCGCCAGCGTCGGTTGCCGATCCTTCCGTGGAATCCAGGACGGCCGTCTGAGCGGCAGTTTCAGTCCCGGAGTCACTGTCCTCCGTCATCATGGCATGGATGCTCCGCCCATAATGACAATTTGTCAATAATCCTAAATCGCTAAATCACATAAATCGGATGGGAATGTCGTCAGGCGGCGACGTTCGGCGCTTTCCCGACGCGATAAGCATAGATCACTTGCATGATCCAGGTCACAAAAATCGCCAGCGCCATGTATTGCGGAAACTTCACAGGGTCATACCACGACGCAACAGTCGCGCCTGCCGCACTCACGCCGACAATCAGCGCGATAAGGCGCATGGTCGGCATCGACGTATCTTCATAGATCGCATAGCCCGCCGCCAGCGCCGCAATGCCAAGCGAGAACCACTTGATCCATGTCGCATTCACCAGCGCAGTGATGAGCGGCAGAACATCAGCGCCGTCCTGCGTCAGTGCAAGCAGCACCATATTCTCGCGCACATCGGCAAGCATCGCGAGAATGCCGAGAACCGACACGATGAGCCAACGCCGGTCATTGCGCTGCTGCGCGACGCCCATGAAAAACACAGCAATGAACGCGCCATAGACCGTCATATAGAGAAAGTCGATGCGGTTCACTTTGTCGATGGCCTCGCGCAATGTCGCAAAGCCCGCGCGGCTCTCGCCGATAGCCGCGACCAACTCGTCCGGCGTCGATACCATCTCAAACGCAATAATCGGATCGCGCGCATCGCCCGCAACGGGATGGGCAATTGTCTTCGGACTGAGAACACCAAGCCAGAGCGTGATCGCAAAAACGACCACGCCGAGAATCTGCGCCAGAGCAAATCTGCTTATCACCTTGCCGCCCCCCATCCCGTTTCTTATTCAGCCGCCTTACGGCCTTTCTGGATGATGTTCCAGAGCTTCATCGGCGTCACCGGCATATCAACGGTGTCAACGCCGTAAGGCTTCAGCGCATCAATAATCGCATTGATAAAAGCAGCCGGTGCCCCCACCGTGCCCGCTTCGCCCGCACCTTTGACGCCCAGCGCATTGGAGGTCGAGGGGATCTCATTATACGAAGTCTCAAACGACGGCATGTCGTCGGCGCGCGGCATCCAGTAATCCATGAACGAACCCGTCACGAGCTGACCGGTCTCATTGTCAAACACCGCATGCTCGCCCATCGCCTGCCCGAGACCCTGCACGATACCGCCATGCACCTGCCCCGCCACGATCAGCGGATTGAGGATGTGACCGAAATCGTCAACGGCCACAAAGCGCGTGATCTTGAAGGTGCCGGTTTCAGGATCAATCTCCACATCGCAAATATGCGCGCCATTGGGGAACGTATTGCCCTTCTGACTATATTCGCCGTCACCCGCCAGCTCGCCAAGATCGGGCTGCGCTTCAGCGAGACGTGCGACCTGGAACAGATCAATCTTCTTATCCGTGCCGACAACCGCAAACACAGCCTCGCCGTCGCCGCCGCGATATTCGATGTCAGCTTTCGCCGCTTCCAGCTCATTCGCCGCAATCTCGCGGCCCTTGTCGATCAGCTTGTCCGATGCATCTCCGATCGCGCCCGTAACGAGATAGACCGCCTTCGAGCCGCCCGTACCCGCGCCGCCGGGAAGAATGTCGCTGTCCCCCAGATGCACTTTGATCTTTTCAACATCAAGGCCAAGCCGCGTCGCCAGGAACTGCGTCCACACGGTCTCATGGCCCTGACCATTGGTCTGCTGACCCGTCCAGACATGCACGATGCCGCTATCGGCATCAATCGCGATACGCGCATAATCCGACATGCCCGCCGCCGTGCGCTCAACGTAATAGCTCACGCCCTGCCCGATCAGCTTGCCCTTGCTCGCCGCCGCCGCACGCCGCGCTTCAAAACCTGCGACGTCTGATTGCTTAAACGCGTCGGTGAGATTGCGCGCGAAATCGCCGCTATCGAAAGGCAGCGACGCCCCGCCCTTATAAGGCATCTCGGAGGCGGCAATGAAATTGCGCATCCGGATCTCGTCCTGTCCGATGCCAAGCTCGCGTGCTGCCTTGTCCATCAGACGCTCGATCACATATGACGCTTCCGGACGCCCCGCCCCGCGATAAGCATCCACCGGCACCGTATTGGTATAGACCGCCCGCACACGATTATAGAGCACCGGCACTTTGTAAACGCCCACATGCATCCCGCGCGGCGCGAGCGAGGGAATGAACGGCCCGAACTGGCTCTGATAGCCGCCGAGATTGGCAATGGTCGAAACTTCAACGGCGAGAATCTTGCCGTCCTTGTCAAGCGCCAGCGCCGCTTCCGTCACATGATCGCGGCCCTGACTGTCGGTGAGGAACGCATCCGAGCGGTCGCCCGTCCATTTCACCGGACGACCCACCATGCGCGAGGCAAACAGCACCAGCGGATATTCAGGATACACAAAGGTCTTCATGCCGAAACCGCCGCCGACATCCTCGGTGACGACGCGCAGCTTCTCGACCGGAATGTTGAGCGAGAACTGCGCGATATAATTGCGCTGGCTGTGCACGCCCTGGCTCGGGCTGTAAAGCGTGTAGTGATCACGCGCCTTATCGTAATTCCCCAGCGCCGCGCGCGGCTCCATCGCCGCCACGACAATGCGGTTATTGATGAGATTCAATTTCGTGATGTGATGCGCAGCCTTCATTGCCGCCGCTGCCGCCGGGGCTTCACCCAGCGACCAATCGTAAGCGAGGTTCGACCCCAGTTCCGGCCACACGACCGGCGCGTCAGGCGCGAGCGCACCCGCCGTATCGGCAACGGCGGGCAAGGCCTCATAATCAATGACAAGAAGGTCAGCCGCATCACGCGCCTGATTGAGCGTCTCGGCCACAATCACCGCCACTGTGTCGCCCGCATAGCGCACAAATTCCTGCGCGATGAGATGACGTGTCGTTTTGAAGATCGAACTGCCGTCGCTGTTTTTCAGCATGTCAGCAGCAGGGCTCGCAACAATGCCGAGGCCTTCGCGCTTGGCGTCCTCACCGGTAAAGACCGCCAGCACACCGGCACTGGCTTTGGCATCAGCCGTGTCAATCGAGACGATGCGCGCATTGGCGTGGGGCGAGCGCACCATATAGGCATGCGCCTGACCATCGAGCGAGATATCGTCGGTATAGCGCCCCTTGCCCGTGATGAGCCGTTCATCTTCGACGCGCCGCATAGGCTGACCCACACCGAATTTCACCATGCTCAGAACCCTGTTTCTGGAGTTTCGCCCTCCCGAAGGAACGCTTTGGCGGCAAGACTATCGCAAGCGCCCTCCGCCACAAACCGCTAATTTCCGCCATGAAATGAACACAAAAGAATCCCGACGGAAAAGCTTTGAGCCTGCGTTTGTTTAAGCGTGGGGGTACACCACACAAATGAGGTCCAAGACCAATGAATAAACTTTTCCTGACCGGTGCGGTCATTCTCTCCACGGCGCTTGGCGTCAGCACATTCGCCCTCGCCGACAAGGCACCGCATGGTGATCGCTCTGAGCGCCACGCCGTCTCATGCTCAGATCGCAACGCCCGCGAAATCGGCAAACTCGCCGAGCTCGAAGCCAAACTCAAACCGACTGCAGCTCAGACAGCCGCATGGACAGCCTACGAAGACACGCTGACCGCGCAGGCTGCCGCAGCAGAAAAGTCATGCCTTGATCGCGTTGCCGCCCGCAAAGCCGCCGGCGACGACAAGAAGCGCCCGACCATCATCGAGCGTCAGGCCATGATGGAACAGGGCCTGGAAACAAAGCTCAGCAATCTGAAAGCCACCAAACCTGTCCTCACCAAACTTTATGCCTCGCTCAGTGTCGAGCAGAAGCAGGTGATGGACAAAGAAGGCATGCGTCATGGCCGCAAAGGTCACGGAGATTGGAAGCACAAGGCCGGTTACAAGCATCACGGCGACAAGCCTGCTGCTCCTGAAGCGCCCGTTGAACAGTAATCTGATCTGACGGCTAAAATAAAAGCGGCGGAACTTCGGTTCCGCCGCATTGCTTTATATCAATCCAAAATCAGGGAAACTGCCCGGCTTCGCTTGTCTCAGCCGTCTTGGCGCGCTTGTCATAGAGACACATGAATGTCGCGCTCGCACCCTTCATATGATCCGGCTTCCATGTCCCTTTGACAGTCGCCACAACATGACCTTCAAAATCAGTCAGCCCGCCCTCGATCTGCGCGTCCTTGAGGTCGCTCCGCTCAATGCAGGCCTCCCGCACGGCCTTATCAAGATCGGACCACGCATCTGGCGATGAGGCATAAGCAAGACCGGCTGCCCCTGCCAGCACCAACCCGCCAAATATCCAATAGGTCGCTTTCATTCTGCCGCCTTCGCATGCGGCACCAGCGGCTCAAGCACCTTGCCCGGATTGAGAATGTTCTTCGGATCAAGCGCGGTTTTGAGCACGCGCATCAGCGCCACTTCTTCAGGCGAACGTGTCCAGCCGAGATAGTCGCGCTTCTCCAGACCAATGCCGTGTTCGGCGGACACCGACCCGCCGCGCTTCCTGAGCGCACTATAGACAATCTGCTCCACCGCCTTCCGCGTCGCCGGTGAGTGGTCCGGCAGCGTGCCCGGAATGACATGCAGGTTGCCGTCACCCAGATGACCAAACACCATCAGCGAATTGGCGGGCCATTGCGCATTGAGCCCTTCGGCCACTTCCGCAATATAGCTTTCCATATCCGCAATCTTGAGGCTCACATCGAAAGTGAAAATAGGGAAGTTCCGCGCCACCTGCCCCACATCGTCGCGCAAGCCCCACATGGCATCGCGCTCGGCCTGATTTTTCGCAATCACAGCATCGCTGACTTCGCCCGCTTCCAGCGCCGCCATCAGCGCCTTTTCAAACCGCGCTGAATCATCTTCCTGATCGCCGCCCATCGATTCAATGAGCACATAATAGGGATGACCATAGTCGAGCGGTGCCTTACCCTTGGCAGGCTCCGACGTCACGAGCTTATAAAAATCCGCCCACATGACTTCAAATGCCGACAGCGTGCCGCCAAGCGCGCGTTCCATATGACGCAGGAAAACCGGCAACTGCTCAAAACTATCGACCGCCACAAAAGCCGTGTCCTGGCTCAGCGGTTTGGGGCGCAAACGCAACACCGCGCGTGTCACGACGCCCAGCGTACCTTCCGAGCCGAGAAACAACTGCTTCAGGTCATAGCCCGCATTATTTTTGATGAGATGGTTCATCGACGAGAGCACTGTACCATCGGCCAGCACGGCCTCAAGCCCCAGCACCATGTCGCGCATCATGCCATAGCGGATCACGCGGTTGCCGCCTGCATTGGTCGAGATATTGCCGCCAATCGTCGCCGAGCCGCGCGCACCGATGTCGAGCGGGAAGAGCGCGCCTTTGCCGTCCACCGTTTCGCACACCGTCTGCAACACGCAACCGGCCTGCACCGTCGCCGTGCCACCGGCCACATCGATCTCTTCAATCTTGTTCATCCGGTCAAGCGACAGTGCAATATGCCCGTCCGCTTCGCCGCCTTCCACAAGCCCCGTCTTGCCACCCCACGGCACAACGCCCTCGCCCGCCGCATGGCAGAGCTTCAGCGCCTTGGACACGTCTTCTGTTGATGCCGGCCGCAACACCGCCTTGGGCGTCCCGAGCTTGCTCCAGCCGCCCTGCGCCTTCTCCAGCGCTTCCGCGCCTTCCAGCACGCCCGAAGGACCAAGCGCTGCTTTCAGCTTCGCAATGAGATCATCCATGAGCCTTCTCCCGAAATCCTGTTTTCAACACTATAGCGCGAAAAAAGCATGCCGTCTTACTTCCCACCTCCCCCTTGTGGGGAGGTCAAAAAATCGTCTTTGATTTTTTGGGTGGGGGTCTTCCTTCCTTTTTCTTCCGTCATTGCAAGGAGGCCCCTTGGCCGACGCGGCAACCTCTTTCTCTCCAACCCTCCCCTCGAGGGAGGGTCAAACGGCGTCTCGCCGTTTGGGGCGGGGGCGCAATATTCAACGCAACGTCCGAACTCTCATTGGACCTCGTTCCCCCGCCCCAAAAAATCTGCGATTTTTTGACCCTCCCTCACATTGCGCGTAGGCGCAAAAAATAAGGAGGGGGAGGGTTAAGCAAAAAACGAGAACAACAAAAAAACATTGGCGACAGAACCCTACCTCACCAACACCTGCTCTGGCCTAATACAGCGAATAGGACCGGGCCAAAGCGGCAAATTCAGCTCCGCAAGAAGGTTCCAAAACCAAAAGCAGCAACGAGCCTTCCGAAATTTCTTTTTGTATCAAATCAATTTTCTCGCCGGTCGCCCAAGTCACAGAGTCGCTAAGGCTGCACAACCACTCGACTTGGCGAGAAATTTCATCCTTCGAAAAGACGTAGCTTGAAGATTCAAGCAATCTGGAAACGACATTCTGATTGACGAAATCTGTAATGCGGAAAGCTGAAACACCCTCGATGTGAAGCGTCGATACAGAATTATCAACACGCCTGAATCGCAACGACAACGATCTTTCATTTCGATTTGCATCGAGGCCGACCAGTTCAGCGTCGTGAAATCCCGCCAGTTTCTGTGTCATCTAACATTTCCGAATTCGCCGCCACATCTCAGGGAAAAGCCCCTCACTTCACCAACACCCTTCCAACCGCCTGCATCCAACGCCCGTACCGCACATCCCGCTCCGCCTCCGCCATCACCGGCGCAAAGCGGCGCTCGCATTGCCAGTTCTTTGCGACATCCGCCGTCGAGCCATAGAACCCGACCTGCATACCGGCGAGATAGGCCGCGCCCAGCGCCGTTGTCTCCGTCACGGCAGGGCGCTCAACGGGACGGCCGATCATGTCGGTGAGGTTCTGCATGAACCAGTCATTCATCACCATGCCGCCATCGACGCGCAAGGCTTGCGGATCGCCAAGCCCCGCCGCTTTCATGTCGGCCCCCATCGCGTCCATCAGATCTCGCGTCTGAAACGACACGCTCTCAATCGCGGCCCGCACAATTTCCGGCGCACCCGTATCGCGCACCATGCCGAAAATCGCCGCCCGCGCATGCGGGTCCCAGTAAGGCGCACCAAGCCCCGTAAACGCAGGCACCAATACAACCGACGAATTCGGGTCCGCCTTCTCAGCCAGCCTTGCACTGTCAGATGCTTTTTTGATGAGACCCATTTCATCGCGCAACCACTGCATGATCGCGCCCGCCATGAAGATCGACCCCTCCAGCGCATAAGTCACTTCACCGCCGAGCCGGTAGGCCACCGTCGTCAGCAAACGATTTTTGCTGGTCACTTGAGCGGCACCCGTATTGAGCATCGCAAAACAACCCGTGCCGTAAGTTGATTTCATCAACCCGGGTTCAAAACACGCCTGCCCCACCGTCGCTGCCTGCTGATCGCCCGCCACACCGGCAATGCGGATCGGCAAACCAAACAAAGCGGGGTCAGTCAGCCCGAAATCCGCACAGCAATCTTTCACCTCCGGCAAAAGCCCGCGCGGAATATCAAACCAGCCGAGGATTTCATCATCCCAATCCTGTGTGGCAATGTTGAAGAGCAACGTGCGCGACGCATTCGTCGCATCCGTCACATGTTCCTTACCGCCCGTGAGCTTGTAGATGAGCCACGAGTCAATCGTACCGAAACACAACTCGCCCTTCTTCGCCCGCGCGCGCGCATCGGGAATATGATCGAGCAACCAGGCAAGCTTCGTGCCGGAGAAATAAGGGTCCAGCAGCAACCCCGTCTTTTTTTGGACAATGGCCTCCTTGCCTTCCGCTTTCAGCTTCGCGCAAAGCTCCGCCGTCCGCCGGTCCTGCCAGACGATGGCATTGTGCAGCGGCTTGCCCGTCGCCCGCTCCCACAGCACCGTCGTCTCGCGCTGATTGGTAATACCGATCGCCGCGATGTTGTCAGCATGGGTGCCGGACGTCAGCAACCCCCGCGCCACGTCGAGCGTCGCCTCCCAAATCTCATTGGCGTCATGCTCCACCCAGCCGTCCTGCGGAAAGATCTGGCGCAGGTCCTTCTGCTTCACCCGCATGGGCGAGCCCGCCTCATCGAACAGCAGCGCCCGCGTGCTCGTCGTGCCCTGATCAATCGACAATATATAATGTGCGCCGGACATTGGCTCTCCCCCTTGGATTCTTGGCCCAGAGGCTAGCCCGCATCAGGGGAAATGACCAATCAGGGAATGAAAATCGGGGGGCGAAATTCTCCTGACCCGATGCTATATATCGGTCATGACCGTTGAGCCGCGCCACGTGACCCCGTCTGACGCCACCGCCCCGATGATTGACCCCTTCGGCCGTGCGGTTACTTATCTGCGCGTCTCGGTGACCGACCGCTGCGACTTCCGCTGCACCTATTGCATGTCGGAGCACATGACCTTCCTGCCAAAGCCCGAAATCCTGACGCTCGAGGAACTCGACCAGCTTTGCTCGGCCTTCATAGCCAAGGGCGTGCGCAAGCTCCGCCTCACAGGCGGCGAGCCTCTCGTGCGCCGCGATGTGATGACGCTGATCCGCAATCTCGGCCGCCATCTCGACACCGGCGCATTGGACGAATTGACTCTCACCACCAATGGCAGCCAGCTCGCGAAATATGCTGACGACCTTTACGCCGCCGGCATCCGCCGCATCAATGTCTCGCTCGACACGCTGGACGATAAAAATTTCGCCCGCATCACGCGCTGGGGTCGCCTCAATCAGGTCCTCGACGGCATTAAAGCGGCGACGCGCGCGGGCCTCAAAGTCAAAATCAACACGGTCGCGCTCAAAGGCGAGAACGAAGACGAAATTCCGTCTCTCATCGAATGGGCGCATGGTGAGGGTCACGACCTCACGCTCATCGAGACCATGCCGATGGGCGACATTGACGGCGACCGCACCGACCAATATCTGCCGCTGTCGCGCGTCCGCGAAACTTTGGAAGCCCGCTGGACGCTTTCCGATCTGCCCGACCGCACCGGCGGTCCCGCGCGCTATGTGCGCATCAAAGAAACAGGCGGCAAGCTCGGCCTCATCACACCGCTCACGCATAATTTCTGCGAAAGCTGCAACCGCGTCCGCCTCACCTGCACCGGCCAGCTCTTCATGTGCCTGGGCCAGAACGACGACGCCGATCTGCGCGCCGCGCTCCGCAATGACCCAAGCGGCGCTCTTCTCAACGATGCCATCGACGAAGCCATCGGCCGCAAACCCAAAGGCCATGATTTCGTCATCGACCGCGATCACGCTAAGCCCGCTGTCGCCCGCCACATGTCACTGACCGGTGGCTGAAGAAATCCAGATGGAACGGAACTTATGAAGTTCAAAAATATTGCGTTTGTGGCAACCGACGTGCCCGAAGCTCAGGACGCCCTTGGCCGTCTCATCGCGGCTTACGGCAATGCCGCGCCCGCCGAAGCCGATGTCATCGTCGCCCTCGGCGGCGACGGGCTGATGCTGCAGACTTTGCACAAGCATATGCATCGCAAAATTCCGATCTACGGCATGAACCTCGGCTCGGTCGGCTTTCTGATGAACGAATATCGCGACGACCAGTTGCTCGAGCGTCTCGACGCCGCCGACATCGCGCGCCTCCATCCGCTGCGCATGCATGCGACGCTGGCCAACGGCACGAAACATGAAGCCCTCGCCATCAATGAAGTCTCGCTTTTGCGCGAAACCTATCAGGCCGCCAAAATCCGCATCTCCATCGATGGCAAAGTCCGCATGGCCGAACTGAGCTGCGACGGCGTCCTCGTCTCAACGCCCGCCGGATCAACCGCCTATAATTTATCCGCACAAGGACCAATTATCCCGATTGATGCAGCACTCCTCGCGCTGACCCCCATCAGCGCCTTCCGCCCCCGCCGTTGGCGCGGTGCCCTGCTCTCGCATCGCGCGAAAGTCCGCTTTGAAATTCTCGAACCCGAAAAGCGCCCCATCAGCGCCGTCGCCGACCATCGCGAATTCCGCGACGTCGTCGAAGTCACCGTCGAAGAAGACACGACGATTGACCTCCTGATGATGTTCGACGAAGGCCACAGCCTCGACGAACGCATCCTGACAGAACAGTTTTTGTACTGATCTTTTCTTCCGCCTCCCCCTCGTGGGGAGGCCAAAACGCGAAACGCGTTTTGGGTGAGGGTCTTACTTTCCCACGGGGATAAATTTATTTTCGACAATTAAGTCAGGCGGGGATTATTTTTCGCCACTTATCCCCACCCAAAAATCAAAAACAATTTTTTTGATCTCCCCGCATGGGAGAGGTGGGGATTAAATCGCGCGATATTATGGTCTATCCCCGCCCGGGGATTTCATTTTTTTGACACGCTCCGGACACTCGGCAAACCGACTAACGATCTCTGCATGGAAACACTCGATCTCTTGCAAGAAATACTGATTGAACCAAGCATATCGCGAGCCCGAAAATGCCCCTATCCCCGCTTTTTCACGGCCTCACATTCGTCAGCGGTTCTTCCGTTACGCCGTATCCCGCTTCCGCCGGAATGCGCAAAACCTTGCCGTCAACCCTCGGCTCAACCGTCACCACAGGCGTCGCCCGCGCCGTCTCAATCGCGTGGCCGATATTGGGTGAACGTCCGAGCTTCAGCACATTCATCCGTGTCGGGAAGATCACGGTCTTCGTGCCCGCGTCATTTTCCGCCATCGCATCTGCCGGACGAATCCAGACACTATCGACCGACTCCGAGCCGTCATGCACAGCCAGATGATCTTCAGGGGCCGCAGCAAGATAGAAGCGCGTATCAAAACGCTTCGGCATAATGTTGGGTGTGATCCAATGCGCAAACGGTGTCAGCAAATCAGCGGCAAGACGCATCCCGCCCTTTTCCATCAACTCGCCGATGGTCAGCTCATTCCTGTTAAGGCCCGCACGCATCGGCTCAAGGGCGGTGAGCTTGGCCGCATCAACGAGCTTGCCCGTGCGCTCTTCGCGCGCCAGCAGCACGCCGCATTCTTCATAGGCTTCGCGGATCGCCGCGACGCGCATCGAAAATTCCCAATCGTCCAGTCCCTCCGCGCCGTCAATGCGCGTGCGCACGCTTTCATGCGTATCGCCTTTGTCGACCTTGCCGCCGGGAAAAACCAACGCGCCGGAAAATGAATCGATCTTGTGATGACGCACCACCATGAACACTTCCAGACCCGCCGCGCCGTCACGCACCAGCAAAATAGTCGCCGCCGGTATGAGTCCCGCCCCTTGAATTTCCGACATTCACGCTCTCCCCTGTATCGTTTTCTTACAGTTTATTCGAATTGGTTCTTGTTGTTTAACGAGATAGCAAGCCTGTCGCTGATCCCGTCCCAAATATTAAGTATGCCTAAACCCGCGGTTGCGACAGTGATCGCGAAGTGAGGTCTGCATTGATGGCAGATTGGGCAAGACGCGACCAAAGAATTTGGCTTTCACATGTACAGCAGTTCCTTTCGGCTGACCAACCGGGACATCGACCTCGCGCTTGAAGCGGGTCATCTGTTTCTCGTGTTCCAGCCCAAGATCGATCTCGCGACCGGTCAGGTTCTCGCAGCGGAAGCCTATGTTCGTTGGGATCATCCCGACTACGGGCTGATGCCGCCGGGCCTGTTCCTGTCCTTTTTTGAAAGACGCGAACGCAGCGTTGATCTGACACGTTTTGTCGTCGCCGCCGCCGCCGATGCCATGGTCCATTGGCATGCGCATGGTCAGCATTGGCCGGTCTCAATCAATCTGTCAGGCAGCGATCTCTCCGATCCGACACTGCCCGGCGTGCTCGCAGGCATCATCGGTGAACGCGGTCTTGACCCGAGCGAAGTCACACTCGAAATTCCCGAAGGTGTTTTCGCCCGCAATGCCGAAGGCTCGGCCCGTGTCATCTCTGAAATGCGCCGCCTTGGTTTTCACACCGCGCTTGATGGCGGCGGTGCCGTTGTCGTGCCGTCTGAATATGTAACGCCCGCCTATTTTTCCGAAGTTAAAATCTCCGGCGCGGCCATCATCCGCTTTGCCCGCCACGTCCGCCAATCAGGTCTCGGCTTTATCGGTCGCCGCGTTGCGCTCGCCACCTCGCAAGGGCTGTCCGCCACTGCCGTCGGCGTCGAAGACGAAGCAACGCTCTCAGGTCTCTCCGCTGTTGGTTTCACCTCCGCGCAGGGCACGCATATCTGCCGCCCGCGCAGCGCCGGTGAACTTCTGGGCTGGAGCTTCGCGCAGGACATGCGTGATGACCTCATCCTTGCGAATGACGAAGACGACAATGTCCTGCAACTCGAAAACCCGCTGGACGATGAGACCGTCGCGCCAACAAGCCATGAACCCGAACATATCTCAGCAGCCAACGAAAACACGGAGCCTCTGAGCTTCGAACTGGATTTCACAGATCACGACATCGCCATTCCCGGCTTCGATGATGTTGAAGTCTGCGCGGGCGCCCTTGATCCCGTCTGCTTCTTCCCCGGTCGTCGCCTTGTCGCGCTGCTGCGACGCCGCCCGCGTCACGGTCGCCGCATCGCAGGCATCGATCAGCCGATCCGCCTGCGCGTGCGCAAACCGAAGCAAAAGCCGAGGGGCTTTCTCGCCCGCGCCTTCGGCTTTTAATTTCAGACTCTTTCGATGATCATCGCGATGCCCTGCCCGACGCCGATGCACATAGTGCAAAGCGCATAGCGGGCCTTGCGTTCCTCAAGCTCATACATCGCCGTTGTTACAAGACGCGCACCACTCATGCCGAGCGGATGACCAAGCGCAATCGCGCCGCCATTGGGATTAACAAATTCCGCATCATCCGAAAGGCCGAGATCGCGCAGCACAGCAAGACCCTGGCTCGCAAAAGCTTCGTTGAGTTCGATGACTTCAATATCGCCGATATTGAGACCCGCTTTTTCCAGTACCTTGCGCGTCGCCGGAGCGGGTCCGATGCCCATGATGCGCGGCGGCACACCGGCGCTCGCCATCGCCACGATGCGCGCGCGGGGTGTCAGCCCGTGTGTCTTCGCGGCTTCGGCCGATGCAATCACGAGAGCGCAGGCACCATCATTGACACCCGACGCATTGCCCGCCGTCACTGTACCGCCTTGACGGAACGGCGTCGGCAATTTGGAAAGTTGTTCATAGGTCGTGTCAGGACGCGGATGCTCGTCCTCGCTCACAACTGTCTCGCCCTTTTTCGCTTTGATCGTAACCGGCACAATCTCGCGCGCAAAACGGCCCGATGCCATGGCCGTACCGGCGCGTTGCTGACTGCGCACAGCGAAAGCGTCCTGATCAGCCCGCGAAATCTGAAATTCCTCGGCAACATTCTCCGCCGTCTCCGGCATAGAGTGCGTACCATATTGCTTGTTCATCAGCGGATTGATAAACCGCCAGCCGATTGTGGTGTCATAGATTTGAGCATCACGCGAGAAGGCCGACGTCGCCTTGCCCATCACAAACGGCGCGCGCGACATGCTTTCAACGCCACCCGCAATCATCAACTCCGCATCACCCGATTTGATCGCGCGCGCCGCTGTGCCGACCGCATCCATACCGGAGCCGCAAAGACGATTGATGGTCGAGCCGCCGAGCGTGTCAGGCAAACCCGCGAGCAGCGACGACATGCGTGCCACATTGCGATTATCTTCACCCGCCTGATTGGCGCAGCCGAAAATCACATCATCCACACGCTCCCAATTGATCGACGGATTACGCTCCATCAACGCCATCAAGGGGACAGCGCCCAGATCGTCGGCACGGATCGACGATAACGATCCGGCATAGCGCCCGATAGGCGTGCGGACGGCATCACAAATATAGGCTTCGCGCATGGTGTGGTTCATTATCATCCCCGTCATAAAGAGGGGGCGAACCTAGCAGCTAGATTGGCTGACGTGAAGATTGAGAAATGCGCGTTAAGCGGCGCGTACGGCCCAAGGCGTCGCACAGGCGGCCCGCGTCAGCCGGTCGAGCAGCAATTCAAGGTCATCAGCGCGGACATCGCGATAGAGTGGCCCGATGCGATCCATGACGAGGCAACTGAACGCGGCCTTGTCAGGCTCCGAGCCCGCGGCCTGAAGCTCAAGCATCACATCAAGCGCGCCGCGAAAGGCCGGATAGTAAAGCTCCGGCAAACCGGCGCGGGCATGAAGCGCGCGAAAACCCAGATCACCAACATCGCAGATGAGGCGTCTGGCACGTTCGGTTTGGATCGACGTCAAAATTGCGAGACCTTTGATGACAAATTCGATCTCACCCGCGCAGACAGCACGCAGCAAAATAGATGGGGTGAGCATGTCCGTAGCAATCAACTGCTCAAGCAAGCCATCGAGATTATTGCCGTTCGCGCGATCCATCATGGCAACGAGCGTGCGCTCACGGGCCTGACCTTCCAGCACGGCGGCAATGGCGGGATCAACGCGATGCAGCTCGACAAGGTGTTCGCGCAGGCTCGAAGAAACGAAAGTCACGATCCGCTCCACAATGCGCATCGGCAGATCGGTGCGCCGCGCCATCGGGTCCAGAATATCTTCATCATCCGCATAGCGTTGAATGATGCTGTCAAGCACATCGGGGCGCAGGATTACACCATCATTGGCAATCAGCACCAGCACCGCGTCACGATCAGCCTTGCGCGCAATGGCGCCGCTTGCTTCCGGTCCGAGATTGGGGCGGCTTGCAATGATGACCTGACGATGCACTGTGCCTGAGAGAACCAGCTCGGCCAAATCCTGATCGGTAAAGACAGGCGAATTTTCGAGAAGCGGCTGCGCCACTTCATCAACGTCATGGGCCAGATGCAGCACAATATCATACGGCGCATCAGGCAGATCGCTCAACGCACCGGACAGAGCTTTGCGCACCAGCACCGACACATCGAGAACGAGATAGCCCAGAATTTCTCGCGCCAATTCGCGCTCACGCGGCGTCAGAACCACATTGCCGAACTGAGACGCCACCTTGAAAGCAATCTGCTCACGCACATCCTCTGTCGGCTCTGAAAACAGATGATCGACATTGGCGAGAGTCAGACGCTCATAGGGCGGTTGCTGCGACATGGATCGGAATCCGTTGACTTCGGGCTATCTTTTCAAAGTTAGAAACACGGACGCAACGGAGACCTTCACGAATGACAAGGCACAAGTGACAGAATTGAAAATAGACTAAAGTCTTTAACGCATTCTCAACGAAGTAATTCAATTTTCTCATTTATGAGCGGGGTCCCGCCGTACCACACGCGCATCTTCAACCTGCATTTTCTAATAATCGTTAAACGTCACACACAGGTAATCGTTCAGGTAATTGAACATTTCTGCGCCTTTTGGTTCCGCGCGATGACCGGAATTGGCCCTTTTCATTAACAGATCTTCAGCCTCTAAGTGTCCGATCATCTGCATAAGGAAATGAACCATGCCCGACGTCAATTCCGTTCACACCGCATCCTCCAATACAGACATGCAGACCATCGCCACGGCACTCGCCGTCGCCAAAAGCCGTCAGGACATCGACGAGGCCATGCGCATTTATCATCCCGATATTGTGCTTGAGACGCCACCCTTCGGAACCGTCGGACGCGGTGCAGACGAAGTGCGTGCGCAACTTGGCATCTTCTTCCAGATCTTCCCCGACTATGAAGTCGCGCTCGAGAACTCGGCATTCGCAGGCGAAGACATGATCGGCTGGGGCCGTATTCGTGTTACACTGACGGGCGAATTTGCAAACCGCAGAGGCAACGGAACAAGAGCCGAAGTGCCGGTCTTCATCGTCTTTCGTTTTCGCGACGGGCGCTGCATTTATGAAAGTTTCAATTTCGATCTGGCATCACTCTGCCGCCAGAGCGGCCTGCCTGCCGAAGCATTGGTGGCCTGACCACCCGAAGCAGCATCCGGTCTCATTGGAGTCCTTTTTCAGCGAGCAGGCAGTGCCGAACAGTCACAAAGTGCCGTGCTGAAACGTCTTCACTACATAGGATTCAAAAAGAGGATTGACCATGGACAAAGCCACTCAAAAAGCCCGCGCAGAGGCCTTCGCCGCCCTTCACCGCAAAGGTGATCCGGTCAAACTCTTCAACATCTGGGACGCCATCTCTGCGCAAGCTGTCACCAAAGCCGGTGCGACGGCGCTCGCCACATCAAGCTATGCCGTTGCTAACGCCCATGGTACTACGGACAAAGAAAACCTGTCCCGCGATCTGCTGATTACAAGCGTCAGAGAAATCACCTCGACCGTCGATCTGCCGGTGTCGGTCGATGCGGAGTCGGGCTACGGCCACGCGCCTGCCATCGTCGGTGAAACCGTTTCACTCATCATCGCGGCAGGCGGCATCGGCATGAATTTCGAAGATCAGGTGATCGGCGGCGAAGGGATATTTCCAGTTGAGACACAAAGCGCCCGCATCGCCGGAGCGCGCGCTGCCGCCGACAAGGCAGGCATCCCCTTCTTCATCAATGCCCGCACCGACATTTTTTTGAGAGCCAAGCGTGAAACGCATGATGCCGCCATGGTCGATCAGGCGATTGAACGCGGACTTGCTTACGCCAAAGCCGGTGCCAGCGGCTTCTTCATACCGGGGCTTCTCGACCCTGCTCTCATCGAGAAAGTCTGCAAAGCCGTCGCCCTCCCCGTCAACATCATGGCGCATCCCGCGGCACCTTCCGCTGCCGAACTCGCCAAATACGGCGTCGCCCGCATCAGCCTTGGGGCATGGCCTATGTTCGACATGCTGGCGCGGCTCGAAGCGACCGCGAAGGATTACTTTGCGACAGGTGTCGCAAGGGCAAGCTGAGCTTCGTGCTCGCGCACTTTGACTCACAAGCTGAATCATGGATGATCCGCCCCAACAAGACATTGAGAGGGACGGACATGCTCGAAGGTATCAAGGTCATTGAATTGGCGACCTATATTGCGGCACCGGGTGCCGGCGGCATTCTGGCTGACTGGGGCGCGGAGGTCATCAAGGTCGAGCCGCTCAGCGGTTGCCCCATGCGCTACACGATGGCGAATATGGGCGCGGACCATCTCAAAGGCAGCCCGATTTTCGATCTCGATAATCGCGGCAAGCAGGGTGTGGCGATCAACACGCAGACGCCCGAAGGCGTCGAAGCCATTAAGCGGCTCATCAAAGATGCCGACGTGTTTCTCACCAATGTCCGCCCCGGCGGACTTGAGCGTTCCGGTCTCGACTATGCCTCCCTCTCCGCGATCAACCCCCGCCTCGTCTATGCAAGCGTCACGGGCTATGGGCTTGAAGGTGCGGAACGCGACCGCCCGGGCTTCGACATTGCCGCCTTCTACGCCCGCTCCGGCATCGGTTGGCTGCAAACGGTAAAGGGCGCGGAGCCGACAACATTGCGCACCGGCATCGGTGATCACACGACCAGCATGGCAACAGTGGGCGGTATTCTCGCCGCCATCATCGAGCGCCAGACAACCGGCAAGGGTCGCCTTGTCGAAGCGTCACTCATCCGCGCGGGTATCTATGCGGCGGGATCGGACACAGCCACGCAGCTCATGTATGGCAAGCTCGGCTCAACCAAATCGCGCCATGAGTCCATCGCTCCCATGAATAACTTCTTCAAAGCCAAGGGCGATGAATGGTTCGTGATCGTGCCGCGCCAAGGATCGGTGGACTGGAAAGCCGTACTCAAGGTCATCGGTCGTCCGGAACTTGAAACCGACGAGCGCTTCGCGACCCCGAAGGCCCGCCGCATCAACTCAGTCGCGATGGTCGATATTTTCGACGAAGCTTTCGGCCAGCAGACGATTGACTATTGGAAAGAAAAGTTCGACGCCGAAGACATGATCTGGGCACCGCTGATGCGCCCCGCGGAAGTCGCCCAAGACCCGCAAGCCATTGCAGCGGGTGCCTACGTGAAAGTGCAAAACAACGGCAGCGAGGGCACTTATCTCTCGCCTGCTTCGCCAATCCGCTTTTCGGGCGAAAGCGATGCGCCCAAGGGCCCATCACCCTTTTTAGGCGAACATACGCATGCCGTTTTGATGAAGCACGGCTACACAGCCGAAGATATTGAAAAGCTCATCGCGACAAAGACGATTGCGTCATGAGAGCAGCACGTTAGACCGCTCTGCTTAACCGACGTAGTGGCTGCCGCGCGGCGTCATCATGCGGGCTTCGCGACGCTCAGTGACGCGGGCTTCGTCGGCCCGTGCGGCACGATCTTCGCGCTCATCCCGCTTGTCGCTATCAACCTTCAAGTCACTGGCTTTGCTCATCTCCGGTGTGTCGAGCGAAGCAAGAATCTGCACCACATCCGGCGACATGGTCATGGTCGAACGACCGCCGATGCTTGTGACCGAGGCACCGCTACCGCGATTGAAGGACGGAGCCACATAGGCGCTGTAAGAAGCGGCGCGGGCTTCGCCAGTGTCATTAGCGGCATCCGAAATCGCGGCGCTGAAATTTTGGAAATCAACAGGAAGCTGACCAAGACTACGCGGCTGCGCGCCGCGGCCCGGCTTCAATGTTGCGACATCGCTGGACGAACCATCGGTCGTCGTGCTGCGATGTTTGGAGATGAGATTGTCATAGACCTCGCTCACCGAACGCGCCGAACCGTCCTTGTTGTAGAAAATCGAACGATTGGCGGCGGCGGCCTGCGGGAAAAGCGTGGCTGCAGAAACATTGGGTGTCTCTTCCGCGCTAGAAATGAGCTTGGTAGCCCCACCGGCACCGAGAAAATGGGCGATGTAAAGTTCGCCACCGTTCACTGAACGACCAAGACTACCTTCAAGGCGGTCGCGACTTTCATTCGTCAGTGCACCGGCCATCAGGGCAGATACTTCCGGGTCATTGCGCAGGGCAAGAATTTCCCTACGGGCGGCAGGATCTGTCACCACATAGCGACCATTGGAATCCCTGGAAATGGCATTGGCCTGCTCGCTCAGACCCAGCGCCGCGCCGTCTTTTTTCATCGTGCCGAGCCATGTTTGCTCGGTGAACTGAAATAGTCCGCAAGCACTGGAAGTCCCTGATTTTGCATTACAATCGAGGCTTGACTCACGCATCGCCGTCTTCAACAAATAGTTGAAATCGGTGCCGGTCTTTGCACTCGCCTGCTGCAAAGCAGCGGTGATATGCGAGGGCGTTACGATTGCGGAGATGAGGCTCATGGTCTGTACCTTTTGGCGTTGCTGCCAAGACCGTCGCAAGGCCCGTGCCAGAGCTTGAGACAGCCGGTGCGACGCGGAAAACCACTGATTTCCTTGCGGAATCTCATACCTTTAACGCTAGACTTCAACGAGGGCGTCCGCCGGAATCATAAGAGACGCCCGTTGGTCCAAAGAGACCGCACCCGGGGGGAAACATGTCTGAGAGCGAAGTCGCGGCAGAAGTCGAGGAAATCCGTCACCATCCGGAAGTCGGCGACCCGGGCGACGCTCCCTATCCGAGCAGGCTCTATGCCTGGTACGTAGTCGGCGTTTTCGTTCTCGCTTACACCTTCTCCTTCATCGACCGCCAAATCCTGAGCCTCCTCGTCGCGCCGATGAAGCGTGATCTGGCCATTTCAGATACGCAGGTGAGCCTTCTCCTCGGCATCGCCTTTGCTTTTTTCTACGCGATCATGGGCCTGCCCATCGGGCGGCTGGTAGACCGGCGACACCGCGTCAGCATCATCGCTATCGGCGTTTTCACCTGGAGCATGATGACTGCTTTATCAGGTACTGCAAAGGTTTACTGGCAACTCTTTATCTACCGTGTCGGCGTCGGCGTCGGTGAAGCGGCCCTTACACCAGCGGCCTATTCCATCATTTCCGACTACTTCCCGCCTAAACGTCTCGGCTTTGCCATCGGTGTTTACGGCGTCGGCGTTTATATGGGAGCAGGTCTCGCGCTCGTGATCGGCGCAGTAGCCATCGGCTGGGCAACATCAGTAGGTGACCTCGATCTGCCCATCATCGGCCATGTCTATTCATGGCAACTCGTTTTCTTCGTCGTCGGCCTGCCCGGCATTTTGGTGGCCCTCTGGGTCGCCACTCTCAGAGAACCCGTGCGGCGCGGCCATATGCGGCGCGAAACCGGCGCCGACGGCGTCACCCGCGATGTGGCGGTGCCCTTCCGCGAAGTGGTCAACTATCTGAAGGAAAACGCCTTTGCCTTCATCGCCATGAACCTCTGCTTTGCCCTTCTCGCCATGATGGCCTATGGCACAGCCGCCTGGGTGCCCACCTTCTTTATCCGCACCTATGGCTGGACCGCCGGACAAATCGGCACCTCCTACGGTCTCATCATCATGGTTTTCGGCACACTGGGCGTCGTCTCCGGCGGCGCGCTGGGCGATTACATCAAGACAAAAGGCTACAGAAACGGCCGTATTTACGTGATGATCTTCACGGGCGTCGCCACGCTGCCCTTCTCGCTGGCAGCCCCGCTGATGGACAACCCCTACGTTGCCCTCGCGCTCATCGCACCCGCAACTTACTTTGCAACCTTCATCACCGGTGTAGGCCCCTCGGCCCTCATCGACATGATGCCGAACCAAATGCGGGGCTTTGCCTCCGCCCTGTCAGGTCTCATCGTGAGCCTGATCGGACTTGGCGTCGGACCTTTAGCGGTGGCGGCTGTCACCGACTATGTTTTCCGTGATGAGCATATGCTGCGCTATTCACTGGCTATCGTGCCGCCGGTGACGCTGGCTCTCGGCGCACTGTTCGGCGTGCTGGCGCTAAAGCCCTATCTCAAAAGCCTCGACTATCTGGAAAGCTGGAGTACGTCGCACGAAAAACGTTGAGATACAATTGAGTACACCTCAAACTCGATCTTATATCTCACATGAAACAGATGGCTTAAACAGCCTTGCCGAAGGTACGGAAGCGCCATGAACTGGAATTGTCCTGCACCAGTTTCGTCACACGCGGACGTTCAATGAGACGACCGCGGGCTTTGGCCTGCGTGAGCTTGAAGGACACTAATTCGCGGTCAAATGGCTTCATCAGATAGTCGTCGGCGCCGGCATCGAGCGCGGCACGGACCGAGGCCGAACGGGCGTTTTCGGGCACAAAGAAGATGCAAGGGCGACGGCCATCGGGCAGCGTGCGAATCGTTTCGATGAGGCTTACCCCCTCATAATCGGGCAAACGGGCATCAATGATCACGAGATCAGGCGAGACTCCCTGCACGAGATCGAGCGTTTCCGAGCCATTTCGAGCAGAGATCGAGCTATGACCCAAGCTGTCAAAAAGGAACTGGGCAGCCCTCAAAAAGGCCACCGACCGATCCGCTATGATAATATTCGCCATAATCTAAAACCTTGCATCATAGGAGGGGATAAGGATCGCCCTTCACAGATGCGAGGATAGAATCGAGACCTAAACCAATCGTTAACCGTGAATGGCTTTTTTTAACTTTTCGATAAGACTGCCGACTTCAGACGGAGAATAAGGTACCGCCTCCCCCAACCCCCAGACCGGCTTCGGCCAGACGGCATCCTCCTCGAAGCGGGCGATCACATGGACATGGAGTTGGGGCACCATATTGCCGATGGCGGCGACATTGATCTTGAACGCGCCGGTCAGCTCTTTGAGAACGGCGGAGGCATGGTCGATCTCGGCATGGAGGGCCGCTTTATCGGCCTCGGCGACATCGTGGAAATCACGCAAGTCATCACGACGCGGCACGAGAATGAGCCAAGGATAGCGCTTGTCATTCATCAGGAGCACCCGACTGAGCGCCAGATCCTTGATGGTCCATGTGTCGGCGGCAAGACGCTCGTGGAGGCGGAAAAGTTCATGGAGGGGCTGGTTCATAGAAATTCGTTCTCGCGACGTGACTGTCCGGCGAAAGAATGGATTGCTTCGTCGGCACCCGCAATAACGGGATTAGGGAGAGATTGCACTAAGACTTACCCCCCCGCATCCACAACCAGAATGCTGCGCGCCATCTGTTTCAGCTTCTTGCCATAAGTCGCAGGCGGCCAACCACATGCTTGCGTCAATTGTTGCCAATTTTGAAAAGACATCAGCATCCACAAAATGTCGGTGGCCTGCTCAACCGTGTGCTGCGGCGAGAGCTGCTTGTCGCGTTTGAGCGCCTTGACGGCGGCGGCACATCCGCTGCGCATGGCTTGCATGCGATCATCCCATGCGGCGGCGGCTTCGCTGTCCGTTTCGCTCATCACGATCAACGCTTTGGCGATGCCCTGAATCTTCGGGAGAAACTCGCCCCAACTTTCAATATAGGCATCCAGACGCTCAAGCCCCGTCCTCGCCGTGCGGCTGGGCAGCAACCGGGCATCAACATCGTGGATATCTTCCACATAGCGCGTCGTGGCGATGAGCAACTCAGCCCGCGACTTGAAGTGGAGGTAAAGCGCCTGACGGGAAATGCCTGACCGTTTTGCAATGTCGCCCATCCGCACGGACTGAACTTCCCTCGCCTCAAGCAAGGCGAGTGTCGATTGCAAAATTTTATCACGGGTGCAGGGCGCTTCACTTGACATGGTGTCAAGCTATACCTAGCTTTGGGAAAGTCAATTGACACGATGTCAAGTAACCGAGGATATCATGGCTCCCCTATGGCTCTTGATCGTCACCCAAATCTCGACCATCGCTTGCGCCCTTGTCTCAGGTGTCTTCCTCGCCTTTTCCGAATTCATCATGCGCTCGCTCGATAAATCGGAGAGACCGGCAGGCATTGAAGTGATGCAGGTGATCAACCGCGAGGTGTTTCGCACTTTCTTCATGGTCTGCCTGATTGGCATATCAGCCATGTCGCTCGCCTTTTGCGCTTATGCTTATGTCACCCTGTCCGGCCCATTGGCAAGCTGGGTTATGGCAGGCGGCGCAATCTATCTACTGGCCGTGTTTGGCGTAACGCTTGCCTTCAATGTACCGATGAACACACATCTTGATCGGCTGGATTATCAAAGCACGGACGCCAAAGCATATTGGGAAGGCATCTACTTTCCGCGTTGGACCTTCTGGAACCATGTGCGCGCGATTGGCGCTGGGGCATCTGCGATCTGCTATCTCGTCGCGGGATTGCTGCTGGCACAGGCCTCAACGACATAACTTCAAGGGAGTGAGAGACTATGCAAAGTTCATTCGTGCTTAAGACGATTTTGTTCATCGCCGGTTTGATTGGCGCGAGCGTCGGCATAGGGATGCTGGTTGTACCTGTGCCCTTCCATGCCACAACGGGCATCGAACTTGGCGACAATGTCAGTTTACTGAATGAAATGAGGGCCGCTGGCGGCGCATTACTGGCAGCCGGGCTTCTTATCTTGTCGGGTGTATTCTTCAATAGCATGGCCCTCACAGCCACGGTCGTCGCAACAGTATTGTATCTCGCCTATGGGCTATCTCGCACTGTCAGCCTGATCGTCGATGGCCCGCCGGACAGCGCGGTCTATCTTGTAATGACATTAGAACTCATTGTCGGGCTGGCTTGCGCGATGGCGCTAATGCGCCATCACAAGCCAAGCAAAGAATAAGTAAGAAAGCATCAATAAGACTTCGGTAAATCCAGTACCCTCTCCGCAATAAAGCTCAGGATCAACTCGCGGCTCACGGGTGCGATGCGGGCAATCATCACTTCGCGGAGATACCGCTCGACGTGGAACTCCTTAGCGTAGCCCATGCCGCCATGCGTCATCACCGCCGTCTCGCAGGCATGGAAGCCTGCTTCAGCGGCGAGGTATTTGCCGGCGTTTGCCTCCGCGCCGCAATTCTCGCCCGCGTCATAAAGAACGGCGGCTTTGAAGACCATGAGATTTGCC
The DNA here is from genome assembly GCA_030645235.1 of Parvibaculum sp. Lineage (GTDB taxonomy): Bacteria > Pseudomonadota > Alphaproteobacteria > Parvibaculales > Parvibaculaceae > Parvibaculum. The sequence goes on along the minus strand of JAUSMV010000012.1, from coordinate 829,198 downwards.
GCTTCAAGCTCGGCCCAGCATTTGGCGAGCGGATGCTGAATTGCTTGATTTTTACCGATGGGCCGACCAAAGACGACACGCTCGCGGGCATAGTCCGTCGCGCGCTTCAAGGCGATGCGACCCACGCCGACAGCTTCGGCACCGATCAACACACGTTCGGGGTTGAGACCATGGAGAAGATAGTGAAAACCCTTACCCTCCTCACCGATCAGATTTTCTTTGGGGATGCGCAACCCATCAAAAAACACGGCATTACTATCGACTGCCTTGCGGCCCATCTTTTCGATTTCACGCACTTCGGTCGCGCCACCACGATCAAGGTCTGTGTAAAAGAGCGAGAGACCTTCCGTCGGTTTCTTGCATTGCTCCTTCGGCGTGGTGCGGGCGAGCAGCAAAATCTTGGTTGCGGATTGCGCGGTGGACGTCCACATCTTGCGGCCATGCACGACATAGGCCTTACCGTCCCATTCAGCCTTCGTGGAAATCGCAGTCGTGTTCAATCCGGCATCGGGTTCAGTGACACCGAAACAGCAACGGTCGCGTCCGGCAATGAGCGCAGGGAGGTTTCGCTGCTTCTGTTCCTCCGTGCCAAAAACTACAACCGGCATGGGTCCAAAGAGATTAATATGGATGGCCGACGCACCCGACAGACACGCACCTGATTCGGCAATCGTCTGCGCAACAATCGCCGCCTCCGTCACGCCGAGGCCTGAACCGCCATAGGCTTCCGGCATGGCAACGCCGAGCCAACCGCCTGCCGCAATATCGGCAACGAAATCATCGGGAAAGCCGCCGTCACGGTCACGCGCCAGCCAATAGGCGTCATCATATTTGGAGCAGGTTTTGGCGACAGCGTCGCGGATGGCCTGCTGGTCCTCACTAAAGCCGAAATTCATCCCCGCCCTCTTTTTATTGCTCTGGCTCTTTGTTCAGGAGCCTATAACCTACCCCATTAAAAGAGGGAGAAAAGAATGGCAGGGCTTTATTTTGAAGAATTTGAAGACGGGCAGGTCTTCAAACATGCGATCACACGCACCGTCACAGAAACAGACAATGTGCTGTTCACCACCATGACGATGAACCCCGCCGCCCTGCATCTCGACCACCACTATGCCGAAACGCAAACCGAGTTCGGCAAGCCGCTGGTGAACTCACTGTTCACGCTGGGATTGATGATCGGCATTTCTGTGCATGACACGACACTCGGCACAACCATTGCCAATCTCGGCATGACGGACATCACATTCCCCCAGCCCGTCTTTCACGGCGATACGCTGCACGTGGAAACACGCGTGATGGGCAAGCGCCGCTCGAAGTCGCGGCCCAAGGCAGGCATCGTCACGTTTGAACATAAAGCGATCAACCAACGCGGCGAAGAAGTGGCGATTTGCACACGGCAGGCCTTTATGCATGCCAAGGGGAACTGAGTGATGCGTTCATTTTTATTTGTACCTGCTGACAGCGACAAGAAACTCGCCAAAGGCGCGGGTTCTGGCGCTGACGCGCTGATCCTCGACCTTGAAGATTCCGTTGCGCTGTCGAATAAGCCTGCGGCGCGGGCAAATGCCGGTGCCTATCTCAAAAGCGCTTCACCCAAAGGACCGAAACTTTGTGTGCGCATGAACGCACTCGACACGCCCTTATGGCAGGACGATCTGAAATCAGTCATTGCGGCAAAGCCCTATGCGATCCTTGTACCCAAGACAATCACCGGGGGCTGCATCCGTACAGTGTCGGCCTATCTTGACGGGCTTGAAGAAGAGTCGGGCCTCACCAAAGGCACAACCAAGCTTTTCTGCGTGGCGACGGAGACGGCCGCCTCCATGTTCAACCTCGGCACCTATGGCGGATCATCGTCGCGCCTGTTCGCGATGACATGGGGCGCGGAGGATTTGGCCGCCGCGCTCGGCGCGCGCGACAACAAAGATGAAGACGGCAATTATACCGGCCCCTACCAGATGGCCCGCACGCTGACGCTGCTCGGCGCTATCGCCGCTGGCGTCATGCCGCTCGACAGTATCTACAAAGATTTCCGCGACGAAGCGGGGCTGGAGCGCGAAGCGCGCGCCGCCGCCCGCGACGGCTTTACCGCCAAAATGGCCATCCATCCGGCGCAGATTGAAACCATCAACCGCGTATTCACACCATCAGACCATGACCTCGCCCATGCGCGCATGGTGATCGATGCTTTCGACAAAGCAGGCGACGTGGGCGTTGTCGCGATGGATGGCGTGATGCTTGACATCCCGCATCTTAAACAAGCCCGCGCGCTCATTGCACGCGCAAACCAAGCTTAACTCAGCGGTAATACTTTCTTTACTCTGAATAATTCAAAAAATACGCGCTCCAAACAGCCAATTAATTAAAATGCGCTCTTACTTCTTAACGGCCTCGTCGAAACTTATCCGTAAAATTAGATAAGAAGTTTCGAGACCGGGAGAACAGGACAACAGCTTTGATTTCGCAACGGATGCGCGATCGGCCAGTTCCTGGGGGCATATCCCTCGGTCCGTATTGTGTCGGGGGCGTCCATGAAACCGATTTTGCTGCTAGCCATTCCGCTGGGCAAAGCGTTTGAGGCAAATGTCGCCGATTACTTCGACATCAGCACTGACATGACGCCCCGCGCCGGAGTGGAAGCCTTGGTTACGGTTGGCAATATTGTCACCGATGGACCGTTCATGGACGGATTTCCCAATCTCAAAATCATCGCTTGCTTCGGCTCCGGCTACGAAAACATCGACATCACTGCCGCGAAGCTCCGCAACATCAAGGTGACCAACACGGTGGGCGCGAACGCCTCCACCGTTGCAGATCTCGCTGTCGGCCTCCTGCTCGCCTCCATGCGCAATATCGTCTATGGCGACCAAAACATCCGCGCCGGCCAGTGGCGCGGCAACCTCGCCCGCATGCTGTTCACGCCGAGCGTAACGGGACGGCACATCGGCATCATCGGTATGGGCGCTATTGGGCGCAAGATCGGCGAACGCATGGCGGGTTTTGAAACCAAGATCGGTTACTTCAACCGCTCAATGAAAGTCGATCTGCGGTGGCGCTATTTTCCTTCGGCGCTCAAGCTCGCCACATGGGCTGACGTGCTGATCATCGCCCACCGCGCCGATGACAGCAATCGCCACATGGTCAATGCTGAAGTGATAAAAGCGCTGGGCAAGGAGGGCCACATCATCAACATCGCGCACGGCAACGCCATCGACGAAGACGCGCTGATCGCCGCGCTGAAGGATGGCACCATTGCCGGTGCGGGATTGGACGTCTTTCAGGGCGAGCCCAATGTACGACCAGAGTTCCTGCAGCTTAACAACGTAGTCCTGACACCACATATCGGCGGCGGCACGCGCGAGGCCTTTGCCGCCATGTCGGCTGCAGTGGTGAACAACATCATGGCCATGGCCAAAGGGCGCGCACTACCCAACGAAGTGACATAATCACCTTCTGCCACCATCACGGGACAGTTCATGTCGGGATCGACGCCCTGTGCAGGGCGTGCAATGTTGTCGCCATGAAAATTCTTATCTGTCCGGAGCGTGTATGAAACCGACCCTGTTGCTTGCCATCCCCCTTGGCAAAGCTTTTGAGCAGAATTTTACCGACCGCTATGAGGTGAGCGCCGACATGACACCACGCAGCGGTGTTGAAGTGCTCGTCACCATCGGCGCCATTGGTGCGGACGGCACATTCATGGACGGGTTTCCGGATTTGAAACTCATCTCCTGCTTCGGATCAGGCTATGAAAGCGTTGATCTTACAGCGGCCAAAGCACGCGGTATCAAGGTGACCAATACAGTGGGTGCAAACGCCGCGACGGTGGCAGACCTTGCTGTTGGACTGCTGCTCGCCTCAATGCGGCATGTGGTTTATGGCGATCAGCAAATACGCGCCGGACATTGGCGCGGCAAGAACATGGCAAAGGTCCTGTTCACGCCGAGCGTGACGGGGCGCAAGATTGGCATTATTGGTCTTGGAGCCATCGGCCGTAAAATCGGCGAGCGCATGGCGGCCTTTGAAACCGAGGTTGGTTATTTCAATCGCTCAAAGAAAGATGATGTGAACTGGCAATATTTCAGCACACCGCTGGAACTTGCCGAATGGGCCGATGTGCTGATAATCGCGCATCGCGCCGACGAGACGAACCGGCACATGATCAATGCAGCGATGATGAAAGCACTGGGACCGGAAGGGCACATCGTCAATATCTCACGCGGATCAGCGATTGACGAAGATGCCCTGATTGCAGCCTTGCAGGACGGCACGATTGCGGGCGCGGGGCTTGATGTGTTTGAGGATGAGCCCAATGTGCGCCCGGAATTTTTGACTCTGCCGAATGTGGTGCTGACACCGCATATCGGCGGCGGCACACGCGAGGCTTTTGCGGCCATGTCGGCGACCGTGGTGGCCAATGTCTATGCAATGGGTGACGGAAAACCCCTGCCGAACGAGGTGATTTGACGTCCCACAAGCCCCATTATGGCGGTTTATGCCGGAACGACGTTTCTGAGGTAAAACAGTGCACCACCTATAAAAATAGACTTCGGTCTATAATTTGGTTGCGCAGAGCCTTTGAGCCCCCCTACACTCCCCTCAACAACAAAATCGGGGAATGACAAATGCACGATCTCATTATTCGCGGCGGCATGCTGGTGGACGGTACAGGCGCTGCACCGCGCCTCGCAAACATTGCCATCGACAAGGGCATCATCAGCGAAGTCGGTACGGTGACGGGCAGCGCGAAACGTGAGATCGATGCGACGGGTCATGTCGTGACGCCGGGCTGGGTCGATATTCACACGCATTACGACGGTCAGGTGACGTGGGATCCGCTGATCACGCCGTCGTGCTGGCATGGCGTGACCACCGTTGTCATGGGCAATTGCGGCGTCGGCTTTGCGCCTGCTCGCCCCGACAAGCATGACTGGCTCATTGAGCTGATGGAAGGCGTCGAGGACATTCCGGGCGCGGCACTCGCCGAAGGCATCAAATGGGGTTGGGAAACCTTCCCCGAATATCTCGACATGCTCGACAGCCAGTCCCGCGTGCTCGACATCGCGACGCAGGTGCCGCATGGCTCGGTGCGCGCTTACGTCATGGGTGATCGCGGCGCCCGCAACGAAGCGGCGACACCCGACGACATCGTACAAATGTCGAAAATCGTGCGCGAAGGCGTTGAGGCCGGTGCACTGGGCTTCTCGACATCGCGCACCATGCTGCATATCTCCAAAGACGGCGAACCTGTGCCCGGCACATTCGCCAACAAGGACGAGTTGATGGGCATCGGCCGCGCGCTGGGCGAAGCCGGTCACGGCGTTTTCGAAATGGCGTCCGACATGACGCCTGCCGAAGACGAATTCATGTGGATGAAGGAACTTTCCGCCGAAACAGGTCTTCCCGTCACCTATGCGCTGCTGCAATCGCCGGTCGATTCAGAAAAATGGCGCACCATGCTTGATCTCACAGCCGAAGCGCGCAAACAGGGTGCCAACGTGACGGCGCAGATCGCCTGCCGCCCCACAGGCCTTGTGCTTGGTTGGCAGAGCACGATCCATCCCTTCATCACCAAGCCGACTTATGTGGAACTCGCGCGTTTGCCTTTCGCTGAACGTCTTGTCGAACTGAAAAAGCCGGACGTACGCGCGGCGATCCTGAGCGAGAAGGCCAAAGACATGGGCACGCTCGGCATGATCATGACACAGGGCTATGACCGCATGTTCCGCCTAGATCACGGCGGCAAGCTCGACTATGAACCCCGCGCCGAAGACAGCGTGGCGGCTCTCGCCAAGACCGAAGACAAAGACCCCGCTGGTATCGTCTATGACATGCTGATGGAAAATGACGGTCGCGGTTACATCTATCTGCCGCTGCTCAATTACGCGAAGTTCAATTTCGATCATATTTTTGAAATGATGCAACACCCCAATACCGTTCTCAGCCTGTCAGACGGCGGCGCACATTGCGGCGTCATTTGCGACGCGAGCTTCCCGACTTATATGCTGACGCATTGGGTGCGCGACCGCGCGCGCGGACCGCGCCTGCCCATCGAGCAGGTTGTGCGTATGCAGACGCATGACACGGCACGGCTCTATGGTCTCAATGATCGCGGCGTGATCGCGCCCGGCATGAAAGCCGACGTCAACGTGATTGACTTCGACAAGCTCGCGATTATGGCGCCGGAAATGGTATTCGATCTGCCTGCCGATGGCCGGCGCATGATCCAGAAGGCTTCGGGCTATCGCGCCACCATCGTCAGCGGCGCCGTGACCTTTGAACACGGGCAAGCAACAGGCGAGATGCCGGGTCGCCTGGTGCGCGGGCCGCAAGGCGTGCGCGTGGCCAACGCGGCGGCTGAGTAACATAAAGGGGCGGGCTTTCGGGTCCGCCCCGCTTCTATACCCCCATACATCTATGTCCCATTGACGCCCGCGCTCGACCCGTGCAGCTTGTCCCCTCGTTAAATGAGGATGAGACAGTTGAGCGACCAGATGCAAGCAACGCCCGATATATTGAAGCGTCGCGCCGAAATTATCGAACTTGTGAAGGCCAATAAATTCGGCAAGGCCGAAGTGGCCGCGCGCGCGCTGCTCGCCAATCATCCCGATGACGCAGAAACCATTTCGATGCTGGCGGCGGTCTACGTCTCACAGCAAAAATTTGACGACGCGGAAGTGGCTTTGCGCCGCGCACATGAGCTCGCCCACACCAAACCAATCCCATGGGTCAATCTCGGTCGTTTTTTGCAGCAGCATAATCGCTGGGGCGAGGCGCTCGACCATTACACACGTGCTGCTGAGCTTTTTCCCATGCATCCGGTTTTTGCGGCAACGCTTGGCCAACTCTTGCAGCGTGCCGGACAATTTTCGAAAGCCGAAACAGCCTTCCGGCAAGCCTGCGTCGCCGAACCCGCCAATGCCAATCATTTCGTGAACGCGGGCATGGTCGTGCTGCGGCAAGACCGCCTCGACGAAGCCGTCGCACTGTTCGAACGCGCGATTGCACTCGATCCGAAAAATGCAGCCGCCTACGGCAATCTTGGCAACGTACAGCAGAAGCGACAGGATTTTGCAGCGGCGGAAAAGGCCTATGAGCACGCCTCATCGCTCAACCCCAAAGACATCATCACCTATGTCAGCCTCGGCATGGTGAAGCTGAAGCTCGGCCATATGCGCGATGCGGCGGATATTTTCGAGCGCGCTTTATCGAAGCACGGACCGGAGCGACGCGCAGCGGCATGGTTTCCTTTTGCGCGCGCACAAGACCTCGGACAAATGCCCGCAGGCTTCCGCGCCGAACTCGCCCGCACGATTTCGCGCCGCTCGCTCACCCCGCCTGAAGGCTATGCGTCAATGGCAGACCTCAACACCGCACTGGCGGACGCATTGAGATCTGATCCAACATTGACATGGGAGCCGCAGGGCAAAGCAACACGGCTCGGCGGACAAACAGGATTGCTGCTCGATCATCCGCGCGAACCCTTCCTCGCTTTCGAGAAAGCCTTGCGTCAACAAATCGATGCATTCTTCGACAGCGTCAAAGTCGAAAAAATGCATCCTTTTTTCGGACAAGTGCCGCGCACTTATCAGCTCGATATGTGGGGCACCCTACTGTCCGAAGGCGGACATCAGCATCCGCATATCCATGTCGGTGGTTGGCTGAGCGGCGTCTACTATGTGGCGCTACCGCCGAGCATGGGCGACGGCGAGGCGACGAAAGACGGCTGGATCGAATTTGGTTCACCGCCGCCGGATTTCGCCGCAAAGTTTGAACCGCAGCCGCTGACCTATGAACCGCGCGAGGGCGACGCTCTCTTCTTTCCGTCCTACGCCTTTCATCGCACCCTGCCCTTCAGCGGAAATGTGCAGCGCATCAGCATCGCATTTGATCTGAAGCCAACGAGTTGGCGCTAACCCGGACGCTTGAGCGAGAACACCTCATCGACCACAGCGTAGTCGTGATAGCCGAGCCTTGCGATAGGTTTCATGGCAGCGGTGTCAACCATGCCGCCTGAAATAAACCGATCATCAATATGCACACCTATGACTTCGCCAAGCACAATATCGTAAGTATGGCGACCATCACGCGCGATCATCGGCACCGTCTGCAAATACACACATTCAAAATGCGCGGGCGCTCCGGCAACGCGGGGTGGTTTGACTTTAAGCGATGGCAAAGTAGAGAGCCCCGCCAGCGCGAACTCATCAACTTCAGGACCGACGGTAGCCGAACTTTTGTTCATCTCGTCACGCTGATCCCAGCTTGAAAGATTGCAGACGAACTCTCCTGTCTCCTCAGCATTGCGCTGACTGTCCTTGCGGCCACCGCTCGCAAACATCACGATATGAGGATCAGTCGAGACGCCGTTGAAAAAACTATAAGGCGCGAGGTTGAGCACGCCGTCTTCAGATAGCGTTGAAATCCAGCCAATCGGGCGTGGTACAATGAGCGCCTTAAACGGATCATGCTTCAGACCATGGGCGTTGGCAGTGGTATCATAAAACATGGAATTTCAACCATAAGGCGGGACTGGACGGACGTTTTATCCGGCGTATCATGGCCGCGTTCAGGGGAGAGCGCACATGAAAAAAGAAGATGCAGACAAGCATATCGCCGCTGTGGCTGACAAAGGTTACACAATCATCGAAGGGGCCATCGCGCCGGACCTGATAGACGCACTGAACGAGGAATTGCTACGGCTCGAACGCGTCCACAATATCGTGCCCGCCAAGAACGGTTTTGAAGGGCACCATACGGTGCGCATCTACAACCTGCTCGCCTATGGCAAACTGTTTGAGAAAATTCCGGTACATGAAAATGTGCTCCCCGTGATCGAAGGCGTGCTCGACAGGGAATGTCTCATTTCATCGCTCTCATCGATCTCAATTGATCCCGGCGAAAAAGCACAACCGATTCACGCGGACGATCAGGTGATGCCGGTGGCCAAACCGCATGTGCCTTTCGTCTGCAACTCGATGTGGGCGCTGACGGACTTCACCGAAGAAAACGGCGCGACGCGGATCATTCCTCATACGCACACAGCTGACAGTTCGCCAAACTATGGCGGCGACTATGAGAGCATTCCGGCAGAGATGAAAAAAGGCTCGGTACTCGTGTGGCATGGCAGTCTGTGGCATGGCGGGGGTGCGAATAAATCATCAGCGCGGCGCGTCGGCATCGCCATGAATTATTGCGCGGGCTATATCCGCCAGCAGGAAAACCAGCAGCTTGGTTTGCCGATTGATCTCGTCAAAACATTTGAGCCGCGCCTGCAGGAGCTTTGCGGCTTTGGCACCTATCGCGCATTGATCGGGCATATCGACAAGAAGACACCATCGCAACGATTGCTCGGCGAGGTGCGCGACCTGAAGTCGATATGGGATCTCGCGGGCGGCTAATGATGCCCTGCGAGAAAGGCCGGCAAATCAACGATACTGTCGAGCACAATGTCGGCATGAGGCGCTAGGTCTTCACGCAAGCTGGTACCGGTGAGCACGCCGACTTTGAGACCCGCACCAGCACGACGCGCCATTTCGAGATCGTGGAAATTGTCACCGACCATAGCGACTTCGCCCGGCATCAGCCCGACGCGGTGGCAAAAGGCATGCATCATGCCTGGACCGGGTTTCGCACCATGGCCGCTATCATAGCCGCAAACAAACTCGACATGATCGGAAAGCTGAAAGCGCGTGACAGTGGCATAGGCCGAGGCGGCATTATCATTGGTGGCAATGCCGGTATGAAAACCGCGTGAGCGCAGATCGCGGAAGAACGCAACAAGGTCTGTAACCGGCGCGGAGCGCAAAGGTGCCTCAATAGCAAAATGTGCATCGAGTGCCGCAGTCAAATCCTCCGCCGACCAACCGACACCGGCCCCGACCCACAATTCGGCCAACTCGATTGTATTGCCCGCCGCAAGAATGCCACCCGCCTCAACCTTACCTGTCGCCGCGTCAAAGCCGCAAAGAGCCATCAGACCGGCAGCCGCACTCACATTACCTTGCGTGGCGAGAAGCGCTCCGCCCTCAAGGATCGGGACCCATGTGCGGTAGAAATCAAACAGCGTGCCGTCCTTGTCGAACAACAGGCCTCTGATATGCCCAAAACTCTTGGACCGTCCGCCCGCCATTTTCCTGCCTATAAGTTCATTTATACTTTTTACATCCGCCAGCCTATACTGGGCAAAGATGCGGGGCGACGGGAAGCGGAATTTTCACATGCGCAAGGCGAAGATCATTTTCGGACTGGTTCTGTTTGGCGTTTGTGCAGGGATTACAACGGCCTGCTACCTCGTCAGCCAAGGCGCGGGTATCGGCACGGGTATTCTGCTCGCCATTGTCGTGTCGGCATTTCTCTATGATCACGGTGGACACATTTTTCGGGGCGAACCGAAAATGACGCCTGAACAATCAACCGCCATGAAAACCGCCCTGATGCAAGGCCAACTGACGGCTGTGCGCCACCGCTAAAACTCAGACCGGCGACCATTCGCGCGTGATGGCGTTGAGGTCAGGCCGCTCACGCTCATCCTTCGGGAGAGTCGGCGTTCCGAAATACATGAACCCCGCCACACGCTCGCTCTCACCCAAGCCAAGCGATTCTGCAATGCCGTCGTCAAAGGCGCACCATTCAGTGAGCCATGCCGAGGCATAGCCCAGCGCCGTCGCCGCAATCAGCATATTCTGACACACCGCACCCGCAGATAAACGCTGTTCCCATTCCGGTGCCTTCTGGCTCGGCACCACGCGCGAGATGACAGCGACGACGAGCGGCGCGCGCAGGAAGCGCCCCTCTTCGAGTACCAGACGATCTTCATTGGCCGAAGGCTCAACCTCCGCAAAACGCCGGCGCAGAACTTTACCGAAAGCCGCGCGGGTATCAGCCCTGAACAGAATAAACCGCCAAGGCGCGAGCTTGCCATGGTCCGGCACACGGGCTCCTGCCCGCAGAATGATCTCAAGCTCGGCGTCGTCCGGCCCCGGCGCTGCCATTGTCATCGGCTTGACGGAACGACGCGTGAGCAGCAAGTCGATTGTTTGTTCGCAACGGGCCAAGAGGTTCATCCTTACACGAAGTGGTCATCGGGTCCGGCAGATACAAGTACCGCGCCTGACCCATCAAAACTGTGGGCAAATGTCGTTACCGTCTTTACATGCGGCACTCACCCTCCGACGATTATAGCTCAGAAAAAGGGGGTCCGTGTGCGGTCACGGATTGGGGCGAAGTTTGGCGCATTTCTGGGAGCGGTGGCGCTGTGGCCTTGCGCCGCAGAGGCTGGCGCGTGGCCGCAACCTGTCGGCAATTTGCAACTCATCGTTCCTTTCACCGTGAGCTGGGCCACTGAAGACTATGACGCGGAAGGTGGCAAACAGCGCCGCAACCGGTTCAGCAAAAAGGAATTTCAGCCCTATATGGAGTATGGGCTTTGGAAAGACCTGACGCTGGTCGGCACAATTTCTTTAGCGCATGAAAATACAAGTTGGCTCGGTTCCACGATTTCGCAACGCGGATTGTCGCGCATTGAAGCAGGTGCACGCTATGCATTGGGCGAATGGCAGGAGACGTATTTCTCCGTGCAACCACTCATCATCTGGCATGGCGCGATGTCGTCGGATGACGGCTATTCCTCCGAGCGCGGCGACATAGACGGTGAGTTCGGCCTCACCATAGGTCAGCATTTCAAATGGCTGGGGCTTGATGGGTTCAGCGACAATCTCATCGCCATTCGCATCAAGCCTGCAAGCACACCCAATGAATTCAAAGCCAATCTCACGCTTGGCGTCACCTTCACACATGATCTGCAGGTCATGATAAAGAGCGAAAGCTTCACAACCATCTCGCAGGATCAGAACGCCGCGACGCGACGGGTGATGTCGAATAAACTCGGCCTGTCGCTCGTCAAGAAACTCGACAAGACCGTATCTATGGAACTGAGCTATATGAAAAGCCTGTCCGGCAAGAACACGGTGAGCGACAGCTCACTGGGCTTTGCCCTCTGGTACAGCTTTTGACGTGAGCGTAGGACGCAATGTGCCCGTAGCGCGCGCGGCAACGAGTGCAGCGGTGACATCAACATCAGGCGGCGCGGCTTGTCCGCTGCCCGGCACACCAAGCAGAAGATCATTCAGCGAAAAGCCCATCGCAATGTCATAGGTGCGATCTGTTTGATTGCGTAAGTTCTGCTCGGCTTTGTACCACTGATCTTTCAGCGCATTGTCAGGACATGTGGCGAGCTCCTCTGTCGAGGTCGCACCCCAGCGCCGCTCCGGACAATGATAGGGATCAAACGACATGGCAAAGAGACGTTGGCGCGCTTCAGAAAATGTAAGCATGCGCGGGCTGCCATCACTTGCCGCGTAAGTCACGTTGCATTGCGCGGCTTCCTCGTCATGTGCTTTGGCCATGTCGCCGATGAGATCGCTGCCGCTATAAGCAACATGGGGATCAGCGGCCTGCGCGAGTTCAACAAAGCGCAACATCTGATCGCGCAATTCTTTGAACGACACTTTGAGACGGGCATCGCGCGACGGCGTTGAATAGGTTTCCCAATCGCCGGACGTGCCGTAGATATTGTCCGGCAGACGCGCGGGCTGGCTCTGTGTGTTGATACCTGCCTTCACTGCAATGTCCACCGCTTCGACGCGGTAGCGCAAATCCTCGCAAAGACCGCGCACCATGCTGCGGGTCTCATTCAGCGGATCATAGATGATGTCATGGCCCGCAACGGCGCGGCGGACATAGTCATAGTAATCAATTGCCTCGCCGTTATAAACAAACTGCGCGGCGCTCCATGACGTCGCGTGATTGGTGCCGAAGAATTGTTCGTCAGACCAGTCGGGCAATTCACTATTGGCTGCAAGTTTGATCACGCCGCCGACATAAGAACCATCGGCTGATTGCGTCGCGCCGACAAGTGACAGGGGACGCCAATTCTTAAAGCCCGCCCCCATCGGCGCAGAAGCGCGGACGAAGCGGCGACCATAATTGCCGCGCGTGATGCTGTTATCGGGATGACTATCGATAAAGCGGATGCGGCCTTCATCATCCACATCATAGACAACTGCGACATGACCATTGGGATCATAAATGACCGTACCCGGACGAATGGAACCCGGCGCGATTTTGACCGGATAAAAATCCGTCGGCTCACCCTTTGTCAGATCCGGCGAGAAGCGGAACATGGCGCTCGAAATGAAATTATTGAGCGTGGAAAAAACATATTTCGCATTGGGCCAGACGCCTTCGGCGGGCGGTCGCACATCGGTCCGCGCGAACACGTAATTGCCATAGCGCGAATAGCGCAGATCATTGGAATTGCCGATGGCGGCAACACCGCTCGCATAGGAAAAAGGCAAACCGTTTTTCCACGCGAAGTAAGCCCGCAACAGATAAGGCAGGTCAGCGCAATCAGCATAAAAGCTCATGCCGACGGGATCGCTGCCACGATAAATATTGGCGGAGCTTTTGAGACATTCATCCATGTCATTGCAATCGCTTGATCCCAGCGCATGAACAAAATCGCCAAAGGCGCGTTCGTCACTCGCGGTCCATGCAGGCTTCGTCACACGCCAGCGAAGAGCAAGCGGCGTCGCAGGAGAGGCAGCATCAACACCGTCGAGGACGCTCACAACAGGCGACATGGTGGCGGGTTCATCGGCCCATGCGGGCGTGGCCCCGACGAGCCAAAAAGCCAAAAAAACGCGCGTCAATTTCATCAATCAGCCCTACGCAAATGCGGTGGAACCCTTGCTTTCACTCTAAGGCATTTACCGGACTGGGGGGATAAACGGATTGATATAAATGGGGTTTTTAATTTGCTATTTGACTTAATTAAGTAAATCTGCAATTAATGAAACATGGAAACTTTCGCCGCCCTCGCCGATCCCACAAGGCGCCACATTGTTGAGATGCTCCGCCATGGCGAGATGTCGGCGGGCGATATTTCGCGCCGCTTTGAGATGAGCGCACCGGCGATCTCGCAACATCTCCGTACACTGAAGGCGGCCCGCCTCGTCTCGGTGCGCGTTGAGGCGCAGAGACGAATTTACGCGCTTGATCCGGTCGGCATCGCGGAAGTCGCGGACTGGGTGGACAGCGTGCGGAATTTCTGGAACCCGCGCCTCGATGCGCTGGAAACAGAATTAAAAATGATGGCAGAAAAGGACAAAGCATGAGCGACCACGGCACCATGATCGACAAAAACACGCTGCGCTTTGAGCGCCTGTTGCCCGGTCCCATCGAACGCGTATGGGCCTATCTCACCGAAGCCGACAAACGCGCGAAATGGTTTGCAGGCGGAGAGATCACACCAAAAAAAGGCGGTAAATTGGAGCTTAAATTCGACAACAGCAATGTCGGATCGCATGCCGCGCCGCCGCCCGATCACCTCAAACAGTATAACGGCAAGCATGATAGTCAGCACACGGTCACGATTTTCGAACCGCCGTATCGCCTCGGCTTTGACTGGAGCCAGGGTCTTGACGATGGCCGCAGCCGTGTCGAGTTTGTGTTGAAAGAAGAAGGCGACAAAGTGCGGCTCACACTCACACATAGCCGTCTGATTGAAGGCCCGTATCGTATGAAGTTTGCAAGCGGCTGGCACGCGCATCTCGTGATGCTGGGCGAGGTGCTGGCGGACGACGTCAAATCACCTTTCTGGTCGGTGTTTGACGGGTTGGAAAAAACCTATACGGAGAAATTCGGCAGCTGATCACGCACGCCAAAAGCGGGGATAAACGGGATTCCGGCTCGACCAAGGCTCGAAGCAGTTAGCATTTCTTGCAAGAGATTCGAGGTTTCCATGCAGAGATCGTTAGTCGGTTTGATGAGCCTCCGACTTTTCCCATAAAAAAATAATTCTCAGGCGGGGACAGAGGCGGAAAAATTTAATTTCCCCACTTGAACGCTCCCCCGCCCCAAAAAATCTAAAAAAGATTTTTTGACCCTCCCTCAAGGGGAGGGTTAAGAAGAAGCAAGACCCTCTCCCCAGCGGGGAGAGGGCTAAGTGAAAAATTACTCCGCAGCGACTTTCGGCGCGGCCAAATCGGGCGGTGTTGCTTCTGCCGACAACGCTTTGATGATGTCGGTGAGTTTCACCACTGTCTGATCCTGCGAGCCGAGGCGGCGCATGGAGACTGTGCCCTCTTCGGCTTCGCGTTTGCCGGCGACGAGGATCACCGGCACTTTGCCGACCGAGTGCTCGCGCACTTTGTAGTTGATCTTCTCATTGCGCACGTCGAGCACGACACGCAAACCGGCAGCGCGCAAAGCGGCGGCGGCTTGCGTTGCATATTCGTCGGCGTCCGATGTGATCGTTGTCATCACGACCTGCACAGGCGCGAGCCACATCGGCAATTTGCCTGCGCTGCTTTCAATCAGAATACCGATGAAGCGTTCGAGCGTGCCGAGGATCGCGCGGTGAAGCATGACAGCAAATTTACGCGACCCGTCTTCGGCCACATACGTCGCGCCGAGACGTTCGGGCAGCACATAGTCGAGCTGCAATGTGCCGACCTGCCAAGACCGACCGATGGCGTCTTTCAAGTGGAACTCAAGTTTCGGCGCATAGAAGGCACCCTCGCCTTCGGCAATGATGAAATCATGGCCCGTGGCACGCAGCGCATCGCCCAAGGCTTTTTCCGCTGCGTCCCAACGCTCGATCGTGCCGCCGAATTTTTCAGGCCGCGTCGCAAGTTTGATCACAACATCAGCAAAGCCCATGTCCTGATAGACGGCATAAAGCAGATTGACGAAATGCTCTGTCTCCGACTGGATCTGTTCTTCGGTGCAGAAAATATGCGCGTCATCCTGCGTCATCTGACGCACACGCATCAGACCATGCAAAGCGCCATGCGCTTCGTTGCGGTGACAGCAGCCGAACTCGGCCATGCGGATCGGCAGATCGCGATAGGATTTGATGCCCTGATTGAAAATCTGCACATGGGCGGGGCAATTCATCGGCTTCAATGCCATGAGATCGCTCTTGCCTGTCAGCACCGGACCTTCATCTTCCGTGCCCGGGACTTCGTCCGGCACGACAAACATGTTCTCGCGATACTTGCCCCAATGGCCCGACTGTTCCCAGAACTTCGAAGCCATGAGCTGCGGCGTCTTCACCTCAACATAGCCCGACGCATCCAAACGGCGGCGAATATAGGCTTCAAGCTGATTGAAGATCGTGTAGCCCTTGGGGTGCCAGAAGACGGACCCTTGCGCCTCTTCCTGAAAATGGTAGAGGTCCATCTCGCGGCCGATCTTGCGATGGTCGCGCTTTTCGGCTTCCTCGATCATCGTGAGGTAAGCCTTCAACTCAGCATCTGTCGCCCAGACCGTGCCATAGATGCGCTGGAGCATTTCGTTGCGGCTGTCACCACGCCAATAGGCACCGGCAAGCTTTGTGAGCTTGAAGGCCTTGCCCAATTTATTCGTGGACGGAAGATGCGGCCCACGGCAGAGGTCGAGCCAATTGCCCTGCTTGTAAACAGAAACTTCTTCGCCCGCCGGAATGCCGCCGATGATCTCGGCTTTGTAATGCTCGCCGATGCTTTTGAAGTAAGCGATGGCGTCATCGCGCTTCCAGACTTCGCGCGTGATCACCTCGTTACGGTCCACAATCTGGCGCATACGCTCTTCGATCTTTTCGAGATCTTCGGGGCGGAAAGGTTCGGCGCGCGAAAAGTCGTAGAAGAAACCATTTTCAATGGCGGGGCCGATTGTGACCTGCGTGCCGGGAAACAATTCCTGCACGGCTTCGGCCATCACATGCGCCGCATCGTGGCGCAACAGTTCGAGGCCATCGGGTGTTGCAACCGTCACGACTTCAATCGACGCATCCTTGTCGATCAGCGTATTGAGGTCTTTCACTTCACCATTCAATTTGATGGCGATTGCTTTTTTGGCGAGTGATTTGGCGATGCTCTCAGCAAAGGCCAGCCCGTCAAGCGGCGCGTCATGTTCGCGAACCGAACCATCGGGCAATGTCAGCTTTATCATTTCGTTTCTCTCATCGTTTCGTGACCTTCTACCGGAACAAGTGTCCAGCGGCCATAGCGCCAGGGCGCGTACCACGGGCTCGGATCAAGTGTCGCGGGGACCGGATCGAATCCGTGCGTTCCCCAAGGGTGACACCGCGACAGGCGCGAAAGGGTCAACCACCCTCCCCGCCATGATCCGTGCCGTTCGATGGCTTCAATTGCATATTCCGAGCAGCTTGGCCCGTGCCGGCAAGCCGGTCCGATCAAAGGCGAAATGAACCAGCGGTAAAACTGGATCAACCCGCGAAAGAGAAGGGACAAGGGATCAAATCGCATAATGAAGCCTGAACGCGCGCCTTTGCCCGAAAGGGCTCACAGGGGCACAAATGTCCCAAGGCATTTCAGTTCAACTATAACGGATGTTCTGGCGATGCGCACGGCACGCGCATCTGGCGGCTCAACCGATCAGGCTGAGCCGGTGCTAGTGAGGGTCGCGGGCGTCGTGAACGTCCCACTCCTCAGGTTTTTGTCATGCATGCACATGCCGGACATTCTAAATCTTCCCTTTCGGGGGGTCAGCCCCAAGCGGACTAGATCACCCCAATAAGGTTAATTTATAGTTGCTCCGGCCGGTTCGGTCCATGCCCATCGGAATAAGTGTTGTCTCAGTTTGAGTTTTCACCAGAGTGTCGGGCGGAATTTGCTTAAAAAGCCGCAACTAAAAGGGCGAAAGATTAGTCCTTTCTCCCGAAGAGACTAACCACGTTGAAATCCTGCCGAAATTCATCCTTAAGAATCGGTGCAGCCCGAGATTGAACGTCCCCAGACAAAGTGCCAGGTTCAAGATCTGCAAGCTCTTCCAAGTCTGCCACTGGCAACGGCAGCGCTTTCATAATCTGTGCCGCCGACTGCACGCCTTCCTCCATCAAAAGCTCAAAGCTGCGCCGAATGAGATGCGGCTCCTCGGTTTCCAGCTTACCATCAAGCGGCTCTCCAGTGCGCCAACCACGGCGATTGTAATTAATCCAAAGGCGGCGCGCTTCGTCTTCATCGATCAAGTCAAGGTGTTTTGACCGCATAATCATGGCGGCAACCGAAGTGCCCCAACGCTCCTTCAACGTCAGAAAACCATCTAACGATGGCGCATAGAGTTCGCCCATAAAATCAGCCTCGGGAAGAAGTATAGCTGATGCGATCTGATCCGCCTGCTTTTCCACAGCTTTGTAAAAGGCTCTATCATTAAGGCGGCGTTGCGGGATATTCGTATGGCAGATGATATGAACTAACTCGTGAAGCACATCGAAACGCTGACGGCATGCACTTGCCTTGTCGCGAGAAAGCACAACGAACGGCACGTTGAAACGATCAGACCATTGCGAAAATGCGTCCAACTTATCTGCTCTCACATGGATACGAGAAGCAAGGATGCCGTTAGCTTCCAATTGCTCGATTGTGTCGGGCATCGGACCGGACCGAATATTCCAGAATTCCCTGATGTCCGTCGCAACACGCTCAACGAAATCAGAGCTTCCGAGGCTATCTTCTGAGAAGTCGATACGCGGGACGTTCAGCTTGGGAAGTTCAAAGTAAGAACCAAGATAATCGACAATCTCCTTCATCCATTCCAGCCGCACTTCGGCACGGTCGCGCGCAATAGGAGGCGCAGACAATCGGGCGCGCCAAAAAATCGGGCGTTCATCAGGTGCTTGGACAGGACGCAAAAAATAGTCGCGTGGGAAATTTAGGACCGCAGCAAAGTTGTGAACTACATCAAGTTTGGGACTTTGCTTGTCATTCTCGTATTTTGAAATTGATTGCACGCTCACACCAACCAGATCAGCCAGATCAGTCGCGCTGATACCACGCGCCTTGCGCGCCTCGGTAAGGCGCGCACCAACAAAGCCTTGTGCGATCACACTCATGTCTGGCCGTCCGTACCAGTGCCTTCATCGCCCTGCCGTTTTTTCCAAGGAAGCGACCGCTTCGGAACGCCCTTCTTCGGTGCGACCGGGTATGCATCCAGAATTTCAGCGATAGTGAACTCCACTGCCCATGCTTTGCAATCGGCGGCAGGGATGCAGAATTGAATCATTCCTAACTTCTGTTCTTCTGCGTTGAAGCGGCGACCGATCGGGTTGTGTGCGACCAAACCATAGAGAAGAGGCATCACGAATGCGCCCTCAGGTTCATCGCCGAGATCAAGGCGAGGCAAAGCCATCGAATTGGCAAGACGTTCCCGGAATTTAGCCGGCTGCGGCATTAAACCAATTGCTTGGACATAAGATTGCGTCATTGCGACGCCTCCATTGAACACATATGCGTGCCGACGGTTATTCTGAACGATTACATTCATAGAATGAGACAAACCATGCTTGGTCGCTTGGTCGATAAGCAGCTTTTCCATCCTGAAATGACGCCGTTGGAGCAGATCATCGGACTTCTGGTCAGGCAGAATGTTCTTGTCAGCCGCGACGTCAGCAAAGACGTCCGCATAAGTGATAATCGCCAAGGCACGAAGGTCTGTCCAAAATTGCGCCGGAATGCCGCGGACAATCTTGGCAATGGCAGTAGCCCGAAGGCGCTCATAAGTATCCATGCGAATCGAACCCTTGAACGATTTTCCTGTAATGCACTTTTCAGGGTATTCCTTAAAGAGTTTGGCGTCAACAGGCGTTCAACACGAGTTTTTAACCAGCGCCTTAATTCTTCGTCGGGATGATGACCTTCATCGTCTCATAGCCTTTGACGAAGGTGGAGCGCGAGTATTTGGGTTCTTCGGTCACGATCACTTCAGGGAAGCGTTTGAGGATTTCTTCCCAGATGATCTGGAGCTGCAATTCGGCGAGGCGGTTGCCGACGCAACGGTGGATGCCGAAGCCGAATGAGATGTGCTGACGCGAGCGTTCGCGGTCGATGATGTAATCATTCGGACGGTCGATGACTTCCTCGTCGCGGTTGCCCGACACGTACCACATGACGACCTTGTCGCCTTTTTTGATCTGCTTGCCCTGAAACTCAATGTCGGCGACCGCCGTTCGGCGCATATGGGCGAGCGGGGTCTGCCAGCGGATTGTTTCCGGCACCATGGGCGTGATGAGCGAATGGTCGGCGCGGAGCTTGGCATATTGGTCAGGGTTCTGGTTGAGCGCGAGGATCGAACCCGAGATCGTGTTGCGCGTCGTGTCATTGCCGCCGACGGTGAGGAGCACGACATTGCCGAAATATTCGCGCGGTTCCATGTTGCGCGTGTCGGGGTGATGGGCGAGCATCGAAATCAGATCGCCATACGGCTCGGCATTGACCTTCTTGTTCCACAGACCCATGAAGTAATCGGCATATTCGCCGAGCACCTGCATCTTATGTTCCATCGTTTCGACAATGCCGCCCGGCGTCGGATTGAATGTCACAACGTCTGACCAATGGGTGATCTTGCGGCGGTCTTCCTGCGGCGCATCGAACAGCGTCGCAAGTGTCATGGCGGTGAGTTCTTTCGACACAAGGTCCACCCAGTCGAACTCTTCACCGATGGGCAGGCCATCAAGAATCTTGGCGGCGCGTTCACGGATTTCCGGGCCCATCTTCATCAGCGCTGACGGCGCGACGGCGGGGCTGACCGCTTTGCGTTGCAGATCGTGTTTGGGCGGGTCCATCGCGATGAACATGGGCAGCGGATCGACATTCTGCATGCCGCCGCCGATGGTGATGCCACCGCGCATGAAGTCTGACGAGAAAACCTGATGGTTCGTATCGACCGCCATGATGTCATTGTATTTGGTGATCGACCAATAGGGACCGAACTCGCCGCCCGGTGTGAAATGCACAGGGTCTTCGCGGCGCAGGCGCTCGAAAATCGGCCACATGGCATTTTTCTGAAAGAGCGCAGGCTGCGCAGGATCGAGAGAGTCGAGCGGCGCGGCATAGGCGGCTTCGCGGTATTTGCTCGTATCAGCGGCGACATATCTCATTTTACTTCTCCCGATGCATAAATTTTGAGGCCCGTCAGGCGAGATCAAGCGCGCGAAGGACGGCACCCTGATCGAAATAGGGTCGCTCGCAAATGATCTTGTCGCTGTTTTTTGCAAATTCAAATGTCGCTGCCATCCGCACACGGAAGGATTTTCCCGTGGGCTCGATCATGCCTGTGGGAAGTTTCAGCGGTCCGAGATGTGTGCCGGTCAGGAAGAACTCGACATGCACTGTGTCGGCGGCATGGGCGATGGCGATGATCTCATTGGCCTGATCGGGAAACGGCGTGCGCGAGGCGGCAAAATAGCCGCGCACGGAAGCTTCGCCGTCAAAGACCTGACCGGAGCCGTACATTTCATAGCGCGGATGGGCAAAGGTCGCGATGACGGCGTCCCAATCATTGACACATTCAAGCGCCATATGATCGCGCACAGTTTTAAGACGGGCTTCAGCAAGGTCGGACATGCATATTTCCAATAGATGAGAAAGGAGTGAGAGAGGATAGCTACAGAGGTTTATTTCGCAATACGGATGGGGTCCGAACCGTCCCAGTCAATTGAGGCTTTGCGGATATGTTCAAAGAGTTTGCCTTTGGCCCCGCTGATATCGGACAGCTCGATCACCGTGCCCGGATGCGCCTGCGTTTCAAAATACGAAAAACGCCCCTGCGCGCCGCCGATCTGACCTTCATGGCCGACTTTGTAGCCGAGCGCCAAAGCGCGGTCATAGACCGTCTGATAATCTTTGGTCCAATAGGCCATGTGTTGCAGGCCTTCATGGCCCGCGTCGAGAAAATCCTTGTACATCGAGGGCGCATCATTGCGCTGCTGGATCAGCTCGATTTGCAGATCGCCGGAGTTCGCCAGCGCCACACTCATCTCCATTGCGGAGGGTTCGCCGTGATAGATGAAGTAATCCGTCTTCACGCGGTCCACATAGAACCACGGGCCGACGCCCATCACATTGATCCAGTGATCCATCGCCGCGTGAATATCGCGCACGACGTAACCATTTTGCGTCACAGCGCCAAAAATGCGGCTCATAAACTCTCCCCTACGCTCCCCGCTTTTGCCGGAAGCAAATCATTTTTGTTTGGCGATCGCCTCGTCCACCGCTTCTTCAACGGCGTCGAACACGAGCAACGTGGACGCATGACGCGCTTTGAAATCGCGGACGGGTTCGAGCACTTCAAGGTCAAGCCACTTGCCGTCCATGAAATCACGCGGAGGCTCGGCCCCTTCTTTCAGCATGGCGCGCATGGCTTTGCCAACTTCGTGAAGTTCCGACGCCGACGCGCCGATCACGTGATGCGCCATGATGGAGGACGAGGCCTGACCCAGCGCGCAGGCTTTGATGTCCGCGCCGTAGCCCACAACCTTGTCGCCATCCATTTTGACATCGACAGTGACTTTGGAACCGCAAAGCTTCGAGACCGCCGTGACGGTCGCATCAGGCGACGCAAGCCGGTCCGTCAGCGGGATATTCGCTGCCAGTTTCAGAATGCGCGTGTTGTAGATCTCGTTCAGCATTTCGCTTTAGCCTACACGCCATGTTGTGCCTTTCGGCCCGTCTTCGATCTGGATACCGCGCCCCGCCAACTCGTCGCGGATGCGGTCGCTTTCTTTGAAGTCTTTATTTTTACGCGCAGTGGCCCGCGCCAAAATCAGGGCTTCGATCTCGTCTGCGTCTATATGGGGAGCGATACCGCCGCCTGCAAACCAGATCTCAGGGTCTTGTTCGAGGAGGCCGATGAGCGACCCTGCGGCCAGAAGCGCCGATTTAAGCCGGGTTTTTTCAGCCTTATCGGTGGCGACATTGGCCTGCCTGGCCAGATCGAACAAAACCGCCAAAGCCTTGGGCGTATTGAGATCATCAAGCAATGCGGCCATGAACTCCGGCGGCACGGCGTCATTGGCCGTGGCCTCCACATCGGCAAGCGTGCGCAACGCGCCATAGAGGCGGTTGAGCATCTGACGCGCCTGAGCCAAGCCTTCGCCGGTCCAGTCGAGCGGCTGGCGGTAATGACCGTTGAGCAGCGCGAGGCGGATCGCTTCGCCGGGAGCTTCCTTGATGAGGTCATGCACCAACAGCACATTGCCGATGGATTTCGACATCTTTTCTTTTTCGATATTCACAAAGCCGTTGTGAAGCCAAAAGCGCGAGAAAAGCTTGCCGCCATGGGCGCAGGTCGATTGCGCAATCTCGTTTTCATGATGCGGGAACTGAAGGTCGATGCCGCCGGCATGAATGTCGATGGTCTCGCCCAGATGCTTCTCGATCATAGCCGAGCATTCGATATGCCAGCCCGGACGACCGCGACCCCACGGACTGTCCCAGCCGGGCTGTTCGGGCGTTGACGGTTTCCACAACACAAAGTCGGTGGCGTCTTTTTTGTAGGGCGCAACTTCAACGCGGGCACCGGCGATCATGTCATCGAGATCACGACGCGACAGCGCGCCATAGTCCTTATAAGACGCGACATGGAACAGCACATGGCCTTCGGCGGCATAAGCATGGCCGCTGGCGATCAGCCGTTCCATCATCGAGATCATGTCGGGAATGGCGTCGGTGGCTTTGGGTTCAATGTCCGGCAGCTTAACGCCGAGCGTGCCCATATCCTTGCGGTAGATGTCGGCATATTTCTCGGTGATGACGCTGATCGGCACGCCCTGCTCTTTGGCCGAGGCAATGATCTTGTCTTCGATGTCCGTGATGTTGCGGGCATAGACGACGTGTGGGTAAAGCCGACGCAACAGGCGCGCGAGCACGTCGAACACGACGGCGGGCCGCGCATTGCCGATATGAGCAAAATTATAAACGGTCGGTCCGCAGACATACATGGTGACGCGCGCGGGGTCCGCAGGCGTGAACAGGTCTTTGGAGCGGGTCAGCGTATTGTAGAGATAAAGAGGAGCGGTCATGTCGAAGCGGTCTCTCAAATCAGCAAAGGGGTAAACCTGACCCCCTTCATCGCGAGGGGCCTCAGGCGGTGATCGTGATGTGTCCGCAGCTTCGACAGGTCATATCCGGTCCGTTCATTGAGGGCAGCGCCCGGGCGCCACACCCATTTGTTATTAGGCTTCATCATCGGCGGCAAGGCTTAAAATAGAGGAAATGAGCCAATTTCCCCTCCTCATCTTGCGGCGTTTAGGTGTCGCACCCACCTTGATAGTCCCTTTCTGCAAGGCCATATGCGTCCTTGTAACGATGCCAGAGTGTCTTTCACATGGCATATAGACCCCGTTGCTTGATGGGAGTGATTTGGCCCCTGCCCCTTAAATTGTGGCGCGGTCCCCCAAACGAGAATGGTCAGATGAACATGAATGTTGCCGTTGAAGGTCTGGGTTCGCGCTTGAAATCCGTTGAACTGCCAGAAGTGAAAAAGCCGAGCCGCGAAGAAGCGGAAGCTGCCGTGCGCACGCTGATCGCCTGGGCGGGGGACAATCCGAACCGCGAAGGCCTCATTGACACGCCCGGCCGCGTCACCCGCGCTTATGAAGAATTCTTTGAAGGCTATAATGCCGACCCGATCAAAGAACTCTCACGCACCTTCGAAGAAGTGTCCGGCTATCAGGACATGGTGATGCTGCGCGACATCAGCCTTGAATCACATTGCGAACATCACATGGTCGCCATTCTCGGCAAGGTTCATATCGCCTATGTGCCGACCAACAAGGTCGTGGGCATTTCCAAACTCGCCCGCGTCGTTGAAATTTACGCCAAGCGTCTCCAGACGCAGGAAACCATGACCGCCCAGATCGCTGACGCGATCACGGAGGCGCTCGCGCCCGCCGGTGTGGCGATCCTTGTTGATGCGAAGCATCAATGCATGACAACGCGCGGCATCAAGAAACCTGACGTGGCGACCATCACCACGCAGTTTACCGGTGTCTTCCGCGACGACCCGCGCCTCGAGGCCCGCTTCATGCAGATGATCCGTCCGTAAGGATGCAGAATTTGAATTGATGCAGATGGCCCGCTCGATGCGGGCCATTTGTTTTTGGGGCCGGACGCGCCCATTATGTTGGCACTATTCGTTATTCGACAGAGGCTCCCATGACCCCTTCCCCCCTCTTCGCCCCGCGCGGCACATTGGCTGACATTGAAGACGGCGTGAGCTTCATGCCGAAGTTCGACGCAGACGGGCTGATCCCCGTTGTGGCGCAGGACGCGACCACCAATGAAGTGCTGATGTTTGCCTGGATGAATGCCGAAGCCCTCGCACGCACCATTGAGACAGGTCAGGCCTGGTACTGGAGCCGCTCGCGTCAGAGCTTCTGGCGCAAGGGCGACACAAGCGGTCAGACACAAACGGTCCGCGAAATCCGCATCGACTGCGATCAGGATGCGCTGGTGCTGAAAGTCAGCGTCGGCGGCGATGGCGGCGCCTGCCATATCGGCTATCGCTCATGCTTTTTCCGCTCGGTGCCGATGGGCGCGTCGGACAAGGCGCTGACGCTGCGCATTGAAACTCAAAAGATTTCAGACGGTCATAATCATTAAGCCGTCATATTTTTGCCTTCTGCCTCTTCTATTCCTCAATTCAACGCGTAGTGAAGTCTGTTGAGTGAGAGCCTAATGAACCAGTTGAACAGAAACCGCACGAAAATCGGCATCGCTCTCGGTGCCGGTGTGGCGCGCGGCTGGGCACATATCGGTGTCATGCGTGTTCTCAGCGAAGCTGGCGTCCATGCCGATATCATATCGGGCACGTCGATCGGCGCGATGGTGGGCGGCTGCTATGTAGCGGGCCAAATGAAGCCGCTGGAAGAATTTGCGCGCAGTCTCAACCGACGCCGCCTGCTCGGTCTTGTCGATTTTCGTTTTCGCTCATCGGGTCTGATCGGTGACGCGAAGCTTGAGGCGATCCTGACCAATCATCTGGGCGACCTGCGCATCGAAAATATGGAGCGCACTTTCGTCGCCGTCGCCACCGAGCTTTCCACCGGCCATGAAGTCTGGCTGCGCGAAGGAAGCCTCGTGCAGGCGCTGCGCGCCTCCTACGCGCTGCCCGGTGTGTTCTCGCCCGTGCCGGTGGACAACCGCTGGCTCATCGACGGTGCGATTGTGAACCCTGTACCCGTCTCCGTCGCCCGCGCCCTCGGCGCACGACTTGTCATAGCGGTGAACCTCAATACTGATCCGTTTGATCCCGCGACACGGCGCAACTTTGCCGAAGGCACCAACCCCTTCTATGTCGCGAGCGTCCCGCACCGGATGCCTGAGCAAGATATCGCTGAAGACATCGCGGATATGGTCGAAGAGGAAATCATTGAAAGCACAGTGACTGCACCGGATGAAAACTCCGCCATCATGGACGGTATCAAAAACACGCTGAACAAGCTGCGCGGCGCCGCGCGCGCACCGGAACGCGAAATCGTCAAACGCGCCATCGGCACCGCTCGTCGGGGTCCGGGCTTTGCCAGTGTGCTGCTGGCCTCACTCAACATCGTGCAGGACCGCCTCGCCCGCGCACGATTGGCGAGTGATCCGCCGGACGTGGTGATCGCGCCGAAGATCGGCCATCTGACATTGATGGAATTTGACCGCGCGGACGAGCTGATACGACTTGGGGAAGAAGCTGCCGAAGAAGCCCTCCCCCAAATCCGCGAAACAATCAGTCTATTGGCCCAATCTTAGGTAATTGGCTTAGCTATTGGCGATATAGAGGCGCAAAGCTTCCGTCTCCATGACGGTTTCGGCCATGCGATGCTTCACCACGTCACCGATCGAGATGATGCCGACAAGACGGCCCTCGGCCACAACCGGCAAATGACGGAAACGACCTTCAGTCATCATGTCCATGAGCAGATCAACACTGTCATTGAGATCACAGGTCACGATGCGCGACGTCATGACTTCGCGGACACGACGATCAAGCGCCTCGGAGCCGGCCACGCCGATGGATTTGATGACGTCGCGCTCGGACAGAATGCCAATCAGGTGCTCACCTTCGAGGACAAGCACAGCACCGATGCGTTTCGCGCTCAGCAGGCGCGCAACTTCACCGAGCGTAATATCCGGCCCGACTGTTTCGACATCGGCCCCTTTGGCCTTGAGGATCGTGGCAACGTTCATCGCTTCAACTCCCAAAATGGTGAAGCCCGGACCTTGAATGAAAGCCCTGTTGAAACACGCCGGCAGACAGTGAGGCACCGTCCGCTCAATCGCATCGGCAACACCCAGAATGGATATGTTGCGACATTCGGACGCAGGGCGCAAGCGTGACGCTACGTAAACCATGAAAGTCCGCAGAACGCTTGGGCTGCGCTATCATCCTCTGACCCTCTTTACGGAGATTCGGCAACGTCATGTGGCAGACCATCTATTTAAGGCGCCTTCGCCAGGACCTCGAAAAATGGGTTGAGCGCGGCTGGGTCACGCCTGCACACGCGCAATCAATCCTGACCGATGCGAGCGGCGGCGCGGCCGTGCGGCACATTCCGCAAATTCTGGCGATCATGGGCGCAGTGCTTGTGGGCTTTGCCGTGATGAGTTTTGTCGCGGCGAACTGGGCCGAGATTCCCAAAATCATCCGCCTCCTGATGATCTTTTCAGCCCTCTGGGTCGCATGGGGTGCAGCGTGGTTTGCCGACAGGCGCGGCCACCCCGCCTATGCCGAGGCAGGCGTCGTCGCAGGGCTCGCACTCTTCGGCGCGAATATCATGCTGATCGGGCAGATTTATCACGTCACGTCTTCAACGCCCGAATGGGTGATGCTGTGGTGCCTCATCGCTCTCGCTGCGGCATGGTCGCTGCCGTCCCGCGCGGCCCTGGCGATCACCTATCTTCTCGCTGTTCTGTGGGCAGCATGGGCGCTTGATCATCACGAGCAAATCAGTTGGGCCTTCTTCCTGCCATGGCTCGGTGCGACATGGCTCACCATACGCATGAGCTGGCGGGCGGGATTGCATCTCGCGCTCCTCACACTCTGGGTCTGGGCCGGTGTCAATGCGGGCGCTTTGCAGGAACTCATCGGTTGCAACACCGGAAGTCTCGTCGCGCTCTTCGCGCTTGTTGCTCTTATGCAATGGGTGCTTGGCCTGCGCCTCTCATCCACGTCTATCCGCTTCGGGTCTTTGCTCGAAAACTACGGCATGCTGATCGCCTTCGCCGCCATGGCGACATTCCAGCTTGAAGACGGTTATGGCGGCACCGGCATTCTCTGGTACGCCCTCGCTCTTGTCGCGCTTTCCGCTGTCGGCGCGCTTGCCTTTAGTGAAGTCGCGGCCCAGCGCCTCTCAATGCGTAACTATGGCGGCCTTGCCGCACTTGGCATCGGCGCGCTCGTCTATCCGCTCGTCGCGCAACATGACGGCTACAACCTCTTGTTCTACGCTGCGCTCTTCCTCACCCTCTCGGTCTGGCTCGTGGCCTATGGCACAGCCCGCAATCATCGCTTTGCGATCAATGCAGGCCTCGTCGCCTTTGCCGGTGAATGTCTCTATCTCTATTTCCAGACGCTCGGGACATTGCTCAACACAGCCGCTTTCTTCGCAATCGGTGGCATCCTGCTCATCGCGGGAAGTCTCATCCTGCCAAAACTGCGTCGCCGGCTTGTGGCCTCGACTGAAGAAGGAGACGCCAAATGACCAAGCAATGGCTCGTTCCCTTCGTCACCCGCTTTGGTCGTTTCGGCAGCGCCGTTATTGTGCTTGTTCTCGTGCAGACATTGTTGCTCACCTACTTCATCGCCGACCGCGTGATGATTTTGCGCTCACCCAATGTTGTGACGCTGTTAAGCGAACCCGTTGACCCGCGCGATCTCTTTCGCGGCGACTATGTGACGCTCGGCTATGCCATCACCACTTTGTCACTCACCGAAATCAACGGCGATCAGACATGGGCCGATGGCGAAACGATCTATGTGGAATTGACGCCCGCAGAAAATAACTGGCGGGCGGTCGCCGCGTTTCATGCACATGAAGTGCCCGCGCTGGGCAACAAAATCATTCGCGGCACGATCAGTTATTACGATACAACGCGCAATGTCGCCCAAGTGGATTACGGCATCGAACGCTATTACGTGCCCGAAGGCGAAGGCCGCGTGCTGGAGGAAGAACGCAACAAGAGTGCGCTCTCCGTCGATGTCGCACTTGGCCGCGACGGCGAGGCGACGATCAAAGGGATCAGGATTGACGGTAAGCCGGTTTATGAAGAGCCGGTGTTTTAGCCTTCCGGCGGGATTGCGACATTAAGCAAAATGAAGCCCCAACCCGATGCCATAAAGAAACAGCGCCAGCAAAATACTGCGAAACGGAACGCTGAACCAATAGACCTTGCCCAGCAGCGCATAGCCGCTCAGAAGACAAAACCCGACCGCCAGCAGGAACGTGGACTGCATGAGAAATTCACCATGCAGTATTGCCAGATAACCATAGATGATGCCAAACAACATGGCTCCGAAACTATGGCTCGCATTAAAACCGATCCACGCTCGCCACATTGTCGTTTCCCGGCTGATGACCGGCGACGACGCCATCATCGCATCCTTCAAGCTTAGATCGCGCGGATGAAGCTTGGCCCCGCTGAACGTAAACAGCAGATGCACCAGCCCCAAGCACGCGATAACAATTGCGCTTGCAGCAACAAATATCGAGGCCATAAAACCGTTCTCAATCAGGCCGCACCGCGCCAATTGCCGTGGAAACCAAACGGCACACGTGTCGGAAGTTCGACGCGTGCAATCGGACCACGCGTAATGTCATCGGTATCGAGCACAATGAAGTCGCTCAGATTGCGGCGCTGATCATATTGCAGCGACACGATCCAGCCATCGCCCTCGCCCGCATTCTCTTTGCGCGGCACGAAGACAGGCTCCATCACATATTTGCCTGCACCGGGACGATACTCGTGGCGCTTTCCCGTTTTCATATTGGCGTGAACGATTGTGTCGAACGGTTTACCACGTCCGGGCTCGCCGGTGAGTGCCGCATAAAAACCGTGTCGATAATCCATTCCTGTGAAGCGTTCATCAAGGCGCGGGAAATCGCCGCCGAGATCATTCAATGCTTCTTCGGTATAAGTGTCCGTGTTGCTGTCGAGGTCAAAGGTCCAACGCACAAGCATTGACGGGTCATCGCTCAGACCGGATGCGGGCTTGCTGCCGTCCGCATTGGGGAACAAAGGCACGCGGTCATATTTCATCACATCGGCAATGACGCGCGTGCGTCCGCCTTCGTGCGAGGTGTAAGCATTCATCGGGTGATAGACATAGCAGGGATCGCCCGTAAACCAGCGGATCGTCTCGACACCCGCATTACGCGCCATGATGCCGATCTTTGTCGCGGTCTCAGGGTCCCACGCAATTGTCGGGCCGCCGCGCATGATGCGCTCGACATCAATCGTTGCGGGGAAGATCGGGAAGATCACATGTTCGTCGGTGGTGATGAAGTCATGCACCATGCTGGCATAAGGCGCTTCAAACATGTCGGAGCGCGTGACTTCGCCCTTGGCGTTGACGACGGTGTAGGAAATATCCGGCGTGCCCGGCCCCTTGGCCATATAGCCAAAGAACATCATCTCGCCGGTTTTGGGGTCCATCTTCGGATGCGCTGTCATCGGGCCCTGATACTTGCCCGCAAAATCCCACGAACCTTTGGTCGCCAGCGTATCGCCATCCATCGCGACGGGCTGGTTGCCTTCATCAAGCGCCAGCAGTTTGCCGCCGTGCCAGACGATATTCGTGTTGGCGACATTGCGCTTGATACCTTCAGCTTCCGGCAGGCTCGCACCGCCAAAGCCTGTGTCGATCAAACGACGTCCGGCTTTGCGCTGGACTTTATATTGCTCAGTCTCGATCCAGCGGTTGCGATAGGAAACGCGGCCATCCTCAACCTGGATCGCATGGATCATGCCCTCGCCCAGAAACCAGTGATGCTTGTCGCCCAAAGGCGGGAACATCGGATTCGGCCCGTTGCGGTAAAGCGTGCCCGCCAGACCTTTCGGCAACTCCCCTTCAACCACGACAAGCTCCGGCGCATAGCTCTCCGCCATCACGGGAGCGAAGTTTTCCTGCAGCACAGCATCTTGGGGAAAGGGTTTGGACATGGGGCGCTCCTGATTGCGACTCGTTCGATAACAGTGTTATAATTCACCTTAAATCACAAAAGCAAGCCCGCCCCTCGGAAAATCGTATAGAAAGTGACGATGGACCAAACCGAAGCCCTGCCTGCTGCATCGCCCGACGCGAGCAAAGCCGATCTGCGCCGCAATGCGCAGCGCGCCGCTCTGCTCGATGCGGCGAGCGAAATGTTACTCAGAGGCGGGCCGGATTCGATCTCCTTGCGCAAACTCGCCACCAAAGTCGGCACCTCGACCATGGCGGTCTATACGGCTTTTGGCGGCAAAGACGGACTGATCGCGGCGCTTTTCGATGAAGCCTTCGACCGGCTTGGCGATGCGCAGAGCGCGGTCCCCAAAAATGACGAACCGCTGCTTTACCTGGCCGACCTCGGCCGCGCCTATCATGAGTTCGCGAGGCAGAACCCGTCCTATTATGCCTTGATGATCAGCGCGACGATGCCGGTGAGCGAGGCAGCACGCCACGCGCATAGTGCCGACACGATCCTGCCCGCGCGCGGCATCTCAGGTCACTCGTCCTATCAGTTCCTGCTCGACGGCGTGACGGCCTGCATCAAGGACGGCAGCTTCTCCGATGAGTTCGAGCCGATCCTCGTCGCCGACGCCTTCTGGGCTGTCGTACACGGATTATGCAGTCTGGAGCTTGCGGGCTTTCACGCCACCGCCGACGAGGCTAAGACGCGCTTCGCCGTGACGACACTTGCCGTCATCCGCGGCTTTATGACGGACAAAGGCCGCGCCAAGCTCGAAAGCTACACGCGCGGCGCTTAAGCCTCAATCCTCAGAGCTTGGAAATTTCGCCAGCGGGAATGGTTTGTCCTCGCGCACAAAGGCGACATAGCTCAGGCACTCACCCACATAAGCAATGAGATTGCGGCTGAAGCCTGCGATCTCGTCATTCAGTTCTTTGCGGATGAGCAGCAGCACGATCTGCACAACGCCGAGAAACAGCGCCAGCGAAAAAGCGATGTTGCCGAGGATGCCGTAGCCGATCATGTAAACGAAACGCAGCCAGAGCGGCTCGCCGTTGCTTACTTCTTTAGGCGCTTCAATGGACGGTTCGGACGAGGAAGACGTATCACTCATTTGAGTTGATTTCCTTCTGGTTGGAGCCGACACAAGTACATCTGATTTATGTAAGAACGATACTCACAGATTCAATCCTTATCGCGGCCGCTCCACTCGCCATAACCGACATTGCCCGGGCCGCCCGAAGGCGATGACCTGTGGCCGTCAAAAATGCCGAAGAAGAACAGGCCCGCAAGGAAGCCGCCGAGATGGGCGATCCATGCAATGTCGGCGACTTGTCCCGACGGGTTCACACCGCTGACACCAAAGATAAAGTTGAGAAGAACCCAGACACCCACAAATGTCATAATGCGCCGGTCGCGCAGCGCCGCACCAATGCTCATCTGCGCGCGCGGTGCCGTGCTTGGTCCCCGATGGCCGCCAAGACCGCCCAGCGGACCACCGGCCAAAAAGACAAAGCGCACCGCGCCGCCCATCAATCCCGAAATCGCGCCCGATGCGCCGACAACAGGCACCAGTGAACCGCCATAGAGCACGACATGAAGAAGGGCGCCGACGATACCGCAAAAGAAAAAGAACAGAAGAAAGCGAAACGAACCGATGCGCCGCGCGACGGCGCTGCCAAAGGCAAGCAGCCAAACGCAGTTAATAATCACATGGGTCCAACTGCCATGCATGAGCGTGTAAGTGAAGAGCGTCCAGACATCGCCCGCAAAGCCGCCCGGAAAAATCAGATCAGGATGCAGATCAGATGCAATGAAGCGCGCCGGAAACAAGGCAAAGAGAAAAAGCCATTGCCCTTGTTGTTCAGGCTGCGCCCAAGCGAAGACGGCATAGGCCACAACGAGCACGCCGATAAGACCCAGCACCACAGACGGCACATTAAAGGCTGGCGGCTCACCATTGTCGGCCGCGTTGTTCAGATCAACCATGCGTCAATGTCGCGCCAAGGAGGGCCGCCTCGACCAGAGGAAGCCGGTCATTGCCGAAATACATATCCGTCTTGTTCACATACATTGTGGGTGAGCCGAAACCGCCGCGCGCAATCACTTCTTCTGTATTAGCGCGAAGCTGAGCTTTGATGTCATCGTCTTTAATACGTTTGGCTACATGCGCCCAGTCGAGCCCGACTTCGGCGCAAATGGCCTCAAGCACGTCGGGCTGGCTGATATCTTTCAACTCACCCCAATAGGTGCGGAACGTCGCCCAGGCAAAGGCGGGCAGCTTGCCCTCCCCGTCCGCCACAATGGCCGCGCGCATGGCATTAACCGAATTCACCGGAAAAACCGGCGGGCGGCCGATTTCGATACCGCAATATTTCGCCCAATCGGCCAGATCCTTCACGTAATAGCGCCCTTTGACGGGGTGCGGATTGGCGCGGGACTCGTAAACCGTGTCATTGACCGTATTAAAGATGCCGCCGACAAGGATCGGCCGCCAGATGATGGTCGCGCCGGTCCGTTTCACAAGCGCCTCAACGCGGCTGAAGGCCAGATAGGTCCAGGGGCTGGAGCAATCAAAGAAGAATTCGAGTGTGGCCAAGGGTTTGGTCCCTTTTTTGGGTGAGTTCGGGTGCGCGAGTGTCGCCTGTGCCGCCCAAGCTCGCAAGCCACCCGCTTCCCTGTCCCTCAATCGTACAAAGCAACGGAAAATGGCCTCCCGTTTCGAAGCGGGACACAGGTTTACACCTGTTAACCAATTTCAAACTGGCCCGTTTTTGGCACAAGTGAACAGGCAGCCTCCCGAAAAGACGCAGAAATCAGCCGGTTTTTTCAAAGGTTAACGGGACTTAAGGACTGGCACGGGCGTTGCAATCTACATCCTGACTTCATCGTCGCGGCACTGAGACAGATCAAAATGATCGCCAGCGCCTCCCCGACGAGAAATGGCAACCAGGAGACGATCCCGTGTTTAACATTGCAAAAGCTGTTTTGGCTCATAAGGCACTCCCCACAAAGACATTGGGCATGCTTTCAGTCGCCTTCGCTTTGACGGGCTGCATCAGCGCCAGCGCCGGTTCGGACGGCCGCTACACGATGCCGACGGGCAATGCTCCGGTTATCAACAACGAAACACCCTATTCATCGGCCCTGCGCTGCGTCGCAACGCGCATCCACAATGACTCACAGACATTGCGCATCGCCGTCGGCAACATCAAAGACTATACCGGCAAGGAAGAAGCCGACGGTTCAGGCCGCAAGCTCACACAAGGCGCTGCTTTGATGGCCATGTCCGCGTTGGGCAAAGCCGGTGTGCCGCTCGTCGAACGCTATGATACAGCGATCACGGAACTCGAACTCAAATACACCAACAACAAGCTCATCGGCGACGGCGCCCAGATGAATGCCGACGGCTCGAGCGAAGGCACAAGCGACTATCGCAAAATCTTCGCGGGCGAAATCCGCGGCAGCGACTACTACCTCGTCGGTGGCATCACAGAACTCAACTTCAACATCCGTTCAGGCGGCGTTGACGGCGCAGTCTCAAGCCCCGACGCGATGGGCTGGGGCGTGTCTGCCGGTGGCAAAATCTACGTCATGAATATCGGCCTCGACCTGCGTCTTGTGAACAGCCGCACGCTCGAAGTTGTGGACTTTGTCTCTTATCAGAAGCAGATCGTCGGTCATGAAGTCAGCGCCGGTGTGTTCGACTTCCTCGGCGGCAATCTCTTCCAGATCGGTGCCGGCGAAAGCGCACAGGAACCTCTCCAGCTCGCCGTGCGCGCCGTTCTCGAACGCGCCGTGCTCAAGATGCTCGTGCCGCTCTATCATGTGAACCCGTCTGATTGCGGTTCCAAGATCGCCGGCAGCAAATCCGACCCGATGGGCACGATTGACTATCGCCAGTCAAACCCCTCAGGCGCT
The DNA here is from genome assembly GCA_030645235.1 of Parvibaculum sp. Taxonomy (GTDB): domain Bacteria; phylum Pseudomonadota; class Alphaproteobacteria; order Parvibaculales; family Parvibaculaceae; genus Parvibaculum. The sequence goes on along the minus strand of JAUSMV010000012.1, from coordinate 794,280 downwards.
GCCTCACCCTCGACACCTTCACGCTCTGCCTATGTTGCACCCGCCGCTCAGCAGCAGACATATGCCCAGCCTTACTCACAGGTCGCACCGCAAGCCGCCGCTCCTGCTCCCGCTTATCAGGCAGCACCGGTCAAAGCCGCCGACACGTCGCCTTACGGCTACTACTCGGAAGTTGATAACAGCGGCCTTCGCGGTAACGTCAACTAATCAAAACCCATTCGCTGACGGATCAATCAGATCCTGATCCGTCAGCTCCACCCCTCAGGTTGCCACCGACTAGTCGTCGGGTCTTGAGAGCTGCTGTCCGGGCTTATCTTTCGGACAGAACTGAACCGCCCACGGGGGGCACCCAAAGCGGTTCAGCGATACAAACTCCGGGGAGGACTTATGTCCTCCCCTTTTTTTGCTTATAGCGACGTCGCCCATACGGGCGGTACGCCGAGTGTCACATAGGCGTTGATGGCCAACTGCACCAGCACGATATTGCCCCACATCAGCGCTAGCACGACAACGAACCAGGCAACCAGCGCCTCTGCATTGTGTGCTAGCACGTTACTCTGATTGGGACTCTGGTCAGCGCCCTGCTCTGCCGCTTCGCTGTCGAAGTAGAACGCTACGACCAAAGCAAACATAGCGACTTCGAGTGCGGGCAAAACAATCGCCAGCACCGACAAAAAGTTCAGATCACCCTGGCCACTCACGCGCAGCAGGATCGCCAGAACCAATGCGACCACAACACCAATGCTGCGCCCGTTCTCCAAACTCCACCGCACTGACGCGGCAGGAAACGTAACCATTCTCTCTCTCCTTCAGGGATGCAGATACCCTTCCGGTCCCGCGCGATAAAGCGCGTCCGTTGGTCTCTGCCAAACGTGATGTGTCGTAAGCTCAGGCTTCAGAGCCGGGACCACAAAGCAATGCCGTTTGCGCCGACGTCATTCCGACGCCAACACAGGAAATGCCTGCGGCCCATAGCGTTCTTCGCCTAGGCTGAGGTCGTAACCTCGGTACCGTGGGGTGTTTTCATAGAAATCCTCCGCTCTCGTTTGAGTGAGTTCACTCACGGCGAAGTCGCGCTTGAGTGAGGTCTGTGGACGAAGCCCTAAACGACAAAGGCCCCATCCGGTTTGGTGGGGCCTATGGTCACAAACACAATGCGCAATCAGCGCAAACGTGTGCGGCCCGGCCCCGTGGGGTACGAGTTACCTTCAAAACCTTCAACGGCTGTTTGCATTACGTGTTTCATGGAAATCATGTACTTTTAGTGTGTGATGCAGGGTTGATACGCTCACGCTTTCGATTTGCCAAGTACAAATCTTGACACGGATGGTTTTCCATCCGCGTGTGATGCATGTTTGCACTAATAGGTCAGATGTGTTGACGCATCGACATTACGCTTAAAAAATCAAAGACACAGAATTATACGCATCAAAACCGTTCACGGGAATGACGGTGCAGATGTCGTTGGGGAAAGAAATCAAAATGAGCGACGAAGAAAAATTCAATGCGTTCATAACGGACCCCAATACTAAATTGTTTGTCAGCAAGAACTTCGAAACCTATCGCAGTAAATGGACAAGTATGTTCAACAGATCTCAGTCGATGCAAAAACTTGCCACCACGCGATCATGGAACTGGTCCGCGTTCCTCCTGACATCGAGCTGGTTGTTCTATCGCAAAATGTACGGCGCTGCGATTGGCGTGTCCGTCGCGATGCTAGCAGGTGCCATCGTGGAACTTGTTTGGGATATCAGCACAACCGGTGGCGCTATCGGCCTGAGCGTTGTGCTCGGCATGCTTGGCAATGCCTTCTACTTTCAGCACGTAAACAAGACGCTGGAAAAGTACCGCAACGCCGGTTCACCGGAAGCGCTTTCTGATGCCATCCACTCACTTGGCGGGACGAGTTGGCCCATCGCGATCCTCGGCACACTCGGCACCGTCGTGGTGTTCTTTGTTGTCTTTATGGTGCTCGACCAGTCCGGACTTATCCCTGAGCTATAAAAACGGGGAGAGCTTTCGCCCTCCCCGTCTCTTCTTCGCAGAAGCCGTCCTAAACTTTTCCTGTCGTGCCTTAATAGCCAACGCCACCATTGTAAGTCGCCATGCCTGCGCCCGAGGCCGACACACTTGCCGTCTCATTGCGGCTTGCCTTGCTGATATAGACTTCAGCGTAGCCTGTACGTCCTTCGCCACCCGCATCATGGCGCGAATAACCGGCCTGGCGCGGCGAGCAGGCAAGACCGTTGGTACCGAAACGGAGCGCTTCGCCTTCGCTGCATTCGATGACATAGCCGCCATCGTAATTAGCACCCGAACCAACCATCCGGCCAATCGTCACCACCAGCATGTCACCGGCGACGCAATGGAACACTTCGGTTTCATCACGCGCTGTGAGTTCACGCATCTGTGTCGAGTAACGGGCCATTTCTTCAAGACCCTTGGCGCTGACGCAGACGCCACGCACCGGCTTCACCTCAACGGCCGCTTCACGCACAACCACATTCAATGCACCCATCGACATCGCAGGCTGGGGCGCAATGTAATAGCTGCCGCCGCCGCCGCCGCTGCCGTTACCGTTGCCGATACCAAAGCCCGAACCACCCGAACGGCTGGCCGACGCGCTGTTTGAATTCGAATTCGAATTGCTCGACACATTGCTGGCGAGATTGGCATTCGAAACCGCATTGGCGGCCGCCGTCGCGCTGGCGCTGGCCGTCGAGTTCGCATTCACATTGACCACGATATTATTATTGTTCGTGTTCGTGTTCGTATTGGTGTTGGTATTGGTGTTCGTGTTTTCGTTGTTATTCTCGTTGGAATTGTTGTTTTCGTTGTGGTTCTTGTTCCAGTTCCACGTACCTTTGCCGCCGCCATGATCGTCTTCACAGCCGCAATCCTCTTCGGGCGGCGGGGGCGGAGGCGGTGTTTCACCGCAAACACTGCAATCTTCTTCAGGCGGAGGCGTATCGCAGCCACCGCCGCAACCGCCGTCACCGCCGCCGTAATTACCGGCTTGAGCGGGCGTGCTGCCTGCAAACATGAAAGCGCCGAGGCCCAAAGCGAGCGTGAGCGCGAACGTGGAGATGAGGGGGGCTTTATGTTTCATCTTGTTTCTCCTGGGGCCGCTGGTCTGATGCTTGGACCCAATCTGGTGCACCTCTATGGCGCTTACCCGTCTATTGCAGAAGCCGTGCCGCTTTAACTTTCGCGCCAAAATGGCATCTGCACCCACTTCATGAGCATCTCTCATGCCGCTCCTTGAGCGATCACGGGACGGTTCAATATGGCCTTTCAGTCCCGAAACCGGCCAACCAGGGTGAATTTTTTATTAATTTCACCCTTTATGGAGCGCTTCGCACTTAAAATGTCGCAGGTTTCTGCCATAGTGACCTCCTCAGCCCCCACTGGCACGCTTTCTGCTCTCTGAGACCTGACCTTCGGGTGATTGCCGCATTTCGTATCGCTACGAAACGCAAGTCACCCCAAGGGGTTCAAAACTGGATCGCCCCAGAACGGGACGTTTCGATTTGAAAGCACAAATGATCCGCGTGAGGCTGAAGCCGCGTGCGGGCAAACGCTGGAGAGCCTTTGTAGGCCGGGGTTGAGTGACATGAAACATAAGACAATTCACGCGCTGTTCGATTATTGGAACGCCAAACGCCTCGGTCGTCCCGCACCCATGCGCAGCGAAATTCAGCCGGGCGAAATCCGCTCCATCCTGCCCCATGTCTTCATCCTTGAGCGCGAAAACGAACAAAGCTTCCGCTTCCGCCTCGCCGGCACAGGACTCTGCGGTGTTTATGGCATGGAATTCCGCAACCACAATATGCTCGCCATGTGGCAGGAAGACTGCCTCGACAGCCTGCGCCACGCACTCGACGAGGTCATCCGCAACGCCTCCATCAGCATTGTCGAATATACAGCCAGCACCACGGCACAACGCGAAGCCACTTTTGAAATGATCCTTCTGCCGCTTGCACAGGATAATGGCGCCATTACACGCATCCTCGGTGCGGCCGTCCCTGTCGATGACCTGCCCTGGATCGGCGATCACCTTCTCGCCCGCCAGTGGATCGACCGTCTGCAAATTCTCGATCCCGAACGCATGCCCAAACGCGAACGTACGCCTGAACCTGCCCGCCGCGCACCGGCCCAGCGCCAGCCGCTTCTGCCGCCGCATGTCTCGGCTCAGGTCTCAAGCCTCGCCAATCGTCGCGCACCGTTGCGCAGCGAACGCTCCTACCTGCGCCTGGTCAAAAACGTCTTCTCTGCCGGCGAATAATCAAGTTTTCTTGCGGCTGCACCCCGCACAGCAAAAAGGCCGGTCCCCATATTGGGAACCGGCCTTTTTCATTACTCTATTCGCCTAAAAGGCTTATGCCGCAGCGCCGCGACGGTCTTCGACGATGGTGACATGCTCAGGCGTCAGTGCGGCGCGGCCGAGAATGTCGTCGGAGATTTTTTCGGCGATCATGATGGTCGGCGCATTGGTGTTACCGCCCACGAGGGTCGGCATGACCGAGGCGTCAACAACACGCAGACCTTCGAGACCGCGCACCTTGCACTTCGTATCCACAACGGCCATCGGATCATGACCCATCTTGGCGGTGCCGACGGGGTGATAGATCGTCTCGGCTGTTTCGCGGATCCATGTGTCAATTTCAGCATCCGTCTGCTTGTCGGCACCGGGCATGAATTCCGGACCGCGATAAATGTCCATCGCACGCTGAGCGAGGATGTTGCGGACGATACGCACGCCGTCGCGCATGGTGCGGCGGTCATTTTCAGCGGCCAGATAGTTCGGCTGAATAAGCGCATGATCAGCCGGATCAAGCGACTTCAGCGCAACATAGCCCTTACTTTCAGGACGCAGCTGGCAAACGTGAACCGTAAATCCATGACGATCCGATTTCACACGGGCATGGTCGCGCATCATCGCGGCCACAAAATGAAGCTGGAGATCCGGGATTTCGAGTTCCGGACGCGACTTCAGGAAGCCGCCGGATTCGAGCCCCTGCGTGGTGGCCGGACCCGTCTTAAAGAACGTATATTGCATACCCGTCATAAGCATGCGGAGCTTGTTCATCTGGCTGTGCAACGTAATCGGCAGTTTGCATTCATTGATGATCGTCGCGTCGAGATGGTCCTGCAGATTCTGGCCGACACCCGGCAGATCGGCGACGACATTGATGCCGAACTTACGCAGATATTCGGCCTGACCGATGCCTGACAGCAGCAGCACTTGCGGACTGTTGACAGCACCACCCGACAAGATGACTTCTTTGCCGGATTTGGCGGTCTTCAACTCGCCGCCCTGCTTATATTCAACGCCGACGGCCTTCTTGCCATCGAACAGAATACGATGCGTCAAAGCATTAACTTCAACCTTGAGGTTCGGGCGGCTGAGAGCGGGGCGGAGGTAAGCAACCGCTGCGCTGCAACGCTGATTGTTCTTAATCGTGGTCTGGTAAGGCCCCATGCCTTCTTGCTGCGGACCGTTGAAGTCATCCGTATAGGGGTGTCCGGCCTGCTTACCGGCCTCAACAAAGGCATCAAACAGAACGTTGCTTTTGGAAGCGTTGGAAACGCCGAGCGGACCGTCGCCGCCATGGAACGCGCTGGACCCGTTCTGATTGCCTTCCGACTTACGGAAATAAGGCAACACGTCTGAGAAGCCCCAGCCTTCGAGGCCCATCTGACGCCAAAGGTCGTAGTCACGCGCATGGCCGCGAATATAGATCATGCCGTTGATTGAGGAGGAGCCGCCAAGCACCTTGCCACGCGGCCAGAACATCTTGCGATTGTTCAGGTGGGGCTGGCCTTCGGTGTAATAGTACCAATTGACCGTATCCGTGCCGATGAGTGAGCCCACGCCTGCCGGCATGTGGATCATCATGTTCGTATCCTTGGCCCCCGCTTCCAGCAACAAAACCTTGTTGGCCGGATTTTCGGACAAACGGTTTGCGAGTACGCAACCGGCGCTGCCTGCGCCAATGATGATGTAGTCGAACTCACTCATGATGTTTCCTGAACTTTCTCGTTTTAGGCTTTGCATAGGACGGGCATCGGGCCTTGAATAGCCTCTCTCCGCCGCCAGCGCGGTGCCGATTCCCCTAGATGGTCGGATTTGACCTAATTGTCAGCAATGATGAAAGCTGACGCAAGCGTCATGTAGAGAGAAATACGCCATTTGGGTTAGATTTGTTGAAATTCATAGCCCAATTAGACCTAGTCAGTAAAAATTCGTTAACCCTGCGCGATTATCTTCCCTTATACGGTGCGCCCGAATCCCTCTGGGAGGGGGTCGCCAAACCGGGCTAGCGAAATGAGCTTGAAGCAATGACCAGCGAACAACCCAGCGGCCAGGAAAGACGTCGCCATCCGCGCGTACCCGTGACCGTGAAAGGTCGTTTCCTTGCGCCTGACGGAACGGAGCACCCTTGCGCCATCCGCGATATGTCTTTGTCAGGCATCGCTCTCATTTGCGACACGCCGATCAATCTCGGCTCACACCTCATCATCTATCTCGATGACTTCGGCCGCTTTGAGGGCGACGTTGTTCGCACCTTCGACGGTGGCTTTGCCATTGAAACAGCATTAAGCGGCCCGCGCCGCGAACGCGTGGCTGATCGCCTTGCGGCTTATGCCAAAGGCGATAAAGGCGTTGGCGCACGTGCATTTCAGCGTTATGCGCCTGCGGATGCCGGTATTGAGGAACATTCTGTTCTCACACTTCCCGATGGCCGCACCGCGCCCTGCCGCATTGTCGATATGTCACTCGGCGGTGCCAATGTCGGCACCGAGCTCCGTGCACCCATCGGCACGCATGTCTCGATCGGCCGCATGAAAGGCCGCGTGGTCCGCCACACCGAGGAAGGCATCGCCATTGCTTTCACCGAGATCCCGGAAAAGGCCTCTGCCCTTTCCCGCCCGTTTGGCTGAGACGCCCTTTCGTTAAGGCACAAGCCTCTCTAGAGTGCCCCCATTAAATCTCAGGGGGATTCCATGTCGGCACCAATTCTCGATTACACGCTCAATGACGGCGTTGCCGTCCTCACCATGGATGACGGTCGCGCCAATGCGCTCGGCCATGCCATGATCAACGCCCTCAGCGCCGCCCTGACGCGTGCAGACGGCGAAGCCAAAGCCATTCTGATCCTCGGCCGCGAAAAGCGCTTCTGCGCTGGCTTTGACCTTGAGGTCATGGCCGCCGGTCCCGAACATGTCGCGCCGCTGGTGAGTGCAGGCGCTAACCTCCTCATGGACATCTATGAGCACCGCCTGCCCGTCGTCATCGGCTGCACCGGCCATGCCCTCGCTGCCGGTGGCCTGTTGTTGCTCTCCGCCGATCTGCGCATCGGGGCGGAAGGCGATTTCAAGATCGGCCTGCCCGAAGTCGCCATCGGCATGACCATGCCCATCTTCGGCCTTGAGCTCGCCCGTGACCGCCTCTCCAACCACCACCTGACCGCCGCCGTCACCCAGGCACGCATCTACAACCCGCAGGAAGCCGCCCAGATCGGCTATCTCGACCAGACCGCGCCTGCTGCCTCCCTGAAAGAAACGGCACTCACCCGCGCCCGTGAGCTTGGGGGCCTGTCACAGCCCGCTTTTGCCAATACAAAACGCAAGGAACGCGGCTCCACAATCAGCTATATCCGCGAAACGCTGGTCAGCGATGCCAGAACTTTCGACGGCGCAGCGCGATAAATCGCAAAAATAAACTCTTTGGAAACCATGCCCCGGAAATTTTCCGGGGCATTTTTTCTGTCCTTTTTGTCGCCCGAAATAACTTTACGCGGCGTCTCTCTCACAACGCACATTCGCAAATGCTTGGTTTTCCTCGGAATATTTTCCAGCTCAGCAGACGCTTCGGATGTGATTCAAATTTGATCTAAAGTCAATTCAAAGACGCATCGAACTTGTCTTAAAACCACTCACCCAACTTAAGCCCGCACCAAATTTTCGCTGCCAGTCTTGCAATCGTTAGGACAGGAAGTCCTCTCGACAGATGAGAATCTAGGTGGGGTTATGAAAGCGAAACGCACATTGATGTTGGCCTTGCTGGCTGGCACAAGCGTCTGGCTCGCAGGATGTCAGACAAACACAAACAATACTGCGGGCATGTTCAGCACGCAGGGTTCCGGAAACGTGATTGCCGCGAACGCCTATATGCCGGTGGGGCAACAGGTCGTTCCGCCTATGGGTTACATCTCATTCTGCATGAGCGATCCCAAGCAATGCGAAGGCGGCACGGACAATCCGACGAGCATGGCCATGACGCCTGAACGCTGGAGCGAACTCAACACAGTCAATGACTATGTGAATTCAAGCATCCGTCAGATTTCTGATGCCGACAATTACGGTGTCAGCGAAGACTGGTCCTACCCCAATGCCAATGGCGGCGATTGCGAGGACCTGGCGATGCTGAAGCGCAAGATGCTCATAGAGCGCGGCTGGTCACCGTCCGATCTCCTCGTTGCTGTTGTGCGCGAGTGGGATGGTGCGGGTCATGCAATCCTCGTCGTCGATACAGACAAGGGCGAATATGTGCTCGACAACAAAAACTGGGCCGTCGTCGCCTGGAACGAAGCACCCTATACATGGATCAAACGCCAGTCACGCGAACGGCCGTATATCTGGGTCAATCTCGACGCCAAAACATTCCGTACCGCGACGAATGAAAAAATTCCACCGCTCGGCGCCGAGATTCCCTTCCTGGTCGCGGCGAATGCCAAGCGTCAGGCACCGACTGTGGTGGCCGACAACGCAACTCTCCGGCCGAGCCTTGCAATGGCAGAACTGCCGCAAAGCCCGACCGCAGGTATCACGGACGTGAAAATTCTGCCGGAACCACGCCCGACCAGCACATTGGTCCGGTGACATTGGGGATCCGCTAAGCGCGTTGCTGAAACAAGCTCTGATCGGCCTCTAACCCCCCAGAGGTCGGTCCTGTCGAGGCCGGTCCTGCCATCCCCACATGGCAGGACCGGTTATTTTTTGGCGGACACTTTCTTTGAAATTACTTGCCGGTCCAGTTGGGCTTGCGCTTTTCAGCGAACGCACGCGGCCCTTCAATGAGATCAGCCGAACGGAACAGAGCTGCAACGGCCGGATATTTTCCCGTCACGGCTTTTTCCAGATCAGCTTCATCAAGACCTTTATAGACAGACTCTTTCGATGCGCGGATCGACATGGGCGAGCATTCCATGATGAGACCGGCCCAACGCTTTGCTGCTGTCATAAGATCGGCGGCAGGCACGACTTCATTGACAAAGCCAAGCTCTTTGCCTTCAGCGGCTTTGACCCGACGACCCGTGAGGATCATGCCCATCGCCTGCTTGGTGCCGATCTGACGCGGCAAACGATGGAGGCCACCGGCGAGCGCGGCGAGACCGACGAGCGGTTCCGGCAACGCGAACATCGCATTGTCCGACGCGATGATGAGATCGCAGGCAAGCGCGATTTCAAAACCACCCCCCATCGCCACGCCATTGACGGCAGCGATGACGGGCTTGGTCAAATCATAGCGTGCAGTGAGACCGGCAAAGCCGGACGGCGGCACTTCGATCTTATTGCCTTCGGCCTGCCAGCGCAGATCATTGCCGGCGCTGAAAGCGCGATCACCCGCGCCTGTGATGATCGCCACCCAAAGCTCAGGATCGGCTGCAAAATCATCAAACACTTTTGCGAGTTCGAAATTGGACGGCGGATGCAGCGCGTTCATGCGCTCCGGACGATTGATTGTGACGATGAGCAAATGCCCCTCGCGTGTCGCTGTGCAATGTTCGTAGGCCATGGCGTTCCCTGATCCTGATTTATGGAATTGGTTCACTTTGTGCGCTTCAAAGCGGCGCGATTGCCCAAAATCTGCCTGCTTGGACGCACATGCGCAAGCAGGCAGACGTTGACGCAGCGGCACAGAGAAAGTCTTATTGAATGTAATGCTTTAACATGAGAGCAGAGGGTCGTGATTCGCGGCACTCTCTGCATGTCCGACTGCATAGCAAAAGAGACCGATGGCTGAGACACAACAACAATCAAGCGCCGACCGTTGGCTGCTGAAATATGGCGACCGCGTTTATGGTCCCTATAGTCATGACGCGATGACCGGATATATCGCGGAAGGGCGTGTGATCGCGACGAGTCTGATCGCGCCGGAGGGAACGGCGGCGGAAGATACGACATGGCAACCGGCGAGCAGCGTGGACGCCTTTGCCGAAAGCTTCGGTATTCCGAAAGAACAAGACCGCGTAGCGCCCAATTATCGCTCTCCGGTCGAGCAGGCCGAAGAACAAGACGTTGCTGCGCCCCAACGGGAAGTCACCACCGACGCCCGCCCCACCTATGGTCCGGCCAAGGGTCAGATCGACCGTCGCCGCCAACCGGAAACGGCAAACTTCATCGTCATCATGGACATCAAGGCGCGCTATGCGGGCCAGCTTGAACAAGCGATCATGTCGCTCGGACCTGCCTACAAACTCGCGCCCAATGTCTGGTGCGTCAACACGGATTCAACCGCCGCCGGTCTTCTTAACGACCTCTCCATTCACATCGGCAAGACCGACAGCATGTTCATTGTGGACGCCACGCGCGACCGCACGGCCTGGCACAATCTCGGCCCTGAAACCGACGCGAAACTGCGCCGCGTGTGGCGAAGAGCCTTTTAAAATAAGGGTCATTTCGTCGCTCCCCTTGCGCTAAGGGGGTGACGCCTTTTATCTTCCGGTGTAAGTTTCAGGTCATGTTCAACAGGCTCTCAGCACACGGCAGAGGGCCTTTTTTATTTTCGAAAGGCGGGCATCGTGGCAGCAGTAAATGGCGACACCGTGCAGGTTCACTACACCGGCTCACTCGGCGATGGCAGCGTCTTTGATTCAAGCGAAGGCGGCAGCCCGCTCTCGTTTTCGGTGGGGTCCGGACAAGTCATTCCGGGCTTTGATAAAGCCGTGATGGGCATGGTGATCGGTGAGAAAAAGACCTTCACCATCCCCGCCGATGAAGCTTACGGCGAGCATGATCCGCGCATGGTGCAGGACGTGCCGCGCACCGAATTGCCGCCGGAAATGCCTCTTGAAATCGGTATGCAACTTTCCGCCTCAAGCCCCGATGGCCGCGAATTGCGCCTCGTAATCACCGAAATTTCGGAGGAGACGGTGCGCCTCGATGCCAACCATCCGCTGGCCGGAGAGGACCTCACATTCGCGATTGAGCTCGTCGCCATCAACTAAAACACCAGGATTTCTTGCAAGAGATTGAGTGTTTCCATGTAGAGATCGTATGTCGGTTCGTCGAGCCACATGACGCCGAAACAAAATCGCTATCCCCGGATGGGGATTTCAGAGACGCGGATCGCGCAGTGGTACATGAAGGCCACGCCGTCGCATCAAAGCGACGACGCGGCCTTCTTTTTTGACTTCTTTTAATCCCCGCTTTTCTTTGGGCACATCAGAAATACTATCCCGCAAAGGCAGGGCCGTCGGCACGTCACCCGCTTTGGGATGAAGCATGAGCGCTGTCGATTGCATCGCCTCCGGCTGCATCTCAACCGGTGCAATCACCACACCTTCGGGCACCAGCTCGCGCATGATCGAGCGCGCATCGCGCCAATGCACGATGAGCGGCGCCCCCAATGCACTGACATCGGCGCATTTGGCAGGTGACGATTTTCCAAGTGCGCAAATCGTCGTCTCACGGATCACTTCAAACTGAAACCGCGCCCGGCGCAAAAACTCCGGAAACAATCCGCCCGCCTCTGCCGCCTTCACAACGGGCATCAATTGCGCGCACGTTGTCTGCTGCCGGTCGAGCAATTCATCAACCATCGCCTGACTGACCAATTCATTGGGCGGCTTGGTCGCACAGACGCGCCATAAAATATCGGCGCTCGCATGATCGTAAATCTGAATGAGCCCCTTCTCACGTTCGGCGAGGCTCACATAGACACGCGCGACATCGCGCGGGTCCCATTGCCGGAACTCATCAATGAAACGCAGGAGATCGATCTTCTCGCCCATGCGCGGCGCGGCAATGAAATTTTTGGCCGACTTCACATCAACACCCTGCGTCAGAAACGCATAGTCACGCGCCGCGCTCATGTCGGGTTTGCCCGCCCCTGAAACCGGAATGAACAAAAACTGGATGCCGAGCGGACGCTCCTCAATGCGGAAAAAGGCAACCGGCGATGTCACGCCGCTGAGACGCAAATCGCCCTGTGCGCCTGCTATTGTTTTTTCACCCTCGGAATTCCGCCGCGCGCCGTTAAGCGCATAGGAGCGCCCGTCCGCCGCCGCCAGGCGCCCGACGAGACGGCCCTGCACTTCCGTCAGTGACAGAACCATGCCCTTGGCCGAACCGATGCCATTGAAATTACCGGTGAAGTCGCGGGCGGATGCGGGCGCAGCAAAGGCAAACATCGCCAGCATGAAAATGCTCGTGAGCATCTTTATGTGACGATATTTCCGTGTACGGACGGGATCAGAGTGATCGATCATAGTCCTGCTTAAAGATTCCACCTCCCCCTTGTGGGGAGGTCAAAATATTCACTTGGAATATTTTGGGTGGGGGATGCGGTTTTGCCGCACTGTCTGTGTACACATTGAACTTCGTTCCCCCCACCCAAAAAATCTAAGACGATTTTTTGACCTCCCCACAAGGGGGAGGTTGAAGGGATGTTACGTTGACCTGTTAGCGTCCTTTGAAAACCGCCGGACGTTTTTCCATGAAGGAGATCATGCCCTCTTTCACGTCTTCCGTCCGCATCAAAGGCAGAAGTTGCAAATAAACATGGTGGACATGCTCGGGGAACGGCTCATTGAGGCCCATGCGCATCATGCGCTTGGCGGCCTGCACGGCGAGCGGCGCGTTGGCCGCGATTTCTTTAGCGAGTTCACGGGCGCGGTTTTGCAATTCCGCATCCTCAACCACTTCGGACGCGAGACCCCATTCGACCGCTTCTTCGGCGTTCAATGTGCGGCCCGTGAAAATCAATTCAGCCGCTTTTGACCAGCCAATGAGACGCGGCAGGAACCATGTGCCACCGCTTTCGGGCACCAGACCGCGCTTGCAGAACGCGGCGGCGAGCTTGCCTGACTTGCCCATCAGGCGAATGTCACAACCAAGTGCTGTGTCCATGCCATAGCCTGCGGCACCACCATTGATCGCCGCGATGACCGGCTTTTCCATTTCAAAGAGAACAGTCGGCGGCGTGTTGCGCAGATCAAGCGATGTGGAAACCGCACCGCTGCTGCCCGCGAGACCGGCAACGCCGCCCGATTGCGGGCGCAAATCAAGACCGGCGCAGAAGGCGCGACCGCGACCCGTGAGGATCACGCAGCGCACGTCTTTATCCTGATTGGCTTCCAACAGACGCTTGGTCAGCTGATTGAGCATCGGACCTGAAATCGTGTTCATGCGGTCCGGTGCATTGAACGTGATCGTCGCAATATGCTCGGACACTTCGTAAAGCACTTCCTGCTCGGCTGTAGCCGGTACTTCCTGTGGCTTGCTCATTTTTCTCTCCCCGTTTTATAAAATTATCTCAGCCGACCTGTTTCAGGTCGCGCGCATAGCGTTTCCAATTTTGCACATAGTGATCCGATGACAGGCGCAACGCGGCGGCCTGCTCGTCGGTGAGCGTGCGCACAACCTTGCCGGGCGCACCGAGCACCATCGAATTATCAGGAATGTCTTTGCCTTCCGCGATCAGCGTATTGGCGCCGATCAGACAATTTTTGCCGATACGTGTGTTATTGAGAATGATGCTGCCAATGCCGATGAGGCTGCCCGCGCCGATGCGACAACCATGCAGCATGACGAGATGGCCGATGGTGACATTCTCTTCGATGACCAGCGGTGAACCCGGATCTGTATGCAGCACCGAGCCGTCCTGCACATTGGAATTTTCACCGATGGTGATGAGTTCATTGTCACCGCGCAAGACCGCGTTGAACCAGACGCTGGCATTGCGTTCGAGCTTCACATTGCCCATGACCTGCGCATTAGGCGCAATCCAATAGTCCCCTTCAGCGGGCAACTGAGGCGAGACCGCCCCCAGTGCAAAAACAGCCATAAAATCCGTTCCTCTTTTTTGGCATTTCCTTTGCCAAAGACTATGCCACGGCGCGCGACTTGCGTCACAATAGAGATATGCATTTGAGCGAAACTTGTGAGACCCATCTTTTCGGAGCAAAGCCAGAATGACCCCGCGGAACGACTTTGAGGCCATGTTCGAGGCCGCCGACGACACGCCCGTCGCACGGGCAACCGCCCCTTCCCTCGCCACGCTCTGGTCGCGCCGCACCTTCCTCAAAGGGACGGGCGGTCTCGCCATCCTCGCCACCACATCCACAAGCCTGCTGGCCCTGTCGGCCTGCGATAATGCCTCATCGCTGCCCGACCTGCCGCCGTTCAACTTCACCGAATTAAAACGCGGCGCGGACGAGCACCATCACGTTGCCGAAGGCCATGACGCCGATATTCTGATCCGCTGGGGCGATCCTGTTGTCGCCGGTGCGCCCGCCTTCGATCCGCTCAATCAGACCGCCGCCGCGCAGCTGAAACAATTTGGCTATAACTGCGACTATGTCGGCTTCGTGCCTCTGCCTTATGGCAGCAACGCGACCGACCACGGACTTCTCTGCGTCAATCACGAATATACCAACGCCTCATTGATGTTTGCAGGCTTCACGACGCCGGACGCCCTTACCAACGAACAAGTTGACGTGTCGCTCGCCGCCCATGGCGGCAGCATCATCGAAGTGAGGCGCGACAAAGAGAGCAAGAAATGGCGCGTCGTGGCTGACAGTTCCTATAACCGCCGCATCAATATGCTTGAAACAGAAATGGAAATTTGCGGTCCCGCCGCCGGTCATCCACGCCTGCAAACGATGGACGATGCAAGCGGCACGAAAGTCATCGGCACGCTCAATAATTGCGCCGGTGGCATCACGCCCTGGGGCACTTATCTGATGGGCGAGGAGAACTTCAATTTCTATTTTGCCGGTGAGTTGAAAGACGAAAGCGAAGCCAAAAATCACGAGCGCATGAGTGTGCCGGATAAGAGAATAAACATGGGCTGGGCGCAATATCACAAACGCTTCGATATCGGTATTGAGCCGCATGAACCCAACCGCTTCGGCTGGATCACGGAGGTTGATCCGCTCGACCCGGCATCGCGCCCGAAGAAGCGCACGGCGCTCGGACGTTTCAAACATGAAGGGGCTGAATCAATCATCGCCGGTGACGGACGCCTCGTCATTTATATGGGTGACGATCAGCGCGGCGAATATCTCTATCGCTTTGTCTCGCGCGACAAAGTGAACCTTGAAGACCGCGCGGCCAATGCGGACCTGCTCGATCACGGCACACTCTATGTGGCTATCTTTGATGACAAGGGCACCGGAAAATGGGTCTCGCTTATCCATGGCGAAAACGGTCTTGATGTGAGCAATCCTGAAAATACTTTTGCCAGTCAGGCCGATGTCTTAATTGATCTGCGCCGCGCGGCCGACACGGTTGGCGCCACGCCGATGGACCGGCCCGAAGACGTGCAACCCAATAAGGTCACGGGTCGCGTCTATGTACCTCTGACCAATAATTCCAAACGCAAGGCGGGCGACGCGCATGGTGCCAATCCGCGCGCCGAAAATCTCTGGGGCCAGATTGTCGAGATCACACCGGACAAAGGCGACCAGACGAGCGAGACATTCGCATGGGATCTGCTCGTCACCTGCGGCGATCCGAAAGTCGCCGCCGTGGGAGCCAAATGGAATCCCGCCACAACGGAAGATGGTTGGTTCGCCTGTCCGGACAATCTCGCGGTTGATCCGTCAGGCCGCCTCTGGGTTGCGACCGATCAGGGCGATGACTGGGCAACAACATCGGGTGCCGCCGACGGCATCTTCGCGCTGACCACACAAGGCGCGGAGCGCGGAACGGCCAAGCGTTTCTTTCAGGTGCCTCTCGGCGCTGAAATGTGCGGGCCTTGTTTCACGCCGGATGCGTCCACACTTTTCGTCGCTGTGCAGCATCCTGCCGCTGACATTGCGCCCGAAGAACGTACCCCCCCGCGCGCTTCGACCTATGAAGACCCCGCCACACGCTGGCCTGATTTTGCCGATGCCATGCCGCCACGCCCGTCAGTTGTGGCAATCACGTCGCACAAAGGCGGTCCAATCGGCATTTAAGCGCCCAAAGTCCCCTGCCCTTGTTGCTTCGCTCCGCGTGTTGCCGCAAGGTTTCAGGCGGGCGGCGTAGAAAGCGGGAGTGCGGACAGAATGAGGTTCTTTTTCAACACAGTGACTTTCCTGCTGCTGATGCCGGTACTGTTCATTCTCGCTTATCAGAACGGCTTGCTCGACACGATCGTGCCGGAGGACGCCATTCCGGCGGAACCTTTTGTACGCGCGGAACTCACGCAAAAAACCAGCGGCGCTGATCTGAGCCGCCGCATCGACACAGCCCTCGACACAGGCAATTTCGATGATGCCGTCATGTATGCCGACATCGCAGAATTTGCGGAAATGCCGATTGAAGCGGGCACGTCAACGCGGCTTGAAACTGAAAAAGGCATGACCAGGACCGTCGCACGCAACACGGGCAGTTTCTTCGAAGGCTTTGTGACCGGCGAAGGCAATGACACGGCCTCCTTTGTCGGCGCGATCACATCGGACCTGACTGTCGTGGGCGACGTGCGCGACATCGGCTCGGAAGGCACCAAGCTCGTCAAGGGCGAAGACTACTCAAAATTCATTCTCGGCCTCTCGGTCGTCGGCCTTGCCGCCACGACAGCAACGGTCGCGAGCGGCGGCAGCGCATTGCCCGCCCGCATCGGCGTATCGCTGCTGAAAGTCGCCAAGAAAGCCGGAACGCTGACGGCGGACTTCACGCGCTACACGACGCGGCTGATCAACGAAGCGGTGAACTTCGACAAGCTCGGCAGCACGTTGAAAAAAGTGGATCTCACCAACACATCCGCCACGCGCAGCGCCATCACGGATTATTCAAGCGGTGTATCGCTCGCCAAGTTGACGCCGCTGCTTGATGATGTGGCCGCTTTGCAAAAAAGCGTTGGCCCTGCTGAATCCGTGCGCCTGCTCAAGTATGCCAATAATGGCGACGATCTTGCGCGCATCACCAAGATGAGCGGCAAATTCGGCACCAAGACACGCGGCATTGTGGAGATCACCGGCAAGACAAGCCTGCGCGCCTTCAAGACGGTCGTAAATCTTGTGCTCTGGGCGCTGAGCTGGGGCTGGGCGATTATCGCGGCCATCGGCGCGGGCTTCTTCGGCACAATGACGCGCCGGATTGCCCGCAGACGCGCGTGAGGCCTAGCGAACCAGAATAAGGGTCAAAAGAAAAATACCGCTGAGGCAGCTCCACATCATGGCGATGAAAAAGGAGAGCAGCAGCCATGCGGGCGGACGGTTCTCAAGCACCTGCGCGCGCAGCGCATTGCGCAGAATGACATTCGGCCCCGCAAAGACGAGCGCCAGAATGCCCGCCACCTGCGTGATCAAAGTACCATCCCAAATCTGGAAGCTCGGCGGCTTCTTCATCACCAGACGATAGAAACTGCCAACCAAACCGGCCGCAACAAAACCCGTGGCTGTTGCGAAGAAAAAAGTCGTCCATTCAGACATTGGATCAAGCCCGCCCATTCATTCACTCTTGCGGGCTTGCGCCCGCATCCCGTCCAATGCCCCATCGAACGCGGTCGTTGCTACGTTGCGTATTTCTTTTCCAAACTGGTCTGCCGGATTGTTTTTGGCCTCGGCCGCAATTTGTCCAAGCACTGTTGCGCGATCAACAAGCGGGATGACCTGACCTGCGAGCTGACACGAACTGAAATCCGTGCGGCAGGACAGACCGGCGCTGTGTTGGCCGCCAAGCCAGCCGCTCGTCGGGCCCCAGAGGGCGGCGATGATGGCGAGGCTGACCAGCGATTTTGAAAAAAATGTAATCATGCACCCGTAATCGCAAGCGGCGGGCCAGTTTCGGGCGGGACGGGATGGATAAAATAACTATTTAAAATCAATGACTTAATGGGAAACAGCGGCACGGCGCATGCGTTATCCGGCTGATCGTGCCGCTTTGCGCCACCCCTTTTGTGCCAAGGCGAAACAGCGCATTGTGGCACTGCATCGAAATCAGAATATGCGGCAGGAAGAGTAAAGCGTGGCGAGACGACAGCAGAGCGGCGGCGAATTGGTGCATGAGCGCCCTGCCTGGATCCTTCCGGCCCTGGTCATCCTGACCGTGATCGCCTTTTCAGGCCTCTTTCTCTATTACTATTTCGGCCCCCGCCCCGCAGAACTGCTCGGCCAGAACCCGCGGGCCAGCGCCGCGACGCGCCGCGTCGAAGCCATTGTCGGCGGCGTGCGCTTTCTCATTCCTGAAAATTTCACGCGCTATCCCGCGCAGCGCAATGGCGGCAATCACACTGAAATGGCGATGCATGCTTTGCTGCCGGATTTCACGCCCTATGCACCCTCCTATGATGAGGAATTTGCCGACCAGAGCGCTTCGTCGGACGTGATCTACTTCACGCTGCAAAAATCAGAAGCCATGCTGCCCGCCGAACGCCGGCTGAAAGAAATCTATGCACGGCAATTTGTGTCGCCGACGCCGGAACGCGACGCGACGGGTCTTGATCGTTTCACGTTTAAGGACAGTTCAGGCTTTCGCGATCAGGATTTGTTGGCGGGCACCGACAAGGACGGTCGCCTGATCCTGCTGATGTGCCAGCGCGAAACGGAGCTGAATGACAGTCCCAACTGCACCCGCACGATTGTGATGACAAGTTCGCTGTCGCTGACCTATCGCTATAAGCGCGCGCAGGTGCGCGACTGGCAGCGCATCGACGAGCTGACAATGCGGATCGTCAGCTCGTTTGAAGCGCCGGGTCTGCCCGATGATCTGGACAAGAGCGAGCCCGAAACCCTCACTCCGGCAAATCAATATCCAGAATAGCCATCTGAAAAGCGTAGGAGACTTCGCCGTCTTCTTCGTCTTTGAAGATCACGCCGATAAACTCTTCGCCGATATTCACTTCGACGCTGTCATCCTTATTGGGACGCGTATGGAGTTTAATCGCGGGCAGACGAAACGTGTCACGCAGATAAGCCTCAACGCGTCTGATTTCGTGCTTGTCCAATGTCGCTCTCCATGCCGAAGGGGGTAATAGCTGTTGGCGGAGGTTTTAGCGCGCCGTATAGCCGCCGTCCACGACCATTTCCGCGCCTGTGACAAAGGAACTTTCATCCGACGCCAGAAACAGCACCATATTGGCGATCTCGTCGGCCACACCAAGCCGCCCGATGGGATGGAGCGACACCAGCATTTCCATCCGCTCATTGGGCCCGATGCCGTCTTCCGCGCCGACATTATTGGCAATCGCATTGCGCACCAGCGGCGTGTCGATATAGCCCGGATGAATGGAATTGACGCGGATGTCATAGCCCGCTCCCGCGCATTCAAGTGCAGCGCATTTCGTCAACAACCGGACACCACCTTTGGCCGCATTGTAATCCGCCGTATGCGGCCAGCCGATGAGACCCATGATCGACGAGATATTGATGATCGACCCTTTGGCCCCCGTGGCCGTCGTCTTCTTGATCGTGCGGATCGCATGCTTGCAGCCGAGAAACACGCTGTCGAGATCGACCGCCAATGTATGACGCCAGCTTTCAAGCGAAAGCTCCTCGATGGGCAGACCTTCCGGTGCGATGCCTGCATTGTTGACGACAATATGGAGCCCGCCAAAACGCTTCTCGGCGACCGCCACGACATTTTCCCATTGCGCTTCGCTCGTCACATCATGGGCAACGAATATTGCCTCGCCGCCAAGCCGCTGAATTTCAGCGGCCAGCGCCTCGCCGCCCGGCTCATCGAAATCGCTGCACACAACCTTTGCGCCTTCGCGCGCGAGCGCCTTGGCCGACGCCGCCCCGATCCCCTTGGCAGCCCCTGTCACAATCGCCACTTTACCTGATACGCGTCCCATCATCCGACTCCCTGCGTTTTGTTTTGCGGACATTGTGGCCGATTGCCGCGATTGTGCAATCCGCAATGGTGCCTTTAGCCAAGCCCATGGACGCTGTGCTATAGGCTTAAGGTGCTATATTTCGCCTCACCCTAAATTCACGGAAGCTTCGATGTCTGTCGCCCATCTCATCCAGTTCAAAACCTCGGCCCCTGATGAAATCATCTCGCAGCTGCGCGGCTACTCAGAACGCGAACTCGACCGCAAAGCGCCCAGGGGCTTCGTCTCCTCGCGCATCTTGGTGGGCGCAGACGGCAAGTCCGTCGCCTTTTACAGCGAATGGGACGACAGCGAGACACTGGAAGACACACGCGACAGCGCGCCATGGGAAGCCTGCATGGACCTCTCCGATGTGCACGCCAATGGCCGCAGCGAAACAACATTCGAAATCTCGCGCTAAAAAAACCAGAGGACTTATGAGCGGACACCCCGCCTCCTATTACGCCGCAACAGCCAATGCATGGTCGCCGCTGCCGCCGCTCGCAGGCGACGAGGCCACTGATGTCTGCGTCATAGGCGCGGGCTATTCCGGCCTCTCCGCCGCCCTCCATCTAGCCGAACGCGGCTACAGCGTGACGCTCGTTGAAGCCGAGACCGTGGGCTTCGGCGCCTCAGGCCGCAACGGCGGACAACTCGGCACCGGCCACCGGCAGGACCAGCGCACGCTCGAAGAAAAACTCGGAACCGATTGGGCGCACCGCCTCTGGGACCTCGCCGTTGACAGCGTCGCGACCGTCAAAGACCTCATCGCCACACACGGGATCGATTGCGACCTGAAACCCGGCGTGCTGCACGCCGCCTGGAAACGCAGCGAGACGGCCTGGTATGAAAGCGAAGCCGAGCATATGGCGCGTGACTATGGCTACGAGCAACTTCGCTTTGTATCGCCCGCCGAAATGCACGAGATGGTTGCATCGCCGCGCTATTATGGCGGGGTGCTCGATAAAGGCGGCGCGCATCTCCATCCGCTCAATTACGCGCTGGGCCTCGCGCGCGCAGCACGCGCCAAAGGCGTGCGCATTTACGAAAACACGCGCGTTACAAAAATTGATTACACGGACCCTGCGAAGGTTCACACGGCGAAGGGCATTATCACCGCGCGTTTCGTCGTCATGGCCTGCAACGGATACTTACAAAACCTTGAGCCGCGTATCGCGGGCCGCATCATGCCGGTCAATAATTTCATCATCGCGACCGAGCCTCTGGGCGAAGCGGCGGCGCGCGCGCTGATCCGCGATGATGTCGGCGTGCAGGACAGCAAATTCGTCATCGACTATTACCGGCTCTCCGCCGATCACCGCCTGCTCTTCGGCGGCGGCGAAAACTATTCAGCGCATTTTCCAAAGGACATTGCCGCCTTCGTGCGCAAACCGATGCTGCGTGTTTTCCCGCAATTGGCTGACGTGAAAATTGATTATGCCTGGGGCGGTACACTGGCGATCACCATGCCGCGCATTCCCGATTTTGGCCGCCTCGCACCAAACGTGTTTTACGCACAGGGCTTTTCGGGGCAAGGCATCAACATCGCGACGCTGGCGGGCAAGCTGATGGCGGAAGCCGTCAGCGGACAGGCCGAACGATTTGATTGCCTCAGCGAAATCAAAATCCCGAATTTTCCGGGCGGCACATTGCTGCGCTATCCGGGGCTGATGCTCGGTGTGTTGTGGTACACGCTGAAGGATCGGTTGCCGTAAGAGTGAGCGATTCAACTCTCTACCTCAACCCTCCCCTTGAGGGAGGGTCAAAAAATCTTCTTGGATTTTTTGGGGCGGGGGAACGAAAGACACCGCAAATTCAGAACCAGACGAGAGACCGCGCCCCCGCCCCAAACGGCGAGACGCCGTTTGACCCTCCCTCACCTCGCGCGTAGGCGCGAACAAGAAGGAGGGGGAGGGTTCAAGAAAGGAAATCAAATCGCGCTGGGCGTCGTTTCGTTGATGATGTGGTCCATCTCGTGGCTCGGCTTGTCGCAACCGGCGCAGCCGACGAGTTTGGCAGGCACACCGACAGCCGTGCAATGCGGCGGCACGGATTGCAGCACGACGCTGCCGGCACCGATGCGGCTATATTCGCCGACTTCGATATTGCCGAGCACTTTCGCGCCGACGCTGATCAGCACACCGCGACGGATCTTCGGGTGACGGTCGCCGACTTCTTTGCCGGTGCCACCAAGCGTCACGCCATGCATCATCGACACATCGTCTTCAACGACAGCCGTT
This sequence comes from Parvibaculum sp., assembly GCA_030645235.1. Taxonomy (GTDB): domain Bacteria; phylum Pseudomonadota; class Alphaproteobacteria; order Parvibaculales; family Parvibaculaceae; genus Parvibaculum. The sequence continues at coordinate 772,011 of JAUSMV010000012.1, read as the reverse complement.
TCACCGATCACAATGCCATTGGCATGATCGATGAACACGCCCTTGCCGATTTGCGCGGCGGGGTGAATGTCGACCGAAAACAATTCCGACACGCGGCTCTGAATATAAAGCGCCATCGGGCGACGGCCCTTGGTCCAGAGCCAATGGGCGACGCGGTAAAGCTGCAGGGCCGCATAGCCTTTGAAGAACAGCAGCGGCTGCGCATAAGTATTGCAGGCCGGATCGCGCTCGTAATAGGCCACGATGTCGGCGCGCGCGGCTTCGGCAATCGACGGATCGTCGTTGAGCGCTTCGTCAAACAATTCGCGGAGCTGCATCGCCCGCACTTCCGAATTGCCGACCTTTTGGGCGAGCTGATAGGAGAGCGACGCATTGAATGTTTTGTGATGGAGCACTGTCACATGGAAAAAGGCCGCGAGCGCAGGCTCGCTCAGCGCCATGTCTTCCGTCTCGGATCGCAACCGGTCCCACACAGGGTCGCAGACGGACAACTTCTCCGACGAACGATTGCGCTCAACTGATTTCGACATGGCCGGACTCCCGTGACTTGTTGCCCCGCAGCCCATAGGCCCGAAGCGCGCTCAGGTTTAGTCTAACACGGGCGGGGTGTACAACAAATGACGGGCAATTTTGCGAATACCTCGCAACAACGCAGTCCTGTTCCACCCAACCCCCGTTTTCCGCAACCTTGGTGATATGGTCGGGCAAACGCCATTTACAAGAGATTCTGTATTACCGAAGACTTGGGAGATAGCCCGATGCCGACCGCCAAATTGGGCGACCTGACCTTTTACTATGAGCGGAAGGGTGAAGGCTCACCGCTGCTGTTCATCTCCGGCACCGGCAGCGACCTCCGCGCCAAACCCAATGCGCTGGACGGCCCCTTCCCTAAGCATTTTGACACGCTGGCCTATGACCAACGCGGCCTTGGCCAAAGCTCAAAGCCTGACCGCGCTTACACGATGGCCGACTATGCCGACGACGCGGCGGGGCTGATGGCGGCCATGGGCTGGACCCGCGCGCATATTTGCGGCGTCTCGTTTGGCGGCATGGTGGCGCAGGAACTCGTGCTGCGGCACCCGCATCTCGTTGACCGGCTCATCCTCGCCTGCACCTCGCCCGGCGGCGCAGGCGGCGCGTCTTATCCGCTGCATGAAGTGCAGGACATGGAGCCTGTCGCGCGCGCCAAACACATGATCCCCATCATGGACACGCGCCGCACGCCGGACTGGATCGCGGCGAACGGCGAGATGTATGAACAGTTTGTCGCTTACGCGGTGAATGATCCCTATAAAGATGAACCAGATCACGCGATGGGCCTGCGCCGTCAGCTTGAGGCACGGGCGGGACATGATACGTGGGACCGTCTGGCACAGATTACGTGCCCGACTTTGGTCTGCGGCGGGAAATATGACGGTCAGGCGCTGCCGGAGACGCAGGAGAAGATGATGACGCGGCTGCCGAACGCGACACTCAAGATGTTCGAGGGCGGGCATATGTTTATGATTCAGGATCGGCAGGCGTTTGTGGAGATGGTGGGGTTTTTGGAAAATAGATTGGAAATTTTTATTTAGCCTGCTTTAATCACTCAAATTACTCAGTACAAGGCAAAATTCATGAACCCCAAAATCATCACGATTTTCAACAACAAGGGAGGGGTGGGAAAGACAACTCTCACATATCACCTTGCACATGCTCTTGGGGAACTGGGCAAGAAAATACTGCTCGTTGATTTAGACCCTCAATGCAATCTCACAATTTTTTCACTAGAAATGGAACAGATACACGACATTTGGGTAAAGGAAGACGATTTTGTAGAAGATTTTTCAGCTGCGCGGGAAAAGCTCGGATCAAAAGACTTCACTTCGCTTGTTCGCGAGCCAAGATCAATTCACTTTTCGTTAAAGCCAACCGAAGATGGCACGGCCGAAATTGACCAACTTCCACCACCTATTGAACTCGCACCGAATGTTCATTTAGCTCCTGGACGACTAACATTGCACCTCTACGAGGCAAAAGTCGGCGAGCGTTGGAGTGGAATATATCAAGGCGATCCTCTAGCAATACGCACAGCCACCCGCGCCAGATCAATGGCCTACGAATACGCAAAATCGTATGGCTATAGCATAGTCATATTCGACACTTCTCCAAGTTTGGGTGCCTTAAATAGAAGCTTACTGTCTCTGGCCGATGGATTTCTAATTCCATGTGCGCCTGATCTTTTTTCCGTTTACGGAATAAGAAACATCGGCGCCGCGTTGAGCACATGGAGAAAGCAATTCGAAAGCATTTTCCTTCTCCTCCCCGATGCAAAACGCACTCAATTTCCAGACAGGTTTGTAAGATTAATAGGATTTACTCTCTACAACTCAAAACGATATTCGGGCCAGAGCAATGATCTTCACTTAGCGAAGGCACACTTTCACTATGCTCAGCAAATCCCTTCAACAATTTCAAAATACGTCGCTGCTGGCAACATACTGGATTTCAAAGACATCCTTAAGGGATCAATCGGAAAAAACGCTGTCATACACAGTCACAACACATTTCCCAGCATGTCTCAAAAATACCATCTGCCAATGTGGAAGCTACCCGATTTTCCAAAATTAGAACCATCCGATCAAAGCACCATTGCTGGAAATCAGGAAAAATTTAGAGCAACACGAAAAGCTTACCGCGAATTTGCGGAAGATTTTCTGGCGAGGGTCGACTTGCTATGAAAAAAACTCAACCTAAAAGAAAATTTCCCCGCCCAAGTAAGAAGCAGATTTCTGAACTAATTGATCTTTACACAGATTCACAACATGAAATTAAAATTTTCATGGACAGCGTTGTGAATCACATCGGAACTCATCCAGATCTAAAAACTGGCGGCAAAAACATTATTCATTCCTACAGATGCCGACTTAAAGACAAAGACCACCTGAGCGAAAAAATAATCCGAAAGTCAGCCGAAAAGAAAATTGACGCCAAAAATTTCTTTAAACAAATTACTGATCTGGCCGGCGTAAGAATATTGCATTTGTTCCAAGAGGATTTCGGCGCAATAGATACAATCGTGAGAAAAAAAGTTTCCAGTGGAGACTGGATTTTTGCGGAACGCCCTAAGGCTTATACTTGGGATCCAGAAGCGGCCGCATTTTTTGAACAATTTGATTTAGCCGTATCACAGAAATCCACCTCGTATACGAGCGTACACTACTTAGTTCAACCTAAAGCTAAATCACATATTTATTGCGAAATCCAAGTCCGAACATTATTTGAAGAAATCTGGGGAGAAGTTGATCATCAAATTAACTATCCCAAACCTACGGACCACATAGCTTGCAAGGAGCAAATAAAAGTGCTTTCAAAAATTGTGGGCGCAGGCAGCCGCCTATTAGATTCTATAAAAAGAGTTCATCAAAACACACAGCAATAATCGCTCTCGCACTTCAATCAAAACTCAAAAGTCTGAACGATCTAATCCACTGTAACTAACCTTCTCTAAACTTTCTCCGTTCCATACTCCCCGCCTTTCTCCCCTCATTGAGTCCCTCATGTCCGATCTCGCCTCCATCGTCGCCGCGACCTCGCAGAGCCAGACTCAAGCTGCGATGCAGATTGCTATGTTGAAGGCCGGGCACGAGCAGGGCGAGGCGGTTGCCAATATGCTGTCTGCTGCTGTTGAGCAGGTGAAGGCGGCGGCGCCGCAGGGCATGGGCCATGCGGTTGATGTGAGCGTTTGAGGTTTCTCACGCTTTGCTGCTGCTTCGCGTTTTCCTTTTTTCAACCCTCCCCTTGAGGGAAGGTCAAAAAATCTCCTTCAGATTTTTTGGGGCGGGGTCGCGGTCTGACATCAGAGCACAGCCCTGCATTGAACTTCGTTCCCCCTCCCCAAACGGCGAAGACGCCGTTTGACCCTCCCTCAAGGGGAGGGTTCGAAGAAAAGGTAAGGCGTGGATACGCGGGTCAAGCCCGCGCATGACGACTTCATTGAACCTCTTGCCCCCTTCGCCCTGCCTTGCCACACTTGCCCCGCGCGGTCCCATCCGCTAGTTTAATGAAAACCATTAATAAAAGCGGAGACAGCCTGATGGGCCGCAAAATCTTGTTTATCACCACGGACCAAATGCGCTTTGACGCCATCGGCGCGAATGGCGGCAAGGTGGCCGCGACGCCCGCCATCGACGCGCTCGCCGCGCATGGCATCAACTATACCCGCGCGCATAATCAGAACGTCGTTTGCATGCCCGCCCGCTCGACCATGGTGACGGGGCAATATGTGTCCACGCATGGCGTCTGGATGAACGGTGTGCCGCTCCCCGTCGATGCGCCGTCTGTCGCGCGCTATCTGCATGACGAAGGCGGCTATCGCACGGCGCTGATCGGCAAAGCGCATTTTGAACCCTTCATGGATTTCAAACAGCAATTCTATGAAACGCAAATGTCGCGCAAGCACGAGCACGGGCCGCATCGTGGTTTTGAATATATGGAACTCGCCACACATTCGCCGATGATCCTGCATTACAGCGATTGGGTGAAATCAAAGGAGCCGCGCGCGCTCGACTATTTCTACCAGAACCTCAATGACAAGTTTCAGGTGAACGCCGCAGGCGGCGGCGAGACGGGCGGCTGTCAGCTCCACAACAATCCGATTGCGCGCGAGCTTTACCACACCGACTGGGTGGCCGACCGCACGATTGATTGGCTGAAAACGGTGGGTACGGACGAAGACTGGTTCTGCTGGATGTCCTTTCCCGATCCGCATCACCCGTGGGACCCGCCGTCGAGCGAGCTGGGTCGTCATCCGTGGCGCGACACGCCGCTGCCGGAATTTTATCCAGGCTCCAAAGACAAGATCGAAGCGGTGCTGAAAGAAAAGCCCCAGCATTGGCTTGAATGGTACAACGGCACGCGCGTCACAAACTTTGAAGCGCCGCCGGATTTCCGCGCTTGCGACATGACGCCCGATCAGGTGCAGGAAATCAACGCCTATACCCATGTCGAAAATGAACTGATCGACGAAGCCATCGCAAAGGTCATGGCCGAGATCGAAAGGCGCGGCTGGGGCGATGATGTGGATGTTGTCTTCACCACAGACCACGGCGAATTTCAGGGCGAGTTCGGCCTGCTGTTCAAAGGCCCGTACCATGTCGATGCGCTGATGCGCCTGCCGATGATCTGGCGTCCGGCGAAATCTGCCGCTGTTGTGCCCGCGTCCGTCAAAGCGCCGGTGGGTCAGGTCGATCTCGCGCCGACCTTCTGCGCGATTGCGGGTCTGCCCGTGCCGGGCTGGATGCAGGGCAAGCCCATGCCGAAGACCGACGCGGAAGGCGACACACAGGGCCGCGAGCGCGTCTTCACCGAATGGGACTGCACGCATGTGGACGGCACGACCGTGGGCCTGCGCACGATCTATCGCGACGGCTACACGATCACGTCATACCTCAAGGGCACGATCTATGACGGCACGGAAGGCGAGCTATACGATCACAAAAACGACCCGCAGCAATGGCGCAACCTGTGGAACGATCCGGCCTACGCTGCGTTGAAGTCGGATTTGCTGGCGGATTTGAAAGACGCATTGCCGAAGGTGCATGACCCGAAGCTGGAATGTGTCGCGCCGGTCTGATTTTCCGATCCAATAAATTTTCCACCTCCCCCCTCCTTTTCTTTGCGCCTACGCGCAAGGTGTGGGGAGGTCAAAAAATCTACTTCAGATTTTTTGGGTGGGGGTACGCCGTGCCGCGGCAAATTCGGAATACTTATTAGACTTCGTTCCCCCCACCCAAAATATTCGAAGACGAATATTTTGACCTCCCCACAAGGGGGAGGTGAGTTTTATGAGTATCCCAAGCCACAGGATGACACCTGACTATTAGGCAGGCACAATGCGGCCCATCCGAATCCCCGCCGATGGAGCCCGCCCATGTCCACCACCTCCCGCATGATCGTCAAAAAAGACGGCAACATCGGCTGGATGATTTTCAACAATCCCGAACGGCTCAACGCCGTGAGCCTCGACATGTGGCAGGCGGTGCCGTCGATCATTGCGGATTTTGAAGCCGACCCCGAAATCAAAACCATCGTGCTGAAAGGCGCGGGCGACAAAGCCTTTGTCGCGGGCGCCGATATTTCGCAATTTGAAGCGCAGCGCGGCGATCCCGCCAGCGTCGTGACATACGAAGACGCGACCACGCTGGCCTTTGAAACCATCGCGCGCGCCGAGCGGCCCACCATCGCCATGATCGACGGCTATTGCATCGGCGGCGGCCTCGGCATCGCGCTCTCCTGCGATCTGCGTTTTGCGAGCGCGGGTTCCACCTTCGGCATACCGGCGGCCAAACTCGGCCTTGCCTATGCCGCATCGGGCACGCGACGTCTGGTCGATATTGTCGGCCCCGCCTATGCCAAAGAAATTTTCTTCACCGCGCGACGCTTCTCTCACGATGAAGCCCTCGCCATGGGCCTCATCAACCGCGTCTATGCGCGCGAGGCGCTCGAAGCAGAAGTCCGCACCACCTGCGCGACCATCGCCGACAACGCGCCGCTCACCGTGATGACCGCCAAGAAAATCGTCGATGAAACGCGCAAAGCGGCGGACAATTTCGACGCGGCCTTTTGCGATCAACTGATCGAACGCTGCTTCCACAGCGAAGACTATGCCGAAGGCCGCACCGCCTTCATGGAAAAGCGAAAAGCGGTGTTTAAGGGAAGATAGAGGAACCCACCTCCCCCTTGTGGGGAGGTCAAAATATTTGCCTTCGAATATTTTGGGTGGGGGGAGCGAAGGTCAATGAATGCGCAATAAGTGCCGCAACACAGCATCCCCCACCCAAAAAATCTAAAAAAGATTTTTTGACCTCCCCACAAGGGGGAGGTTGAATTTAGAATAAAAACCAAAAACAAAACAAACAGGGAAATAGAAAATGACAGGAAGACTGAGCGGCAAAGTCGCCATCATCACCGGCGGCACCAGCGGCATCGGGCGCGGCACGGTGGATCTGTTCCTCAAAGAAGGCGCGAAAGTCGTCGCGGGCGATTTGCAGGACCATAAGGGCGAGGCGATGGAGCGCGAGCTAGGGCCGAACTTCTCCTATTGCCGCACCAACGTGGCGCATGAAGATGAAGTGAAAAATCTCGTCGCGCATACGGTGAATAAATACGGCCGTCTCGATGTGATGTTCAACAATGCCGGTTACGGCGGCGTCGGCGGCGAGCTGCACGAAATCGACATGAACGGTTTTGACGAGACGATCGGCGTGCTGCTCAAGGGCGTCGTGCTCGGCTATAAATATGCCGTGCCGCATATGACCGCACAAAAATCCGGCAGCATCATCTCGACCGCCTCGGTCGCGGGCCTGCAGGCCGGTTACGGCCCGCTCGTCTATTCCGCCTGCAAGGCCGCCGTGCATCATTTCTCGCGCTGCGCCGCGCTGCAGCTCGCACCGCATTTCGTGCGCTCCAATGCGATCTGCCCCGGCGGTATTGCGACGTCAATTTTCGGTGCAGGTCTCGGCCTCGGCACGCAGGTCGCCGACCAGCTCGCCGTTGTGATGCAGGAGCATCTGGCGAAAATCCAGCCAACACCGCGCTCCGGCATGCCGAGTGATATTGCCGAAACCGCGCTCTTCCTTGCGAGCGACGCGTCGAGCTTTGTCACCGGCCAGACCATCGCAGTTGACGGCGGGTTAACGGCAGGCCCGATGGCCACGCTCGGCAAACGCATCGATTTCGAGAAGGTTATCGGTGATTTTCTGGCCGAACTCCCGAAATAGGCCCCCTCCCGAAATAGGACACTTGCCGCAAACGCTTTGGCAACCATCCTTGCTTAGGCTCGATCCCGGACCCCCATGCTGAATGGAGCGGTCCGGGAAACGGACCATGAGCAAACATTCGCAACTGCCGCCTTCGTCGCAAAATGACGCGTCCAACCGACGCGTCTTTCGGCGCATCGCCACGCGCATCGAAGGCCGTATTGTCTTTGCCGGTGTGGATACCGACTGCATCATCCATGAAATGTCAGCGACCGGTGCCTTGGTCGAATGCCAGCCCCTGCCCGCCGCGCATGAACCCGTCGCGCTTGATGTGCCCCATGTCGGCTTTGCGCTTGGTCGCGTACTGCGCCACGAAGACGAACTCGCCTGCATTGAACTCACCACCACACCCGCCAAGCGCAACAAACTCGCCGACAAGCTGATCCTCGCGGCTTTCAACTTTCCGCCCGACGATTGAGCAAAAAGCTGACTGACCGTCAGGCCTGACTCATCGCTAGAAAATTCGGGCCAAGCCGCTACACTCCCCCGCAACAATTCATCCGGGGGAAATCATGTCAGCACTCAAAGACAAAGTCGCCATCGTCACAGGCTCGGCCACAGGTCTCGGCGCATCCGTCGCCATCCTGCTTGCCGAGCGCGGCGCGAAGGTCGTCATCAATTACACCAAGAGCGAGAAGGAAGCGTCCGAAACGCTCGCCCTCTGCAAGGCCAAAGGCGTTGATGCCATCATGGCGCAGGGCGACGTCAGCAATGATGAGGACTGCAAGAAAATCGCCGCCGCCGCGATTGCCCAATGGGGCCGCATCGACATTCTCGTCAACAATGCAGGCACGACGCAATTTGCCAATCACGCCGATCTTGATGCGCTCACCGCCGACGACTTCCTCTGGATTTATAAGGTCAACGTCATCGGCGCTTATCAGATGATCCGCGCCTGCGCCCCCGCGATGAAGAAGGCGGGCAAAGGTTCCGTCGTCAACGTCTCATCGATTGCGGGCGTCACCGGCATCGGCTCGTCGGTCGCCTATGCCGCCTCCAAAGGCGCGCTCAACACGATGACGCTGTCGCTGGCCCGCTCGCTCGCACCGGAAATCCGCGTCAACGCCGTCTGCCCCGGCTTCATCGGCACGCGCTGGTTCTCCGACCGTTTCGGCGAAGAGCAATATAAGAAAATCATCGACGGGCAGATTGCTTCCACACCTCTTGCGCGTGCAGGCACACCGGACGATATCGCCAAAAGCGTTGTCTTCTTTGCGGGCGAAGGCTCGGACCACATCACGGGTGAGACGCTGATCACGGATGCGGGCATGCATCTGGGCTTTGCACCGCTCGTGGCGCGGTAATCTCTGAGTAAAGTAAATCTGACCTCCCCCTTGTGGGGAGGTCAAAAAATCTACTTCAGATTTTTTGGGTGGGGGATGCTCTGTCGCGGCAATGTCTGTGCATTTATTGAGCTTCGTTCCCCCACCCACCCAAAATATTCAAAGGTGAATATTTTGACCTCCCCACAAGGGGGAGGTTAGAAAAAATCACTCCGTCAAAAACTTCATCACCGCATCCTTGTAAGCCTTGTCGCCCACCGTGCGCATGTGATCGCGCTTGGGCACTGTGTAAGCCGACCCGTGCGGAATGCGCGCGGCGAGCGGTCCCGCAGCGCCTGCCGCATCATCGGTCTCGCCCGCGACAATCAACACAGGCCGCACAATCCGCGTGAGCAGTGTATCGGGAAAATCCTTCCGCACCGCTGCAAAGCAGGCAGCTAGCGCCGCGCGGTCCTGCTTGTTCTGATCGGCAAACAGACGAAACATCTGCGCCGCCCGACCGCCCACAACAACACCATCATTCGCCAGCAACGCCTTCACAACATCGCTCGCGTCTTTATTGCGGTCGAGCAGGCGCTCGCCGATGCCTGCGGCAATCACGCGGTCAAACCGGTCAGGATAAAGCGCGGCGGCCACAAGCGACACCATGCCGCCCATCGAATAGCCCATGAGATCAGCACCGGGTTCGCCCAAATGATCCATCAGCGCCACGACATCGCCCGCCATCGCCTCAAGCGTGTAGTCGGCCTCATCATAGGGCTTGTCGCTCGCGCCATGCCCGCGCCCGTCCGCCATGATGACGCGTCGCCCGCTATCAACGAGCGCCCGCGACCAGCCCGTCGCCACCCAGTTCACGTCATGCGTCGAGGCAAACCCGTGCACGAGGACAATCGGCGCGCCCTCACCCACCACACGATAGGCAAGCCGCAAGCCATCAGATTGAAAATAATCCATGCGTGACCTCCCATCATCATGCTTTGAGCGACATTATCACCCCTCGCACCGCACTCCCGCAATGTCGAAGCTGGAAAGCGCACCCAGCAATGGCTAGACTTTGGCAAAACCGGAGGATCAACATGACCATTGCCGCCCTGAAACGTGACGTGTGCGCCGCCATCGACGCCATGGCGCCTGAGCTTCTCGAAGTGAGCCACGCCATTCACGCAAACCCCGAACTCGCGTTTCAGGAGTTTGAAGCGGCAAAGCTGCTCACGTCGCGCATCGAGCGTGCAGGCCTGCCCGTCACACGCGGCGCTTTCGGCCTGCCCACGGCTTACGCCTCCTCCTTCGGACCGGACAACACACCGGAAGTCGCGATCCTGTCAGAATATGACGCACTGCCCGGCATCGGCCATTCCTGCGGCCACAATATCATCGCCACAACCGGTCTCGGTGCATCGCTGGCGCTGGCGAAACTCGGCGCGGCCCTGCCCGGTCGCGTGCGCTATCTCGGCACACCCGCCGAAGAGCGCGGCGGCGGCAAAGAGCTAATGGCGCAGGAAGGCGCATTCAGCCGCGTTGATGCCGCCATGATGGTTCATCCAGCCGGTGTCGATCTCGTCACCATGCCCTGCATCTGCGTCTGCGAAGTCGTCGTCACCTATCACGGCAAGAGCGCGCATGCCTCCGCCATCCCCCACGCGGGCCTCAACGCGCTTGATGCGCTCGTCACGGCGTACCAATCCATCGCGCAACTGCGCCAGCACATCAAATCAACCGACCGCATCCATGGCATCATCACCAAAGGCGGCAGCGCGCCCAACATCGTGCCGGACATCACCGAAGGCCTGTTCTATGTCCGCGGTGCTTTTGCCGACGACCTCGCCGCACTGAAAAAACGCGTGCAGGCCTGCTTTGAAGCGGGCGCATTGGCCACAGGCTGCACCGCCGACATCAAATGGTCGAAAGTGAATTTCCTCGATCTCAAAACCTCGATGCCGCTTGCGGACTCCTATGAAGCCAACATGCTCTCGCTTGGTCGCACGTTCTTCCCGCTCTCAAAAATGCCGAGCGGTTCGGCAGGTTCGACCGACATGGGCAATGTCAGCCATCGCGTACCCTCGATCCATCCGATGATCTCGTGTGCACCACCCAATGTCGTGATCCACAATCCCGAATTTGCCCGCTGGGCCGGCAGCGAGACAGGCGACAAAGCCTGTATCGACGGTGCGAAGGCACTCGCCATGACCGCACTCGATTACATGACAGACGCAACTTTGCGCCAGACCATGCGCGACGAGTTTGCAGCGACGGCGGTACATTCGGCAAAATCCGTTGAATATGCCTATGACCCCACGGGCTTCATCGAAATCGGCGGTTGCGGCTGCGGCGCGCACTAAGCGCCACAAAATCCACAAACAAAAACGGGAGCCACAAGGCTCCCGTTTTGCATTTAGCTGAAATCGCTTAAACGATCCCCTCGACGCCCGTCCGCTCAACGGATTCCACTTCTTCCACCACACGCTCATCAAGCTGGCGACGCAACTCTTTCTGCTCATCGAGACCGATGGGATAGCGCCACATCATCAGCGTCACGAAGATATTGCAGAAGAACGGCACCGCGACATAGAGATAGCTCATCTTCGACAGGGTCTCCGGCGTGTTGTCGCCTGCCGCATTGAAGCCGATCCGGTCGAGAATGAAATAGACAACGCCAATGGCAAGCGCACTGCCCACCTTGGCCGTCAGTGTCAGCAGAGCAAAGAAAAGCCCCGTGCGGCGCTGACCTGTTTTCACTTCGTCATAGTCGCACACGTCCGCCATCATGGCGCGGTAGAGCACCGACGGAATGCCGACATTGACGCCGAGGAAAACAAGAACCGTCGCGGCGATCCAGATATTACCTGCCGGAATGAGAAAGAGCACCGGCACAAAGCACACATTGAACATCGACGCGCCGATCATCGTCGCGCGCTTGCCGAACTTGTAGGACAGCAGCAGCGCAATCGGCACAAAGCCGACACCGGCAAAGAAGTAGAGAAGCAGAAGCATGTTGGTGTATTCGCCGACCTGCCAAACCTGCGTCGCGACGAAAATAAACATCGCGCCGAGCGCCGAGCCGGAGAAGCCGCTCGCAAGATCAGCAATGACAAGTCGCTGCAATCCGCCATTGCTCAGAAGCGGACCAAGTGCTTCCTTGAAAGGCACATGCGGCTCAGGCTTCGCTTCATTCTCTCCCATCGAAATGACAGAGATGAGTGCCGCCAGCGGTGCCACAATGATGATGAACCAGCCGATGATTTCAACGCTGTTATGCTCCGTGTCGATGCCGCCGACCGCCTGAATGACCATGGGCAACATCAGCACCAGCGGCACACCGAGGATCGACAGGCCTTCACGCCAACCCTGAATACGCGAACGCTGATTATAGTCGCTGCTCAGTTCCGCGCCCCATGACATATGCGAGAGCAGAAGCATGGTGAAACCGAGATAGAGCAGAAAGAGCGAGCCGATCAGATAATTCTCTGTGACCGCCACCATCGGCTCGGCCCCGAAAAACACAATCACCGAATTGAGCACCGGCAATCCGCGATTGGGAATGAACACGAAGAAGCTGGCAATCATCAGAATGGGTGCCGAAATCACAACCCAGGGACGACGACGGCCCCAGCGCGTTTTATATTTGTCGGACACCTGCCCCAGCAACGGATCGATAATGACGTCCCACATGCGCGCGAGAAAAAACGCCGCGCCGACAGTTGTGAGGCCAAGCCCCATCGCCTTCGCATAGAAATTGGGAAGATGGACCGCGAGCGGCAGGCCGAGGGCCGCAAGCGTGATGGACGGCAGCGAATATAGAAACAGCCGCCAGGTTGAATGATGTTTTTCGGCCACGCCGATTTACTCCTGAAACTACAAGGGGGGAAGAATGTCAGTCTGCCGGCACACCCGACGATTGCGGATCGCTGGGGGAACCGGTGCGAATTTCAATCCCCGCTGCCGCTGCATCCAGAACACGACGGTCAAGAATATCGCGATTGGCCTTCTGCTGCACTTCATCAAGCGGGAAATACCACAGGATCACAGCCACAGCGGCACTGATGATCACAGCCGGCCAGACATAGACCATGCGCAATCCGTCAATGGCAGCTTGCGTATTCTCGCCCTTGGGCACAAAGCCGATCACGTCGAGCATCCAGTAAGAAAGACCGATGGCAAAGGCCGCCCCCACCTTGCTGGTGGATGTCAGCAGAGAATAGAAAAGACCCGTGCGTGTCTGCTTGGTCAGCACGGCATCATGATCGGAGACATCCGCCATGATCGACCGGAACAAAAACGGCCCCGCCGCCATATTGACACCGCACAGAACCCAGACGAGCAACGCGGCTTCCACATTGCCTTCCGGCACCAGCAGGATCAACGGCACAGACACGGCATTAAACAGCGCCGACAGCGCCGCAGCCTTATGCTTGCCAATACGGCTGCTGATAAAAAGCATAAGCGGAATGAAAACGACGCCGGACAGGAAATAGGCCAGCAACATCTGATAGGATTGTGACTGCGTCAGCTTGAAAGCGTCATTGGCCAAAAACAAAAAGAGGCTCGCCACAATGCCGCCCGACACGCCGGAAATCAGATCGGCGGCAAGCAGAAAACGCAAAGGCCGGTTTTCCACGAGAACCTTCACCGCCTCGCGAAACGGCACATGCTCGGGGCGCGGCGCGGGTTTTTCCGGCACCCGCCACACGGCAATGGCCACCGCTATGGGCAACAGGATGATGACAAACCACCCCATCGACGCCACGCCGACATATTCAGCCTCGTCCGGAAACATGCCCACCACAACAATGGGCAGAATGAGCACGAACACCATGCCCAGGATCAGCAACACTTCACGCGCGCCCTGCACACGTGAACGCTGGAAATAATCCGATGTCAGCTCCGCGCCCCAGGACATGTGGGAAATGGTGAGCAGCGTCCAGCCGACATAGAGAACGAAAAGCCAGAAAATCAGATAGAACGGCGTCACGTCGCCTTGCGGCATGAAAATCATATAGGCCGACAGAACCATGATCGGGACGGACAGAACGATCCAGTGGCGGCGGCGGCCCCAGCGTGTCTCAAACCTGTCGGACAAAACGCCCAGCACAGGATCTGTAAACACATCCCAAAAACGCGCCAGCATGAAGATCGCGCCGACAACGGTGAGGCCCAGTCCCAAAGTTCCGGCATAGAATGGCGGCAGGTGCACAACCAGAGGCAGGCCCATGGCTGAAATCGGCGCGGCCGGCAGTGCAAAAGCAAACAAGGTCCATCGCGATAGAGGCGCAGCACGCGCCACCTGCCCATCAGACATAGTACCTCCCTGTGTCATTCCTCGGTTGCGAAGGTCTTACCGCCTCCCGTTTCAACCGGCGCAGAGTATGCCCAAGCGTCCCGCTGCGTCCAAGCCCTCATTGTGACTCAGCGTCACTATTTCTCTTCAATTACGGAGCCTCAGCCCGCAATTCCGCACAGGCCTGACGGTGTTATGGTGCTGCAACACGGGTTCCCAATTACATCTGGAAATCACCCGCCAGCCCGTCTAGTTTGACGCCAACACCAGCCCCGAGGAATCACCATGCACGGTCCGGCCACACCCAAATTCACCAATGACGCAGGCGTCGCGGAAATCCGCATCGGCGTCAAAGAATTTGAGTGCATCGGCGCCACCCCACCCTATGACCACCCGCATGTGTTTCTGGATATGGGCCGCGGGACGGAAACCATCTGCCCCTATTGCTCGACGCTTTATAAGTATGACGCGAGCCTCGGCGCAGGCGACGCCCTGCCCGCCTCAGCGGTCTATCACGCCCCCAAAGGCGAAAAGGCCCACGCTTAAGACACCATCCGCTTTTCAGCCTCTTTGACCAGCGCGGCCGACATCGTGCTCAAAATGCGCTGCATAAACGCGCGCCAGAACCAGCCGAACCCCTTGGGCGGAATGAAGGTCGAATACCAGTCGATCCGCACCTTGTCGCCTTCACGCGCAATCGTGATCTCACCGAGATAATCTTTCAGCGGCAATCCTGAAATAAGCCGGTAGGAGTTATAACGATCCGGCTCCGCCGCCATGACTTCCTCGCGGATTACCATACCCGCCGTGCGAAATATCCGCTCCGACCCTTTGCCGTAGCGGCTCTCCGTACCCGGACGGATTTCCTCAAACGACCCGATCCCGCCCCATTGCGGATAGCCCGACGAGTCCGCCGCAATGGCATAAACGGTGGCGGCGGGAGCGGTTGTGTAGCGCGTGGCTCCGACGCGGGTTTTTGTGGATGTCATTTTAAACTCCGAGATATGAAGGTTTCCACCAACATCGAACCGGCATAGTCAAAACTCAACATATGCCACCTCACACAAAAAGTGAGAATCCCCCAAACGAACCAACAAGCGATTATCTGACGGGAGGTCCGTGCTCATAACGTTATACCGGACGCCCTGCTCATCAAGCTCGTGGCAAATAAGATCGCAAACAGATTGCGGGCATTCTGCAATCTTGAATGAACGGGCGGACGTTATCTGAGCAAAGGAGGAAAGACGTGCACCGCCATTCAGAAATGCGGCGGGCTTACGAAACGAGCCTGCGTCTTCGAGATAGTCATGAAGCAGCATGTAGAGCTGCATCGGATTACTGAGGGGACTCGAGCAAAAGATAGAGTGAATGTTCGGTTGCGCCCAATCGAGCGCCGCCAATGAGCACACGTCGAAGTCTTCCAGCGCTTCATCGCCGACAAACTCGTCTGGGCTGAGGTCTTCGAGATCAAGCGTGCCTTGAGTGACACCTTCAAAGATCAATTCAAGCGATTGCCGCTCAGATAAATCCGGCGAGGCCATCCACCAGGGATAGCCTTCAACCCGAATGCGCAGAGTGTTCGCCTGAACAGACGTCGAGATGATTTCAGTCGGGTGAATGATCTGTCGCTGAGTAAGCAACCCGACGAGTTCAATCCGCATATGACCGATCCCTTAGCTCCGACAAATGCAGTCGCTGGTGGCCCCTGCCGGACTCGAACCGGCACTCCCTTACGAGAAGCAGATTTTAAGTCTGCTGCGTCTACCGGTTTCGCCAAGGGGCCCCGCGAAGCGTCGCTTCACAAATGCGAAGTGCTGCCTCACATATGCCCGCTTGCGAGATTCAGGGCAAGGCAGGGGGGCGACGTTTTCATTCCCCTCCCCCCTTGAGGGGGAGGGTTAGGGAGGGGGGTGAGCCGCACATTCCGAACCCAGCCGCTCACCCCCGCCCTCCACTCGCTTCGCTCGCTCCTCCCTCCCCCCTCAAGGGGGAGGGCTTTAAAAAAGAAAAAGGCGGCCCCGTCAGGGACCGCCTTGAACTTAAAGCAAAGGTCGAAGGGATTAGCCTTCGAGGCCCTGCCACACCGGCCAGCACGAAGCGCCGGCTGAAGCGGCGAGTGTCGCCTGAGCTTCTTTGGCTGTCGCGCCATCGGCCGACTGCACTGAGCTCTTGCCGCCTGTGCACCACACATAGAATGTGTGCTTGCCCGCCTTCGACATGGCGTCGAAGCTGGAGTCAAGCGCGAACGCCGAACCCGAAACGGTGCTGATCGCAAGCGCCAGACCCAAAATTCCAACCATCTTTTTCATTAGCGTCTCTCCCTCCGGGTATCGCTGACCCAAAATTCGTTGTCAGGCTTTGTATTTCCAGAAACCGGACTTAACAAGCCTGTCTTTAAAGAGCCTTCTTTTTCAGGATCCCGGTTTGCCCCCCAAATCCCCGCTCCGTGCCCCCTCATCTGAAGGAAACACGATGCAATTCTTGGCGCGTCTAAGACCCTGTCCGCTGAAAACTCTAGCTGACTCTCGTTAGATTGTATCGCCTGCCGTCAGCAAAAATGCTGAAACTTTCGTAATGTGGCCCGCTTTCTGTGGCTTTTGGGCGACATTTCGCAAAGCAGCATTGCGCAAAATGCCATTAAGCATCCCGCAAACCTCAAACCGGATCGCCCGCAATCGGTTCCACCCCGAATCCCCTGATAAGCGCCGCCGCCTCGCCCGTGGCCACGTCCAGCACCGCCCCGTCCGTGCCGCGCAGCACCAGGCTGGTGCCAAAGGTCTTGCCGCGATAATAGGGGTACGAGCCGATGCTGATATCGGGAAAGCGCTTCTGCAATTCGCCGAGCTTTTCGGCAATCGTCCCCTCGCCGATCTGCGCGCTGACCGTGCGGCTCTGCATCGTCGCCCCGCCTTCGAGCCGGTCCGTCAGCGCATCCATCATCACCTGCATCACCATCGGCACACCGGCCATCACAAACACATTGCCGATCTGAAATCCGGGCGCCTTGCTCAGACTATTGGGGATGAGTGTCGCCGTGTCCGGTATCCGTGCCATGCGTTTGCGCGCATCGGTAAACTCGCCGCCCGTCTCTTTATAATGCGCACCAAGGATCGCCATGGCATCCGGATGAAGCCCGATCGGCACGCCAAAGGCCTTGGCAATCGAATCCGCCGTAATGTCATCATGCGTCGGCCCGATGCCGCCCGTCGTGAACACATAATCGTAACGCGCCCGCACCTCATTGATCGTCGCCACGATCACATCTTCAATATCGGGGATCACGCGCGCCTCGCGCACCTGCACGCCGATCTGGTTGAGGTGCTTGGCGATATAGCCAAGGTTCGCATCCCGCGTCCGCCCGGACAAAACCTCATCGCCGATCAGCACGACGCAGGCAGTGACAAGTTTTGCGGATTTTTCGGACATGACGGCACTTTCAATATATCGGGCAACAATCGGGGGCTTTCTCCCACTCTACCCCCCGAATTTCCTCCCGCCTAGGCATCAGGCGAAAGAAGCCTTATGTTAGGGGCCAGCCAAAATAACGGACCGCAATATGACCTATACCGAAGCCCAGACCGCGCCTGTGCGCAACACCGGCCAGATCAAACTCTATGACGCCGCCGGATTTGCCGGTATGCGCAAAGTGGGCGCGCTTGCCGGTGCCGCTCTCGACATGCTCGCCCCCTTCATCAAACCGGGCGTGACAACGGACGAGATCGACCGCGCGGTCTATGAATTTGGCCTCGCCAACGGCGCGCTGCCCGCGACGCTCGGCTATCGCGGCTATCGCCATTCCTGCTGCACCTCGATCAACCATGTCGTTTGCCACGGCATCCCGTCCGACCGCGTACTGCGCGAGGGCGACATCGTCAATGTGGACGTGACCTACATCCTCGACGGCTGGCACGGTGACACCAACCGCATGTATTATGTCGGCGACGTGCCGCGCAAGGCCGCGCGCCTCTGCGAAGTCACCTATGAAGCCATGATGCGCGGCATCGCGGCGGTGAGGCCCGGCGCGACATTGGGCGACATCGGCTATGCGATCCAGTCCTATGCCGAAGCCGAACGCTGCTCCGTCGTGCGCGAATTCTGCGGCCACGGCGTCGGTCTCGTCTTCCACGACATGCCCAACATTTTGCACTATGGCCGCAAGGGCGAAGGCGCGCGCCTGCGCGAAGGCATGTTCTTCACCATCGAACCGATGATCAATCTCGGCAAGCCGGGCGTAAAAATTCTCGCCGACGGCTGGACCGCTGTGACGCGCGACCGCTCGCTGTCAGCGCAGTTTGAACATTCCATCGGCGTCACCGCTGACGGCGCTGAAATTTTCACAAAATCCCCCGCCGGTTTGGATTGCCCTCCTTATAAGTGAAACATGGCCTATGCCTGACGGGTCCGACCGGCAAAATCCAAAACCACCCAAGCCCATTGACCACATGGCAGGTCACCGCGAGCGTTTGCGCAAACGCTTCATCGCCTCGCCCGCCGCCGTTCCCGATTATGAATTGCTGGAACTCATCCTGTTCCGCACCATCCCGCGTAAGGATGTAAAGCCGCTGGCGAAAGACCTCATCGCAGCTTTCGGTAGTTTCGGCGCGACGATCCATGCCGACGAAACGCGCCTGCGCGAAGTCAAAGGCATCAGCGACGCCACCATCGCCGATTTCGCGATCCTGCGCGAAACCACCGCCCGCCTCACCCAGGCCAAAGTGATGAAGCGCGATATCATCTCCTCATGGGGCGCCTTGCTCGACTATTGCTTTGCCACCATGGCACATAACACAATCGAACAATTCCGCATTCTCTTTCTCGACCGTCAGAATGTTCTGATTGCGGATGAAGTCCAGCAAACCGGCACCATCGACCACACGCCGGTCTATCCCCGCGAAGTCGTCAAACGCGCATTGGCTTTGAACGCCTCGTCGATCATTCTGGTACACAACCACCCGTCCGGCGACCCGACACCCTCGCGCGACGACATAGTGATGACGCAGCTCATCATCGACACAGCCAGGCCGCTCGGCATCACCGTCCACGACCATCTCGTCATCGGCAAAGGCAAACACGCGAGCTTCAAGTCGCTGGGCTTGATTTAACCTCTCACGCCACCGGCATGATAGAGGCTCGCACCTCACCGCCCGCCGACAATGCCCCTCACACCAGACATCATCCGTTTGCGGAATCGATTGCGTTTACCTGAATACTACTAGACTGTCGCGCCGAGCCACACCAAGCAGACCAGAACTCTGCCAATGCACCACCCATCAACGGGAGGATATGACATGCGGGGCTTTCGTGAAACATTCTCAGTAAAGCGTCTCTGGATTTTCCTCGCATTGGGCATGACCATCATGTTCGGCGCCTTGCTCGCTATCGGGTGGGAAATTTATCAGGAAGCGCCGCCCATTCCGACGACGGTCCAAACGCCGGGTGGCGACATCCTCTACACAGCAGAGAATATCCGGACCGGACAACAGGTCTGGCAATCACTCGGCGGAATGCAGCAGGGATCGATCTGGGGACACGGAAGTTATCTCGCGCCCGATTGGAGCGCCGACTGGTTGCAGCGCGAAGCAACAGCACTGCTCGCCATCATGGCTGAAAAAAATCAATTCACTGAGCAACCACCGGAAGACCGGACGCCACTGCAAAAAGCAGCGCTTGTCATTGAAATGCGAAAGAACACCTATGACAGCGCAACCGGCGTCATCACCGTCAGCGAAGAGCGCGCCCGCGCGATCCGCGAAGTCGAGGCGCATTTCACCAACCTCTATGCAGGACAAGACGCACCGTCACTGGAGCTTCGCAAAGCTTACGCATTTCCGGCGCGCACGTTCCTGACACCGGAACGCGGCCATGATCTGGCAGCATTCTATTTTTGGACGGCATGGGCGGCGACAACCAACCGGCCGGACAACACTGTCACCTATACCAGCAACTGGCCTCATGAACCTCTCGTTGAAAATCGGCCAACCGCCGGCATTTTCATGTGGAGCATATTTTCAATCGTCATTCTGCTCGTTGGCATCGGCACAATCGTTTGGTACTACGCCAAACAATATGACCAGTGGCGCGACGAGATGGAGCCCGAGGGCGGCGTTGCGGCAACGGATATCATGGATATTTCGGTGATCACGCCATCCATGCGCGCCACAGCCAAATATTTCTGGCTGGTATCGGCCCTGTTCTGCGTGCAGGTTCTGCTCGGCATCCTGACAGCGCATTACGCGGTCGAAGGACAAGGGGTTTATGGCCTGCCTCTCGTCGAATATTTCCCCTACACCGTCACCCGAAGCTGGCACACGCAACTGTCCGTACTCTGGATTGCGACAGCTTGGCTTGCCACTGGACTCTATGTTGCGCCCCTGCTGACGAAACGCGACCCGAAATTTCAGGTCTTCGGTGTGAACTTTCTCTTTATAAGCCTGCTCGTCATTGTCGTCGGCGGCTTCATCGGACAATGGGCCGCTGTCAACGGGTTCATCTCCAACCTCACAACGAACTACTGGTTCGGCCATCAGGGCTGGGAATATGTCGATCTTGGCCGCTTCTGGCAGATTTATCTGACAATCGGATTATTCCTCTGGGTAACTCTGGTTCTGCGTGGCGTCTGGCCTGCGCTTCACAATGACAACAGTCGCTCCATCCTGTTTCTCATTATGATCTCCGTCATCTCCATCGGGCTGCTCTATGCGGCAGGTCTGATGTGGGGAGAGAGACCGCATCTTGTCGTCGCCGAATACTGGCGCTGGTGGATCGTCCATCTCTGGGTCGAAGGCATTTTCGAAGTCTTTGCCACCGCAATCATCTCCGTCCTGTTCGTCCATATGGGTCTTGTGCGCGTTTCCACCGCCACAGTCATGGTGCTTTTTGCCACGATCATATTTCTGTTCGGCGGCGTGCTTGGCACCTTTCACCACATGTATTTCACCGGCACACCCATCTCTGTCATCGCCGCCGGTGCGAGCCTCTCGGCGCTCGAAGTGGTTCCGCTGCTGGTCGTCGGCTTCGAAGCCTATAATCACAAGCGGATCGAAGGCGAGGCAACATGGACAAGCAATTACCATTGGCCGTTCATGTTCTTCAGCGCGGTGCTTTTCTGGAATTTTGTTGGTGCAGGTGTCTTTGGCTTCCTGATCAATCCGCCGCTGGCCCTCTACTACATGCAAGGACTGAACACGACCGCCAACCACGGCCACGCCGCCTTGTTCGGCGTGTACGGAATGCTCGGTCTCGGCCTGACACTCTATTGCGTACGCGGACTGACAGACGTAACGCGGTGGAATAACAAGCTCCTGAAAATATCATTCTGGTCACTCAATATCGGTCTGGCCATGATGACATTCCTGTCGCTGTTCCCGCAGGGCATGTGGCAGACCTATGCAAGCGTCAATGTCAGCTATGCCTATGCGCGCTCTGCCGAATTTGTGCAAAGCCCGATTATGCACACGCTTGTCTGGATGCGCGTACCCGGTGACATCGTCTTCAGCGTCGGCGTCGGTGCCTTTGCATTATTCATGCTTCAGGCCTTTCTCGCGAAAAACCCGGCGCGGCGAAATTGAAAAAGTAATGGTGCAAAACCGGCATCGTCCCGAACTTAGCTCCGGGACGATGCCGCACGTCTCCGACGAAAACCCGACGCCGAACCGCAAGCTTCAGATCGCAGCTATTGATTTAGATTTTATTTTTGCCATCGCCGCAATTAACCCGGCAATCAAAAGCCGCACCTCGTTAAACCGGCTGTTCAAACCGCGCGAACTGCACATGCTTGGGATCAATCCGCGACATGCGCAAAGCCGCTTCCATCACAACTTTGGCCCCGATGGTCGGATCGATGATAGCCTTATTCTCAAGGATAATTAGCTGCGCCAGTTGTGCTATCGAAAAAGGCATCGTTGAAATTACACCGACATTCATCATCTGAATGTTGCGAACAACATTCCAATAACGGTTCAACAATTCCTTCGGCATCAATCGCGGCATATTTTCTTGCGGTACGTCGGGCACCCAGAATGCCGGTGAGCCGTAGGACTTCGCCATCACACTCACCATGTCTGCTATATCCGGCAACGGTGCGCCGACGGAATGAGGCGCCCCGGCGACCAAACTCCAGACCGACAGATTGCCGGGTCTTGGTGCCATCACACCTTCATTAATGTTGTCACCGGAAAAATACTTCTCGCCGTCAGCGCCGCCAATAACAACAAATATTTTATCTTCAGCCACCTTACCAGAATCGACGTAAGCCTCGCGTATCATCATCTGAACAGAGAATCCGGCGATACCTCCGAGTGCCGTTAGCACAGCTTCAATTTGCACACCACGCTTATCCGCGAGTTCCGCAAACAGGAGTTCTTTCACCTGCGCTTGAACCGCGTCATTCTCGCCCTTTACACTTTCCTTCTTCGGCGACGTAGAAACCGTATGGACGAGCTGATAGAGAAATTTTCTACTATCGAGAAATTTCCCCCTATCTGTTTGCAGGAAAGTACGCGGCGTATCTTTCTCGAATTTCTTTCTGTCAGAAGCCTTGTTCCGGATTTTCTTCGGGCGGATTTTACCTGACGATTTTTGTCCGCCATCCGGCAGCATTGCGGTAAAAGCCCAAAAGGCTATCAGCGCAGGCCCGATCCCTAATTTGAAGAGATCCCACCACGTTTTGCCCCAGATGATCTCAGGACCCTGGTCTTTAGGAGAGAAATTTACCAAAAACCAACCGGCCACAGCGCCCACTAAAAGCGCAATCAAGATACCCTTCTTAGACATTTGCCCCCCGACAAAAAAGCGACGCTCGAAAAGCGCCGCCTTTTCATTTGGCAGAATCAGCTTTCGAATGTCGGCCAGAAAATAATCCGTTCACCCCACATAGACCGGCGGATGCCTGTCAATCCACGGGGCCGCCGCTTCCAGTTCATAAGCCAGCGCCAGCAGCAATCCGTCTTGCCCTTTCGCCGCAGCAAACTGGCTACCAATGGGCAAACCGCTTTTGCTCATGCCGAGCGGCACTGACATGGCCGGTGTCCCCGCCACATTATGCACCGGCGTATAAGCGACATAATCAGTGGTGCGCTTATAGAGCGTGTCGAAATCAACCGTCGGCGCTTGTTGGCCGAGACGCGGCGCAGGCGCGCTCAGCACCGGCGTCAGCCACGCATCATAGTTGCCGAAGAAATCGGCAATCTGCTTTTCCACTTTATCAAAATAGATAAGCGCCTTTTGCAGCGAGTCTTTCGGCTTGGCGTTGAACAGATTGGCGAGCCCGATGGTCCAGGGCTCCAGCACATCTTCAGGCTTCAGGTTCATGCCCTTGGCCATCGCCACAAGATCGGCAGGGCTCGACGCCCAGATGGTGAGGAACGTGTTGATGAACTCATCACCCACCATCGGATTTTTAACCGGCACAATCTCGTGGCCGAGGTCAGCGCAGAGCTTCGCCGTCGCTTCTATCGACGCTTTCACATCGGCGTCGGGTTCCGTGCCGTCGGCGCGCAATGTGTTGAAGGCAATCTTCAACCGCTTCGATGACGGACCGGACACAAATCCGATCGGCGCGAAGGGCGCGTCCTTCCCCTTCTCTTCCGACACGGCCACAATCATCGCCCCGTCGCGCACCGTGCGGCTGACACTGCTGACAACGGCAATATCGGCAGCGAGGGGCGTCGGTCCGACATTCATCCGTCCACGGCTTGGTTTCAGCCCGAACAACCCGCAGCACGAAGCGGGAATACGGATCGACCCGCCCCCGTCCGACGCATTGGCCACCGGCAAAATACCCGCCGCCACAGCCGCCGCCGCACCGCCCGACGATCCGCCCGACGAGTGATCGAGGTTCCACGGATTGTGACAGGCGCCGAGCAACAGCCCCTCGGTCGTACCAAGCAAACCAAATTCCGGCGTGTTGGTTTTTCCGAGCACCACCATCCCCGCATCAATCGCGCGCTGCGGCACGGGCGCGGTCTCCTGGACGAGATTAGTCGCCAGCAGCCGCGACCCCATCGTCGCGTTCATGCCCGCATAGTTTTCAATATCCTTGAGCAGATAGGGCACGCCCGACAGCGGCCCCTTGGGCAACGGACCTTTGGCGCGCGCGCGGGCGCGATCATAATCCTTGGCGACCACAGCATTGATCTTCGGGTTCACCGCTTCGATACGGGCAATCGTTGCCTCCGCAAGTTCCAGCGCCGTCACCTCACCCTTGGCCACCAACGCGCCCTGAGCCACTGCATCCTGATAGGTTGCCATTCCGTCCCCCCGTTTTCGCCCTGTTCGGGCTCTTTTCATCCCCGACCCTCAGGATTGCCCGTTTTCCGCCCTGTGGCAATCCATGGGGCAATCCATGCGGCACCCGGCCCTGTTGAAGCCTTGGGCCCCATCTGCTAAACCCCCCTCATTCCCACCCCTGTTCGTTGAGGCTTCCCATGATCCCCCGCTATTCGCGGCCTGAAATGGTTTCCATCTGGACCCCGGAAACGAAATTCCGCATCTGGTTCGAGATCGAAGCCCATGCCTGCGACGCGCTGGCGGACCTCGGCGTCATCCCCAAGGAAGCTGCCAAAAACATCTGGGAACGCGGCGGCAAGGCCGTCTTCAATGTCGAACGCATCGACGAGATCGAACGCGAAGTGAAACATGACGTCATCGCGTTTCTGACGCATCTCTCCGAGTTCATCGGCGACGACAGCCGCTTCGTTCATCAGGGCCTCACCTCGTCAGACGTGCTCGACACCTGCTTCAATATCCAGCTTGTCCGCGCCGCAGACCTCATGCTTGCCGACCTCGACATCCTGCTCGCCGCCATCAAGCGCCGCGCCTTTGAATTCAAGAACACACCCACCATCGGCCGCAGCCACGGCATCCATGCCGAACCCACCACCTTCGGCATCAAACTCGCGCAGGCCTATGCCGAGTTTGCGCGATGCCGCACGCGCCTCGTCCATGCGCGCGAAGAAGTCGCCACCTGCGCCATCTCCGGCGCGGTCGGCACCTTCGCCAACATCGACCCGCGCGTCGAAGAACATGTCGCCGAAAAACTGGGTCTCAAAGCCGAACCCGTTTCAACACAGGTGATCCCGCGCGACCGCCACGCGATGTATTTTGCGACGCTCGGCGTCATCGCCAGCTCCGTCGAACGCCTCGCCACCGAAGTGCGTCACCTCCAGCGCTCGGAAGTTCTGGAAGCCGAAGAGTTTTTCTCCGAGGGCCAGAAGGGCTCGTCGGCCATGCCGCACAAGCGCAATCCGGTGCTCACTGAAAACCTCACCGGCCTCGCCCGCCTCGTGCGCGGCATGGCGATCCCCGCGATGGAAAACGTGGCCCTCTGGCACGAGCGCGACATTTCGCACTCGTCCGTGGAACGCATGATCGGACCCGATGCCACAGTGACCCTCGACTTCGCGCTGATGCGCCTTGCCGGTGTCATCGACAAGCTGCTGGTCTATCCCGAAAACATGCAAAAGAATCTCGACAAGCTCGGCGGCCTCGTCCACTCGCAGCGCATCCTGCTCGCGCTGACGCAAAAAGGCGTCAGCCGCGAAGACAGCTACCGCCTCGTGCAGCGCAATGCGATGCCAGTATGGCGCGGCGAAGGCAACTTCCTCGATCTGCTGAAAGCCGACAAGGAAGTGTCGTCGAAACTTTCGGACAAAGAACTCGAAGAACTGTTCGACCTCGGCTACCACACGAAACATGTGGACACGATTTTCAAACGCGTGTTTGGCGAGGCTTGATAGTCCTCTCCCGCTTGCGGGGTCGCGCTTGCGACGGTTGGGTGAGGGTCTTCCTTCCTTCGTCGTTGCACTCCCGCCACGGGGATAAATAAAAAACCAAACTGACCGCGTGATGCATCACCGCCACGGGGACAAGTTTATTTTCCGGATAAAATCCTCTATCCCCACCCGGGGATTTCCTCCGACGCCTCTTTTTATGACACTCGACGAACAGAGCTACGATCTCTGCATGGAAACCTCGAATCTCTTGCAAGAAATGCTGACTGATCCGAGCGCAAAACGTTGCGAATTTCACCCCGCCGTCACAAATCCCCCTATACTCACGGCAATCAAAAACACGTATAGGAACCTCAAAACATGCTCCGCACCGCCTTCGACGGCTCCCATCGCCGCCGCATTTACGTCTTTCGCCACGGCGATGTTTCCTATGTCGATGACAACGGCGTGCGCGTCGCAGACTCAACCATCGTGCCCTTGACCACATGGGGCCGCGAACAAGCAACGCTCACCGGCAAGGCGCTTGCCAACATCCCGTTCGACCGCGCCGTCTCATCGAGCTTCCCGCGCTCAGTTGAAACCGCCGAACTCATTGTAGAAGGACGTGGACTGACGATTGAAAAGAACGACGCCTTCATTGAGTTTCAGGGCGACGCGACAACACGCAACGCCGTGACGGATCTCAACGACCTCGCCTATTCCTTCCGCGATGCCGCCAAGCCCGGCGCACGCTATGTCGGCGGCGATGTCTTTGCCGACATCAACACACGCGTCATCACCGCCTTTGAAAAAATTCTCGCCGATAAAAACTGGGAGACGCTGGCCCTTGTCGCGCATGGCGGCATCAACCGCCTCTTCATCTGCTGGGCGCTTGGCACCGACCTCACGCCCTTCCCCACGATTGATCAGAACACCTGCTGCTTCAACGTCATCGACGTGGACACGCATCCGCAAACAGGCACCGTGGTGCGCAAACTGCTCCGCTCCATGAACACCGCCGTCTATGACATCCCCAAAGAGCGCAACCACATGCTCTCATTGGAACAGATCGCGACACGGATGAAGAAGAAGTCGTAAAGAATAGCCGTCATTGCGAGGAGCAAAGCGGTGAGGCGCTTCACCCCGCCTCACTCCTTATTTACAAACTTATCGCTCTCCGCCTGCGCCGAACGGAAATTAGTCGATAGCTGACTTTGGTCAGCGTCCGCATAGGCGCTCACCTTATGCAGCGCATTGGCCGTCGCGTTCACAGCCTCCTTCACCATGCGCACAGCCGGTGCGGGCATCGCCGCTGCCTTCCCCGCCAGCGCCATCGCAGCCTCCACCACCTTGCCGTCCTCGGCCAACTCGTCCACCAAACCCCAGTCAAGTGCATGCACTGCACCCATCCGTTCACAGAGGATACAGATACGCTTGGCCCGTGCCGGCCCCACCAGCGTCACAAGCCGCGGCAGCGCGCCCCATTGCAGATTGATGCCGATCTTCACCTCCGGCACATAGAGAAACGCCTCCTTACCCATCACGCGCCAGTCAAGCGCCAGCGGCAACGCCACGCCTGCACCCACCGCCATGCCCTCAATCGCGGCGACCGTGATCTGCGGCATGTCTTCCCACGCCTGACAAAGTTTGACGCCGCGATAATAGGTCTGGCGCAATTCAAGGTCCGACCCCGCCGTCACCGCCCGCGAGGCGCGCTCCTTGAGATCAATGCCGCCCGAAAAAGCCTCCCGCGTACCCGTCAGCACCACGGCCTGCACGGTCAGATCATCCTGAAAACGCCGCGCCACATCCGTCAATTCAAGAATCGTTTCCTGATTGAACGCATTGCGCGCGCCCTTGCGGTCAAACCGCACCAGCGCCACCGCCCCTATTTTTTCAATAGTCACATTCTTGTAGTCAACCATCACCGTTCCTCCCCGTTTCTCGCTTCTGCCGCAAGTGTGGAGCAAGGAGGCCCACAAACTCAAGTCTGCTGCTAGACTGCGTGAAAACAAATCAACGGAGCACAAAGTGAGCAAAAACAAAATTCGCCTCGGCCTCATCGGCGGCGGCAAAGGTTCGATAATCGGCGACATTCATCGCATGGGCGCGCTGCGCTCCGGCGCATTCGACGTCGTTGCCGGTGCGCTCTCATCCACCAAAGAACGTGCCGACGCATCCGCCACAGCCGCGGGCATCCCGCTTGATCGCTCCTATGGTTCGTTCCTCGACATGGCGGAGGCCGAAGCCGCACGGCCTGACGGCATCGAAGCCGTGGCGATCCTCACGCCCAATGCGCTCCACGCGCCCGCCATCCACGCCTTCGCACGTCACGGTGTCCACATCATTTGCGAAAAGCCGATGACCGGCGATCTGCCGCAAGCGACAAGCGTCGTCGCCGCCGTTGAAGCCGCAAACATCGCCTTCATCGTCGCCCATAGCTACACCGCCTTCGCCATGCCGCGCCGCGCCCGCGCGCTCATCGCCGCTGGTGCACTCGGCGACATCCGCACCGTCCACGTCGCCTACTTGCAGGACGGCCGCGTCGCGCTCGAACATGGCGACGCCAGCCCCGCCACGCATTGGCATCTCGATCCGGCAAAGAGCGGCATCTCCGGCACACTGGCCGATGTCGGCAGCCACGCCGCGCATATGGCGTCATGGCTCACAGGTCTCGCCATCGAAGAAGTCTGCGCCGATCTCTCCGCGCTCGGCCGCCACAACCTCCTCGACAATGACGGCAATGCGCTGTTGCGTTTCAAGGGCGGCGCCAAAGGCACGCTTGCCGCATCACAAATGGCCATCGGCAAAGCCAACGGCTTCGGCTTCTATCTCTACGGCACCAAAGGCTCGCTCACATGGTCAGTGGAAACGCCGAACGAATTGCATTTCGCGCAATTCGGCAAAGCACCGGAAGTGCTGACGCCTGACGACGCCGAACGCGCCGAAGATGCGCATTGGGAAACAATGGGCTTCGGCCCCTTCGCGCCTTATACGTCGGCCTTCACGCGCCTCTACACCGAAGCTGGTGAACGCATCAACGCACTGAAAGAAGGTCGCGCCGCCAAACCCGACCACGCGCCCGACCTCATGGCGGGCCTCAACGTGATGAAATTCATCAATGCGGCAGTGAAATCATCCGCTAACGGATCGGTCTGGGTGAAGCTGTAAAGTCCTCTCCCGCTTGCGGGAGAGGGTTGGGTGAGGGGCTTACTTACTCAACATCCCCATCCCCCCGATGCCCACCCAACTCATCCGACAGTCGCTTCGCAATCGCCTTCATCAGATCCGGCGTTGTGCGCTCAAGCCCGTAAACCCATGTCGGAAAATTAAGCGGTCCCTGTTCCGCCCAGATCGCATCGTGCTGATCTGGCGGCAAAATCTTTGCGGGCGTGCCCACCGCCACCCAGCCAATCGGCACTGTCGCGCCCGCCTCGAGCATCGTCTTGATATGCACCACCGCGTTGATCCGCACTTCCGATCCGCGCCCGAGCTTCGCGCCATGAAAAACCGACGCGCCGGTCGCGACAAAAACTTCATCCTCGATCATCGCACCCGCGATATGCACCTGCGGCCCGACAATGCAATGCGCACCGATCACGCAATCATGCCGCGCGGTGGCGCGCACCACCGCATTCTCCATCACAATCGTATTGACCCCGATGCGGATGGCGCTGCCGCTCTCGGCCACCACGCGCGCGCCGTGCATCACGCGCGCACCCGCCGCGATGGTAACGTCACCACACACCGTTGCATCCGGCGCGACCCATGCCGCGCCATCAACCACAGGCGACTTCCCATCATGCGCAATCAACATGCCCCGTCTCCTCACGGCAGCGCATAGGCCACCACATCATCACCGATCTTCGTGCCAAGCCGCGCATTGCCGCCAGCCGCAATCACAACATATTGCTTACCCTGCCACATATAGGACATCGGTGTCGCCTGTCCGCCTGCGGGGAGGCGGCCCTTCCAAAGCTCCGCGCCCGTCTCGGTGTTGAACGCACGCAGATAATCATCCATCGCCGCGCCGATAAAAGTAAGGCCCGTCTCCGTGACAAGCGGCCCGCCAAGCGTCGGCACACCCCATCTGAGCGGCAGCGGCACAGGTGCTATATCGCGGATCGTACCGATCTTCTCGCTCCACTTGATCGTGCCATCGTTCAGGTCCACCGCGACAAGCTTGCCCCATGGTGCTTTCGTGCAGGGCAATCCCAGTCTCGACAAAAACACATCGCGGCGCATGCCGTAAGGCGTGCCGTCCATCGGCGAGATTTCTGCAAGCTCATCTGCATCCTTGCGTGCTTTGAATTCGCCATGCGGAAACAACGTCACGATATGCGCGGCAATGTTGACATTGACGATGGCAATCTTGCGCACCGGATCAAAAGCCATACCGCCCCAATTTGCGCCGCCCCCCGTCATCGGATAAAGCACAGTGCCTTGCATCGACGGCGGCGTGAACAAACCATCGCTGCGCGCTTTCTTAAAACGTTCCATGCAGGACTTCTTGTCGAAATATGCAACGCCCCAAATATCGTCTTCCGTGAGCTTATGCGGCACCAGCGCCGGCGGCTTCACAGGAAAAGGCTGCGTCGGTGAAAGCTCCTCGCCCTCCACTCCGCCTTGCGGCACAGCGCGCTCTTCCACTTCAAAGAAAGGTTTGCCCGTCTCGCGTTCGAGCACGAACATAAAACCCGTCTTCGTCACCTGAATAACAACATCGACGGGTGCCCCGTCGCGCGTCAGCGTCGCCAGCGTCGGCTGCGCAGGTAAATCATAGTCCCACACATCATGATGCACGGTCTGAAACGACCACACGACCTCGCCCGTCGCGGCATTGAGCGCCACAACCGAGTTTGCATACTTATTGTCACCCTTGCGATGCCCGCCAAAAAAATCGGGGCTCGCGCTCGATGTCGGCAGAATGACCAGCCCGCGTTTTTCATCAACCGAAAACGGCGCCCAGACATTCGCATGCCCGATCTTGTCAGGCGTTCCGCGCCAGCTCTCAGGATCGTCCCTCACGCCTTGCGCCACCGGATCAAAGCTCCAGACCAATTCGCCCGTCCGCGTGTCAAACGCGCGCACCGTGCCCTTGGGTGCATCCTCACGACGATTGTCACTGATCGACGAGCCGATAATCACGACATCACCCGCAACAACAGGGGCCGACGTAATCTGAAATTCGCCGGGCCATATGAGCAAACGGTCAGCGCCCGCATCCACTTCGCCGGGCCGCGACGCCACGCGACCAAAGCCCGTGCATGGCTTGCCTGTCTCGGCATCAAGCGCAATGAGCCGCCCGTCCACCGTGCCGGTAAAAATCCGGCTCGCGCATTCGTCGCCCGCTCCCGCATTGGCGTCATGCCATGCCGCCACACCGCGGCAAACATATTGATTGCCGGGCCGACGATCCGGCGACACCATCGGATCATAGCTCCACTGCTCCGCCCCCGTTGCAGGGTCCAGCGCCTTCACCACATTAAACGGGGTACAAAGAACAAGTGACTTGCCAACGAGAATGGGCGTCGCTTCAAAAGCATAACGCTTGCGAACCGCCTCCGACTTGCCCTCCAGCGCGCCGGTCGAAACGCTCCAGGCTTGCGTGAGACCGCCCACATTCTCCGGCGTGATCTCGGTGGCCGCCACATAGCGTTGCCCGCCCGCGTCGCCGCCATAGTGATCCCAACCCGCCGCCTCGACGGCCGCAACCGGCATCCCCGCCATCACGCTCAACACAATGGCACCGGCTCTGATCCAGGCCTTCAACATGTCAGCTCTCCCGTTCCGTGACCCGCCCCGAACCCAAAACACCCGCCCATCAAGAGCGAAGCAAAAGTTCGGTGAGGTCAAAATCAAAATATATTGAATGAATGAATCATTCATATAATATGAAACAGGACTTCGGCAAACGAGTCAATTAGATTTGAGAAACCTGAGATTTGCGCCACTTCTGAAAGACCGAATGCCCAAGTTCAACCCCGAACCGACCGACATCCAGCCGCCCGTTCGTCGCGGCCGCAAACCCTCGACGGCTGAAAAATCCGCAGCGCGCCTGGCCGAAATCGCCGAGGCCGCCACGGTCTGCTTTTCAGAAGCCGGTTTTCGCCGCACGCAGGTTGCCGACATCGCCCGCCAGATGGGCGTCTCCGCGGGCACCCTCTACCTCTATGCCGACAGCAAGGGCGCCCTTTTTCATCTCGCCGTCATGCATGTCACGCGACAGCCGCTCACCGACCTGGCCCTGCCCGTCACCGATCCGGGCATTGAGGCGACTTTGCGCGTGCTCACCGACGCAATCAGTCGCCGCTCCTATTGGCCGACGCTCTATGCCGCACTGGCCTCAGACAAGGCCCCTGACCTTGAAACGCTGGAAGCTATAGGCGGCGAGATTTACGACACGCTGACGGAGGAGCGCCGCACCATATGGCTGCTCGACGCCTGCAATCTCGATATTCCGGAATTGAACACGATCTACCGCCGCAACGTACGCGGCACATACCTCATGGATTTAGCCAAATACATGGAGCGCTCCGTCAGGCCCGATCTCTCCGCCCCGCAAAAATCAATCGCGTTGCGGGCCGCCGTCGAAATCATCGCCTGGGCCGCCATGCATCGCAGACGCGAGCGCGGCCTGCCCGACGAATATCAGGCAACCGAAACCGAAGCGCGCAATGCCTCAAAGCGCGCCTTTGCAGCCGCGCTTCTCAGTCAGACATATTGATTGAAGTCGGAGAGCTTCAGCCCTCGTTCTGAATCTGGCCCTTCGCCGTGGCGTAAAACTCTTCCATCGTGCGGCGGATCTGGTGATCCGTCTGCGCGATCTTTTTAGCATCGAAATCGCCGCGGATTTTGACGAACACATCTTCGTCGCCCGCTTCTTTCAGGTCAGCCACAACAACCGATTTGGCATATTCTGCCGCCGCATCGCCCGAAAGCCCCATCAGATCAGCCGCCCAAAGGCCAAGCAGCTTGTTACGCCGTGCCGCAACCTTGAACTGCAAGGCAGCGTCATGGGCAAACTTGTTTTCAAATTGGTCTTCGCGCTTGTCGAAAGTAGACATGGTCACTCCGGAAGGGGGACGAGAGAAACTGAGATACAAACATAGACATAGCCCCGCCACGCCTCCAATTCAACCTTGAGCCATGTCATAATCGGGCCAGAACCGACGGAGAAGAACCCCATGCCGCATCCCTATACAGGAGGCTGCCAGTGTGGCGCAGTGCGCTACACGCTGAATGCAGAACCGGAGCGCATCGTCGCTTGCCATTGCAAAGAATGTCAGCGCCAGTCCGGCAGTGCCTTTGGTCTGTCCATGCTGGTCAACCGTGCCGACCTCGTGGTGACAGGGCCGCTCAAGACCTTCACCCGCACGGCCGACAGCGGCAACGCCAACGCGGGTGCCTTCTGCCCCGACTGCGGCAACCGCATTTATAACGTGCCAGGCTATATGGAAGATCGCCTGGTGCTAAAGCCCGGTACGCTGGATGACACGTCATGGATCCGCCCGCAGGCCTTCATCTGGATGAAAAGCGCGCAAGGCTGGGTGCCTCTGCCGGAAGGTGTCCGCAGCCTGCAAGGCCAGTTCTCATAATGACTCTCTGCGAATCACGCTAACCGCTTGATTCATGGGAATTTTTCATATCAAGAATGCTTCATCTAAAAGCTGAAAAGCGCCCTCATATTTCGGCCAAATCTTCGCTTAGGTCGCATTGTGTCCCATAGGGGCTTAGAGTAACTTGCGCGCCAGTTGATGAGGCGATTCCTTACGCCCCGTCACTCTCCTGACGCCTCGTGGCACCGACCCGAAACGCGAACTTTTCGGGCCAACTGATTGGAATCATGACATGAGCCGTCGCAGACGTGTTTATGAGGGCAAAGCCAAAGTCCTCTATGAAGGCCCCGAACCGGGAACCCTCATTCAACACTTCAAGGACGACACCACTGCCAACAACAATCAGAAGCACGCGACGATTGAAGGCAAAGGCGTCCTCAACAACCGTATTTCAGAATTTATCTTCTCCAAGCTCAACGACATCGGCGTACCGACGCATTTCATCCGCTCGATCAATATGCGCGAGCAACTGATCCGCGAAGTTGAAATCATCCCCTGCGAAGTCGTCGTGCGCAACGTAGCGGCTGGCTCTCTGTCCAAGCGCCTCGGCATCGAAGAAGGCACGCAGCTTCCCCGCTCTATCATCGAGTTCTATTACAAGAACGACGAGTTGGGCGACCCGATGGTGTCCGAAGAACACATCACCGCTTTTGGTTGGGCCACCCCGCAAGAGATCGACGACATGATGGCGCTTGCTCTGCGCGTCAACGATTTTCTCGCCGGATTGTTCCTCGGCATCGGCATCCGTCTTGTGGATTTCAAAGTCGAGTTCGGTCGCCTCTACGAAGGCGACATGGTACGCGTTGTTTTGGCCGACGAGATCAGCCCGGACAGCTGCCGCCTCTGGGACACCCGCACCAACGACAAACTCGACAAAGACCGCTTCCGTCACGACATGGGCGGTCTCATCGAAGCCTATCAGGAAGTCGCCCGCCGCCTCGGCATCCTCTTTGAAAACGAACCGAAGCGTCGCGGCCCGACCCTCGTTAAATAATTTCCGTCATGGCCGGATTTAATCCGGCCATCCATCTTACTTCACTAAAGGATACAGTTCCCCATGAAGGCCCGCATCAAAGTGATGTTGAAAAACGGCGTGCTCGATCCGCAGGGTAAAGCCATCGAAGGCGCTCTCGGCACGCTCGGCTTCCCCAATGTGGCAAGCGTCCGCCAAGGCAAATATTTTGAAGTCGATATCGCCGAAAGCGATCCGGCCAAAGCCCGCGCCGCCATTGACGAAATGAGCAAAAAGCTCCTCGCCAATACAGTCATCGAAAATTACGCGATCGAGTTAGACGAGAAGTAAGCAATGAAATCCGCCGTCATCGTCTTTCCGGGATCGAACCGCGAGCGCGACATGCTCAACGCGCTCGAAAAAATCACCGGCACAAAACCCATAGCCGTCTGGCACGCCGAGACTGAACTCCCCAAGGTCGATCTTGTCGTCCTGCCGGGTGGTTTCTCCTATGGCGACTATCTGCGCACCGGTGCCATCGCCGCGCGCGCGCCGATCATGACCGACGTCAAAAAGAAATCTGAAACCGGTGTCCACGTCATGGGCGTCTGCAACGGTTTCCAGATCCTTTGCGAAGCGGGTCTCCTGCCCGGCATCCTGATGCGCAACAATCATCTCAAATTTGTCTGCCGTCAGGTGAAGCTCGAAGTGACCAATGCCAACACGGCTTTCACTAGGAAATACAGCCAAGGCGAAGTCTGGCGCTGCCCCGTCGCCCATGGTGACGGCAATTACTTCACTGACGCCGACACGCTCGCTCGCCTCGAAGGTGAAAACCGTGTCGTCTTCCGCTATGCCGAAGGCACAAACCCCAACGGCTCGCTCAACGACATTGCAGGCATCATCAATGCCAAAGGCAATGTCATGGGCCTGATGCCGCATCCTGAAAATGAAATCGAAGCATTGAACGGCGGCACAGAAGGCCGCGCGCTCTTTGAAAGTCTGCTGGAGGCCGTAGCGTGATTCCCAACGACATTGAAATTACGCCGAAGCTCATTGCTGAACACGGCCTGAAGCCTGATGAATATCAGCGCATCCTCGACCTCATCGGCCGCACACCGACGATCACAGAGCTTGGCATCTTCTCGGCCATGTGGAACGAACACTGCTCCTACAAGTCCTCAAAGAAGTGGCTGCGCACCCTGCCCACCACCGGCCCGCGCGTCATCTGCGGTCCCGGCGAAAATGCAGGCGTTGTCGATATTGATGATGGTCAGGCGATCATCTTCAAAATGGAAAGCCACAACCACCCCTCCTACATCGAACCTTATCAAGGCGCGGCCACAGGCGTCGGCGGTATCCTGCGCGACGTCTTCACCATGGGCGCACGTCCCATCGCGGCGCTCAATGCACTCCGCTTCGGCGCACCGGAACATCCGCGCACCCGTCATGTCGTCTCCGGCGTCGTCGCCGGCGTTGGCGGCTATGGTAACTCGTTTGGCGTGCCGACCATCGGCGGCGAAGTGAACTTTGACGAAAGCTACAACGGCAATTGCCTCGTCAACGCGTTTGCGGCTGGCCTTGCCGACACGGACAAGATTTTTTATTCCGAAGCCAAAGGCGTTGGACTTCCCATCGTCTATCTCGGCTCCAAGACAGGCCGTGACGGCATCCATGGCGCAACCATGGCATCTGCCGAATTTGATCAGGACACAGAAGAAAAACGCCCCACCGTCCAGATCGGCGACCCCTTCTCCGAAAAGCTCCTGCTCGAAGCCTGCCTCGAACTGATGGCCACAGGTGCCGTCATCGCCATTCAGGACATGGGCGCGGCGGGCCTCACCTGCTCTGCCGTTGAAATGGGGGCCAAAGGCGATCTCGGCGTCGAACTCAATCTCGACATGGTCCCCTGCCGCGAAACCGGCATGACCGCCTACGAAATGATGCTGTCAGAATCTCAGGAGCGCATGCTCATGGTTCTCGACCCCGCAAAAGAAGCCGAAGCTCAGGCCGTGTTCCGCAAATGGCATCTGGACTTTGCCGTCATCGGCAAGACCACCGACGATCTGCGCTTCCGCATTTTCCGTCACGGCGAATTGATGGCCGATCTGCCGATTAAAGAGCTGGGCGATCAGGCTCCCGAATATGATCGTCCGTGGACAGCCACACCGAAGCCTGCTTTTCTCGACGCATCCGACGTCGCTGCACCGAATGACATCTCGGCCACACTGGTCAAAATCCTCGGCCTGCCCGACATGGCCTCGCGCCGCTGGGTCTGGGAGCAATACGATCACCTCATTCAGGGCAACACCGCCATCGGACCCGGCGGCGACGCCGCCGTCATCCGCATCGGTGACGGACCGAAAGCGCTCGCCTTCACGCTCGACGTCAGCCCGCGCTATTGCTTTGCTGATCCCGAGGAAGGCGGCAAACAAGCCGTCGTCGAATGCTGGCGCAACCTGAACGCTGTTGGTGCCGAACCTCTCGCCATCACCGATAATCTGAATTTCGGCAATCCCGAAAAGCCCGAGATCATGGGCCAGTTTGTGGGCTGCATTCAGGGCATCGGTGCCGCCTGCCGCGCACTCGACTTCCCCGTCGTCTCCGGCAACGTCTCGCTCTACAACGAGACCAACGGCAAAGGCATCCTGCCGACACCAGCCATCGGCGCGGTCGGTCTCCTGCCCGACATTTCCCTGCGCACCACCGTCGCCTTCAAAGCGACAGGCGAAGCCATCATCGTGCTCGGCGAAACCAAAGGCCATCTCGGCCAGTCGATCTATGTCCGCGACATTGTGGGCCGCCGTAACGCCGACGCCCCGCCGCCGGTCGATCTCGCCGCCGAGCGCCACAATGGCGAATTCGTCCGCGCTGAAATCCGCTCGCGTGCGCTGACAGCCGTCCATGACGTCTCAGACGGCGGCCTCCTCGTTGCGCTCGCCGAAATGGCCATGGCCGGCGGCATCGGCGCCTCGGTTGAAGCTGATACAGGCCTCAGCCTCCATGCCTGGGCCTTTGGTGAGGATCAGGGCCGCTATGTCGTCACCCTGCCGTCTGCCGGTGTCGATGCCTTTATCGACCGCGCGGCGGAAGCCAATGTTCCCGCTTACGTTATCGGCGAGACCGGCGGTACGGAATTGACACTCAAGGGGTCCGCTCCCATATCATTGGCAAGCCTGAAGTCGGCTCACGAGGCGTGGTTCCCGACCTATATGGCCGGACCTGACCTTCTGGACGCTTGAGGCAGAGAGAGAACGCGCATATGGCAATGACAGCGGCAGACATCGAAACCCTCATCAAGGCAGCCCTGCCTGATGCGATCATCGACATCCGCGATCTCGCAGGCGACGGCGACCATTATGCCGCCAACGTCATCTCCGAAGCCTTCCGCGGCAAGACCCGCGTGCAGCAGCATCAACTGGTTTACAACGCGCTCAAAGGCGGCATGGGCACCGAGCTTCATGCGCTGGCATTGCAAACCTCCGCCCCGCAACCCTGAACTTGTTATGAAACGCGCCGTCAGCGCGAAAGGATATTGAGATGAGCGAAAACCCGGTCTTTGACCGCATCCGTGCCGAAGTGGACAGCCAGGACATCGTCCTCTTTATGAAGGGCACGCCGGTCTTCCCGCAATGCGGCTTCTCCAACGCCTGCGTGCAGGTTCTGACCTATCTCAATGTCCCCTTCAAAGGCATCAACGTCCTTGAAGACAACGAGATCCGCGAAGGCATCAAGCAATTCTCCGACTGGCCGACCATTCCCCAGCTCTATGTCAAAGGCGAATTTGTCGGCGGTTGCGACATCGTCCGCGAAATGTTCGAGCAGGGTGAACTGCGCGAATACCTCGCTCAAAAAGGCATCGAAGCCGCCGCCTGATACGCGCCGCATCGGATAACAAAAAAGGCCGCTCGTAAGAGCGGCCTTTTCGTATGAGTAAAAAACCCGGCAGAACCAGCTGCGTGAGTAGAATTCCCGTCAGCGTAGCACTAGCTACGCGAATAAAATTCAACGACGAGGTTCGGTTCCATCTGCACAGGATAGGGCACGTCGGCAGGCGCCGGTGCGCGCAGCAGTTTCGCCGTCATCTTCGTGTGATCGACTTCGATATAATCAGGTGTGTCGCGCTCGGCGCTCTGGATCGATTCAAGAACGATCGCCGCCTGCTTCGACTTTTCGCGCACTTCAACGACGTCGCCGTCTTTGAGGCGGACCGAACCGATGTTCACGCGCTTGCCGTTGACGAGCACATGACCGTGGTTGATGAACTGACGTGCCGCAAAAACAGTCGGCACGAATTTCGCGCGGTACACGACCGCATCGAGACGGCGTTCCAGCAGGCCAATCAGAAGCGCGCTGGTGTCGCCACGCAGACGCTGGGCTTCCTTGTAGATGCCGTGGAAGGCTTTTTCCGAGATATTGCCGTAATAGCCCTTCAGCTTCTGCTTCGCGCGGAGCTGGACACCGAAGTCCGACAGCTTGCCCTTGCGGCGCTGACCGTGCTGGCCGGGGCCATATTCACGCTTATTGAGGGGGGATTTGGCACGGCCCCAGATGTTTTCGCCGAGGCGGCGGTCGATTTTGAACTTCGCTTCAATGCGCTTTGTCATCGCGGTTTCCTATAAAAACAGTGGAAACGCGCCCTCCTTTACCCTTTCGGGCCGACAGGAACTCAGCGTTAGCGTCGCCGGACTCCACGGGTGCGTAAAACAAAAACAGCCCCCCAAAAACATAAAGAAGGGCTGATTTCTGGCCGGTTTGTAGCCCGCAAGACTAAGTAAGTCAATTCTTACTTAGTCCTCTCCCGCTTGCGGGAGAGGGTTGGGTGAGGGGCTTAAACTTCCTTCCTTTTTACTCAATATCCCACTTCGCCTTATCCCGCGTCAGCGACGCCACGATCCCGCGAAACGTCCGAACCTCCTGCTCGGTCATGCCCGCCCGCTGAAACAGATTGCGGATATTGCGGATCATCGAAGGCCGCTTCTCCGGTGGCTTCAAAAAGCCAAACCGGTCAAGCTCCCGCTCCAGATGCCCGAAAAAGCCCAAAAGCTCCTCCTTTGTCGCCGGTCGCCCGCCCAGATAATCCATGCGTTCGGCAGGCGTCGCGTCCCCCGCCTTGAACCACTCATAGCCGACCAGCAACACCGCCTGCGCAAGGTTCAGCGACGCAAAAGCCGGATTGACCGGCACCATCAGCGTCGCGTCCGCCAGCACCACATCGTCATTCGTCAGCCCCGTCCGCTCCGGCCCGAACAGCACGCCCGCCTTGCCGCCGCCCGCCATCACCTCCCTGAGCTTTGCCGCCGCCGTCGCAGGCGTCAGCACAGGCTTCATCATGTCGCGGTGGCGCGCCGTCGTCGCAATCACATAATCGAGGTCGGC
The DNA here is from genome assembly GCA_030645235.1 of Parvibaculum sp. Classification (GTDB taxonomy): domain Bacteria; phylum Pseudomonadota; class Alphaproteobacteria; order Parvibaculales; family Parvibaculaceae; genus Parvibaculum. The sequence continues at coordinate 731,996 of JAUSMV010000012.1, read as the reverse complement.
GACCGCCTGTTCCGTCTGCTCATGCACCACCACCGCGTCAATCACAGCGTCCGCACCCGACGAGACCGCGCGGGCCCGGTCATTCGGCCAACCGTCGCGGGGCGCCACAAGGCGCATCTCAGTGAGGCCGAAATTCAGCATGGCGCGGGCCGCCGTGCCGATATTTTCACCCATCTGCGGGGCCACGAGAATCACGGCAGGCCCGCGTTCGGCGGGGCTGAGGTCATTTTTGGTCTGATCGGTTCCGGCCATTGGTCACATTTCCGCTACGGCATAGTTTATGGGCGGTCAATAAGCGATCCCCTGCCTTTAATCAAATGGCACACAATGTTATACGATCATATCTCCCCGCGTCGGGCGCTTTGAGTCCCTCGCATGCCTGCGTCCAAATCGTACACGCCTCGAAGGGTCTGAAGCCGCATGTCCCAATCTTCCGTGAAAAAGATTAAAGTCAAAAATCCGGTCGTCGATCTCGATGGCGACGAAATGACCCGCATCATCTGGAAGATGATCAAGGACAAGCTGATCCTCCCCTTCCTCGACCTCGAAATCGACTATTACGACCTCGGCATGGAACATCGCGACGCCACCGACGACAAGGTGACGACCGATGCCGCCGAAGCCATCAAGCGCCACGGCGTCGGCATCAAATGCGCCACCATCACGCCGGACGAAGCCCGCGTGAAAGAATTCGGCCTCAAGAAAATGTGGAAGTCGCCCAACGGCACCATCCGCAACATTCTCGACGGCACCGTCTTCCGCGAACCCATCATCTGCCGCAACATTCCCCGCCTCGTGCCCGGCTGGACCGAACCCATCGTCATCGCGCGCCACGCCTTCGGCGATCAGTACCGCGCCACGGATTTCCTCGTCCCCGGCAAAGGCAAACTGACAATCAAATGGGTCTCCGAAGACGGCAAGGAAACGATTGAACATGACGTGTTCAATTTCCCCGCCGCCGGCGTCTCGCTCTCGATGTATAATCTCGATGCCTCGATCAAAGACTTCGCCCGCGCCTGCCTGAAGTTCGGTCTCGACCGCAAATTTCCGGTCTATCTCTCGACCAAAAACACAATCCTCAAGGCCTATGACGGCCGCTTCAAAGACATTTTCGAAGACGTCTATGAAAGCGAATACAAAGCCGAATTTGAAAAAGCCAAAATCGTTTATGAGCACCGCCTCATCGACGACATGGTCGCCTCAGCCTTGAAATGGTCCGGCGGTTATGTCTGGGCCTGCAAAAACTACGACGGCGACGTGCAGTCGGACTCAGTTGCTCAGGGCTTCGGCTCACTGGGCCTCATGACATCCGTGCTGCTCACACCCGATGGCAAAATCATGGAGGCCGAAGCAGCTCACGGCACGGTCACACGCCATTTCCGCCAGCATCAGCGCGGCGAACAAACCTCGACCAACTCCATCGCCTCAATCTTTGCTTGGACCCGTGGTCTCGTCCACCGCGCCAAGCTCGACGGCAATCCTGAATTGGACAACTTCGCGCACACGCTGGAAAAAGTCTGTGTCAGCACGGTTGAGAGCGGCCACATGACAAAAGATCTGGCCCTCCTCGTCGGCTCCGAACAGAAGTGGCTGACCACCGAAGGCTTCCTCGACAAAGTCGCCGAGAACCTCGTCAAGGCGCTCGCAAAACAGGCCTAAGGCTCGACCTTTCTTACTTAGTCCTCTCCCTCTGGGAGAGGGTTGGGTGAGGGTCTTGAGTTATTACTCTGCATACAAACTAAAAACACAAAATAACCCGTCATGGCCGGGCTTGACCCGGCCATCCACGTCTTTAAACCCGCACAAAAAAACGCCGTACCCTGCTCTTGCGACAGTCGAAGCCAACGCATACCCTTCCCTGAACGCCATTGGGGAGACAGGCACCATGTCCGCAGACACAACACTTGGTCACAAGAAAACCCTGTTTCAGCGGATGCAGCACTTCCTTATCATTGCTGCCTATCTATGGCTTCTCCTCAGCGTCTTTACGCTGCACAACGCTATCTTGTCATCCCAATGGAATCTCTTCGCCCAGCTTGGCGGCATCACGGTCAAGGCGCTGCTCTTCGGCAAATTCGTGCTCATCGCCGAACACCTGCATCTTGGCAAACGCGCCGAGCGCTATGCGCTCATCTGGCCCATCATCATCAAGGCAGCACTCTTCGCTATTGTCATCATCGGCTTTAACATTCTCGAAGAAAAACTGGTCGAAGCAATCCGGCATGTGCCTGCGACCCCGTCAAGCGATGGTCTCTTGCTCACCTCACTGCCGCAAATTATCTCTCTCACCTTCATGGCCTTCGTCGCCCTCCTGCCCTTCTTCGCCATCAACGAACTTGGCCGCGTCCTCGGACAAGACCGCCTGCGCGAATTGTTTTTCAAGCGGCGGGCTGAATAGCATCGCTCTTATGACGATTGCGCGAAGGTCTTATCAATTTCGTCGTTGCGGGCAAAGCGAAGCAATTCGGAGCGTGCGCCACAACAAGTAAATCCCCTCCCCCATCCTTTCTTTGCGCCTACGCGCAATGCGAGGGGGAGGGCTAGGGAGGGGGGTAGTCACACCCTCCGTACAAAAACTAAAATAATTCATCATTGCGAGCGAAGCGAAGCAACCCAGTCTGCCTCAGCAAGGATGGATTGCCGCGTCACTCCGTTGCTAACAATGACGAAGCAGCCTAAGCCGCAGCCGAAACCAGCGCCGCTTTCACAGCCTCAAGCGCCGCATCCGCCTTGTCGCCGTCCGGCCCGCCCGCCTGCGCCATATCCGGTCGCCCGCCACCGCCCGCGCCGCCCATCGCGCCGGAACCGGCTTTCACCAGCTCCACCGCATTGAACTTCGAGGTGAGGTCTGCCGTAACGCCCACTGCAATCGCGCCTTTGCCGTCTTCGCTGACGGCCACAAGCGCCACAATGCCGGACCCGATCTGTTGCTTGGCCTCATCAATCAGCCCGCGCAAATCTTTCGGATTCACACCCGCCAGCACACGCGCCACAATATTGACGCCGCCGATGCTTTGCGACGGTGACGCCTCACCAGAAGCCGCGCCGCCGCCCATTGCGAGTTTCTTCTTCGCGTCATTCAGCTCACGGTCCAACCGCTTGCGCTCATCCATCAGCGCCACAACGCGCTCCGGCAAATCTTCGCTCGCAATTTTCATCGCGCCCGCCGCCTCACGCAGCAAGCGATCCTGCTCGACGAGATAAAGCCGCGCCCCTTCCGCCGTCAGACCCTCAATACGACGAACGCCCGAGGCGACCGCCGTTTCGCTGACGATTTTGAAAATCGCAATATCGCCGACACGGTGCACATGCGTGCCGCCGCAGAGTTCGACCGAATAGTGTTTGCCGTTGGTGTCTTCATTGACACCCATCGTCAGCACGCGCACTTCGTCACCATATTTTTCACCGAAGAGCGCGAGCGCACCGGCTTCAATCGCTTCATCCGGCGTCATCAGACGCGTGGACACATCGCGGTTCTGACGAATGACGCGGTTGACGATGGATTCCACTTCCGAAATTTCTTCCGGCGTCATCGGCTTCGGATGCGAAAAGTCAAAACGCAACCGCTCCGGCGATACCATCGAACCTTTTTGCGTCACATGCTCACCCAGCACACGGCGCAGCGCTTCATGCAGCAAATGCGTCGCCGAATGATTTGCCCGCGTCGCTGTACGGCGTGCGCTATCGACTTTCATCTCGACCACATCGCCGATCTTCAACGCACCGCGATTAAGCGTGCCGAAATGCACGATCATGTCGCCGAGTTTTTTCAGCGTGTCCGTGACAACAAACTCTGCACCGCTGCCCGCGAACAGCATCCCCGTATCGCCGACCTGACCACCGGACTCGCCATAGAACGGCGTCTGGTTGGTGATGATGCCTGCTTCTTGTCCGGCCTTCACGCTGTCAACCGGCGCACCATCCACAACAAGCCCGACGATCTTACCTTCAACGCTTTCGGTTTCGTAGCCGAGGAACTCGCTCGCACCGAGTTTTTCGCGCAACTCGAACCAAACCGTCTCCGTCGCCTTTTGGCCTGAGCCCGACCAGGCCGCGCGCGCATCTTCGCGCTGCTTCTGCATCGCCGCGTCAAAGCCCGCCTGCTCCACTTCGATCCCTTTGGGGCGCAGCGCGTCCTGCGTCAGATCGAGCGGGAAACCATACGTATCGTAAAGACGGAACGCGACATCACCGGCGAGCACTTTGGCGCTGCCGATTTTTTCAAGTTCTTCGTCAAGCAGTTTCAACCCGCGCACCAGTGTCTCACGGAAGCGGCGCTCCTCAAGCTTCAGTGTTTCAGTGATGAGCGGTTCGGCGCGGCGCAGTTCCGGGTAGGCCTCGCCCATCCAGCGCACCAATGCAGGAACCAGTTTCCACATCAGCGGCTCACTCACACCGATCAGCTGCGCATGGCGCATCGCGCGGCGCATGATCCGGCGCAGCACATAGCCGCGGCCTTCATTCGACGGCAACACACCATCCGCAATCAGGAAGCAGCTCGTGCGCAAATGATCGGCAATCACGCGATGGCTCACCGCATGGGGGCCATCGGGATCAGACTTTGACGCTTCGGCGCTCGCCACAATGAGGCCGCGCATCAGGTCAGTCGCGTAATTGTCATGCGTGCCCTGCAGCACGGCGGCAATGCGCTCGAGCCCCATACCCGTATCGATCGAGGGCTTGGGCAGCGGGCGGCGGTCGCCGGGCGCGATCTGATCGAACTGCATGAACACGAGGTTCCAGATTTCGATAAAGCGGTCGCCGTCCTGGTCTGCGCTGCCGGGCGGGCCGCCCGGAATTTTCGGACCGTGATCGAAAAAGATTTCAGAGCAGGGACCGCACGGGCCTGTGTCGCCCATCGACCAGAAATTATCTGCCGTCGGTATGCGGATGATCTGGCTGTCGCTCAGGCCTGCGATTTTCTTCCACAACCCATGCGCCTCGTCATCATCATGATAGACGGTCGCAAGCAGGCGATCTTTCGGCAGGCCGAATTCTTTGGTGATGAGGTTCCAGGCAAACTCAATCGCCTCAGGTTTGAAATAATCGCCGAACGAGAAATTACCGAGCATCTCGAAGAACGTGTGATGCCGCGCCGTGTAGCCCACATTGTCGAGATCATTATGCTTGCCGCCCGCCCGCACACATTTCTGCGACGAGGTCGCGCGCACATAGGGCCGCGTTTCCTGACCGGTGAATACGTTTTTGAAAGGCACCATGCCGGCATTGGTGAACAGCAGCGTCGGATCATTGGTCGGCACAAGCGGACCCGATGAGACGACCTCATGGCCGTTCTTACGGAAATATTCCAGATAGGTGCTGCGGATCTCGTTGAGGCCGGCCATTCTCGTTTTCTCTCGTTCATTCCCGTCAATCGCGTGTCACGCCGGACTTGTCAGTCACCGACAGCACACGATCGGCAGCTCATTCATATATGCAAAAGCCACCCGCTCCCGCGCGTCCGTCAGGACTTAAAGCTCCTTCGGAGCCACGCAGTTTCGGACAGCTAAACCGTTATGTGCTTTTACCTTTCGCCCCGCGCCCTGTCTAGAAATCCCCGATGGAACGAAGTCGCAGGCCGACAAGAGCGGAAATCATTTTTTCACGCGGATTCCGGCTTCAAAACCCGTCACGCGGACCTATCCCCGCCGGAACGTGTCCGCCTTGTTTCAAGGGTGTAAATCTCGGTCAGCCCGAAAAATAAAAAATCCCCGTAAAAACGCGCACGCACCGCCAAAACGCAAAACGGCGCCGGTGGGGTCCCCGACGCCGCCCTTGCACTCAGGCAGAGAAAACATTTTTAATAATTTGGAAAATAACAGCGGGGATAGGCAAAAAATCAAAACCGGAACCGAAGCGCGAAACACTCGACGCAAGACAGCTCGAAAACACTCGATCTCGACATGGAAACACTCGATCTCTTGCAAGAAATGACTCGAAATTCCGAGCCTGTCAGAGCCGGAAAAAATCGTCCGAACTCTTATCCCCGCATTTTAGAAGGCATCGGCCGAACCCGATCAGGTCCGGCCGACACGTCAATTCCGTCTCAGCAACCAGTCCTAAAGCCGCTTATGCGATCTCTTCCAGATCGTCGCCGTCGCTGTCTTCTTCCGGCGTTCCTTGCAGAATCTGCTCGGCGATAAGGCCCGCATTGGCGCGGATGGCCTTCTCGATTTCGGCTGCCATTTCCGGATTGTCACGCAGGAAGTTCTTGGAATTATCACGCCCCTGACCGATGCGCGTACTGTTATAGGAGAACCAAGAACCCGATTTCTCAACGATACCGGCCTTCACACCGAGATCGACAAGCTCGCCCATTTTGGAAATGCCTTCGCCATACATGATGTCGAATTCAACTTGCTTGAAGGGCGGCGCCACTTTGTTTTTGACGACCTTCACGCGCGTCTGATTGCCGACCACTTCTTCGCGGTCTTTGATCGCGCCGATACGGCGAATGTCGAGACGCACAGAGGCGTAGAATTTCAGCGCATTGCCGCCCGTCGTTGTTTCGGGGCTGCCGAACATCACGCCGATTTTCATACGGATTTGATTGATGAAAATGACCATCGTATTCGACTTCGAGATCGAACCGGTGAGCTTGCGCAGCGCCTGGCTCATCAGACGCGCCTGAAGACCCGGCAGGCTGTCGCCCATCTCGCCTTCAAGTTCCGCCTTGGGCGTGAGCGCCGCAACCGAGTCGATAACGATGATGTCGACGGCACCGGACCGCACCAGCGTGTCACAAATTTCGAGAGCCTGTTCGCCTGTGTCGGGCTGCGAGATCAGCAGATCATCAAGCTGCACTTTGAGCTTACGCGCATAGACCGGATCAAGCGCATGTTCCGCATCGATGAAAGCGCAAACGCCGCCGCTCTTCTGGGCTTCGGCAATAGTCTGCAAGGCCAGTGTCGTCTTGCCCGATGATTCAGGACCGTAAATTTCAATAACGCGACCGCGCGGCAATCCGCCGATGCCCAGCGCGATGTCGAGGCCGAGAGAACCCGTCGAAATGGACTCAATCTCAACCAGTTGCTCGTTCTTGCCGAGCCGCATGATCGAGCCTTTACCAAAGGAACGCTCAATCTGGCTCAGCGCCGCCTCAAGGGCTTTCTGCTTGTCCATATCGCCTTTATCGCTCTTATCCGAAAGCTGCACGACGTTTTTCGACATCTCATTCCCCTTATTTCACGGTGGCTCAAATGAAGCAATTGGAAGGAATGTACCTCTTTTGTTCCCTTCGGCAAGGAAAATTTTAAGTCCTTGAAAATAAAATTGAATTCGGTCCAAGTTCCGCAGATGTTCGCAAAAATTAAGGACGATTTTTGAAACGCCAAAGGGAATCGGATCAACCCTTGTTCATCACGCCTTTAACGGCGGCGGCAAGCTGCTTCAGTGAGAAGGGCTTGGGTAGGAAATGGAATTCCTGAGACGGATCAAGACTCTTGGCAAAGGCATCTTCAGCATATCCCGACACGAAAATGATCTTCACACCGGGTAGCTTTCCGGCAAGTTCTTTGATCAGCGTCGGCCCGTCCATATTGGGCATGACAACGTCAGACACGATAAGATCAATGGTGCCTTCATAGGCTTCAACGATGGCAAGTGCCGCCTCGCCGCTTTCGGCTTGCAGCACGTCATAGCCACGTGTGGCGAGCGCGCGCGCCGCGAAGGTGCGCACCGCGTCTTCGTCTTCGACAAGCAGGATCGTGCCCTTGCCGGTAAGGTCTGTTGGTTCCGGCGCGGCTTCCGCAGCCTTGGCTTCCGCTTCGGCTTTGGCTTCGGCTGCAGTTTCAAAATGGCGCGGCAGATAGATGCGGAACGTCGTACCCTTGCCCATTGTTGAGTACGGGAAAATGAAACCGCCCGTTTGCTTGACGATACCATAGACGGTTGAAAGACCGAGCCCCGTGCCCTTGCTCGGATCCTTGGTCGTATAAAACGGCTCAAAAATCTTGCCGAGATTTTCTTTCGGAATGCCGCTGCCGGTGTCAGCAACTTCAATCAGAATATATTCCGCCGCAGGCATCAGTGCGTGATCAAGTGCGCGGCTGTCGTCTTCCGACACATTGGCGGTACGGATCGTGAGCTTACCGCCTTCGGGCATAGCGTCGCGCGCATTGACGGCAAGGTTCATAATCACTTGCTCAAGCTGGTTCTGGTCGACCTTGACAAGACCCAGATCGCGACCGTTCACGATCTTCAGTTCAACGGTTTCAGTCAGCAAACGCGACAACAGGTTTTGCAATTCGGCCAGCGCATCGGTGAGCGACAAAACCTTTGGTCGCAATGTCTGGCGGCGCGAAAAGGCCAGCAACTGCCGCGTCAGGTTCGCCGCGCGATTGGCATTTTGCTTGATCTGCATCACATCAGCAAAAGACGGATCGCCCGCCTGATGGCGCGCGAGAAGCAGATCGCAAAAGCCGATAATAGCGGTGAGTAGGTTGTTAAAGTCATGCGCCACACCGCCCGCGAGCTGGCCAATGGCCTGCATCTTCTGCGATTGAGCGAATTGCAATTCAAGCGATTTCTGTTCGGTGGCATCAACGAGATAAGCCACGGTGGAGCTTGCACCGTCTTCCACATCAACGCGGCTGACATAGAGAAGACCAACGCGCTCGGAGCTTTTGGCAAGCCGCACTTCAATAGCCGGCGGCGTCGCCCTGCCCGCCCGCGTTGCCGCAAGACTTTCTTGAACGCTAGCGCGGTCATCCTCAATCACAAGCTCGCTGAGGCTGGTGCCGCGCTCAACACCGTCACCGACATAATTCAGAAAGGCGCTGTTGGCGTTGTCGATGCGACCTTCACTGTCAACGGTGGCAATGCCAATAGGCGCATTGTTGAAAAAGCGCGCAAAGCGCAGTTCCGCGTCGCGCGCCGTCTCCTCGGCTTTATTGCCCGTCGCGCGGTCGAGCACCATGCCCCAATGCGCCACATCGCGCGTCGCCCCGCCCGGCACCAGTGTTTGCACAATACGCACAGGAAAGACGCGGCCTTCGGCACCGCGCAGATCAATATCAGCAACCATAGCACCGTCAAGTTCTGCACCGCGCGTCAGCGCCGATGTGTCACCCGCCACAAACTCAGCGAGCTTCGTGGGCCGCGCCGACAAGCGCGCCCTGTCCGTACCGAGCCAGCTGGCAAGTTTCGGATTGACGAATGAAATATCTCCGTTTGCTTTCGTGGCATAAAATCCAAAAGGCGTTGCTGACAGGAACGACATAACACGCTGCCAGTCTTGCTCTGCCTGAACGACGCGTTCGCGCTCAACGGTGAGATCACGCAAGAGCCACACGGCCCCGCCTGCCTGCCCGCTCAGGGGGCGCACAACAACTTTGTAAATGCGCTCCGGCGTGCCACTGCGCGAGGCAAAACGAATTTCTTCTTCAGCGGCAAAGCCCGTGCGCGCGGCTTGTGCCAGACGAAACATAACATCCGCCAGATTCTCGTGACCGGCGAGCAACCGCTCCAGCGGCACAGGCCGCGTATCATTCACGAGACCGAGCAAATGACGATAGGCCTCATTGGCAAATAGCACAACGCCGCGCCTGTCCGTGACATAGCAAGGGTCGGGCAAGGTATCGAGTGCCTCGCCTGCCGCCTCATGCGTCTGGCTCGGATCACGCACCAGCGATGAACTCATGGCAAATAGAATGAAAGCAGCACCCACCAGAACGCCCATCAGCGTTAGAGCACCGCTGGTGCCGAAAACGTGAACCTGCAGCACGTCAGCCAGCGCCGCCAGCGCCGCGATGAGAACCCCCGACAGCACAATCAACCGCCTGCCCGACCAGCGTTCCGCATCATTATCGGGTTCAACACGCATCGGGTTTTCTTCCGTGCCGGTTTCTGAAATTTCACTCATCGGCCATGCCCCCACAGCACCGTCATCATCAATCTATCCGCGCTGTGCCGCGTTCCAATCGAGATTTGAATATTCCATGACCCAAAAAGGCCAAACTAACCCGCCCGCGAATCATCATGCGCGGCGACGGCCGATCTTAGCCTTAAGACGCATCACATAGCCAATCACCTCGGCGACCGCTTTGTAATGTTCCTGCGGCACTTCCTGATCAAGTTCCACCGAGGCATGAAGCGCACGGGCGAGCGGCGGGTTGACGATGACCGGAACGCCACTTTCTTCAGCCACACCACGGATACGCAAAGCGAGTGCATCAACGCCTTTGGCCACACAAATCGGCGCGCCCATGCCCTTTTCATATTTCAACGCAACGGCATAATGGGTTGGGTTCATAATCACGACACTGGCTTTGGGCACTTCCGCCATCATGCGGCGGCGCGAACGTTCAATGCGCAACTGACGAATACGGCCCTTGATCTTCGGGTCGCCTTCCATCTGCTTATATTCGTCTTTGATTTCCTGAACCGTCATGCGCTGCTTCTTTATCCATTGGAAGCGCTCAAACAGATAGTCCAAACCCGCTAAAATAGTCATCACAGCGATAACGCCAGCAAACATTTTAAGCGTCATGGATTGCACAAGAGGCATCAGCAACGAGATGTCCCAAGTCATCATCAAAGCCAGTTGATCGCGCTCCGGCCAGACAATCGAGATCATCACGCCGCCCACAACAACAAATTTGATGATGCTTTTAGCAAGATTCATCACGCTTTTAATTCCGAAAAGCCGCTGAAGACCCTGCATTGGCGACAATTTGGAAAAAGACGGTTTCATACTTTTAGCAGTGAAGACCGGCGCATGCTGAATGATATTCCCGAACACGGCGAAAGCGACCATGATGCCGAGTGGCAAGGCGAGCGCGCCGAAAACAACCATGCCGAGATGCAGCGCCATATCGCGCAAATGATCTCGGTCCATCGGAATGTCCTGCGGCGACGCAATATAAATACGCAAATTGTCGACCAATGTAACACTGAGCGAATGGCTCGACATTGCCACAGCCAAAGCACCGCCAACCATCACGAACCAGTAGTTAACCTCCTGGCTCTTGATAACGTCGCCTTCCTCATGGGCTGTTTGTAGCTTTTTCCCGGTCGGTTCTTCTGTCTTTTCTTGATCGCTGCCGTCGGACATTGCGCTATCTCTCCCGCGTCAATGAACGAACATGTGCAACGTCTGCTCAAACCCCTGCAGGAACCACGTCATCATGGCGCCAAGGATAAGGAACAGAAGTGCAAGGCCAAAACCAATATTGGCCGGCATGGCGATAAAGAAAATCTGGATTTGCGGCATCAGCTTCGAAAGAAGACCGATACCGATATAAAACACGAGACCGAAGACCACGAAAGGCGCGGCAAGCTGAACACCAAGCTCGAAAGCGCCTGACATCATTTTGACCGCAAGTTGCAGAAAGTCACCGACTGGAAAAATATCGCCGGGTTGAAAAAGAATATAGCTGTCACGCATCGCTGCGATCAGCAAATGATGCAGGCCTGTCGCAAAAATAAGCGTGACGGCTAGCATATTGAGAAAGTTGGCGACGAGCGCGCTTTGCGTGCCTTGCGACGGGTCAATATTCTGCGCAAAGGCAAGGCCTGTCTGCATGGCAATAATATTACCGGCCACATGCAGCGCACTCATCACAAGGCGCATCGACATGCCGATAAAAATGCCGATCAGAATTTCATAGAACACGGTCATGGCAAGGCCGGGTACTGTCGGCGGCACGGCCGAATAGGACTCACTGACCAGCGGATACAGAATGAAGGAGAGCAGCATCGACAGAATGATGCGGATTTGCATGGGGATCGACGCCTCGCCGATCGCAGGCATCAACATGACCATCGAGCTCACGCGCGCAAAGATCAGCATAAACACGAATGCTGTTTGCGGGAGGAGTTCAACGGTGAACATGGATTTTCGTCTCCGGTCTGAATTCGGTTAAATATCTAACCAGCGACGATTTTCTGCGCGATGAGGTTCATATAGCTCGCCATCGCCTGTCCCATGAAGGGAAGCGCCAGCAGGAGCGTAAGAAAAATGGCAACAATTTTGGGAACGAACACCAGGGTCATTTCCTGCACTTGCGTCAAAGCCTGCAAGAGGGCAATCGCCACACCGACGACCAACGCCACGATCATCATCGGTGCTGCAATCTGCAACATCACCCAGATGCTCTGTCGCGCCAGATCGACAATTTCCGCTCCAGTCATGTCCCCAAGTCCCTGTATAACGCTTAGTCAAAATTCAAATAGGCCTTAAAAAATAAGGACTAAATCGGCATCCGCATGATGTCCTGATAGGCCGCAATCACTTTGTCGCGCACGGCCACCACGGTTTGCAACGAGGCTTCGGCTTCGGCGACTGCAGTCACAACATCGACCAGACTGCCCTCTTTGCCAGCCGTCGACACAGCCATCTGCTGTTCGCCGGTCTTGCCCGTATTGACCGTCTCGTTGATCGCGTTCTTGAGGAAGTCGCCAAAATTACCGCCGCCCGCCACTTCTTTGCCGCCGCCCACTGGCATGGCGGCACCAGACCCGCCCATACGAGCGGCTTGGGCATAGGCATTTAAGGCTGCTGCTGGAATGGCCATAGCTTGTCGTCCTTAGCCGGTTATTTCTTCAAAATGTCGATGGTCTGCGACGTCATGCGACGCGAGGCCGTGATGAGATTGAGATTGGCTTCATAGGAGCGCTGCGCCTCTCGCATATCCATCGCTTCGACGAGACCATTCACATTGGGCGTTTTCACATAGCCGTTCTGATCGGCTGCCGGATGACCCGGCATGTATTTGAGTTTGAAGTCGCTCTTGTCGGCCATAGGACGACCAAGCTGCACCGTATCAAGGCCCGTTGCGCGATCAAGGCGCTGCTCAAATGTCGGCACTTTGCGCTGGTAAGGATCCGCGCCGGGTGTCTTGCCTGTTGAATCTGCGTTGGCGATGTTTTCGGCGATGATGCGCATACGACCGCTCTGAGCTTTAAGCCCCGCTGCCGCCACCATCATTGATTTCATAAGATCCATAGCGCTCACCCTTCAGCTTTCCGTTCAGCGTCCAACCGCGATGCGAATGAGGCCCATGCCCTTGGTGTAGAGCGATGTAACCGTTTCGTAGTCCATCTGTGTCTGCGCAACCTTGATCATCTCGTCTTCAAGCGTCACAGAATTGCCCGTGGGCGATGTTTCAAAGCCCGGTGACTTGATCACCTCACCGCCGCGCGCTTTACCCATTTGCGAACGCCCGCCCGCATCCGAGCCCGCAACGGGGCTGCCAATATGAGCAGAGCTTGTGGCCACGGGCGCGAGGCGGGGACCGCTCGCATCGACCATGGCACCAAAGTCCAATTCTTTGAGATCACGCGCGACGTAACCCGGCGTGTTTGCGTTGGCGACGTTCTGCGCCAAAACCTGCTGGCGCTCCGTCAGCCAATGCAGACGTTGCTTCATCATCGATAAGATCGGGATATCGCCAATTGCCATAGTCTGTGCCCACTCGAAACGACATTTCCGTCCCTTCTGGGCATAGGAAAAACCGGTTCAATTCATCGAAGTCGGGCCACGCATTCCTTGGCGGCTGAATGCAGTTTCTTCGGCCAGAGTTAATATCCTCCTAACAGCGGCAAAAATGACCTAGTACGTCAATATTTGGGTAACCACCAAAGTTGAGCTTTTTTGCGGACGTTAACCCGACATTAAACATGACTGGGCAGATTGTGCCTTGTTGGTGCCCCGTCACGGGACACCCGGTGTACTGGGCATGCACATGGAATTCTCAGAAATCTTTCGCTTTGTCGCTTCGCTCGTCTTCATTGTCGGGCTCATCGGCGCTTGCGCTTACGGCGCAAAAAAGCTTGGCCTTGCGACCGGAGGACTGACCGCAACAGGCGGTCAAAAACGCCTCACAATCGTCGAGGTTAAAGTCGTGGACGCCAAGCACCGCCTCGTGCTGATGCGTCGCGACAACAAAGAACATCTCGTCCTTCTCGGTGGTGAACAAAATCTGCTGATTGAGGCCGGTATTGATGCACCTGAGTTGACCGAAGAAGAGATAAAAGCCACGAGCACCGTCACCACACCCACACAGCAATTCCAGAAAATTGTGGACTTCATCAAGGAGCGCCGCGCGTGAGAAATTTCGGACAAGCCATCTTGCGCAAACTACCGCTCGTTGCAGGCGTTATGGGTGCCATGCTCGCTTTCGCGATCACCGGCCCTGCTCTTGCCGACACAATCAAAGTCGATCTCGCTGATAATTTTGGCCTGACCGATCACGTCGTCCAGATCGTTGCGCTCATCACGGTATTGAGCCTTGCGCCATCGATCTTCATCATGGTGACGTCTTTCGTCCGCATCGTCGTCGTGCTGTCGCTTCTGCGCACAGCCATCGGCACGCAACAAACACCACCGAACTCCGTGCTCATCAGTCTCGCGCTGTTCCTCACGGCCTTCGTGATGACGCCAACCTTCACAAAGGCCTATGAAGACGGCATCAAACCGCTGATGAACCAACAAATCGAACTTGCCGAAGCTTTCGACAAGTCCATGTTGCCCTTCAAGGGCTTCATGCTGACGCAGGTGCGTAAGGAAGATCTGAAACTCTTTGTCGATCTGTCCGAGACAGCCGAACCCGAAGAAGCCAAAGACCTGCCGCTGCAAGTCATCGTGCCGAGTTTCATGCTCAGCGAGCTACGCCGCGCCTTTGAAATCGGCTTCCTTGTCTTTCTGCCCTTCATCGTGATCGACATGGTGGTCGCCTCCGTCCTCATGTCCATGGGCATGATGATGCTGCCACCGGTGACAATTTCACTGCCGTTCAAACTCATCTTTTTCGTGCTGGTGGACGGATGGACATTGATCGCAGGCAGTCTGGTCCAAAGCTTCGGAACCTGAGGGAGCTCTCGCGCCAGTCCGGATTAACAACAAAGCCCAAAACGAGAAAGCCGTGTCGGTACAATTGCCCACGCGGCTTTTGTTTGTCTTAGAGCATTCCTCTGATGAGCTTTAGTTGATGGCTGACGTCTTGGCAGGCACAGCTTCAACAGATTTTTCAACCGGAGGCTGAACAACCGGTGCCGTTGCGCCCAAAAGCGCGTCGTCTTTAAAACTATCAACGAACTTCTCGATCATATTGACCGATGCCACACGGCTCGCCAATTGACGGAAGGCAACACCCGATGTTTCAATAGGATCGCTAACCACGGCAAAAGCGTTGGCATCCACCGAGGTCTTCATGCGGTCACCGAATTTCGTACGCAGACGCGTAAGACCCTTTGTATTGCCCCCAAGCGCATAGGCAATAGCTGAGCGCATCACTTTAAACCGCACATCATCGGAGAGCGCTATGTCAGGAGCGAGGCCCGTGCTTGCCGCTTCGGCCATTGCTTCATTGGCCTGGCCGGATGCATCCCAGCTTTCACTCTCCCAATAAACCTCAGCCCGTAACTCTTCGGCCTGATCACCGTCAATCTCGGTAAGGAGATCAAGTGCCAACTCATATTGCTTGAGCGATGCCAAGGCACGCGCCTCAATCATTTGACGCTTCTCGCGCAGGTCTGGCGGGAGCTGGTTCTGCATCGTTGCCCGCAAGATAAACAAAGCATCTTTGGGCTTGTCATCAAGCAGATAGACCGTCGCCAAACGCGCCGCCACCTGCGCTTTGGCCACGCTACCATAGAGGCGCTGCTCAACCTGATACTTCAACAGGACTTCCGCCTGCTCTAACAAATCAATTGAGACGAGACGCTCAGCAAGACTGCGGATCAATTCATCACCGCGCTGTCCGATGGGCGTCAGATCCTGAAACTCATAGTAGAATGCCAAAGCCTGCACACCGGTAAGATCCCTGGATCCCTGCCCGATGAAATAGTCTGCAAAAATCGCCGGCATCCTCGCACCCATCGCCTGCACTTTGTCATTCAACGGGAAGTTTCTGATTGCTGCGCGCATAGCATCAAGCGCATCAACAACCTTTTGCATCTCAAGGTTCTCTTCGGCAATCAACATCAGAATTTGCAGCTCTAGTTCGCCCCCTCGCCACATCACACGCAAACGATTGAGTTCGGCCAAAAACTCTTCACCCTTGAGTTTGCCTCTGCTATTTTGGAGCAGCGCTTTGCTCAAAAGGGCACGTACAGTCTGTTCGCGGTCATTGAGTTCAATCGCGCGACCATAAAAGTGCAAAGCTTCTTCCGGCTTTTTCATCTTCTCAAGCAATTGGCCGCGCAGCACATAAGATTGTGCCTGCGCACCATTGGTGCTCAATGTCCCGGGCAAAGCCTCAAGATGGCTCTGCGCCGAAGTCGTATCATTCATAGCCAGAGCTGCTGCAGTTGCAACCAAGTGCATTTTTTCCATCGACGCAGGATCAAAACCGTCAATCAATGAGCCTGCGAAGTCGAAATCTTTGTTTGCCTTGTCCATCTGACCAAGCTCAGCTAGAGCCAGGCCGCGCCAGCCAGCAACATAGGGATCAAGATCAAGCGAGCTGACAGACAGATCCTGCAAAGCCTGGGCATGGCGATGGGCCAACACATTGGCGACACCCCGCAAGGCACGAAAGGCCGGATCATTCTCAATTTTGAAGTCAATCTTGGCAGCGATCGCCATCTGTGTCAGAGCTTCCTGCGCCAAACCGTAGCCTATCAGAAACCGTGCATAGTCCATGCGCGCTGCCGACTCATCCGTCGCGGCGGCCATGACAACACGATTGAGAAGAGCCTGACGATTGTGCATAAAATCACCAGCACCACGCCAGGTCGCAAAATTCATTATGGCCGGTGATACGCTGCTCTCCATACCGCCAGACGCGCGCGCTCGCTCACCATTTTCTGCCGACAAGGTAAGACCGTTACGACGCGAAATGATAACGGCATCCGGCGCTGCGGCCACATTGATGTCATCGGCAATCGCGACAATCGCCACACCTTGTGCTGATTTCAGGGCTTCAAATTCGATAAAACTGCGCGATGCCTGCAAAGCTTGCGTCGCGCCGCGCGCCGTCGCCACCATCAGATTGGTCCGCATCTGCGGATCGGCAAGTTTGATGATCTTGGTCGCACCAACGAGGTCCGCGGACACATAACCTTCACCCGACGACGACCAATTGCGCGATAAGGCAATCGAGCGCCCTGTGCTCGCTAGCGAATGAGCAAGCGATACGCGCCACACGGTGCCATTTTCGATAACGTCGACCAGCATGTCTGGCTGTGTTATCGGGAAAACCATCGCGGTCGCGCCTTCAACATTGAGAATCATCGGCTGACCAAAGCCGCGCAAATACTTCAGTTCCAAACCGGTCAAATCCGGCACCGCGACACGGTCAAAAACAACCCACAGCATGTTGGAACGCACAAAGACCGCAGCACCGGTGGGCTCGGTCCAGGGGAATGTAATTTCGCTGCGATTTTCTGTCGTCATACCGGAGAGTTTGAGCAGCACCGGCGATCCGTTTGAAACGGCTTCCGGCAACGGCTCAACACCCGCCGGGTCAACCACCGCTTTTTGCTCTTCATTCGGCGGGGACGCTGCTTCAGCCGCAGGCGCAGGGATCACGGGCACCGGCTCAACAGCAGGCTTATTCTCCACAATAGTTTCAGTCTTAGGTTTTTCTTCGACAGAAACTTCCGCTACTTTCGGGATAATCGATTTAGGCGCGTTAGCCAGGGGCTTATCTTCCGCAGCATGTTCTTCTTTTGCCGCGTTCTCATCCTTCACAGGATTCTTTTCTTCGGCAACAGATGATTCAGTTTTCGTCTCCTGCACAGGCGCTCCGTCGCGCCCTGCTTCCGACGCGGGATCGGAAGCAGTCACAGCCGCCGCGGTCGCTGCCGGTTCGACAGATTGACCTTCCTGCTGATAGGGCTTGAGATCAAGAACAACGCCGAGATCTTCGCGGAAATCAGACACAACAACGCCTGTGTCAATCTTCATAAACACCGACAAACGTCCTTCCCGCTCAATCGCACTGATCGACTTCAGAAACGGAGGCGGGTTAACACGGATTTGAGCAAGAGCAACTTTGGCAGAGCGGTCAAAAGTAATTGTCGCCGAGCCGTCTTGTTGGGCGAGCGAATAAAGAACGGGTTGGTTCCAGTCAAACACCAGACGCGTCATACCGTCGTGGCGCGCAACGCGAACGCTGAGTTCCGGTCCGGGTGCGTTCGGTTCAACGATGCCGCTTTCGCGAGCCTTCTTTGCTTCAGCCTCAACCTGTGCTTTGGCTGCGGCAACTGCCTTGATGCGCGCAACAACATCAACCGGCAAGGCAGGCGGTGCGCCGGACCATGTTGAGGGAAGCAAATCGACGTAGAGAGAATTCTCAACATGGCGAACGTTGAGGTAATACTCAAACTTCAAACCAAGACGCAGCGTCTTGCCATCAGCGTCCTGACGCGCCAGCGCCACCATCTGCGGCATCTGTCGCAGGAACTGTTCAACATCAACATCGAACGGCTTGTCAAATTTAATAACAAGCACACCGGCTGAAATCGCCGCCGTATATTTCGGCACAACCTCCGGCCAGTTAAAAATCATGCGGCCATAGCCGCCTGTTTCAGAGAGATCTGTTGTGACATTTGTGGCCGCACGAACGGGCAATACACCAGCCGCGCTGATCGCCAACGCGAGAAATGCAGACATCAGAAAACGCACAGGAGCACAGAACACGTCAACCGCGCGTCGTCCTCCGCTATGCCACCCAGCCATCGCCAAAATAGTCACTCGCCCTGTTATTCAACGTCCGGCGCAACGTCACGCCGGATCATTCCTGCCTCTAGAGCAAGAAAATTACTGTTCAAGTTTAAGTTAACGGGGTTAAGAGAGGTCTAAGGAATTGCCTCGAAATCAGCGGAAAATCACCCGCCAATGTTAGCCTTATGTCACGTTCAGCTCTGCTGGCCGGTCGGTGCCACGTCGACAGCGGCGGCAGGCTTCAATTTCGGTGCTTTATCAGTCTTTTCAGCTTTTTGGTCAGGCATATCCGGTAATCGGTCGCCTGTCGCGAGTTCCACCGTCAGGTCCTGAGCCGCCGCGGGATCCATTGATGACAGCACCGCCGCCAGCTTGCGCGGGCTCATACGCTTGGTCACGTCGACGAGAACACCCATGTCAAGACGCTCGAAGATACGTGCTGCATCCTTGGGCTTCATCGTTTCGTACATCTGAACAACACCTTTGAGACGTTCTTCATTTGCCTTGTCACTCTGGGCTATCTGGCTGTTTATTTTAACTTCAAGTGCCTTGAGTTCCGATATGCGCTCCTCAACACGTTTTTCAGCAGCGGCCAAAAGCTGTTCGCGTGTTTCAAAATCTTTAGCACGTTTCTCAATTTCTTCGCGGCGTGCCGTAAGGCTTCCAAGCACGGCAATCTCAGCGTCACTCATCTTACCCGGCCCGCGCAATATTTTGCTCTGCTCATCAAGCTCCGCCTGCATTTCTTCATTACTCAACTGCTTTTCAGGACGGTTATGTGCTTTTTCAGGCTTCTTTTCCGTATCACCACCTTCAGCCTTTGCTTCGCCTTCACCGGCAGGAGCTTCTTCAGCAGCGGGCTCTTCCGCCGCTTGCGCTTCAGCATGACCGATCACAGCGACATCGCTCAAGCCACCGATCATATGCACGACCTTCAGACCGAGCAGCATAGCAGCTACCAGCATCACAGTCGGCAAAAGGCGAAGGCGTTCAAGCATGGGATGAACCTTGGACTTTCGGGCGCTTAACGAGCGCGTTTCAGGAGATCAAGCAGCGGATGCGGCTCGGTACTGGCACGTGATGGCATGACAGACTGCGCCGGGCGTGATTGAACGATGCGCGGCTGCATCTGCGGTTGCGGCATCGAAGAAGCGACGACACGACGTGTTTCAATACCACCGAGGCGATTGGCAATGTCATTGCCCGCCTGCACCATCAAGGACAATTCGTCGGCAAGCAGGCTTCCCTTTTTGACCTGCTCAGTCAGGGCAGCCCCCGTCGCGTCACTAGCCTGACGCAAATGCGCAATGGCGCTCATAGCTTGTGTCGTCGCGCCTGAAAGATCGTTAATCAGGTCACGCAAACCATCCTGACCATCGCGCATAGCACGCAAACGCCGATCAATAGTCGCACAATAACCAATTGTGGCAACGAGCAATACACTCACAATTACTTCGAGCATCGCGCCCATAGAAATATCCATCAGCGATCTCCGGAGGGCTGAGCGCCGCTAATGTCATCTGCACTGGCGTGACCGCTCTTAAATTTGATACCATGCTCAATGCGGACAGCCACATTATTGCTCATGCGACCGATACGACCGCGGGCGAGCGGTATACCACCACAACGCATTTCAACCATATCATCGGGGCCATTGTTCAACATCAAAGTCTGACCGACCTTGAAGTCCATGACTTCGCGCAACGTAATTTTTTGTTCGTCAAGCACCGCATCGATGGCAACTTTGGTTGACCACAATTCGGTCGCCAAATGACTTTCCCAGATCGAGTCGCGGCCAAATTTTTCGCCCATAAACATCTGGAGCAGAAGCTCACGGATAGGTTCGAGCGTTGCATAAGGCAGCAGCATTTCAATGCGGCCGCCGCGGTCTTCCATATCGATGCGCAGCTTGACCAAAATAGCAGCATTGGCAGGACGCGCAATCGCGGCAAAACGCGGATTTGTTTCAATGCGGTCAAGCTCAAGCGTCACAGGCGACAGCGGTTCAAACGCGGCTTTGGCGTCCTGCAACACGACTTCGATCATACGCTGAACGAGGCTAAGTTCGATGGTCGTGTAAGGCCGGCCTTCAATACGCATCGCAGCCGTACCGCGACGACCACCAAGCAACACGTCAACGATTGAATAAATGAGGTTCGAGTCGACCGTGAACATGCCGTAATTGTCCCACTCCTGCGCGCGGAACACGGCAAGAACGGCAGGGAGCGGAATGGAATTGAGATAGTCACCGAACCGGATTGACGAGATACTATCAAGACTCACTTCAACGTTATCCGACGTAAAGTTACGCAGAGATGTTGTCATCAAACGCACAAGACGATCAAAAACGATTTCGAGCATCGGCAGACGCTCATACGAAACAAGCGCCGAATTGATGATCGCGCCGATGCCCGTCCGTTCTCCCACTTGCTCATCTTCGACTTCAAAGCCGAGCAGACTGTCGATTTCATCCTGATTGAGAACGCGTTCGGGGGAAGGACGATAGACACGCTCCTCCGACGCCTCATCTTCCTCAGCATCCATCGCTGCCATTGCTGCAGCCATTTCGTCCTGATCGATTTCGTCCACTGTCGCCATGACACTCGCCACGCTTTTCTAAAGCTGCCCTTCAGGAGCAAAGATCAAAAAATCTCGAAAACTTACTGAACGATCACTTCTTTAAAGAGAATATCTTTTACCACAGGCGGTTGAACCGCCAGATTGATGCGACGCAGGAGTTCTTCTTTCACGCGCAACATGCCTGCCGAACCTGAAACGTCTTCGGGGCGCAGTTCGCGCAGAAAAATCTGGAAAGCATCAAGAACGCGCGGCAGCTCAGCATCAAGACGCAAGGCCGCTTCCGCATCAGTGATTTGCAACGTCACCGTCATCTTCAGGAAATGCCGGGGCGCTTCACCGCTTAAATTGACGAGAAATTCCGGCAGATCATAAAAAACCGGCACGGCAACAACGGGCTTTTCGGCATGCTCTTCTTCGCCGCCACCCAGCAGACCGGACATATAGACGCCGACACCCGCACCGATCAAAACGATCAGCGGCAGCACGATATATAGAATGAGCACTTTCCCGCTCAGCTTGCGCTTGGCCGGTACGTCTTCGCCATCTGTGTCGTCTGTATCGTCTGTATCAGTCGATGACATATGCAGTGCCCACTTTGCTCACCGACCCCCCAATGTCCATCATGAACAAAGTGTCGGCTCATCGTTTTTGCACTCGCTCCTCAAACTCTTGAAGTGCTCTTAAGTGCATCTGGATATTTACTGATTTTAGTTAATGAAGCGTTGCTCGCCGACGCGATAAGCGGCAAATCTTGCCCGGTAAAGCCTGCCATGATGACGCGAGGCACCCTCTCTAAATCAACCTAACTCATTGATCTCACAAGAATTTGTCTTTGGCACAGGGTCTGCACTGTTGTGTGCGGGCGGAAAACCGCACCGCTGATTGCTGAAACCCTGATGGTTCTAAAATGGACAATGCACTTCTCATAGGCCTGTCACGCCAATCCGCCATGGCGCGGGAAATGTCCACTATTGCGAACAACCTCGCAAACATGAACACGACGGCGTTCAAATCTCAGAGCATGCTGTTTGACGAATACATGATGCCCGTCGCCAGTGAAGACAGCCCTGACAAGAGCCTGTCCTTTGTTCAGGATTACGGCCAGGTGCGCAATCTTGCCGATGGCGAGATGAAAGCCACCGGAAATCCGCTGGATGTCGCCGTTTCCGGCGAAGGCATGTTCCAGATCCAGACACCGCAGGGCACACAATACACGCGTGCGGGTCACTTCCAGATCAACGATCAGGGCCAGCTCGTCACCGAACAAGGCATGCCGGTCCTCACCGATGCAGGCACACCGCTCACATTCTCAAGCGATGAAGGCCAGATCTCAGTCGCTCGCGACGGCACGGTTTCAACCGAAAACGGCCAGCGCGGCAAACTCGCCCTCGTTACATTCGACAATCTTCAGGAGCTGAAAGCCAATGGCGACGGTCTTTTCACGACCACGCAGACGGCAACACCTGTCACCGATCCCCGCCTCGTACAGGGTTCACTCGAAGGTTCCAACGTCAATTCCATCGCCGAAATGACCAACATGATCGATGTGCAACGCGCCTATATCAGCGCCGCCAAGCTCGTGCAGACCGCCGATGACATGCGCGCCAAAGCCATTTCGCAGATCACCGGTCCGGTCTGATCCGCTTCCTAAACAAGTTTCGTAATTCGCTTTTCACTCGATCTACCGCTTAAGGAACAAATCAATGCAGTCGCTCAGCATCGCCGCCACAGGCATGATGGCCCAACAGCTCAATGTCGAAGTGATTTCGAACAACATCGCCAACATGAGCACATCGGGTTTCAAGCGTCAGCGCGCCGAGTTTCAGGATCTGCTCTATCAGAACCTCCGCCGCGTCGGCACCAATTCGTCAGACAGCGGCACAATTGTTCCCTCAGGCGTGCAGATCGGTCTTGGCGTCAAAACCGGCGCGGTCTATCGCGTGATGTCGCAAGGCGATATGAACAACACGGGCAACAAGCTCGACATGGCCATTCAGGGTCGCGGCTATTTCCGCATCACCATGCCGAGCGGCACGGACTCTTACACGCGCGCCGGTAACTTCCAGCTGAGCCCCGACGGTCAGATCGTCACCTCAGATGGCTACACAGTGGCGCCGGGCATCACCATTCCGCAAGAAGCCATCGACATCACCATCAGCAAGGACGGTCAGGTGCAAGCCACGATACCCGGCCAGACAGCGCCGCAAATCGTTGGCCAGCTTGAACTGTCGAGCTTCCAGAACGAAGCAGGCCTTGAAGCACAGGGCGACAACCTCTTCATCGAAACCGCCGCCAGTGGCTCGCCCACAACCGGCGCACCCGGATCAGCCGGTTTCGGCAGCCTGCAGCAAGGCTTCCTCGAAACATCGAACGTCAACGCCGTTACAGAAATTTCCGACCTCATCACCGCCCAGCGCGCCTACGAGATGAACGCCAAGATCATCACCGCGTCAGACGAAATGATGTCTGTCACGTCAAACCTGAAGTAACTCTGAGCTGAGTGGAAATATTGAAAATGCGTCTTCGTTCAAACCTTAAAGCTCTCGCCCTCGTCCCGGCCCTTCTGCTGGCCGGTACATTTGGCGCAAGTGCTGCCGAACTCAACACCAACGCTTCTGTGGAGCGCGATGTGGTGACGCTCGGTGATTTGTTCGATGACGCAGGCAACGCCGCCGACATTATCGTTGCCCCCGCACCGGCTCCCGGTACGCAGATCAACATTTCCGTTTCCAAAATTTCGCTGCTCGCCCGTCGCAACGGTCTTGCCTGGCGCAACACAACAGGTCTCACACATGTGACCGTTTCGCGTGCCGGCGTTGCGGTCCCCGAAGCCGATGTGTCAGCCGCCATTATCAGCGCGATCAAAGAAAACACACCGGCGCTTCTGCCCACAACAGCCATGCAGGTTGATTTCACAGGCGGCAGTTCCGGCGTGCAGGTCGGCGAACAGGATGTGCCGAACCTCAAGATCGAACAGATTTCGTTCAATGCCCGCAGCGGTTCTTTCGACGCCATTGTCCGCGCGCCTGCTGACAATGCCAACGCGCCACTCCGCCGTGTCGTCGGCCGCGCCTATGCCGTCGCCGAAGTTCCGGTTCTGATGCATGACGTTGCGCCGGGCACAGTTGTCAGCGCCGCCGACATTCAGTGGATCAAATTGCCCGCCACGCGCGTCAGCAACAACATCGTCACGACCACAACAAACCTCATCGGCATGTCACCGCGCTACCCCGTCCGCGCCGGTGAACCCGTGCGTATCAGCGACATGCAGATGCCTGTTGCCATCGTCAAAGGTGCCGTTGTGGATATGAACTATAAAGCGGGCACTCTGGTTCTTCTCGCTCGCGGTCGCGCGCTTCAGAGCGGCGCCATCGGCGATACAATCGACATTCTCAACCCGCGTTCCAATCGCACTGTGCAGGGCGTGATCGAAGGCCCGAACGTTGTGCGCATCGACAATCTGACAGCGCCGCGCGTGCAGGCCGAGACCGTACCGCAGAATACTGATTTGAAATCCTGATCTCTGCCCAAACTCTGATTGCTGCCGCTCAACGCTCATCGCACTTTTGTACACAGAGGCCCTAATGTTCATCCGTCGTTTCGTTGGTTTTGCTGTCACTGCCACGCTTGCTGCATCTCTTGGTGCATGCAGCGCCATTGATCGCGTCGCAGGCATCGGTTCCCCGCCGGCCCTCGCGCCGATCAGCAACCCGACATCATCCGCCGGCTATCGCCCTGTCAGCATGCCGATGCCTGCGCCGGAGCAGGTCGTGTACGAACCCAATTCATTATGGCGCTCAGGCTCGCGTGCCTTCTTCCGCGATCAGCGCGCAGCGCGCATCGGCGACATTATGACAGTCATCATCAACATTTCCGACAGCGCCAAAGTCAACAACGCCACAAAGCGCACGCGCACCAATTCCGAAAGCGCGGCTCTGCCAAACTTCTTCGGTCTTGAATCTCAGCTGAGCAAAGTTCTGCCTGAAGCCGTTGATCCCGCCGCTCTCGTCGAAGCAGAAACCGAAGGTTCAAGCGCAGGCAATGGTTCGGTGGATCGCAAAGAAACTGTCGAGCTCACAGTGGCTGCTGTCGTGACGCAAGTGCTGCCCAACGGCAATCTCGTCATCGAAGGCCGCCAGGAAGTGCGCGTCAATTTTGAAGTCCGCGAGTTGCTTGTCGCAGGCATCGTGCGGCCTGAAGATATTTCCAGCACCAACACAATCCTGCACACACAGATCGCCGAAGCGCGCATCTCATACGGCGGACGTGGTCAGATCACGGACGTTCAGCAGCCCCGCTACGGCCAGCAACTCTATGACGTGATCATGCCTTTCTAATACCTTCCCTGAGGGGGGACTGGGCTTCCGGACGCCCGGATGTACGGCTCCGGAAATGCAAAACGCGGCACTCGAAAGAGGGCCGCGTTTTCACTTTTCGGGGGTGCCAAAAAGCGGGGATAGAGGTGCTTTTGAGCTCGACACACTCAACGAAACAGTCGTGTTTCTTGCAAGAGATCGAGTGTTTCCATGTAGAGATCGTAGGTTTTGCTCGAGACACTTTTCGAGCCTCACGCAGAAATGCGGGGAAATGTATTTATTTTGCGGGACAAGTCGGAATTTTTAATCCTCAGTGAGGATAGACACAGAAAAAATTTTATTTCCCCACTTGTTCCGCCAAAAATTGATCGTCTTACGCAGGCCAGGCCCACACATGCCGAAAAAAGAAAAAGCCCGCCCAAAAATCTGAAACAGACTTTGGGCGGACTTTTGATTATCAAAAACCGAAAAAACATTCCGCAGACGGACAATCCACTCAATCGTCGCGATAAACTTTCTCGCGGCGCTCGTGACGCTCCTGCGCTTCAATCGACAGCGTGGCGATCGGACGGGCATCGAGACGTTTGAGGCTGATCGGTTCGCCCGTCTCTTCGCAATAACCGTAAGTGCCTTCTTCAACACGGCGCAGCGCCGCGTCGATCTTGGACACAAGCTTGCGCTGACGGTCACGGGTGCGAAGCTCCAGTGATCGCTCGGTTTCAGACGTAGCTCTGTCCGTCAGATCCGGGTGATGAGTGGTTTCTTCCTGAAGATGCTGAAGCGTCTCGCGGTTTTCCACGAGAATGTCTTCTTTCCACTTTTCGAGCTTGCGCCGAAAATATTCTTTCTGCCGCTTATTCATAAACGGCTCGTCATCGGAAGGGATATAGCCCTTGGGCAACCGTACAACCATGCGCCTTCATCTCTCCTGAGACGACCCCATTACGCAGGGGCCTTATAGAAAACGCGGCGGAGTATAGGGAGACGAATACAGATTCTCAACCATTCTGGACCGTTACCCACAAATCCCCGTAACCGCCTGAAATGTAACCTACATTTCGATTACGGTAGAACGATTCGGGGTTTACCGGATAGACCAAAAGATCAAGATCAAGATCAGGACGGGATTGTTCAGTCGCGGGGGAAGCTGCCGAATTTGGCGAGTTCAACTCTGGCACGCAATTCGATGTGATCCAGAATATCGGCCAATTGAGGATCACGCACCTGCGCCTGCTGACCTTCGACAACATGCAAAAGGCGCGAGAGTTTTGCCTCAGGCACCTGCCCGCTCAGGATCGCCAATTTGATATCATCAAGAATGTCGAGCATCTGTTCGCCACGCGCCATCGCACGACGCGGTGACGAAGTGGCGTCTTCAAGCCCGCCGGTCTCCTGCAAGGCCAAGAGGCTGTCCACAGCGCCTAAAGACGTTGCAGCACTGAGGCCCGCAAGACCGCGACCCTCCTCCGCACCGTTGACGGCAAAGCCCGACCCGGCGCTGCGCGCGGAAACCGCACGCTTACCAGATGTCGAACCGATTTGGCGGCCTGCGCCAATCTTCATTGAATTGCCCCTTAAGCCCCGACCGCGAAAAACACATTGCGGCCAACTGAACAGACACTTTGGCTGAGAAATCTTAAGGCGGCGTTAAGCCTAAAAAAGTGTAGCGGCAGATGTTGCCGGGTGAGGGGAAAGACCTGCCACGAGGGCCAAAAATGCCTCCGCCGGACCATTCCGGCCTTATTATTTTATTCAACAAAATCAATAGGTTAAACGAAAAAATCAGAACCGCAATAAGTGGCACGGGTTT
Organism: Parvibaculum sp.; assembly: GCA_030645235.1. Lineage (GTDB taxonomy): Bacteria > Pseudomonadota > Alphaproteobacteria > Parvibaculales > Parvibaculaceae > Parvibaculum. The sequence goes on along the minus strand of JAUSMV010000012.1, from coordinate 704,680 downwards.
CGCTTACTAAGCCATGTGTCAATCCGCGAGCAGACGGTTTTTGTGAATGTTCAATCCCTTTCGGCCCTTCGTAAAGCTCGCCGCCATCATTCTGGCGGCGTCTTTTGTCGTGGTACACCCCGCAACCGCTGCCTCGCGCGTCAAAGATATTGTTGATGTCGAAGGCGTGCGCGACAACCTGCTCGTGGGTTACGGCCTCGTCGTCGGTCTCAACGGCACAGGCGACACGCTGCGCAATGCCCCGTTCACCCAGCAGAGCCTGATCGCCATGTTGGAACGCCTCGGCGTCAACACACGCGGCACGCAGCTCAAAACCGACAATGTCGCCGCCGTCATGGTGACAGCCAGCCTGCCGCCCTTCGCCGCACAAGGCACCCATATTGACATCACAGTGAGCGCGCTCGGCGACGCCACAAATCTTCAGGGCGGCGTCCTGCTCGTCACCCCGCTTATGGGTGCTGACGGCCAGGTTTATGCTGTCGCACAAGGCTCCGTTGCCACAGGCGGCTTTGCCGCTCAGGGCGAAGGTGCCTCCGTCGTTCGTGGCGTACCCACCAATGGCCGCATCGCCAATGGCGCCATTGTTGAACGCGAAATCGAATTTAAGCTGGCTGACCTTCAGACGCTGCGCCTGTCACTCCGCAATCCGGACCTGACAACATCTGTGCGCGTCGCCCAGGCCATCAACTCCTATCTCGGCAGCAACACGGCCCGCGCCGATAACCCGACAACGGTTCAGCTCACGGTGCCCTCAGGCTATCGCGGCAATGTCGTGGGGCTCCTGACGGAAATCGAACAGCTCCGCGTCGAGCCTGATCTGCCTGCCCGCGTCGTCATCGACGAAGGCTCCGGCATTATTGTCATGGGTCAGGACGTCCGCGTCAGCAAAGTCGCCATCGCACAGGGCAATCTCACGATCAGCGTCACCGAAACCCCGCAGGTGAGCCAGCCCGGCCCCTTCGCAGACAACGGCCAGACGGTCGTTGTGCCGCGCACAGCAATTGAGATCGAAGAAGAAAAAGGCCGCAAACTGGCTGTTATGGATGGCAGCATCAGCCTGAAAGAGCTTGTGGACGGCCTCAATGCCCTTGGCGTCAACCCGCGCGACATGATCAGCATTTTGCAGGCCATCAAAGCCGCCGGTGCGCTGCAAGCCGAAATCGAGGTGATGTAATGACTGTCATCGCCGCCCAGAGCCCTCTCGCCCAGACCTATATGCAGGCGCAATTGCCCAAGGCAAAACCGCATACCGACACGCGCGCCTGGGCCACGGCGCAGGACTTTGAAGCCCAGTTCATGTCTTCCATGGCCCAATCCATGTTTGAAGGCATTGAAACCGACGAAACATTCGGCGGCGGCCCCGGCGAAGACACATTCCGCTCCATGCTTGTCAGTGAATACGGCAAGGAAATGAGCAAAGCCGGTGGCATCGGCATTGCCGACCAGATTTACGGCGAAATCCTCAAACTTCAGGAGAAGAGCCAGTGAACGCCCCTTCCCGTCTGTCAGCTGCCGACCTGAGCCCCAGTGAACTCGTCGAGCGCGTCCTGCTTGTCAGCACGCAGCTTCTCGATGTGATCGGCCGCGAAACAGAAATGCTTGAAACACAGCAATTGCTGAAAATCGTCGAATTGCAGGACGAAAAAATCCGCCTCGCCAATGAATATGCCATGGATATTCAAGCCATTAGCCGCCGCAAGGAGCTGATCGACCGTGCGCCGGCGGAAAAAATCGCACGCCTCAAGACCGCTATGGCGAAGCTCGAGGTCGCCCTCGTCCGCAACCGCAATATGCTTGGAGCGGCAAAGTCCGTATCCGAACGTATATTGAAATCCGTTGCCGACACGGTGAACGAACACAAGGCCCCGACGCTCGGCTATGGCCGCGACGCCGCCATGACGTCACGCGCCGACCATCGCTCCGCCGCGATCGCACTCGACAGCCTCGTCTGACGTCCGGACACAGGTCATGTCAACGTCTGAACAATTCGTAAAATTAACCGAATACTAACCCTGTTTGCGCATGGTCAGTATATTGGACAAATCGAAGGGCACCTCCATGGCGAACTCAGCAATGAAGCGCAAAGACGACACATCAGAAAAAATTGACAGAATTCTTGATGGCGCCATGACCCTTCAGACACAGGGTATGCTGAAGGAGGCCGGAAACCTCTATCGCAAGGTCCTCAAGAAATTCCCCGGCCACCCCGGCACGCTCCGCCTGATGGGCATTCTCGCACATCAGTCCGGGCGCTCGAACGCGGAAGCGATCAAATATATCCGTGACGCGCTCGACGCCGATCCGGACTTTGCCCACGCGCACAAGAACCTCGGCTTCCTTCTCGTCAAAGAAGGCCTGATCGACGAAGCCATTTTTCACTTCTCGGAAGCCGCGCGCCTTCTCCCTGACGATATTGAATCCCGCCTCGAAATCGCACGCCTCCTGGATGAAGGTGGTGAGAGCCGCGACGCTCTTGAAGTCTATCGCGAGATTATCGCCATCAACGACACGGACGCCCGCGCCTTTCGCGGCATCGGCAAAATTCTTTCCGTCAGCGAAGACGAAGACGAATTGGCTGAATCTTTTGATGCGCTGCATAAAGCCATCGCCAAAGCGCCGAAAGATCACATCACCGTTCTTCATGCCGCAACCCTCTTTGTGATCATGAAAAAGACTGATGACGCGATTGCCGCCTTTGAAAGCGCGATCAAACTTAATCCCAATTCGCATGAAGCGCATTTTGCCTTTGCCAATCTGATGCGCGACAACGGCCACACACAGCGCGCGGTTGATCTGTTCTCCCGCGCCATTGAACTCAGCCCCAAATATGCCGCCGCCTATAGCAATCTCGGCAATATGCTGGCCGACAATGCCATGCTCGACGATGCCATTGCCTGCGCCAATCAGGCCATAGCACTAAGTCCCGACCTCGTTGAGGCCCACAACAATCTCGGTTCCGCATTGCAGAATGCCTGCCGCCCGGCTGAAGCATTGGACGCCTATACCAAGGCCCTCACGCTGCGCCCCAATGACGATGCGATGCTCTGGAACTTCGCGCTCTGCCTGCTCGCCACCGGCCAGATCGAAAATGGCTGGGACATTTATGGCTATGGCTTTGCCAGCGGCCAGCGCAAACCCTACCGCCCCTTCCCCGGCCTGATCTGGCAGGGCGAAGATCTCAGCGACAAAACAATCATGATCACGCGCGAACAGGGTCTGGGCGACGATCTGCGCTTCTCAACCTGCTTCCATGACATTATTGCGGAAGCCAAACACGTCATCATCGAAACGGACAAACGTTTCGTCGATCTCTATCAGCGCACATGGCCGCAAGCGACGGTGCGCGCCGAAACGGGCCGCTCAACCGGCTTGCGCACTTATAAAGACGGCGAAGTCGATTTCGACTACACAGCCCCCGCGGGCATCATCGCCGCCATGCGTCGCCGCGCGCTTACTTCTTTCCCGCGCGAAAGCCGTCCGCTGGTTGCCAACCCGGCCCGTCGGGAAACGGCCAGAGCCTGGCTCGACAGTCTCGGTTCAGGCCCCAAGATCGGCCTGACATGGCGTTCCGGCCTGCACACACCGCTCCGCGACATGCTGGCGACCGACCCGATCGACTGGGCCGCCATTCAGGACATCGACGGTGCCAAGCTCATCAACCTGCAATTCGGCTTTCCGGATGCTGAAATCCGCGAAGCCGCCGAAAAGCATGGTCTGACGATCCATCAGATGCCGGACCTCGACACCCATAATGACCTCGAAGGCACCGCCGCCCTGACCGCCGAGCTCGATTTCGTGGTCGGACTGTGGAATGCCGCCACCGAAATGGCGGGCGCTCTGGGTGTGAAGGGCGTCATCTATATGCCCGCTCACCACCCGATGCAGCTGGGCCTCGGCATCCTGCCCTGGCATCCAAGCCTGCGGACTTATTCTGTGATGCCGGGATTTGATCATAAGGGGCTGGTCCAGAGCATCGCCAATGACGTGCGCGCATTGCTCAGCCCCCGGAGCTAAAATGCACAAAATGCCAGTCGGCCGACCTTAAACAGGCCCCTGAAGACCAAAAATCCCTGCCTTTAAGAAAAAATTTTTCATACCGGAATGGCCCCACCCATTCCGGTATTTTTTTGTCCCGCATGACCGGCAAGGCAACTTATCCCCAGGCAATAATTTCCGCTCACGGCACAGGTTGCCCTTGGTAAGTTTCGGGTTAACAAGCTAAGTCATTGATTTATATAAAATTATACTCTGGCACGGTGTGTGCAAACTCTCTGGCAGACACGAAAGTCGCAAGGAGACTAACGAATGTTCCGTAGATGTAAGACAGCGCCACTACCCCACTCCGGTCATGAAACCGGGGCGGCTCTGGATTTAAACATCCGGGGCGTTTACGCAGAATTAAGCATTAATTTTCAGTATGGCATCCGAGCCGGGATCAAACACACCGGCATGACCCTGGAGGGTTACTAATATGGCTGATGTGGTTCTTTCTGGTGCGATGCGGTCCAATCTGCTCAGCATGCAGAACACAGCAAGATTGCTCGATCAAACGCAGATGCGCGTTGCGACCGGCCTGAAGGTCAGTAGTGCGATTGACAATCCGCAATCATTCTTCACGGCGCAAGGCCTTAACAACCGCGCGTCTGACCTGAGCACCCTGCTCGACAGCATGGGCCTCGCAGTTCAGACACTGAATGCGGCAAGCCAGGGCATTGAAGCCATTCAGAAGCTGGTGCAGCAGGCCAAAGCCACCGCCAACCAGGCTCTGCAGACAACAGTGGTGGCCGCGACGACATCGTCGGCAATCGTCCCCACCGATTACAGCACGGCTGCCAATAGCGGTCAGACGCTGACCTTCACAATCGGTGACGGCGCATCAACCTCGATCACACTGACAACCAACGTTCAGAGCGCAGGCGATCTCAAAGCCGCCCTCTCCGGCCAGGTTTCAGGCCTCACGGTCTCCGTCTCGGCCGGTCAGATCAAATTCTCGGTCGCAACAGGTGATAACTTCTCAATCTCCGGTACGGCGGTCGGTACAGCCATCGCGGCAGACGTCACGACAAGCAACGGCGTCAACCGTAACAAGCAGGTCGATACCTACAACGCCCTGCTTATCCAGATCGATCAGTTGGCGCAGGACGCAAGCTTCAACGGCATCAATCTGCTCCAATCGGGCAGCAACCTGCTGGTGAACTTCAACGAAAGCCAGACCTCGCGTCTTTCTATTGATGGCACAAGCACCTCGTCCTCGGGCATTGGCCTGACGCAGCTGACTTACGCGGACTTCGCCACAAATGACGCACTGAAGATCGTGCAGAACGCCGACGACCGCGGCATGCAGACACTACGCATAAAGGCCACAGCCTTCGCGTCGAGCCTGTCCATTGTGCAGTCCCGTCAGGACTTCACGAAGAACATGATCAACACGCTGCAGACAGGCGCCTCGGGCCTTACGCTTGCCGACACCAACGAAGAAGGCGCGAACCTGCTTGCCCTTCAGACACGTCAGCAGCTCGGCACTTCGGCGCTCTCCATCGCCAACCAGTCGCAGCAGAGCATTCTCAAGCTCTTCTAATCGACGCACCAAAATAAAAAACGTATGCAGCGGGGCCCTTTCGGGCCCCGTTTTGCATTTTATTTTTTCGTGCTGTTTTTGGAAATCAACCGGCAATTCAAAAAATCTTGGCCGCTCAAACGCTTATATGGTTAGCGCTGCATTAAGGTTTTCACGCGTTAAAGAATTCAACGTGTATCGATTTACGGCACATTAAACGTTGGGGCTCATAGTCGTCTCATAGCTCAGGAAGAGCTTTGACATATTTCCTAGGAAGGGAAGCTACTATGACCTCTGTTACACTTTCAGCCGCCGTTCGCAACAACCTGCTCTCACTGCAGGGCACTGCAAAGATGATGGCGGATACACAGAACCGCCTCGCGACGGGCAACAAAGTCAACACCGCCGTCGATGACGCGAACTCATTCTTCACGGCCGCTGGCCTGAACAACCGCGCTTCCGACCTTGCCACGCTGCAGGACAGCATGAGCCTGGCCGTTAAAACGGTGAACGCAGCCAGCTCCGGCATCGACTCGATCCAGAAGCTCGTCACACAGGCGAAGTCTGTTGCGACACAGGCTCTCCAGACGACGATCACTGCTGCTACCGCTTCGGAAACTGTCGTCGCGACCGACTTCACGACCGCCGCGAACAGCGGTCTGTCACTGACCTTCACGATCGGCGACAACGCCGCGACTTCAGTTGTGCTGACAACCAACATTGCCAGCGCCGGCGACCTCAAGGCCGCGCTTTCGGGCAAAGTCTCGGGTCTCACAGTCTCCGTCTCCGGCGGCGACATCACGTTCTCGGTCGCTGGTGGTCAGAACTTCTCCGTCTCCGGTACCGCTGCTACATTGGCCGTCGGCGGCGACATTGCCACGACGTCGAACGGTAAGAACCGTGACGCGTTCGTCGAACAGTACAACGATCTGCGCGATCAGATCGACCAGTTGGCCGCTGACTCGAGCTTCAACGGCATCAACCTGATGAACGGCGCGGGCACAGACAAGAACCTGACGGTGAACTTCAACGCCGACCAGACTTCTACTCTGACACTTAAGGCCGTTGACATGAGCTCAACGGGTCTCGGCCTCTCCGCCGTGACCGATTGGTCCACGAAGACTGCAGTCGATGCGACAAACGCGTCACTCGACTCAGCCAAGAACACGTTGCGCACACAGGCTTCGACATTCGGTTCGAACCTTGCCGTGATCAACAACCGTCAGTCGTACACGCAGTCAACGATTGACAACCTGCAGGCTGGCGCCGGCGACCTTACACTCGCCGACATCAACCAGGAAGGCGCGAACCTTCTCGCCCTCCAGACACGTCAGTCACTGGCTCAGACAGCCCTGTCGCTGTCCAACCAGGCTCAGTCGAGCATCCTCTCGATCCTGCGTTAATCGCAAGATCGCTGACCAGACAGAACGGCGGGAGCGCAAGCTCCCGCCGTTTTCTTTCGTCCCGCAGCCTTAAGGCCCGGTCCGGCCTAAAGACGGGCCGTCCCGTCATTTGTTATTGGGGCAATGCCCCCGATATGAGTTAATCTTGGCCAACGCCTGCAAGCGAGAATCATTTTCCCCGTTGCGGGGCATCCAACAGTCGGGACAACACGCCATGGCCCTTAAAGTCGAACTCAAACCCGGCGAGCGCTTCATCCTCGGCGACAGTGTCATCACCAATGACGACCAGCGCACACGCCTCTTCATTGAAGGCGATGCGCCTATTCTGCGCGAGAAAGATATTCTGCGCCTCGACGAGGCCGATACGCCCTGCAAGAAGATCTACCTGATGCTGCAAATGATGTATCTGGCGCCGGAGCCCACACAGCACCACGACCTCTACTTCTCGCTTGTTAATGATGTGTTAGAAGCTGCTCCCAGCACACGAACGCATATCGACAGCATTAACAACAAAATCTTAACCGGCGAAATGTATAAAGCTCTTAAGGAAGCTCGAAAGTTGATCGAGTACGAACGGGAGCTGTTTGGGAATGTCAAGACCGCATGATGCCTATGCGAAAGCTGCCCGTCATAGTAATGACCCGCGAGAAGTCGAAGCCACTGTCCTGATGAAGGCGGCTTCCCGCTTCAACCAGATCAAAACGGCGTGGACAGACAGTACCCCCGCCGACCTTGACCCCGCCCTCCTCTACAACCGCACCATCTGGACGATCTTCGCGACCTCTGTGACAGAAAGCGAAAGCCAGCTGCCCAAAGAGATCCGCCAGAACATCGCGAACCTCTCCATCTTCGTCTTCAAACGCACGATCGAAATCCAGTCCACGCCCGCGCCTGAAATGCTTGATGTGCTGATCAATATCAACCGCCAGGTCGCCGCCGGACTGATGCAGAAGCCCGCGTGACGGCATCGTAGCTTCGGCGTACCAACTGAACGACAAATTCAGGACAAGAAAAAAGGGACCAGTTATCTGGTCCCTTTTTTGTATTCTGTTTATCGCCGCTTAGAGGAATTTCACCAGCGAGAGCTGTGACAGGCTTGATGTCACCTGATAGCTCGCCTGCAACTGTGTCATCAGCGAGCTGAGCCGCGTCGCCACCTCGTAAGGATCGGCGTTTGTCGTGTCGGCGAGAACCGACTTACTCGTCGAGATCATCGTGTCGAGCTTCTTCTGCGCGGTGTCGAGCGTCGCGGCCTTGAGGCCCATATCCGTCATCACATTTTCCAGCGTCTGCGAACCATCATTGTGGTTCAGTGCGCTCGCTGTACGCTTTGTAAGTTCAGCATAGGCCTTGGACTCGTTTGCCGTGTCTGTGCCCGTATAGGAGACCGCGGCGAGAAGAGCCGCATTCTTGACAACTGTAGCAAGCGCGCTCTGATCGGCACGTGCGCCATAAGAGATCTGCGAACCGTCGCCGACCGTGGCAATGAAATTATTACCCGCTGTACCTGTGCTGTCACCCCGATACCAGATCACCGTGTTGTCGGGCGTACCGGCGACAAGCGCGGTGGCTGTGTCATAAGGCGGGCCGTCAACGCGCATGGGCGGGTTGGTGAAAAAATTATTCCCCGCCTGCACCGTCGAGGCCGACACCAAAGACTGCTTGGCTTCGGTCTGAAGGCTTGTGCTCAAAGCTGCCTGGAAATTCGCGGCTGTCGTCGTTGCATCTGTACCGATGGTGAACTGACCGGCACCGGCAGGCGATGTCAGCGTTGCCGTAAGCTTCACAGTTGTGGAGGTGCCATCGGGCAAGGTGAGGTCAAACGAGACGCTCTGCCCTTCGGCGGGAAGCGAGGCGCTGAAAGCAATGTCGAGGCTGGCCGGTGTGGTAGCCGGATCAGACACAGTTGTGCCACCAAGCGATGAATTAAAATTCGAGAGCTTGAAGCCGAAAACACTCGGCGACGCGTCCTCAGCCATATTGACCGTGCCCGCGACCGGCGATGTAAGAGCAAGACGGCCAAGGCCATCGCCCAAATCGGCTGCATTGCGCTCGGCAATCACCGTCTTGAGACCGGCATGGGTCGTGTCGCCGTTGAGCATCAATGTTGACGTCACAACCGGCGTTGTCTGCGTGTCCTTGCCACCAAACAACTGACGACCGCCGACATTGAGGTTCAGCAGATCCACAACTTCGGCAAGACGCATGCCGGATGTGATCTGCAAATCGGTCTGACCGCCAGCCGTGAGCTTAAACGTGCTTGTCAGGCTGCCTGTCTTCAGTTCCGAGGCAATATTGTTCATACCGTCGAGCGCATTCATGCTCGACTCGATGCGAAGCTGCGTGAGCTGGATCGTGTCGAGATAGGAATTGGACTTCTGCACCTGCCCCGTCAGCGCCAGCACGAGCGAGCGTGCGTCGCCAAGACCGGCATAGCTGTCTGTTTTCAAACCCGATGTCAGCTGACGCTGCAGATCAGAAAGCTGCGTCTGAATCTGGCTGATGCTGTTACGCATCGTAATGGACTGGGCGTAAGACGAAATCTGCATGACTTACCTTCCGATGCTCAACAGAACATCAAACAATTCTCTGACCGTGGAAATCACACGGGCATTGGCAGCATAGGCATTTTGAAAAATAATCAGGTTCGACATTTCAGTGTCGATACTCACACCCGTCTCGCTATCAAACTTCTCCTGCAACGCATCCGAGACCATCGACTGCGACGTAGCATCATCGCTGGCATTCTGCGCCTGGGCAGCCTGCACCGCCACGATGCGACGGGCAAAGCTGTCAACCGAGCCGTTGAATGGCGTCGATGTGCTGCCAATCCCCGTCAACGCATTATAAGAGCGTGTGCTGTCACCGAGGCGCGCCAGCAAATCCTGTGGGCGCGTGTCATCACCGATAAGTGTCTTCGGAGTTGTGTTGTAGATCACAAGCGATGTGTCATCGGCTACAATGGCGTTGTTGATCGTGATACGACCTGCAAAACCTTTGACCTGCGGCGGATTATCGAGACTGCCGGAATAGACCTTCTGGCCATTGCCATCGACAAACAGCGGCAGACCCGTGCCCGTATCCGACAAGCCGGTGGACGTCACCGAGGTGCTCACCGCATTGACGTCAGATGTCGCAGCCGCGCCGTCATCCACAAAGCTGATGAGATTACCGCTTGGGTTCGACACCACAACAGAGGCCGGCAAAGCCGCCTGCATGTCGGCGATAATGCCAGCCATCGGCTGATTGAAATTGATGCCGATAACTGTGTCATCGGGATTGGCCGTCGCAGTTGCCGCGAGCGGCAACACGGTCGGGTCCATCACTTTGACAATGGTGATCTTATGCTGCGTGCCGGCAGGTGTGTCTGTGTATGTCAGGTTGATCGTGTTGCCCGACAACATGTTGGACGAGTCGATCGAAAAACCCGTGGCGAGACCCGCGGTCACAGATGTACCGGCAACCGTTTCTGTGGACAGCGCAAGCGCCATCTGGCTCGCCAGCTCGTCGAGCTGGGCCTGAGCCTGCGGTATCACGCGATCGCGCATATCAAGATATCCCGCAATCGCGCCCGTGCGGAAAGCACCCGACGCAATGAGGTCAACCGATGTCGTGCCGTTGCGCAATGTGATCGTACCGACAGTGCGCTCGGCCGGATCAACGCTGTAGCTTGAATTGGCGTCAAGGCTGGTGCGTTCGTCAAATGTGAGATTGACCGCCTGCTTGTCCAGCAAAAGCTGTCCGCCACCCGTGAACACAGCAATCGTGCCGTCATCGCGCTGCACGGCTTTGATGTCCATAAGCGTCGACAGCTTATCAACCGCCATGTCGCGCTGATCTTGCAGATCGGCAACCGACACATTGGTCGCGCGGCGCTGCGCAATCTGATTGTTGAGTTCAGCAATCGACTGCAAAGCCTTGTTGGCCGTATCAACCGATGTCGCGATATTCTGCTCGGCTTCAAGACGCATACCCTGAAGCTGGCTACTCATCGAATTGAGCTGCTTGGCAAGGTTCGATGCAGAGTTGAGGAATGTCTGACGCGCCGCCGGATCGTCCGGCGATGTGGCGACCGCCTGCAACTTGCCGATCATGGCTGTGACGGAAGAAGCCACCGAAGACTCGCTGTCGGGTGAGCCGAACATCGCGTTCACACGCGAGAGAAAGGCATCATAGACATCGAGCTTCGCGGATTTTCCCGTTTCGGTGCGGATCTGCTGCTGCAGAAAGCTGTCAACATTGCGTGTGGCCGCGAGCGTCTGCACGCCGATACCCTGACCACCCGCAATCGCGTTCGACACAACCTGTGTCTTGCGCGTATAGCCCGCCGTGCCCGCATTCGCGATATTGCGCGAAACGAGATCGAGGCCTGCCTGGCTTGCATTAAGCCCGCTGATGGCGCTACCGATGGCGGAATATAAAGTCATTCTAGTTCAAACCTGCGTTACTGATACCGGCCTTAACGCTTCATATTCAGCGTTTCCTGGATCAGCGTGTCCGAGGTGGTGATGATGCGTGTGCCGGCTGTATAGGCCTGCTGCGCGATAATGAGCTTGGAAAACTCATCGGCCAGATCGACGTTCGAGGCTTCATTTGCAGACGCAATGATCTCACCTGTGCCGCCCATGATCGCCGCGCCGGATTCCTGCGTTTCCGCAAACGCCGTGCCGTTCATTTTCTGCAGGCCGTTGGGATTGTTAAATTTCGCCAACGTCACCTGAAAAATGTCGATCGTCTTGCCATTCGTATATGTGCCGGTCACACGACCATTGGCACCCACAGCGACGTTCACAAGTTCGCCCGACGCATAACCGTCCTGATCGATCTTGTTGACCGAGACCGTACCGTTGTTATCAGCGAACTGCGTCATGTTGCCCGGACCATGGGTCAGCGTGACGTTGCCGATATTGTTGCCGTCAACCGTGAGGTTGGTAATCGTTGTCGAGTCCACAGCAGGGGTAAGCTGACCAACACTGTTGAAATGATATTCCTGGCCGATGCCTGTCCATTTGGCGGTCGTGCCTGTCGCGGCGTCATTGGACTTGTAAAACGCCATCCATGTGTCGCCATCGCCGGTGCCCGCATCGTCAGCGGCGTTTTCGGTTTTCACCCAACGGATCTGCACGGGAAGAGGATTGCCCTGACCATCGTAAGCGGTAATGGCGCCGCCAGAGATCGAACGGTCAAGGAAATTCTGTTCGTCAGCCGCGTGAATATAGCCATTGCCCACGCCGGTACCTGTCGGATTATTAGCAAAGGTTGTCCCCGCCAGAATTTCCGCAGCCGTCATCAGCAATTCGCTGCCCTGCGCGTAGTTAAGCGCGGTTGCATGAGCTGTCTGCGGCATGTTCGGCAGATTCGCGGTGTAGCTGATATTCGTTGTCTGATTGGCCGTCAGGAAGCTGTTGTTGACCTGAATCGGGCTCGGCGTATCGCCCACCGGATTGTTCGTTGCCGGATCAATCGCGACACCCTGCAGATAATAGCCACCGCCATTGACGAGATAGCCGTTCTTATCCATCGAGAAATCGCCGCGACGCGTGTAGTAATTCACGCTCTGGAAAACCGGGTTGTTATCCACGGTCGCCACGCGCTGCGACACCATGAAGAAGCCTTCGCCGTTGATCGCCATGTTGGTGGCGACCTGAGAGGCGTCAACCGAACCTTGCACCGTGTTGGTGAAGCCGGGACGGGCCACAACGGCGCCGGGCTGATGGAAATTGGCGTTTGATGACGTGACGATGTCATAGAAACTTGCGTCGGTACGCTTGAAGCCGGTCGTCTGGCTGTTCGCGATATTGTCGGAGATATAACCCAATGCACTCGACTGAGCGCGGATACCGGTAATAGCGGTGGTCATAGACCCAAAGAAACTCATGGCTTGTCTCCATGCCAATATGCGAAATGCACAAATGCTTGGTCCATTAAGAGCAAGGAGCGGGCCAGACATAAATACCATTAAAATCAATGACTTAACTTGCAGGAAATGAAGATTTAAGGATATTTTTGGTCCCCCAGCGGCAGTTTTTGCCGGGACACATGCGCGTATTCGTTCAACCCCATGCCATGACTGGACTTGGGTATGGCTTGAACCCTCCCCGCCCAAGCCGTAGTTTCGTGCCGTCCTGCCATTGCCATACGGGCCGCCCCTCGCGAGCGAGCGGAGCCCTTCGAGAAAGCCAAAAAGAATGAAGTTCGAAGGTACCAAGAATTACGTCGCCACCGATGACCTGCGCGTCGCCGTTAACGCTTCGATAACGCTGCAGCGCCCGCTTCTGATCAAAGGCGAACCGGGCACCGGCAAGACCGTGCTCGCCGAAGAAGTGGCCAAAGCCCTCGGCGTCGAACTCATCACCTGGAACATCAAATCGACGACCAAAGCCCAGCAGGGTCTTTATGAGTATGACGCCGTGACGCGTCTGCGCGACAGCCAGCTCGGTGATGCCCGCGTCAAAGACATCAAGAACTACATCTCCAAGGGCAAGCTCTGGGAAGCGTTCGAGCGCCCCAACCGCCCGATCCTGCTCATCGACGAAATCGACAAAGCCGATATCGAATTCCCGAACGATTTGCTTCAGGAACTCGACCGCATGGAATTCTACGTTTACGAAACCAATGAGACGATCAAGGCCGCCCAGCGCCCGATCGTTATCATTACATCAAACAACGAAAAAGAACTCCCCGACGCCTTCCTGCGCCGCTGCTTCTTCCACTACATCAAGTTCCCCGACGACGAGACGATGCGCGCCATCATCGAGGTCCACTTCCCCGGCCTCAAGGGCAAGCTGGTGCAGGAAGCATTGAATATTTTCTACGAAATCCGCGAAGTCCCCGGCCTCAAAAAGAAGCCCTCAACATCGGAACTGATCGACTGGCTGAAGCTTCTTCTCTCCGAGGATATCTCGCCCGAAACACTGCGCGAGAAAGACCCCTCGAAGCTCATCCCGCCGCTCCACGGCGCGCTCCTGAAGAACGAGCAGGACGTTCACCTCTTTGAACGCCTCGCCTTCCTCGCGCGCCGCGAACGGAACTAAGGAACCGGCATGGCTCCGGTCGGCCACGATGCGACAACGCTTGCTTTCTACGCGAAGGAAGCAACGGACTACGCAGTCGCATCGGAACGATCGGAGCCATCGACATCGCTCACCCGCTTTATGCACGATCTCAAAGCGGGTGCGCGTGTTCTGGACCTTGGATGCGGCACAGGCCGTGACACACTCTTCATGCGTGACGCCGGTTTCGATGTCACGCCTGTCGATGGGTCAGCGGAAATGGTGCAGGAACTTCAAAAGCGAGGCGGACCGAAAGGCCATGTCATGCTTTATGAAAATCTGGATTGGGAGGCGAGCTTTGACGGCGTATGGGCCAATGCCTCTCTCCTCCATGTACCACGCGGCGCCATTGTCGGGATACTGAGCCGCGTTCATCGCGCCCTGACACCAGAGGGACTTTTCTTTGCCAGCTTCAAAGCCGGCACTAAAGAGGCAAGAGACAGGTTCGACCGTTATTTCAACTACCCCGCCCGCACAGAACTGGACGAGTGGATCGCAGAAAGTGCGGATTGGGCCGGATACGAGATCGAGGAAACAAAGGGCGGCGGATATGACGGTGAGCCGACAGACTGGCTTTATCTCCGCGCCCGAAAAGGCATAAACGGCCGATTTGGCGCTCCCCGCGCTGTCGGCTAGACTTTAAGAAACGACAATTCAAAGGGTCACTACCCATGTTCGTCCATTTCTTCCACGAACTTAAAAAAGCCAACGTGCCCGTCACTTTGCGCGAGTATCTGATGCTGCTCGAAGCGATGGATGCCGACGTGATCGAAAACAAGGTGGAGGATTTCTATTTCCTCTCACGCGCCTCGCTCGTCAAAGATGAGCGCAACCTCGACAAGTTCGATCAGGTCTTCGGCCATGTGTTCAAAGGCCTTGACCTCACGCTTGAAGACCACTCGCAGCAATTGCCCGAAGAGTGGCTGAAGGCGCTCACTGAAAAATTCCTGTCCGAAGAAGAAAAAGCCGAGATCGAAAAGCTCGGCGGCTGGGAAAAGATTATGGAGACGCTGAAGCAGCGCCTCGAAGAACAAAAGAAGCGCCACGAAGGCGGGAATAAAATGATCGGCACGGCGGGCACCTCGCCCTTCGGTGCCAATGGTTACAATCCCGAAGGCGTGCGCATCGGCCAGAAAGAAGGCCGTCACGGCAAGGCTGTGAAGGTCTGGGACAAGCGCGAATATAAAAACCTCGACGATCAGGTCGAGCTTGGCACCCGCAATATCAAAGTGGCGCTGCGCCGCTTGCGCAAATTCGCCCGCGAAGGCGTGCAGACAGAACTTGACCTTCCTGACACGATCAAATCAACGGCCAGCCACGGCTATCTCGACATTAAAATGGTCGCGGAACGCCGCAATAAAGTGAAGCTCCTTGTGTTGTTCGATATCGGCGGCTCGATGGACAGCCATATCAAACTTTGCGAAGAGCTGTTCTCGGCCGCGCGCACCGAATTTAAAAACATGGAATATTTCTATTTCCACAACTGCCTTTATGAAGGTCTGTGGAAAGACAACCGCCGCCGCCACAATGAGAAGATGGCAACGTGGGATGTGCTGCATAAGTTTCCTGCCGACTACAAAATCGTCTTTGTCGGCGACGCCACCATGTCACCCTATGAGATCACCTATGCCGGTGGTTCGGTGGAACATTGGAACGAAGAGCCGGGCGCCATCTGGCTCGAACGCGTCACGCAAATTTATGAAAGCGCCGTCTGGCTCAATCCCGTGGCCGAACGCCATTGGGAATACACACCTTCGCTCCAGATCATCAAACAGATCATGGGCGAGCGCATGTATCCGCTGACACTCGAAGGCCTCGACAGGGCTATGCGGGAGCTTTCGCGCTAACGCGGCCTCTCAGCGCCGCGTATCGCTTGCAATGCGTCCATCCACCAGATGCACATTGCGCGGCGCGGAGTTGGCAAAGTCCGTATCATGCGTCACCGCAATCACCGTGCGCCCCTGCTTTGCCGCCAGCTCGGCGAAAATACCCTGCACAATTTCACTGTTGCGCATGTCAAGATTGCCGGTCGGCTCATCAGCGAGGATCACCAGCGGATCATTGGAAAGCGCGCGTGCAACGGCAACGCGCTGACGCTGCCCGCCCGAGAGCTGGTCCGGGCGCTTTTTTGCCTGATCGGCAATACCAAAATCAGCAAGCAACGACATACCGCGCTCATGGATCGCTTTTTCGTCGAGCCGCCCCAGCCGCAACATCGGCAGCGTCACATTATGCAGCACGGTGAATTCCGGCAGCAGAAAATGAAACTGGAACACAAAGCCGAGCTTGGAGAGACGAATGGCCGCCAGCCGGTCGGGTGAAAAACCGACCGTATCCTCGCCGTCAATCAACACATGGCCTGATGTCGGCCGATCAAGAAGCCCGAGCAGATAGAGCAGTGACGATTTACCTGACCCCGACGGCCCCGTAACGCTCACGAATTCACCGCGCCGGACGACGAGATCGATATCGCGCACAAGCGGCACGGGCACCGCATCCTGCAGAATGCGCGTCACACCGCGCAGTTCGACGATGGGCTCACCCTCCGGCGCGGTCATGCTGCCCCCCGGATAATATCGACCGGCCGGACCTGCGAGGCCTTCCGCGCCGGAATCCATGCGGCGGCGATGGCCGAGATCAGCGCGAAAAGCCCGCCGACGCCAAACTGGAACAGACCTCTTTCAAGCGGCAGGTTTTGCGTATCCATCATGCCCGGCACGGTGATTTCCACCGTCGAGAGCATTTCGAGCAATACAAGCCCGATGGCCCATCCGAGCACCATGCCGATCACGCCGACGAAAATGCCTTGTACGAGAAATATCCACTGGATGTCGGCGGCCCTGAATCCCATCGACATGAGGATGGCGATGTCGCGGCGCTTCTCCATCACCACCGTCGAAATGATGTTGAAAATGCCAAAGGCGGCAACCGCCATAATCGCGCCGACGATGGAATAGGTGATGATATTGCGGATAACGAACAGGCCGAGAATATCCCGGTTCACTTCCTGCCAGGATTCCGTGCGGTAGCCCCACCGGCTCTCCAGTTGGGCTGCGATATCCTCGGCCATGTCGGGATCAGCAATCTTGATGCGGATGCGATTGGCAATGAACGGCTTGTCGAGCAGCACCTGCGCATCCTTGAGCAGCATATAGGCCTGCCCCTCGTCAAACAGCAGATTACCGGTATGGAAGAGGCCGACCACTTTCATCCGGCGCACGATGCCGGCAGGCGACACGACTGTCGCAAGATCGTCCATGCCAAGACCCAGCCGCTCCGACATGCCCTGCCCGATGACAATGCCTTGCGATGCTGTTTTCAACCGCATCAGACTGCCCTGCTGCATATTGGATTCGATGGTGGTGAGAAAGCGCTCCTTCTCGGGATCAATGCCTGCGATACCGGCGCTCACATCCTTTGAGGCATAGCGCACAATAGCCGTCCCCGTCAGCGCCGCTTCCGCAATCACGCCCGGTTGCCGGGACAGCTCCTCAATCTTCGCACTGTGATTTTTAATCCCCCGCAAATATTCGCGCGGCTTCGTGTTCGACAGCGACACAGCGCCTTGCGGAAACGCCATGAACACCGGCTGCGGCGCAGCGGTGCGGAACTCATCCTTTACTGTGATATGCGGCGCATTATCCAGCAACCGCTGCACCATATCCTTCTCGGAGCCGGACATCAGCGCGGACGTCGCGACAAAAAATCCAACCCCCAGCGCCACACCCAGCGTCGAGACAATCGTCTGCCGACGCCGATAGGCAAGCTGCGCCGCCGCTATGCCGATGCTGACGCGCCAGAACATACCGGCCACCTAGCTTTGACCGCTTGACCGCACACGCTGCCCTTCGGCAAGTCCCGCGGGCGGTTGGATGATGATGGTCTGTGTCTCCTCAAGACCTGAGAGAATTTCCGCCTCTTCGCGGCCGACTGCACCTAACGTCACAACAGCACGTTGCGCCCGTCCGTCCACGACCGTCCAGACCGCCGACCCTGTGATGGCCGAAAGCGGCACGAGCAGCGCTTTATCCTCACGCCGCACAACGATGTTGATTTCCGCCGTCATGCCGGAAACGAGCGGTGTATCAGCGGGCAGCGAAACATGCACGCGATAGGTCCGCCCCACGGGGTCACCATAGGGCGTGAGACTGCTCACTTCACCGTTGAGAATTTGTCCGGGAAAAGCATCGGCCCGGATCAGGGCTTTCTGGCCGAGCGCAACTTTCAGAATATCCTCTTCGTCCACCTCAGCGTCGATCTGCAATTGCGACGCATCGCCCACCAGGAAGAGAGTTTGGCCCGGTTGCACCATGTCGCCGATTTCAAGCTGGAATTCCGAGCGCAGGATCATGCCGCTCACCGTCACCGTGAGGAAATGATCGTCAAGGCGTGCCTTGGCACCCTTTAACGCAGCATCGGCGGCAGCATGCGCGCTCTCCGCCTGATCCAGAGCCGAGGCGCTGACATTGCCGGAACGGCGCAACGTCTGAGCACGTTCGAGGTCGCTCGTTGCGAGTTTAAGCCGCGCTTCAAGTTCCTGGACGCGGAAAACCTCCTCTGAGGGCTCAATCACGGCAATAACGCGCCCGGCCTCAACCCGATCTCCCTCCTTGACCAAAACTTCGGTCAAGCGGCCGGAAACTTTGGTGCCCACACGCGCATAGCGAACCGGCTCGACCGTACCCGTCGCATAGACGGCCTCAACAGCCTCACCCCGATGCGGCGTTGCCGTGACGACAGCGGGCGCCCTGAGAAACAGGAAATAGACAGCAACCGCTGCCAGAAGGATGGCTATACCGCCGCCTATTCTCCAGATTGTCGCTCGCTTCAAGGGACCTCCGCCGACGGATTGTGCAATGGCTTCTCTTATAACAGAGTTGGCGCTTATCCTGTCACGGGCGATACTCGGCGGAATGTCGCAGAGGAAAAAAGGCAAAGAGAAAATGCGGACCCGCGAACAACTGATACGCGCTGTGGCTTGGGTTGATCTCGCGATCACCCTGCCCTTTGTGCAACCGACGATTGCCTATTGGCTCATCGGTTATATTTACCACCTCGATCAGCAATGGATGATGCTAAGTATTATCCCTCATTTCGATCCGCTGACGCTGATGTTCGTCAATATCATGGGCGTACTGGGCGTTGTCTGGGCGATCGCGCGGCTGAAATCCCCGACCGAAGATCTCGCCCGTATCGATGCGCTCGCCCGCATCATCGTGGCGGCTCTTATCATCCATGCCATCACATGGGGCGCGACGCCGATCCTTTGGCTCTTTGTGGCAACCGAAGTGCTGGGCAGCGCCGCGCAACTGATCCGCCGCCCGCCCTCATCCTCGCCCAGAGAGAGCGCCTGAGCCGCACTTTCGCCTTGTTCTGCGCTAAAATCAGAATGAGCACGACGCAAAGGAGCCGCCATGATCAAGCACGCTATTTTAGCCGCAACACTGTTGGGTCTCTCAATGGGCCTGAGCGCCTGCGCCACCGATCCGAATGTCGAACAGGCGCGCCTCGACGCCATCGACAATAAGAACTGCACCGATATGGGCTTTACGCCCAATACCGAGCCTTATGGCAACTGCCGGTTGAAGCTCAAGGAAATCCGCGCACAGCAAGCGGCTGAGGCCGAACGCAATTCAGGCGTACAATTCGGTATCGGACTTGGCGTTTCCAAAGGCTTTTGAGTGAGGCAGTAACATGAAAAAACTGATCATCCTTGCAAGTGTTCTGCTTCTAGCCGGTTGCGTCAGCGCGGAGCAGCAGGCCAGATATGACGCCGCGCAGCTACAGGCCGACACGGCGGAATGCCAACGCCTCGGCTTTAAGCCCGCCACAGAAGGCATGAGCAACTGCCTGTTAAAGCTCCGCGAAATCCGTGCGCAGGAGGCCAATACCGACGAGCTGCGCCGCGCCAGCGCGCCGGACCCTTGGGGTCCCTGGGGGCCATGGGGACCTTACCGCCGCTGGTAAGATCACACGGCCACCTTTCAGACAGCCTGCGCTGTGCCCCAATAATTATACCCGGCAAAGCGCGGCGTGGACGGCAGATACATCTGTTGCAGATCGTTGATCTTGAAGCCTGAGCCTTCGATAATCGCAGGCATGGAGCGGTTGATGTTGCAGCCGCCGAAAAGCACTTTCCACACCGGATTGATACGGTTCTGCCAGCCGAGCACATCGGCGTCGGGCGCGGAACCATGTTCGCAAAACACAAGCTTGCCGCCCGGCTTCAACACGCGACGCATACCGGCAAGCGCCTTCATCGGATCGGGGATCGTGCAAAGCGAGTAAGTGACGAGCACCGTATCGACGCTTTTATCCTCCAGCGGAATCTGCTCACCCGGAAGACCGATGAATTCAACGGGAAAGGCAACGTCCTTGGCGCGTTCGCCTGCGAGTTCCCACGATTTTTCTGACGGATCGAGGCCGATCACTTTCGTCACTTTCGACGCATCGTAATAAGGCAGATTGAACCCCGTGCCGATGCCGATTTCGAGCACCGTGCCTTCGCAGAGCGGCACAACCTTTTTGCGTTGATAGGTGATCGGCTTCGTCCCGCAAGCGCAATTGATGATGTGCGGCACGACAAATTTTTCATACAGACCCATGTCTCATCTCCCTTTTGGTTTTTTGTCAGTATGAGCCCGGATAAGCCTCAGCGCCACTCCGAAACGCCGAAGCGCAGCAGACGGTCACCGGCGAGCGGGCCGACAATGCGACCGCGGCCTTTGAGACCGAAGGCGCAGGCGTGAAGCTGACGTTTTTCGCGCAAGACAGTCGCACATTTGACGCCTTTGGAGAGCGTCTCCCAGATATCCTCAGGCGGCATCAGACCTGTCGCATCGGCGCGCACATGGCCTTCATAGGCACGGGCGACAAGCGGATCGGCGATGCGGCGGGTGGATTTTTTGGCAGGTGCCCATGTCATCGCGTCAGAAAGCGCGGCGGCGACAAGGGCCGCCTGCGCGGCGCTGTCACTTTGCACGGCGACCAAATCTGCAACGCCGGAGGTGGGGAAATGCCGGTTCGCACCAGACAGCGCCACACCGCCCTCACCGATCCGCGCACCGAGCGCCTGCACAAATTCGCCGGTGAGGAGTGGCAATGACACGAGATCAGACGGGAGCACAACACCCGCGACATGGAAGGCAAGCGCGTCGCCGAGTGCGGCAACGGCGAAGGACAATTTACCCGCGTGACGCATGGCACGCAGCACCTCGTCACATACGGCACCCGGAAGCGCGACGAGAAGCGGCGGCGAAACTTGCGCACCCGATGCCTGCGTGAACACGCGGGCGGCATCAAGCGCATGACGGGCGGCACCCCCTCGCGGAAGAATATCGAACGACCCGCGCGACAAAAGATCGGCGTCCGACATCAGACTCTCGGCGATGACGCGCACAGCATCGAGCCCCGCTTCAATGGCCGCATGGGAATCGGGACCGGACGCGGCAAAGCGCAGCTTTCCCGGCCAGAGTTCGAAGGATTTATCGGCATATGAATCAAGCGTCAGCATGGCTCTTTTGTCTCAACTGACACGGCGATTGTCCAGTGATGATGCCCGTCACAAAATCACGGGCCGACGCGTCTTATTGGCAATGCAACCAAACCATAAGGATTCCCCCATGAAACAGCGCATCAATGCCTATCAGGACGCCAATGCGGCCTTCACAAAGCTCATCGGCCTCAACGAAACCCTCACCGCGAGTTTCGATCTGGGCTTACGTCACCTTGTTGATATCCGCGTGTCGCGGATGAACGACTGCCATTTCTGCCTCAACATGCACACCAAGGAAGCACTGGACGGCGGCGAGAAGCCCGAACGCGTCGAAGCGGTCAATCATTGGCAGGCCTCACCCCTCTTTACCGCGCGGGAAAAAGCAGCCTTCGCCTGGGCCGAAGTGCTGACACGCGCCGGATCGCAGGATGAAATCATTGCGCTCCATGCTGAGTTGGGGGCTCATTTCAGCAAGGAAGAAATTGCGGAACTGACGATGGTGGTGGCGCATATCAATGCCTGGAACCGCATCGGCATTGCGTCTTACGCGCATTGACGGAAGCCCCTCACCCAACCCTCTCCCGCTCGCGGGAGAGGACTAAGGAAGACTATTCCACCACGCGCACATCCTGATCCGTCTGCAAAACGGAAATCTGATTAAAGCGCTTCACGTAGATCGCTTTGATTTCACGCAAAGATCGCGCGGCGTCTTCGCTTGCCGGATGCACGATGATGACGAGTTTGGTGCGCTCCGTAATCGGCTGCACGCGCGCATCACGCCACTGGCCCAAGCCGTCGATGACAGTGAGCCCATCGGGAAAACGCGGCGTCACATCGCGTGCTAGGAAATCTTTCCATTGCGCTTCTTCGACTTGTCCCCCGTCCGGGCGCGACAGACCGAAATACAAAACGGTTTGCACAGCCGCGCTGTCCGCATAAGCGGGGACAAAATTTATAAAAATAAAAAGTAGCGCAAAATATCCCCGACGCATGCTGCCTCCGCGTGTCATCGCGTCAGAGTGCGCAAAGATTTCCCCGCTTGCAAGCGGTCAGCAAGCGACCATTTCAAGCTGCATCAGCCAAAGCAACTTCCGAGATGCGAAGGCGCAACCCATCAAGCTCCGGCGTGAAAATCAGTTGGCAGGACAGGCGCGACCATTCATTGGCGTAATTCTGATCAAGCATGTCGAGTTCATCCTCGCGTGGCTGGTGCAATTTTGCCTGCCACGTCGGATCAACTTCCACCTGACAGGTGCCGCAGGCACACGCGCCGCCGCATTCGGCGATGATCGGGAAACCGTGGTCACGGATGATTTCCATGACGCGCCAGCCTTCGACGGCGTCAAGCTGCTGCTCGGTGCCGTCGGCACCGATGAGATTTATTTTCATCACAAAAACTCACTGAATGGGGGTTCAGTCGCAGAGGAAAGCTCAGTTCACACCGAGTTTTTTCTGCAGGCTCGTGGAGGATGTCGTGTACTGGAACGTCAGCTTGGCGTCGGGATGCACGTAGCGGAACGCCTGCTGCGCCATCAGCGCGACTTCATGGAAGCCGGACAGGATGAGCTTGAGCTTGCCCGGATAGGTGTTGATATCACCCACCGCGAAAATGCCGGGCGTGGACGTCTCGAATTTTTCGACGTCAACGGGGATCAGGTTTTCGTGAAGGTTGAGGCCCCAATTGGCGATGGGGCCGAGCTTCATCGTGAGGCCGAAGAAGGGCAGCAGCGTATCGACCTCAAGCTCAAACTCTTTCTTGTCATTGTCCTGAATGGTGACGCCTTCGAGCTGGCCGTTCGCACCATGCAGTTTCGTCACCTGACCGAGCAGGAACTTCAGCTTATCCTCGGCAGCGAGCTTCTTCATCTCATTGACGGAAGCGGGCGCGGCACGGAAACCATCGCGGCGATGAATGAGCGCCATCGACTTCACGATGGGCTGAAGATTGATCGTCCAGTCGAGCGCGCTGTCGCCGCCGCCTGAGATCAGAACTTTCTTGCCGCGGAAATTTTCCATTTTCTTCACAGCATAGAAAACGGACTTGCCTTCATAGTCTTCGATGCCGGGGATCGGCGGGCGCTTGGGCTGGAACGAACCGCCACCGGCCGCGATCACGATGACCTTCGCATTGAAGGTCAGACCACCATCGGTCTTCACAAGCCATGAGCCATCGGGCTGCTTCTCGACTTCTTCAACCTGCTCGTTGAAATGGAACTGCGGATTGAAGGGCGCGGCCTGCTCCATCAGACGGTCGGTGAGATCCTGACCCGTGACGAGCGGCAGACCGGGAATGTCGTAAATGGGTTTTTCGGGGTAAAGCTCCGCGCACTGACCGCCGGGACGATCCAGAATGTCGATCAGATGGACCTTCATATCGAGAAGGCCAAGCTCGAAAACCGCGAAGAGCCCAACCGGACCTGCTCCGATGACGACAACGTCGGTTGTGATCGTTTCTTCAGCCATGACGGCACCTGTCTTGCTAATTACCCATCAAATAAATGTTATTTATCTGATTTCACAAAATACGATGCTTATATAGGTCGCCGCTCCGGCAACGCCAAGCGAAAACTCGCATATCCGCCGCGTAATTTACTCTGCCAGATGGTCACACCCAGCATTTCTGCGGGTGACTTTCGTGTCACCATGCTTATTTTACTGCTATGCAGCAACTGCATTGAGACCGGTCGGGAGTGCCAGACGATGAAATGTCAGACAATGGCGGAAGTCCGCAGCGAAATTGACCGGATCGACCGCGCGCTGGTCACTCTCCTTGCCGAGCGCCTGACCTATATCGAACAGGCCGGACATATCAAAGGCGAGCGCACCGCCGTACGCGACGACGCCCGCATTGAAGATGTGGTGGCCAAGGTCGTGGCCGAAGGCGGCAAGCAAGGCCTGCCCCGCTCCATCGCCGAACCGCTATGGCGGCTCCTGATCGAAAAGTCGATCGAACACGAATTCACGGTGTTTGACGACAAGACGAAGAAGTCGGCTTAAGGCGTTACTGCTTTACCGCAAAAAAATTGCCGTTGATTGACCCCTTCCACCCGCACAAGGTGGCCTGCTCCTCCGGCTTCGCAAAGACGTTGAGATGTCCGCTTTGTCGCGTCAGATGTAGCACCGAAGGTTTAACGGACTTGGGGAAAAGATCGCTCAGCCCGTCAGAAGAATCATTCCGCTTCTCAACGGCTTCAAGTTCGCCATTTTCTATTTTGCCATCACCTTCGAATTCGCAAATCCATCCGCCGCTATAAGGACTAGCAACAAGTGCCGTCACAGAGAAAAGTCCTCTCGTTTTTTCGGCGATTTCGAAATAACCATATAGGTTTTCCCAGCGTCCCGCATAACCGGCTGGCGGCTTGGTATTGACCGATTTGAGAAATATCAGCCTTTCTCCTGAAATTGGCACAAAGCGATTTCTGCCATCCGGCCATTTCGCCGCTTGCCCGACGATATAATCAGCTTGGTCCGCTTTCAGGACAGTTGCATCCGGCGCATCAAGTTTTTCAATAAGCGCCTTGTAGGCTTGCTCAATTTCAACATTGAGCGCGGCTGACGCAGCAGCCGCATCTGCAAATGCTGGCGATCCAGCAAGGATTCCGATCATACTGATGACAATCACAATGCCCGCGCGCAAGTAGTCCTCCCTAAGAAAACTAAACACAGCTTTAGCACGAATTCACGGTGTTTGACGACAAGACGAAGAAGTCGGCCTAGTCGCGATAAGGCGCGGCTTCGATCATGTCGGTGAAGCCGAAGCTGACAAGTCCCGCGATGTTGCAATGTGGTTTGCGGGCCACCTGATCTTTCAGCAAAGGCACAAAGCCCTGTTTGAAGCCGAGGCGCGGCCAGACTTCGATCACACGTTTCACATCCCGCATTTCCATATCATAAAGCCGGAAGCCCGCCACATCGACGCCGGTGCCGTAATGGCAAAGCTGCACCTCCGGCGCACCGCGCGAGGCAACGCCGATGGAAGCGTGAAGCGCAATCGCCTCATGCACGAGATCAGCGCGCTCATTATCCACGCCCTGCCCCAGCAAAAAATCCCGAGCCGCTTTCGCACCCTGTAGTTCAAAGGGTTCATCCGGCGTGTCGAACTGTTCGACAAGGCCAAGGTCATGCATGACGGCGGCGAGAAACAATAACTCGCGGTCAAATTTCAGCCGGTCACGCCGCCCCAGTGCCGCGCCAAAGGCATAGGCACGCAAACCATGATTGAGCAGAAAACCCGGCGAGGTTTCAGCCACCAGCGCAACAGCCTTGCGCGCCAATGCACTATCGGGAATGGCCAGATCATCCTCGCTCAGATGCGCCACGCGACGCATTCCGTATGAACGGGCCATGCGGCGCAGCATCGCCTGCGATTGCACTTTGATGAGGCGCGAGGCCAGAAGCCATGACGGCGGCCTGGTACGGGTTGTAGTGAGACGGCTCATACACCCGCCCTCGCCAGAGCAAGCTCTTCAGCAAAGGCGCGCGCCACAGCGGGCCGCGTCATCAGCCGCTCGTAATAGGTTTTGAGCACCGGCCATGGCGCGAGATCGACCTGCGCAATGGGGCAAAGCGTGAGCACGAAAAACACATAGGCATCGGCCACCGAATAGCCGCTCTCCAGCACATAGTCGCGGGCTTCGAGTTCACGCGCGAGCAGCGCCAACCTGATTGGCGCGAAGACGTCACGCGCATGGCGCTTGGCCTCTTGCGGTGTGGTCGGGTCAAGAATTTGCGCGAGGATCAGCTTGTGCAACTCGGTGGCGATGAAGTTCAAAGCCGACTGAAGCCTGTAGCGATCATATGTGCCCGCGGGCGGCGCGATATGCACTGACGGGTTCAGGTCCGCCACATATTGCAGCACAGCGGATCCTTCGGTCAGCAGCGACCCGTCATCAAGCCGCAAAGCAGGCACCTGCCCCTTGGGATTGACCGCATAATAATCCGAACCATCCGCCAGTTTTTTGGTCGAAAGCTTCACCTGATGAAAGCGCGTGGCCTCGCCCTCGCCGATTTCGTAAAGCGCGATCCGCGTGGCGAGCGAGCATGCAAGCGGCACAAAATAGAGGTCCATGAAGTATCTCCTGCCTTGTATTGTTTTTTGTACTAATCCGCACAATAATGACCAAAGGCGACTCGTCAATCATTTTTTGCGAAACAGTACAAAATGGCAGAAAAAGCCCTAATTCCGGCAAAAACCAGAGGGCGGCCGAAATCCTATGATCCCGACCGCGCCCTATGGGCGGCGTTGGAACAATTCTGGGCCGGTGGCTATGCGGCGACCTCGCTCGATGAACTGGCCGCTTCAACCGGCATGAACCGGCCAAGCCTCTATGCGGCTTTCGGCGACAAGAAGGCGCTCTATCTGAAAACGCTGACCCGCTTCAGCGCTGAACTGCGCGCAGCCCTCGGCCGCGACCTCTATGCCAAGGACGATATGGCTGCCGCACTGGAACAGTTTTACGCAGGCGCGCTCGACTTCTATCTCACCGGACCGGACGGCCCGCGCGGCTGCTTTGCCATTTGCACCGCGACCGCCGAAGCGGCCAATGACGCGGAAATCAGGGCGGCGCTGGAGATCATTCTGAAGGAAATTGACGAGGGACTGGAAGCGCGGCTGAGACACGCCCAAAGCCTCGGTCAGATCGACGCCGACGCGGACACAAGCGCGCTGGCGAAAGTGGCCGCCGCCACATTGCATAGTCTCGCCGTGCGGGCACGCGCGGGCGAGAGCCGCGAAACGCTGGAAAAGCTGGCGTCTCAGACCGCGCAGCTGATCGCGCCGAAACGCAAAGAAAACAAAGGAAAATAAGGCTCAGAACTGCTTTTCAGGCAGATCAACACGGAGCCCGTCAAGCTCGTCGGTCACTTTGATCTGGCATGACAAACGCGAGTTCTCGCGCACGTCATAAGCGAAATCCAGCATGTCTTCTTCCATGCTTTCGGGCTTGCCGACCTTGTCGGTCCATTCGGCCTGCACATAGACATGGCAGGTGGCGCAGGCGCAGGCGCCGCCGCAATCGGCATCAATGCCGGGAACCATATTCTTGATCGCGGCTTCCATAACGGTCATGCCGTTTTCGACAGAAACGCTGTGTTCTTTACCGTCATGTTCAACAAAAGTGATCTTCGCCATGTCTGCTGCCGGATGTTCTGAATACGGGAAAAGGCTCAACTGAGGTCCGGCCTCCTTCTTGGGAAGGCTCGGACCAAACGGAGTTAGCACGCTCGAAAAGCCACGTCAAAGCGAGCTTTTCTTGCAAGAGATTCGAGGTTTCCATGCAGAGATCGTGTGTCGGTTGCGAGAGCGTCACCGACGCCCCATAGTTTGGTCAAAACCACTTATCCTCAGGGGGGATAGCGCATGACCGGACCCGTGACCGAACCGCTCGACATCATCTTTATCACCGCCGACCAGTGGCGCGGCGACTGTTTGTCGCGGACGGGCCACCCGATGGTGAAGACCCCCAATCTCGACGCGCTGGCAAAAGACGGCGTCCACTTCGCCCGCCACTATGCCAATGCCGTCCCCTGCGGGCCGAGCCGCGCCTCGCTCCATACGGGCATGTACCTCCAAAACCACCGCTCCGGCACCAACGGCACGCCGCTCGACGCGCGCCACACCAATTGGGCCAAAGTCACCGGCGCGGCGGGCTATGACCCCGTGCTCTTCGGCTATACGGACACCAGTCAAGACCCGCGCGAGACCGACCCCGACGACCCGTGGCTGCTGACCTATGAAGGCCCGCTCCCCGGCATCCGCCCTGTCTGCATGTTCGGCTCCTACCCCGTGCAATGGGTGGATGACCTGAAAGCCAAGGGCTACGAGACCCCCGCCGACGTGCGCTTTGCCTATGGCATGCGCGAGGACGGGCCGGATTATGAAGACGGCGCGGCAGAACCCAAACCGCTTATTTATCCGCAGGCGGATGATGACACATCATTCCTTGTGAACCGCCTGATCGACTATATGGACAGCGCCACAAAACCCTTCGTCGCCCATCTGTCGCTCTTACGCCCCCACCCGCCCTTCGTCGCGCCCGAACCCTACAATGCCATGTATGACCCCGAAGACGTGCCGGGCTTCACGCGAAAGGCCACACCGGCAGAAGACGGCGCGCAGCATCCCTGGCTCGCCCATCAGCTCTCAAAGAAACTCTACCGCGCCCCCGCCAACGAAAAGAAACTCCGCCGCCTCAAAGCCGTCTATTACGGCCTCATGTCGCTGGTCGATATGGAAATGGGCCGCCTCGTCGCCTACCTCAAAGCCTCAGGCCGTTGGGACCGGACGCTGATCATCTTTACGTCCGACCACGGCGAGCAAATGGGCGACCATTGGCTCCTCGGCAAATGCGGCTATTTCGACGGCTCCTATCACATCCCGCTGATCATCCGCGACCCGCGCAAGAGCGCCGACGCCACGCGCGGCACCACCGTCACCCGTTTCAGTGAAAATATCGACGTGATGCCGACCATGCTCGACTATCTCGGCCTCGCCATCCCCGTCCAATGCGACGGCGCGAGCCTGCGCCTCTTCATGGAGGGCAAACCCGCCCCGAAAAACTGGCGCACAGAAGCGCATTGGGAATATGACTTCCGCGACCCCGCCGACGACGCAGACGAGCGCGCGCTCGACCTGACGCTGCACCAATGCACGATGAACATCATCCGCAGCGAAAAATGGAAATACGTCCACTTTACGAAACTGCCGCCGCTTCTGTTCGATCTGGAAAACGACCCGCAGGAATTCATCAACCGCGCGGGCGATCCCGCCTGCATGGGCGTGTTGCTGACCATGACGCAAAAAATGCTCTCATGGCGGATGAACCATGACGAGCAAACGCTGACGCATATCTCACTGACGGATAACGGGCCGGTGGAGCGGGTGAGCGGGAGGTATTGAGGGGGGTAAAATTTTACCCAACAAGAAAATTTGGGGCATTCAATAAACGTCGAATACGCATCCGTTACACTCAAGCCACACGCTTTCGAATTGCCCCCGATGGAGGAGGAATTTCCAAACCGTCACAGAAAAACATAACTTCAGTGCCAGTGCGCGCATCGCGAGCGCTATAGTTAAGTTGATAAGTCATATTATTACATCCATTATACATCGCCCAAATTTCCTCCGCATTATCATAAGAGACGATCCATTTTTGACGCCTAATTCTATTTTTTACAAAATTCGCGATCTCCACATGATCTTTATGCTGATAAAAATCGTAATAAAGATCCTTACCTTTGGCATAGTAAGGCGGATCAAGATAAATCAATGAATTCTCTGGAAGCTCACGAACACAAAAACGTAAAAATTCCTTCGCATCATCACAAGTCAAAGATATTCGAGAACTCAGAGACGCAATACTTTCAATCCGCTTAATCAAATCAGGGGTATTAAATCGTGCATCGATCTTCCAAGGACCGCTCTGATCACGCCCTCCGATGATTCCACCATTCAATATTCCAGATCGATTGGTCCTATTTAAAAAGAAAAAGGCAAATCCCAACTTAAGATCGTCATAGTCATCAGGATTTGAAAAAATCTTTTTTTGCCGATCCCAGTTATTTACAGTCAAAGAAACGTTCCGAACTTTTCGAACAAATCTTTCGGTATCTTTTAATACGGCATTCCAGAAAGAATACACAGGACGACTGATATCATTGATGTGAATGTGGCTTACATATCCGTGAAACAGCAACTCAAGCGCAACGGCCGCCCCACCTGCATAAGGCTCAACGTATTCTCCGTCGACAAGATCATTAACCTCCAAGAGATCCTTAACAAACGTTGCTAGCTTTCCCTTCCCACCCGGGTACCTAAGCGGCGTAAACCTCGTTAAACGAGAGTGCGTCAACTTTGGATTTGATGCACTCGACTTCATGGCCAAATGTTTTCAAAAAAATACTGCGCCTCATCCCAAGCGCCAATCAACTCCTTTGGCTTTGGGATCACAAATCGATTGTGGACATACCCATGCAAGAGCTCAATGCTCAAAGGACTTTTTGTATCTGAGATTGATCTCGACATACCAAAAAAATCTTTCCTATGACAATCTGTGGTCTCAACAATTTTGTTTACGGCTTCGTCAACCTTAGCCTTCAACGCCTTATCAATTGTTCGCCCACTTTTAGTATCCTTGAATCGAATACTAATCCCGTGACGAGCGAGATAAGAATCCACTGATAATTCCAAAAAAACTCTGAGTAAAACCGCGATTGCATTTGGCGCTTCGTCAACCCTCAATGTACGAAGCTCCTTGAGAATTGCACCAATTCGCGCATCCGTAACGTTGAGCGCAAGAGACCTAGGAACCACACTCTTTCGTTGCGACAGGTCTACCTTCTTTTTTTTTGTTGTAGAAACCTTAGTCTTAAACTCACCGCTCGCAACAGCAGCGACAGCGCGTACCTTATTTTTTGCAGCTCTCGACAAATCAGGCTTATCGACCACGTCCCAAGAATCCAAATATGAAATTTGCTGAGACTTATTTTTCAAATCACTTACATTTTTCTCTCGATGAAGTAAATCAAGGACCATCTTACGAAGAGGTTTCAAGAGTTCCTCAGCCGGCAAAGCGGATACAAGCTTTCTGTCTTTAACATCCACTCCGATTTTTGAACGAACTTCTTTCGAGGAAAGCAACCGATCCAGCGTGGTAATCGGAAATTCTGTCGTCAACTTATGAGAATCATCTGCCGACAAATCACCATACTTCTGAACAAAATCCAAAGCCTGAAGTGCAGGATCGTTACCGCGAAATCGCGAAGCCGCCAATCCGGACCAACCTACAACACCACGCCCCTCATTCTCTCCCGTATGCTCAAGCATTATCCATGAATTCGCCGACTCCCTGTCGTCGACTGCAAAACAGGCAATTGGCTCAATCGATTCAGGATTAAATTCACTTGCTGCAACTTCAAGTCGTTTTTGAAGGGCCGTTTTAAGACTCAAGCTAGTCAGTATTGCTGGATTACTGAGAATCTTAAGTGCAGCGACGCGCCTATTTCCTTCAAGCGAAATATATCTTTTCGATTGCTTCTTCTCTCTCATAACAAGCAATCGTTTGAGAGGATTCATACCCTCTTGCACAATACTTTCGGCAAGCACATGCAATTTATCCCCTTGATCATCAAGAACCTTTTGAAGCGCATCCCTTTGGTTCGAAGCACTTCCTATCCGTGGGTTCTCTGTATCCAAAAGCAAGTCATCTATGTTGAGCTCAATTGCTGCCAACTCATTTCCCCCGTCGTTTGCGCTAACGACCGTCCATTGCAACTCTATAGAATTTCATAAAAGTCCAAATTCGATCAAGTTTCGAAGACAATGCACGAAATTTTCAATCCGCCTCCAGATTATAGTTTCAGTCAGTAGTTTAAAAAGCAATGCATAAGACACAAAGACAGTTCAAGTTCAAATAGTGCAGCCCCCTTCAGCCAACAAAGGTGCGAACCAATCGTCAGTTCCTCCGCCACTTCACCCTAAGCCTCCTACCAAAACGCCTTCATCCTTCAAGATGGCCCACGGCCACCCTCAGAACGAGGTTTTCCACCGTGTCGCACGTGCAGCGCATGATGTGCCGCAGCACGCAATCAAAGGAACACGTGGATGGCCGGATCAAGTCCGGCCATGACGGTTTGGGTAATCCAATTCAAACAATATTTTCGTCTTCGCCCGACTTGATCGGGAGACCCAGCTTTGCGGCGTTGGGTGGTGATAAGATGGATGCCCCGGTCAAGCCGGGGCAAGGCGGGTTTGTTGTTGCAAGCTGGATTGCCGCGTCGCTGCGCTCCTCGCAATGACGGAAAAAGAAGAAAGACCCTCACCCAACCGTCGCAAGTGCGACCCCGCAAGCGGGAGAGGACTAAGGAAGCCCCACCGTCCCACACCCTCCCCCCTATCCTTCCTTCCCGCCCGTGCTAATCTCTCCGCCAGTTCAGGGGGAGATAAAATTGCGTATCCATAAATATGTTCAGGTCGCGGCGATCATCGCCGCAGGTGCGGCCGTCGCGCTGCCCGCCTTCGCGGGCAATATCGAAGCGCGGTTTGGCAACACCATGCTGGCGACGCGGCCGAGCGGGACCGTGATGAAGCTCTGGTATAATAAAGACCACACGTTCACCGGCGAGTTTCAGCCGGCCGGCGCACCGATGACCTTTCAGACATCGGGCACATGGCGCGTGGACGGCGACAATATCTGCGTGCAGCCCGACAATCCGCCCGGCACCACAAATGAGACAAAGGCCCCTGAAAGCTGCGCCCTCCTCAAAGGCGACAAAGTGGGCGACAAGTGGGAAACCACGATCAAAGATATTGACGGGACATCCGTTGTGCAGACAGTTGAAATCATCAAAGGGCGCTGAGGCCACAGAACAATCGAAGGACGACAGATGACCAAACAATCACTGAGCCACACATCGCGCGCGCTGGCGCTCGCCGCCACGCTGACACTCACTCTCACTCTCACAGGCATCGCACCGGCCTTCGCCGCCAATATGGATGTGCGCTTTGCCAATACCGTTGAGGGCCTACGGGCCGACGAAACGAAAATCAAACTACTCTTCAATGCCGACAAAACCTTCACGGGTACGGCAAAGCCCCATGGCGGTTTTCTCTCCTTCGATTTTTCCGGCACATGGCGGCTCGACGGCAACAAGCTCTGCGTGTTGCAGACAGAAGGTCGCGGCAAAAATCTCAACATCGAAAAATGCGATCCTCTACAGGGCGACAAGATCGGCGACACATGGAAAGTCATGGTGAGCGATCAGGACGACAAGCAGGTCGAACAGACCATGACGATCATCGAAGGAAGGTGAGGAAGGAAGCAAGACCCTCACCCTACCCTCTCCCAGATAGAGGGAGAGGACAAGAATGCCAAATTGCCCGCGACGGCGGTGAGATTTAGGATTACCGTCAGCACGGGCCCGCGCCTTCCATGTGGGGATGGCCCGCGCCCTCCACGGATGGAGGATCAAGATGCACGGCAAATTATCGTCAGTCATGTCTGCTCTTGTTGTGTTGGTCATCTGCGTTGCCTTTTCTCCCGCTGCCAAAGCCGCTCAGGAAATCAATCCGCTTTTTGTGCAGGCCCAGCAATATGCGGCGCAGGTGGCCTCGTCGTCAGCGTCCGACGATGTGAAAGCGGGCTTTGCCCAGCGCTTCGCCACGCTGCAAGGCCGGCAGCAGCAACTCTGGCAACTGGCGGGCGAAGTCGATGCCGGTCAGTGCATCGGCGGCTGTCTCGACAATTATAATAATGAAATCATGTCCTGGCAGAGCAGCCTGCAGCAATTCAGCGCTGACGCCGCAGCCCTCGCTCCGCAAGGCGACGCACAGGCCTCGCTGCAAAACAACACAAGCGGCGCGCTCGACTTCTATATTGACGGCCAGTATCAGTGCCACACGCTGATGAACCTCTTTTGCACCGCCCAGACAAAATCAGGCCCGCATGTCCTCACCGCCACAAGCGGCAGCACGGTGGTGAAAACCGAAGACGTGATATTGACGGCGGGCGAAAGCCGGACATGGACCGTGCCGTAGGCGGCTGATCATTCCTTCTCAATTCGTCTTGGCCCGACTTGATCGGGCCATCCATCTTCGACACGACAATCGGTATTAGATGGATGCCCCGGTCAAGCCGGGGCAAGGCGTTTTGGTTTATGTTATGCATCGCATCTGACATAATCGGTGTATGAGCGACATCGATTCAATTGACTGTGTGGTGGTGGGCGCGGGCGCGGTGGGACTTGCCTGCGCACGCGCGCTCAGCCTGCGCGGCCGTGACGTACTGGTGCTCGAGCGGCACGGGGCCATCGGCACGGAAGTCTCCGCGCGCAACAGCGAGGTCATTCATGCGGGGATTTATTATCCCGCAGGCTCGGTGCGTGCGAAGCTCTGCGTCGAAGGGCGCATCCGCCTCTATGAGTATCTGCAATCCCATCATGTGCCGCATCGCCCTTGCGGCAAGCTGATTGTCGCAACAAGCGAGGCGCAGATCGGCGAACTCGCAGGCATCGCGGCACGTGCCCGTGCCAATGGCGTCACCGATCTCAGCGAGATAAGCGGCGCGGAGGCCACGGCGCTGGAACCGGCGCTCAGGGCCCATGCCGCGCTCGTCTCACCCTCCACCGGCATCATCGATGCCCATGCCTATATGCTCGCCTTGCGCGGCGACATGGAGGACCATGGCGGCGCGATTGCCTTTGGTGCGGCCCTCACCCGCATTGAAGCCCTGCCTGATGGCTTCATTTTGCATGCGGGTGAGACGAAACTGAAATGCCGTGTGCTGATCAACAGCGCGGGACTCAATGCCCCAGCCCTTGCACGGTGCATTGAAGGATTGGACGCGGCGCATATCCCGCAGGAATATTTCGCCAAAGGCAATTATTTTGCGCTGACGGGCCGCGCGCCCTTCTCGCGTCTCATCTATCCCGTGCCGGAAGCAGCAGGGCTTGGCGTGCATCTGACACTCGACATGGGCGGACAGGCGCGCTTCGGCCCCGATGTCGAATGGATCACGCCCGCAAGCGCCGATGCGATCGACTATGCGGTGACGCCCGCGCGCGGTGAGATTTTCTATGACGCAATCCGGCGCTATTGGCCCGCGCTGAAAGACGGGGCGCTGACGCCCGCCTATGCCGGTGTGCGCCCGAAGATCCACGGGGCCCATGAGGCGGCGGCGGACTTTGTGATTTCGGGACAGGCGGCGCATAAGCTCACCGGCCTCGTCAATTTGTTCGGCATAGAGAGTCCGGGTCTTACATCTTCGCTTGCAATCGCTGATACTGTGGCGACGATGGTATCGGACTGAGCGACACGCAACCGGAAGTGGCCTGATGAGTTTTGCGCAAAGGATCGAAGCGATCAGACGCTTTGCAATATTGCGCGCGACGCTGCTTTATCGCTCGCTCCGCTCGTCCGAAGCCAGCATCATCATGCTCTGCGCACCGCTCGGCATTGTCGTCGGCATTGTCGTCTATATCCTGCGCGAAATCGTTTACGGGCTTCATACTCTCTTCTTCGGCCTGGCACCGGGCAGCTATCTCAGCGAGCAAACGCATATTGACACATGGCGCATCGCCCTCGTGCCCGTCGCCGTCTGCCTTTTCTTCGGCCTGCTCGCCTATCTCATCCGGCGCACGCGGTCTGCTGAAATCACCGACCCTGTGGAGGCCAATGCGCTGTTCGGCGGGCGCATGTCGATGAGTGAATCCATCCGCCTCACACTCGCCACGATGTTCTCCAACGCGGCGGGTGGCTCGCTCGGCATGGAAGCGGGCTACACACAAAGCGGCTCGGCGATATTCTCCTATGTCGCGCAATTCTTCCGCCTGCGCCGCGACGAGGCGCGCATCTATGTGACAGCGGGCGCGGCAGCCGCCATTGCCGCAGCCTTCAACGCCCCGCTTGCAGGCGCCTTCTACGGTTTTGAACTGATCCTCGGCAGTTACTCACCCCGCGCGCTCGCCCCCGTGGGCATTGCCGCACTCGCGGGCGCGCTCACCATTCAGGTGCTGGGCACCGACGCACCGCTCTTTGCCGTCACCGAAACTTTCGCGATCACGCCTGCTTATTATTTGCTCTTTGCCATTGTCGGCGTTGCGGCGGCGGGCTTTTCAATCCTCGCCATGAAGGCGGTGACATGGACCGAGAGCAAGCTCAGACGCTTTCCCATCTGGATCAGACCGGCCATCGGCGGCGCGGCGCTCTCGGTACTCGCCCTCGGCTCGCCGCAGGTTCTGGGATCAGGCCATGGCGCAATCCAATATGCGTTGGAGAATGACCGGAGCTTTATTTTCGTCGCCTGTTTGCTGGTCGGCAAATTGCTCGCCTCCGTCGTCTCGCTCGGGTCAGGCCTGCGCGGCGGCATGTTTTCATCCGCTTTATTTCTCGGCGTCTTGCTGGGCGGGCTTGTCGTCTCCGCCATGAGCCTTGTCGCGCCGAGTCTTTACGACATGCATATCGCCTTCATGCTGGTCGGCATGGGCGCTGTCGGTGCCGCCATCATCGGTGCGCCGATCACGATGGTGTTGCTGGTCCTTGAAGGCACCGGCAATTTTCCCGTCACCATGGGCGTGCTGGTCGCGGTTGTCATTGCCTCCACCATCATGCGGCTCACCTTCGGCTATTCCTTCTCCACATGGCGCTTCCATTTGCGCGGGTTGCCCATCACCGGCGCGCATGATGTCGGCTGGATTGCAGACCTCACCGTTTTGCGCGCCATGCGTTCCGACCCCGTGATCGTGTCAGCGCATGTGCCTTTGCTGAAGCTCCGCGAAATAGCCCCGCTGGGCGGGCCAAAGCACGTTTTCATTGTCGATGACACGCAGCGCTATCTCGGCATCGTCAATATGGCAACCGTGCATGATCCCGATATCACCGATGCGGCGGCGACGCTGGTGGCGAGCGATCTCGCACGCGGCGCTGGCATTTATTTGCAACCGTTGGAAAATCTGCGCGTCGCGCTGTCGCGCTTTGAGACGGTGGAAATGGAAGTGCTGCCTGTGCTCAACGATACCAATGAGATGAAAGTCATCGGCTATCTGACAGAGGCCTATGCGCTGCGTCGCTATACGCAGGAGTTGGAAAAGCAACGCAGCAGCGAGACGGGACTATCGAGCCCTTACGCACCCGGATCAGCGGGAAGAAATTAGCTC
This sequence comes from Parvibaculum sp., assembly GCA_030645235.1. GTDB lineage: Bacteria > Pseudomonadota > Alphaproteobacteria > Parvibaculales > Parvibaculaceae > Parvibaculum. Next base: position 667,525 of record JAUSMV010000012.1, on the reverse strand, counting down.
ATCAACTCGTCAATATAGACATTCACAATGAGGATCGCGGCGCGCAGACGAATGACGGCATCGGCGCGGCCTGCTTCGTCATCGAAGTCCAGATGTTCAATGTCTTCGGCGAGATCACCGAGCGCCCATGCGCCGAGACCACGCGATGAGCCTTTGAGGCTGTGGGCGGCATCACGCCATTCTTTGGCCGAGGCGGCTGTATCGAGGCGCGTCACATAGATGCCGGCCTGAGAACGAAAAAGACCGAGCAATTCGGCTTCCAGAGCACGGTCGCCGAACGTGTATTTGGCGAGGTGAACAAGATCAAGGGGACGGGCGGCATCTCTGTATCCGGCATCGCCTTCATCACTGATTTTTGCGGTACTCGTCATCGCCATATCTTTCGCTCCTGCCGGACTTCCTGTGCCTGCATGGAAATCTTATGCCTGCGATCCGTACCGAACCGTTAAACAGGGAGGCTTTGCGCACGGTTTATGCCGATAAACCCGTTAACCAATCGGTAAATATTCGCCTCATGGTTGACGCCACGCCCCCAATCCCGCACTTTGAATCAGGGGCCGCCGACGGGCGGGGCCATACGGCAAGCGGGTGATTTATATGGCAAATCTTGAATTGGCGTCGGACAACCCGACGGCTGCAAACCCAACCGTAAAAGCGGCGAACGAAGACACGCCCACAGGCGGCGCGCTTTACCGCCTGATCGCCCGACGCCCTTCCAAACGCATTCCGACAATTGCCCTTCTCACCACCCTCTTCTGGCTCGGCTGTGTCGCGGCTTATGTCGGCGCTCTTTACGGGCCGGTCGGTCTCAGCACCATGACACCGAACGAATTGGCCGTGCTGGCCATCGGTGCCATGATCCCCATTCTTATGATCGCCATCACCGGATGGTCGATCTGGCGCGGACAGCAAATGCATCTGATGGCGGAAGCGCTCGCCAAGACCGCCATTCGCCTCACCGACCCTGCCGACGCAGCAGCGGGCGAAATCGCCACCATCGCCAACGCCGTTGAAAACGAAATCCGCCGCCTCAAGGCTGGCCTTGCCGAAGCGCTTGCTGAATCCGCACGATTGAAAGAACTGATCGGCAATGATCTCGAAGCGATTGAGCAAGGCGGCACACGCGCCGAAATGCGCGCGCAGCGCATGGAAGACCTCATCACCCGCCACCATGACAGCCTGACAGAACTCGGCCGCATGATGGGCCAGGAGAGCGACACGGTTTCGCGCTCGCTGCGCGGACAGGTGGAAGCCGTGCGCGGCATTATCGGGCAGGCGGAAAAGGCACTGAACGATGCGGGCACGCGCGTTGTCGCCGAAACCGAAACATTGGCCCGCGTCAGCGAAGCCGCCCGCGCAGGCGCGGACGCCACCTCGTCAACACTCGACCGGCAGGCCTCGCGGCTGGAAGTCGTCGCAGACACAGCACTCGGCAAAGCCGACCAGCTGACCGCACGCTATGAAACACAGCGGCAAATTCTCGCTGATGCCGCGAATTCACTGGCAGGCGAAGGCACACGGCTTGAGACCCTGTTTGAAGCCCATCGCGATCATCTGGCACAAGCGGGCCAGACGGTGACGGCCCGCACCAAAGAAATCGCGGACGCGGCGGAAGGCGTGGCAAATGAAATCACCACGGCCTTTGACACCGTGGCCGAGCGCACAGCGAAAATCCGCACCGATATTTCGGGCGAAGTCACCGCTGCTGTTGCCGAAGTCACAGAAGCCTCAGGCGCGATCAGCCGCACAACCGGTGCCGCAACACGCGCTATCGGCGCCACAATCGAAGAAATGCGCGAAGCCGCGACAGCGCTCACCGAAGAGCTCAACCGCGCGGCAACTGAGGCCATTGCGGCCACGACCGACGATCTGCGTATTGCCACCAGCGCCATGACATCGGAAGTGACGCGCGCTGCAGCGGCGCTCACCGAAAACATTTCAACGCGCGCGCATGACCTGCGCGATGTGGTGAACCAATCGCTTGCCGACAATGACATGGCAGCCGAACGCTTCAACGCCGCGATGATCCGCCTGGGCGGCACAGCGCGCGAGGTAGGCAATTCGCTCGACCACGCCGCCGCCGACCTTGAAGCGCGCATGGCGCTGCTGCCGGAAGAGGCAGCTCAAGGCGCTGCGGCCCTGACGCAGGTGCTGCAGGATCAGGTGGCAGCGCTCGCCGCCATCGCCGACATTGTGGTGCGCCATGCCCGCGTGCTTGACCGTTCCTCGCCACTGCCCGCGCCCGCAACCACCACACCGCAATTTGCACAGCCCGCACCGCCGCCTCATGCAACGCGTGGTGATTTTGCGGGCATCGGGCAAACGATGACGCCACAAGGCACACCGCGCGCCTGGGGTATCCCCGAATTGCTCGCCGCCGCCGGACGCGGACAGGAGGCAACACCCGCCGTCCCTACGCGCCCTGTCGAAAGTGAAAACGAATTTCAGCGCACCTCGTTGCAGGTGATCGAAACATTGCAGGCGCTGGCCGTTGACCTCGACCGCGCACTGGAGCAAAGCCCGTCACCCGATCTGTGGCAGCGCTATCAGGCGGGCGAGCGCAATGTCTTTGCGCGCCGCCTTTACAATATTTCAGGCCGTCAGCTTTATGACCGCATCGCCGTGAAGTATCGCGCGGAAGCGGAATTCCGCGAGCATGTTGACCGCTTCGTTGAGCTGTTTGAGCGACTGATCGGCGCAGCCTCATCACGCGACCGCGATAATATTCTGGTCGAGACTTATCTCACCTCGGATACGGGCAAAGTCTATCTGATGCTGGCACAGGCGAGCGGGCGACTGGCCTAAACCACTTCCAGCGGCAACACGTCACCCGTGGGCAATTCAACGCGGATTTCATCGCCTGCGCGAACCACGCCGCCCTCAGTGACAATGCTCATCACACCGGCTTTGCGGATCAGCGCGCCCTTCTCATCGCGGCCAAGGCAGGCAGCGGTCATGCCTTCCTGAAAGCGGTCGATCTGCACACACGGATTGCGCAGACCCGTCACTTCGACAATAGCTTTGGTACCAATGTGAAGGCGCGCACCACGCGGCAGACCCAGCAGATCAATACCGCGCGTCGTAATATTCTCACCGAGATCACCGGACGTAACGGCAAAGCCCATGGCGTTCAACTCGTCGTGAAACTCGCCATGCATCAGATGAACCTGACGCAGATTGGGTTGGCTCGGATCGCGCGCAACGCGGGAGCGGTGTTTCACCGTGATGCCGTGATGCGCATCACCTTCAACGCCAAGACCTTTGAGAAGTTTGATCTCGCGGCAGAGCGGTTTTGAGAAATTGTGGTCACCATCACGTGCGACGGCGAAAACACGGGCAGACATAGACTATCTCCCCGTCACAGCCGCAGATTTTTTGGAGACTTCATCGACGCTCCAGAGCGTTACCTCCGTGAGAACCGCCGACAAAGATTTCTGGGCCGCCCCGACAACAGATTCCATGCCGCGGCCTTCAAGCGGGGTGACAGCTTCAAAACTCTTTGAAGCCAACACACTATGGTCAGTGCGTGAGACAATCCGGATGAAGAGTGCGACGCGCACCTGGGTTGTCTCGCCTGCTGTCTCGGCAGCGAACTGGCGGACATCGCCTTTCAAAATAAAATCACCACGGATTTCAGTGCCGCGCGCGGCAACCGACGCAAAAGCACCTGAACTTTGCAGTGTCTCAACCGTCAGGGCCTGGATCATCAAAGGCGCAAGATCAGCCCAGCGCGCACCGGCATAATATTTCAACTCATTGGGATTGGGCTGAAAAGCAATACGCGCTGTATTGAGCGCGGCGCTCGCTGCAAACTCGTCAACAAGAATGCTGACCGATTTTGAAGCGCTGTCAGCAGGCAAAGCGACAGCGGCCATCGGCGCGGCGGTCAGCGTGAACAATTGCGGTGCCGGTTCGCTGGCGACATTGGCAAGCGCACAACCGCTTAAAGCCGCACCGAGAGCCACAAGACATGCAAAATTCAGGAAAGACTTCATGGTGCTTCCACTTCCGGTACGCGGTTGCCGATGACGAAACGGGCGGGATCGTCTTGCGCGCTTGAGGCAATGCGATCAAGCGAAGCAACGAGCGAGCGCATATCACGCACGAGGTCAGGCAATTGGTCGAGCCCCCCATTGGCAAGACGGTCGATGGCCGGACCATTGGTTTTAACGAGTCTATCGAGTTCATTGGCGAGACGGCGATAGGATTCCGACGTCTGCTGCGCATCATTGATGAAGCGTTGCGCATCGTTTTTAACGAGACTGTCGGCGCTCTCGCTCATCGTCTTGATGTGTCTGGAGGCCTCGGACAGATCGCGGATCGCGCCCTGCATTGCGCCCGAACTATCTGCCAGAGCCGATGACAGCTTGTCGAGATTGACGAGCGTATTATTGATCGATTGCTGGTTGGCACTCACAACAGCATTAAGGTCTTTGATAAGCTGATTGGCATTTTGCAATGTCTCCGGCGCGGCTTCGGCAAGTTCCTGCAATGTGGATGGCGCGCCCTGAATGACGGGATAGGTGAGGTCAGACGTTTCGCTCAGCAGCTTTGACGCCTTATTGCCCCCCGTGAGCTGGACGACGGCAACACCTGTAATGCCTGAAGCTTCAAGCTGGGCAATGGAATCTTCTTTGACGGGCGTGCGGGCATCCACCTGAATAATGGCGATGACTTTACTGGGATCATTCTCAGCAAGCGACAGATCAATGACCTTGCCGACCGGCAACCCGTTGAACTGGACCTGACCGGATTTGCTCAGGCCCGACACGGAACCCTGAAAAATGATTTTGTAATAGGCGTAAGACTGATCAAGCTGGATGCGCGACAGCCAGAGCGAAAAGATGAGGATGAGCGCAAGAGCAATGATCGTCGAGATGCCGATGAGTGCGTTGTTGGATTTTATTTCCATATCGCTCGCCTAAACCGTGGGGACGGCCGCGCGGGCACGCGGTCCGTGAAAATAAGATCTGATCCAGGGGTGGTTACTTGCCAGCATATCTTTCATCGTGCCGATAAGCATAACACGCTGCTCGGCCAGCACCGCAATGCGGTCGCATGTAGCGTAAAGCGTGTCGAGATCATGCGTGACCATAAAGACAGTAAGGCCAAGCGTTTTGGTAAGGTCATTGATCAATTCGTCAAAGGCCGCCGCCCCAATGGGGTCCAGCCCCGCTGTCGGCTCGTCAAGAAACAGGATTTCAGGGTCCTGCGCCAAAGCACGCGCAAGCCCCGCCCGCTTCTTCATACCGCCGGACAGTTCGGAGGGGTAAAGCTTGGCCGCTTCGGCACGCAGACCCACCATCGCGATTTTGACGCCGGCAAGCTCACCCATCAGCATGTCATTCATCTGCAGATGCTCGCGGTAAGGCACCTGCACATTTTCGGCAACCGTGAGTGCTGAAAAAAGAGCACCTTCCTGAAAAAGCACGCCCCAGCGTTGCTCCTGATGGCGACGTTCATCCGCCGACAGCGTTTCAAAATCAATGCCGAAAACTTTGATCTGACCGGCTTCGGGCTTTTTCAAACCCAATATAGTGCGCAACAGCACCGACTTGCCTGTGCCCGAACCGCCGACAATACCGAGAACTTCTCCGCGCTTCACCTGCAGGTCGAGCTTGTCATGGATCACATGATCGCCGAAGGCCGTGTGCAGACCCTTTACGTCAATGATGATGTCTTCTTCATCACTCACGGTCATAACCCCACGGCAGTGAAGAACATGGCAAACATCGCATCAAGCACAATGACGAGGAAGATCGACAGAACGACAGAACGCGTCGTCTGTGAGCCGACGGATTCAGCACTGCCCGTGACGTCAAGGCCCGCGCGGCAACTGACAAGCGCTATGGCGAGCGCCATAAAAGGGGCCCGCAAAATACCGACGCCGAAAGTCCAGAACCACGCAGCGTCGCGCACACGGTCGATATAGACGGCCGGTGCCATACCGAGCTGCGTCAGTGCCACCACGCCACCGCCGATGAGACCCATAATGTCAGCAACAAAGGTGAGCAGCGGCAACACAATAACAAGCGCCAGCACACGCGGGACAATGAGCATCTGCATCGGATCAAGACCGAGCGTGCGCATCGCGTCGATTTCCTCGCGCATTTTCATCGAGCCGATTTCAGCCGTATAGGCGCTGCCCGAGCGACCCGCGACAATAATAGCGGTAAGCAACACACCGACTTCGCGCAGGAAGATGATGGAGATGAGATTGACCGTATAGACATCCGCGCCGAATTGCTTGAGCTGCGTCGCGCCTTGCTGGGCGATAACAGCACCGATAAGGAATGTCAGAAGGCAGATGAGTGGCAAAGCATCAAAGCCCGCCTTCTCCATGTGATGAATGAGCGGCACGACACGCAGCTTACGCGGGTTCCGCACAACTTCGCCAAGCGCTGAGACCACTTCGCCAAGAAAGGAGAGCACGATGAGGCCTTCACGGCCAAAGAGAACCACGGTCGCACCAATGCGCTCAACGACCGTGATGGAGGCCGGACGGCGTTTGGTGCGGGGGGCGGAAAAAATTTCAAGCGCTGCTATTTTGTCAAGCATCAGGCGATGCGCGGTTTGCAGGCCTTCATAGCGCGTTCTGAGCCCCTGCGCCTTGAGCGCAGCGGATGTGCGCTGCAACACAAAGGCACCCGATGTATCGAGCCGCGTAACACCGGTAAGGTCGAACACCACGTCACGGGCCTCACCCTTGGGATCGGTCCCGACGGCACGCAAGGCCATGTCGATACCGGCCACCTGCGATGTTGACCAATCGCCCTCCGCGCGGAGCCTCAGGATTGCGCCTTGCGCTTCAAGCCTGAAAACAGCCTCGGTCAACTTATGCCCTTTTGTCGTGAAATCTGAAAAAAGTCCGGCCCGCGCCAGTTTGACACGCGCCCTGCCCCGCGCAGATATCGTAGTGTAGCTTGGCATCTGCTTTGAAAGCTAGGCTCAGACCTAACGGAAACAGGACCCTATAAAAATGGCTTCGACCGTCAAATTACTCTCCGCTTTGGCTCTCACTTTTTCAGTTTCAGGCGCGGCTCTGGCCGAAGACCTTGTCGGCGACGCAACCAAGGGCGAAAAAGTCTTCAAAAAATGCCAGGCCTGTCACACGGTTGAAGAAGGCGGACCGAATCGTGTCGGACCGAACCTCTATGGCTTTATGAACCGTGGGATCGCCACAGCAGCGGGCTACAACTATTCCGCCGGTATGAAGGAATATGCCGCCACCGGCGCGAAATGGGATGAGGCCACCCTCTTCAAATATGTCGAAAAGCCAAAAGCCCTGGTGCCCAAAACCAACATGTCCTTCCCCGGCCTGAAAAAGCCCGAGGACCGCAAGGACCTGCTGGCCTATCTGGAAGCCGCCACCGGATATAAGAAGTAAAGCTGACAGGCTTTTACTTCAGCCCTCAATTCACCCGAACTGCCGCCCTGTGACCCGCCTTTCATGTTGAAGGGCACACGGGACAGCACTGACTGTTCATGGCCATTCATCGGCCAACACCCTCGCCCCCCTCTCCATAATTGTGGAACGGAACCTGCAAAATAAGTTCTGAGAGCTTCTGCTATTGTCCCGATACCGGACAAATGCAGGTTCAACGTTTTATTTTGGGGCATTGATGGCCTGTTTTCGGACAGGCTTGGGCGAGTGAAGATGAATACGACACCCGTATTTCGCAGATTGTCGGCAATCCTTCCGGGACTGGTTCTCGTGTTGGGGCTTGCTATGTCGATCTATGACTATCAGGGCCTCGCCACCGCTCTGAAAAATCAGGTTTTCGATCTCTATCAGCGCATTGAACCGCGCCAGGTCGGCAAAAACGGCCCCGCAACGGTCTATATCGACATCGGCACCGCGAGCGCCGAACAACTGGGTGCATGGCCCTGGCCGCGCAAGCGCCTCATTGATCTTGTCACTGCGGTGAAAGACGCAGGCGCGACAACCATTTTGCTTGATATGCCGATTGCTGAAACCGATCAGACCGCGCAAGCCGAGTTGCTGAAACTCTGGGGCTCGCTCGATCACATTCCGTCTGCCTACGGATTGCAGCTTGGCCTGTCTGAATTGCCTGACTATGAGCGCGACTTTGCCGATCTGCTCACCTCTACCCAATCCGTCATCTCTTTCGTGCCCGGCAAACAGGCCATCGGCACGCCCGTGACACCGCAGCCAAAATCATCAGTCACGTCATCGGGCAGCGACGCGCGCCATTACACACAGAGCTTCAAAGACTGGCGCGGCAATCTCGCCAGCGTTGAAGCTGCCGCACAGGGCAATGGGGCATCCCTCTATGATCGCGTGGCGGGTTCCGCCGTGCGCGGTCTGCCCCTGGTCGTCAATCTCAATGGTCAGCTTTATCCGTCAAACGTGCTTGAAGCTTTGCGCCTCAACCGCAATGGCACGGGCTATAGCGCCAATGTTGTCCAGCCGGAAAGCGGCTTTGCGCTGGATCAGGTGCCCGGGCTTGATAGCATCAGCATCGAGGACACCGGCCTGTCGGTCCTCACGCGCCCCGACGGTTGCCTGAAACTCTATTTCGGCGGCCCCGAAACACGGCTGGAAATTTCCGCCGTCGATCTGCTGAACCGCGCAGCATCAGTGCCCTCACTTGATGGCAAAATTGCTGTCATCGGCGTCTCGGCCAATGGCTCGGAGCGTTTCTATGACACGCCCGTCGGTGTAAGCCTGCCATCGGGCGCCATCGCCGCCAATGCCATCGATCAGATTTTGCAAGGGTCATATCTTGTGACACCCGGCTGGGCCCCGCTCGCTGAACAACTTTATCTCTTTGTCGGCGGCATGCTTGTCATCCTCGTTGTCGGTCGCTATCGCTTCCGCTGGAGCATCATCTTCACGCTGACGCTGATCGGCGGAGCGGCCTATGCCTCATGGTGGTCCTTCGACACCCATCGTTGGCTGATTGATCCCTCGCTCATCGCGGTCACGTTCCTCGTCGCGAGCTTCACCTGCGCGCTGATGCGTCGCCTGCACACAGAAGACCGCACGCGCTTCATCGACGGTCAGTTTGCCCGCCGCCTGTCCTCATCGGGCCTCGCTAAAATGCATGCGCGCCCGCACCTCATTCAGGCCGAAGGTCAGTTGCGTCCGGTCTCGTCGCTCGTCGTCGGCCTGCGCGGCTTCAACATCATCGCCGATCGCTATCTCGAAGATCCCAAGGCCTATGCCGACATCCTCAACCGCTTCTTCTCGCCGATGACAAAAATCGTGCAGGACCGCAACGGCATGGTGGACCGCACCGTGGGCGACACACTCTATGCCGTGTGGAACGCCCCTTATGATGTGTCTGACCACGCCTCAAAGGCCTGCGACGCCGCGCTCCGCATGGTGGAAAACCTTGAGGCACTGAACGAATTTCTGGAAACAGACGCGCTGCGCCAGCACCTGAGCCATGTGCCTTTGAGCCTCTCTATCGGTATCGACAGCGGCACGGCCATCACCGGCAATATGGGCGCCATCCTGCGCTTTGACTATGGTGTGCTGGGCGAGCCCGTGAGCACCGCCGCCTATCTGCAACGCAACGCGCGCAACTATGGCCCCGCCATCATCGTCGGCGAAGGCACGCAGCGCGTCATCGGCGACCGCTATGCGCTGCTGGAAATCGATCTCATTTCGACACCGCGCCATCCCGAAGGCCGCCGCGTCTATGCCTTGCTCGGCGACCCGATCATGCGCGCCAATCCGAAATTCCGCGCCTTGCAGGAAGCCCATGCGCTGATCTTCTCGGCCTATCGTCAGCAACGCTGGACCGAAGCCCGCGCCGCGATTGCGCAATGCCGCAAACTCAACGGGGCGATCCCCACGCTTTATGATTTCTATGATGCGCGCATTAGCCAATATGAGACAGTCGCGCCGGGCGACCACTGGAACGGCTCGTGGTTTGCCGGTCGCATCTAATGCGACCTCTCAGAAAGACATGTCGCATTTAATGCGACCTCAAAAGGCATGTCGCATCTGATGCAGCATAGCGAACCCTGATCCGTAACAGCGTCGCTTTGGACTTGGCCTCGCCTTCGTGACACGGCATCATCGCGCCATTGTTATGTGAGGCTCCCCAACATGCGCGATATTTCAGTCGATGTGGAAACCTGGCCAATCGCCGGTGCGTTCACGATCTCCCGTGGCTCCAAGACCGAGGCCGAAGTGATTGTCGTCACCATTCGTGACGGCGAACATATCGGTCGCGGCGAATGCGTGCCCTATGGCCGCTATGGCGAAACGGTGAAAGACGTGGCCGCCTCGATCAAAGGCCTGAGCAAGCAATTGGCCGAGGGCCTGTCGCGTGAGGAACTGCAACGTGCCATGGCGCGCGGCGCGGGCCGCAACGCGATTGACTGCGCTCTCTGGGACCTCGAAGCCAAAATCACCGGCACACCTGCATGGCAGCTCGCCGGTCTGCGCGCGCCGCAACCGTGCGCAACCGCCTACACCCTGAGCCTCGACACGCCCGACATCATGCGCGAGGCCGCGCGCATCAACGCCCATCGCCCGCTGCTGAAACTGAAACTCGGCGGCACAGGCGACGATATTGCCCGCGTCGCCGCCGTGCGCCAGGGCGCACCCGATGCGACGCTTATTGTCGATGCCAATGAAGGCTGGAATGCGAAAACCGTTTTACCGATGGCACATGAACTCGCAAAATTCGGCGTGGCGCTGATCGAGCAACCGCTGCCGGTGAAAGATGACGAAGCCCTGCGCGGCTTGGAAACGCCCATCCCCTTTTGCGCCGACGAAAGCGCACATGGTCTCGAAGGCATGACGCGGCTTGTCGGACTTTACCAATATATCAACATCAAACTCGACAAGACGGGCGGACTGACCGAAGCCCTGAGCGTCATGCGCTGTGCGAAACGCCGCAACCTCAAAATCATGGTCGGCTGCATGGTGGCGACATCGCTCGCCATGGCACCGGCCATGCTGATTGCGCAGGATGCGGAATTTATCGACCTCGACGGACCGCTGCTGCTGGCCAAAGACCGCGAGCACGGCATCCGGTTCAACGGCAGCATGATGTCACCGCCGGAACCGGAGCTGTGGGGATAAAGGCTTCCTCAAGCGATATTGAGAACGATCTTGCCGAAATGCGATGCGCCCTGCATGAGTTTCAGCGCCTCGGGGAATTCTTCCAGCGAGAAACGCTTATCGACCACCGGATGAATGTCATTCTGCTCAATGGCGCGCACCATATCCTCGACCATTTCGCGGCTGCCGACTGTGACGCCTGAGATTTTCACATTCTGCGAGAAGATCGCCGCGACGTTCAGGTCTTTGGTCATGCCCGACAGCAACCCGATAACGGCGATATGCCCGCCGAGACGCACAGCCATGATCGACTGCATGAATGTATCCGCGCCGCCGACTTCGATGACATGATCGACACCGCGACCGCCCGTCAGCTTGCGCGCTTCAGTGGCCCAATCCGGCGTCTTTTTATAATTGATAAACGCATCAGCACCGAGCGCACGGGCACGTTCAAGTTTTTCATCCGACGATGATGTCACGATCACGCGCGCGCCTGCCGCTTTGGCAAATTGCAGCGCAAAGATCGACACGCCGCCTGTGCCTTGCACCAGCACTGTGTCGCCCGCCTTCAACCCACCCTCGACCATCAGGCCGCGCCATGCGGTGAGACCCGCACAGGGCAGCGTCGAGGCTTCTTCATCGCTGAGATTTTTGGGCGAAAACGAGACGCCCTCGGCGGCGACTTTCAGATAGTCCGACGCGCAGCCATCATAAGGTCCGCCCAGCGCGGCAAGCCGTTCCGGCGTCGGCGCACCGGAAACCCAATGCGGGAAGAACGGCGACAGCACACGGTCGCCCGCTTTGAAACGCGAGACGCCCGCGCCGGCTTCGGTTATTTCGCCCGCACCACAGCTCAGGGGCACGAAAGGCACCCTGCCGCCCATATAGGCGACCGTCGCCAGATCACGATAATTGAGGCTTGCCGCTTTAAGCCGCACGATGACTTCGCCCGGTCCTGCCTTGGGCACATCACGTGTGACGAGTTTCAGATTTTCAAAACCGGCTGCGTTCTGCAGTTCCCATGCGCGCATGAAGCGTCTCCTCTGATTATTGAGTTTCGTTGGGGTAATAACTGCGCGGGTGGCGGCGATTGTCAAATGCAGGGAAGTTGACGTTGGGGCGACGTGAATTTCTCTCCCTCCTCGGGAGAGGGAAAAGCAATCAAACCGGCACGCCGCCTTTAATCTGTGTACGATGCATAACGCGGCGCTCTGTACCGTTAAACGCGTCGCGACGGTGAATTGTGCAGCGATTATCCCAGATCAAAAGATCGCCGACGCGCCACTGATGCGTCCATGTGAATTGCGGTTTCGTGCAATGGGCCCAAAGCGCATCAAGCAGTTTTTCACTCGCCGGAATATCGAGACCGGTCACATAGCCGTTCATGCGACGCCCGAGATAAAGCGCCTTGCCGCCCGTTGCCGGATGAACGCGCACCATCGGATGTTTCGCGCCCGGTGCCGAGCGCACGTCGAGCACCTCGCCCGCACCGGCGCGCAACTCACCCACGCTGGTCATCGAGCTGTCGTGGTTCGCGATACGGTTCTCAATCTCGCGGCGCAGGTCGTCGGGCAAAGTCTCATAGGCTTTGTACATATTGCCAAAGCTCGTATTGCCGCCGACGCGCGGAATTTCCAGAGAGTGCAACACACTCGCCATCGGCGGTTCCGCGACGTAAGACATATCCGTGTGCCATTCGGCTTCCTTGTCGCCCAACGCACCGATGGGTTTGCCGTTTTCAACGACGTTGGAAATGATCCAGATTTCAGGACGCGATTTTTCCTGCGCACCGGCCATGTCCGTCGCACTTGCAGGCGCAATGTCGAGCGCACCGAAATTTTTGGAAAAGGCAATGAGGTCGTCGTCACTCAGGCGTTGACCGCGAAACAACAAAACAGAGTGATCGTACCAGGCCTGCTGGATAGCATCGAAGGTCTCGGCATCAAGCGGCGCAGTGAGATCAAGCCCGCGAACCTCAGCACCCAGCGCCGTTCCCGTTGGAATGACTTCTATCGCCATCTTTATCATCCTCGTTTCCGTCACTCACCAACTCGCCGCCGGTCCAGCGACCCGACAGCGCAAGGCATCCCAGGATCGCCAACGCGCCCGCAGCGGCAGGTAGCCAATAGGCATGTGCGCCGTAGGATTGATAGAGCACACCCGACACAAGCGTCATGCCGCCCATGATGATACCCGCTGACAGCGCAGCGTAAAGGCTCTGGGCGGTCGCCGCGAGAGAGCGCGGTGTCGCATGAGTGATAAAATGCATGGCGCCGAGATGCGCCGCGCAATAGGTGAGTGCATGAAGCGCCTGAAGGGGAAAAAGCAGCCACAGCGGGGGATTTATCGCCGTCAGCCCCCAACGGATGATGCAGGCAATCGCACCAATCGCCAAAAGCCGTGTGGACCCCACCCGCGTCACCACCCAGCCGGAAAAGGCAAACAGCGCGATTTCCGCGACAATACCGACGCCCCAAAGCATGCCGATGGTTGTGTCATCATAGCCCTGCGCCTGCCAATTCAACGTGCCGAACGCGTAATAAACCGCGTGGCTCGATTGGATAATGCTCGCCGTTGTGATGCCGAGCATGAAAACCGGATTGCGCAGAATATCGACCATACCCTTCAAAGGATTGGGACGTTTTGCACCGGTATTCACGCGCGGCATGTCGGGTGCCAACAGATATGCCCCGACAAGATTGATGGCGATGGCGGCGATCATGCAAAACGCAATGATCGACGGCGCGCTGAAACCGAGAAGCCAGCCTGTACCCATACTGCCGACAATAAACGTCACCGAACACCAGAGCCGCACCCGGCCATAGTCCACGCCCTGCTCGCGCGCAGCGGCCAGCGCAATGGTTTCGATCAGCGGCGAGATCGACGGCCAAAGCGCCATCAGCAAAAGCGTAACGGCAAAAATCGCCCAGAACGTATCAACGAAAAGAAAGAGACAAACCGCGGTCAGCGACGCCCAATTGAGCGCAATCACCACACGGCGGCGGTCGCCCAGATGATCGGCGATCTGCGCAAAGACAGGTCCGGCCACAATGCGCAGGAACATCGTCGCCGCGATGATGACGGAAATCTGCTGCGCGCTGAGCCCCTTGGACTCAAGCCAGACCGGAAAGAATGGCAGCTGCACCCCGCCGAAAAGGCAGAGCGAGGCATAAAAGAGCGAGAGGCGAAGGGAGAGCGACATGGCGCGCGCGAAGCTCAATGAGGATGCGCCACACTCATAGCTGAAGGCATGGGATTGGCAAGAGGCATTGAAGATTTACGCCTCCCTGCCTTCTCTCCTTATTCGCCTTGCCCCGACTTGATCGGGGCATCCAGCTTCAACCCTGGTTGCGGCAAAGATGGATGGCCCGCCTCCTTTACATCAAAGGTGGGCCGGGCCAAGACGACTACGTTAAAACTTGAAACTCAAAACAGCTTCGGGAAATCGAGCTTCCGCCGTTCAACACCCGCACAGAGCACCGACCAGATGCGCATTTCGAGTTCCGGCGCCCATTTGGCCGACGACGCCTCAACATATTCATGCAACTCAATGAGCAAGGCCTTCAATTCATCGTTCGCCTTCGTCAGCGCCGAAACGCGCAGCGAGGCATCAGCTCCCGACGCCGCTTCCCGCAACCGCTTGGCCAATGGCTCATTGTCGATCTCTTCCGCCGCATGCGCAAACAGCGCCCGCATGTCCTCATTCTCTTGCAGCCGGATTTCCGCCGCGCGGTCAAATTCCTGCGCCATCATCATAAACGACATGGCCATCAGGCCCGTATCGCCCATCGAATATTCACTGTTGAGATTGGGCAGGATCGAGCCGAACAGCGTGCCGACATAGCCATGCATGACGGTTGTGACTTCGGGTTTCATTGGCGGCCCTCCGCATTGAGCATAGACAGTTTTTCGGCCAGCACGCGGTTGTGAACATCGGTGCAATACCAGCTTGAGAAAGCGAGGATCGGTTCGCGGCTCGCGCCGGTCTCATATTCCTTGCCCGCCGAAATCCAGATGGCGAGACCTTTCAGCGAATTGAAAATCTCCCACCACTGCAACCGCTTCGGGTCCGCCTTGAGACCGCTCGCCTTTTCCCACAGCGCCAGAGCCTCGGCCCGCGGGATCATGCCGCCCGGACGTTCAGGGTTCTGAAATGCCCAAAGCGGATCAGCCGCCCATGCCACATCTTCCAGCGGATCACCCAGATGGCACATTTCCCAGTCAAGGATCGCGGTGATGCGGCCTTCGCTGTTGAACATAAAATTACCGGTGCGGTAATCGCCATGCACAACAGAGATGCGCTCGGCAGGCGTCGGCGGATTGCGGCGCAGCCAACGGATCGCGGCGCGCGCGATCGGCTGCGGGCACAGCTCGTCCTCGTTAATGACCTTTTCCCATTTGTCGAGTTCGACATGCCAGCAATCTTCAGGCGCAATCGGATCAAGGTTTTTATCAAAGCCTATGGCCTTCACATCAGCTTTGGCAATCTGACCAAGCTGCGTCCAGAACTGCTCGCCGATTTTCGCAGCGTGTTCGCCGTAAGGGTCCGCGTTGAAAGCCGAGCCTGCCGCGCTGTCGAGAATCTGCTCCATCACAAAGAAAGGCCGGTCAAGCCATGTCAGTTCCGTTTCAAGAAACAACGGCTCCGGCACAGGCAAGCCGGTCGGATGAAACGCGCGGTAAGCATTGAACTCAATGTCGCGTTCCGTCTCGATAAGGCTCGCGACCGGATCACGGCGCAAAATGAGAGCGCGGCTTTTGGCAGCCCCGCCCTCATTCCACGTTGCGTTGAGACGATAGGTTTCGCGGCTCGCACCGCCATAGATGCGGCTGAGATCCGAGACAACAACATCGGACACATGAGGCATCTTGTGCTGCAGATAAGCGGCAAAGCGCGAAGGAATATCACTCATAAGATTTAGCCTTTAGCCGGATCGAGAACATCTTTGAAACCGGACGGCGCATGCGGTCCGACGATCAACTGTTCGAGAATGCCGGAACCTTCACGCACCGACCCATCAGGCAGCGTCATCTTGGCGGTGACGAAAGCCTGAATATGCAGATGCGGCGGCGCATAGGTTTTGATATCGGCCAACGCAAAGCGCTCACCGGCAACGGCCAGCTCACCATTATGCATGCCGTGACCGAATGTCGGGTGGCTGTAGCCAAGGCCCATCATCTGGAAATTATAATGCGGCGTCAGATCGATGCGCGTCGTGCCGCCTTTGTGATGCTCAAAGAACAAACGCGCAGCGCGTGCATGTCGCGAACCGGGCACGAAATCGACTTCAGCGCGGCAGGATTTCATTTCTTCCGGCGCGCTGCCATCGGTCTTGCACATCACGGCATTGATGTTCCATGCCTCACCGTGCTCATCGTCATTCACATGGAACAATGTGATGCGATCATCAAAGTTCAGCGGTGCCCAGAGCCAGTAAAACTGGAACGGCACGGGCGGCACCTGAGGCTGCGCATCCGGCGCACCGATGGGACGCACGCCCCAGGAGCGGTCACGTGTCCCGAAATATTTATCGGGCGTCACGATGATGCGTTCACCATCGACTTCAATCCAGCCTTCATAAGTGCCGTTCTGTGTCAGGCGCGTCAGGTCCATCAGCGTGCGCGGACCGTTGCGGCGCGTGAAGCGCGGCTCTTTCAGCGGCTCGGTGCGGGCGCGATAAAGAACATCACATTTAATGCCCTGCTCATTGTCTTCAACCTTGATGCGCAGCGCGACAAGCGGCTCAACAATTTCAACTGTGATCGGGCCGACTTGCGTGTCCATGCGTTCCATATTCACGAGATAACGTGACGCATGGATGTTGCGCTGGACGCCTTTATGCACAACGCAGAAAGACGCATCCATAATGTTGATATGCGGATAGACGCCAAGCGCGGCAGCAAAAAACACATCGCCCGATTTCGTGTAACCGTTGAAAAAATAACGGTCATAGAAATTACGGTCCGTGCCTGAAAAGGCGATGGGCTCCGGCATCTGATGAATCGGATAATCGTCTGCTTTGGTCAGCATGAATGTCGCTCCCTGTTCCGGCCTGATTATTTTTTAAGGGCCGGATTATTTTCGTTGGGGGCAGAATGAAGGCGGGCCGATGCGGGGTCAACCGGCATCGGCCCTCTTTTATAAGCGCGCCCTAATCCTTCAGTCGATTTCAACCATTTGGAAATCGCTTTTCAGGCTGCCGCAATCCGGGCAGGCCCAGTCTTCGTCAATGTCCTCCCAGCGTGTGCCGGGCGCAATGCCTTCATCGGGCAGGCCTTCGGCTTCATCATAAATGAAACCGCAAACCTGGCATTGCCATTTTCTGGGTACCTGTGCCATCTGCCTCTCCCTCAATTAGATGCTTATTGCATCTTATAGCGCACGGGCACGCTCTTGGGACCGCAGACAAAGTTCGACACAGAATTCTTCGGCTCGCCCGCCAGTTCGATAGTATCGACGCGACGGAGAATTTCTTCCCAGAACGAGCGCATTTCCATACGCGCCAGATGCTGACCGATGCAGACATGCGAGCCGTAACCGAAAGCCACATGCTTGTTGTTCGGACGGTCAATGTTGAACTCGAAAGGATCGGTATAAACCTCTTCGTCGCGATTGCCGGACGGATAGCACAGCATCATCCAGTCGCCCTTGGCGATCTTCTTGCCGCCGACCACAGCATCCGCCGTCGCCGAACGCATGAAATGCTTCACCGGCGTCGCCCAGCGGATCGTCTCTTCGATAAAGGCGGGCAACAGCGAGAAGTCGCCCTTCAGACGCTTGAAGAGATCAGGACGCTCGGCCAGCGCCCACATGCCTGCCGCCGTTGTGTTCGACGTGGTGTCATGGCCTGCGGAAGCCGCGATGATGTAATAGGACATGGCGGCAAAGTGATCGAGCGGCTGGCCGTTGATCTGACCATTGGCGATGACGCTGGACAGATCACCCGTCGGATTGGCGCGGCGGTCTTCGGTGATCGCATTGAAATAGGTGATGAAGTCGCCGATCGTCTGCTGCATGGCGGCCATGCCTTCTTCGAAACTCACTTCCTTACCGGCGCGGTTGAGGTCCGGGTCCTGACTGCCGAAGAGTTCCTGCGTCAGCTTCAGCATGCGCGGTTCATCAGCTTCCGGCACGCCCAGAATTTCCATGATGACATGCAGCGGATAAAGGAAAGCGACATCCTTGGCGAAGTCGCACTGGCCGCCCATGTCAGCCATACGATCGACAAAGACCTTGGAAATATCTTTGATCCGGCCATCGAGTTTTTTCAGATTCTGCGGCAGGAACCAGGCCTGCGTCAGACGGCGATAGGCGATGTGATCGGGATTATCCATCTGCACCAGCGAGCGCACCATATGGGGTGAGCCGCCCATCATCTGGCGCACCTTTTTATCGACATCGATATTCACCAGCGTGGTGGCCAGATCGCCGTTGTGAAAAAGCTCGTTCTGCTTTTCAACGTCCAGAATATCGGCCTGCTTCGTCACCGCCCAGAACGGCGCAAAGCCTTCCGGCTGCGCCTGCTCCAGCGGCATTTCCTTACGCAGGAACTTGAAAGCCTCGTCCACCGGCTTTTCAGCCGCATAGGCGCGCGGATCGACAATCGTATTGGCAATGTCCTGCGGAATCATCTGAAGCTCTCCCTGAGGGTTTGCGCGATCATTCGTGATGCCGCGCTTGATTATCTCTTGTCACCATGTTGCTATACGTCCAACAACTAAGTAAACAGCAAAAATGTCCCACCCTGCTGAAATTGACGCCCTCCCCCTCTCATCTGCCCCCCTCCGGCGGACGCAGGCATCCCGTCGCGCCGAATCCGACCGCAATTTGCTGCTGGCCGCGGCCGAACTCATCGCCGAAGAAGGCTTCAACGCCGCCACCTTCGAAAAAGTCGGTGCCCGCGCAGGCTATAGCCGGGGCCTCGCCAGCCAGCGTTTCGGCTCCAAAGACGGGCTGATCGAAGCCCTGATCGACTATCTGCATGACCGCTCGGAAGAGCTCGTCTTTGCCGAGGGCCTCGACGATGTGACGGGGCTTGATGCGATCCTCGCCGCCGTTGACATCTATATGCGCAACTTCGAGACCGAACAGGCGATCCGCTCCTACTTCGTGGCGATGGCGGGTGCCGTCGGCACATTGTCCCCCCAACGCGCAGCTTTCGCGGCTTCCCATATGAAAGCCAAAGAGCGCTTCGCCTTCCACATCATCGAAGGACAGGCCAACGGCTCGATCTCAAAAGAAATCGACGCCGACGCCGCCGCCCTGATGATCGGCAGCCTGATCCTCGGCGTCAGCACCCAATGGCTGATTGATCCGACCACGGATTTAATGCGCGTCCGCAAGACAACGCTGGACACGCTGCGCCGGAGCCTGGGCGTCTAACGCACCAACCGGTACAACGCGCACCACGCGCCTATGATCTCGCCCTCATACTCAAACTGAAATCCGAGCTTCTCCATCACATGCCGCGAGGCTCTGTGCTCCGCATAAGCAAAGGCAATGATGTTCGGCAATTTGAGCGTCCCGAACCCGATGTCGAGCACCGCGCGCGACACTTCTGTCGCCAGCCCCTGCCCCCAAAACTCACGCGCGAACGTGTAGCCGATCTCCACCTCATCCACATCATTGATCGTGATGTGCCTCAGCGCACAACGGCCCGCAAACACGCCCGCTTTGTCGCGCAAGGCCCACGTACCAAATCCAAACTCATCCCAATGCGCGATATTGTCGGTGATATAGGCCCGCGTCGCCGCCTCATCGCGTACACCGCCGAGATATTTCGACACTTCGGCGTCCTTGTGCAAAACACAAAGCTCATCGAGATGGCTGAGGTCGAGCGGCGTGGCGACGAGGCGCGCAGTTTGAAAATCAGAAACAGAAATCACACGACCACATCCGCATCCTGTAACACCGCAATCAGCAGCGCAGGCGTCGTGCCCGTATTCACCCAGGCGTGATTGGTGCCGCGCTGCACGACAACATCATGCGGTTTCAGCTTCACTTCCGCCTCATCAAGATAAAGCGTGATGTCACCTTCCAGCAGAATGATGTAATCAATCGTCTTCGTCTTATGCATGCCGGGATGGCGCGTCGTGTCCACCCGCTCATGCGCCGCGCCCATCTGCTCAAACGCAGCCGCATAGGCCGCTTCCAGCACATCGCGCGGCGTGCCGGGCGGCGTCGGCGCAATGCGGAACCAACGGAATTTCGAGCCGCCTTTGGGTGGCGACAACACCACATCAATATCGGCACGATCCACCTTGTCAAAGCTGTCGATGCGCTTGCCGTCCGTGTTCCAGATTTCAAACAAGCCGCCCGCGTCCGACCCCGCCTGTCGCGATGGCGGACCGTCAATCACCACAATGGACTTGCCCGCCGCATTGTGGCCCGTGATGATGCGTCTAAGATCAGTCATAACTTCCCCCCATGAAATTTGAGATGCAGCATGTCTGCGCGGCGGCGGATAGAAAAGGAAAATCAAAATGAAACTCTGGCTGACGCTCGGCGCCTTGTCCGGTTTTCTCGCCGTCGCCTTCGGAGCCTTCGGCGCACATGGACTGGCGAGCCGCGCCACACCGGAAGAACTCAACGCCTTTGAAATCGGCGCGCGCTATCACATGTATCATGCACTCGCCCTCCTCGCGGTCGCCTGGCTCGCCACCTATGGCAACAGCGCCCTCGTTTCGACCGCCGGATGGGCCTTTGTCGTCGGGATTGTCGTTTTTTCCGGCTCGCTCTACGTGCTGGGCATCACAGGCAGCCGCGCCCTTGTCCTAGCGACACCCTTGGGCGGCGTGGCTTTTATGATCGGCTGGGCATGCATCTTCGCCCGCGCCCTCAAATTTCCGTCCTGATGCCCCTTCACTTTTAATATACCAGAGTCTATTTATAGACCACGGTATAGCCGCATGCTAAAAGCAGGCATGCAAGGGAGAAGGTTCTGATGGTTGAGAAGGTTTTGATTTTGGGCGCCGGCATTGCCGGACTTAACGCAGCTCTGGCGCTTCACCGCCCCGGCCGTGAAGTCATCGTCATCGACCGCGACGCCCCGCCGCCGGAAACATCCGCCGACGAAGCATTTGACAGTTGGGACCGGCGCGGCGTCGGCCATGTCCGCCACAGCCATGCGTTCCTCGCGCGCCTGCACAACATCATCCGCGACAACTATCCCGAATTGCTGAAAGACCTGCTCGACGCCGGTTGCCGCGAAATCAAATTCTACGAAAACATGCCGGTCGAAAAACAGGCCGCCTATGTGCCCGTCCCCGGCGACGCGGACCTCACCATTCTCACCAGCCGCCGCACAACGCTCGAACTCGTGATGCGCCGCTATGTGGCACGTCAGCCCGGCGTCACCTTCATGCCGTCAACACTGGTGCGCAGCCTCATCCTTGAACAACAGGGTGCCGCGAAAAAAGTGCTCGGCGTCAATATCGAAAACGCTGACGGCGCACGCGAACTCCGCGCTGACATCATCGTCGATGCCGCGGGCAAAAACTCGCAAGCCATCGAATGGCTGCGCGAAGCAGGCGCAACGATCAGCGAAACCTCCGCCCCCGCAGGCATCGTCTATTTCACACGCCATTACCGTCTCCATGACGGCGTCGAAGAACCCAAGCGCACGAAAGCACCCGGCGCAGGCGATCTCGGCTATATCAAATTCGGCATCTTCCCCGCCGACAATGGTTGCTTCTCTGTGACGCTCGCCGTGCCGGAAGTCGAAATGGAAATCCGTCGCGCCGTTGTGCGTCCGGAAATCTTCGACGGCATCTGCGCGCAGATCCCCGGCATGGCCCCTTGGGTCGCGCCGGAAACCTCTGCACCCAAGAGCAAAGTTTTCGGCATGGGCGAGCTTTGGGCCCGCTGGCGCTCAATGGTGAATGACGGCGCGCCCGTCGCGCTCAACTTCTTCCCGATGGGCGACGCGGTGATCCGCACCAATCCGCTTTATGGTCGCGGTTGTTCTTTCGCCGCCGTGCAGGCCCATGTTCTGGCCGATGCGCTCGACGAAACCTCCGATCCCGTCGCACGCGCCTTGAGCTTTCACGCCAAGGTCGAAAAGGAACTGCGCCCCTATTACAACGACATGTTGAAGCAGGACGCCTCTGCCATCCGCCGCGCCGCCAATGCGCTCGATCCTGATTACAAGCCGACGCTCAAAGCAAAACTCATCAAGAGCTTTGCCGATGATGCGATCATGCCCGCCGCGCGTGCCGACATCAAAGTCCTGCGCGACTTCATGCGCGGCTTCCACATGATCGACGAACCGGGCAAGTGGATCAAAGACTGGCACAACGTAACGACGGTGCTACGCTTCTGGTTGAAGAGCAAAAAGGCCAAAGAAGCCGCCGACCTTTATCCGCCGAAACTCGGTCCCGACCGCGAAGACATGCTCAACGCGCTCGGCATCTCGGCAAGCGCAGATATGGAGCGGCTGAAAGCTGCTGCTTAAAAAATACAAAGAATAAAACGGGGAGCTACCAGACAATGACATTTCCGCAGCCGCATTACGTCAACACCAACGGCATTAAAATGGCCGTTTACGAACAAGGCCCGAAAGGCGGCGTGCCTGTCGTCATGTGCCATGGCTTTCCTGAAATCGGTTACTCATGGCGTCACCAGTTGCCGGCCCTTGCAGGTGCAGGCTTTCGCGCCATCGCGCCCGACCAGCGCGGCTATGGCCGCACCGGCGGACCCAAAGGCGAAGCGTCGGTTCCGCTCTATGACATGGAACATCTGACCAGCGATCTTGTCGGCATGCTCGACGCACTCGACATTGAGAAAGCCGTTTTCGTCGGTCACGATTGGGGCGGCATGGTCTCGTGGCAAATGCCGCTGCGCCACCCCGACCGCGTGGCCGGTTGCATCGGCGTCAACACGCCCTTCCTGCCGCGCTCGCCCATTGATCCGATTGCGGGCATGAAGATGGTCTATGGCGAAGACATGTACATTGTCTTCTTCCAGAAATACGGCGTCGCCGAAGCCATGTTCGATGCCGATGTGCCGCGCTCATTGCGCTTCTGGTATCGCAAGTCCGCCATGACACTCAAAGATTTCGACGCACTCCCCGCCGCCGACAAAAACCTCTCCTTCACCAAAGGGTTTGCGACGGATGAAAACCTCTGGCCGGGCACGCCCTTGCTCAATCCTGAAGAGCTTGCCTATTACACCGAATGTTTCGAGCAGTCGGGCTTTGAAGGCGGCATCGGCTGGTATCGCAATTTCACACGCAACTGGGAAAAGTCAGCCGGTCAGGTCGAGAAGGTCAACGTACCTTGCCTGATGATCTCCGCCGCCGACGACATCGTGCTGCGCCCTGAGCTTGCCAATGGTATGGAAAATTTCTGCCCTGATCTGGAAAAGCATGTGATCCCGAATTGCGGTCACTGGACCCAGTCCGAAAAACCCGCAGAGCTCAACGCCCTGATGGTCGATTGGCTGCAACGTCGCTTCGGTTGACGACGAATTTCTTTAATTCATCGTCATGCGCGGGCTTGACCCGCGTATCCACGTCTTTGCCACGAAGAAAAACGTGGATGGCCGGACTTGATCCGGCCATGACGGATAAGTTGAAGCATCGCTTCGGTTAAAATATGAAAGGTCCTCATCAAAAGTGAGGGCCTTTTATTTTTTGAAAACTTGAGTCACTTTCGTACAGGATGGAAGGTCCGCTCACAGAGAAAGTATCATGGAATTCACAAATCGTCGGCTCACGGATAAAATAGCAGTGATACCGAACCTCAAATATTTTTTTGGGCCACGGGATGACGACAAATATTTACTCAGAATAGTAAAAACATTTGAACATAAAAATTGCGCAACGATTCACATATCTGAGCTTGGTGTTTTTGCATTTGAATTTCATGATAATGGCCCACTCGCCTCAATTGAGGTGCTGGAGTTAACAGAAGGCGGACTCGTTCCGATTGAGTTCATAGAAAATAGAGACAGAGTAAAAACATTACTATTCGATAGAATGCGCTATATCAATTTCGTTGCGGCGGCAATATTTGGACGCCTGAGTACCATTCGGAACACAAATCTAACGGGTGCAAATTATTGTGGTGCAGATAGCATCGTTTCATTCGCACGAAAGGAAGGCAAAATAACACTATCGTCGCAATCGAATGAGATACTCAACAGCGCCCTAACTCATAAACTAAATACTTATCATGAAAAAAAGGACACCAACTTCCGCATAGATATAGCCGACCTTTCACACGCAATAGATTTCTTTGGCGACCTGCTAGTCCGAAACACCGAATTCACACAACTTGATCTGATCTCAACTCTCGCTTTGCACTATCAAGCTTCCATTCTTCATAGTCAGCAACATGCTGACGCCTGCCTCGCGCTAAATGTCGCCGTTATGGAATCCCTTGTGAACGAGGTTTTCTTTTCCTACGGCATTGTAGGAAACCGCGGCGCCAAGGCGTTCGCCAACACGCCCCATACGGTACAACACGTCACAGATGCGCAATTCTCAAAAATGGAATCATGGAAACGTCTAGAGGCACTGCACAATGGGGGACTCTTCGACTCCTATTTGAAGCAGAGAATTGATCAATTGCGCAAAACTCGAAATAAATTAGTGCATGGAGCTAATCGATGCACGCCACAGCAATCCGGAGAAAGCTCAACTGTCATAAGAGATATTCTGAGTTTGCTCATCGACCAACCGATAGACCTCACCACGAGTTGGTCTTATCGCTTCTAAACTGTTGTGTTGAAGTTTTTCTATGGATTCTGGGCTATAGGCCCCGCTTCGGCCTCGTCGAAGTCAGCCCTTGCGACCATTGAGCGCAAGACAAAGCCGGACGCCGCACATTTGGGTAAGATTGCGCGCGTTTGATCCCGCCATGACGTGCATTTTTGAACAATAGTCAGCCCACTTACACCCTTGTAAGCCCGCTTGTTGCATCGCCGCTCATTAGGTATGATCCGCCGCCGGTTTGAACGCGGCGCAGCATGGGCACCGTCAATAAGCCCTCCCCGTGGCTCGCCTCCGGCGATACCAGACAAACGATAAGGATAGACACGCATGTCGCAGGTGCTTGAGCGTGATGATTTGGACGCGGATGCGACAATCGCGGCCCCGATCCCCGTAAACCGTCCGCTGCTGACCGGCACGCGCCTCGAAGCGGCCAAGGGCGACCGGCCTTTGCGTATTCTCCTGCCGAGCTATCGTTCCAATTCAACGACCGGCGGTCAGGGCGTTTACATGCGCCACATCGCCAAGGCGCTCGCCGATATGGGCCATCAGATCGATGTGATCTCGGGGCCCCCCTATCCCATTCTCGATCCGCGCGTGAAGCTCATCAAACTTCCCTCGCTCGATCTCTATGCCAATCCGCACCCGATCAAGGCGCTGCGTCCCTGGATGCTGGCGACGCCGATTGATCTTTATGAATGGTGGAGCCACAACACCGGCGGCTTCTCCGAGCCCTATACATTCTGCGAACGCATGGCGCGCTATGTGCGCGGCACAGTCGATGACTATGACATCTGTCACGACAATCAGACACTCGGCTGGGGTCTGCTGAAACTCCGCGACATGGGCCTGCCCATTGTCGGCACGATCCATCACCCGATCACGATGGACCGCCGCATCGACATCGAGCACGCCAAAACCCTCTCGCTGAAACTTCTCAAGCGCCGTTGGTATTCCTTCCTCAACATGCAGATCAAGGTCGCGCGTCAGCTCGATCCGCTGATCGTCGTGTCGGAAAGCACGCGCCGCGACGTCGTGCGCGAATTTGGCGTCAAAGCCGAACGCACCCGCCTCGTCCTTCACGGCATCGACCACATTCAGTTCCGCCCGCTGCCCCACATCAAACGCCGCGACGATCTCATCGTCGCCTGCGCCAGCGCCGACGTACCGCTCAAAGGTCTCATCTATCTCATCCGCGCTTACGCTGAACTCATCAAGACGCGCCCGAACCTGAAACTCAAAGTCATCGGCCGTCTGCGCGAAGGCAACACAACGGACGAACTCCGCGCCTTCGGCATCATGGACAAGGTCGAATTTGTCGGCGGCATCACGGACGAAGAAATCACCGAGATTTACGCCGAAGCAACGATTGCCATTTCGCCCTCCGTTTACGAAGGCTTCGGCTTCCCCTGCGGCGAGGCCATGTCCTGCGGCACACCCGTCATCGCAACAACAGGCGGCTCGCTGCCCGAAGTCGTGGGCGATGCCGGCATCGTCGTGCCCCATTCCAATCCGCCCGCACTCGCCAAAGCCATCGGCGAATTGCTCGACAATAAAGAATTGCGCGACCGCCTCGGCCATGCCGGACGCGAGCGCATTCTCGCTAAATTCAAATGGGAACGCGCAGCGCGCGAAGTAACCGAAATTTACAGGCAGACAATCCTTGATGCAGACCATCGACTTCAACACGCTCGGGCTTAAAGACGGCCAACGCGCCCTCGATCTGGGATGCGGCGCAGGGCGTCACGTCCATGCGATGTATTACGCTGCCAAATGCCATGTCGTCGGTATCGACTTGGGCTTTGAAGACGTGAAGCGCACGCGCACAGGCTTTGAGCAGATCCCCGATATGGACCCCGACACCCAGCGCGCCTTCTCGCTCTCGGTCGGCAATGCTTTGTCGTTGCCCTTCCCCGATGCGACATTTGATAAAATCGTCTGCTCGGAAGTGATGGAGCACATTCCCGACTACAAACAGGCCATTGCCGAATGTGAGCGCATCCTGAAGCCCGGCGGCACACTCGCCATTTCCGTGCCGCGCTTCTTTCCCGAATGGGTCTGCTGGAAGCTCTCCGACGATTATCACAATGAGCCGGGCGGCCACATCCGCATTTTCCGCGAAAGCGTTTTGAAAGACGCCGTCGAAGAAAAAGGCCTCACCTTCTTCTATCGCCATTGGGCGCACGGATTGCACTCGCCCTATTGGTGGCTCAAATGTTTCTTCGGCGTGAAGCGCGAAGATGTGGGCATCGTCAATGCGTATAAGAAATTTCTCGAATGGGACATTCTGCAAGCGCCGCTGCTGACGCGCACGCTTGAGAAAATCGCTGGCCCCCTGATGGGAAAAAGTGTCGTCTTCTATTTCACAAAGGAAGCGGCATGACGTTTCTCACCTATGGCGATGATATTCCTGACGGCCATTTCGACGGCGCCCGCGCGCGCATCCTCGATCTGCAACGCGATAACGGCGCGATCCCGTGGTACGACGGCGGCGTCATCGACCCGTGGAACCACACCGAAGCCGCGATGGGCCTCACTGTCATCGGCGAGACCACGCGCGCGCGTTTAGCGTTTCAATATCTGCAGGAAACACAGCTCGAAGACGGCTCATGGTGGGGCCAGCTCGGTTCCGCCGTCCCCTTCGACGATGAAGCGCATTACAAAGGCGGCGACGAAGGCGCGGGCAAACCAATCCGCGACACAAATTTTGCCGCCTATATTGCGACAGGCGCATGGCACCATTTCCTCATCACGCGCGACCGCAAGTGGCTCGCACAGATTTGGCCGAATGTTGAAGCCGCCATCAAATGGGTCGTCGCCCATCAAAGCCCGCATGGCGATGTCCGCTGGGCGGCAAATGATCCGCATACGCCGGAAAATGATGCGCTCATCACCGGCTCATCCTCGATCTACAAAAGCCTCGAATGCGCGATCCATATAGCGAACGAACTCCGCGTCTCATCGCATGACTGGACCGGCGCGCGCGTTCGTCTCGGCGAAGCTCTGCGCGAAAAGCCCCACCGCTTCGACCGCACATGGGAATCCAAAGCCCGCTATTCGATGGACTGGTACTATCCGGTCCTCGCAGGCGTCATCACCGGCGAAGCCGCCCGCCGCCGCCTCAACGCCAAATGGGACATCTTCGTCGCCGAAGGCAAAGGCTGCCGCTGCGTCTCCGATCAGCCTTGGGTGACAATCGCCGAAAGCGCCGAACTCACAATGGCCTTGCTCGTCGCCGGTGAACGCAAAAAAGCCGAAGACATGCTCGCCTGGCAACATCAGTGGCGTGACGAATCCGGTGCCTATTGGATGGGTCATCAGTTCGAAGAAAATGTCGCCTGGCCCGCTGAGAAACCGGCATGGACCGCCGCCGCCGTGATCCTCGCAACAGATGCCGTCACAGGCGCGACACCCGCCTCGCGCTTGTTCGCCGAACGCACACTCGCAGAAGCTGCGGAGTAAGTTTTCCTCTCCACTCAATGGGAGAGGCGAGGAACATAAAACGGAAAATAAATCCCTATCCCCACCTGATTATTTCTCTCAACCGGGCATCCTCGAGAGCAAGCTACAAAAAACCTACGATCTCGACATGGAAACACTCGATCTCTTGCAAGAAACACACGAAATCCGAGCCTGAATGTTGATGGATAAAGTGCCTATCCCCGCTTTTCTAAAGTCCTCTCCCGCTTGCGGGAGAGGGTTGGGTGAGGGTCTTACTTAACCCGCCGCAGCACGCGCAAACTCTTCACCACGCGCTCCTCAACAAACAATCCCGACGCAATCGCAAGCTTGTAAATCTCATAAGGCGGACGCCCGCCATCCTTCGGATCGGGAAACACATCATGGATCGCGAGCACGCCACCCGTCATCACGCGCGGCGCCCAATGGCGATAATCATCCATCGCCGGTTCCATCCCGTGACCACCATCAATGAAGACAAAACCAAACGAACCCGCCCATTGTTTCGACGCCACTTTTGACGGCGCAACAATCGGGATCACCGTATCTTCCAATCCCGCGAGACGCATCGTGCGGCGAAACAACGGAAACGTATTGAGCTTATCGGTCTCGGCATCATAAAGCGTACCGTCGTGATGCTCCCAGCCTTTTTGGTTTTCTTCCGATCCCTGATGATGATCGAGCGCATAAAGCACGCCGCCATTCGCCTGCACCGCCACGCCGATATAAACGGTGGACTTGCCGCAATAAGACCCGATCTCCAGCGACGGCCCGAGCTTCGAGCCGTCCGCCGCCGCATCATGCAGCGCCCAGCCTTCATCTGCATCCATGAAGCCTTTGATGCTTTCAATATCGATCGGCAGTTTACGCATCACTTGTCTGCCACATAAACAGAACGCTGCTCGCCAAGCCCATCAATACGAATAGTGATTGTCTGACCGGCCTTAATCCAACCCGGCGGCTTCATGCCACCGGCAACACCCGCAGGCGTCCCCGTCGCAATAATGTCGCCGGAATGCAGTGTGAAAAATTGGCTGAGATATGAAATCAAATGCGCGACCGGAAAAACCATACCCGCCGTCGTACCGTTCTGACGGATCGCGCCGTCAACTTCCGTGACGACTTTCAATGCCTGACAATCCGCAATCTCATCGGCGGTCACAAGCCACGGACCAATCGGCGCAAACGTATCGCCGCTCTTGCCCTTGGTCATCTGCCCGCCGCGATCACGCTGAAACTCGCGCTCCGACACATCGTTAATGATCGCGTAACCCGCGACATGACGCATCGCATCTTCCTCACGCACATATTTCGCGGGCCGCCCGATCACGATGGCAAGCTCCGCCTCATAGTCCATCTGCACCGAACCGCGCGGGATCAGCACATCGTCAAACGGGCCATTGATCGAGCTATTCGCCTTCATAAAGAGCAGCGGTTCCGTCGGCAGATCATTATCCATCTCAGCCGCATGCTCGCGATAGTTCCGCCCGATGCACATGATCTTGCCGATGCCCGTAAGAGGCGTGCCAAGCCGCGCGCCCTTGGGCGCCAGCGGCAGCGACGCAGGGTCAATCTGAGCGAGGCGGCTGAGCTCCCCCGGCAGCATCGTCGCGCCCGTCACATCAGCAATATGGCCCGACAAGTCACGCACCTGACCCGAAGCATCCACCAGACCCGGCTTTTCCGATCCCAAAGCACCGAAGCGAACAAATTTCATACGATTGGCCCTTCTTGCCACGGCCTTTTCAGGCTCTGCTATTCCGGATCATCCGTGCCACGTTCAAAAATGCAGCGCAAGGCTTTCGGAAACATACAGAAAAGTAAACAATACCTAAGATACTGAGCGCATACAGGCATTGGGATAGTCCGAATGAGCGAACAAGAAAAATCGGCCCGCGACATCGAGTTTGAGGCCATTGAAGAAGCGATCATGCAGAACCCGCGTGGCCGCTGGTTCCTCAATGAGTATGCCCGCCGCAACCGTTCCGCCGACACCGACCTCTTGGTCAGCGCGATTGAGCATCTTTACAAAGCCGCAATCGGCACACGCGCCGAACCTGCTGCGCCTGTTGCCCCGCCAGCGTCCGAACCCGAACCCGTCGCCGCACCGGTCATCGACGAAGACCCTTCCGGCCACAATATCAATCTCGACGTGATCCGCCACGCACTCGCCGACATGCGCCAGCAGATCAACGCGGCGCGCGCAGATATGGCGGCCATAAAGCCGCGCGAGACCGAACATTTCACCAATGCCGAAGCCGACGCCGCTGAAGTTGCCGCATCCGCCGAACGCGCGACGCTCGACATTCTTTCCGCCGTTGAACGCCTGCAGGACATTGCCGACACTCTGCGCACCAGCGGCACAGACGGCGACGCCTGCGACGAAATCGAGACCCATGCACGCGGCATCTTCATGTCATCGGCCTATCAGGACATGACCGGCCAGCGCATCGCGCTGCTCGTGAAGGCATTGACAGCACTCGACAACCGCATCGCCGGCATCTTGTCACTCGATGATCTATCCGACAACTAAACGGGCAAACAGCCCCGGATCGACATTGCCGCCGCTGAGAATAATCGCGACGGCCTGACTGCGCACATCAATCTTGTTTGACAGAAGGGCCGCGAGCGCCACGGCCCCGCCCGGCTCGACCACAAGTTTCAATTCTGAATAGGCAAAACGCATCGCAGCGGCAACGTCGTCATCGCTCACCGAAAGCCCGCCCGCGAGATGCCGCCTATTCACCGCAAAGGTGATCTCGCCCGGCATCGGTGCCATCAGCGCATCGCAGAATGATCCGTCAGCAGATGCATTCTTTTCGCGCTCACCGGAAATGAGCGAACGTCCATGGTCGTCGAACCCATCCGGCTCAACGCAGAAAATTTGAGCGTCTGTTGATACAGTAGCAAAAACCAATGCCGTGCCCGCAGCCAATCCGCCGCCGCCAGCCGGAACAAGCACCGTGTCGAGCGTTACACCCGCATCTTGTGTAATTTCTAATCCCGCCGTGCCCTGCCCCGCAATGATATGCGGATCATCATAGGGCGGCACGATCACCGCGCCATGCTTTGCCGCCAGCGCCCGACCAATCGCTTCGCGGTCATCCGTCAGACGATCATAAAAAACAATCTCTGCGCCATAGCCGCGCGTGCGCTCCACTTTGATTACAGGTGCATCAGCAGGCATGACAATACGCGATGGCATCCCGAGCATTGTCGCCGCCAGCGCCACGCCTTGCGCATGATTGCCCGATGACCACGCAACAACACCGGCGGCGCGATCAACCGCCGCAATCTGCGACAGACGATTATAAGCGCCGCGAAATTTGAAAGAACCCGTGCGCTGCAAAACTTCCGGCTTCACAAAAACCCGTGCACCTGTGATCTCATCGAGCTTTGCATTGGTGAGAAGCGGTGTGCGCACAGCCACACCGGCAATGCGCTCTGCCGCGCACACCACATCATCCGACGTGGGTGCGGCGATCATGTCAGGCCAAACTCCGCGTTGAGCCCGCCGACATTCCATTGCGCTTCGCCGTTAACATTGCGATGCGTCAGTCGCGTCAGCGACATGGGCGCGACATCAATGCGCATCATCGTGGCAGGTGCAAGACCGAGTGCATGGCCGATGGCCGCACGGATCGTTGTCTGGTGGCCGAGCGCAACGATGGAGTGTCCTGCATAATGCGCCGAGAGCCGGTCAATCGCAGCGGCGACACGCACGCACACGTCAGCAAAACTTTCACCTTCCGGCGGACGAATATCGGCAGGGTTCGTCCAGTCCAATGTGCGGTTGGCGTTGAACACATCATTGTGACTGCGACCCTGCCACAGCCCGTAATCTTGTTCGGAAAAATCAGGAATGGCGATGGGATCAACACCATCACGCAAAGCGAGCCCCATCATACGCGCGCGCATCAGCGGGCTACCGAGCCAGACAGCAACCGCTGGCAGACGCCGCGCAATACCCGCTGCAACACCTGGATGCACCGGCTCTGCATTCACATCAAGCCGTCCGAAATAACGCGCCTCCTGCCCCTGCACCGGCGCATGGCGAATCCATATCCAATCGGTGCGGGGTGCCGCGCTCATGTGCGCGAAATCATAAAGACGCCGACCATGATGACCGCGATGCCCGCGATACGCACCGGCGTCAGCGCCTCGCCAAACAAATAGAAAGCGGCAATGGCGGTCACGATATATCCGACCGACAACATCGGATAAGCAAAACCCACATCGACGCGCGACAAAGCGAGCAGCCAGACAGCGACGCTGACCACATAGCAAAAAAGACCGAACATAACGTAAGGATTCGTCGCAATGCGCCAACTCGTGTCCCAGAGAACTTCGGGCGTAAACTCAAAATGCCCGATCTGACGCATCCCCTGTTTCAGGCAAAGCTGCGCCACCGCATTGATGAACACGCCGGTAAAGATAAGCGGAAGCGAACGCGCCATCATCGTGTTGATCCTTTTGGGCCGCGTTCAGAGCCAGCCACGCCGTTTGAAGTACCAATAGGGCAGCACAGCCGAAACAACCATGAGACCAAGCGCGAGCGGATAACCAATCGCCCAGTGCAATTCCGGCATCACATCAAAGTTCATGCCATAGATGCTGGCGATCAGCGTCGGCGGCAGAAACACGACGGCGGCCACCGAGAAAATCTTGATGATGCCGTTCTGCTCACTGTTGATCATGCCCAGCGTCGCATCGAGCACGAAGTTGATGTTGCTGGCGAGAAAGCTCGCATGGTCCGACAAGGCCATGACGTCGCGCGAAATCGTCTTGAAGCCGCGGCCAAAGTTTTTCGCCTGCTTACTGTTTTCGCTCGGACGACCGATAAAGCTCAGAAGCCGCGCAATCGAGACAAGGCTTTCGCGCGCCTGCGCCGTCAGCGCGTGGTTGCGACCAACGCGGCGCAGCACTTCATCGAAATCCAATTTGCCGGGTTCCGTCTCACGCACAAAAATTTCGCCCGACAACGTGTCGAGCTGACCCTGCACGCGCTCCAGAATGTCAGCAACACGATCAACAATGGCGTCGAGCAATCCGGCCAGCACTTCCTCGCCCGTGCTTGACGGGATTGTATGACGGCGTGCTTTGGCGGCAAATACGCGGAACGGCAAAGGCGTCGCGTAACGCAATGTGAGAAGACGGTGGCCGACGAGAACAAACGTGACCGGCGTGCGGCCCGGCGCAGTCGTGTCCGCGCCGATGATCAGCGTCGCCGTCATATAAAGCGCGTTGCCCTCCTGATAGAGGCGGCTCGACACTTCGATTTCCTGCATTTCTTCTTCGGACGGAACTTCGAGACCCAGGGTTCCGTTGACGAAGCGCTCTTCCTCCGGCGTCGGTTCGACAAGATCAATCCAGACGGCTTCCTCAGGGATCACGCCATGCGGCTCTACGGGCACGGGACTTAATGTGCCGTTCGATCTGACATAGGCAGTGATCATGTCATCTCCTGTCTTGGACGCTTACCGGAGCAGTCCGACTCTGGTCCTGCTTTGCGCGGATCATGCCCATATTGTGCGACGGGGACAATCCGTGAGGCAGGCGCAAACGCCCGAAAAATTCAAGATAATGGCCGGAAATGGCAACATTCAGGCAAAGGGGAACCAACCCGCTCAAAAGACCCGCATGCCCGCGTCAAATCGGCCCGACCGTCTCCGAAATGACGATGCAGGTTGACTTTCGCACTGCAATAGAGCATTAACCGCTTCGACTGATCTCGTGAGCGCGCATTAAGCGCCGTCCGCTGATTCTAAAGCGCGACGCCGCCTAACCCGCGAGCCAGTCAGATCCCCCTCGATCCAAGCGCGTTGGACGCGGTAAACCCCGCGTGTAGTCCGGTCAGAATTCTGTCCGGTATCTCGTGCTTGTTGGAAAGACAACAAAACTTATGACGACCGCTACAGAAAATACGAACCCGACTTTTGCCGATCTCGGAATTGTCGAACCCTTGTGCCGCGCTTTGAGCGCCGAGGGCTATGAACACCCCACCCCCATTCAGGCACGCACGATTCCCGCGCTGCTCAACGGCCGCGACGTGCTGGGCCTCGCCCAAACCGGCACCGGCAAGACAGCCGCCTTCGCGCTGCCCATTCTGCAGAAACTTCTCGCCGGTGAAGGCCGCCGCAATCCCAAGACTGCCAAGGCGCTGATCCTCGCGCCGACGCGCGAACTTGCCATCCAGATCGACGAAAGCCTCGCCGCCTACGGCAAGCATCTGCATCTGCGCCACACCGTCATTTTCGGTGGCGTCAATCAGGGTCGTCAGGTGAAAGCCATGGCCAACGGCGTTGACATTCTCGTCGCCACGCCAGGCCGCCTGCTTGATCTGATGAACCAGAAGTTCATTCACCTCAATGACACATTCACGCTCGTCCTCGACGAAGCCGACCGCATGCTCGACATGGGCTTCTCGCGCGACGTGAAAAAGATCATCGCCGCCATGCCGCGCAAGAACCGCCAGTCGCTGCTGTTCTCGGCCACCATGCCGACATCGATTGAAGCCCTTGCCGCCGACATCCTCGTCGATCCCGTGCGCGTTGAAGTAACACCGGAAGTCATCACGGTTGACCGCATCGACCAGCACGTGATGTTCGTCGAACAGAAGCGCAAGCGCGAATTGCTCGCCCGCCTTCTTGAAAATGCCGACCTCTCACGCGTCATCATTTTCACACGCACCAAGCATTGCGCCAACCGCGTCAGCGAACAGCTTGAAAAAGGCGGCATCCCGTCTGAAGCCATTCATGGCAACAAGTCGCAAGGCGCACGCCAGCGCGCGCTCGAAGCCTTCCGCTCCGGCGGTGCCCGTGTGCTCGTCGCCACCGACATTGCCGCACGCGGCATCGACGTGGACGGCATCACCCATGTCATCAACTACGAATTGCCGAACGAGCCTGAAAGCTATGTCCACCGCATTGGTCGTACAGCCCGCGCCGGTGCCAGCGGCATCGCTTATTCCTTCTGCGACGGCACAGAACGCCAGTACCTGAAGCAGATCGAACGCCTGACGCGCCGCACACTGACAGTGTACGACGTGAAGCCGCTCATCGGCGATCAACCCTCAGCCGAATTTGCCAATGAGCCGCGCGAAGAACGCCGCCCGGCCAATGGCAACCGCAATGGTCGCGGCGGCAAACCCGCCGGTCAGCGCAGCGGCGCCAACCGCCCTGCCGCCGGTGGCGGCAATCGCAACAGTGCGAAACCGCAAGGCAACCGCAATCATGCGCCGAAAGCCGCAGGAAACGGTCCCAAACCGACGATCCATGGCGAAGCCCGTGGTGACACAGGTGGCCGCCCCGACGCGATCAGCCGCAACCGTCCCGGCAGCCGCGCCCGCAAGCGCATTCTGGGTGCCGGCGAGTAAGCCCGACGCTCCTTAGACGAACCAAAAAGTCCGGATGGCACCCCGCCCTCCGGACTTTTTTTGGCATAACGCCGTCTTTAACCAACCCGCGCAAGCTCTGACGACATCGGAACAAAACAACTCATCACACCCCGGATCAATCGACTGGGGGGACGTCCCGCGCCGGATAGAAGCAAAATGAACCTATGAGATAGATTCATACTTGCCTTGTTCTGTATGCAAATGACTTAATTTTATTCCGACGGAATCATCTGATCTAACCGTAAAACTTCTATATCACTTAAATGCATGAGCAGCCTGATCAGGCCGGGGCATTTACAGGTATCGGGGGTACGCGCGGCATGGCATCACCTTTTGCCCAGACCAAATGGCATCAGAATTTCGGCCAGATCAAAAAAATCCGGCGACATGTACGAAATCTCCGGCGCGAAGGCGTCAAGCGCAACATTGTCGTCAGCGGTTACCCCAAATCTGGCAATACCTGGCTCACGCGGATGCTGGCCGACGCTGCGGAAAGCGAGATGGTGGCCTATCTGTCCGATCATCGCAAAACGCTCCCGCGCGAACGCGGCATGGTAGGCCACGAGATGCGCAGAGACCTTGTCACCGTCAAATCACATCACACCGTATCCCTGCTGCGCATGGGCGGCATTCCGCTGACTGACATTGTACTTGTCGTGCGCGACCCGCGCGATGTGGCTGTATCGGGATCGGGGTTTTTCTTTGGTGCCGATAACGTACCGACACCCGATTCAATTGACCGGATGATCGACATGATGGTCACAAAGAACAAGCCGTATGTCCGCTGGGAGGATCAGCGCTGGGACCAGTTCGTCGAACACTCACTCAATCGCGGCGTCCCTTTCGTGCGCTATGTCGATCTCGTGCACAACACGAAAAACACACTGACACCAATCCTCAATCACCTTGATCTCAATCTCACCGACGAGGCGGTAGACAGAGTTATCGCCTATCACTGCTTTGACCGTGCAAATAAACGCTATACCCAAACCGGCCAAACCGAAATCTCGCGCCACCTGCGCAGTGGCAAGCCGGGCGACTACAAAAAATATCTGTCCATCCGCCAGAAAGACCGCATCGAAAGCGAGTTCGGCCCCTTGATGAAGACCCTCGGCTATCTCTGACGCGCCCGTCAGGCATCGTTGTAAGAAATCGCAACGACCTCAATCACCTCCGGGCCGCTCGGCGTTTTGATCTCCACCTCGTCGCCCACTTCCGCCTTCAGCAAAGCCCGCGCGATAGGCGAGATCCAGCTCACCTCGCCGCGATCAATGTCAGCTTCATCC
Source organism: Parvibaculum sp. (assembly GCA_030645235.1). Classification (GTDB taxonomy): domain Bacteria; phylum Pseudomonadota; class Alphaproteobacteria; order Parvibaculales; family Parvibaculaceae; genus Parvibaculum. The sequence goes on along the minus strand of JAUSMV010000012.1, from coordinate 630,628 downwards.
ACACCCAAAATCCGGATCGTCCGCTCTGTGCCCGCCACATTGGCATAAGTCACCGTCGCACCGAAGAAAACGCGGGTCCGGTTTTTCTGCTGCGCAGGGTCCACCACCTCGGCAATCTCAAGCCGTTTGGTCAGGAAACGAATACGTCGGTCAATCTCACGCAACCGCTTCTTGCCGTAAATGTAATCGCCGTTTTCTGAGCGATCACCATTGCCCGCCGCCCATGAGACAACTTCAACAACCTTGGGACGCTCCTCGCGTCGCAACTGCAACAGCTCATCACGCAGCCGCGTGAACCCCTTGGGCGTCATATAATTTTTTGTACCCGCAGGCAGCGGCGCGAGCGCTTCAGGCTCGTCATCGTCCTCGTTGTCAGTCTCTTTGGTGAAAGCCTTGCTCATTCATCTCTCTGACGTCGGGCCTTGCAACCCTGCCGCGACAGACGCCACTATAATCCAAACGAACCGGCAACGAGAAAATTAGGTGAAAGCCCATAGCCGCGCGGAACGTGCACTACACGTCGAAGCCCGTCGAAGCCTGCAAACCGGGCTCGATTTCTGAAATGTCTGACATCGATAAATATTGGTGGGCGCACCAGGACTCGAACCTGGGACCCGCTGATTAAGAGTCAGCTGCTCTACCAACTGAGCTATGCGCCCGCCGAGGCTTACCGTTGAGGGAAGCCGGTGGGTTGCCACCAATTCCCATGAGACCAAGGCCTTCAGGGAGGCTGCTCAATAGCAAAGGAATGGGGGCCTGTCCAGCGACCTTGGAGCGATATGGCGCACAAAGTCGGAGAGGCTTCGATTCAGTGTTAAAAAGCCCCGTTCAGGCACTGCAAAGACTCGATTGAGCACAATTTGTCGCGGGAATTTGCCCCCTTGAGACCATCCCCGCGAGCCTTATCCCGGGGGTTCGATTCTCCGTCTCAACTAAAAGCAGAAGACCCGCGCGTCACTTCGACATTGCGGTGGATATAGCAACTCATCAGCAAGCCAAAGGCGAACATCAGCGACAACATCGCCGTACCGCCATAAGAGACAAGCGGCATGGGCACGCCCACGACAGGCAGCAGGCCCATGACCATCGCAGCGTTGATGAACACATAGAAGAAGAAGCTCACCGCAATGCCGAGCGATAGCAAGCGCCCGAACTGATTGCGGCATTGAAGCGAAACATTGATCGCAAAGGTCAGCGTCAGCGCATAGAGGAAAAGAAGGAACATTGCGCCGGCAAAGCCCATTTCTTCACCAAGCATGGTGAAGATAAAGTCCGTCTGCTTTTCCGGCAGAAAATTCAGCTGCGCCTGCGTACCCTCCATGAAACCTTTGCCGAACAACCCACCGGAGCCGAGCGCGATTTTCGATTGCAGAATATGATAACCCGCACCCAACGGGTCACGCTCCGGATCGAGAAACGTGAACACGCGGTTGCGCTGATAATCATGCAAGCGCTCCCAGATAATCGGAATGGCACCCAGCACCGCAAGCCCGCTGATGATGAAATAGCGCCATGCGAGGCCGGCTGCAAAAAAGATCGTGCCGCCCGAAATCGTAAGCAAAATTCCCGTGCCTAAATCTGGCTGCTCGACGACAAGGCCCACGGGGACGACCACCATCAGCAATGGCACAATGAGATTGCGGATGCGCGACACGTCTTCCAGCGCCAGTCCGTGAAAATAGCGTGCAAGGGCAAGCAGAAGCGCCACCTTCATCACTTCGGACGGCTGCAACTGAATGAAACCAAGATCAAGCCAGCGTTGTGCGCCCATGCCTTTGAAGCCGACAATATCGACGGCGGTCACAAGCGCCAGCGCAATGCCATAAAGCGGATAGGCGACGCTCATCCAAAAGCGGATGTCGATCATGGCGACAAAAATCATAATGCCGACGCCCGCCGCAAAGCGGATCATCTGGCGCGACGCCCAGGGCGAGAACGATCCATCAGCGACAGAATAAAGCATGGCAAAGCCGATACTGGCGATGGCAGTGATAAGCAGCAGAAAGCCCCAGTTGAATTCAACGAGCTTCTCGCTGATTTTCATGTCGCGGCCGGTAAAGCGCGTCAGATCAAACATCAGCCCAGCCCTTCTTCATGGTCGTGCCCCGAATGATCATGTGCCGGTTCATTTGCTGCCTGCTCGCGCACCACATTGCGCTGAAGCACTTTCAGCATAATGTCGCGCGCCGCAGGGGCCGCCGCACCGGAGCCGGAACCGCCATGCTCGATCACCAGTGACAGCGCATATTGAGGCTTAGCCACAGGCGCAAAACATATGAACAACGCATGGTCGCGCAAGCGCCATTCCAGCGTATCGTTTTTGCGCACGCCGCCGTCGCGTTCAGCCATCGTAATGCGACGCACCTGCGCCGAACCTGTCTTGCCCGCAAGTTCATAGCCGGGCTCAGTGATGCGCGAGCGATAAGCCGTGCCACCCGGTTCATTCGACACACCGTTCATGCCGTCTTGCACAATCTTCAGCCATTCAGGATCAACATCAATCATCGGTGCAGGCGGCATCTGCACCATCTCGCCGCCGATAGCGCGCGTGAGGCGCGGCTTCACAGCCATGCCGCCATTGGCAATACGCGCTGTCATCACAGCAAGCTGCAACGGTGACGTCAGCAGAAAACCCTGCCCGATGCCGGAGATCAGCGTTTCGCCCTGATGCCAGCCTTCACCGCGTGCCGCTTCTTTCCATGCACGGCTCGGCACGATACCTTCCTTCTCGCCCTGCACTTCAAAATCATAAGTCTGACCAAGACCAAAATCCTTGGCAACAGCGGCAATATTGTCGATACCGACGCGACGCGCCAAATCATAAAAATAAATATCGCAGGAGTGCTTGATCGCCTCATGCATATTCACCGAGCCGTGACCTTCTTTTTTCCAGCAATGGAAAACATGATTGCCAAAAGCATACTTGCCGGTACAGCGCACCGTCTGCTTGGGGTCAATGCCCGCTTTCAGCGCCGCAATCGACGTAATGCCTTTAAACGTTGAACCGGGCGGATAAAGACCCGCAATCGCTTTGTTCGTGAGCGGAAGATATGGATTGTCCAAAAGGGCCTTATACGCTTTAACGCCATAACCCGTGTTGAACTGATTAGGATCAAAGGCCGGCGTCGAAACATAGGAAATAACTTCGCCCGTGTGAATATCCATCACGACGGCACTGGCGCTTTCATCTTTCAAACGCTCGCAGGCAAATTTCTGCACTTCCATGTCGAGCGTCAGCACAATCTCTTTGCCAGGCTTGCCGGTATTTTTCGATAGCTCACGGATCACGCGCCCATATGCATTAACTTCAACATGACTCGCACCCGCCTGACCTCGCAGCTTGTCGTCATAGTACTGCTCAATACCGCTTTTGCCGACGCGAAAGCCCGGTAATTTCAGCAAAGGCTCGTCAGGATCTTTATCGAGATCACGCTGATAGACCGGCGTGACATAGCCGACCACATGCGCAAGCTCGGTGGAGTATGGATAATAGCGCGTCTCACCGACATCGGGTTGCAATCCGGCAAGATCCGGTTGATTGACATTGATCTGCGCGAATTGCTCCCAAGTGAGGTTTTCCGCAACCGTCACGGGCATGAAGCGAGGTGCCCTCGCGATGTCGCGCATAATGCGCTTGCGCACTTCCGGTGTAATTTCAACAATACGGGCAAGCCTGTCGAGCGTCTCTTCCGGGTTCGGCGTCTGCTCCGAAATCATCACCGCACGATAGTTCTGACGGTTAGAAGCGAGCACCGTGCCGTAGCGATCAACGACACGGCCACGCAACGGCGCGATGAGGCGCATGTTCACGCGGTTTTCTTCTGCCAACATCGTGTATTCGTCTGTCTTGGAAATTTGCAGATAATACATGCGCGAGCCGAGCAGCGTAAAAGCCAACGCTTGCCCTCCGCCTAAGATCAACGCCCTGCGGGTGAAAGCCTGATATCGGCCTGTATCTCTGCGGTCAATCGCCATACTCTGTACCTAGCCCGCCGGAAGAATGCGTCGCTCAATGCGCCCGAAGAGAAATGCAAACAACGGAAACACTGCAGCCGTCACAATAACATGTGCAAGCACCGGACGCACAGGCAGCAGCGCACCATAAATCACCGAAGCGACAGTCCAACTAATTACACCTTCAACGAGCCCCGTGACGAGAAAGGCAAACCAGAACACGGAGAACGGTACATTGATAATGAGAAAACGCTGCGTCAGCACCAACACATAGATGACCGTATAAGTGAAGGCCCATAGCCCGATGGGACCGGCCGACAGCAAGTCGGTGAGCAGCCCCATGACAAACACGGCATAGACCGGAAACATTTCAGGTCGCACCACCGCCCAATAAAAAATCGCCATCAGCGCGAAAGCAGGCATGGTCGATGCGCCAATAATGCGCGCAACCGGCACGAAAGACAGCAACACACAGACAAGCCCGATCACAAATGGCAGCAGCATGACGACGACGCGACTGGCGCGAGAGGCCGGGGTCGGATTATAAGGATCAAGCCGCGCCATCATTCAGTCGCCCCGTTCACAGGTTCAACTTCTGTCGGCGGACTCGGCACTTCATCTTCGTCGGCGTCAGCAGGATCAGGCACAGGTGCCATGGTCGCCGCGCCCGCGGCAGGGACCGTCGTTGCAGTTGTTGGCTTTGGCACAACAGGTTTCGTCGTCACAGGCTTCACAGCGGCCGGTTTCGGTTTAACGCTGGACGCAGGCGGTGTCGCGGGCGGCCTCGTTGTCGCACCGCTCGCAGATGTCTGCGGCGCTCCGGGAATCTCCGGTGCTACAGGGGCCGCAGCGGGCACTGCCGCAGGACTTGCCTTCACAGGTGGTCCCGTTAGCAATGCTGGCGGGTCTTGGCGTGCGACCTCAGTTGGGAACTCATATTTCAATACGCGGACATAATCGAGCCGCTCATGATTGGCAAAGCTCTGCACACGCAGATTGCCGTCGCTCGTCTGAATCACAAGACCGACCGGCAGACCGGGCGGAATGAGTCCGCCATCACCGGATGTCACCACACGATCGCCGGGCGATACACTCGACGTCGCCACCAGATATTCGAGCTTCGGCCAGTCCGTATTGTCACCTGACAACACAGCCTTGTAGTGACCGGGTTCGATGACGACCGGCAAGCGGCTGTTAAGGTCAGTGAGAAGCAACACGCGTGAAGCTTTCGCGCCCGTTGCCACAATGCGGCCGATCATGCCATCTGTGTCGATCACAGCATCGCCACTTTTCGCACCCTGCTCGCGCCCGATATTGACGATCACGGTATCAACGAAAGGCCCGCCATTGTCACTGACAACACGGCCTGAAACATAGTTGATGCTGGGATCGACCTGCACGTTGAGCAGCGCCTCATAGCGCGCCACTTTGGCTTCGAGCTTCAGCGCCGTGTCTTTCCACGCCATCAGGCGCAGGTTCTCAGCGCGCAGGCGCTCGTTCTCGTCAAACACATAGGCATATTCGTCGGTGCGCTCCACCGCGCGACGCGCAGCCGCCACCGGCCGCGAGGCCAGTTCCAGAAGCGGCGCGGCAAGGTCAGTGACGACCTGGCGAGCATTGTCGAAAACATAGGTTTCAGCACGGCCGAGCAATAACAGGGCAGCAGCAAGCGACAACATAAAGACGAGCGAAATCCGGTGCGAAATCTCGCGGATCGGCATTGCTGAACGGTTCGGATCCATCGCCAACTTTAAGCCACTGCCCCTTCGCCCGCCACGCCGTCACTCTGGCCTGACTATTGAAAGCCAGAACCTAAATTATCCGCCTTAATAAACCGACGACAAGACGTGTTTCATCGTCTTGATATGTTCCAAAGCCTTGCCTGTGCCCAGCGCCACGCAAGACAGCGCGTCGTCGGCGATGGAAACCGGCAGACCCGTCTCGTCGCGCAAAACCTGATCGAGATTAGCGAGCAGCGCACCGCCACCCGTCAGCACAATACCCTTGTCCACAATATCGGCGGCCAGTTCCGGCGGCGTTGCTTCAAGCGCCACTTTCACGGCCTCAACAATCGCGCCCACAGGTTCGGCCAGACTTTCAGCGATCTGGCGCTGACCGATGCGGATTTCCTTCGGCACGCCGTTCATCAGGTCACGGCCTTTGATTTCGATGGTCATGCCGTCGCCGTCAGCAGGAATAGCGGCCGAGCCGACTTCCTTTTTGATGCGCTCAGCCGAGGCTTCACCGACAAGAAGATTATGATGGCGACGGATATAAGCAATAATCGCCTCATCCATCTTGTCACCGCCAACACGCACGGAACGCGCATAAACAATGCCTCCGAGCGACAACACAGCCACTTCCGTCGTGCCACCTCCGATATCGACAACCATCGAACCGGTAGGTTCGGTGACAGGAAGGCCGGCACCAATGGCGGCAGCCATCGGCTCTTCAATGAGATAGACGCGGCGCGCACCGGCAGACAAGGCTGATTCCTGAATGGCGCGGCGCTCAACGGCTGTGGAGCCTGAAGGCACGCAGACGATGATCTGCGGATTGGCGAAGGAGCGGCGGTTATGCACTTTACGGATGAAATGCTTGATCATTTCTTCAGCGACTTCAAAGTCGGCGATGACACCGTCACGCATCGGCCGGATCGCCTGAATATTGCCGGGTGTGCGACCGAGCATCAGCTTAGCTTCTTCACCCACGGCCAGCACCTGCTTCTTGCCGCCCTTTTCGATGATCGCGACCACCGACGGCTCATTGAGCACGATGCCCCTGCCTTTGACGTAAACAAGAGTGTTCGCGGTGCCGAGATCGATCGCCATATCGGCCGAAAACATGCCGAGAAGTCCGGAAAGCATGCTTTTTTATCCTTCAATATTAGCTCGACGATGCGCAGCGATTTTGCGCGCTCTGTCGGTGTGGTGAGTATCGTAAATTATGGTGGCTAAATAGTTAACGCGGTCCGTGCTGCCCGTCCCTTTTGCAGCCCTCACGCCGTTCTTGGCGGCTTTCGGGTGCACCCTCCGGGGCAAACTGTCAGGGAAATTCATATATGATCCGCACACGAACAAATCAGAACCGCCCAGCATTGCGTTTCGGAATCGCAAGGCGCATCAACCATAAAAACTTGTACGCCTAAAGCCTTCGTTCGCGCAACGACAAAGACTTGATTCTAGCGGCTTTTCAAGGGTTTGACGGCAAGTTCGGTGACTTCATATCCCCGCCCCTCAAGTCTGCCCCGATGACGCTTCACCGCTTCGACCAAGTACTCCATAACCGCCCTCACATGGGCGAGTTGGGCAAGGTCATTGCGCGCCATAAGCCAGAGTTCGAGAGTACCCAAAAGATCCGGCCCAAAAACGCGGGTAATGCCCCCGTCCTGATCGCCGACGATACAGGGAAGCGCCGTCAGTCCCATTCCTTGACGCACCGCCTCAGCCCGCGCCATGACGCTGGACGAACGAAACGCCACGCGGGCGGGCTTTTCAGCACGTGAAAGCCACCAAACGGGCCCCAAAGGCATTTCCGCATGGGGAAAGCCGATCACATCATGGCCCGCAAGCTCGGCCATCTGCGCCGGAGTACCCCTGGCCTCGAGATAGGCAGGAGAGGCATAAAGCCCGTAGGCCATATCGCCCACCTTGCGCATCAGCATATCGCCCTGAGTCGGCCGCGCGGCGCGGAGCGCCACATCGACATCTTTCAGCGGATTACCGATCCGCGGCGCGCCGCCAACGCCGCTGCTGCGCTGCTCGCTCACGAGTTCCAGTTCCAGCCCTGGATGCGCCTCACGAAAGGCCATCAGACCCGGCGCAATGATATGCGACGCCAAAACATCGCTCGCGGCGAGGCATACCGTACCGTCATTGCCCTCGCCATTGGCCGCAAAATCGCGCGGAAGGGCCGAAAGCCGTCGATCCACGGGCTCCAAAGCCTCGACAAGCTTCTCGCCCGCCGCCGTCAGCCGGTAACCCGTCCGCTCGCGCTCAAACAGCCGCGCGCCGAGATCATCTTCCAAAGACGCAACACGGCGCAGCACCGTCGTCGTATTGACGCCAAGCTGCTGACCGGCCCCAGATAAGGAACCAGCGCCCGCCACAGCGAGAAAGAAACGAAGATCATCCCAGTTCATCACCGAACCCCGATTTGGCGCAAAAGAGCCTTGCGCCGAACCAAGGTACTCGGGATCGAACCTATAATAAATGCACAATGAGGAAAATTATGCTGCGGATATGCAACCCTCAGCCAATCACTTTCACCCGCGAAGCCGCCTCACTCGCCCGCGCCCGCGCCTCGGCCACATCCCTGCCCCGCGTCACCGCGACGCCCATGCGCCGCTTTGTGAAGGCCTCGGGCTTGCCGAAAAGGCGCACATCGCTCTCGGGTACGGCCAGGGCCAACTCGAGTCCTTCGAAAGTGACGCCGACGGAATCGATGCCGCCATAGATTACCGCAGAGGCAGCGGGTGAGGATAAAGCGGTGGAGACCGGGAGCCCCAGAATCGCACGGGCATGAAGCGCGAACTCGCTTTGGGTCTGGCTGGCAAGCGTCACCAGCCCCGTATCATGCGGACGCGGACTGACTTCCGAGAACCACACGTCATCGCCCTTCACAAACAACTCCACACCGAAAATCCCGCGACCACCAAGCGACGCCGTGACCTTAGCCGCAATGTCGCGCGAACGTTCAAGCGCCAGCGCAGTCATCGCCTGCGGCTGCCAGCTCTCAACATAGTCGCCCTTCACCTGACGATGACCAACGGGGGCGCAGAACGATGTCTCAACGTCGCCGCTCGCACCCTTCGCGCGCACGGTGAGCAACGTGATCTCATAATCGAAATCAATCCGGCCTTCGACGATCACCAACTGACGCTCGACACGTCCCGCCGCCATCGCATAGTCCCATGCCGCCTGCACATCAGCCGCACTCTCCACATAGGATTGACCCTTGCCAGACGACGACATAACGGGCTTTACGAAGCACGGAAAGCCAACGCGCAGAGCGCCCGCGGCGAGTTCCGCGCCGCTTGCGGCAAAGGCATAAGGCGATGTCGGCAGCTTCAATTCTTCCGCCGCCAAACGACGAATGCCTTCGCGGTTCATCGTCAATTGCGCGGCGCGCGCGGTCGGGATCACTTCGGCCAGACCTTCCGCTTCAATCGCCGCCAACACATCCGTTGCAATCGCTTCAATCTCCGGCACGATCAGATGCGGGCGCTCTTTCTCGATGAGCGCCCTGAGCGCTGCGCTGTCCGTCATCGCAATCACGTGAGAGCGATGCGCCACCTGATGCGCCGGTGCATTGGGATAGCGGTCCACCGCAATCACTTCCGCGCCGTAGCGCTGCAATTCAATCGCCACTTCTTTGCCAAGCTCGCCTGAACCGAGCAGCATGACGCGGGTGGCGTTGGGTGAAAGCGGCGTACCGATACGCATATTTTATCCCCTGAATGTGGTCCCGCGATGTAGCACAGGCGCCTCTTGAAGGGGAGGATAAGAACAAGGCGGGCTCGAAACAGGCTCGAATTTCATAGCATTTCTTGCAAGAGATTCGAGGTTTCCATGTAGAGATCATAGGTCAGTTCGTCGAGCCTCGTCGCGCGTCCCGAAAATCCCAATCCCCGGGTGGGGATTGGGATTTCCCCTCCCCTCGCGGCACTTCGCGGGCACTGACAAGACGGGAATAAGAAAAAATTTGATTGACTTACTCCCCCACACATTCATAACGTATGAACACCTGTTCATATGAAATTGTCCCCATGCCCCAACCCGCGCTCCATAGCCTCCCAACCGCCACGTCCCTCACCGATGACAAAGCCCATGTCCTCGCCGAGACGTTCAAACTGCTGGGCGACCCCTCGCGCCTGCGCATCCTGATCGAAACACTGAACGCGCCGCGCGCCGTCGGCGACATCGCGACAAGCCTCAGCCTCTCGCCCTCGCTCGTCAGCCACCATTTGCGTCTGCTCCGCGCCGCGCGCCTCGTCAGTCCTGAACGGCGCGGCAAACACATCTTCTACCGCCTCCACGATGCGCATATCGCGCATCTCCTTGCCGACATGGTAGCGCATGTGAACGAAGACCAGCACGACGAGACCGAAGCATGAGCGCTCATTCCCACGATCATCACGGCCACAGCCACGGCGCCACATCGGAGCGCCGCGTCGCGCTGGCCATGTGGATCACCGGCGGGTTCATGGTTATAGAAGCCATCGGCGGCTGGTGGTCAGGTTCACTCGCGCTGATCGCTGACGCAGGTCACATGCTCACAGATACAGGCGCGCTGGCGCTGGCATGGCTCGCCGTGCGCTTTGCCCGCCGCCCTGCCGACGGTGCGCACTCATACGGCTATCACCGCGCCGAAATCCTAGCGGCCTTCCTCAACGGCGCCACCATGATCGCGCTTTCTATCTGGATTGTCGTTGAAGCCGCTTTGCGCATTAGTCAGCCAACGGATGTTCTCGCCACGCCCATGCTCATCGTCGCGATCTGCGGCCTCGGCATCAATGTCGCCTCATACGTATTGCTTCACGGCGCAGGCGAAAGCCTCAATACGCGCGGCGCGGCACTCCATGTGCTCGGCGATATGCTGGGGTCTGTGGCGGCGATTGCGGCGGCCATCATCATTCTGCAAACAGGCTGGATGCCGATTGACCCGATCCTCTCCGTCCTCGTCGCCGTGCTGATCCTGCGCAGCGCTTGGAACGTCACGCGCGATGCCGCCCATATCCTGATGGAAGGCACGCCGGAAGGCCTCGACCCAGCAACGATCACGAGCGACCTGCTCGGCCACGTCGCAGGCGTCGCTGACATCCATCATGTTCACGCCTGGTCATTGGGTTCCGCCCGCCCAGTCGCCACGCTGCACGCAAGATTAAAGCCCGACACCAATGCCGAGACGGCGCTGCGCGACATCAACGCGCGCCTCACCTCAAAGTTCGGGATTGCACATGCGACGGTGCAGATTGAGCAGGGCGATTGCCCCGATGAGAAGCACGGGCATTAGCAATAAACTCCACCTCCCCCTTGTGGGGAGGTCAAAAAATCTACTCCAGATTTTTTGGGTGGGGGACACGACCCCTCGTTGAACACGGAATCTATATTGAGCATCAATACCCCCACCCAAAATATTTGAAGACAAATATTTTGACCTCCCCACAAGGGGGAGGTGGAAACTTTACTGTGCACTCTCGCAATCCCTCCCCGCCCGTGCGACCCTAACGCCAACAACATCCGCCGAACCGAAAGTCCTGAATGCCTCCCAAACGCCCTGAACTGCAAGATGACCGCGGTATCTTCGACCGTCTCGGCGAACTCGGTATCTTCGTTGAGCTGGCGACGCTCGGCCCTGCGCTGCCGATCCTGCTGCAAGCGCCGCGCGGTGACGGGCATCCTGTTCTCGTGCTGCCCGGCATGTTCGGCGATGATGCGTCCACTTTCGTGCTGCGCCGCTATCTGCAGGCGCTCGACTATCAGGTTCATCCGTGGAAGCTTGGCCGCAACTGGGGACCGAGCACCGAGATCCGCGACGGTATCCGCACCCGCTTCAAAGAATTATCTGACCGCTATCAGCGCAAGGTTTCCATTGTCGGCTGGTCGCTCGGCGGCATCTATGCGCGCGAACTCGCGCGGCAATTTCCCCCGCTGACGCGTCAGGTCATCACATTGGGTTCGCCCTTCGGCGCAGGCTACCGCATCGAAGGCGAACCTGATCCGGCGCTTGCCGCGCGTCTGCGTCCGCCGCCGCCTGTGCCCTGCACCGCCATCTATTCCAAAAGCGACGGCGTCGTGCCGTGGGAAGCCTGTCTGGAACAGGAAACGCCGATGACGGATAATATCGAAGTCACGTCGAGCCATATCGGCATGGGCGTCAACGCCATGGTGCTTTGGGCCATTGCGGACCGCCTCGCGCAAAAAGAAGGCCAGTGGCACCCTTTCGAGCGCACCGGCCTTGCCTCTTATCTCTACGCCTGAGCGAAATTATTTAGCGGTGATCACGCCATTGGCAGTGTCCATATTGAACTCGCCGAAAAATTTATAGTCTCCGGCATCCAGCGCCTCGACATTGAATACGCCCTCACCGCCGCCCGCGATGATTTTCTCAACCGGAAAATCGAAGCTCTCAAATTCTTCGGGCGTCGCATCGAGATTTTTGACGATCAGCTTGAAGTCTTTGCCAGCGGGCACGTCAAATTTCTCAGGATCAAACTTGTGATCCTTGATCGTGATTTCAAATGTCGGCACATCGTCCGCCGATGCCACGCTCATGCCCGATGCAAAGAGCGCCAAAACACCCGCCGTCACCAAAATCATACGTTTCATTGAGTTCACTCACTGCTGGTCGTGATTAGGACACGGATTCGATAATTATTCGCAAAAACTGTCAATTGCCAAACTGTCGCTACTCCGCGACGGCGAGCGCCTGCACCGCCGCTTCAAAGCCGATACGCGGGCTCGACAGAACCGGAATTTTCAAATCACCGCACATCAACGCCGCAGGGGCCATCGAGGCCTGTGCCAGCACGATCACATCGACATTGCGCGCGGCGTCCACGAGCCGCGTGGCGATGCCTTCGTAATAATCAGTCAGGCGACCTTCACGAAAAAGATTCCACACATCGTCAAACACAAACGTGCGAATGGCGATTTCGCGTTTGGCGCGCGCGGCAGACGAGCGGATCAGCGTTTGTGTATTGGGCACCGTTGTCGGGGCACAGGCAGCAACACCAATGCGGCGTCCCGTTTTCACGGCAAGGTCTGCCATCGCGCGGTCAATGCGCAGCACAGGCACAGAGGTTTCATCATCAAGCGCTTCCGCACTCGCGCCCAGCGTCGAGCAGGTGCACACAACGACACGCGCATTTTCAGCAAGCGCGAGGAGCGCCTCCTGTGTCATCAGATCAATCGCTGGTGTGACGAGACCGGCCTTCTCGGCCGCACTCAACAGATCCTCGCGCACGGAATGGGTGAGCGTGAGCTGCGGCGCAAGCTCGGCTGCCAACGCATTAAACGTTCCCACATGCACCGAAGCTGTGTGCAAAAAAGCGATATCTGCCCGTGTTGAAGTCATAGCTTATTCCAGTCACTCGTATCTAAATCTCCTCCCCACCTGAAGGGGAGGTCGGATCGTACTCACGATCCCGGCGGGAGGGCATCCTCGTAAAACACCTACCTGAAGCTTCACGCCCACCCAACCCTCCCCCCTCAAGTGGGGAGAGCCAGAGCAGAAAGCATCTTCAACAACCCTCGACCCCAAATCAGTCAATAAAAAGGCCCCCTGCGACTATCGCAGAGGGCCCTTACTAAATCGTGAGGCTAGCGCGACAATGCGTTAGTTCTTTGCCTTGTCCACGAGCTTGTTGGCGGCAATCCAGGGCATCATCGCGCGCAGTTTGGCGCCCACTTCTTCAATCGGATGAGCGGCGGCGGCAGCGCGTGTCGCCTTGAAGCTCGTCTGGTTGACCTTGTTTTCCAGCATCCAGTCGCGCGTGAACTTGCCCGTCTGAATGTCGGTGAGGACACGCTTCATCTCGGCTTTTGTTTCCGAGGTGATGATGCGCGGGCCAGTGACATATTCGCCGTATTCGGCCGTGTTCGAGATCGAGTAATTCATGTTGGCGATGCCGCCTTCATAAATCAGATCGACGATGAGCTTCACTTCATGCAGGCATTCAAAGTATGCCATTTCCGGCGCGTAGCCCGCTTCCGTCAATGTTTCGAAACCGGCGCGGATGAGTTCGACGAGGCCGCCGCAAAGCACAACCTGCTCACCGAACAGGTCCGTTTCGCATTCTTCGCGGAACGATGTTTCGATGATGCCGGCGCGACCGCCGCCATTGGCTGACGCGTAGGAGAGACCAACGTCGAGCGCATTGCCCGACGCGTCCTGATGAACGGCGATGAGCGAAGGCACGCCGCCGCCACGCTTATATTCTGAACGGACCGTATGGCCCGGACCCTTGGGGGCGACCATCAGCACGTCGATATCGGCGCGCGGTTCGATCAGGTTGAAATGGATGTTGAGACCATGCGCAAACATCAGCGCGGCGCCGGGCTTCATGTTGTCGTGAATGTCGCTGCGATAGATGTCGCCCTGCAATTCGTCAGGCGTCAGCATCATCAGCACGTCGGCCCATTTGGCGGCGTCGGCAACCGACATGACCTTCAGGCCTTCGCCTTCGGCTTTTTTCGCCGTCGGAGACCCCACACGCAGAGCAACGGCGATGTCTTTCACGCCGCTGTCGCGCAGGTTGAGCGCATGGGCATGGCCCTGGCTGCCGTAACCGATAATGGCGACTTTTTTGCCTTTGATGAGGTTCACATCGGCGTCGCGGTCATAATAAACGCGCATGGGCTTCGTCCTTTTCGTAATCGTAAAACTATTAGTCGTTGTTATTGGTCTTCACATCGCATCCGGGCCGCGCGCGATGGCGACAACCCCGGTCCGCGACACATCCACAAGACCCAGAGGTCTCATCAATCCTACAAAAGCATCGATCTTGTCCGGCGCGCCCGTCACTTCAAAAATGAAAGACGAATGCGTCGTGTCGATCACGCGCGCACGGAAGGCGTCCGACAGGCGCAACGCTTCGACGCGGCGCTCACCGGTTCCCGCAACCTTCACCAGCGCCATTTCGCGCTCGATGCCCGGTGCTTCCACCGTCAGGTCCACCACTTTGTGAACCGGCACGAGGCGCTCAAGCTGCGCTTTGATCTGCTCGATGACCATGGGCGTGCCCGAGGTGACAATGGTGATGCGCGAGGTGTGACCCGCCTTGTCAACCTCGGCCACGGTCAGGCTTTCGATATTATAGCCACGGCCTGAGAACAGCCCGACAACGCGCGCCAGAACCCCCGCCTCGTTATCAACAAGGACAGCGATCGTGTGCCGCTCAATTTTACTCTCGGTGCTCATGCGCGTCTCTGTATTGGGATTAAGGGTGGATGTGAAGGGTTTTCGGTGTCGCTGGCGGGCATAATTGCAGGCTCCCCGGCCGCAAAGCCGGGCTTCCTGCAAAAAACCCAATCAAACCAGCATCTTGCCCTCTTCCGACACAGCCGGCTCGTCCTTGCTGTCGCTCAGGATCATCTCATTGTGAGCCGCCCCTGACGGGATCATCGGATAGACATTTTCCATCTGATCGACGCGGCAATCAAAGATCACCGGCGCTTTGACGTCGATCATCTGTTTGATCTTCTCATCAAGTTCCGAGGGCTTTTCAGCGCGGATACCGACCGCGCCATAGGCCTCGGCAAGCTTCACAAAGTCCGGCAACGCATCCGAATAAGAGTGCGAATAGCGACCGCCATGCAGGAGCTGCTGCCACTGGCGCACCATGCCCATATATTCATTGTTCAGAATGAAAATTTTCACCGGCAGCATGAACTGCACGGCGGTTGAAATTTCCTGCATGCACATCTGGATCGACGCTTCGCCGGCAATGTCGATGACCAGCGCATCGGGATGCGCGATCTGCACGCCGACAGCGGCAGGCAGGCCGTAGCCCATCGTGCCGAGGCCGCCGGATGTCATCCAATGGTTCGGCTTTTCAAAATGATAGTGCTGCGCCGCCCACATCTGATGCTGACCGACCTCGGTCGTGATGTAAGTGTCGCGATCTTTCGTGAGCTGATAGAGGCGCTCGACCGCATATTGCGGTTTGATGACTTCGTCTGAGTGGGTGTAGTTGAGCGATTTCTTCGCGCGCCAGCTCTCAACCTGCTTCCACCATGCGGCCATGGCAGGCTTGTCGAGCTGAATGGCTTTCGCCTTCCAGATGCGGATCATGTCTTCAAGCACATGCGCGGCATCGCCGACAATGCCGACATCGACATGCACGATCTTGTTGATGGAGGAGGCATCAATATCGACGTGGATTTTCTTTGAGTTCGGCGCAAACGCATCAACGCGGCCCGTCACACGGTCGTCAAACCGCGCGCCGAGATTGATCATCACGTCGCAATCATGCATGGCGTGATTGGCTTCATAGGTACCGTGCATGCCGACCATGCCGAGCCATTGCGGATCGGACGCGGGAAACGCGCCAAGCCCCATCAGCGTCGAGGTGATCGGGAAACCCGTCATCTTCACAAAGTCGCGCATCAGCTGCGAGGCGAGCGGGCCTGAATTAATGATGCCGCCGCCGGTATAGAAAAGCGGCTTCTTGGCATGGGCAATGAGCTCAATCGCCTGCCTGATCTTGTCGATGTCGCCTTTGATTTTCGGGCGATAGGTTTTGTGGACGATGTTCTGCGGACCGACATATTCGGCCTTCTGGAACTGCACGTCTTTCGGAATGTCGATGACGACGGGACCCGGACGGCCATTGGTCGCGACATAGAACGCCTCATGCATCACGCGCGTCAGTTCCTTGGCCGAATTGACGAGCCAATTGTGCTTGGTGCAGGGCCGCGTGATGCCGACCGTGTCGCATTCCTGAAACGCGTCCGTGCCGATCAGATGCGTCGGCACCTGACCTGTGAGACAAATGATCGGGATGGAATCCATCAGCGCATCGGTGAGACCCGTGACGGCGTTCGTGGCGCCCGGACCGGACGTGACAAGCACAACGCCGGGCTTGCCCGTCGAGCGGGCATAGCCTTCAGCGGCGTGAACCGCGCCCTGCTCATGGCGGACGAGAATGTGACGGATCTGGTTTTGCTGGAACAGCGCGTCATAGATCGGCAGCACCGCACCGCCCGGATAGCCAAAAATCGTATCGACGCCCTGATCCGTCAGCGCCTTCACGATGATCTCCGCACCCGTCATTTCTGTCGCAGCCATAGCCCTGTCTCTCTTCTTCACCTTAAAAAGCAAATGCCCCGAACAAGCCGGAGCAATACGCAAAAAGGCATCGCTAATTTCGGGCAACCTAACCGCGCCTCAACGGGTGGTCAACCCCCATTCGTCAATAAATGCAAAGATTAATGCCTTTAACCTTTCCGAATCTTGCGTAGAAAGCCTATTCCACGCAATCATCTGAGTCCGGAACCAGGTCTCCTGCCGTTTCGCATAGGCCCGCGTCTCCGCTTTACCCTTCTCAGACGCCTCAGAAAGCTCAATCTTTCCAGCCACATAGTCGATCAATGGCCGCAAACCCAAAGCCTTCATCGACGGCAAAGCGGGGTCGAGCGCCTGTAAAGCCATATGCCGCGCCTCATCAAGCGCCCCGTCCCCGACCATCAGATCAAACCGCAAATCGCAGCGCGCGCGGAGCCAGTCCCGCTCCGGTGCCAGCACAAATTTGCCCAAACGCCCCGTGAGGAGCGGCCGCGGCGGCTCCAGATGCCATTGGCTCAAGGGTTTCGCCGTCCCCCGCGCCACTTCGATGCCGCGCGCAATCCGTTGCTTATCGCTGGGCCGGATGACTTCGGCGAGCACGGGGTCAGCAGCCACAAGAAGCGCATGAGCGCCCTCGCCCGCCGCCGCCACGTCGGCCCGCACGGCAGCGCGCACTTCCTCAGGCAC
Source organism: Parvibaculum sp. (assembly GCA_030645235.1). Classification (GTDB taxonomy): domain Bacteria; phylum Pseudomonadota; class Alphaproteobacteria; order Parvibaculales; family Parvibaculaceae; genus Parvibaculum. The sequence continues at coordinate 613,198 of JAUSMV010000012.1, read as the reverse complement.
CGCCGGAATAGGCGACAGGCCTTCAACCAAAGTCCTGAAATAAAGCCCCGTGCCACCGACCACGACCGGCACCCTGCCGCGTGCTTCAATGCCGCGAATGATCTCCAAAGCCAGCCGCGACCACTTGCCCGCCGAGCAATGCTCGCCCGCCCCCAAAACACCATAAAGATGATGCGGCATACGGGCCTCGTCCTCAGCCGAAGGCCGCGCCGTCAGCACCCGCATATCGGCATAAATCTGCATGGAATCGGCGTTCACAATCTCGCCGCCATAGCGTTCCGCCACGGCCAGCGCCAAAGCCGACTTGCCGCTCGCCGTCGGCCCTGCAATAAGGATCGCGCCCTTTGTATGATGCGGCTCGGTCAAACCCACTCCACTCGTCAAAAAATCTCGGTCGCCATGAAATACACCCTCACCCTGATCGGCAACAGCACAACCCGTCTGACAGATGAACTTGTCGCGGGCGCGGGGGGCACGCTGCCCAATTCATCCGCCCCCGACTGGCTCAATCAGGGCATTGCCTGCGATGTCACTTTCGAGGCCGACGAGACCAAAGCGACCGAAGCGGCGCTGCGAACCAAATTCGCCAACGTCAAAATCGACATCGCCATCCAGCCGTCCGACAACCGCCGCAAGCTCCTCCTCGTCGCCGACATGGATTCAACCATTATCGAGCAGGAATGTATCGACGAACTGGCCGCCGAGCTTGGCCTCAAAGACAAAATCTCCGACATCACAGCCCGCGCCATGCGCGGCGAAATCGCCTTTGAACCTGCACTGCGCGAACGCGTCGGTCTCCTGAAAGGTCTGCCGCTCGCCTCGCTCGAAAGCGTTTACAAAAACCGCATCACCGAAATGCCGGGTGGCCGCACACTGACCGCCACCATGCGCAAACACGGCGCCTATTGCGCGCTCGTCTCCGGCGGCTTTACGTTTTTCACCGAGCGCGTCGCCACTTCGGTCGGCTTCGACACCAACCGCGCCAACACACTTTTATTCACGGACGGAAAACTTTCCGGTGAGGTCAGAGAACCGATCCTCGGCAAGCAAGCCAAGATCGACACGCTTGTCGAACTCCGCGACGCCCGCAAACTCCCGCACCACGCAACGCTCGCGGTCGGCGACGGTGCCAATGATCTCGGCATGATTGAGGAAGCGGGACTTGGTGTGGCGCTCCACGCCAAACCCATCGTCGCCGAAGCAGCGGACGCCCGCATCGACCACGGCGACCTCACATCACTGTTGTATTTGCAGGGCTATAAGATGAGTGAGTTCGCGTAAGCCTCACTCAAGCGGCAGCGCCACAAATCTCGCCACACCGCCCGTAATCACGCGCAGCAACACCGATGTCGCGCCCGCTTTGCGCTCGGCATTCACGCGGTCGGAAACGTCCTGCGGTGACGCCACCTCATATTGCCCCACGCGCACAATGAGATCGCCGGGCTTCACACCCTTGTCTGCCGCCGCACTTCTCGGCGCAACATCGCTCACCAGCGCGCCCGTTGCCTCTTCATCAAGCTGAAACCGCTCGCGCATTTCTTCATCCAGCGCCAACAAATCTAGCCCCAGCGTCTTGATCGTCAACACCTGCAGGGGCTGCGGCTTCTCTGCCACGACCTTTTCGCTCTCATCAAGCAAACCAACCTTGACCGTCAACTGACGCGGACGTCCTTTGCGGATCACATCAACACTCACCGAACGACCGATTGTTGTCTCCGCCACAATGCGCGGCAGATCACGCATCTCGCGCACAGGTCGCCCGTCAAAGCCGGTGACGAGATCGCCCGTTTCCATGCCCGCCTCACTCGCCGGTCCCTTCTCGGTTACACCGGCGATCAACGCCCCGTGCAAATCTTTAAGGCCCATTGAGGCCGCAAGGTCCGGCGTCACCGACTGAATACGCACACCGATCCAGCCGCGTCTAATCGTGCCGTCTTTCAATATCTGACCAACAATGGACTTCAGCGTGCTCGCCGGTGTCGCAAAGCCGATGCCGACACTTTCGCCCGATGGCGAGATGATCGCCGTATTCATACCGACAACTTCGCCGTCGAGATTAAACAGCGGCCCGCCCGAATTGCCGCGATTAATCGCAGCGTCCGTCTGAATGAAATCATCATAATTGCCCGCGTGAATATCGCGGTTGAGCGCCGAGACAATGCCGACCGTCACGGTGCCGCCAAGCCCGAACGGATTGCCGATAGCAACCACCCAGTCGCCGACGCGCAAATGATTGCTGTCGCCGAGCGCCACATGGGCCAACGGCGCTTTGGGCTCGACTTTCAAAACGGCAATGTCGGTTTTTTCGTCACGGCCCAAAACTTTTGCCGTCAACACAGTGCCATCCGTGAACACAACATCGATCTTGTCGGCCTTGTCGATCACATGATTATTCGTGACGATGACGCCTTTGGGGTCAATGACAAAGCCCGATCCCAGCGACTGCGCTTTTTCCTGCGGGTCAGGTTCATCAGGCACATCGCCTGGCAAATCAAAAGGCGAGGCCGGTTGGGCCTCGCCTGCTGACTCCATATAGGTCGTTGAGATATTGACGACGGCCGGTGACAGCCGCACGGCAAGGTCGGCGAGTTCAGGTGATGGTGCGCGTGCAAAGGCAGGAAGTGTCACTGCCGCGCTGATCATAACAATCAACGCCGCTGCAAAACTCAAAACCCTACCACCCCGCATACGCCAACCCTTCATCCCGCCCTGTCGCCTGTCTCAGCGTCTGGCTCCGCCGTTTTCACTGTTCAAATAGCGGAAGAATTCGCTATCGGGCGAAATCACCATCGTCGTCGTATCGCCTGAAAGGCTCGCTTTATAGGCTTGCATCGAACGATAGAACGCGAAGAATTCAGGGTCCTGATTGAACGCATTGGCGAAAATCTTGGCGCGTGTCGCGTCGCCCTGACCTCGTGCAATCTGTCCGTCACGTTCCGCGTCAGCGAGAAGCACCGTCACATCACGGTCAGCGCGCGAGCGCAGACGTTGGGCCTCTTCCTGACCACGCGCACGAATGACAGCGGCTTCGCGTTCGCGCTCCGTCTGCATCCGGCGATAGATCGCCTGACTATTGGCAACAGGCAGGTCGGCGCGTTTGATGCGCACGTCGATAATGACGATGCCCAGATCAGATGACGTCTCGTTAAACGTCTTCAAAATCTTCTTCATCAGGCCGCTACGATCACCGCGCACCAGCGTTTCGAGCGAATTGTCGCCCAGTGTGTTACGCAGCGCCGAGGCAAATGTCGGCTGCAAGCGCTGTTCTGTCAGACGCGGATCGCGCACGGTCTGATAGAATTTGAGCGCATCAACAATCTTGAAACGCGCAAAAGCATCAACCACGAGACGCTTCTGATCCGATGTCGTGACTTCTTCGGCTGGGGCTTCAAGCGAAAGCAAACGCTTGTCGATGAACACCACATTCTGAATGTAAGGCAACTTCCAGTAGAGGCCCGGCTTGCTGATAACCCCACCCTGCGGCGAACCGAATTGCAGCACAATCGCTTGCTGCATCATGTTGACCGTAAAGGCGGAGGAATAAATCAGCACCGCGATGACCGCGAGAGCAATGCCACCGGCAATTGAATAAGTCCTGTTCATATCAGCGGCTCCCTGTGCTGGTCGTCGATGTCGGGGCATCAGGCGCCGCAGCACCCGTCTGTCCGGCAGGGGCAGGCGCGATTGTGCGCAGACCCGTCAGCGGCAGATAAGGCAACACGCCCTTGCCCCCACTGTCCTGATCAACCATCACCTTATTCATCTTGCTATAAACGTCCTGCATCGTTTCGAGATAGATGCGGCGGCGCGTGACGTCTTTTGCATCCTTATATTCGTTGTAAATCGAGAGGAAGCGTTTGGCTTCACCTTCGGCAGCGGCGACTGTCTGCTCACGATAGGCTTCGGCAGCCTGCGTGATCTGTGCCGCCGTACCGCGCGCTTTCGGCACGACCTGGTTGGCGTAGGTATTGGCCTCAAACTGCGAGCGCTCCTGGTCAGCCTGCGCTGCCTGCACGTCGCGGAAGGCATCGATGACGGCTGCAGGCGGATTGGAGTTCTGCAACTGCACTTCCGTCACTTCAACGCCGGACGAATAAGTGTCGAGCGCCGTCTGCATCAGACCTTTGACGCGCGTCTGCACATCGGAACGGCCCGTTGTCAGCAAAGCCTGAATGTTGGATTGGCCCACCACTTCGCGCATCGCGCTTTCAGCAATCGCGCGCACTGTGCCTTCAGGGTCTTCGACTTCAAAGAGATAGTCGGTCGCGCCGTCAATCTTGATGCGCCAGCGCACTGTGAAGCTGATATCGACGATATTTTCATCGCCCGTCAGCATCAGGCTTTCTTCGGCAATATTGTTGATCGTGTTGGAGCCGGTCTCACGCATACCGATGTCAATACGGTTGATGCGCGTCACTGTCGGCTTGTAAAGCGTCTCAATGGGATAGGGCAGCTTCACATGCAGGCCCGGCGCTTCCGCGCGGACAAACTTGCCAAAGCGAAGCACAACGCCCTGCTGGTCGGTATCAACGCGATAGATAGAGCTCGACGCAAAGAAAATGAGAATAATCGCCAGAAAAATCAGCCCGAAGGTGCCCGGCCCCGCGTTGCCACCGCCCGGCATGATTTCGCGGAGCTTTTCCTGACCGCGGCGGATCAGATCATCAAGATCCGGCGGCTGATTGCCACCGCCTGAGGGACCATTTCCCCACGGACCGCGATTGTTGCCGCCTCCGCCCTGCCAGCCACCGCCACCGCTGCCGCCGCCACTATTATTGCTCCAGGGCATCAAACATCCTTTGATCGAAGTGTGAAAAACAAAAATGATCTCGGTGGATTCGCGTCCAAGGCGGTTATAAGACAGTCATTCTCAAGGTGCAACGAAACGCACCCCTTTTGACAACCGCACTGCAACATTCAGAACTTTAAGTGAGACCAATGGACCGCGCCACCAAAGAAGACATCATCAAGGCCTTGTCCGGTATCATCGACCCGACAACACATAGAGATGTAGTCTCATCGGGTCTCATTCAAGGCCTCGTGCTCCGCGAAGGCCATGTCGGCTTTTCCGTTGAAGTGCCCCCCGCGCGCGGCCCCTCCTCCGAGCCCCTGCGCCGCCAATGCGAAGAGGCCGTGCGTGCGCTCAAAGGCGTTCTCAGCGTCACCGCCGTTTTAACCGCCCATAGCGAAGGGCCAAAGCCCAAAGGCCACGACCACAAGGGCCACGATCATTCCCACGGCGAACCGAAAGCGGCCCCGCGCCCCGCAGGTCCCTTACAAATCCCCGGCGTTGCCTCCATCGTCGCGGTCGCCAGCGGCAAAGGCGGCGTGGGCAAATCAACAACGGCGGTCAATCTCGCATTGGGACTGTCACATCTGGGCTTGCGCGTCGGTCTCCTCGACGCTGACATTTACGGACCGTCCATCCCGCGCATGCTGGGCCTCAAAGGCAAGCCGGAGCTTGACGGTAAAAAACTGAAACCGATGGAAAATTACGGCATCAAATGCATGTCGATCGGTTTTCTGGTGGATGAAGAAACCGCCATGATCTGGCGCGGCCCCATGGTCCAGTCCGCGCTGACGCAAATGATGATGGACGTCGCCTGGGGCGAGCTTGATGTGCTCATCGTCGATTTCCCGCCCGGCACAGGCGATGCGCAACTCACCATGGTCCAGCGCGTGCCCATGGCCGGTGCCGTCATCGTCTCAACACCGCAGGACATCGCACTCATCGACGCGCGCAAAGCCTATTCGATGTTTGAAAAAACCCATGTCCCTGTCTTCGGCATTATCGAAAACATGGCCTATTTTGTGAGCCCGCAAACGAAAGAGAAAAGCTACATCTTCGGCGAAGGCGGCGCGCGGCGCATGGCGGAAAAACTCGGCTGCGATTTCCTCGGCGAAGTGCCGCTCCACATGTCGGTGCGCGAAACATCCGACGCAGGCACGCCCGTTGTCGCCTCAGCACCCGACAGCGATGAAGCAAAAATCTATATTGGCATCGCCCGCAAAGTCGCAGAGCATATCGCTGCCACCAAAGGCACCCGCGCCCGTAAAGCCCCCACGATCGTGGTGGAAGACTGACCTCAAACGAAAAATGGCCGGTACTTTCGCACCGGCCATTCTCATCTCGGCAAAAAACTCAGCGACCCGCTGTCAGCGTCGCCTTTTCTGCGGTCCCGTCCGGCGCCGTCAGGTCCCATGTGTCACCGACTGCATGGGTCTCCGCAGGCACGCAATAAGGTTTCGCATCAGGCTCACCCGACATGAAGCAGCCATTGGCCCCGTCAATCTTCCATGTGCCTGTCGCCGTCGTGCCGTCGGCGAGTTTCTGCGTATAGCTGCCATCCTTGTTGATCAGGACAGCGCGCGCACCCGTCGCATTCGTCACGGTGACAGTATTGTCATAGTAATTTGCAAACGGGTCGTCGCCCGCAAAAGCAACCGAAGACAACAAAACAGACGCAACGAGCACACCAAAAGCTTTACGCATAGCATTCTCCCTTTTGATTTTCTGCTTCAAACAAAAAATGGCCGGTTCCCGAACACACGAAAACCGGCCACTCACTCTAATTCATCCGTTAGCGGATCAGTGGCCCGCCACCAGCTCAAACGTCACAACTGTGCCATCGGGACCCTTGTTTTCCCATTTGTCGCCCACGGCGCGCGCTTCATTGGGTGTGCAGAAGGGTTTTGCATCGGCAGCCGGAGCCGGCTCAACCTGCGTGTAGCAGGTATTGGCGCCATCTTCCGCCCATGTGCCTTTGACAACCGAGCCATCGGCAAGATGCGTCTCATAGGTCTTGTCGGCATTGACCTTCGCTTTGGTCACGCCATTCGCCGACGTGATCACAACCGTGTTGCCAAAAAGATTTTCATTCATACCAGCGGCAGAGGCCGCACCGGCAAAAGCAACAGACGCAACAACAAGGGCACTGTAGAAAAGACGCATTTTAGTCCTCCCGGGGTTTACGGCTTTTGTTTCCTCAAAGCCGTTTCAAGTGGCGGCAGTCTGGCACGCATTAACCATAATTTGAAGTCCAGAATGTCCGCAGCCGGACCACTATCTGACTGCGGACCTGAACGCTCGATGAACGGTTTATTGCTTATTTATTCAGGAAATTAAGCGGCAGACCGGGCGTCTCCCATTCCATTTGCAGCAACCGGCCCGTGGACGAGGCGGTGATATAAGCCGTCTTCAGATCCTTGCCGCCAAAGCAGATATTGGTGACGAGAATATCGTCAATCGGCACATGCTTATTCGAGCCGTCCGGCGCAAAAATCGTGATTCCACCATTGAGGATCGTGGCGACGCAAATGTTGCCCTTCGCGTCAATCGCCAGACTGTCAAAATAAGTGTGCCCCGGTGCCGCGCCGACATAGCGCCCCGCCCCGCCAAGCCCCGCATCCGGTGCAATCACGCCGGGCGACACAATGTCGAAGGCCAACAGACGTGCCGAAAACGTGTCAGCCACATAGACCGTCTTTTCATCCGGCGACAGGCCGACGCCATTGGCCGACAGAATCGGAAAGGCCACTTCCTTGATCGAGGAACCGTCGATCTTGGCGTAATAGAGACCGCCGCGATATTGAATGCGCCCGTCCGTTTTTCCGTGATCGGTGAACCAGAAGCCGCCTTCTTTGTCGAACACAATATCATTGGGCCCGATCAGCGGATTACCGCCACATTCCGTGTACAGAACTTTTACCGCACCGGTCTTGAGATCAACGCGCTCAATGCGACCGCCGGAATAATCATGCGGTTTGCCGCCCGGAATAACGAGACCGTTCACCTCGTGAAATTCAAAGCCGCCGTCATTGCAGACATAGCACGCGCCATCAGGGCCAATGGCCGCGCCGTTCGGCCCGCCGCCCAGATGTGCAATGACCTCTTTCTTACCGTCCATCGTCACGCGGGTCAGATCACCGCTTTTGATTTCCACAAGAATGATGCTGCCATCCGGCATGGCAATCGGGCCTTCCGGAAAATGCAATCCGTCGGCAATCAGCTTTGGCGCGCCCATGTCTCTCTCCCCTGTCATTGGTGCGGGTGTGCCCCCACATCCGATTTTCGATGAGACATTGTGGCGAGAGGCGAGCCGCAGAGCAATAGTCCTCTCCCTCTGGGAGAGGGTTGGGTGAGGGTCTTTCTTCCCCTACCCTAAAACGTGACGACAGACCGGATCGACTTGCCCTCATGCATCAGGTCAAAGCCTTTATTGATGTCCTCAAGCGGCATCACATGCGTGATGAGATCGTCGATATTGATCTTGCCGTCCATATACCAATCGACAATGCGCGGCACATCCGTCCGCCCGCGCGCGCCGCCAAAGGCCGAACCCTTCCACACGCGCCCCGTCACAAGCTGAAACGGCCGTGTTGAAATTTCCTGCCCCGCACCGGCCACACCGATGACGGTCGAAACGCCCCAACCGCGATGGCAGCATTCCAGCGCCTGACGCATCGTGTGGATATTGCCGATGCACTCAAAACTATAATCCGCGCCACCGCCCGTGAGCTCCACAATATGCGCGACAATATCGCCCTTGATCTCTTTCGGATTCACAAAATGCGTCATGCCGAAAGCCCGCGCCATCGCCTGCCGCTCAGGGTTGATGTCCACACCGACAATCATATTGGCGCCGACCATCTTCGCGCCCTGAATGACATTGAGACCAATGCCGCCTAGTCCGAAGACCACAACATTGGCACCCGCTTCCACCTTCGCAGTGAAGATCACAGCGCCGATGCCGGTTGTGACACCACAGCCGATATAACAAACCTTATCGAAGGGCGCATCCTTGCGGATTTTCGCCAGCGCGATTTCCGGCAGCACAGTGTAATTGGCGAATGTCGAACAGCCCATGTAATGCAAGACGGGTTTGCCCTTATAGGAAAAGCGGCTCGTGCCGTCCGGCATCAAGCCCTTACCCTGCGTCGCGCGAATGGATGTGCAAAGATTTGTCTTATGGCTCGTGCAGCTTTTGCACTCGCGGCATTCCGGCGTGTAAAGCGGGATCACATGATCGCCCACAGCGAGTGACTTCACGCCTTTACCGACTTCGACAACAACGCCCGCCCCTTCATGGCCGAGGATCGCCGGGAACATACCTTCGGGATCATCACCCGACAGTGTGAACGCATCCGTGTGGCAAATGCCCGTTGCTTTAATCTCGACAAGCACTTCCCCGTCGCGCGGCCCCTCAAGCTGCACCGTCTCAATCTCAAGAGGCTTCCCTTTTTCAAAAGCCACAGCAGCGCGCACGTCCATCAATCTCTCCTAAACTTTTAAGTCCTCTCCCTCTGGGAGAGGGTTGGGTGAGGGTCTTACTTCCTCACCTAAACTTCACATCACATCCGAAAAAAACTTCACCACCAGCTGATGCGCATCCGCCATCGCCGCTTCATTGCAGCGCATGGTCACCTCGCCGCCCTTGCCCTGATGTGAGAACGGATCATTGACCACCACATCTGCACCCGGCATATCAAAACAGTGATGTGAGTTGTCCATCACCTTCAGCGTGATCTTCGCCGCATCGCGCGCGTCGAGCGTGGCCACGAGCTTTTCCATCACATGCGGGTCATTGTCATATTGATCGAGCGCACCCGTGACAATCATCACCGGCGCATCAACGAGATCACCGAATTCAAAACCCGGCACTTTATTATAGGCCCAGCCGATCGGATAAAACGGCATATGCGCCTTGAAATGATCGCCCTTCAAAAACACATCATTGCGCAAATGCGTGGCGGCGAGCATCGAGGCGATCCCGCCGAATGAAAATCCCATGACACCGATGCGGCTCGCATCAACCGCCGCATGCGCCGCCAGATAGGCCCGCGCGCCATAAACATCCGGCAGCGTTTCCAGCACCGTCTTGGGCCGCCCCGCCACACCGCCGGTCGAGCCGCGCGCCGCCCATTGATCAAGCTCCAGCGTCACAAATCCCGCCGCATTGAGCCCGTCGGCATATCCGCCCTCGCGCGCCGACGGCCCCGCCGTCCCGTGCAATAGCAACACCGCTGGCTTCTTGCCCTCGCCTGACGGCACCCGCAACCGCCCGGCAATCGTCAGCGGCACCTCATGCAGCGACGGAAAGGCCACATAATGCAATGATACCGGCATCTTCAGTTCTTCGGTGGTCATTTATTTTCTCATTCTTTTTCGTCGTCATTGCAGGTGATGCAGAGCAACTCATTCCGTTTTTATAAAACGCTCACCGCTCCAGCACCACAAACGAATAATCGCTCGTGTCCTTCTCGCCTGCTGCATGGCGTTCACGTGACACCTCGCGCCAGCCGTCTCGCGCAAACTCAAACCGCGTGTCGCCTTCCGGTGCCGCATGCACTTCCGTCAGATAAATCCGCGTCGCCTTATCGAGCAGCACCGAATAAATCTGCGCCCCGCCCAGCACCATCGCCTCATCGACGCCGAGTTCCCGCGCCAAAATTTCCGCCCGTGCCACCGCCGCCTCAGCGCTCCCGAAAACCTCCGCTCCCGGAGCATCATAGCCCTTGTCCCGCGTAATCACGAGATTGGGCCGACCGGGCAATGGCCGCTTCGGAAAACTCTCCCATGTCTTGCGCCCCATGATGATCGGCTTGCCCATCGTCATGCGCTTCAGATAAGCCATGTCGCCCGAAAGCCGCCACGGCAAGCCATTGTCGCGCCCGATGACGCCGTTATCGGCAATAGCAATGAAGAGCGACAGATGCATGAAGTTCACTGGAGATTTTGCGTTTCGATCTTATCGGCTGAGATCGGTCGCATATGAAGAAGAATAAGCCCCATCGCCGAGACCGCGAGCACCCCCACGAGAAGCGTCAGCATCACCACCACGATGCGCCGACGCATCACACCGCAACAGGCGCAGCGATATGGGGATGTGCCTCATAGCCTTCGAGGCGGAAGTCGTCATAGGTGAAATCGAAAATCGAGGTGACGTCCGGATTGATATGCATCTTCGGCAGCGCAAAGGGTTTGCGCGCCAGTTGCTTATCGGCCTGTTCCAGATGATTGGAATAAAGATGCGCGTCGCCGAACGTATGGATGAACTCACCCGCTTGCAGCCCCGCCACCTGCGCCACCATCATGGTGAGTAGCGCATAGGACGCGATGTTGAACGGCACACCGAGGAAGATATCCGCCGAGCGCTGATAGAGTTGGCAGGAGAGCTTCCCCTCCGCCACATAGAACTGAAACAGGCAATGACAGGGCGGCAACGCCATGCCGTCAATGTCGGCGACATTCCAGGCCGACACAATGAGACGGCGCGAGTCCGGTGACTTGCGGATCATCTCGATAAGGTTTTTGATCTGGTCGATCTTGCCCCCATCCGGTGTCGGCCATGAGCGCCACTGATGACCATAGACAGGTCCAAGCTCGCCCTTCTCGTCGGCCCACTCATCCCAGATGCGCACACCATTGGCTTTAAGATAAGCAATATTTGTGTCGCCCGCGAGGAACCACAAAAGCTCATGCACGATGGATTTCAGATGCAGCTTTTTCGTCGTGACCATCGGAAAACCGTCGGCCAGATTATATCGCGATTGCCAACCGAACGTGGAGAGCGTGCCGGTGCCCGTCCGGTCCGTCTTTTTGGTGCCGTGGTGACGCACATGCGCCAGCAGATCGAGATATTGCTGCATAAGTTTTCGCCTCTGGGATTCGGGGACATTTTACCCCGCCCGAAGCCCTCGCGCACGATCAATCGGCATCAATCCCCTCTTGGGGATAACCTTTAAGACCGGTCACATGGAGCCTCATCGACCCGACTTACAATCTCGACATGGAAACACTCGATCTCTTGCAAGAAATGCGAGGTGATCAAGCCATCCGGAAGCGATAATGACCCGTCACGGGATAGACCGTCAGGGTATCAGCAAACTGGGTTCCTCCACCGATATTGTGGATAACTTTGTGTCTCTCGCCCCTCGGCACCCGCTGTCCGGCCACGATAACAATATGCGGCAGATGCCCCGAAACCGCTTGCGTGACGAGATCACCGGGCAGCATTTCAGTCCCCTTGGGCAGCGCCGCACCCTGCCTTTTGAAGAAGGTCATCAGGTTCGGCACGCGCCGGTGATCAATGTTCCGGTCGGTTCCGGCAAGCCCCCAATTCTTCGGATAGGCCGAAAAATGCGCTGCCATATCTTCATGCACAAGGCGTTGCAAATCGACATTCAGCGCATCACGATAGGCACGGATCACAACATCCGTACACACCCCGATGTTACGTGGCACATCGCCGTTGGGATAAGAAATTTTGGTATAGGCACTGTCATAAGTGACCGTCACACCAATTTGATTTTCAGCCGCCTCAATAAGTTTTCGGGCGCTCACCGGCAAATCAGAATGCGGCGGCAAGGCACAGGAATAAGCGGTTGTAGAACAAGCCACAGGCAATGCGGCGACACTGACAAGAAAATTCCGGCGTGACAGCATGGGACCCTCATTTGGCCCGCCCCGCCATATATAAATTTCAAATCGCGGCTGAATTAAGTTTCAATTCCGGCACCTCTGCGTCATTTGCTTTCACCGGCAGCGACAGGCGCGACAGAAGAATGATCGGCGCCAGTCCCGCCATGATGATGAGCACAGCAGCAATAGAACCATCCTCATACGTACCGCGTGACGCTTCGGCATAAAGATGCGTCGCCAGAGTTTCAAAATCAAAAGGCCGCAACAGCAAAGTCGCCGGAAGCTCCTTGATACAATCCACAAAGACAAGCAACGCCGCACTTGCAAGCGCCGGTCGCAACAATGGCAAATGCAACAAGCCCGTTATAGCGCGACGTCCCGCCCCCAGCGTCGCCGCCGTCTCATCAATCGAGAGAGAGATTTTATTAAGCCCCGCTTCGATGCCGCCTGATGCGATGACCATAAACCGCGCGGCATAGGCGTAGATAAGCGCCGCACCGGAACCGGACAGCAGCAATCCCGTTGATATGCCGAACCAGCTTTGCGCAAGCGCATCGACCGCATTATCAAATGCCGCCAGCGGCACGAGCAAGCTGATGGCCAGCACCGTGCCGGGTATCGCATAGCCCAAAGCACCGGCGCGCAAAAATAGTCCGGTGAGCTTTCCGGGCACCAAACGCACAGCATAGGCCATACAAAAACCTGTCACGACAATGATAATCGTTGCCGCCGCTGCAATGAAGATCGTATTTCCGGTTTCAGCGATGATCGCTTGCGAAAGTCCGGCTTCATCAATACGTGCGATCGCTTCAACCACCAGAAAAAGCGCAGGCGCGACAAAACCAAGAAAAATCGGCAAAACAAGAAATGACATCAGGGCATAGTTCGCAAATCCGGTAAGAGGCTTGGGCACCATGCTTTCAGCAATGTCTGATCCGACCGCATCATCGCGATGCCGCCGCCCCCAGCGCTCCAGCAGAATAAGCACGAGCACAATCGCCAGCATCAAAAGTGCAATTTGCGCCGCTCCCGAAAGACTCGACCGATTAACCCATGTTGAATAGATCGACACCGTCAAAGTCTGCACGCCGAGAAATTGCGCCGCGCCAATGTCGTTCAGCGCCTCCATCAGCGCGAGACTGCCGCCCACCGCAATGCCCGGCCGCGCAGCGGGCAACGCCACATGCCAAAAGATTGCGATGGGGCCTGCACCAAGCGTGCGGGCGCTCTCCATCAGACTTGCAGGTTGCAGCAGAAACATCGCGCGCGAGGAGAGATAGACATAAGGATAAAGCACAAAACCGAGAAGCAATATACAACCCGCCATCGAACGTATATCCGGCAATTTCAGATCACCTGGGTTCACGATGCCGAGCAGGTCGCGCAGCAGGCTTTGCACCGGACCAAGCGGGTGCAGAATATCGAGATAGGCAAAGGCCACAACATAAGTCGGAACAGCAAGCGGCAGGAGCAGCGCCCATTCGATGATACGGCGTCCGGTAAAGTCATAAGCCGTCACGGCCCATGCCGCGCCGACCCCGACAATGAGCACGAAGGCGCCGACACCGAAAAGCAGAATGCCTGTTTGCACAATCGCCGTCGGCAGCACATACGCCATCAGATGCGGCCAAAGCGCACCCGATCCTTCCGCCGCAATACCAACCAGCACGACGAGCGGCGCGACGGCGAGAAACGCCAGCAAGCCGGACACAACAAGCCACGCATGACTTACAGAGAAAATCCTGCCATGCAGACGTTTCAGCATTTTTTCCGGTGTTTCAAGTGTCGTCCGATGGCACAAAAGATGAGGCGCAGATTACGCTGCGCCTCATCTGTCCTTAGCTGTCAAATCCGACTTTGTCGATAAGTTCGCTCGCCTGCTTGCGATGCGTTGCAATCTCGTCAAGCGTCAGCGGATCAACGGTGAGTTTCCCCAAGGCTTCAATAAGCGGTGAGGTATGCGCACCCACTTTCACAGGATACTCATAATTTTCTTGCGCATAGAGAAGCTGGCCTTCATCCGAGACCAGAAACTCGAGAAATTTAACGGCCGCATCTTTATTCGGTGCGTGTTTGGCAATTGCCGCGCCGGAAATGTTCACATGCGTGCCGCCGCCTTCAAATGTTGGCAACACCGTGTTGATCGCCTCGCCCCACGCCTTCTGTTCCGGCTTGCCTTTGCCGCTTCGCATCAGACCGACATAATAGGAATTGCCAATACCGATGTCGCAGATACCGCCGAGAATGTCGCGCGCGACATCGCGGTCGCCGCCTGCCGGTGTGCGGGCAAGATTGGCTTTAACACCCCTGAGCCAGTTTTCTGTTTTCGCTTCGCCGTGATGCGCGATGTAAGCCGCAACAAGCGCGGTGTTATAGGGATGCTGGCCGGAGCGGATGCAGACCTTACCTTTGTACTTTTCATCCGCCAGTGCTTCATAGGTGAAGCTCTCAATAGCTTCGTCCTTCGCCGCATAAAGAATACGCGCACGCATCGAAAGACCGAACCAGTTGCCTGCGTCGTCACGCAGATTCTTTGGCACAGCCGCCTCGATGGCGGGAGAGGCAACCGCTTGCGTCACGCCCTTCTCGCGCATATCCACCAGCGCACCGAAATCAACCGCCATCAGAATATCAGCCGGTGAATTTTTGCCTTCCGCCAGAACGCGCTCAGACAATCCGTCTTTCATAAAAATGGTTTTGACCTCGACGCCGGTTTTGTCTTTATACGCCGCAATCAGAGGCTCAATCAGCCCGGGCTCGCGCGTCGTATAAATATTGATTTCATCGGCGGCATAAGCGGGCGCGGCAAACAACCCGCCGACAATCAGCACGACTGAAAAGCGGGATCTGGTGAAAAATCCGGAAAACGACATGGGGGCAAACGTCCTCATTTGTGGTGGGGCCTGCACCCTATCAATTATGAGAATGATTATCAAAATAGATTTGTGACGGTCTCACAGCCCTTTGATTCCCGCGCCCGACCGCCTATATAGAGGGTGTCAGCTTCGGCTGACTATGGCGATAAACGGACTGCAGAATAAGCCATTCGGACCCGGGGGCGGTACCCGGCGCCTCCACCATTTTCCATCTGTCATGGCAGATCCAAATGGGGGCGAACTAGGATCGACGAGGGTGTAAAAGCTTTTCTTTTGCCCGGTATGGTTCCGCCGTTAGCGGGCCGTTTGATAGTTGCCAATGACAACTATGCAGAAGTTGCGATCGCCGCGTAAGCAGCGCTAGCGCTTCACTTGAAGTCCTTGCCCTTTGCAGGGTAAGGCGGGGTTCGGAGGTACCTGGCAACAGAAACCTCCACTTATTTTCCCGTCAGAATTGAGGGATTTGCGATCGTGGCGATATCATGAGCCGTCTGCGTGTCCATACCGAAAGACATCTTGTTTCACGCGTCGGCTGGTTGCGGGCCGCGGTGCTTGGTGCCAATGACGGCATCGTTTCAACGGCGAGTCTGATACTCGGCGTCGCCGCCGCTTCCGCCACGACCGGCAATATCCTGCTCACCGGCGTGGCCGGGTTGGTGGCCGGTGCCATGTCCATGGCGGCGGGTGAATATGTCTCGGTCAGCTCTCAATCGGACACCGAACAGGCGGACCTCAATCGCGAGCGGGACGAATTGGCAAACCAGCCCGCACTGGAACGCGAAGAATTGGCACAGATTTACGTCAAACGCGGCCTCGAACTCAACCTTGCCCATCAGGTCGCCGATCAATTGATGGCAAAGGACGCGCTGGGCGCCCATGCACATGATGAGCTTGGCATTTCCGAAATCTCAACCGCCCGCCCCATTCAGGCGGCGCTGACCTCTGCGGCCACCTTCTCCGTCGGGGCGGCCATGCCGCTCGCGATGGTTCTGATTTCACCGCGCAGCGATCTGGTAATCGTCGTTGCGGCTGCTTCACTGGCCTTTCTCGCCCTGCTTGGCGCCATCGGCGCCCAAGCGGGCGGTGCCAATATCTGGAAAGCCACAGCCCGCGTGACCTTCTGGGGCGCTCTTGCCATGGCGATCACCGCCGGCATCGGTGCTATGGTGGGCGCGGCGGTGTGACAACCTTCGGGTCTTCAACGAAATATGGACCCGGACGTCAAAGGCTGGTTGAATCCCACCAAATAAATGACAATCCGTAGGAGTGAGACGCCGTGGCCGAAGACCAGATGCATTACGATGAAATGGCGCAGGAAGCGCTTCGCGGCGTGATCCGCAAAGCGCTAGAAGTCGCCAAAACCAAAGGGCTGCCGGGCGAGCATCACTTCTACATTTCATTCCGCACAGGTGCCCCCGGCGTCAGCGTCTCCGAAAAATTGCGCAGCCAGTATCCTGAAGAAATGACCATCGTTTTACAGCACCAATTCTGGAACCTCGACGTGCGCGAAGATGGCTTCTCGGTCGATCTCACCTTCAACAAAATCCCTGAAACGCTGGTCGTGCCCTATTCCGCCGTCCATGCCTTTTTCGATCCCTCTGTCCAGTTCGGTCTCCAGTTCGAGGTCAAAAAGCCTGACACCCCCGTGATCGCTCCTGTTGCCGCGTCCGCGGCGTCAACCGACACAGAACCCAAACCCGACGGCGCCGTCGTCAGCCTCGACGCTTTCCGCAAGAAATAGCCAAAGCCTTCCCCCGATCCCTCCCCCGTGCTAAATGACCGCGCAACACCATTGCCAGCACGGAGCGCCGCCCCATGACCAAAACCCGCACAGAAACCGATACATTCGGCCCGATTGAAGTCGATGCGGACAAATATTGGGGTGCTCAGGCGCAGCGCTCACTCGGCAATTTCAAGATCGGCTGGGAAAAGCAGCCTGCCCCCGTTGTCCGTGCTTTGGGCATCGTGAAGCGTGCCGCGGCTGAAACCAACGCCGCTCTGGGGCGCCTCGACCAAGGCATTGCCGACACCATCGTCAAAGCCGCGCAGGAAGTCATCGAAGGCAAGCTTGATGCCCATTTCCCGCTCGTCGTCTGGCAGACGGGTTCGGGCACGCAGTCGAATATGAACGCCAATGAAGTGATTTCGAACCGCGCCATCGAAATGCTCGGCGGCGAGATGGGTTCCAAAAAACCCGTCCACCCGAACGATCACGTCAACATGAGCCAGTCGTCGAACGACACCTACCCGACTGCCATGCACATCGCCTGCGCCGAGGAAATCCATCACCGCCTCCTCCCCGCGCTCCAGATGCTTCGCAACGCGCTGAACGACAAGGCGAACCAATGGGCCAAGATCATCAAGATCGGTCGCACCCATACGCAGGACGCGACGCCACTGACACTCGGTCAGGAATTTTCCGGCTACACCAAGCAGGTCGAAAACGGCATCGCCCGCATTGAACTCACACTCCCCGCCTTGATGCAGCTCGCACAGGGCGGCACCGCCGTCGGCACAGGTCTCAATGCACCTATCGGTTTTGCCGAAATGGTAGCGGAACGCATCGCGGCAATCACCAAGCTCCCCTTCACCACGGCACCCAACAAGTTTGAAGCACTCGCCGCCCATGATGCGATGGTCTTCAGCCACGGCGCCATCAACACGGTTGCCGCCTCGCTCTTCAAAATTGCCAACGACATCCGCCTGCTCGGTTCGGGCCCGCGCTCGGGCCTTGGCGAACTGTCGCTGCCCGAAAACGAACCCGGCTCTTCCATCATGCCGGGCAAAGTGAACCCCACCCAATGCGAAGCCATGACGCAGGTCTGCATCCAGATTTTCGGCAACAACGCCGCGCTCACCTTTGCGGGCTCGCAGGGTCACTTCGAGTTGAACGTCTACAATCCCGTCATGGCCTATAACTTCCTGCAAAGTGTCCGCCTCATGGCCGACGCCGCTGTGAGCTTCACCGAAAATTGCGTGGTGGGGATTGAGGCCCGCGAGGACAATATCAAAGCCGCGCTCGAACGCTCGCTGATGCTCGTCACAGCTTTGGCTCCGAAGATCGGCTACGACAACGCCGCCAAGATCGCCAAGACAGCGCATAAAAACGGCACGACACTGCGCGAAGAAGCCGTCGGCGGTGGTTATGTCACCAACGAAGAATTCGACGCCGTCGTCCGCCCCGAAAAGATGATCGCACCGGAATAGATCCATGCCCGCCGAGATCAAACGATCCGTCAGCATATCCGGCCACCGCACCAGCATTTCGCTGGAGCAACCTTTTTGGGACGCGCTGAAAGAAGTCGCGTGCTCGCTCGACGTGTCGGTGAACGAACTCGTGCGTCAGATCGACGAGACGCGCGACACCGACGGCAATCTTTCAGGCGCGGTGCGCATCTTCGTGCTCGCCCATTTCAAAAACAAATCAGCCGTCTGCACCTGATTATTGAACGGCGCTATGTCCTTGCGGGCGTTGCAACGGCACCGGAATTCCCGCCAGTGACGGACCTTTGGTTTCACCGCCACCGATGAGGTCACTCAGCACATCAGGAATATCTTTCAGTCCCGCATCCTCAATGCTCTTGGCAATGATCCGCCGGGAAGCACTTTGCTGCAACGCTGCCGTATCAATACGCCGCGTGATCGCGCCGATCTTGCCCGATGCCACATTCGAAAAGCCCGGCGCGTCGGCGGGTGACGAAAGACCAATGCGCATTTCGCTATCAACAGAGAGACGCGGCACATCAAGCATCGCCGTCAGGTTTCCCTGACCTCCGTCGAGCTTAAGTTCGCTTCGCGTAAAGTGACCAAGCCCGTCCTTCATGGATATGTCGCCGTCAAGCCCGCTCACTTTTGTTTCGCCCTTGGCCAGCACATCATCCGTCAGCGCCGCGAGTTGCTCAACCGACGTCGCGCCCTCAAGCGCCTTGCTGTAACCCGCCACATTGAGCGGCGCGAGACGCGCGTCCTTGGTTGTGATCTTGCCGACACCATTGATTGATGAGACAAGGCCGAGCCAACTGCGCCCTTGCGCTTCCGCCTGCATCTCTGCGCTGACGCGACCCGCAGCAAAACCTGCACCCGCAATCTGCGCACTGAGCTTGGCAAAATCGGCATTGTCCACCTTATAGGTGAGACCGATCCCCGGCTCGCCGCTCTTGCCGCCTTCGACCCGCACGGTGAAAGACGCTGCTCCATCAGCCATCCTCGCTGTCATCGGCGTCACAGACAGCACGTCATCTGCCAGCGCCACATGCATATTGGCCTCGTCCAATCGTAACGTGCCTATCTGGAGCCGAGCGATTTTCAAATCGAGATTACCACCAAAGCGCGACATGTCCGACATATCAAGCGCTGCCGCTGACCAGGACGAACCATCTTTCGCACCTTTTCCAAAGAGCGGCGTGAGATCAAGCAGATTGCTTTCGATCTTGCCTGTCAACATCGGCAACTGCCCGTCTCTGGCGTCGGCAAAAATCGTATCACCAGCAAGATGCAGATTGCCCGCCACCACTTCAAACCCGTTGAAACTCAACGCGTCCGCATTAAGCGTCACTTTCGAAGACCCGACGAAACCCGGACCCGCCGTCTGCGCCCTCACAAAATCGCCGAGATAATCGGGTATGCCAAGCGCCGCGATCACAGTATCCACACCCGATGCCGAAGCTTCGATCTGCCCGACAAAATCGCGCGCGCCGAATGGCTCATTGAGCGTGCCCTTGGTCGTTAATGTGGCTTCATTAACATTGACGCGCATCGACACGTCATAAGGTTTGCCCAGTGGTCCGCTCATTTGCAATGACACGCTGCCCGCACCCGTCAATTTTTCACCGGACTGAAATCCCAATTGACTGAGCAACACCCGCGCGTCGGCATTATTAGCGTTCGCAATCAGGTTGATAGCACCGGAATCACCGCCCTTACCGATAAGACGCTTAAGCACAGCGTCCACGCGGCTTTCACTGAGCGTGCCCTTGAGCGTCAGAGTATCGACAGCGTCTTCGCTGTCATCAGCATGGCCGGACGAGAAGGCAACGCCGATATCAGCCGGACCATCAAGACCGGCGGCAGAAAAACCAACCATCGAGAAAAACTTACCCGCCTTCTCAGCGCTTATGCTGCCATTCACCGAACCTGTCAGCTTATCGGGCTTCATTTCCGTAACGCCATCAAGATTACCGGTAAAGCTCAGAGTGGCGCCTGCAAGGGACGCTGCATCAAATCGGGTAAGGGTAAGTTTGCCATCTGTCATCTGTGCATCAACGATGAGACCCGCAATATTTTCACCCGCAATCGTCAGACGTCCGGCTTCTGCTTTAAGTACAAAGTCATGCGCCTTGAGAAATGCGTCGGGACGCGCATCTTTCGCCCAAAGCGCACGGATCGGGTCTGCATCAAAGCTTTGCGCTTTGAGATCAGCATCAATCTTCACACGTGGATTGTCAGCAACCGTCGAAAGTACAACCGCCCCGCTCAACTGCGCCGGATCGGCGCTCTTGGCATAGGCTGCACGAATGTCATTGAAGGCCAGCACATCGGACTTCAGAGACACATTGGCGGCAACTGCGAAGGCGCGCGCGACGCCGGCGGACTTCGGCAATTCTGCTTTAACCGGCGGAAGCTTCAGCGTCACGGCGTTTGGCTTTGCATCTTTTGCAGCCGCTTCATCCTTCGACGCAGGCGCGGCAACAGGCTCAGAGCGCAAGGACTGAAGCCACAAAGCCAAAGCGGAAATATTGTCGCTCGACGCGGCAAGCCTGCCTTTGAACTCCGGCACAGGCGATTGCGCCAATGCGCCGCTCAACTCAACGCGCGTGCCGCCCGCAATGTCGCCGCGCGCACGATTGACCGACAAGGTGCCGTCTTTCAAAGCAAGATCAAGCTTGGCATCTTTGATGAGCACATCACGCGATAAAAGCCCGTCAACTTTGATACTTGCGCTGCCATCGATCCAACTCGGCAGCGGCATGTTGACCAATCCGTTCAGCGGCACGCCATCGCCCTTGGTCCATTCGGCAAAGCGATCAAGCACCGGATCAAGTGTCAGCGCCTCTCCGGCCAGTTGCATTTTGAAATTAGGACGATTGCGCCAACTGACTTCCGCTGTGCCTTTAAGTGTTGTGCCCGCCATAGCCACCATCACATCACGCATCGTGGCGGTATCGCCGCTGGAAACAATCTGCGCTTCGATGCGCAGCGGCGCGCGCGGCGTTTCGCCTTCCACGACTTTGATACTGCCAAGCTCAAGGCTTGCCGTACCGTCAATGCGCGCATCGGCCGAGAAGCTCGTCGATATGCCGGAGAACAAAATCTTGGCGGGCATATTGAGCGTTTGAATTTCTGTAACGATCTTAAACGTCCGGTCGCCGGAGAAGTCCCCGACATTGGTACGCAAGACAAGCGGAATACCATCAACCGACAATGACATTTCAGCGCGCATCGGTCCGAGAAGCGAGGTCGCGGTCACATCACCATTGAGATGTTCGACCTTCCAGTGCCGGTCATCACCGCGATCATGGAATGTGATGGTACCTTCTTCAAAACTCACCTTAGCGAGACTGACCGAGGCGGGCGCGAAATAGCCACTCTCACGCAGCAGATCAAGCGAAATGAGATCACTCCAATTGTTATTGCCCCGATCGCTGACTTCGAGGCGAAGCTGCGGCCGCGCGATCTTGACGCTCGTCGCGCGGATCTCGCCGCTCAGCAAAGGCGCCAGCGCCACTTCAACATCAACAAGACCAACGCGCAGGAAGTCCAGATTTTCGCCACCCGCCACATTGGCGACCGAAACATTGTTGAGCGTGAGATGCGGTGCAGGCAAAACAACAAAGCTAATGTCCCCGCCGATCGTCACATCGCGTCCGGTGACCTTCTTGGCTTGCGCTTCAAACTCGCCGCGAAACTGGTTCCAGTCCACAAAGGTCGGCCCCGCCAATGCGACCACCAGAACCAGTGCGATAAAGCCTGCCAGAAAAGAAAGAAACGTATTCAAAAAAACACTCCGCCCGTCCGTAAAGGCGGCACCCGTGAAGCTCGGGCCACCCGATGAGTAAGTCAACGCTGCAGACACGCTGCCTGTTTCGCATCCCGCCCCTTTGCCCTAATCTGATCGCAGGATTTGGAGCTGGCCGAAACGCAAATGCATCTTGCGGCAAGCTGGCGCTGATTTGCGGGCAAATTATGGTTTCTGAAGACGAAAAAGTAATAAAAATCGCCCAATTCCGAAAAATTGCGCGCGATGACAAAAAAGAACGCACGCGGAGAGAAAAAGAAGCGCAAGCGGCTGCAAATCGAGTGCGCTTTGGCCGGACAGGGGCCGAGAAAAAACGAGATCGCGCACTAAAAGATAAAGCCGCCAAAGCGCATGACGGGCTACGCCGCGAAGTCTCGCCCGACTTGACCCCGCTCCGGCCTGCACCCCCGCTCCGCTCGATCAAACCGGACGAGCCGAAAGACTAACCCTCCCGTTGCCCGAAAAATTTCTGCACCGCCCCCCTTGCAAGCCTGCCTTTTTATCACTAAATTACTGACCAGTCAGTTATTAAGGTGCGTCAATGAGCAGGTTAAAGCCAATTCTGGGATCTCTCGTGTTTCTGGCTCTCGCGCCGGGAACCGTCGCCGGACTTGCGCCTTATGCCATCAGCCATTGGACCGCCGGACCTCCGCTTTTCGGCCTCGGCTTTCTGTCTTTCATGGGCTGGCTTCTGCTCGCAGGCGGGCTCCTCATCCTTCTCGACTCTTTTGCGCGCTTTGCTCTTCAGGGTGAGGGCACGCCTGCGCCGCCCTTCCCCACACAACGTCTCATCGTCAACAGTTTCTATCGCCATGTCCGCAACCCGATGTATGTCGCTGTGCTCGCACTCATTTTCGGACAGGCGCTCATCTTCGGAAACATGCTGATCATCGCCTATGGCACGCTGATCTTTTTCGCTTTCCACACATTCATCCTCATCTACGAAGAACCGACGCTGCGTCGCAGCTATCCCCACGACTACGAATCTTATTTTGCAAATGTACCGCGCTGGCTGCCCCGCCTCAGCCCCTGGAAATCCTGAACATGTCCGCTATCCCCAAACGTCAACGACGCAAAGAAAAACGTCCCGCTGAAATCATGGCGGCAGGCCTCAAGATTTTTTCGGAGCGCGGCTTTGCAGCGACGCGGCTCGAAGATGTGGCCGAGGCCGCCGAGATCAGCAAAGCAACGATCTATCTTTATTTCGACAGCAAAGCAGATCTCTTCAAAGCAATTGTGCGTCAGATCGTCGGCCCCAAGGTCGGCGAGCTTGAGGCTCTCATCAGCGCCTATGACGGACCTACAACGGACCTGCTGCGCATGATCTATGCCCGCGTCAGCATGATTGTGAGCTCGTCCGACGTGCGGTCCATCCTCAAACTCATCGTCACGGAAGCAGGCAACTTCCCCGACATTGTTGATTTCTACTGGAACGAAATTGCCTCGCGCGGTCTTGGCAATCTGGCACAACTCATCGAACGCGGCATCACGCGTGGCGAATTCCGCCCTTGCGATGCGGAGGCAACCGCGCAAAGCGTGATCTTCCCGCTGCTGATGAATGCGCTGGCCACCGAAGTCTTCGGGCCCAAACCTCAATTTGCCACGAACAGATTTTTTCCAAGCCATCTCGATTTCATCCTTCGCGGCCTCGCTGCAAACAGGGAGGCCTGATCATGCGCCTCCACTCCCTCCTGCTTGCAT
This sequence comes from Parvibaculum sp., assembly GCA_030645235.1. Lineage (GTDB taxonomy): Bacteria > Pseudomonadota > Alphaproteobacteria > Parvibaculales > Parvibaculaceae > Parvibaculum. The sequence continues at coordinate 589,185 of JAUSMV010000012.1, read as the reverse complement.
GCGTGGCCGCGTCCCTTCTGACCGCCTGCGACAACACGGACACGACAACCTATCAAGGCTATGCCGAGGGGGAATATGTTCGCGTCGCGACGCTCGAAGGCGGCACGATTGCGGCGATCCCCGTACAGCGCGGCGACAAAGTGGGTGACGGTGCACTCCTCTTTCAGCTCGACATGACGGCGGAAACAGCCGGCTTCAATCAGGCCTCGGCACAACTCGAACAGGCGCGCGCGCAATTTGCAGATGTCAGCAAAGGCCTGCGCCCGACCGAACTTGACGCCATCAAAGCCGCCCGCGCCAGCGCCGCCGCAACCGCGACACGCGCCGATGCCGACCTCGCCCGTGCCAAACAACTCTTTACCGGCGGGCACATCTCCAAAGCCGCACTCGACGCCGCCACCGCCAATAAGGATGCCGCGAGCGCCGCCCTTCGCGAGCTCGATGCACGCCTCGCCACCGGACAACTTGCCGCCCGCAGCGATCAGATCGCCGCTGCCGAAGCACAGGTGAAAGCCGCGGAGGCCGCCGTCGCGCAAGCCCAATGGCGCCTCAACCAACGCGCAGGCTACGCGCCCGATGGCGGCATGGTGGAGGACGTCTATTTCCGCGTCGGTGAAACCGCGGCACCCGGACAACCCGTTGTCTCGGTCCTGCCGCCTCAGAATATCAAACTGCGTTTCTTCATAGCCGAGCCCTCACTCTCGCAAATGCATGTCGGAGATAAAGTGATGCTCGCCTGCGATGGCTGCGCCGAAATTCTCGCCGGCACCGTGCGCTTTATTTCAACTCAAGCCGAATACACACCGCCCGTGATCTATAGCGAAAACGCCAAATCAAAACTCGTCTATATGGCAGAGGCAACGCCCGACACAGCACCGGAAACCTTCCATCCCGGCCAGCCCGTGCGCGTGACGCTCGCGGACAAGTAAAATGCAGAACGATCTCGTCATCGACGTCAAAGGCCTCACCAAATTGTTTGGTGCCCGCAAGGTTGTTGACAATGTCGATATGCAAGTGGCGCGTGGCGAGATTTATGGTTTTCTCGGTCCCAATGGTAGCGGCAAAACAACAACGATCCGCCTTCTCTGCGGGCTTCTGACACCCGACGCAGGAACAGGCACCTGCCTCGGCTATGACATTCTGACGGAAAGCCCGAAGATCAAACTCGAAGTCGGCTATATGACGCAGAAGTTCAGTCTCTACGAAGACCTGAGCATCCGCGAAAATCTCGACTTCATCGCCCGCATCTATCAACTGCCCGATCGCCGCGACGCAGTCGAAGCGTCGATTGAGAAACTCAATCTCAAAGCAAGGGCCGATCAACTCGCGGGCACGCTCTCAGGTGGCTGGAAACAACGCCTGGCCCTCGCTTCTTGCATCATGCATAAGCCAAAACTTCTATTGCTTGATGAACCGACCGCTGGCGTTGACCCCAAAGCGCGACGCGAATTCTGGGATGAAATCCACGAGCTTGCCGACGACGGCCTCACTGTTCTCGTCAGCACCCATTACATGGATGAAGCAGAACGCTGTCACAAAATCTGCTATCTCGCTTACGGCCAGCTTCTCGCGCGCGGTACGGCAAATGAAGTGATCAACGCTTCCCATCTGCGCACATGGACCGTCACAGCAACATCGCAAAAGCAAATCCATCGCCTTGCCCGTGATCTGAACGGTCGAGCAGGCGTGGACATCGTGGCACCCTTCGGCACCACACTGCATGTAAGTGGCACCGACACCAATGCGCTGAACCGCGCCATCACGCCTTATCGCAATGATGCAGGTCTCACATGGGCAGAAGATCAGCCGACACTTGAAGATGTGTTCATCCTGATGATGAAGCAAAGCGCGGACAACTTCCAATGATGGGCGATCGCTTCAATTTTGCACGCCTCAAAGCATTGATGCTCAAAGAGTTCATCCAGATGCGGCGCGACCGGCTGACCTTCGCCATGATGCTCGGCGTGCCGGTGATGCAACTACTGCTTTTCGGCTATGCGATCAACGCCGATCCGAAAAATTTGGCCACCGCCGTTCACATTCAGGATCATTCGGAATTCTCGCGTACATTTCTAACGTCACTGGAAAACAGCGATTACTTCAAAATCATAGCCCAACCTGAAACGGCAGAAGAAGCAGAACATCTACTCGCGCGTGGCAAGGTGCAGTTCATCATCGAGATCCCTCCGCATTTTTCGCGCGACCTTGTGCGGGGTGAGCGTCCCGCGCTGCTGCTCGATGCCGACGCGACCGACCCCGCCGCGACGGGCAATGCCATTGCCGCCGTCAACATTTTAGCCCGTGATGCACTAAACCGCGACCTCACCGGACCACTTGCCAGCCTGCGCGCCTCGCCACCGCCCTTCAGGCTCATTACGCATCCGCGCTACAATCCGGAAGGCCATACACAATACAATATTGTGCCCGGCATTCTCGGCGTGATTCTGACGCTCACTATGGTCATGTTCACTGCACTCGCCGTCACGCGTGAAATCGAACGCGGCACGATGGAAAATTTACTCACCACGCCGGCCCGCCCTTTTGAAGTCATGATGGGAAAAATCTTTCCCTATATCGCGGTCGGCTATATCCAGACGGCTCTCATTCTAGCCGCCGCGCGCTGGCTGTTTGACGTGCCGATGATCGGCAGCCTGACGCTTCTCTCCGCTGTACTTCTGCTTTTCGTCGCCGCCAATCTCGCTGTGGGTTTTACCTTCTCGACACTTGCCCGCAATCAATTGCAAGCAGTGCAAATGGCCATTTTCTTTTTCCTGCCATCTATATTGCTCTCGGGCTTCATGTTCCCCTTCCGTGGCATGCCGGTCTGGGCGCAATGGATCGGCGAAGTTTTGCCGCTCACACATTTCCTGCGCATCGTGCGTGGCATATTGCTCAAAGGCAATACGACCGGGGATATTCTGATGGATGTCGGCGCCATGGCGCTTTTCTTCACGGGTGCTACGATCATTGCCATGAACCGCTACCGCCAGACCCTTGACTAAGGCGGCACCTGATTGACGGAGAACGCATCCTGATCCCTTCACCCAAACATGTTTTGCATCACAGACGCTTTTACAGCGCTGCGACCATCGGCATGCTCATCTGGTTTGGATTGCAGGATGAAGTCACCCAGCCGCTTCGCCTGCTCATTGCAGGTGACGGATTCTTCATCGTCTATCTGACGATCACCGGATTTTTCCTGACGCGACTGACGCCTGAACGGATGCGCGCACGCTCCCAATATGAAGATGAGGGCATTCTTATCATTGCGCTGATGACACTCGCCGCCGTCTCGCTCAGTTTTGGCGCCATCTTTGAAATACTGAACAACAAGGGTGAAACATCACCCTTGCTCGTGGCATTCGCCCTGATCGGCGTTCCGCTCGGCTGGTTCACATTTCACACAGTCATGGCATTTCACTACGCCCATCTCTATTACCTGTCCGGCGACGACATTGAAAAACACACTGATGCCGGAGGTCTGGACTTTCCCAACACGAAAGAACCAAGCTCCTGGGATTTTCTCTATTATTCATTCGTTGTCGGCATGACAGCGCAAGTTTCTGATGTGCAGGCGACAAGCGCCGGGATGCGAAAAGTGACACTCGCCCACAGCGTCATCTCTTTCTTTTACAATACAGTTCTGCTGGCACTCGCGGTCAATGTCGCTGTGAATAGCTAGAGCGTAAACATCTTGCCGGGATTGAGAATGTTTTGCGGATCAAGCGCCTTCTTGATCGCGCGCATCACCGCGACGCCCGACCCGTGCTCAGCCACAAGAAACTGCATCTTGCCTTCACCGATGCCGTGCTCACCCGTACAGGTGCCATCAAGCGCCAGCGCCCGCAAGACCATGCGGTCATGGATGCTTTGAGCCTCGGCCACCTCCGCCGCATTGTCGGGATCGATGAGCATAATCAAATGAAAATTGCCGTCACCGACATGCCCTACCATCGGCGCAACAATGGCGGACTTGGCGAGATCGGCTTTCGTGCCTTTGATGGCTTCCGCTAGATTTGAAATCGGCACGCAGACATCAGTAATCAACCCCTGCTTGCCGGGTTTGAGCGCCAATGAGGCATAAAGCGCATTGTGCCGCGCTTCCCAGAGCTTGGTGCGGTCTTCCGCCTTCGTCGCCCATTGAAACGCACCGCCGCCATGCGCCGAGGTAATCTCGCCGAAGCGCGTTGCTTGCTCTGCAACTGACGCTTCGCTGCCGTGAAACTCGACAAGCAGCAGCGGTGTCTCGGGTAAAGTCAATTTTGAATAGCGGTTGCAGGCCGCGACCTGCACTTCGTCGAGAAACTCAATACGCGCCATGGGGATACCGGACTGGATCGTCTCGATCACGGCATCAATCGCATTTTCAAATTTCGTGAAGGACACAACGCCTGATGATATGGCCTCGGGAATGCCGTAAAGACGCAATGTGAGTTCCGTAATAATGCCAAGCGTGCCTTCAGAGCCGACGAGAAGCCGCGTGAGATCATAGCCCGCCGAAGACTTGCGCGCACGACGCGCCGTATGAACGACAGAACCATCAGCCATGACGGCGGTAATGTTCAGCACATTCTCGCGCATCGTACCGTAACGCACGGCATTGGTGCCGGACGCGCGCGTCGCCGCCATGCCGCCAAGGCTCGCGTCGGCACCCGGATCAATCGGGAAAAATAAACCGACATCGCGCAGATGCACATTGAGCGCCTTGCGCGTGACGCCCGCCTCCAGATGCACATCCAAATCTTCGGCATTCACTTTGAGGATGCGGTTCATCTGACTGAGATCAAGCGACAAGCCGCCATGCGGTGCCGAGATGTGACCTTCCAATGATGTGCCCGTGCCAAACGGAATAACGGGAAGACCATACGCTGAACAAATGCGGACAATGGCGGCAACCTCATCCGTCGATTGCGCGAAGGCCACCGCATCGGGTGCCATCACCGGATGCCAGCTTTCATCGCGGCCATGGGCCTCGCGGACGGGCATGGACGTCGTGAGGCGATCACCGAGCAGCGCCGACATCTCGCGCAAAGCGTCGCTCAATCCTGTTTTTCGTGTCCGCAACTCACTCATGGCTTTGTCCGCCCTTTTCTGATCGTCCGCACTACCCTAGCATGGGATACAAAGAATGATAACGACGCCACAAGGGAGCGCGACGCAACTATGAAGAAAAATGAGCCATTGGAATGTCCGCCGCGCAAGGTCGAAAAAGCCTGGGTCGATCTCAACGGCCATATGAACATGGCCTACTATCATCTCGTTTTCGATGAATCGCTCGACGTCGCTTTTTCAGGTCTCGGCATCGGCTGGGACTACACGCAGAAGGGCGTCGGCTCGTGCTTCACGGCGGAAGTTCACGTCTGCTATATCGATGAAGTGAAGGAAGCAGCGCCGCTGCGCATCACCTATCAATTGCTCGATTGGGACGCCAAACGCATCCACATTTTCGGCCATATGTATCACGCCGAAACGGGCGCACTCGCCGCCACATCCGAGCAAATGTGCATCCATGTGGACATGGCATCGCGCCGCGCCTCAGCGTTTCCCGACGATGTACAGGTGAAGATCGCCGCCATGATGGAGGCGCACAAGGACCTCCCCCGCCCCGAACAGGCAGGTCGCGTGATCGGGATAAAGCGGAAAAAATAAGGGTCTTGCACAACGTGCTATAATGCTCGGAATCAGGATTTTCCATTTTCAGAGCTATAGTCCCCCGCATGTCCGATCCTTTCGACCTTGGTGCCATTCCCGAACAAGAGACAGCGCGCACGACAAGCGCCGCTGCCGTCGCGGGCATGCGTGTGCCTTATCTCGAAGGACTGAACGAAGCGCAGCGCGAGGCTGTTGAGGCGCTCGACGGTCCCGTCCTCGTGCTCGCGGGCGCTGGCACCGGCAAAACGCGCGTGCTGACCACGCGACTTGCGCATCTGCTCGCCACACGCCGCGCCTGGCCGAGCGAAATTCTCGCCGTAACCTTCACCAACAAAGCCGCGCGCGAAATGAAAGACCGCATCGGCCGTCTCATCGGCGGTGTGGTTGAAGGCATGCAATGGCTCGGCACGTTCCACGCCATCGGCGCGAAAATGCTGCGTCGTCATGCCGAGCTTGCGGGGCTTCGTTCTGATTTCACCATCCTCGACACAGACGATCAGATACGTTTGCTGAAGCAACTGATTGCTGCTGAAAACATAGATGAGAAACGCTGGCCCGCCCGCCAACTGGCGAACGACATTGACGGCTGGAAAAACAGAGGTCTCACACCCGACAAAGTGCCCGCCGGTGAGGCACACGCTTTTGCCAATGGCAAAGGGGCTGAACTTTACGCCGCCTATCAGGCGCGGTTGAAAATCCTGAACGCTGCCGACTTCGGCGACTTACTGCTTGAGACGCTACGCATCTTTCAGGAAAATCCTGAAGTGCTCGCCGACTATCAGGAGCGTTTCAAATATATGCTGGTGGACGAATATCAGGACACCAATGTCGCGCAATATCTCTGGCTGCGTCTCCTCGCACAGAAACGCAAAAACATTTGTTGCGTCGGCGACGATGATCAGTCGATCTATGGCTGGCGCGGCGCGGAGGTCGATAACATCCTGCGCTTTGAAAAGGATTTTCCCGGCGCAAAGATCGTCAAGCTCGAACGCAACTACCGCTCGACGCCGCATATTCTCGGCGCGGCATCGGGCCTGATCGCGGCCAACGAACAACGTCTCGGCAAGACGCTCTGGACCGATATGAACGAAGGCGAGAAAGTCAAAATCGCCTCCTATTGGGACGGCGAAGAAGAGGCGCGCGCCATTGCCGAAGAAGTCGAACAAATCCAGCGACGCGGCGAGAAGCTGCATCAGATTTCTATTCTGGTGCGCGCGTCGGCGCAGATGCGTGAATTTGAAGACCGCTTCCTCAATCTCGGCATCCCCTACCGCGTTGTCGGCGGCCCCCGTTTCTATGAGCGCGCCGAAATCCGCGATGCCAATGCCTATCTGCGCCTTGTCGCGCAATCCGACGACGACCTCGCCTTTGAGCGCATCGTCAATAAACCGCGCCGTGGCCTGGGCGATGTTGCCATTCAAACACTGCACACGCATGCCCGCGCGCGCGGCATATCGCTGATGCGCTCCGCCGGTGAAATCATCACGACCGAAGAATTAAAACCCGCTGCGCGCCGCGCACTTGCGGGCTTTGTCGAAATGGTCAACCGCTGGCGCGCATTGGTGCCCGGCATGCCGCATACCGAACTCGCCGAGATCATTCTCGATGAAAGCGGCTACACGGAAATGTGGCAGAACGACAAATCCGCCGACGCGCCGGGTAAGCTCGACAACTTGAAAGAACTTGTCCGCTCAATGGACGAATACGAAAACCTCGGCGCTTATCTCGAGCACGTCTCGCTCGTCATGGATGTGACAGCCAAAGAAGGTGGCGATGAGCTGAACCTGATGACGCTGCACAGCGCCAAGGGGCTTGAGTTTGACAACGTGTTTCTTCCCGGTTGGGAAGAAGGATTGTTCCCGCATCAGCGCTCGCTCGATCAGAGCGGCATTGCAGGCCTCGAAGAAGAACGCCGCCTCGCCTATGTCGGCCTCACGCGCGCGCGCAAGCAAGCCTATATTTCATTCGCCGCCAACCGTCGCATCCATGCCCTGTGGCAAAGCGCACTGCCATCGCGCTTCATCGACGAAATTCCGAAGGAGCATGTGGAAGTCACCGCGAGCGCGATGGATGCAGGCTCTTATCAAAGCTATGCGCCGAGCCGCTTTGCACAGGACTTCGCGCAAGGAAGTTCCTATTCAAGTCCGGGATGGAAACGCGCGCAGGCGAACGCCGCCGCGACTGCCAATGTGCGCCCGCCACGCCATGAGGTGCATAGCGATCTCGTGGCAACAAGCGACCCTGCCGCCTCAAGCTATGGTCGCGGCGAGCGCGTGTTCCATCAGAAGTTTGGTTACGGCCATGTCTATGAAGCAGACGGCAACAAACTGACGGTTGATTTCGACAAAGCGGGCCGCAAAAAAGTCATCGACAGTTTCGTTGAGCGGACCTGAACCATGGCCTTGTGGAAAGCGTCTTTCACTGTGCCTTATGAGGTCGCGGATTTTTTCTCAACTGCCTTGCAGGACGCTTTTGCACCTGAGGCGCTTGCCGTTTCAACCAGCGAAGTGCCGGACAATAAAGCACCGCTGCATCAGACCGCTTCCGACTGGAACGAAGTGGAGTCGCACGGGCTTTGGACCGTCGAAGCGCTTTACGAAGACGCGCCGGACGAAGCCACATTGCGCGCGCTGTTGAAGACAACGGAAGAAGAAACATCACACACACTAAGCGCCATCACGATTGCGCCTGTTGAAGACATAGATTGGGTGACGCGCTCGCTCGAAGGTCTCGACCCCGTGCGCGCCGGTCGCTTCTTTGTTTATGGCAGTCACGACGCTGACAAGGTGCCATCGGGATTGATCCCGTTGCTTGTCGATGCGGGGCAGGCCTTCGGCACCGGCCATCACGCGACAACGACGGGATGCCTTGAGTTCATTTCAGACCTCGTGCGACCCGGCATGAAACTTAACGCGCTCGACATCGGCACGGGCACCGGCGTGCTCGCCATTGCGCTCGCCAAACTCATGCACGCCTCCGTACTCGCCAGCGACATTGATCCCGTCGCCGTCAGAGTCACCATCGATAATGCAAAGAAGAACGGCGTCGCGCCTTTCATCAAAGCACGCACCGCCAAGGGCTTCAGCCACCCTGCCCTCGCCGCACAAGCGCCTTATGATCTCATCATCGCCAACATTCTCGCGCGTCCGCTTGTGTCATTGGCAACGGCGTTCCGCGCGCATCTGGTGCCGGGTGGCACGCTGATCCTGTCAGGCATTCTGCGCTCGCAAGAGACGATGGTGACGGGCGCGTTGCGTTTGCAAGGGCTTTATCTTGTCGACAGAAAGCCAAAGGGCGATTGGGTGACTTTACGTATTCGGGGATGAAAACATGATCCGTGATGCTATTGCCGATGATGTGCCAGCGATGGTTGCTCTCATCGAAAAAGAACGACTGAGGCTTGAAACATGGCAACCGCAATTCTGGAGGAAGGCCGACGACAGCGCAGAAAAATCCAGCGGTTGGTTTTCTTATCTCGCTTCTAACGCAGACATTATCACGTTGGTCAGCGAAGATGGCGGAGCGGTAAACGGCTTTCTCATCGCCATGTTGCAGGACGCGCCGCCAGTCTATAATCCCGGCGGAAAGACCTGTCTCATCGATGATTTTGTGGTGAGCGATGATGGCCTTTGGGAAACCTCCGGACTAGCGCTGTTCGAAACAGCCCGCGCAACTGCCAAGACAAAAGGCGCCACGCAATATGTTGTCGTGTGCCCCAACGAGCTGGCCGCAAAGAAAAATATGCTTTCAAAGGCAGGCGCAACGATCGCTTCAACATGGTGGACGAACGCCTTATAGGCCAATTGATCGGTTGCCGCTTTGACGCGCAGCCCTTACATTTATCCGATGTTTCAGACCTATGACGACACAGCCAATCCCGCCCTTGGGGCCGAACGTGCCAAACGCCTGCGCGATGAATTGCGCGCGCGCGGGCTTGACGGTTTCCTCATCCCCCGCGCCGACGAACATCAGGGCGAGTATGTGCCGCCGCATGCCGAACGCCTGCGCTGGCTGACGGGCTTTTCCGGTTCTGCCGGACTTGCAATTGTGCTCCTCGACAAAGCCGCGATCTTCATTGACGGGCGCTACACATTGCAGGTGCGCGGGCAGACCGACATCGCGGTGTTTGAACCAAAGCATTTGATCGAAGAGCCGCCGAGCACATGGGTGGAAGCGAACCTCCCCAAGGGCGCGAAGCTCGCCTACGATCCGTGGCTTCACACGATTGACGCTGTCGCACGATTGAAAGCCGCGGCAGAAAAAGCGGGCGGCACACTTGTCACCGTTGACAGCAATCCGCTTGATGCGGTCTGGTCCGATCAACCGCCGCCGCCTGTCGCACCCATCGCGCCGCATGATCTGAAATATGCGGGCGAACCGGCTGCCGACAAATTGAAGCGTGTCTCCGCTTCACTTGATGGCGCGGATGCGGCGATGCTGACCATGCCGGACTCAATTGCATGGGCCTTTAACATTCGCGGGAATGATGTCGGCCACACACCGCTGCCGCTTTCATTCGCACTCATTCATGCGGACGGTCACGCCGAACTTTTCATCAACTCCGCCAAGGTCGATGACAAAGCACGCGCGCATCTCGGCAATATCGTGACACTGCGCGAGCGCGACGAATTGGGCGCCGCACTTGATGCATTGGGTGCCAGCAAAAAGACAGTGCTGGTTGATCCGGCGACTTGCGCCTCATGGATCAATGATCGCTTGAGTGCTTCTGGCGCAACGGTCAAACGCGGCACGGACCCGTGTGAATTGCCCAAGGCCTGCAAGAACGAAGCGGAAGTCAACGGCACACGCGCCGCACATTTGCGCGACGGCAAAGCGCTGACGAAGTTTCTCGCCTGGCTTGAAAAAGCCTCCAAAGACGGGCTTGACGAAATCACCGCCGCAAAGAAACTTGAAGCCTTCCGCGCGGAAACAGGCGAACTCCGCGATGTGAGTTTCGACACGATTTCCGGCGCGGGTCCGAACGGCGCTATCGTTCATTACCGCGTCACCGAAGGCACAAACCAACCGCTCATCTCCGGCGATCTTTTTCTCGTCGATAGCGGCGCGCAATATCTCGACGGCACAACGGACGTAACGCGCACGGTCGCCATCGGCACACCGAGCGCTGAACAGCGCAACCGTTTTACGCTGGTGCTTAAAGGCCATATCGGCATTGCCACATCGCGTTTTCCGAGCGGCACATCCGGCTCGCAGCTTGATGCGCTGGCGCGTATGGCACTGTGGAAAGCCGGTCTCGACTACGATCACGGCACGGGCCACGGCGTCGGTTCCTATCTCTCCGTACACGAAGGACCGCAGCGGATTTCAAAGCTCGGATCGGTGCCGCTGAAACCCGGCATGATCATTTCCAATGAGCCGGGCTATTATAAAACCGGAGCCTACGGCATCCGCATTGAGAACCTTTTGGTCGTCACGGAAGCGGCGATGATTGCAGGCGGTGAACGTCCGATGCTTGGTTTTGAAACGCTGACACTTGCGCCGATTGATCTCAATTGTGTGGAGCCGGAACTCCTCACAGCGGAGGAAAAAAACTGGCTCAATGCCTATCATCTGCGCGTCTATGATGCCGTGTCGGACGGCATGGATGTGGAGACATTGGCGTGGCTCAAGGGCGCGACTCGGGCGATTTGAGGGTCCCGGAAAAGCGGGGATAGCGCGCTTCTGAGGCTCGCAGCGACCTCGAAATTCACTTCATTTCTTGCAAGAGATCGAGTGTTTCCATGCAGAGATCGTAGGTTTTTCGTAGCTCACGTTCGAGGGTGTGCGGTGAGAGAAATAATCAGATGGGGATAGGGCTTTTTTTCCCACTTTATGGCTCCCTCCCGTTCTTCTCTTCGCGCCTCCGCGCGAGGTGAAGAAAAAAGTAAGACCCTCACCCAACCCTCTCCCAGAGGGAGAGGACTCTTAGAGTCCCGCCAACTCGATCCACTCATCTTCGGAAATAACATTGACGCCGAGGGCGGCGGCTTTGGTGAGCTTTGAACCTGCATCCGCACCGGCGACGAGAATGTCGGTTTTCGCTGACACGCTGCCTGCGACTTTCGCACCCAATTGTTCGGCACGTGCTTTCGCTTCGGCGCGCGTCATGCGTTCGAGTGAGCCGGTGAAGACCACAGTTTTTCCGGCGACGGGCGACGATGTTTCCTGCGCGGGCAGAGGCATAGCAACGACGCCTGCATCAGACAATGATTTCAGAACTTCGCGATTATGCTCTTCGGCAAAGAAGTCGATGAGCGCTTCGGCGAGCACGTTGCCGACACCATCAATCGACATGAGGTCTCGGCGTGCGTCGCTTTCAGGGTCGGCGGCTTTTTCCATTTCTTCGATGAAGTGCTCAAGCGTGCCGTAGGAACGTGCGAGGAGACGCGCATTGGTCTCGCCGACATGGCGGATGCCGAGACCGAAAATGAAACGATCAATGTCGATGGTGCGACGATCATCAATGGCGGCAAAAAGTTTCTTCGCAGACGTGCCGCCCCAACCTTCGCGGTCTTTGAGTTTTTTGAGACCGGCGGCATCGCGTGCTTCGAGCGTGAAAATATCGCCGGGTTGTTTGATGAGACCATCGGCATAAAAGGCGGCGATCTGCTTTTCACCCAACCCCTCAATATCAAATGCATTGCGCGAGACGAAATGACGGAGGCGCTCGACCGCCTGCGCGGGACAAACGAGACCGCCTGTGCAGCGACGCACGACATCCATCTCGCCGGTTTTCTCGTTGATCTCGCGCACCGCATGGCTGCCGCAGGCGGGGCACGTTTCAGGGAATTTATATTCCTCAGCGCCTCTGGGACGCTTATCGAGAACGACGCTCACCACTTGCGGGATCACATCGCCTGCGCGCTGGACGACAACGGTGTCGCCGATACGGATGTCCTTGCGCAAAATTTCATCTTCGTTGTGGAGCGTCGCATTGGAGACAACGACGCCGCCGACTGTCACGGGTTCCAATCGCGCCACCGGCGTCAACGCACCCGTGCGGCCAACCTGAATGTCGATGCCGAGAAGTTTCGTGAAGGCCTGCTCCGCCGGAAACTTATGAGCGAGTGCCCAACGCGGTGAGCGCGAGACAAAGCCCAGACGCTGCTGGAAATCGAGACGGTTCACTTTGTAAACGACACCATCAATGTCATAGCCGAGATCGGCGCGCTGCATCTCGATGTCATGATAGAAGGTGATGAGGTCTTCCACCGAGCGGCAGGTGCGAAACAGCGGGTTAATCTCGAAACCCCATTTGGCAAATGTCTCAATGACACCCGCTTGTGTTTTGGCCGGCATCTCACTCTGATCGCCCCAGGCATAAGCAAAGAAACGCAACGGACGGCTCGCTGTGATTTTGGAATCGAGCTGGCGGAGCGAGCCTGCCGCCGCATTGCGCGGATTGGCAAAGACGGGCTTGCCCGCCTCTTCCTGACGTTTATTGAGCGCCGCGAAATCGGCATGGCTCATATAGACTTCACCACGCACCTCGAACACGTCAGGAATGTTCTTGCCTTTCAGTGTCGCCGGAATGTCTTTGATGGTGCGCAGATTCTCGGTGACGTTTTCACCTTCGCGCCCGTCACCACGCGTTGCACCGACGACGAACTTTCCATGCTCATAGCGCAGCGATGCCGACAGTCCGTCGATCTTGGGTTCGGCAGTGACTTCAAGCGCGTCGCCCTCCTTCAGATTGAGAAAGCGCGTGACGCGGGTCCAAAACTCGACAACGTCTTCATCGCTGAAGCCATTGGAGAGCGACAGCATCGCCACTTTATGCGTGACTTTGCCAAAGGCACCGGCGGGCGCAGCACCGACAGATTGCGACGGGCTGTCATCGCGCACGAGTTCAGGGAAACGCGCTTCGATGGCGTCATTGCGCCGGACAAAGGCGTCATAGTCAGCATCGGAAATTTCCGGCGCATCTTTCTGATGATAGGCCAGATTGTGTCGTGCGATTTCAGCCGCCAGAAACTCAAGCTCTGCGGATGCCTCTTTTTCAGTGAGATCATCCACGGGCTTCGCTTTGCCCGTCTTGCTCACGCGTGGCTCCCGATGAGTTTGGCCGCTGCGGCGCGCGCTTCATCTGTCACCGTTGCACCGGCAAGCATGCGGGCGATTTCTTCGCGGCGCTCAGTGGCATCGAGGCTGTCAACGCGGGTCGCGACACGCGCGCCTTTGGCTTTCAGTTCGCTCTTCGATATCCGCAAATGATATTGCGCGCGGGCAGCGACCTGCGGCGAATGCGTCACGACGAGAATTTGCGCGGACTTCGACAATTCGGCAAGGCGCAGACCTACGGCTTCAGCGACAGCACCGCCGACGCCTGAATCCACTTCGTCAAAAATAAGCGTCGGCGCACTGCCCTGCGAGGCAAGCGCGACTTTGAGTGCCAGCACAAAGCGCGAGAGTTCACCGCCCGATGCAATCTTGATGAGCGCACCAAGCGGCGCACCGGGATTGGTCGAGATGAGGAAGGACACACGATCAAGACCATCGGGACCGGCATTGTCAGGTTCAACGCGCTCAATGGCGGTTTTGAAAGTGGCCTTGTCGAGCTTCAACGGTTTCAACTCGGCCATGACATGTTGATCGAGTTTGGCCGCGGCCTTTTGACGGCGTTTGGAAAGATCTTCGGCAGCGGCGAGAAAGGCGCTACGCGCGGCATCGGCTGCGGCTTTCAGTTTTTCAAGTTTCAACTCGCCGCCTTCGATATCGGCAAGCTGGCCGCGATATTTCTCAGCCAATGCCGCCAACTGATCGACGGGCACATTATGTTTGCGCGCGGCGGCACGAAGCGCGAAGAGGCGCGTTTCGGCTTTCTCTAAACTTTGCGGATCAAATTCCAGCGAGCGCGTGGCGCGCTCCAACTCGTCGCGCGCATCTGCGGCTTCAACCAATGTACGATCAAGCGCAGCAATGGCGGCGTCCAGACGACCGCCGACCTGCTCTGCTGCGCGGGCCATGCGACGCATGGCTGTCGCAAGGCGTGCCTCAAGGCCGTTATTGCTGCTGAGCGCATCCTGCGCCTCGATGAGATCAGCTGCGATTTTTTCCGAATGCATCATCAGGATGCGGGCTTCGGCGAGTTTGGTCTCTTCGCCCTCTTCCGGCGCGAGTTCATCAAGCTCGCTTGTGACGTGACGCAGATAATCCTGCTCGGCCTGCGCGCGGGCGAGCATGGCCTGATGGGTGGCAAGCGCATCGCGCGCCTGCGCGACTTCGGCCCAGAGTTTGCGGACAGTGCCCGCCTGCCCTTCGAGACCGCCAAAGAGATCGAGCAAGGTGCGGTGGCCTGAGGCGTCAAGAAGCCCGCGCTCATCATGCTGACCGTGAATTTCGACGAGGAGATCGCCGAGCTGACGCAGGAGACCGATGCTGACGGGCTGGTCGTTGACGAAGGCGCGGGTGCGGCCGTCTTTGGATTGCACGCGGCGCAAAATGAGATCGCCCTCGCTATCGAGACCGTTTTCGGAGAGCACCGTGCGGGCGGGATGATTGGCAGCGACATCAAAGACCGCCGTGACACTGCCCTGCTCTGCCGACTGGCTGACAAGGCCCGCATCGCCGCGCCCGCCAATGGCGAGGCCCAACGCATCGAGAAGAATAGACTTGCCCGCACCGGTCTCGCCGGTCAGCGCACACAAATGCGGCGCCAGCGCCAGTTCAAGCCGGTCAATCAGTACAATGTCGCGGATCGAGAGCGTTGCCAGCATGTGAACACGCTATCAGAAGACGGAGTTCCAGGTCCTGCTGATCCAGGAGTCTTTATTCTCTTCAGGCTTCAAACCCTGCGAGGCAAGAAGCGCGTAACTGTCCTGATACCAATCGCTGCCGGGGAAGTTGTAACCCAGAACAGCGGCTGCCGTCTGTGCTTCGGTTTTGATGCCGAGCATCAGATAGGCTTCGACCAGACGATGCAGCGCTTCGGGCGTGTGCGTGGTGGTCTGGAAATTCGTCAGCACAACACGGAAGCGGTTGATCGCAGCAATGTAATCATGGCTCTTAAGATAGTAGCGACCGATTTCCATTTCCTTGCCGGCGAGATGGTCGCGCGTCAGGTCGAACTTGAGACGGGCATCGCGCGCATACTCACTTTGCGGGAAACGCTGAATGAGCGCGGAGAGCGAGAGCTGCGCTTCTTCGGTCATCTTCTGGTCGCGGCCGACGTCGGAAATCTGTTCGTAATAGCAAAGGGCGACGAGATAGTAGGCATAAGCCACTTCTTTGCTGCCGGGATGCAGCGACATGTAACGCTGCGCGCCCAAAATCGCTTCGTCGTAATTATTGACCTTGTAGTTGGAATAGGCCGACATCAACGTCGCGCGGCGTGCCCAGATTGAATAGGGATGCTGGCGCTCGACTTCATCGAACTCCTGCGCGGCCTTTATATAATTTTTATCAGCCAACATATCCATGGCCGAATTGTAAATCTGCTCGACGGGGCGTTCGTCATACGGCAGCTCTGCGTCGGACGAACACGCACCAACAAAAGCAAGCGACGCCACGGCCATCGCACCCACGAATGCGGAGCGGATCCGCATATTTCGGAATTTCGGGAAAAGCAGCTTGGCCTCACTCATGCCGGCAAAGTCCATTTCAAACGATCACCCGGCAGGACAGTTCCAACCGACGGAACGAGGCCATTTCAATGCGATTCCGGGGGCGTGACAAGGCTCAGGCACGATCAGCCAGCTCCCCCCGCCAGTGGCCCTTTTCTAGCCCAATCCGGCACAAGAAACCATAGCGCCAAGAGACAAAGAAGGGACAAAACAACGAGGGAATGCCTCAAATGACGAAACACCCCAAGGGCTGTTTCCAGAACCCTTGGGGTGAATAGTGTCAAAGTCCGATAATTCAGGATGGATCAGGAGCAGGTTTACTCGGCAGGAATGGCAACAGGACGCGAAACTTCCTCGCCATCGGCACCCAATTCGACGATTTCCCACGCCGAACGATCCGCAAACAAAGCCCGCAAGACGCGATTGTTCATGGCATGACCGGCGCGTGTGCCTTCATAGCGACCGATAAGCGGCGCACCGGCAAGAGCCAGATCGCCCACAGCATCAAGCACCTTATGACGCACAAACTCATCGTCAAAACGCAGACCGTCTTCGTTCACGACATGATCGCCATCGACAACGATCGTGTTTTCGAGCGAACCGCCAAGGCCAAGACCCGCCGCCCACATGGCTTCAACATCCTTGAGCATGCCGAAGGTGCGCGCCGTCAGAATCTCGTCGCGAAACGTGGGTGACATGAAGTCGGCTTCAATGAACTGACGACCGATGACGGCATTGTCGAACTCAATTTCAAACGCGAGTTTGAAACCTTCGCCCGGCAAGAGCGCCGCACGCTTAAGGCCATCCTGCACCACAACCGGCTTCAGAATACGAACGGCGCGACGCGAGGCATGAAGCGGCTTGAGGCCAATGGCGTCAATCGTTTCAACGAAAACCTGGCTGCTGCCGTCCATGATCGGCACTTCGGGACCATTGATTTCGACAAACACATTGTCGATACCAAGACCGGAAAGAGCCGCCATCAAATGTTCAACTGTGCCGACGCTCGTGCCGGATTCGTTGCAGATGACAGTCGAGAGCATCGTGTCACCGACATGGTCGTAACGCGCCGTGATGTCAGAGACACTGGCAGGCACATCGCCCAGATCGGTACGACGGAAAACAATGCCGAAACCGGCGCCTGCGGGATGGAGATCCATACGGATCATCCGGCCCGTGTGCAGGCCGACGCCTTCAAGCACAACGGGGGCGTTCAATGTCATCTGCGGACAAGCCACAGCACGACCAGCACGCTCGCGGCGTTGAGCCCGCGCTTCGTCCAGCATAACTGTGTCTAATTCTGTCCGGCGCACTGATCAGCCCTCTCGAATTCGTGGATGAAATTGAAATTGCCCCAATTCCTTAGGCTGATAAGTAACAGTGCCTTCTGTCTTCTACAAAACACGGTTTCTTTCAGTTTATTACAGTGCAGCGAACCCGTTAACTCATTGATTAACAAAAGAAAAACCCTGCCCCTTCGGCACACGGGCCGAGGAGGCAGGGCTGGCAGTCGCACCCCCCGCAGGGCGCATATCGCGGGGCGCGGCAAAGCGCCCCGATGGTCGGTTAGTTCGCCACCTTTGCTTAGTTAGCCTGGCGACGCAGGAAGGTCGGGATCTCCAACTGTTCTTCTTCAAAGGACGGCTGAACGAGACGGCCTTCGGTTGAAGGCGCAAGGCTCGGTGCCTGAGCGGCCGGACGTTCGGTCTGAGGGCGCTGCTGGGCAGCCACAGGTTCGCGGCGCTGCGGAGCCGGAGCCGCCACATCTTCTTCCTCGGAACGACGGCGACCACCGGTCAGACGTTCAAAGAAGGAAGGCCCGCGCTTGGGCGCACGCTGCTGAGCGACGGGTGCACGACCGGCATGAAAACCATCACCCTTATTGGTCTGCACTTTGTCGAGATCGCCCGGAATGTAAGGCGAGTTCTTCGGCTCGGCCAAAACGGCACCGGCAGGCACAACGGGATCGTCGCGACGCGCAACCGGCGATTGCTTGGGTTCAGCCCTGTGGATGATCACTTCGGCTTCAAACTCATGCAGATCACCACCCATCCGCAGAGCCGGACGTTCGTTGACTTCAAAGCTCGACTGCTTGGGCTCGGTCGCATAGGTCATTTCCGGCGCAGCTTGCGCGGCCACTTCGGCAGGACGCGAGGCGGGCGCGGCAAAGGTGGCGGCGGCACGCGGCGGCAATGTGCGGTCGGTCGCCATGACTTTCGTCACCTTGGTCACTTCGAGCGGCGCGGGCTGCATGCTCAGTTCATGGTCGATGCCTGTGGCGACAACCGACACACGCATGAAACCATTGAGCGAGGGATCAAAGGTCGAGCCGACAATGATGTTGGCGTCCGGATCAACTTCTGAACGGATGCGGTTGGCCGCTTCATCGACTTCATAAAGCGTGAGGTCCATGCCGCCTGTGATGTTGATGAGAACGCCGCGTGCGCCCTTCATCGAGACTTCATCAAGAAGCGGATTGGAGATCGCGGCTTCGGCGGCTTCGACAGCGCGCTTTTCGCCAGACGCTTCGCCTGTGCCCATCATGGCTTTGCCCATTTCGTTCATCACGGTGCGAACGTCGGCAAAGTCGAGATTGATGAGACCGGGCTTCATCATCAGATCAGTGATGCCCGCAACGCCTGAATGAAGAACCTGGTCCGCCATCGCAAACGCGTCGGCGAAGGTTGTGTTTTCATTCGCAACGCGGAAGAGGTTCTGGTTCGGGATGATGATCAGCGTATCAACGTACTGCTGAAGATCACGGATGCCTTCTTCCGCCAAACGCATACGGCGCGAGCCTTCAAACTGGAAGGGCTTTGTCACAACGCCGACCGTGAGCACACCCTGCTCGCGCGCCGCACGCGCGATGACGGGGGCCGCACCTGTGCCTGTACCACCGCCCATACCGGCGGTGATGAAGACCATGTGAGCGCCATTGATGTGCTCGGCGATTTCGTCGAGCGCTTCTTCAGCAGCGGCACAACCAACCTCGGGGCGCGAACCGGCACCGAGACCTTCGGTGATCGAGGCACCAAGCTGGATGCGGCGATCAGCAGCGGACAGAGCCAGCGCCTGTGCGTCTGTGTTGGCAACGACAAATTCAACACCGTCGAGACCTGCCTCGATCATGTTGTTGACCGCATTGCCGCCGGCGCCACCGACGCCGAACACTGTGATTCTGGGCTTCAGTTCTTTGGCCTGCGGGACTGTCAATTTGATGCTCATTTTGGTCTCCTGGAATTCAGTATTGAAAAGTGGGGATCCTGTGTCGCCGTCTGATCTCGACTGAGACCAGGTGGCCCGGCTCGCCACCCAAACCGCCACCGGCATTCATGCCCCTCAATCACGCCCCTCGTGCGACGGGCAAAATTTATGTTTTGTCCCGCCATCAGAAATTCTCCCTGAGCCAACGCCCGACCTTGGCGATCGGGCCACGGCCTGCGCCGCCTTCGGCTTCATTGTCCGCGCCCGCGGCTTCGGCAGGCGAGAACATGGAATAAGTCAGCAAACCGGCACAGGCCGAGAAAGCCGGACCGCCCGTTGCTTCTGCAAGACCTGTGAGACGGATCGGCTGACCGACACGGACCTGCCTGTCGAGAAGACGGCCTGCGAGCTCGCGCGCGCCGTTCATCTGGCTCGCCCCGCCCGTCAGCACAACGCGACGTCCGGCCAGACGGCCATAGCCGCTCGCCTCCATGCGATCACGCACGAGTTCAAACGTCTCTTCGAGCCGCGGCTGAATGATCCCGGTCAACATGGACCGCGGAATGTGATTCGCCGAATCAGCATCACTTTCGCCTACCTGAGGCACGTCAATCATCTCTCTCTCGTCGGACGGTGACGCCAATGCGCTGCCGTACAAAGTCTTCATGCGTTCCGCATGGGCCAACGGTGTCGAAAGCCCCCTCGCAATATCATTAGTAATGTGATTCCCGCCAATAGACACGGAATCGCAATAGACCATCGCGCCCTCAAAAAAGACCGCGAACGATGTCGTGCCGCCGCCCATGTCGATGACAGCGACGCCGAGGTCCATTTCGTCCTCAACAAGGGAGGCCAGACCGCTCACATAAGGCGTGACGGCAAAGCCCGCGACCGACAAATGGCAACGCTCGATGCAGAGTTCGAGATTGCGCAAGGGCCCACGCAACCCGCTGACCATATGGACGTCCACGCCGAGGCGTTCGCCGAACATGCCACGCGGATCATGCACACCACGGCTGCCGTCAATATTGTAATTCGTCGGGATCGCATGAAGCACATCGCGCGCTTCAGGCTGGAAGTTTGATTGCGCATAGGAGATGAGGCGGGCGCAGTCTTCATCCGTCACCTGAGAACCTGTGACCGCCGCTTTGACACCGACCGTCTGGCTCTTGGGGTCGCAACCCGACACGCCGACAACGACTTCCTTGATCGTGACACCGGCCATGCGCTCGGCGGCATCGACCGCAAAGCGGATCGCCTCGTCAGCCGCGTCCATGTCAACGACCGCGCCGGCACGGATGCCGCGCGAGACCTGATGGCCGATACCGATGACACGCATCGGCGCATGACCATTGGCCATGCGGCCCGGTTCAACACGCGCGATGAAGCAGGAAATCTTGCTGGAGCCGATATCAAGGGCCGCCACAATGCCTGAGCGGCCAACCGCGACGGGGCGACCCTGAAAACCCTTGGAACCCAGACTGACCATATTCATGTATTGCCCCCAATACGCGCTGAACCGGCACTTGCGGGTTCAGTTGCATCGTTCAATTGTTTTTCAGTGTTTGTTTTCAAGCCGCCCGGCAGGCTGACTTTTGCCGCCAGACCGCCGTTGCGCCCCGCAACCGCTTCCGGCGTCAGCGCGACGGACACACGATCCGGCAAGCGCAGGTCCACGGACTCAATATCGCGCGACAGAATTTTGTATTTCGCATCAAGCTCAACAATCTCGGCCAATGCCTTCTCAACGCCGACTTCCGGCAGCTTGATGTCCACACCGTTTTCAAGACGGAGATTCCAGCGGCGATCGCCGACGCGCACAAAGGCCCGCACGCGCGAGAGAAACTCCGGCTGTGCCTCATGCATCAGCTGCAGGATGTCTTCGGCCTCACGCGCCCCGCCAAAGCCGACGATGAAGGGAAGCGTCGCATAGGTCTGCACATTATTGTCGGTGATGATGTGACCATCGCCGTCCACCACGGAAAGCTGACCGCCGCGCTGCCAGATGGCAAAGGGTTTGCGTTCGACAATGTCGATACGAATGGCATCGGGCAGCAGACGCGTGACGGTCGCAGACTTCACCCAATCAACATTCTCGATCTTCTGACGCGCTTCTTCGGTGTCGAACCCGAAAATCGGATCGCCGCGCTGGATACCAAGGGCTGCAAGCAAGGCTTTGGAGTCCGCATGAGACCGGCCCGACACGGTGACTTCGCCGATGCTGAACCCGGCCAGCGCCATGAGCTTATTGGCACGATTGGCAATCTCGTTCCCTGCTGTCGCCACATGACCGCCGACAAAGAGGCCATAAAGACCGACAGCGACAATCAATCCGACCGTCGCGAAGGAAAACGGCTTCATGCCGATGCCGCCTTCGCGCACATCATCAAGCCAGCGCATGACGGCATTGGCCGGACGCGTGGCGCGACGACCGAATGTGCGGTCAGCAGCAAGATTGCGACGGCGACCCGGCACGATATTGGTTGAGGGCGCTTTCTTGCCCTTGGAGGGGACAGCGCGCACGCCGGTGCGTGATGCTGTCTTGCCGCTTTTTCCTTTTAACGATCGCATGAGGCGTCCTCCACCATCCAGCTCACCAGATCGACATAAGAGTAGCCGGCCAGGTTCGCGAGTTCCGGCACGAGTGATGTAGGAGTCATGCCGGGCTGTGTATTGACTTCAAGCAAGATGAGTTCGGGCTTGCCGTCGCGCGTGTCATCGAAACGGAAGTCGGCGCGGCTGACACCACGGCAACCAAGCACCTGATGGGCGACAAGCGCGACGCGCTGCACTTCGGCATAGGCCTCGGCGCTGATTTTGGCGGGCACTTCATGGCGCGAACCACCCGACGCGTATTTGGCTTCGTAATCATAAAATTCCGTGTTGGCGATAATATCGACAACACCAAGGGCTGCATTGCCCATGACGGCGCAGCTCAGCTCGCGGCCTGCAATATAACGCTCGACCATGACGTCATCACCGAGGTTCCAATCGGGTGAGGTCAATTCCGCAGGCGGGCGATTGTCGCCGGGCCGGATGATAAAGACACCGACAGACGACCCCTGGTTCACCGGCTTGATGACATAAGGCGGGGCCATGACATGACCCTGCGCGGCCTCGGCACGCGGCACGACAACACCATTGGCAACGGGAAGGCCAGCCGCCGAGAAAACCGACTTCGCACGCTCTTTATGCATCGCGAGCGAGGAGGCAAGAACACCTGAATGGGTGTAGGGAATGTTCAGGATTTCAAGGAGACCCTGCACACAACCGTCTTCACCCCAACGGCCATGCAAAGCGTTGAACACCACATCGGGTTTCACCTTTAAAAGCTGATCCGCGAGATCGCGGCCCGCATCAATCTCGGTGACGCGGTAGCCGCCCTGACGCAGGGCATCGGCGCAACCACGACCTGACGAGAGGCTGACTTCACGCTCCGGCGACCAGCCGCCTTTGAGAACCGCCACATGCTTTGCCGTGTTCATGCGCGTTCTCCTATTTTTTTGATTTCCCATTCAAGCATCACGCCGCTTGTGGCCTTCACACGTGCGCGCACGTCCTCACCGAGATCTTCAATATCGGCGGCGCTCGCCTCGCCCAAGTTGATGAGGAAGTTGCAATGAAGCTCGGACACCTGCGCGCCGCCATGACGGAGGCCGCGACCACCGGCGGCGTCAATGAGCTGCCATGACTTATGGCCTTGCGGATTTTTAAATGTCGAACCGCCGGTGCGCGTGCGGATCGGCTGGCTCGCTTCGCGCTTAGCGGTGATTTCATCCATGCGGGCAAGAATTTCGGCCTTGTCGCCTGCGTGCCCTTGATAGGTCGCTTCGATGAAGATCAAGTCTTCCGACGCGCCACAATGACGGTAGGTGTAATGCATGTCAGCGTTCGTCAGCACATGACGCTTGCCCTGACGGTCGAGCGCCACGGCTTCGATGAGCACATCTTTGGTCTCGCGCTCATAAGCGCCGCCATTCATGCGCAACGCGCCGCCGATGGAACCCGGAATGCCGCGATAAAATTCAAGACCTGCAATGCCAGCCTCTTGCGCCGTTCGCGCAACGGCCACATCAAGCGCGGCAGCGCCTGCCCGCACGCGGAAACCATCGAGTGCTTCCGAGAACATGAAGGCCTTGCCGAGACGGATCACGACGCCCGCGACACCACCATCGCGCACAAGAAGATTGGAACCGACACCGACAACCATCACGGGAATGTCCAACGGCGTATTGGCAAGGAAATGTGCGAGGTCATCCGCATCAGCCGGACGGAACAAAACTTCAGCCGGACCGCCGACACGGAACCATGTGAGCGGGGCCAGCGGCGCGTCAGCAATCAGCTCGCCGCGCACTTGCGGCAAGCGTTCAAGCAAAGAGGTGGATGCGACGCGCGCGGCCATCATTTGCCTTTACCCTTCTTGGACTCTGACCCCTTTTTCGGAGCGGGTTTTGCTTTCGCTGTGGCCTTCTTCGCAGGCTTCTTGCCAAGGGCTGCAAGCTCGGCAGGCAGCGCATTCGCCCAATTGGTGATGGACCCCGCACCGAGGCAGACAACGAGATCGCCGGGCTTTGCGAGTTCCGCAATCATCGGCGCAAGGCTTTCGGGATTTTCGAGCGCCAGCACATGACGATGGCCGCGATCACGCAAGCCCGCCACGAGACCATCGCGCGTTGCGCCTTCGATAGGCTGTTCGCCTGCTGTGTAAACGTCCGACACGATCACCGTGTCGGCATCATTGAAACAGGATGAAAATTCATCGAACAGATTGTGCAGGCGCGTATAGCGATGGGGCTGCACCACGGCGATGATGCGGCCCTCGGTGGCTGAGCGCGCGGCCTGCAACACAGCGGCGATTTCAACCGGATGATGGCCGTAATCGTCGTAGAAATTGACATCGTTCCATGTGCCGACATGCGTGAAGCGGCGCTTGACGCCGCCAAAGCCAAAGAGTGCCTTGCGGATCACGCTTTCTTTAATGCCCATCTGCCAGGCAACACCGATGGCGGCGAGGCTGTTGAGCATATTGTGACGACCGGGCATCGGCAGCGACATGGCGAGCATCTCGGTCACTTTGCCGGTCTTACGATCGGACACGGTGACGTCAAATGTGTTCTGGCCCTTGACCATGCGCGGATTGGTGGCGCGCACATCGGCCTGCGGGCTGGTGCCATAGGTCACGATGCGACGGTCACGCACACGCCCGATCAGCGACTGCACTTCGGGATGGTCGATGCACATGACGGCGCAACCATAGAACGGCACATTCTCGACAAAGGCGAGGAAGGCATCGCGCGCGGCATCGAACGTGCCGTAATAATCGAGATGCTCAGGGTCGATGTTCGTCACAATGGCAATGGTCGAAGGAAGCTTGACGAAGGTGCCGTCAGACTCGTCGGCCTCCACCACCATCCATTCACCACCGCCGAGACGCGCATTGGTGCCATAGGCATTGATGATGCCACCATTGATGACAGTGGGATCAAAAGCGGCCGCTTCAAGGATCGTGGCAACGAGCGAGGTCGTTGTCGTCTTGCCATGCGTGCCGCCAATGGCGACGCAGGATTTGAGGCGCATCAACTCGGCAAGCATTTCAGCGCGGCGCACCACCGGCAGAAAACGCGCACGCGCTTCGACGAGTTCTGGATTGTCGGCTTTGATCGCGGTTGAAACGACGAGCACCTGCGCGTCGCCGAGATTGTCGGCGGTGTGACCGACCGACACGGGGATCTTGAGCCCGCGCAGACGCTTCACATTCGCGCTGTCGCTAACGTCACTGCCCTGCACTTTGTAGCCGAGATTCTTCATCACTTCGGCGATACCGCTCATGCCGATGCCGCCGATGCCGACAAAGTGGATGGTGCCGATGTCTAAGGGGGCGGGACGCATCAGCGTGTCTCCTGCGCGATTTGAAGGGGGGCGACATCGCCACGACCGAGGCTTTCGACCAGATCAGCAAGACGACGCACGGCATCCGGCGCGCCCTGCCCCAACGCGGCTTTCGCTGCGGACTGAAGACGCGGGGCGTCGGCGAGAAGCTTTGTGAGTTCCGCGGCGAGGCTGTCTTCGGTGAAATTCTTTTGTTCGATCATCAGACCGGCACCCGCCGCCTGAAGCTTCTCAGCATTCGCCTTCTGGTCATTGTCGAGCGAATGAGGCAGCGGCACGAGGATGGACGGACGACCGATAACGGTGAGTTCGGCAATCGTTGATGCGCCGGAACGGCCGATGATGAGATGCGCCGTCGCGATACGGGCAGGCATATCATCAAAGAAACTTTCAAGATCAGCGGCGATGCCTGCAGCGGCATATTGCGCCCGCACACGGTCAATATCTTCGGGGCGGGCCTGCTGCACCACATGGAGCCGCGCACGCATGGCTTGCGGCAGACGCGCGAGTGCACCCGGCACAACGTCGCTCATCACGCGGGCACCCTGACTGCCGCCAAAAACGAGAAGTTCGATGCGACCTGCCTCTGTCGGCGCGACATAAGGAGACGCAGCATGAGCCGTCACGGCATCGCGCACGGGATTGCCTGTGACAACGAGTTTGGCCGCATCTTTGGCGCGGAGGAATTTCGGACCGGCAAAGGTGGAGGCAATCGCGCGGATATAGGGCGCGACCAGACGATTGACGCGACCGAGCACGGCGTTCTGCTCATGCACGCAAGTCGGGATGCCGCGCAGGATCGCGGCGGCAATCGGCGGCAATGTCGGATAGCCGCCAAAGCCGATGACAACGGAGGGCTCAACACGGCCCAAAATGCCATAGGCATGACCGATACCCGACATGATCTTCGGCGCGGCTTTGATGAGACCGGCAAGGCCACGATCATTGGGCGTCGCCGACGGCACGTGGAAAATATCAGCACCGGGGAAAAGTGTATCGAAGCGCTGCACGCGCTCGTCCGTGATCAGCACGATCTGACGACCGCGCCGACGCAATTCCTGCGCCAGCGCCTGACCGGGGAACAAATGTCCCCCCGTGCCACCGGCAGCGATTACAACAGGACCGGACGGGCGAAGGCTCATGCAGGCCTCCTTTTACCGTTGGGGGCCATGCCGGAGCCGACGCGGCGACGCGTGAGCGCCAGCAACATGCCCATGGTGAAGCCGAGCGCAATCAGCGACGAGCCGCCATAGGAAATAAACGGCAGCGTCATGCCTTTGGCCGGAATGAGATTGACGTTCACGGCCATGTTGATGAGCGCCTGCAAGCCGAACAGCGAGGCGAGACCGCAGGAGGCAAACTGGACAAAAAGATCTTGCTCAACCATCGCACGACGCAACGTGCGCAAAACGATAAACGAGAACATGCCGATGATGATGAGCCCCGAAATGACGCCGTATTCTTCGGCAGCCACCGCAAAAATAAAGTCTGTATGGGCATCAGGAAGAATGCGTTTGACTTCGCCTTCACCCGGTCCGCGACCCAAGATTCCACCTGTATGGAACGCGTCGAGCGCGCGGTCAATCTGATAGGTGTCACCTGATTCCGGATTGAGAAAACGGTCCACGCGGCTCGTCACATGCGGGCTCAAACTATAGGCCGCAACGGCACCGATAAGCGCAATCGCGGCGAGCGAACCGATCCAGCGCCATGACAGTCCGGCCATGAAAAAGATCGCCCCGAAGGACAGCGTGACAAGCATCAGCTGACCGAAATCAGGCTGCAAAGCGAGCACCGACACCACCATGGCATAGAGCACCAAGGCGATGATCGTGCCCGGAAACCCTTGTATTCTCTGCGCTTCTGCAAACATCCAGGCGGCAAGCACGATGAAAGACGGCTTCACAAATTCGGACGGCTGGATCGCCAGCGGCCCGATCTGGAGCCAGCGATGCGCGCCTTTGACTTCCGGTCCGAACACCAGCGTCATCGCCATCAGCGTGAAAGCAACGAGGAAAACCACAGCCGCGAGACGGCGCACCTGACGCACATTCAAAAGCGATACGCCGATGATCACGGCCGTCGCGGGCATGAAGAAAAAGAGCTGCCTGTACACGAAATGGAACGGCGGCAAATTGATTCGCATCGCCACAGACGGACTGGCCGCGAGCGCGAGCACACCACCGATCAGCATCAGTGCGAAAAGACCAAAGAGCGTCCACTTATCGACGGTCCACCACCATTGGGCAATTTGGCTGCGATTGGTGCGGGCAAGACGGATCATGCGCTGGCCCTCCCCTTCACGGAGAGGCGCTTGAGAACCGCCTCACGGAACATTTCGCCGCGCACTTCAAAATTCGGGAACTGGTCGAACGACGCGCAGGCAGGCGACAGAAGCACAACACGCAGCGCATCGCCGGACGCGGCCTGTGCGTCATGCATGGCGACTTCAACAGCGCGGTCCAGCGTCCCGCATTGGACGTAGCCGACTTTGCCTTCAAGCGTGGCGGCAAATTCATCTGCCGCAGCGCCGATGAGGTAAGCGCGGGCGAGACGCGGGAAATATTCGGCGAGCGATTCAATGCCGCCCTCTTTGGATTTGCCGCCGATGATCCAGTAGATGTTGTTGTAGGTCGCCAGCGCCTTCGATGCGGCATCGGCATTGGTTGCCTTGCTGTCATTCACATAGCGCACGCCTGCTTCTTCCGCGACGATCTCCATGCGATGGGCAAGGCCGGGGAAGGTGGCGAAGGATTTGAGGATCGCGTCGGCGGAATAACCAAGCGCGCGACCAGCGGCGAAGGCGACGGCAGCGTTTTGCCAGTTATGCGCTCCGGCGAGCGTGCGCAGGCCCGAGAAGTCACCGACGACAACACCGTCTGATTGGAGCTTGCCATTGATGACGGAGAGACCACGCGGCAGCGAGCGACCGACAGAGACGGAAATGACTGTCTGCGCTCTGCCCGCTTCGAGCTTCGCGCAAATGGCGCTTGTGTACGCATCATCCACACCGACAATCGCCGTGTCGCCCTTGCCCTGATGGGCAAAGAGACGCGCTTTGATGGCGGCGTAATTTTCAATCGTGCCGTGACGGTCGATATGGTCGGGTGTCACGTTGAGGAGAATGCCGATGGCGGGCGTGAAGCCCGGCGCGAGGTCGATCTGATAAGAGGACAGTTCAACCACATAGACGGTGGACGCAGTCGGCAGATCAAGCTCCAGCACGGGCTTGCCGATATTGCCGCCGACCTGCGCATTGTCACCGCAGGCCGTAACCATATGACCGATGAGCGCCGTTGTGGTCGATTTGCCGTTGGTGCCGGTGATGCCGACGATTTTGACGTCCGGCGCGAGCGCACGCACAGCGCGGTGGAACAGCTCAACGTCACCGATGACTTCGACGCCCGCTTTATGCGCGCAGACGACGCTGGGATGCGGCACAGGATGGGTCAGCGGTACGCCGGGACTGAGAATGAGCGCGGCAATGTCGGACCAATCGCGCGTGGTGAGATCTTCAAGTGTAACACCGGCGGCGGCCGCTTCGGCGCGGCGCGCCTCGCCATCATCCCACGCGACAACGCGTGCGCCACCGGCTTCCAAAGCGCGCACGGTCGAGAGGCCGGACTTACCCAGTCCGAACACAGCGACGAGACGATTGTTAAAGCTGGTGGCAGGGATCACGCGATTACCTCAGTTTCAGAGTAGCAAGACCGATCATCGCCAGCACGACAGCGATGATCCAGAAACGAACAACAATGGTGGGCTCAGCCCAACCCTTCTGTTCAAAATGGTGATGCAGCGGCGCCATGCGGAAGACGCGCTTGCCTGTGAGCTTGAACGAGGCGACCTGCACGATGACGGAGACCGCTTCGAGCACGAACAAGCCGCCGATAATCGCCAGCACCAACTCATGCTTGGCCGCCACCGCAATCGCACCAAGCGCCCCGCCGAGAGCGAGCGAGCCCGTGTCACCCATGAAAACCATCGCGGGCGGCGCGTTGTACCAAAGGAAGCCGAGACCGGCACCGATCAGCGCCCCGCAAAAGACAGCCAGCTCACCCGTGCCCGGCACGAAATGAATTTGCAGATATTCGGCAAAGACCACGTTGCCGACGAGATAGACGATGAGACCGAGCGACGCCGCCGCAATCATCACCGGCACGATGGCAAGACCATCAAGCCCGTCTGTGAGATTGACCGCATTGGACGAGCCGACAATAACGAGTGCGCCGAAGAGGAAAAAGAAACCGCCCAACTGAAGGAACACACCTTTGAAGAAAGGAATGGTGAGTGCTGTCGCAAGCGGTTCTTTGGCAATTGAGACCAATGCCCACATGGCGATGACCGCGATCACAAATTCAAAGAAGAGTTTGACGCGACCGGGCACGCCTTTGGGCGAAATTTTCGAGACTTTGAGATAATCGTCGGCAAACCCCACGGCACCAAAGCCGAGCGTGACGAAGAGCACAATCCAGACATAGCGATTGGTGAGATCGGCCCAAAGCAGCACCGAAGGTACAAGACCGAACAGGATCAGAAAGCCGCCCATGGTGGGCGTGCCCTGCTTCATAATGATATGCGATTGCGGACCATCTTCGCGGATCGGTTGGCCATAACGCTGGCGCGCCTTGAGCATCGCAATGACGCGCGGACCGAACACGAAGGTCAGCAGCAGCGCGGTCATCGTCGCACCGCCGGTGCGGAACGTGATATAGCGGAACACGTTGAGCGCGTTGACATCTTTCGACATGCCCGCAATGAGATCGTAAAGCATCAGGCTTCTCCCCTGTTTCGCCGAATACTGGCACTGTCATCTTCGCCCAACGCCTTCAGCGCCTCGACGACCGGCTTCATTCGCGAGCCATTGGAACCTTTAACCATCACCACATCGCCGCTTTGAATGGCTTCCGACAAAGGCGTGATGAGACCGTCTGAATTTTCGGCATAGAGACCCTGCTGATCGGCAGGCAGCGCATCAAAGAGCGCGCGCATATCGGGACCGCAGGCATAAACAAGATCAATATCGGCGCGCATCAGCGGCACGGCGAGTTCGCGATGCAGCGCAACGGAGGTCGCGCCCAGTTCCAGCATGTCGCCGAGCACAGCGATGCGGCGACCCTTGGGACCGGGCTCAACACGGCCAAGCGTTTCAATCGAGACGCGCATGGACGCGGGGTTCGCATTGTAGCTTTCATCAATCAGCGTGAAGGGACGACCCATCGCTTCGATGTGATGGCGTTCGCCGCGACCTGTCGGTGCTTCGAGATGCGCCAGCGCGAGAGCGGCCTGAGTGAGATCAGCATCAAGCGCATGGATACAGGCGAGCATGGCAAGGCTGTTCATCACGATATGACGGCCCGGCACACCGAGCTTGTAGGTGACGGGCGTGCCGCAAATGGAGGCTGAGACGCAGGAGCAGGTGTCCTTGAGCGCAACTTTTTCTAAACGCGCGTCGGCATCTGCATGTTCACCAAAAGAAATAATACGACCGGCACCGGCCGCTTTCGCCCGTTTGGCAAGACGCGCATAATGCGGATTGTCACGATTGAGAATGGCGATACCGCCAGCCTGCATGCCGTCAAAGATTTCAGCCTTGGCGTCAGCGATATCTTCAATCGAATTGAAATGCGCCATATGCACAGCTTCAACCGTGGTGATGAGCGTCACGAAAGGCTCGACGAGCTTTGACAGCGGTGTGATTTCGCCAGCGTGGTTCATGCCGATTTCGAGAATGCCGTACTCGGTTGCGGCAGGCATGCGCGCAAGCGAGAGCGGCACGCCCCAGAGATTGTTGTAAGACAATGCCGACGCGTGCGTTGCGCCCTGCTCGGAGAGCAACACGCGCAGAGCTTCCTTCGTGCCTGTCTTGCCGACACTGCCGGTGACGGCAACAATCTTCGCGCCTGTTCGACGACGCGCGGCGCGACCAAGTTCGTTCAGAGCTTCAAGCGCATCCGGCACAATCACGAGCGGACCGGCAGCACGCATTGCATCCGTCACATCGGACACAACGGCGGCGGCGGCACCGCGCTCGAAAGCCGTTGCGACATAAGCATGGCCGTCTGTGTTCTCGCCTTTGATGGCGACAAATAAATCATCTTTTTGCAAAGTGCGGCTGTCGATGGAGACGCCATTGGCGATCCAGTCAGCGCCTGTGGCCTCGCCATGCGTGGCGGCAACAACATCAGCTTTGGTCCAAAGCGGGTTGCTCATGCGCCGCCTCCCGCTTCGCTGGCGATGCGCGCTTCCGCACCGGCAATCGCTTCATGGTCGGAGAAAGGAATGGTCTTGCCCGCGATTATCTGACCGGTCTCGTGGCCCTTGCCTGCGACGACCAGCACATCGCCTGCGCTCAGGCTGCGCATGGCGAGATCAATCGCATGACCACGATCACCGATCTCAATCGCGTTGGGTGCCGCTGCCAAAATCGCGGCGCGGATAGCACCTGCCTGTTCGCTGCGCGGATTGTCGTCGGTCACATAAACAATATCGGCGAGCTTGGACGCCACATCGCCCATCTGCGGACGCTTGCCGGGATCGCGGTCACCACCACAGCCGAAGATGACAACGAGCTGACGCGCGGTATGCGGGCGCATGGCTTCAAGGAGATTGGCGAGCGCGTCCGGCGTATGCGCGTAGTCCACATAAACAGAAGCCCCATTGGGCAAATGCGCGACTTCTTCGAGACGGCCTTTGGCACCTGTCAATGTTTCGAGCGCCGTAAAGACTTTGCCCGCAGGCGCGCCGCAACCGATAGCGAGACCGGCGGCAACCAGAGCATTCGATGCCTGAAAGGCACCGATCAGCGGCAATTCAACACGGTGGTTTTTGCCCTCATGAATGAGGTCAAGCGTCTGGCCCCGCGCAGTGGCGCGCGCAGCAACAAGACAAATGCCGCGACCCTTGCGGCCCACTGAAATCACGCGATGACCGCGCGCCCAGGAGACAGCTTCAAACTCGGCAAAATGCGAAGCGTCGGCATTCAACACCGCGACGCCGCCCGGACCCATGACTTCGCCGAAGAGGCGCAGTTTTGCGTAAGCGTAATCTTCAAAGTCACGGTGATAATCGAGATGATCGCGCGTGATGTTGGTGAAAGCGGCGGCTGTAAGCTTCACGCCATCGAGACGATGCTGCGCGAGGCCATGGCTTGAGGCTTCCATCGCAAGATGTGTGACACCTTCATCGGCCAGTTCGGCGAGCGCCGCCTGCAACGTCACGGGATCAGGTGTTGTCGCGCCGATTTCGCGTTCGCCGCGCGCGCTGACAATGCCGACCGTGCCGAGGCTTGCCGCATCATGACCGAGCGTTGCCCAGATCTGGCGCAAGAACGTGACGATGGATGTTTTGCCATTGGTGCCGGTGACAGCAGCGACCGTGCGCGGCTGCTTGCCATAGTAACGCGCAGCCATGAGCGCGAGACGACGGCGCGGATTGCGGTCGGCAATGACGGGAACAGTGGCGGACACATCCGCGCCTGTTTCAACAAGAATGGCCGATGCACCTTTTTCAATCGCCTGCGCAATGAACTTCGTGCCGTCGAGTTTTGTGCCGGACAAAGCGGCAAAAAGAAAACCAGGGCGCACTGCACGACTATCTGCCGTCAGGCCGACGATCTCCGTCGCATCCCCATGGGGGAGCGGGGGAAGGTCAGAACCGATCAGCGCAGAAAGCCGCATGTCACCTCACATCACTAATGATCAGAACCGGCATCAAAGGAAACCAGCTTCGCTTCTTGCAGCATGCCGCTATTGGCGATGACGACACCCTCGGGCTGCAATCCCAAGAGTGGCGCAACACGCTTGACGACGCGCGCTGTTACGGGCGCGGCGTTCCAACCGGCTGTCGCATAGCCATATGTCGCCTTAGAGCCTTGCGGTTCATCAAACATAATGAGCATCACGTAGCGCGGATTGGTGGCCGGAAAGGCGCTGAGAAATGACGAGATCAGACGGTTGCGCGCGTAACCGCCTTTAGCAGGTTTCTCCGCCGTGCCTGTTTTGCCCATGACCGGATAACCGGGCACGTCCGCTTTCTTGCCCGTGCCTTCGGACACAACGAGACGCAGCATGTCGCGCATCTCGCGGCTCACTTCGGCAGATACGAGGCGCGGGCCGACTTTCGGCGCGTCCTGACGCAGGAAGGTCGGCTTGACCTGCGTTCCGCCATTCACAATCGCTGCCAGTGCCGAGACGACCTGCAACGGCGTCACAGCAATACCCTGACCGAACGATGCAGTAATGGTCGACAACTCACCCCAATTCGGCGGCAGCAAAGGCTCGCTTGATTCAGGCAGTTCGATCTGGGGACGCGTCAGCAAGCCAAATTTGGCGAGATAAGAACGGAAATTTTCAGACCCCATCTGCAGCGCGATTTTTGCCGTGCCGATATTGGACGACACGATGAAAACTTCCGGCACTGTCAGCCAGCGGTTTTCGGCGTGGAAATCGTGAATGGTGAAGCGCGAAATCTTGATGGGCTGCGTCGCATCAAAGCGTTCGTCGAGGCGCACCTTGCCGCTGTCAAGCGCGGAGGCAAGCGTCACGGCCTTGAACACGGAGCCAAGTTCATAAACGCCGAGTGTGGCACGATTGAAACGGCTGTCATCATTCGACGCCATCGGATCATTGGGATCAAAATCCGGCAACGAACTCAGCGCCATCAACTCGCCGGTATGGGCATCCATGATGATGCCGACGGCGGCTTTGGCTTTAAATTCTTCCTGAGCCTTCACAAGC
This sequence comes from Parvibaculum sp., assembly GCA_030645235.1. Taxonomy (GTDB): domain Bacteria; phylum Pseudomonadota; class Alphaproteobacteria; order Parvibaculales; family Parvibaculaceae; genus Parvibaculum. Next base: position 555,140 of record JAUSMV010000012.1, on the reverse strand, counting down.
TCATCGCGCAGCGCGAACTGCACGCGCGTATCAATGGACAAAGCCACGGGACGCGCACGCTCACCGCCATCATCGCCTTGGCCCAAGAGCAACGCTTTGTCGATATAGCGCTCCATGCCCGCCGTGCCGCGATTGTCGAGATCGACCATGCCGAGGACATGCGACGAGTTGTGGCCGTTGGGATAAACGCGCTTCTGCTCGCGGCGATAGCCGAGACCCGGTTGACCGAGATAATGGACGGCATATTGCTGCTTGGGTGTCATGTCGCGCTTCAGCCAAATGAAGGCGCGGCCTGTTTCGAGTTTGGCAGCCACATCATCGGCATTGAGTTCCGGCAGCACACTTGCCAATTGCTGGGCGGTCTCAACCGGATCGACAATCTCGCGACCATCGGCATAAAGCGAAGCGGTGACAATGTCAGTCGCCATGACTTCGCCGTTGCGGTCCACGATGTCGGGACGATGCACAGGATCGTGAGCGGTGGACAAGGCGACGCTCACATCATTGTCGCCGCCGACAATCGCCAACTCAACAAGGCGCGCACCGACAAGAGCAAAGCAACCGGCAAAGAGTGTCAGCGCCAGATAGATGCGGCGCTGCGACGGTGTGCGCGTGTCAATGCCGCCACCGGAATGCTGAAAACCCGAACGCATGACGGCGTCATGTCCGGTCACAACTGTTTTGCGTTTGCGCACCGGCGCATGCTGATTGCGAAGGCCGATCATTGGATCGTCCTTTCGCCGGAACCCACATCAGACGGGTGCACGCCGGCATAACCACCCAAAGCATTGGGGCCGGAAGGCGCATAAAACTCATCGGTCTTGCGCGGCATGGGCACGTCGTCAAAAGTACCGATCTGCGCAGGCTGCAAGGGCTCAAGCTTCATATAGCGCTTGGCAAGCTCCTGCATGCGCTGGGGCTGATTGAGATAGCTCCACTCGGCGCGCAGCACACGGATGCTTTCCTGCTCGGTCACAATTTCGCGTTCAATTTTCGTCGCTTTGGTTTCGGCAACCTCAGCACGATATTTGATGTCGTAGAGACCAATAGAAAGACCGATCACCGCAAGCACGAGGACGATGTTGAGGGCTCTGATCATACGCCCATCTCCGCCATGGTAGGCATGCGCGCAATGCCAAGCGCCGATGTGTCAAGCGGCACAAGCGGCGCACGTGTGCGGGCGGCGGCGCGAAGCTTCGCAGACCGCGAGCGCGGATTGATTTCGGATTCTTCTTCGGACGCTTTGCGCGCCTTATGCGCCAGCTCGCGGAAAGACGGTGCCGTCTCATCGCGCTCCGGCGCAAAACGATTGGCCCGTGCGGCGCGGCCCGTGCGCGCGGTGAAGAAGCGCTTCACCAAACGATCTTCAAGCGAATGGAACGTGACGGCAGCAAGGATGCCTTCGGGACGCAGCAGAGCTTCGGCGGCGGTGAGACCCTGCGCCAATTGCCCAAGCTCATCGTTCACAAACATGCGCAGCGCCTGAAAGGTACGCGTGGCGGGATGAATACGATCCTGCGGGCGACGACCGATGACGCGCTCAACCGTGGCGGCAAGTGTCAGCGTGCGCTCGAACGCGACTTCATTGCGCGCGGCAACAATCGCTTTGGCGACGGCGCGCGAGCGCTTTTCTTCGCCATAGACAGCGATGATGCGGGCAAGATCAAGTTCATCAAATGTGTTTACAACGTCAGCGGCAGAAAGCCCCTGCCCGCTCATGCGCATGTCGAGCGGACCGTCTTTCTGAAACGAGAAGCCACGCTCGGCTTCGTCAAGCTGCATCGACGAGACGCCGAGATCGAGCACGACGCCGTCAACATTCTCATGACCCAGCGCACGCACGAGCGAAGCCATGTCGCCAAAGCAACCTTCGATGAGTGTGAGACGATCGCCAAACTGCGATTGCAGCGCACGACCGCGCAGAATTGCATTGGGATCGCGGTCAATCGCGAGCACAGCGCAATCAGCCTGACCGAGAATGGCGCTTGTATATCCGCCTGCGCCGAATGTGCCGTCGACATAGACGCCGCCGTCTTTCGGTTGCAGTGCTGCAAGCACTTCTTCGAGCAGAACAGGAATATGGGCGGGGCGGCTCATGTGTTACCGCCGTTCGGGCGAACGGGGTTTGCCGGTTGCAGCAAATCGCCGAGCGACTTCGCATCGCTCAAAGCGTTGAGACGGAATTGTTCGTAGGCCTTCGGTTCCCAAATGAGGAAGCGCGCACCGAAACCGACAAAAACAGCCTCTTCCGTGATGTTGGCATGCGCGCGCATTTCTTCGGGCAACACGATGCGTCCGTCACCATCAAAGGAGATGTCGTGGCTTTCGCCATAGAGCGCGGCGGCGAGATTGTCATGCGCGTCGGAAAACATGCCGAGGCGATTGATCATCTGATCGAGCATGGCGCCGTAGGCCGGACCGCCCGCTTCGAGATAGGGACCTTTGAACGAGGGAGAACAAATGATGCCGCTGAGACCCTGGGCGATCACGATCGAGCGGAATTTAGCGGGCACGGAGACCCGTCCCTTCGCATCAATCCTGTTCGTGAACCGCCCCCGGAACGACTCCATAGGAAGCACTCATTTCCTGTTGGGACACCCGCACCGCGCGAGACCATCCGCATACCCGCCCGTGAACGCGGTACCGGCTGGGCCGGTGCCGACAATATACGGGCTGTCATGGGATACCATGGGATTACATGGGCGTCAACGGAAACACTAGGTATTCAGCGGGCTTGAGACCGATTTCACAGGGCTGAGCAGGCAATAGGAAGTATGAATACTTTAGAACAAAAGAAGAACAAAATAACCGCAAGTATTCGATACCGGATCATCCTGTGACGGGTTCTGTATCCACCCTCAAAATGACGGTTTTGGGGGCAAAATGGCCTGAAAATGAGGCAAATTGAAAAATGTCAGATGGCCTGTAAGCCGGGTTCTGTACCCTTGCGGGCGATGACCATTCATCTGGGACGCCTGTTACCAGACGCCTCGTGCAACCAACCCGGGCAGCATCCCGGAAACAGGTTTGTCGAACTCGCGCCCGACGCGCCGCCCCTATTTGGTCTTGCTCCCGGTGGGGTTTGCCATGCCGCTTCCGTTACCGGTCGCGCGGTGCGCTCTTACCGCACCGTTTCACCCTTACCTGCGTCAGACGCAGGCGGTCTGTTCTCTGTGGCACTTTCCCTGGGGTCGCCCCCGCCGGTCATTATCCGGCACCGTGTTTCCGTGGAGCCCGGACTTTCCTCTATGGCACTTGAGCACCACAGCGGCCATCCGGCCATCTGACCACATGGACATAGGGGGCATAGGCGGTTGACGTCAAGTTTATCCGCGTCAGGTGGTTGCACTCAGCGACCTGCGCCCCGACATTGCCCCTAAGTAAAATCACCAAATTCACGGAGTGACCCATGAAAGCCGCTGTCTATTACGAAAACGGCCCGCCCAGCGTTTTGAAATACGAAGATGTGCCGGACCCGAAATGCGAAACGCAAGGTATCATCATCAAAGTTGAGGCCGTCAGCATCGAAGGCGGCGACACACTGAACCGCGCCGGTGGCGAACTCGCCACCCGCCCGCATATCGTGGGTTATCAGGCGGCGGGCACTGTCATCGAAGTGGGTTCCGAAGTCACCGATTTCAAGATCGGCGACCGCGCCACCACCGTCAATTTCGCCGGATCGCACGCCGAGTTGCGCTCGGTCTTTGCGCGCACCGCCTGGCATGTGCCGGACAATCTCGATATCAAACTCGCATCTGCCATCCCCGTGCCCTTCGGCACGGCGGACGATTGCCTGTTTGAATACGGTCATTTGCAATCGGGACAGACCGTTCTCGTGCAAGCCGGTGCCGGTGCCGTCGGCCTTGCCGCCATCCAGCTCGCCAAACGCGCGGGCGCAACTGTCATCGCCACAGCCTCAAGCGATGATCGTCTCGCCCGTCTCAAAGAATTCGGTATGGATCACGGCATCAATTACGCGACGCAGGATCTCGTCGCCGAAGTGAAACGCCTGACCGACAATAAGGGCGTCAATCTCGTCGTTGATCCTGTCGGCGGCACAACGCTGCAAAAGTCACTCGACTCTCTCGGCTATCGCGGTCACGTGTCTCTCGTGGGACAAGCCGGTCGCGATCCGGCCAAGGTCGATGTGTCGGCCATGATGGGCCTCAACCAGACACTGTCTGGTGTTTTCCTCGGCGCGGAAATTTTCTCCGACCGTGTGCATGACAATATCCAGCGTCACATCAACGACGCGGCGGCAGGCAAGCTGAAAGTCGTGATCGACAAGACCTTTGCGCTGAAAGACGCCGCTGCGGCCCATGAATATATCGAAAGCCGCAAGGCGGTCGGTCGCGTGTTGCTGATCCCGTAAGGGCTCCTCAGACCGCATCAAGAAGAAGACGGAGCGTGGCCACGGTCGAAAGATCGGCCACGCCGTCAACTTTGGCGGGGCGGAAATGACGCTGGAACGCTTCGACGACGGCGCGTGTGCGCTCATCGTAAACACCCAGCACTTCAATCCCGTAACCGTAATTCGCCAGCCGGAACTGCAATTCCGACACCGGATCGCCACGATCACCAAGCTTTAGCACCGGCCCGTCCACAATCGGCTGAGGCTCAACCCAGACACCGACACCGGCCCGCGCAAGACGCGCCCAATCGAACCATTCGCCGGGATCTGCCTTACGGCCCGGCGCAATGTCGGAATGGGCGACCACTGAACGCGGCACAATCGGGTGGCGCGAAATAATCTCCTGACAGAGTTTTTCAACCGCCTGCATCTGCTGATCGGGATAAGGCGGACAGCCGCCATCATGGCCGCTATTCACAATCTCAATACCGATAGAGCGGCCATTGAGATCATTAATCCCTGCCCAGCTCGACACGCCCGCATGCCAGGCGCGCTTTTCCTCATCGACAAGGCGCAACACATGACCGTCCTCGTTCACCACATAATGCGATGAGACTTTGGCCTCCGGTGAACAAAGCTGGCGGAGCGCGGCCTCGGCGCTGCCCATGCCTGTGTAATGCAAAACAAGAATGTCGATCACCGGCGGTTGCGGCCGGTCATTGAAATTGGGTGAGGGACGAAGCTCGATGGGGATCATTTGGCCTCAGGCATTGGGCCGAATGTTCACGGCCCCGTATCGACGATTTGTTTCTGGCGCAGCGACACAATGAGAATGCCTGTCAGCGCAATCAGCGCACCGATAAGCATCCGGATTGTCACCACGTCCCCCAGCAACAGAACACTAAAGATGACGGTGATAATCGGCGAAAGCAAGGTCAGCGGCGCGGTTTGCGTGACTTCATAACGTTGCAGCAGATAGTAGATGCCCGCATGGCCGATCAGGCTTGAGGCAAAGGCCGTGTAAAGCACGCCGCTCCAATTGAGCCATGACGCTGTCTGCACAATCTCCCAATGGTTGCTCTCAAAGGCCAGTGACATGCCGAGCATCACAGGACCGGCGACCATCGCAATCCAGGCCTGCATCTCGAAAACGCCGACATTTTTAATCTGGCGCTGGAAGATTGTACCGACCGAGCCGATCAGCGCCGAAATCACAACGCAGACCACGCCCGTCCAGAAATGGAAGACGACGGGATCAAAGCTGATGACCATGACACCGAAAAAGGACAGAGCAATGCCGAGCCAGCGCCGCCAGCGCACCTGCTCGCCGAGAAAGATCACCGACATGATGGTGGCAAACGGCACACCGAGCTGGCTCACCACCGCCACGACAGACGGATTGGAAAGCGACAACCCCGCAAAGAAAAAGCCAAAGCCCAAAGGTCCGGCGCAAACCGCGATAATCAAAACCTGCTTCATGCGCCCTTCATGCAGGCGCAGAAACGGAAACAGCACCGCAATGATGAGCAGGAAGCGGAACGCCGTGAACAGCATGGGCGGAAAATGATCAAGTCCCACCTTCGACGCAATAAGCGCGAACCCCCAGACGAGGTTGATGAACATCATAAAGGCGAGGTGCTGGCGGGTCATGCGACTGAAGGCTCGGACCGAGGGGGAGAGTTGGCACTTGTTAGAGCAAAGCGGCTATTTCGCCTAGCTCTTTCGCGACGCCATAATCTTCTCGTAAGCCACGTTAATAGCAGAGAGCTTTTCATTGGCGATGGAGACAAGCTCTTTGGGCACACCGCGCGCGATCAGCGTGTCGGGATGGTTCTCGCGCACGAGGCGGTGATAGGCCTTGCGCAGATCGTCGGTCGAAATATCCGGCGTGATACCCAAAACAAGATACGGATCAGTTTTATCCGCACCCAAATGGCTCGCACGGATACGGGCAAACTCAATTTCGGAAAAGCCGAAAATGTCAGCAACCGCACGCAGATAATCAAGTTCGGCGGGATGGACATGTTTGTCGGCCTTGGCAATGTGAAAAAGCGCATCAAGCACGTCTTCGAGCATGGCCGGAGCGCCGCGATAGATCCGCGCCACCTGTTCGGCATAGGCCTGAAAACCCGCCACGTCCTGCTGTGCGATCCTATAGACGCGGGCAACATTGGCACGCTCGGCATCCGGCACTTTCAGCACTTCTTCAAAGGCGCGGATTTCAGCTTCTGACACTTCGCCGTCAGCCTTCGCCATTTTGGCCGACAGCGCAATCAGAGCAACCGTGAAGACGACTTCATTGTCCGCAAGCGCACGATCAATGACGAGGTGGCCCGCCACCGCACCGACAAGCGCGCCCAGCGGCCCGCCAACGGCGAGCCCCACTCCGGCACCTGCGATTTTTCCCCAAATGGACATGGTGAAAGCTTAAGGGCTTTTGCCCGTGCCCGCACCCGCCAATTCCGCAAAGCATGACCAACCATCCGCAACTTGCCTCGGTTTCTGCCACGCCCCCGTGACTTTCCGCCACATGCGCGAGAGCAGCGTAGCTACACGCAATTCGCCTCGCTCCCCTGCCCCGCTTATGGCAATTTCAAGACATGAGCGAGCAAAGCAAAACTCCGGCACTTTACGATTTCTGGATCGACCGCGGCGGCACCTTTACCGACATTGTTGTGCGCAAGCCCGACGGCACACTCGATGCTTTGAAACTCCTGTCCGAAAACCCCGAACACTATGAAGACGCGGCGCTGCAGGGCATCCGTCTGTCTTTGGGTGTCGCAAAAGGTGCAAACCTCCCCGCCGACAAAATCGGTGCTGTGAAAATGGGCACAACGGTCGCGACCAATGCTCTGCTCGAACGCAAAGGCGAGCGTGTGCTCTTTCTCACCACGCGCGGCTTCGGCGACGCGCTCAGGATCGGCTATCAGAACCGCCCGCATCTGTTCCGCCTGCACATCGTCAAGCCCGACATGCTGTTTGAGCAAAGCGCCGAAGTCAGCGAGCGCCTGACGGCTGAAGGCGAGGTGCTGACACCGCTTGACGAAGCCGAAACGCGCAACGTGCTCACCAGGGCTTACGCGCAGGGCATCCGCGCACTGGCCATCTGCTTTATGCATGGCTATCGCTATCCCGCCCACGAAGCCCGCGCCGCCGAAATCGCCCGCGAGATCGGCTACACGCAAATCTCAACAAGCCATGGCGTCAGCCCCCTGATGAAATTTGTCTCGCGCGGCGACACAACCGTGGTCGACGCCTATCTCTCACCCATTCTCAAACGCTATGTGAACCGCGTCGCCGATGCTCTGGGTGAGACGACGCGGCTCTACTTCATGCAATCGTCAGGCGGACTGACAGAGGCCAAGCACTTTGAAGGCAAGGACGCGATCTTGTCCGGTCCGGCAGGCGGCGTTGTCGGCGCGGTGGAGACGGCGCGGCTTGCAGGCATCGAAAGGCTTATCGGCTTTGATATGGGCGGCACATCAACGGATGTCTGCCACTATGACGGCGAATTAGAGCGCAGCTTTGAAACCGAAGTTGCAGGCATCCGCATGCGCGCGCCGATGATGCAAATTCACACCGTCGCGGCGGGCGGCGGCTCGATCCTCCATTATGACCATGACCGCTTGCGCGTGGGACCGGATTCGGCTGGCGCTCTGCCCGGCCCCGCGGCCTACCGGCGCGGCGGACCGCTGACCGTCACCGATGCCAATGTGATGACGGGAAAATTACAACCTGATTTCTTTCCGTCGGTCTTCGGACCCGATGGCAAGACGCCGCTTGATGCCGACACGGTACACAAGCAGTTCAGCGCGCTCGCCGGACAGCTCAACCGCTCTGCGGAAGAGATGGCCGACGGCTATATCCGCATTGCGGTTGAGAACATGGCGCAGGCGATCAAGAGAATATCCGTCCAGCGCGGACATAATGTGTCGGCCTATGCGCTCACCTGTTTTGGCGGTGCAGGCGGGCAACATGCCTGCCTTGTCGCCGACGCACTCGGCATGAGCCGCATTTTCTTTCATCCGCTTTCAGGTGTGCTGTCGGCCTATGGCATGGGGCTCGCTGATATTCGCGCCGGTCGCCAACGCGCAATTGAAGCCCCGCTCGACAATGACGGCATGGCGCTTGTCGCCAAGGCCATTGCCGAACTCAGCGCCGAGACAGTCGCGCAAGTTGCCACGCAAGGCATTGCTAAGGCCCGCATCACAACACAGCCGCGCCTTCACCTGCGCTATGCAGGCACGGACACGGCTTTGCTGATCGACCACGGCACGGCGGACGCCGTGCGCGCCGCTTTTGAAGCCGCGCACCGCAAACGCTTTGGCTTTATTGCCGAGCAGAAGCCCATCATCATTGAAGCTCTGTCGGTTGAAGCGATCGGCCGCGACGCTGATGTGAGCGGGGAAAAACCTTCCGCTTCCGCCAGCACCGGCGCGCCAGTACCGGAACGCACTGTGCGCCTTTTCACCGAAGGACAATGGCACGACGCGCCGCTCTATCTGCGCGACGCCCTTAGCACCGGACACAAGATCACCGGTCCCGCCATTATCATTGAACCGCACCAGACCATTGTGATCGAACCGGAATGGCAAGCGGAGGTGACACCGCTCAATCACATCATGCTGACGCGCCTCAAAGCGAAGGTGCGCGGCAACGCCATCGGCACGGATGTCGATCCCGTCATGCTGGAGATTTTCAACAATCTCTTTATGTCAATTGCCGAACAAATGGGCTTCACGCTCGAAAAGACAGCTTTCTCCGTCAATATCAAAGAGCGGCTCGATTTCTCATGCGCAATCTTTGACCGCAGCGGCGGTCTCGTCGCCAATGCGCCGCATATGCCGGTCCATCTAGGATCAATGGGCGCGAGCGTGCGCGCTGTGATCGACCAGAACCCCGACATGGGGGCCGGTGACGTCTTCGTGCTCAACGCGCCTTACAATGGCGGCACGCATCTGCCCGACGTGACGGTTGTGGCTCCGGTCTATGATAGTGACAGCACCACGCGGCTCTTCTATGTCGCTGCGCGTGGCCATCAGGCGGATATTGGCGGCATCTCGCCGGGATCCATGCCCGCCCATTCCAAAAGCGTCGAGGAAGAAGGCATCCTCATTGATAATTTTAAGCTCGTGGACAAGGGCCATTTCCGCGAAGCCGAGATGCGCGCACTCCTCACCTCGGGCCGCTGGCCAGCGCGCAACCCGGATCAGAACCTTGCTGATCTGCGCGCCGAAATCGCCGCCTGCGAAAAAGGCGCACAGGAACTGCGCAAGATGGTCAGCGATTTTGGCCTCGATGTGGTCGAAGCCTATATGCGCCACGTGCAGGACAATGCCGAGGAAAGCGTGCGCCGCGTGATCGGCAGATTGAAGGACGCCGAATTTGTGCAACCGATGGATGACGGCTCTAAAATCTGCGTGAAGGTGACAGTGGACGCCGCCACACGCAGCGCCAAAATCGACTTCACCGGCACAAGCGCTGTGCTCAAGAGCAATCTCAATGCGCCGTCAGCGGTCGCGCGCGCCGCCGTGCTCTATGTCTTTCGCTGCATGGTGGATGACGACATACCGCTCAATGAAGGCTGCCTGAAACCGCTTGAGATTGTGATCCCCGCAGGCTCCATGCTCTCGCCCGCCTATCCGGCGGCTGTTGTCGGCGGCAATGTTGAGACGAGCCAGGCTGTCACCGACGCGCTGTTCGGGGCCTTCGGCGTTATGGCATCGGCGCAGGGCACGATGAATAATTTTACCTTCGGCAATGAACGCCACCAGTATTACGAAACCATTTGCGGCGGCGCAGGTGCGGGCGCGACATTTGACGGCGCGGATGCCGTTCACACCCACATGACCAACTCACGCCTCACGGACCCCGAAATTCTCGAATGGCGTTTTCCGGTTATGCTTGAAAGCTTCTCAATCAGACGCGGCACAGGCGGTAATGGCCAGTATCACGGCGGCGATGGCGTGCGCCGCGTGATCCGCTTCCGCGAAAATATGACCGCATCGATTCTTTCAACACATCGCATCGTCGCGCCATTCGGACTTAAGGGTGGAGATGCCGCGCAATGCGGCAGAAATTCATTACGGCTAAAAAACGGTCAGATTATTGAGCTTTCAGGTTCCGATCAGCGTGATTTGGAAGCGGGTGATGCCATCATCATTGAGACCCCGGGCGGCGGCGGCTATGGCTCAAGCTCCGGCATTAACAAAATCTGAACGCACGCTCTGCCTATCCCGAACAAAGCATTAGCCCAAACCGCCTAGGTTCTGATTCAACAGAAATCAAACCGGCAGAAGGATTCCGCCGGTCAGATACAGGACCGAGGCAATGTTTCGACATATTGTGGCAGGACTCACCGTCGCCATTTTCTTCTCATCCGCATACGCTTTTGCAGCAGAAGTGACAACGCCTGTTGAAGCGGTTGCACCTGCAAAAATCACATCGCTCACACCCGCCATTGCCGAGGAACTGCGCAAAATCATCACATCGCGCGTCACGACCATCTCGCTCAATGCGCAAAACAAGCGCTATGCCGGCATTGACCAGAACGAAATCGACAGACTCGACAGTCAATGGCGTGCCGAAACCAAGAGCGCGACGCAGCCGCTGATCGCGCAGCTCATGGGCAATCCGCTGAGCTCATTTCTCATCCGTAGGAAGGCCGAATCGCATGGCCTCTTCACAGAAATTTTCGTCTTTGACGCCAAAGGCCTCAATGTCGGCCAGTCATCCGCGACATCTGACTATTGGCAGGGCGATGAGCCGAAATATCAGGAAACTTTCGCCAAAGGTCGCGACGCCATTCTGATCGATGAGCCTGAATATGACGACGAAACCAAGTCAACGCGTCAACAGGTGAGCTTCGCCATCATCGATCCTGAAACCAATGAACTGCTCGGTGCGGCAACCGTTGAGATCAATGTCGATGAACTTATCCGTCGCGGCAGACTCCCACATTCAAGCTAAACCCAGGCCATAAAATGACACGCTTACTTCAGAACCTCCCCATCTCGCGCAAGATCATCATTGCGTTTGGCGCCATCCTGTTCGTGATGCTTAGCGTCGGGGCGATCTCCTACACGATGATCACGTTGAGCGAAAACGCTTCAACCGTCGTGTTCAATTCATCACGCGAAGCTATCCGCACGGGTCAGTTGGTCAGCGCGCTCAACGCGCAGGAAAGTGCGCTGCGCGGCTTCATGGCAGCAGACGATCCGACCTTCGTGAAAGAGCTTGAAGAAGCCCGCGAAAATTTTCGTTCAACCTACAGCGAAATGCTGAAAGGCGGCACGATGGAAGCCGAGGAAGTTGCCACCCTGAAAAAGGTCAACGATCTGTCGGACACCTGGTACAATGAAGCTGTCGCCAAGCAGATTAAACTGATGCAGCATCCCGATACTGTCGAGGAAGCCCGCGCCATGCTCGTCGCGGGTGCCGGTCAGGCCGAAATGAATGAGATGCAGAAGCTCGCCGAAGCGGTGCAGAATAATATGCGCCGCGATGTTGAAGGCGCGCAGAAAAATCTGGAAACCGACTTTACTCTCACCACAACAACCCAGATCGGCGGCACGATTGTCGCCTTCATCGCCGCCGTCGGCATGGGCTTCTGGCTCACACGCATGATTTCGTCACCGATCATCCGCATGACCGACGCCATGACCAAACTCGCAGGCGGCGACAAAACGATTAATATTCCTGCGACCGACCGTCAGGACGAAGTGGGTGCCATGGCGCAGGCCGTGCTGATTTTCCGCGACAACATGATCAAAGCTGACAAACTCAGCACTGAGCAAGCGACCGAGCAGGCCGCCCGTATGAAGCGTGCTGAATCCCTGCAACACCTCGTCTCCAACTTCGAAGGCGAAGTCGCCGGCATTCTCGACAGCTTCTCGGAAAGCTCTCGCAGCCTTGAGGAAACAGCCCGCGCAATGAACACAACGTCAGATCAGACGAGCGAGCAGGCAGCGTCTGTGGCGAGCGCCGCCGAAGAAGCCGGTATCAACGTGCAAACAGTCGCAAGTGCTGCCGAAGAACTCTCAGCCTCGATCAGCGAAATCGGCCGTCAGGTCAGCCGCTCCGCCACAATCTCGGACGATGCCGCCGACAAGGCCGCCCGCGCCAACGACAAAGTGCAGCAGCTCGCCCGCGCCGCCGACCAGATCGGCGAAGTGGTCGGTCTCATTCAGGACATTGCCGCGCAGACAAACCTGCTTGCGCTCAATGCCACGATTGAAGCGGCACGCGCCGGTGAAGCAGGCAAGGGTTTCTCTGTCGTCGCGAACGAAGTAAAAGTGCTGGCCAATCAGACCGCCAAAGCGACCGCCGAAATCGCACAACACATTGCGGCCATTCAGGCCGAAACCAATGACGCTGTAACATCCATCGGTGAGATCAGTGCCATTGTCAGTGAAGTGCAGCAGACCGCCAACCTTATCGCCACAGCAATTGGCCAGCAGAACGAAGCCACGCAGGAAATTGCAGGCAACATTCAGCAGGCCTCTGCCGGTACGACCGAAGTGTCTTCTGCCATTTCCAATGTGCAGGTAGCCGCCGAAGAAACGGGCGCTGCCGCCAACCAGGTTCTGTCGGCGTCGAACGATCTCGGTCGCCAGTCAACGGACCTCAAATCCCGTATCGAAACTTTCCTTTCCAGCGTACAGGCGGCCTGAAAACCAACCGCAGCATGTGGAATGTAAGACAAAGACGAGTCGGCCCCGAAAGGGCCGGCTCGTTTTACTTTGTCCACAATGGCAAACCGACCACAGCCCGCTGTTTCGCGCCGAAATCCGGCCTTTCCGACCTGTGCAAACGCGCCACTCTGTTGCAGCAATAACGCAGCTCAATTTGCGCTTGCAAGGGCAATGAACCCCGTTAACCATTCCCCTGTGACCAGTGTGATGTGCCTTTTGCACCTGTTGCGATAGCCACTTTGGACAACCACTTCGGGAGGCCGCTATGTCCTTTTCCATGCGAGTCGGTTACGCCGTTACATGTCTGGCGTTCGTTTTTGTCGGCGCCATTACAGTTGGCCTTATCTGACGATATCTGCCGGAAAGCGCGCGCCGTAAGGCTCCGGCGGCAGGCGCGTCGCATTCACCACAAATGACACCATGTGATAAAAGCCCGCGAGCATGATGAGTTCGAGCAATTGCTCATCGCTGAACTCTGACGCCAGCGCGCTCCACAAATCATCATCGATCATGGACGTCTCGTGGAGCTGATCTGCCAATCGCAAAATCAGTATCTCGCGCGCCGACCAGCAAGATTGATCGACCTCTTTCGCGCAGGTCGCCCTGATCTCTTCAGGACCAAAGCCGACGCTTGTCGCAAAGAGCGCCATGTGTACGCCCCACTCATATTCACCGCCACACCGCGCGCAGGTGCGATCAATCACGATTTCGCGTTCGCGCAATGTGAGATTGCCCTTGTCGAGCAACCCGCCCGCCATAAAACGGCGAAACAGGCGCGGGTCGCGCGCGAGGGTGCGGAAGAGAAGCAGCGGCTCCCTGCCCTGCATGAGATTGGCGAGCGTTTCTTCCATGTCCGGCGCAAAGGGCTGAACGGCGGGGGCGATACGGGCAGTCTTGATTATGGCGTTCATGGCCATCTCCTGTTGCTACGTTTTCAGTAGCAAAAAGATATGCTTCTTTTTTCGTAGCGCAAGAGATAATCTTGCACATGGCCAAAATGACGATTCCCAAACCCGGCAAACCTGTTCGCGGCTCCAAAAGCGGCAAGCCAATCATGGCGCTGATCGACCTGATGGGCCGGCGCTGGATATTGCGCATTCTCTGGGAATTACGTGGTGACGCCCTCACCTTTCGCGGGTTGCAAGAGGCTTGCGGCGGACTTTCGCCCAGTGTGCTCAACGCCCGCCTCGCAGAGCTGCGCGAGGCCGCCCTCATCGAAACCACGGCAGACGGCTATGCGCTCACACCCATGGGCCGCGAACTCGGAACGGAGTTCGAGGCGCTGACGCATTGGGCCGAGAAATGGGCGAAGGGGCTCAAATGAAAGCGGCCCCGCGACGCGATACGTCCGAAGCTATGGCACTCAGGTAAAACTTTTCAGCACTTTGTCCCTAAAAAAGGGACGCGGGGCTCAATGTATCTCACCCGCGTGACGCGTGGTAACGCGTAACACGTGAACGCGTGTTGGCGAAAAACATCTCGCCCCGCGATCGCCGCACCGCATTGGGAATTTCCGGATGCGTCCCTTCAAGCTACGGCGACACTCACAATATGGGTGCACCATTCGCCATGGGGATAAGTTTTTTAGGCCGCCGCGTTATCGGTCTCAGTACCCGGCGTGTAATTGAGGATGGGAGCGAGCCAGCGTTCGCATTCGGCAAGCGTCATACCTTTGCGCGCAGCGTAATCCACCACCTGATCGCGCTCGATGCGACCCACTCCGAAATATTCCGACTGCGGGTGGCTGAAATAAAAGCCGCTGACCGCCGCGCCCGGCCACATCGCATAGCTCTCGGTGAGTTTGATGCCTGCTTTGTCTTCCGCATCGAGAAGCTCGAACAAAGTTTTCTTCTCGGTGTGGTCAGGCTGGGCCGGATAGCCCGGTGCCGGACGGATGCCCTGATATTTCTCGGCGATGAGATCGGCATTGCTAAGGGTTTCACCCGACGCATAGGCCCAGAACTCGCGGCGCACGCGCTCATGCATATGCTCGGCAAAGGCCTCGGCCAGGCGATCAGCCAGCGCCTTGGACAAGATCGACTTATAATCGTCGAGCTTGTCGGCAAAAGCTTTTGCAATTTCGTCTTCGCCGTGACCGGTCGTCACTGCAAAGCCGCCGATATAATCGGCAATGCCCGTCTCTTTCGGCGCGATAAAATCGGCAAGCGCCATATTCGCGCGATCCGATTTGCCACGCGCCATCTGCTGACGCAGCGAATGGAGCATGGCTTTCGTTTCAGCGCGTGTGTCATCTCCATAAAGCTCGATGTCATCCGTGCCGACACTGTTGGCGGGCCAGAAGCCGATAACGGCAGAGGCACGCAGCCACTTCTCATCGACCATCTGTTTCAGCATTTCCTGCGCGTCTTCAAAAAGCGAACGTGCGGCCTCGCCGATTTTGTCGTCCTGCAAGATTTGCGGATAGTGACCGGCAAGTTCCCATGTCGCAAAGAAAGGCGTCCAGTCAATATAGGGCACGAGTTTCTCAATGGGATAATCCTCAAACACTTTCGTGCCGAGGAATGTGGGCTTTGTCGGCTTATAGCCTTCCCATTCAATCTTCATGCGATTTTCGCGCGCGGCCTCAAGCGTTTGACGCTCTTTGGTCTGGCGCGCATTGGCGTGAGCTGCCGCCATTTTTACATATTCGGCCCGCACGTCGTCGATATAGCTCACTTTCGTATTCTCGGAAATGAGCTGCGAGACAACGCCGACCGCGCGGCTGGCGTCGGTCACATAGATCGCCTGCCCGCGCTTATAGTTCGGATGCACTTTGACGGCCGTGTGAATACGGCTCGTCGTCGCGCCGCCGATGAGCAACGGAATGCTGAAACCTTCGCGCTCCATTTCAGCAGCCACATGGCACATCTCGTCAAGGCTCGGCGTGATAAGACCAGACAGGCCGATCACATCGACTTTCTCCTCGCGCGCCCGCTTCAGAATTTCAGCAGCAGGCACCATGACGCCCATGTCGATCACTTCAAAATTGTTGCACTGGAGCACAACGCCGACAATGTTTTTGCCGATGTCATGCACGTCGCCTTTGACGGTCGCCATCAGAATACGCGCCGCAGCCTTGTTCTGCTCGGCACCCGTGCGGCGCTTTTCCTCTTCCATGAAGGGCATGAGATAGGCCACGGCCTGTTTCATCACGCGGGCGGACTTCACCACCTGCGGCAGAAACATTTTGCCGGAACCAAACAAATCGCCGACGACATTCATACCATCCATCAGCGGGCCTTCGATCACATCGAGAGGCTTCACAGCGACCTGACGCGCGGCTTCGGTATCTTCTTCAATAAAGGCGTTGATGCCTTTGACGAGCGAATGAGTGAGGCGCTCATTGACCGGCAACTCACGCCAGCTGAGATCCTCTTCTTTCTTCTTGCCCGCATCGCCCTTGTAGCGCTCGGCAATTTCCAGCAGACGCTCCGTACCATCGGGACGGCGGTTGAGGATCACGTCTTCAACGCGTGTCCGCAGCTCCGGCTCAATCTCATCATAAATCGCCAGCTGACCGGCATTGACGATGCCCATATCCATGCCCGCCTGAATGGCATGATAGAGAAACACCGAATGCATGGCCTCGCGCACGGGCTCATTGCCACGGAACGAGAACGAGACGTTGGACACACCGCCCGACACATGCGCATGGGGCAGATTCTGCTTGATGCGCCGTGTCGCCTCAATGAACTCAACACCGTAATTGTTGTGCTCGTCGATGCCTGTGGCGACCGCAAAGATATTCGGATCGAAAATAATATCTTCCGGCGGGAAACCGATCTTATCAACCAGCAACCGATAGGATCGTTCGCAGATTTCGAACTTGCGGTTGGCCGTGTCCGCCTGTCCGTCTTCGTCAAAGGCCATGACAACAGCCGCCGCGCCATAGCGCAGCACTTTGCGCGCGTGATCAAGAAAGGCTTCTTCACCCTCTTTCAAGCTGATTGAATTCACAATCGCTTTGCCCTGCACGCATTTCAAACCGGCTTCGATAATCGACCATTTAGAGCTGTCAATCATGATCGGCACGCGCGCGATGTCAGGTTCAGCCGCAATCAGATTGAGGAAGCGCACCATCGCCGCCTCACTGTCGAGCATGCCTTCATCCATATTGATATCGATGATCTGCGCGCCGCTCTCCACCTGCTGAAGTGCAACGGTCAAGGCCTCATCGTAGCGACCATCTACGATGAGTTTCTTGAACTTGGCAGAGCCGGTCACATTGGTTCGTTCGCCAATGTTGATGAAGCTGGCTGTCGATTGTGTCATCTCAATTTACTCTTTGTCAGTCCGGATCAAGCGCCGGTAAAGGGTTCAAGACCCGACAGCCGCAAGCGCGGTTCAATTTCCGGCATATCGCGCGGCGTGATTTTCTTCACGGCCTCGGCAATGGCATGAATGTGCCCCGGCGTCGAGCCGCAGCAACCACCCACGATATTGACAAGGCCGGATGAGGCAAACTCACCGACAAAGGCCGCCATCTGATCCGGCGTCTCATCATATTCGCCCATTTCATTCGGCAGACCGGCATTGGGATGCGCACTCACATTGACGCCCGCGATGCGCGAGAGCGTGTGAATATGGGGGCGCATCTCCTTGGCACCGAGTGCACAGTTAAGCCCGATGGAAAAAGGCTTCACATGCGCGACAGAATTCCAGAAAGCTTCGGGTGTCTGACCAGACAAAAGGCGACCGGACATGTCGGTGATCGTGCCGGAAATCATCACCGGCAATTCAAAGCCCAGTTCCTCAAAGACTTCAGACACAGCAAAGAGCGCCGCCTTGGCATTCAGCGTGTCGAAAATCGTTTCAACCAGAATAAGATCAGCGCCGCCTTCGATGAGTCCCCGCGTCGAGTCCTTATAAGCCTCGCGCAATTCATCGAATGTCACATTGCGGAAGCCCGGGTCGCTCACTTTGGGCGAAATCGATGCCGTGCGATTGGTGGGCCCAAGCACGCCCGCGACATAGCAGACACGGCCCGGCGTTTCGCTTTCAGCAATGGCGGCAGCTTCGCGTGCGATCTTCGCGCTCTGGACATTCATTTCATAGGAAACAGATTCGAGCTTGTAATCGGCCTGCGCAATCACTGTCGCACCGAACGTATTCGTCTCTGCAATGTCGGCGCCGGCACGGAAATACTCAAGGTGAATGTCACGCAGAATATCAGGACGCACCAAACCAATAAGCTCATTATCGCCTTTGAGATCGACGGGGTGATTTTTAAAACGCTCACCACGGAAATCAGCTTCTGTGAGCTTATAGCCCTGAATCATCGTGCCCATCGCGCCGTCAAGCACGAGCACACGATTTTTAACGTCGTTCTTCAGATAAGCAATGCGTTCGTCTCTGTTCATCTTTTTGGTCCTTATGCCACAGGCGATGCGCTGCGCACCGGATGCCTGTGAATACCCAACACATTGCAGATCGCAAAAGTCAGATCAGCCTGATTGAGCGTGTAAAAGTGGAACCGATCAAAGCCATAGGCGCGCAGGCGGTTGACCTGCTCTGCCGCCACATAGGCCGCAATCAGCTTGCGTGTTTCCAATTCGTCATCGAGCCCGACATAATAATCATCGAGCCATTTCGGGATCGACGCGCCACAGCGTTCTGCCATGCGCTTGGTGCCTTTAAAATTCGTCGTCGGCATAATACCCGGCACCAGCGGCACATTGATGCCTTCGTGACGCACGCGATCAAGAAAGCGCGTGTGCTTTTCTGTGTCGAACACAAATTGCGAAATGGCACGCGTTGCACCCGCATCAACCTTGCGCTTTAAAAGCTCAATATCAGCTTCAAGCGACACAGATTCCGGATGCTTCTCAGGATAGGCACTGACGATCACTTCAAAGTTGCCGATCTTGCGGATACCTTCGATGAGGTCGGGCGTCGATTGATAACCCTGCGGATGCGGCACATAAGGCGCGCCAAGCTCCGGCATATCGCCGCGCAGCGCAACGATGTGGCGAATACCCGCATCCCAATAGGCCCGGATCACATCATCGGTCTCGCCTTTTGACGCGCCGACACAGGTGAGATGCGCTGCAGGCTTCAAAGTTGTTTCCTGCACAATGCGTTTCACCGTGCCATGCGTGCGTTCGCGCGTGGAACCGCCCGCGCCATAGGTGACGGACACAAGCTCAGGCTGAAACGGCTCAAGGCGACGGATCGCGCGCCAAAGCGTGTCTTCCATTTCCGGCGTCTTGGGCGGGAAAAATTCAAACGACACTTGCGTGGCAGCCTGCCCCGCGTCACTCGCGCTTTTATCTGATGTCTTGCTCATGCGCTTGTTCCTTCCAATTCTTCCGATCGCTGCGACCTTGCCGGTCTGTGTTCCTTTGCCTTGTCAGCTGCATAAATCACAACGGTCAATATCGCGTCTTCATCGCCTTCCGCCGGTTGCAAGCGACGCATCCCGGTCATTTCAAGCCCTGCCGACATCAACCAGTTTTTCACTTCATCTTCAGCAAAACCGAGACGACGATGGGCCTGCTCCTCGCGCAAGAAATCAAGCTCATGCGGTGCAAAGTCAGCAATCAGCAACCGCCCGCCGGGTTTCAGGATGCGTGCGGCCTCGACGACGGCAGCGGCCGGATCGTCGAGATAATGCAACACCTGATGAAGCGTCACGAGATCGGCCACCCCATCGGCCAAGGGCAGATCGTAGAGATCGCCCTGACGCAGCGAGCAATGTTCAATCGCCTGCTGATCGAGCTTGGCGCGCGCAAAGGCCAGCATTTCGGGCGAGAGGTCGATGCCAAGGCTCGATCCGGCCTGCGGCCCGATCAGCTCAATCATGCGGCCTGTGCCTGTGCCGAGATCCACATAACTGCCGACATCGCGCCCCTTGGTCGCAAACTCCACGAGCGCCTGCTCAACACTTGCCTCGGCGACATGGAGCGAGCGGATACGATTCCACTCATCTACATTATCGCGGAAGAATTCCGCCGCACGTTCAGAGCGCGCACTGCGCACGGCATCAAGCCGCTCCAGATCGCGTGCGATGGTTTGATCGCCCGCCGGAATAAGACTGGTCAGCAATCCGGCGAGTTTCATACCCGCTCCATTTTGCGACCGGCGGTAAAATACCCAGCTTCCTTCACGGAATCGGTCGAGCAGCCCCGCCTCGCACAGCAATTTCAGATGGCGGCTGACGCGCGGCTGACTCTGTCGCAGAATCTGCGTGAGTTCCGTGACGGTCAGTTCACTCTTGGTTAAAATGGCAAGCAGCCGCAATCGGGTAGGCTCTCCCGCCGCTCGCAACCCTGCCAATAGCTCATCCATATTCGCCACTCCTAAGGCGGGAAATATAAACATATCTTTATGTGTAAATTCAAGAGGAAAAGTGCGGGGTTTTTAGTGTCATTTTCACCACAGTGACGCAGCGGGGAGACGCTTTGTCGTGTGACCGACTGGTTAATGCTTGCCCTGTATGATAGCTAGACAAGGGGGATTGCGAACTTTGGGGCGCGCGAATCTGGACGATTCTCAATATCGTCTTGTGGCGTTTTTTCCAGACCGCAAAGGCCCCGGATTGCACCTGCTGGCTCCCCCCGCCGCCGCCCCGAGGCCAAATGACGGACCATAATATGAATTCGGTTGCACGGACTCTGAACCAAAGTTTCAAAATGGCAGGGCTCGCCCTCATGCTCTCGCTCGCAGCCTGTGCGACAAGGCCCGATCCGGCAAACCCCGCGGCTGTGCAAGCCTATGAAGAAGCAAACGATCCGATCGAACCGCTGAACCGCTATTTCTTCGAGCTGAACCGCTTTCTCGACATCATT
This sequence comes from Parvibaculum sp., assembly GCA_030645235.1. Classification (GTDB taxonomy): domain Bacteria; phylum Pseudomonadota; class Alphaproteobacteria; order Parvibaculales; family Parvibaculaceae; genus Parvibaculum. The sequence continues at coordinate 534,309 of JAUSMV010000012.1, read as the reverse complement.
TTGCTCAAGCCCGTTGCCACCTGGTATGACGGTATTGTCCCCGATCCCGGCAAGCAAGGCGTGCGCAATGTCCTCGACAATCTGCGCAGCTTTGTCGTCGTGGCCAATGACGGTCTTCAGGGCCAGTGGTCGCAGGCCGGTTCCGACGCAACACGCTTCGGCATCAACTCGACTGTCGGCGTGCTTGGTATTTTTGATCCGGCGACGGGCTGGGGCTATCCCCAGCACCGTGAAGACCTCGGCCAGACTTTCGGCACCTATGGCATCCCCGAAGGGCCCTATCTCTTCGTGCCGGTTCTCGGACCGTCCCCGCCGCGCGATCTCGTCGGCTATTTCGGTGACAGCTTCTTTGACCCGATGACATATATTTTCTGGGATGGCCCCTATACCGTGCCGGTCACACGTACGGTGCTCAACGGCATCGACATCCGGGCGCGCAATCTCGACACGCTCGACCAGATCGAACGCACATCGGTTGATTTCTACTCAACCGTGCGCAGCCTCTATCGTCAGAGTCGCAACAATGAAATCGCCAACGGTAAGTCCGATGTCGACAATCTGCCCGACATTGACGACCTAAATTTCGACACAAACGAGCCGCAGGCTGTGTCTCCTCAGTAAGCGGAATACAAAATTTTCCGTTCACATTTCCACACTTTTTGTGTGGGGAAAATTGACCATGAGGAGCCAAGCCGCGGGAACCCGGCTCAGGAGATCATGCTATGAACGCCGCACTTTCGACGCGTAATTTTTTCACACCCCTCGCCTTCGCCCTTACGCTCATCGCGACGAGCGTTACCGCGACGCTGCCTGCATCCGCCGCCGCTGACCCGGCCGCTGAAGCCTTCGTCACGGACATCTCGGCCAAAGCCATCGACATCATCAGCGACAAGGCGACAAGCCGCACTGAAAAGGAAACGGCCTTCGGGACATTGCTCGACGCCCATGCTGACCTGCCCAAGATTGCGGGCTTCGCGCTTGGTCAATATGTGCGTCTGCCCACACCGGAACAGAAGGCCGAATATCTTAAGCTCGTCCGCAACTTTGTGATCAAAGTTTATGTGACGCGCCTTAGCGACTATCACAATGAAAAGCTGCCGATCACAGGCTCGCAGGCCAAAGGCGCCAATCAGGCCATCGTCGACAGCCAGATCAATTTCACCAATGGCCGCGAACCGGTCAAAGTGACCTGGTGGCTCGTGAAAGACAAAAGCGGCGCCTACCGCATTTTCGACGTCAATGTCGTCGGCATCTGGCTCGCGCAAGAACAGCGCTCATCCTTCACATCGGTCATTGCTAATAACGGCGGCGACTTCGACGCGCTGCTGAAAGACCTGTCCAAGAAGGTCGCCGACGCGGATGCCGCTCCGCAATAAGCGGGGCGCGGCCTTGAAACAGAAACGGCGCGGATTTGATCCGCGCCGTTTTTCTTTGTCTCGTTGCAACCTCAGCGGCTGAAACGCTTGTATTTAATGCGGTGAGGTATTTCAGCCGCCGCACCCAGACGCTTTTTGCGATCCGCTTCATATTCCTGATAGTTGCCTTCAAACCATTCCACATGGCTGTCGCCTTCAAAGGCGAGAATATGCGTGGCGATGCGATCGAGGAACCAGCGATCATGGCTGATGACAATGGCGCAACCGGCAAAAGCAACGAGCGCATCTTCAAGCGCGCGCAGCGTATCAACGTCAAGATCGTTAGTCGGTTCGTCGAGGAGCAGAAGATTGGCACCTGATTTGAGCATCTTGGCCAGATGCACGCGGTTGCGCTCACCACCTGAAAGCTGCCCGACTTTCTTTTGCTGATCGCTGCCTTTGAAATTGAACGCGCCGACATAAGCCCGGCTCGGCATGGTCGTCTTACCAAGCTCAATAATATCCGTGCCGCCCGAGATCTCTTCCCACACAGTCTTGGTCGGAACGAGATCATCGCGGCTCTGATCGACATAACCCATAACGACCGTATCGCCGACCTTCAACGTACCTTCATCCGGCGTGTCAAGACCCGTCAGCATACGGAAGAGCGTTGTCTTACCCGCACCGTTCGGCCCGATAATGCCGACAATGCCGCCCGGCGGAAGCTGGAATGACAAGCCTTCGATGAGCAGCCGATCACCAAAGGCTTTGGAAAGGCCGACGGCTTCCACCACCACACCGCCAAGGCGCGGACCGGCCGGAATGATGATCTGTGCTTTACCATCCTGCTGCTTGCCCGCTTCATTGAGCAACTCGTCATAGGCATTGATACGCGCCTTGCTTTTGGACTGACGCGCCTTGGGGCTTTGACGTATCCATTCAAGTTCGCGCGCCAGCGTGCGCTGCACGGCTTCGTCCTGACGGCCTTCCTGCTCGAGACGTTTCGACTTCTGTTCAAGCCATGACGAGTAATTGCCTTCGTAAGGAATGCCCGACCCACGGTCGAGTTCCAGAATCCAGCCCGTTACATTATCGAGGAAATAGCGGTCATGGGTGACGAGCACGACAGTGCCGGTATATTCCTTGAGATAGTTCTGCAACCACGCCACGGACTCTGCGTCCAAATGGTTGGTCGGTTCGTCAAGCAGCAACAGATCGGGCGCGGCAAGCAACAAACGGCAAAGCGCGACACGGCGCTTCTCGCCGCCTGAAAGTTTTGACACATCCGCTGCCCCGTCCGGGCAACGCAGCGCGTCCATCGCCATCTCAACCTGACTGTCGAGATCCCAAAGATTTTGCGAGTCGATAATGTCCTGAAGCTTCGCCATTTCATCGGCGGTCTCGTCCGAATAATTCATGGCGACTTCGTTGTAGCGATCAACCAGCGCCTTCTTTTCAGCGGCCCCCAGCATCACATTGCCGAGCACATCCAATGTCGGGTCAAGCTCCGGCTCCTGCATGAGATAACCCACCTTGGCACTTTCAGCCGCCCAGGCCTCACCCGTATAATCTTTGTCCACCCCAGCCATAATGCGCAAAAGAGTCGATTTACCCGCGCCGTTAAGGCCGACAACACCGATCTTCACACCGGGCAAAAAGGACAAACGGATGTCTTTCAACACCTGTTTGCCACCGGGATAAGTCTTGGACAGCCGATCCATGACATAGACATATTGATAAGAAGCCATGTGCCGCTCGCTCGTGTGGTCTTGATGAATGAATTGGGGCCCCTTCTAGCGGATCAAGCCGCCAGCGGCAATCTTTGCCACAGTTCTCTTCGCACGGGCGGGTTCTGCCTGCTACAATGACAGTCCCCGGCGGAAATGCCCCGCTTGCCAGGAGACGCTTTGATGACGGCCCAACCGACGCCTGCCCCGCAACTGCCTGCAGGCCCATCCTTTCCCCTTGCCGGTTTACCTTATCTTGATCTCGTCTCCTTCGGACTTGCGGCAATAGCCCTTTATGCCGTTTTAGCACTTGGCCTGCTACCCGCCTTTCTGGCCGGTGTTCTTGTTTATGAACTTGTCCACATCGTCGCTCCGATGCTGTTCAAATGGGGCTTTTCACACCGCACAGGCAAAATCGCGGCACTCATATTTTTAAGCGTCGCCTTCAGCCTGCTCGTCACCGTCACCATCCTCGGCTTCACCTCAATGCTGACGGACAGCTCAGACAACGTTGTTATCCTGTTGCGCAAAATGGCGGAGATTGTTCAGGCCGCAAAAACCTATCTGCCCGTATGGACGCATGAATATATTCCTGCAAGTGCCGATGACTGGCAGACGCAGGCCTCACAATGGCTTCGCAGCAATGCCGGCGCGCTGCAGGGCCTTGGTGAAAACTTCGGACGCTTCCTCTTTCACATTATCGTTGGCGCCATTATCGGTGGCCTCGCCGCTATGAGCCCCCCGACTGCGCTGCCATTAAGCCTACCGCCGCTGCGCGATGCACTGCTGAACCGCGCGCAAATGATCGGCACGTCCTTTCGCCGCGTTGTCTTCGCACAAGTTCGCATCTCCGCGCTCAACACGATTCTCACCGGCTTTTATCTGGCAATCATCCTGCCCGCGCTCGGCATCCATTTGCCTTTCATGAAAACAATGATAGCCGTGACCTTCATCGCCGGATTATTACCCGTGGTCGGCAATCTCATTTCCAATACGGTGATCGTCGTTGTGAGCCTCGGCATATCAGCCTATGCCGCAGTCGGCTCACTCATCTTCCTTGTTGTCATTCACAAGCTCGAATATTTTTTCAACGCCCGCATCATCGGCTCACAGATCAGCTCACGCGCATGGGAATTGCTCGTCGCCATGCTGGTGATGGAAGCGTGGTTCGGGATACCCGGCATCATCGCCGCACCGATCTATTACGCCTATATAAAAAATGAACTATCGGCGCGCGGTCTGCTTTAGTCGAAAGCGCGCGACGACAAGCGCCATGCCGCGACAACGCCAAGCGCGGCTATCGGCACAAACCAGATGAAGAGCCAGAACGACACGGCATGCGCCGTCGCCGCATCAATGCCATCGGAAAAACCTAAGAAGTTTGCAATGACGCCCGCAACCGCAGACCCCGTCGCATAGCCGATCATCTGCATGGTGGGCACAGCAGACGAAGCAAGCGCACGCTCATCATCGGGCACGGACGTGATGACGCGCCGCGTGATAAAGGACCAGGCAAGACCAAAGCCGCCACCCAAAAAAGCAGATGCAAGGGCAATCGCCCCCAGCGGACCGGTGCCCATCGTCAGCGCCAAAAGAACCGATGCGACAAGCACGCTCAACGCACCGAGTTTCAGAAACATCCCTTCCCAGCGCACCTTCAAACCTGCAACTGCCAGCGCCGTCACCGTCCATGCCGCAGATTCGATCGCCAAAATGTAACCCGCAAAAATGGGGCTGGCATTGAACACTGCCTGCAAAATCGCTGCGCCATAGACCGACAATGTGATCGCCGTCACCGACATAGCGAAAATCATCAGATAGCCGGCACCCGCCGCCGTTGAAAAATGGCGCGTGGAGCGCGGCAAGAATGGCGATGACGAGCGTCCGTCCACATGAATAAAGGCGACGAGAAACGCAAGGCCCGCCATACCAAGCGCGATGGCCGTCCACACATTTGTGAGGAGTCCCGCAACCGCTATGGCGATGATACCGCCCGTGAGCATGATGAGTTGCCGCACCGGCAAGCGCCCCGCCACATCATCGGGCTTCACGGCACTGAGCAAAGCCCATGCCGCAAAGGCAAAGCCAATGCCCTGGGCCGCAAAAAACCAGAAAGCCCAACGCCACAGCCCTGCCTCCGCAAAGAGACCGCCAATAAGCGGACTGAGCAATGTTGCGCCACCCCAAATGGCCGACACCGATGCGAGAATCCGCGGCCAAAGATTTTCAGGAAACACTGTGCCGATAGCGACATAACAAAGGCCGACCACGGCACCCCCACCGAGACCTTGCAGTAAACGACCAAAGATAAAGAGCAAAATATCGTCCGATGCGGCGCTGATAACGCAACCCACAACATAAACGAGCGCTGACATCACCATGCTGAGACGCAGACCAACGCGCAGCGACACCTGACCAGCGCTGGCACCGGCGACAATCGCGCCGAGGATAAAGGCTGAAATAGTCCATGCAAAATAAGCATAGCCACCGATGTCGGCAGCGACACTCGGCATGATCGTCGCTGTCATCAGACTGTCGGCGGCGTTGAGCCAGATTCCAAGACAGATCAGCGCAAAGCGCGCGAGCCGACCTTCACTCAGCAACTGGGCCCAGCCTGTTTTTTCCGAAGCACTCATCTCATAATCACGATCACGCCTCGGCGCGTTTGAATATCAAAGACGTATTGACGCCGCCGAAAGCAAAATTATTTGTCATGACATGCGTGGCATCGATATCGCGGAATGAACCCGTAATATAATCAAGCTTGCCGCAACGCTCATCCACCTGATTGAGATTAAGGTTCGGTGCAAAACTTTTGTCGCGCATCATCTCAATCACGAGCCAGGCCTCAATCGCTCCGCAAGCGCCAAGCGTGTGCCCGAAATAACCTTTAAGCGAGTGAATCGGCGTATCGGCACCCAGCACATCAGACGTCGCGAGCGTCTCAGCAATATCGCCCTGCACCGTCGCTGTCCCATGGCCGCTGACAAAATCAATGGCGGATGGCGCCAACATCGCATCGGCAAGCGCAAGCTTCAATGCACCGCCCATTGTTTCTGATTGCGGATCGGTGACGTGCGAGCCGTCCATATTCGTACCAAAGCCGACAAGCTCTGCATAGATCATCGCGCCGCGTGCCAAGGCGTGCTCGCGCTCTTCCAGAATGAGCGTTGCCCCGCCCTCGCCGATGACAAGTCCGTCGCGATGCTGATCATAGGGTTGCGGTGTCTTTTGCGGCGTATCGTTTTTGCAGCTCGTGGCAAACAGCGTGTCGAACACAATCGCCATAGTGGGACAAAGCTCTTCTGTCCCACCTGCGATCATCACTTCGGCATGGCCGTGCTTGATCGCTTCATAAGAATAGCCGATAGCCTGCGAGCCGGACGTGCAGGCCGACGACGTCGTAATGACGCGCCCGCGTAATCCAAAGAATATGCCAACGTTTACAACAGCCGTATGGCTCATCATTTTGATGTAGCTCATAGCGCTGAGACCAGTCGCTACGCCCGTATCCATAAAGCTCACAAAGCCTTTGGTCGGTTCGGTCGATCCGTAGGACGAGCCGAAGGCACACCCGGCACGCCCCGATTTAAGCAACGGATCGTTGAGCAGCCCTGCATGGGCCAGTGCATTTTCCGCTGTCTTCACGGCAAAAGCCGCGCAACGTCCCATTGAGCGCATCTGCTTGCGCGGAAAAATTTTTTCATGCTCGAAATAGTCAACGGGAGCGGCAAGGCGTGTGTTGAGATCGGTGAGATGATCCCAGTCGTCAATATACCTGACACCGCTACGCCCATCCTGCATGGCCGCACGGATATCCGGCCAATTGCCGCCAAGTGGCGTCATGCCAGACATACCGGTGACAACCACGCGACGCATCAGCATATCCCTCCATTGACGGATATAACCTGTCGCGTCATGTAACTTGCCTCATCCGACAGCAAGAAAGCGACGATGCCGCTCACGTCTTCAACTTTGCCGAGACGCTGCATCGGGATCATTTTCAAAATTTCTTCAACCGGTGCCTTCTCGATCATCGCCGTTTCGATGACGCCGGGCGCAACGCAGTTCACCGTGATGTTGCGCGTCGCAAGCTCAACCGCCAGCGCCTTTGTCGCACCGATAATGCCCGCTTTCGCCGCGCTGTAATTCACCTGTCCGCGATTGCCGATAATCCCTGACACCGACGATATCGTCACAATGCGACCACCATCGCGCCGCCGGATCATCGGCATGGTGAGGGGATGAATCACATTGAAAAATCCATCGAGATTGGTGGTCAGCACCTGATCCCAATCGTCCCCTTCCAAGGCGGGAAAAGCATTGTCGCGCGCGATGCCTGCATTCAGCACCACGCCCCAATAAGCACCATGCTCCGCAAGGTCAGCCTCAATTGCCGCTTTCGTCGCCGCGCGATCAGCCACATCAAAACCGATGATGCGGCCTTCGCCGCCTCGCGCTTCAATCTCGCTAAGTGTCGCCGCCGCGCCGCCGCGATCTTGCCCGTAATGAACCGTGACGGGAAAGCCCGCCCGCGCCACGCGCAAAGCAATTGCTTTACCGATGCCTTTGCTTGCACCGGTGACGAGAACAGATTTTTTCAACTGAGGCTTTGTCACGCCATGCCCTCTGGTATTTCCATTTGCCCGCTTTCCGGTCTGTAAACATTGAGCGAGGCCGTCACGAGCTCTTCGCCATAGGCGCTGATGACGCAATCAAAAGCAGCCATGCCATTTTCGCTAAAGATCATATCAGCCCGAACCGACAACAGCGTATTGGCCAAAAAATATCGCACATTTGACGTGTAGCGGCGCGTGCCGAGCAAAAAGCCGATTGCGGGCGGCTCGCCTGTCACGACGCGCTTTGCCCCGTCAAAACCCGAGACCGTTTGCGCCATATATTCGAGCCCGACATAGGCAGGCACACCGCGCCCTTGCCGGAAAAAAGTGGACGTCTCCGAAATAGTAACCTCACCAATAACATGTACATCGCTTGCTTCAACCAGACGGTCGATGAGCAACATCGTCCCCCGGTGGCGCACAAGGCTCTCAATGGGCAGGTGAATTTCAGACATTACGAACGCGCCAAAATCAATGCTGTGTTGTTGCCTCCGAAGGCATAGGAACAACTCATCATATAGCGTCCTTCCACCCTCTCACCAAGCCGGTCGGCAAAATTGAGGGGCGATAAAGCGACATCACGCTCACCATCCCAGATATGCGGCGGCGCTTCACCACGCTGCAAAGCCATGGCCACAAAGGCAGCCTCGTTTGATCCCGCCGCTCCCAGCATGTGACCGGTCATGCCCTTGGTGGAACTGCACAATAAATCGTCACCAAAGACACTATGCGTAACCGCAGACTCCATCGCATCATTGAGGCGCGTCGCTGTGCCGTGGAGATTGAGATAGGAAATATCACGCGCCGAAATCCGCGCGAGATCGAGGGCTTCCGCAATCGCTGCCTTCGCGCCCGTCCCTTCAGGGTCCGGCGCACTCAGATGATGAGCGTCCGCACTTTCGCCATAGCCCGCAAGCCTGATCGGCGCTTCATCCCGCGTCACCAGAAACAATGCACCGCCTTCGCCGATGCTGATGCCGTTGCGGTTGGTGCTGAACGGGTTGCAACGCGTCGGTGCAATCGAGTCCAGCACCGAAAATCCGTTAAGCGTCAGATTGCAGAGCGTATCCACCCCGCCCGCAATCACAGCGTCGCACATGCCTGCCCGCAACAGACGCGCCGCACTCGCAAGCGCTTTCGCGCCGGATGTGCAGGCTGTCGATATGCCATAGTAGGGGCCCGCAATGCCTGTGATCTCAGCCACAAAGGCCGCCGGATCACCGAGTTCCTGGCGCGACAGCGTAAACCCGTCCGGCCATTGTTTTTGCGTGGCAAACTGCGCCACCGCCGCTTCACTGCAACTAATGCCCGACGTGCTGGTACCGATCACAGCGCCAACGCGATTTGCTCCGAATTTCTCTTTCGCGGATTCAATCGCACTCATTAGCGGCTGCAAACAATGCAGGATCAGCCTGTTGTTGCGGCTCTCCCATTGCGAAAGCGCAACCGGCAGGGCCGCAAGCTCAAATGACAGCGCACCGACAGGCACGGTTCGACCATCCGCGATCACGACGGCCGAGCCAAGCCCCCGCCGGTCGCCCGCAAAGAGATTGGTCGCAACCTCGTCCCATCCCGCGCCAAGTGCATTGGCAGCGCTCATGGCCGACAAAAAGACGGGACTGTCGGAGAATCTACTCATCCGTCACTCTCTGGCTCTGGATTTTCAGTTCATAATCGAAGGCATAATTCGTCAGCGTTGCCCGCCCGTTCCAGACATCCCCATCAGGCCGCGTCACAAGAACAAGCACCCGCCCGTCTTTCATTACTTTGCGCTCTGTGGGCTTGTCTTCAACCACCACAGCGCCGCCAATCGCTTTGCGCAACATGTCCTTAGGCGCATAGACCAGCATAAGATCCGCAAGCATCCGCTCCGGCGAGAGACCGGTCGGCGCAATCGCTTCTTTCTTTGACGAAATCGAAACCGGCGTCCAGTCGATCCGCATGATGCGCGGGCCGGACGGCACCGTCATCAGAACCGTAAAGAAATTGTCGCGCGACCGGATCACCGACTGGAACATTTGCTGATGCCCCTGATAGCGCGCCTGAACAAGTTGTACCGCCTCTACGCCACTGCCAAATACCGGTGCGTCCGGCAAAGCAAGAGTGACGTCAGGTGCCAGAGGCTGAAGATCAGTGGTTCCGTTTATCCTTGAAACGCATCCACCGACAATCATCAACAAACAGGCAACCGCAACAGCTCTCATTTGGTGAGCTCAGCCAGCATGTTGAGATATTTTGACGGCTGTTGCACAAACGGATTTTCTTCGTCCCATGCATAACCGGCCAGAACCGAGGTGATCATCCGCTTGACCTTGTTGGGATCCGCCGGCGTTCCGAAAATCACACGTTGCAAACTGCCGTCGTACCAACCGTTTACATAGGCCCGGAATGTTTCAATGCCACGTCCGAGCGGTTCGGCAAATTCACGCTGCCAATCGGGCATATCGCCGTTCAGTTGCCTGACCACAAGTTTCGACGCCAGAGACGCGGATTTGAGCGCAATCGTCACGCCCGACGAGAATACCGGATCAAGAAACTCGCCCGCATTGCCAAGAAGCGCATAGCCGTTACCGCTCAGGCTGCTCACCTTGCAGGCATATCCCGAAATCTCACCCACATCGCGCACACGCACGGCATTGACGAGAAGTTCTCCCATCTTGCCGGACTCAGCAATGAGATTAAAAAGCTGCTCCTCGCGCGTCTCACCATAAGGCGTCAAATGTTCGGGTCGCCCGACAACGCCAACGGAGGTCAGACCATCCGCCAACGGAATAAACCAATACCAAATCTCAGGATTCTTCACATTGATCGTAACAATAATCTTGTTACGATCATGCAGCCCGTGCGGAATATTATCTTTGACATGGGTAAAGACCGACATGCGCAACGGCACCGATGTCGGCGCTTCCAGATCAAGCATACGTGCCAACACACGACCAAAGCCGCTGGCATCGAGCACAAAACGCGCCTCAATATCACGCTCCGCGCCTGCCTCGTCGCGCACCGTCAGGCCGGGGCGTGTCGGATGCGGACGCATGGCCACAACCGTCTGTCCGAATTGCACCCGCGCACCTTTGCGCTCGGCACCTTTCGCCAAAATCAGATCAAGCTTCTCGCGCTGAACCTGATAGGTCGTGCCCCAGCCGCCACTGGTCTTGTCGCGGAAATCAAAATTTTCTTCGCGCTCACCCCAGCGGAACGTCGCGCCATTCTTATGCTGAAAGCCTGCCTCCACCACATCGCGCAACAGGCCAGCCTCTTCAAGCCATTCCATCGCTTGTGGCAATAGGCTTTCGCCAATGGAAAACCGCGGAAAATGTGTGCGCTCCAGAACTTCAACCGACAGGCCCGCATCTACCAGCATGGCTGCCGCAACAGAACCCGCCGGTCCTGCACCGATGATTACAACGTCAGTCGTCATACTTGCCCCCAAATCCGGCTTTGCCCCCAAAACCAGCCTTTGCCAAAGAACTCCTCAAGAGCGGAGAGAATAGCAGAGAAATCAGAATTCCAATCGCCACGGTGAGCCCGAAGCTTCTCACCGGCAAAACAGAGCTAAGTCCCAAAAGTCCCACGGAAATGCAGGTCATAGCGGCGGCCAGCACGATCCCCACACGGGTCCAGTCACCTTCTTGACCCGGATTTTCCCACTGGAAAATCGCATAATCGACCCCCGCCCCCACGACCAGGAAGAGACCCATGGTCGAAAAGAACGAATAAGGCACACCAAGCAATGCCAAAAGAGCAGGCGTCACTATAAGTGCGAGAATGGTCGGCATCAGGATCTTCAGGCTCGCTGCGCTGCGATAAATAAAGAGCAGCATAATGCCGGTCGCAATCACTGCACCGGCAAGACCATATGTGGAGAGATACCTGTACTTGCCAAGCAACGCGGAATAACGCTGTGCCGGATTGACCAAACTGATGCCCTCCATCTCCGGCATTTTGAGCGCGCCGTCGCTCACCGGGACGATGGACCAAAAGACATTGTCCGTCTCACCGCGCAATCCGGATACGAAAAGCGGCGGCACTTTATCCTGCGGGGCTTCGTCATAGACCTTGGCATTTCTCTCACCCAGAGTTTCCAGCACACGCGGCAGATGGGGTTCAATCAGCATTGTGCGGATCAAATCCCTATCGCGCGCGCGTAAAGTCTCCGACGGGTCAAAGCGGCTTGAAGCGAGAACAACGGCGTCGCCCTCACTTTGCGCGTTGAGTTTTTTCAAAAATGCTTCTTCACGCATCGTCGCCTCATCTCGCGTGGCACCACGAACCAGGACGAATGTATTGGATGGCATAAAGCCGATCAGCGCCCGCAAATGCACTTCTTCCTTGACAAGCACCGGCGATGGCGCCTGAAAGCGGCGCACATCATCAAGCGTTTCGCCGCGCAGCAAGGCCGCACCGACGATCAACAACGCAGCCAAAATCACGAAAGCCAAAACCTTGCCCGAATAGGTTCCGCCCAAAAATTGACCGGCATATTTCTTAGTGAACAAAGCCCCCGGCCCCACGCGCATCGGGTGGCCCTCCGCAACGGGCGTCAAAACAAGCGTACCCATCCATGCCGCCATAAGGCCCACACCACCGAAAAGGGCGATCTGCCGGAAGGCATCGACGGGAAAAAAGAAAAGGGCCGCAAAAGCTGCAACCGAAGTGAGCATACCAAGAGTGAGTGGCCTGAAAATCTGCGCCTTACGCATCTGTGGCGAATGGTCAGGATGCGCGAGACCTGTCACCAGATAGTAGGTCGTGTAATCCACCACCATGCCGATGAGCGCTGCGCCAAACACGAGCGCCATCGCATGCACGCTGCCAAAGACGGCAAGCGACGCAGCCAATCCGACCGTCAAAGAATAGATCACCATGCCGACCGCAATCAAAGGCGCACGCAGCGAACGAAACATCATCCAGTAAAAGAGAAGCACCGCCACCGTGGTAATCCCGCTGATCAGCGATATTTCGCGCCTGGCGTGTTCGGCTCCATAGGCAGCGTGAAAAACGGCGCCAGCCCGGCTAAGCGTCAGACCCTGTGCATCAGCTTCCGCATGCCAGACCGCAATCACCGCGGCAATACTGTCCTGCACATCAAGACTATAGACGGGGCTCACAATACTGCCCGACACGATCTGCGCCTCGCCTTCCGGCATTGAGGTAAGACTTTTGGGCAGGAGACATCCGAGCAAACGATTGGTGCGCAGCAGCGGATCAGTTTTAATCATCTCGCCACGCGCTGACGACATGGGCGCATACCATTCGAGCAACGCTTGCTGCGCCACGGCAGCGCCCTCGCCTGCTTCGAGCTTGATGCGATCACCGGCACAGATAAATTCGGCGCGATGAGCAAAAAGCCATTTCCACAGATCTTTGGCATCTTCGCTTGATGAACGATACTGACCTGACGCGATGAGCGCCGCTTCGAGCTTTGCCGCCGCCACGCTGCGTGTCGTTGACGTGCCACCTTCAATGGCAAAAGCAACGCGGTTGGACGCAACGGCGCTTGCCTTCTCCATCGCAGCCGCCGTAACAGGGTCTTTTGCATCACCCGGCAAAAGCGAAAGAATGTTGGTATCGACGCCATGCGAGATGCGCGTCGCCACAAATCCGGCGGAGACCAAAAATGTCAGAAGCGTCAGGGCAATAAGAAGACGCGGGGACATCATAGTTTCACAGGATCAAACCGGATCGTCTCACCGTCACCATCGGGCCGCTCAATGTTTACCTGATTGACATCCGTGCAACCGTGAATCGTGATCTTGCCAATCAACGCGCCGAGCCGTTCATCATGTGGAGTCAGACGAACCACCCAATCGCCTTCAGCGGGAACAGGCGATGCGTCAACGACAAAAATCTTTTCGAGTGTTGACCATTCACCGCGCATCATCGATGCCATAGATTTTGCAATCCCGCCTGCAATATCGCTGGATTCGGGCCCGACCGATACAGGCTCTCCGCCGTCAACGGATTGTGTGATGCCGGTCGAACTCATTGTCGTCTTCACGTCAAACGGCTTGGACATATGCCATACAATTTCCTTCTCGCTCACACTCATCTGACCTTCAGAACGCAAAGGCTTGTTCAGACCCGACACATGTTTTTCCTGAATGAAATGTCGTTCAAAACTCGTGGCCTTCAGCTTGTCAGGCGCGGGACACGAAGCTTGCGCGACGCCTATACCCAATCCCGATATCAGGGCAAATAGGGCGCCAGCTTTTCGCGCAATACCGGTGGCGTTTCCCATTTCATTTCCTTGCTTTGCATATCGAGTGCGACATGAACCGTATGACCTGTGGTCATTCTCTTTCCGGTAACCTTGCTTTTGATCACATAGGAAAATTTCAGGCGATTTTCCCACTCCGTAATCCCCGTCTCGATCTCCAGATCCTGTCCGAGCTCCAACGAACGATAATAGCGCACATGCATGTCGATCACCGGCCACGCAAAACCGGACGCCTCCATCGCGCGGTAATTATAACCGATTTTATCAAGCAACGCGCTGCGGCCAATCTCGAAAAATCTGGCATAATTGCCATGCCAGACAATATTCATGGGGTCGAGATCATAAAATTGGATGCGCAAGGGGGCCGCGGAGGAAACAAGCGATTTCACAAATCTCCCTCCCAGATCACACTCCAATTCTGGGCCGCCATGTCGGCGCAAAGAGCACGCAACACTTCATCAAGCGGCGCGTCTTCATCGACAAAGGGAATGAGGGCGCCGAGATCATCTGCAAATTTGGCAAGATCCGCCGTCAGATCACCCCCGACGATTTCGCCACTGCGCTGACGCAAGCGCAAAGCCTGCAAACACGCTATACAATGGGCCGCCGCCACTTGCTCAGTGAGTTCCAACACACGCAAGGCATCGCGCGCCGCAATCGTCCCCATCGAAACCTTGTCCTGATTGTGGCACTCGGTTGATCGCGAAAAAACGCTTGCAGGCATGGTGAGTTTCAACGCTTCCGCCGTCCATGCCGACATCGCAATCTGCAGCGCCTTCAACCCATGATTAATTGAGGCGCGAACACCTTGCGCCCCGGAAAGATTGGCGGGCAAGCCATTGCTGAACTTCGTATCAACAATGAGAGCCATCTGCCGGTCCATCAGATCTGCAAGATTGGCGACAAGCGTCTTGATGCCGTCCATCACAAAAGCGACATGGCCACCATAAAAATGCCCGCCATGCAAAATGTCGCCGCTCTCCGGGTCAATCAACGGATTGTCATTAGCACTGTTCACTTCTGTTTCCAGAATAGTACGGAACGCTGGCAGCATGTCTTCGAGCACTCCGATCACATGCGGAGAACATCTGATCGAATAGCGATCCTGCAAGCGCGATGGTTCGTGCCGTGCAGCAAAGGCCGAAAGATCAAGACTCATCCGGGCCGCCACCCGCGCCTGCCCCGGGTGAGGCTTCGCACTGAAGAGGCGCTGATCGAAATGTGCGGGATTGCCTTTGAGCACAAGACAGGCAATCGCAGAAAGTCGCGTTACGAGCGCCGACAGCCGCGCGCTGCGCACATAAGCAATGGCTCCAAGCCCCGTCATCACGGCCGTGCCATTCATAATGGCAAGCGCCTCTTTGGGGCGCAGCGTGAGAGGAGTGAGCCCTGCTTTGGTGAAGGCCTCAGCCGACAACATTTCCTCGCCGCAAAACCGCACCCTGCGTTCGCCGACAAGTGCACCCGCGATATAGCTCAACGGCGTCAGATCACCGCTTGCGCCGACCGATCCCTCAGCGGGTATCATCGGCAAAATATCAAGCCTCAACATATCCGTGAGGAGGTCCACAAGCTCAATGCTGACACCGGACCAGCCATGCGCGAGAGAGGCCAACCGCACGGTCATGACGGCACGCGTCTCCTCTGCCGACAAAATGCGTCCAAGCCCCACACCATGAAACCGTGTCAGATGCAAAGGCAATGCTTTCACGAGTTCATCGGCAACATCCGTTGTGCAACTATCGCCATAGCCGGTTGTCACGCCATAGATGACACCATCGCGTGCCAACGTCTGATCGACATGATCGGCAGACGCCTGAATGCGCTTGCGAAAATCAGCACTGCGATTAATCGCAACATGGAGACGGCCAAGACTGATCTCCGACACATTTTCGAGTGTCAGCGGCGCATCGCCAAAAACATAATCAGATCGGGTCATCATCTCGCCGCCTTGCCTTCTCTATCACCGGAAATCTCAATACGCCGCGCCTCTAAGCCGTTGGGCCGCCAGTAGTCATAGAAGTTGAACCATTGCAGTGGCGCAAGCCGCACATAATGCTCAAGGCGCTCGGCATAACGTTGCACCGATGCCTGCAGCGCCGCTTCGCGTTCCTTGCGCGGCAACTCCAACCGGTCTGAGAAAAGTTCGTAGTAAATCTTATGACGTGCACCCGTGCGCACGCAAAAGAGAAGATAGACCGGACATTTGAGGATCGATGCCAGAATATGCGGACCTTGCGCAAAGGGTGCTGGCGCACCTAAAAACTTCGCCCAGGAAATACGCGCGTTTCCCGTCACAGGGATACGATCGCCAACAATTACAACAATTTCCCCATTCGCGATCGCTTCTTGCAGGAGAATGGCTGTATCCGGACCAACAGTCGTCACTTCAATCATGCGCAAGGTAGAGCCCTGTGCATTCGCCTCTATCATAGCGTTGAATTTGACAGCATTGGCGGTGTGCACCAGCACGTTAACGCGGGAGCGTTTTCGCAAGCTGCCGACGGCGCGGATAACTTCAGGATTGCCCAAATGTGCGGTAAGCATAAACGCCCCGCGTCCGCTCTCGCGCACCACATCAAAAATGCTGGGATTTGCTCCATCAATATCGCTAAGCGGGATATTGCCGGTCCAGGCCGCAAGCTTATCAAGAGCTGACGTGCCGAACGAAAAGAAATGCCGGAGCGACATGAGATAGCCCGGCTGCTTGGGCAAACCACCGGACAGCCACAAACGATTGAGATAATCCATTGAGGCGCGACGCTGCACGCGACCCGTTAGAAAGAAAAAAACAATGACAGGCGACATAGCCGCAAGGCAGACATAGCGCCCAAAAAACCGAAACACCTGCGCCAAAAGCAGCAAACCCAGAGCACTGCCCCGCTCACCAAGCCTCGCCCAATGGGTTTCCGTATTTTTCTCGCCGCGCATCCGATGCCACATCATTCGTGGCGCACGCAGTAACATACCGAGAAGAAGACGGGCATGCATTACTGACATGCCGACATTTTCCTTCAGCGCGAAGTTTGAGTGATTGCCTTCGGGATAAATGACCTTCACCGGCACAGTCTTCACCTCCACGCCGCGCCAAATCAACCGCACGACAATTTCAGTATCGAACCCCATCCGCAGCGAAAGCAACGCACTGTCGGCCACCGCAAGCGTTGGTGCCAAGGGATAAACCCGGAAGCCACACATCGTATCAATAATGCGCGGAGACAACGTATTGATCGACACCCAGATATGCGTGATCCACCGCCCGATGAGCCGCCCGCGCGGAATGCTATCATCAAACACCGGCACGCCCGTCACCAAGGCGTCGGGCGTTTCCTTCGCACACTCAACGAGACTGGGCACGCATGTGATGTCGTGCTGACCATCGGCATCCATTTGCAGCGCATGCGTGAACCCACGCGAGGCTGCAAGACGCAATCCATCCAGCACAGCAGCACCTTTGCCTCCGTTGACATCGCGCCGATGCAAAAAAACGCCTTCATGACGCGAACAAATGGCGGCAATCTCATTGGCAATGTCAGATCCGTTGCCATCATCCACCACGATCACGTCAAGCCCCATGCCACGCAGCCGAACGACCAGATGCTCCAACACGGTGATGTGTTTGTAGGTTGGCAAAAGCGCACAGACACGGAAGCTCATGCCTCAATGCCTTTAATTGCGCCGCTGGCGGCCACTTCGCCATTCATCAGATAACGAAAATCAAGCCGCTCATCTCCGTTCCGCGTCAGCGTCAGCAAGACTTTTGCACCCGGCTGCATGACATGACGGAATTTGACACGCGCCATATCAGAGCCCGTTGCCACAAATCCCCAAACCTCTTCAGCAAGCACCGATGCAATATGAAGCTGCGCAACACCCGGCAAAATCGGTTGCTCCGGAAAATGCCCCGCGAACCAGCGCAAATCCGGATTAAGCTCCAGAGAAAACTCGGCCACCATTTCGCTGATGTTGCGCTCCAAAATTCTCGGCACATCGTTTGAACTGTCAGAAAAAAGAGCACGCATGTCGGCTGCAAGTCGTTTGCCTTGAGCGTTTTCAGGCACACGTTCAACAAAGCGCCATAAGCGCGGCAATTCCATCGGCTCCAATCGGGCGCTGAGATGACGCCGCAGAACCCGCGAAAAGCGAAAGGCCCCAAGCGCACTTAATTCAGCCGTCGCCTCGGGCGCCACAACGACAACCGCTCCAAGCGCCCCGTTACGCTCCGGCAAATCGATAGCCACTGCATCGGTTATCGCGGCGAGTCCTTTCAGGGCTTCCTCGACACGCGGCAGCGATACGCGCTTGCCTTCGATCTTCACGATCCGGTCAAGCCGCGCGTGAAGCGAAAAGCGACCGTCCTCATGACGCGTTACCTGATCACCCATCACCACAAAGTCGTCACCACCGGCGAAGGGAGACCGCACCGCGAGCGCACCGTTTTCATCCGATGAAATCTCAACCTGCGGCAACGGTGTCCAGTGCTCACCTTCGCCATGCTGTTGCCGCCACGCGACGCCGCCCGTTTCCGTGCTGCCCAGAACTTCAATCGGAACCTGACCGAATTTGATAAAAGCATCGCGCGATGCGGCGAACGCAAGCGGCCCGCCGGATGAGAAAATATGCGCAGGGCGATGCACAAGTGACAACCCATCGGGAATACGTGACAGATGCGCCGGACTGGACACGAAAACACAGCCCTCCCGCGCGTGAAAAATAACGTCTTCCCACATATCCTGTCGCATGGCTTCAACAGATGCGCGGGCCATCAAGGGCCAGAACACACGGAACAGCAGACCGTAAATATGCTGATGCGACACGGTACCAATCACCGGCCCGCACGGCGCACCCCACAAGACCAGTTGCGCCGCCGCTTCTGAAAGAATTTGCGCCTGTGATTTGATGCAAGTCTTCGGTGCACCGGTCGAGCCGGATGTAAAAAACCCGATCGTCGCGCCTGTATCAATTTCCAATGAAGGAGCAACGACACCATGCTGCGGTTCAACAGAAATGATCGTGGCGCCGGCATCAAGCCCCGTCTGATCCGTCAACAACAAGGGGCCCGTCGCACCGATCTCGACAAGAAAACCCGGCGCCGCATGACCCGGCAAAAGCACATCGCGCCCTGCGCTCAGCGCCGCAATGAGTCCCGCTAAAAAATTCCCGCTGTCTTCGCAATAGAGAAAAACCGGATCGTCCCCATGCACCAGAAGTGCTTTCAGCCTGACTGCTTCAAGTCGCACATCATTGGCCGACAGGATTTTCTGCCCGCGTCGCACCATCGGATCACTTGCCGCATAAGCATCAAGAAATGACCAATCAGACATCGTCATATCTGTGCCTTCTTGTGTCGCACAATGCGGCGGATCGCATATTCACCTGCCATCAGCACACCTGCCAGCCCATAGGAGACAGCGCCATTATAAGCACTCCATTGCAGCAATGTCCCATAGAGCGCCGTCCACAGCGCCATCGAGCCGTTCAACATGAAAAAGCCGATCCAAACCCAGGTGACTTTGCGCGTATAACCTACGCCATGCGCGTCAAGGTCGGGGTCGGTGATGCGCGCGAAACGCTCGATCATGCTCGGCGGCTTCCATAGCGTCACGGCAAAGGATACGAGCATCATAAGATTCATGAACACCGGATAGAGCCGCGCCGCAAGTTCCGGATCATAGAAACTCACGGCAATCTCACACACCACGACCGCAATCAAAGCGCCCGTCATCGCGGCGGGCACAGCAGACGACGCCGGAAAAACAATGCGAAGCGACAACACAACAATCAGCGCAACGACAATGGGCCACGGCCCCAGCCAATGGATGCCGACAGCCGCAAGGACAGGGAACAAGATTGTGGTGATCGCCAGGAGCGCCGCTCCGGGATCAGGCCGCTTGGCTGAGGAGCGCATGAACCTGATCTATGACATCGCCGACTGTGCGAACGGTGCGAAATTGCTCCGACGACACTTTACGCCCGGTAAATTCCTGCAACTTCAAAATGAGATCAACGGCATCGATACTATCGAGATCAAGATCTTCCGACAGCAGCGCGCTTTCCGAAATGTCATTGGGCGAGACTTCAAAAAGCTCAATCAAAAACTCACGCAGCTTGGCTTCAATATCGTCCCGTGTCATATCGCCTGCTCCTGAGCCGTCCGCCCCTGCGATACAAATTGCGCAAGCGCCCGGACGCTGGAGAAATAGCTCGACAGCTTTTCATCCTGCGTATCGATTTTGACGCCAAATGCTTTTTGAATTTCGACGCCTATTTCCAATGCGTCGATGGAATCCAACCCCAGCCCGTCCCCGAACAGCGCCTCATCCAGTCCAATATCCTCCGCCTTGATACCTTCAAGATTGAGTGTTTCAACGATGAGATGCCGAATACGGTCCTCAAGTCCGCTCAACATCAATTGCCCCCTTAAATTGCTCGACCAGATACGCGTTGAGGTGGCGAGCTGCTACAGATGGGCTAAGGTCGCTCATAAACCTGTTCATTTCAATGAGCCCGTGAACCGTAATCGTAAAATGCGACCTCACAGGTGGAATTTGGTACCACTTCTGCCCCTTCATCAGTGAAGGAGGCACGCACTCAATGGTAATCAGGCGGATCGGGGCGCCTGACCGAATGGCTATATTGGCGACGCCCCGCTGAAATTTCATAGGCACGCCGGGCACAGTCCGTGACCCTTCGGGGAAGATGACGATATTCTTACCTGCTGCGAGGTCCCGGCTACAATCAGCAACGAGCTGCTCGGCATTACCGTCATTGCGGATATAACCCGCCGCCGTCACGGGTCCGCGCATAAACGGATTATCCCAAATATCAGCCTTAACGATGCATTGTGCACGTTTCATCGCAGACATGAGCAAGACGACATCGAGCAACGAGGGGTGGTTCGACACAAACAACACCCCTTTGTCGCTCGCCAATTTTTCGGCTCCGATCATCGTCACGCTGATGACACCAAACAAGGTCATATAGCGCACATGCAGACGGAAGGCGCGATGCACCAGCCCCTGCGCCAGCGCTGCGCGACGCTCCGGATCACGCACAAGAAAATTAATGAGCGGAAAAGCCGTCAGCGTCAGAGCAAGACCGCCAAGTCCGAACAGCACAAAGGCGAGCCCCGTCCAGACAAGACGCCAAGCTTGTTCAGGCCTTGATGCTTGTTTGGGACTACGCATCTGTGCAGGCTGAAAATGACCATTCAAGCCCGCGTGAGCGCCAGTGCAGCGGATCAATGCGGCGCTCAGAGGCATCCAGCAAGAACGCAATCTTTCCGGCTAGCTCCTCTGACGTCATATCCGCCGATGCAGCTCTGCCATCGCCAATACTCTCAAAGCTGAATTGGCCAAGTGCCTGATTTGAATTCGTCGCCGAAAGCGTCATAGCAAGTGCGAGACCATATCCCTGCACCTCGGAAAAGGGCTTGAGGTCAGGCGGCAACTCTCCTTCGGCAAAAACAAGCGTGATGGTCTGTTCAGGCTTGGCCGCAAGTTTTGCCCAAGCTTCCGCAAGTCCTGCCGACAGACTCTGTGCGCCTGCCGCAATCGCCGTGTGGCCGACGCGACTTTTACGCACGAGATCCATGACACCGGGCACAGAATTGTGAACAGACAAAGAAAACGCTGCCGGAGACAAAATTTCACCCACCGCCAGCGATTTCAGAAGTCCGTAGGCGAGGTCAACATCACCATAGCGCGAACAAAAAACCAGATCGGAACTGTCAGCACCGGCAACACTCAATCCGCAGGTGACAGCCATGCGGCCATAGGAACCCAAGCGACGGCGATGACCCGCCGGGATCACGCTTTCGTCCTTACATTGACCCAACCGACGCGGTTCCGCATCGGGTCCACGCAAAATCATAGCGGCCCAGGACTCGACATAGATGGCAGAGTTCACAGGTTCCTTCCCCTCAACCGGACAGGCTCCGGTCGCATGACCTCGCGGCACTTCAAAAGAAGCATTACTTCTTCAGCTTTACGACATCACCTTTGAGTGCAACACCTGCAACAAAAGCCCCCGCATGACATTCAAATTCATTGTCGTAGGACTGCTCGTCTTTCTTGTAGTAGCTCTTAATATTGATGACAGCGTTCCCGCCCTCATTCTTTGCCCGCTGCTGAAGCGAGAGCAGTGCAGAAAGCAAGACCCAATTGCAGGCCTCAACATCTGACTTATTGACTGAATTAGTCTTTTTGTTGGTCGTGTAATTCCCCAAATGCTCCAAAACCGGTGGGTGCGGTGTATTGCCAAAATAGAAGGCGACTGTTCCGTCAAGTCGCTCACCATCTTTGCCCGTCATCTTCAAAACCGGTTCAACCGGAAAGATATCCATGCCATTCCGCGCTTCCGTCACTTGAACAGCACCAAGCACAAAGGCGGCACCAAGAAGAACCGCTTTCGAAAAAGTTGAAAATTTTGACATTGTCGCCATGAGACCAACCCCCTGTTTTGACCTACAGGATATTGACCATTTGAGCCGCGCCGCTTCAAGTAAAACCTTATAGAAACACACCACATATCATCAGGTTTCGCGACGCCCATCGAAAACCCGTCTCGCCCTCAACCCGCCAAAACCTCTCCGCTGTCACCGTGCAAGCCCCGAAAATACCGGACTAACCGAAAGAAAAGCCGCCGCATGAGTTTCCCCATGCGGCGGCTTCATGTGTTCAGATCAACGCAGTTTTACCAAAGGTCATATTTCTGGATTTCGGCGCGACCAACGACCATGTGATGGACTTCATCGGGACCGTCAGCAAAGCGCAGATGGCGCATGTCGGTATACATACCCGCAAGCGGCGTCCACTGCGAAATACCGGCCGCACCATGCATCTGGATCGCCTGATCGATGATGAGGCAAACCTTTTCCGGCACCATAGCTTTGACGGCACTCACATAGACGCGGGCTTCTTTGTTGCCGAGCACGTCCATAGCTTTCGCCGCCTGCAACACAGCAAGACGCATCGCGTTAATTTCGATACGCGCACGCGAAATCACTTCCATGTTCTTACCGAGCTTGGCGATGGGCTTGCCAAAGGCTTCGCGTGTCGCGGAGCGTTTCACCATCAGCTCAAGCGCCACTTCGGCTTTGCCGATCGAACGCATGCAATGATGAATACGGCCAGGTCCGAGGCGGACCTGAGAGATTTCAAAGCCACGGCCTTCTCCGAGCAGAATGTTCTCTTTGGGCACACGCACATTGTTGAAACGGATATGCATATGACCATGCGGCGCGTGATCCTTGCCGAACACCTGCATGCCTTCGAGAATCTCAACACCGGGCGTATCGGTCGGCACGAGGATCTGCGACTGCTGCTTGCTCGGTGCAGCGTCAGGACTTGTGCGCACCATGACGATCATAATTTTGCAGCGCGGATCGCCCGCACCGGAGATGTAGAACTTCTCGCCGTTGATGACCCATTCATTGCCGTCCAGCACGGCGCTCGTGCGCACGTTCTTCGCGTCCGAACTTGGCACATCAGGTTCCGTCATGGCGTAAGCCGAACGGATGTCACCATTGAGCAGCGGTTCAAGCCACTGTTTCTTCTGCTTTTCTGTGCCGACGCGCTCCAGCACTTCCATATTGCCCGTGTCCGGCGCACTGCAATTGAGTGACTCTGATGCGAGCGGCGACTTGCCGAGTTCAACCGCGATATAGGCATAATCAAGATTGGTGAGGCCCGAGCCGATTTCCGAATCCGGCAGAAAGAAATTCCACAGGCCGGATTCTTTGGCTTTGTTCTTTGCCCCTTCGATCAGCTCAAGCTGACGCGGATGCCAGCTCCAGCGATCAGCCTTTTGCTCGTTCAACCGGTAATATTCTTCGGTGATCGGCTCGACATTTTCTTTGATGTGCTTTTGCACTGCCGCCATCAGAGGCTTTGCTTTCTCTGACATAGCGAGATTAAACAGGTCTGAATCCAAATCGGACATGACGTTCCCTATCTTTGTTGCTTCTTGTTCTGGTGCCCGCAAGGTAACGCCTCAACGGCAAAAACGAAACACAAAGAACGTAAGGTAATCGGCACCGAAAGCCGGATTCACCCGAAATTGACCCAAGGGAAACCCTTTCATCACTCTGGCCCCCCGTCCCGAACTTGATAGAGTTCCAAAAACGGCAGAGGGAAGCGAAATGACGAACTTCATCAAAGACAAAGTGATCGTGATCACCGGTGCAGGTGGCGGCTTCGGTCGCTTGATCGCCCAAAAAGCAGCGGCGCTGGGCGGCAAGATTGTCTGCGCCGACATTGACGAAACGACCCTCATCGAAACGGTGAAAAGCATCACAACGCAGGGCGGCTCCGCGTCCTATACTGTCGCGAGCGTCGCCGATCTCAAACAAATGAAATCTGTCGCGGCGCATGCCATCAAAAACCACGGTGCCATCGACGTAATGGTCAATAATGCAGGCATTATGCCATTGGCTTTTTACGCCGACCACGAAGCCGCGCACGACGCGTGGTCGCGCTGCATCGACGTCAACATCAAAGGCGTGCTGAACGGCATCACATCCGTCTATGACCAGATGATGCGGCAAGGCCGTGGCCATATCGTGAACCTCTCATCCATCTACGGCAACTTTCCGGTTGTCGGCGCAGGCGTCTATGGCGCAACAAAATCAGCGGTGAACTTCCTGTCAGAGTCACTCCGCGTCGAAACGCAGGGCAAGATCAAAGTCACGATCATCAAACCAACGGGCGTACCAGGCACAGGTCTCGGCACGGGCATCATCAACCGAGATGCGATTGTCGGCATTCTGGGGCAAAACGTGGTAAGCTATGGCAGCACCATGGCTGCACTCGCCGAAGGCAGCAACGCACCGGAGCTGCGCGACCCGAACAACCCGCAATATGCGGCACTCGATCCAGCATATATCGCAGACGCTGTCATTACCGCCATCAACCAACCCTGGGGCGTGTCATTGGGTGACATCACCGTGCGCGCCACAGGCGACGGCTATATTCTCTGACATTTCCAAACCAAAACTAAAAAACGAAGAGGGAGACAAAAATGTTCATCGACAAATCAACATCTGCCGTCGTCACAGGCGGCGCTTCAGGCCTCGGCCGAGCCAGCGCCTTAGCGCTTGTGGGCGCAGGCGTGAAGGTCGCAATCTTTGACATCAACGAGGAAAAAGGCACGGAGGCCGCCAAAGAAATCGGCGCACTCTTCTGCAAAGTGGATATCACTGACGAAGACAGCGTGATCGCGGGCCTCGACAAGGCACGCAAGGCGCAAGGTCAGGAGCGCATCCTCGTTCACTGTGCCCAGATTTCGCGCGGTCGCATGAAGACGGTCGGGCGCGATAAGGAGAATGGTGGATTCATCCGCTATCCGACCGATCTCTACGAATTTTCAATCAAAGGCATTCTCGTCGCCTCCTACCGCATGGCCTCACTCTGCGCCTTGGGCATGGCATCGCTTGAACCCCTCGAAGACGGCGAGCGCGGCGTCATCACGCTGACGTCGTCCGCCGCCGCACAAGACGCACAGGTCGGCCAGATCGGCTACGGCTCCGGCAAGGCAGGTGTCAACGGTCTCGTGCTCCCGATGGCGCGTGACCTGATGGACCTCGGCATCCGCGTCAATTCGATCATGCCCGGCATCTTCGCCACGCCGCCCATGCTCGGTGCACCGGAAAAAGTCCTGCACAGCCTTGCAGCGTCGGTCCCCTTTCCCAAGCGCCTCGGCCGCCCGGACGAATTCGGCAGCTTTGTTTTGGAGCTCGTCCGTAACAGCTACTTCAACGGTCAGGCCATCCGGCTCGACGGCGCGATCCGCATGCCGCCGCGCTGAGTAAACAACAAAGCAACGGGACCAACCGGTCCCGTTGCTACTCAATCGTCATCAATCCATCAACAGAACAACTTTAACGCAATCGCCGTGATGCGACCGGTGGCTTTGCCTTTAGAACTGACCGAGTGCAACGCGGCGCACAACATCCGTATCTGTCGGTTCATGCCCGACCTTATGCGATGGCGCAGGCACATCCTGTACCGTATTGGTCACTTTGCCGATATTCGTCACCTCGACTTCAACAACATCACCCGGATTCATAGGCCGAGAATTCGCGGGCGTACCGGTGAGAACGATGTCGCCGGGCAGGAATGTGATGTGGCGCGACAGATCAGCAAAGATATAATCAATCGGGAACGTCATATCGCTGACGGGGCCGTCCTGCACAACCTTGCCGTTGATATAAGTACGAACCGACTGCTCGCGGATATCGACACCGCGGACAATACCCGGACCCACAGGGCAAAACCCGTCTTGTCCTTTAACACGCAACATTGAGCCCGCATCTGTATCGCGGAAATCCTGTGCGCCCACATCATTGGCCGGTGCAAAACCCGCCAGATGATCCCATACATCCTTGCGCGCGACATTGCGCATCGGCTTGCCGACAATCGCGGCAATCTCACCTTCATAGTTCAGATATTTGCAGTTAGCCGGACGATTGAGAAAACCACGATGAACGTTGAGTGTGCTGAGCGGCTTCTGGAAATAAGTCGGCGTCACAAGTGCGGGAGCTTTGAACTCAACGCGACGTGAATCATAGTTCAGATGAATGCAAATGATTTTGGTCGGCTCGCAAGGGGCAAGATAGATAGCATCGCGCTCCGCAAGACGTCGACCATCAGGCAGACGCAATGCATCGCCTTCAACTGTTACCCAATGCGGCGTACCCTGATAGAAGATGCGGCGCTGTTCTTCGCGCGGACCGTTCAGTACAGACATTTCTTTCCCTGTTCTCTTCTTGAAGACGATGTTCAAAGGCATGCAAGGTCACTCAGACCTCCATCAAGCCGCCCTTCATCACCTCCTGGTTAGGCTCATGACCATAGGTGTCGCGCTGGTAATATTCCGACTGATACGTCGCCTCCCGCGCGCCCCAACCGATTTCACACATCCAGCCCGACGGATTCATAAAATAGAACGAATACATGTGATCATTGGCATGGCGACCCGGCATCATGGTGATGGGGATGCCTGCTTGCCGTACGATCTCATAAGTAAGACCGACATCATCGAAGCTTTCGACTTCGAGCATCAGATGGTTGATACGCTTGTCGCCGGGCGGACCGAAAGCCACCGTATGGTCACGCGCGTTGCAATGCATAAACATGAGATCAAAAGGCTTCGGCGCGCCGGGAAAAGGAATTCGATATTCGATACCGCCACGCATGCCGAGCAGGCTGTAGAAGGCATGGGTCTTGTCAAATCCGACAGTTTCTTTCTGGATCAGATGGCCGAGACCACCATCGCCCGTCTTGAATTTTCCGTGCATTCGGCGACCGGAATAAAACGGCTTATCCGCCTGCACCTGAGGTCCGTGAAAAATCTCGATCGGAAAGCCGCTTGAATCCTTCAGCTTCATGACTTCAAGCACGCGACGCTCAGCAGCTTCCGTGTCAGAACCAATGTGCACGGCGATGCCATTGTCGGTGAGATGCTTATGCAACTGACGAAACTCGACAAGGCCTGCAACACGAAAGCCGAGATAGTTGAGATCGTCGCGCCCGTCTTCATCAACGATGAAGCGATGATGCCAATTGTCCATGCGGAAATAGCACCGCCCCGCCTCGCCTTCATCGAATACCTCAAGCCCCAAAATCTTCGCCGCATAATCTTTCCATGCAGCAAGATCTTTAACGCCGAGGCCCATATAGCCAAGCTCAGTAATTTGAACCATATCCGCTCCCTCCCCCGATTATTTCAGGCAAACGACCCTTTGCGGACCGATATATTTTTTATGTCAGAATAAAAATCGAAACTCCATGTGCCGCCCTCACGACCAATACCGGAACTGCGCGCACCACCAAACGGCGCAGCAAGATCGCGGATGAAGAAACAATTTACCCATAGCGTGCCCGCTGTCACCTTATCGGCAATCGCCATGGCGCGCTTTTCGTTCTTGCTGAACAGCGTACCCGCGAGACCGTAATCGGTGCCGTTGGCGAGTGCGATGACTTCATCGTCGTCACTGAAACTCTGCCATGTCAAAACAGGCCCGAAAACTTCTCGTTGGGCAATTTCGAGCTTCGGATCGACATTGGCAAAAAGCGTCGGCTCGAAATAGAGCTCACCGAAATTCGCGCGATTGCCACCCCAAAGCGGCACAGCACCGTCCGCTTTGGCACGCTCCACAAAGCCCGCGACGCGCTCGAAATGCTCTTTGTGAATGAGCGGCCCGACGCGTGTATCCTTATCACGCGGGTCCCCGACGACCATGTGAGCCGCAGCGCCTCGCACTTTTTCAAGGAACGGCGCTTCGATGGATTTTTCCACCATGACGCGCGTGCCTGCAAGGCAGACCTGACCTGCATTCATATATTGAGCAGCCACCGTCTGCGCGGCTGCGTCGAGATCAGCATCAGCGCAAACGATGAAAGGCGACTTGCCGCCAAGCTCGGCGCTCATCGGCGTGATCGACCGCGCCGCCGCCTGCCCGATGATCTTGGCCGTGTCTGTTGAACCCGTGAAGCTGATGCGATCAACATCAGGATGATTGACGAGCGCATCGCCTGCCTCTTCGCCAATACCCTGCACCACATTAAGCACACCGGCAGGCACACCGGCAGCATGCGCAATGTCGGCCATCAGCGAGCATGTCAGCGGTGCCCATTCCGGCGGTTTGACGACAACGGTATTCCCCGCAGCAAGCGCCGGTCCGACCTTCCATGTGGTGAGCATCAGAGGTGCGTTCCACGGCGTAATGAGCGCGGCAACGCCCGCCGGATCATAGTGCACATGATTGACGACTTCGGGTGAGTCAATTGAATGGCCCTCAAGCGTCAGCGCCCATTCAGCAAAGAATTCAATATTCTGCGCCGCGCGCGGGGCCACGCGCATGACATTGCCGACAAGCAACGAACCATTATCCATCGTCTCCACCGCCGCCAGTTCATTGACGCGCGCGCGGATGCCCTCGGCAAATTTTTTCAGAATCGGCAAACGCCCTTTGGGTCCGAGCGCCGCCCAAGCCGGAAAGGCCTTGCGTGCCGCTTCAACGGCCATATCAACTTCGGCCTTGCCGCCGGCTGCCACTTCGCAGAGCACTGAGCCATCGACCGGCGATATGTTCGTAAACCGCTTGGCAGAACTAACGCGCTTGCCGTTGATCCAATGATCGGTCGAGACTTCAACGCCCGCGACTGTTGCTTTGTTCACGCTCATGCTGCCGCTCCGACTTTTTTATTCGAAGCCCTGTCCGCCCCAATCTCAATAATCGGCTCTGTCAGAAAACGATTCACCAAACGGTCAGCGCGTGTGCGCTCGCCGAGCATATGCGCAAGCTGTTGGTTGCGCGCACCGGATGCCAGATAGAACCGCTCGTATTGTTCGACGCGGCTTGCAAGCGCGCTACCTGTAAAATCCCATGCAAGACGGAAAACACGGGCCCGCGAATGGGCGTCAACGTCTTTGGCCCCACGCATGAAATGATCAATCAACGGGCGCAACGCCGGATCGGAGAACTGCGCATGGGTCGGCGCGGCAAGCAGATTGTGCGAGCCAATGAGACGGATGATTTCATTGACACGCGGGAACCAGTAAGGAAGCGATGACCTCAAAGCAACCAGCGGGGCGCCTTGGGGAAACCATGCGCCATTACCATGATCATGGGCATTGTCTTCGGCCGTTTGGACGCAGGAACGTGCAAACTCGGCAAAGGTCCATATCTCACCAAGCATTTGTGCCTGTGTCGGTTGCACCGAATTGATGGACTCCGCCATCTTGGCCGCAAGACCCCACGCAAATTCGAGCTTTGTCTGCGCGCGGATCATTGTCTGTTGCATAACGTTGGGAAACCAACTTGTGCGCATAACCTGATTATAGACGTCCATGTTGCAATTGATGTGCAGACGATCCCACGGCACCTCCACATCATCGAAAATGACGAAAGCGTCCTGCTCGTCAAAGCGGCTCGACAAAGGATGATCGAACGTGTTGCGCGACCCCGCGCAGCTATCGCGGCAGATAAATTTAAGGCCGGGCGTGTTCATCGGAATGCAAAAGGCAAGGGCATAGTCATCCGTGCCGGGTAGCAACGGCGCACCGGGATAGACCGCGATCTCATCGGCAAAGGGCGCGAGCGTTGCGAGAATACGCGCACCACGTACGATAATGCCATGCTCTGTTTCGCCGACTTTATGCAACGCCACATCATTGCCGGGCTTCGGCGCATCGCCTTCCGATTTGTCGATGGTCGGCTGAATAATCGTATGCGTCAGCGAGATGTCGTCGCGCCGCAGGAATTTCTGATACTTAATGAGATTCTCGGCACCCTCTTCATTGCCGTTTGCACCCCATTCGTCCGGACGACCGGCAAAACCCGCATAGGTCACATTCATGTAATCCGGCGTCCGGCCCATATAGCCCACCGTGTATTCGGCGCAACGCTCCAATCCCTTATGACGACGCTTCAGATCTTCCTTGGAGCGCGGAATCATATGACTCACATTGATCAGTTCACCCGTCTCAGGGTCCGGCATCAGACAATCATCAGGAAATTGATGCTGAATATCGTAGCTACCGGCAAGACCACGTGCGGCACCAGCAAAGGCCGGATGATCCGTAACGTCAGAGACCTTCTCATTGCCGACCCAAATTTCACGACCGTCATTCAACCCTTTAAGGAACTCTTCTCCGGTACGAGCCGCCATGCCACCCTCCCTATTTGGTGATCTTAATCAAAACTGATTGCAATCACTTTGATGAACGCAGATGATGAAGTCAAGTCCCGTGTGACGATGCCGGATAAAATCTGTGCATATGTCAGATAGCAATCGGCACATCGCGCTTGCGCATCGGTGGCGACGGTTGCAACCTGCATATATATTGCAGCGCAAAATATTTGAGTGACCATGACCGAACGATTGAGTGCAAAAGTGCCAAAGCCAAATAAAGACACGGTCATCAAGCCGAAATCTTCAAAGCCAAAAATACCGGCTGCAAAATCCTTGGCTCTGAAGGAATCTGAACCGAAGCTTGGACGGCGCGAACGCAACCGGCTAGAGAAACTTGCGCGTATCACTGATGCAGCGCGCATCCTGTTTCGCGAAAAAGGATTTCAGGGCACAACCATCAACGATATAGCCGAGGCCGCCGACATTGGCTTTGGTACACTCTTTCTTTATGCAAAATCCAAAGAAGAGCTTCTCGTCATGGTCTTCAAAGACGAGATGATGGAAGTCGTGGATAAAACTTATGCAAAGATGCCGAAGAAGCCTCTGCTTGATCAGGTGATGTTTCTCTTCGCGGGTTTTGTAACCTATCACAAACGTGACGAAGCCCTGTCTCGCGCGCTCCTGAAGGAAATTTTCTTTCTCGACAACCCCGAACGTCGCCTCGAAGTCATGCGTCTCATGCACAGCATCTTCGGCAGACTTGCAGACCTGATCAAAGTCGCTCAAAACGAAGGCAAATTTAATTCGGACGCCGATCCGGTTTTGCTCGCCCGCAACCTGTTCTCAATTTACATCCAGCAGCTCAACGCATGGCTTGGCGGCTATACAAATTATGCAAGGTTTGAAAAGCTACTTCCGGAAATCCTGAATCTGCAGATCAAGCCATTGCAAATTACGCAGCCTAAATCTCCGCAAAAACGCAGCACATCCTCTTAATCGAAACTGACGGACACATCACCGAAGCCCTGATCAAAGCGGCAGACAATCTGATCGCCCTGCTTCACGGGAATCGCACGCACAAATGATCCGGTGAGGATCACATGTCCCGGCTCGAAGCTCACACCAAACTCGCCAAGCTTGTTGGCAAGCCACGCAACAGACGTCACCGGATTGCCCAGCACCGCAGAAGCGACACCCTCCTGCTCCACCACATCATTGCGGATGATTGAGCCTTTGACTGCGCGCACATCGATCTGATCAAGCCTGCGCGGATTGCCGCCGAGCACGACGGCGCCACAAGCCGCAAGGTCCGCCACGGTGTCGATGAGGTTCATGCCCGGCGCACGCGCCACACGAAAATCAACAATCTCAATTGCCGGCAAAACAAAGTCGGTCGCGCGGATCACATCAACCGGCAAAATGCCCGGACCCTTGAGCGCATGCTTCATCACGAAAGCAATTTCGATCTCAATCATCGGATCGAAAAAATGCGCGTGCGGGATGGGCGTATCTTCAGGGAAAAACAACTCATCCGTCATTGCGCTGAAGTCGGGTTCGGTCGATCCCGACATTTGCTGCATAGCTTTCGAGGTAAGACCTACCTTGTAGCCTTTGACCTTCGCGCCGGCCGCTACTTTCCGCGTCACAAATTCTTCCTGAATACGATAGGAATCTTCCACTTCAATACCGGCATAGGTTTTGGTCAGAAGCGGTAATGCCTTGCGACTGCGATAGACTTCTTCCAAATCACCGACAATCTTCGTCCGTGTGACTGCATCAAGCATGGGAAACACCCTTCAATTGCGTGTCACGCACAATTTTGAGATCGCCCGCCGCCGCCATAGACATGGCCGAAATATCTGTGGTCACTGAAATCATTTGGAATCCTTGTTCAATACGCAAAGGCGCAACTCTCGCGTTTGACAACACAGCCGTCGCCACGCCGGCTTTCTTCGCGGCTTCAGCGACTTTCTTGATCGCCGCATCAAAGGCCGGCTTCCCGTCATTGTCCCCCGGCGGCAATCCGAGTGCGACAGAGAGATCAAACGGACCAACAAACACAGCATCAACACCAGACACAGCCGCAATCTCTTCCACCGACGCGAGTGCGTCTGATGTTTCGATCATCGGGATCACGCAGACACGCCCATTGGCAGTGCCGAAATAGCCGTTGCCATCACGAAGCCCAACGCGCACCGGCCCGAAGCTGCGACGGCCTGCGGGCGGATAGAGGCACGCATCAACCGCGCGGCGCGCATCATCGACCGTCTGGATCATCGGAATGACAACGCCAAGCGCACCGGCGTCAAGCACACGACCGATGATGCCCGGATCGTTCCAGGGCACACGTACAATCGGAATCGCATCTGACAAATCAATCGCGCGGATCATTTCAACAGCGGTCTGATAATCCATGCCGCCATGCTGCATGTCGATCAGAACCCAATCAAACCCAAGCCGTGCCAAGGCCTCGGCACTTAAAGCCCCGGGCATCATGCACCACGCGCCGAGTGTCACCTCGCCCGCTTTCCAGCGTAACTTTAATGACGTCTTTTCATTCACCATCGCCCGCCGCCCCTTGCCGTTAAGGCTTATTATTGATTATAGTCAAAAATGATTTAGATCAGTTAATGGATATCACTGCTTAAGGTCAAGTCTTTTTGGCGTCTCGGTAATGGCTCGCCGAAGAACTCTTCGCTCCGCCTTTCGCCGTAAACCGAAGCTGTATCTGTGAAATTGACGCCCAGTTTTGCCACCCGACGAATACAAGCGACGGATCTTACCTTGTCGAGCCGCTCCGCCCGATCAGACCAATCAGCTCTTCAACGCCAATGCTTTTCCCTTAAGATCAAGCGCGACGTCAACAATCATATCTTCCTGACCACCGACCATACGGCGACGCCCGAGTTCCATAAGGATTGAGCGCACGTCAAGATCGTGGTCCGCGGCAGCTTTTTCCGCATGACGCAAGAAGCTCGAGTAAACACCCGCATAGCCAAGGCTCAGTGTTTCACGATCAACGCGCACAGGGCGATCTTGTAGAGGACGCACGAGATCTTCGGCCGCATCCATCAGCCGGAACAAGTCTGTGCCATGATCCCAGCCGTAAACATCAGCAGCGGCAATGAATACTTCGAGCGGCGCGTTGCCTGCGCCGGCGCCCATGCCGGCGAGCGAAGCATCAACACGTATCGCACCGCTCTGTACTGCCGCAATTGAATTGGCCACGCCGAGACTCAGGTTGTGATGCGCATGAATACCGCGTTCGGTTTCAGGCTTCAGCACGCGGTCATAAGCCTGAAAACGTTCGGCCACGCCGTCCATCGTCAGCGCGCCACCCGAGTCCGTGACATAGACGCAGTGCGCGCCGTAGCTTTCCATGAGTTTTGCCTGCTGCGCCAAAGCATCTGGCGCAGACATGTGGCTCATCATCAAAAATCCGGAAACATCCATGCCAAGCGCGCGTGCCGCTTCGATATGCTGCTTGGAAATATCAGCTTCAGTGCAATGCGTTGCGACACGCACTGAACGCACACCCATCTCGAAGGCATGTTTCAGGTCATGAATTGTACCGATACCCGGCAGAAGAAGCGTTGTCAGTTTCGCATGTGTCAGCACTTCGGCAACGGCGCCGATCCAGTCCCAATCGGTTGCCGCGCCAAACCCGTAGTTGAAACTCGATCCTGCAAGACCATCGCCGTGAGACACTTCGATTGCATCAACTTTGGCGACATCAAGCGCTTTGGCAATCACACGCACATGATCAAGACTGTACTGATGCCGGATCGCGTGCATACCATCACGCAGAGTCACGTCTTGAATGTACAATTTGGAAGCTGGCTTAAAATTGTTCATTCAGCCGCACTCCGGGCACGCAATTCGACCATGCGCTCAGCTGTCTTGAGTGCGGCTGACGTCATGATATCAAGATTGCCTGCATAGGCCGGCAGATAATGGGCGGCTCCTTCAACTTCGATGAAGACAGTCACTTTGAGACCGGCATAGGCCTGGCCCATTTCAGGAATATAAAGACGACTGTTGTGACCAACGCGCTCAAACTGAACCTTCTGCTTCAAATGATAGCCCGGCACATAGGACTGAACATCGCGCACCATCGCCTCGACGGAAGCTTCAATCGCACTTTCATCAGCGTCATCACATAGGCAATAGACCGTATCGCGCATCATCAGAGGCGGTTCAGCCGGATTCAGCACGATGATGGCCTTACCACGCTTTGCGCCGCCGACGATTTCAATCGCTTTGGATGTTGTTTCAGTGAACTCATCGATATTAGCCCGCGTGCCGGGGCCCGCTGATTTTGAGGCAATGGAAGCAACGATCTCGCCATAGTGAACAGGCGAGACGCGGTTGATCGCGGCGACAATCGGAATCGTCGCCTGCCCCCCACATGTCACCATATTGACGTTGGGTTCACTGAGA
Source organism: Parvibaculum sp. (assembly GCA_030645235.1). Taxonomy (GTDB): domain Bacteria; phylum Pseudomonadota; class Alphaproteobacteria; order Parvibaculales; family Parvibaculaceae; genus Parvibaculum. The sequence continues at coordinate 499,311 of JAUSMV010000012.1, read as the reverse complement.
TGGGCGTCAAGATTAATCGAAGGCACGGTGTATGGACCGATGGCAGCGGGTGTGAGATCAATCACCTGCTTGCCATGCGCACGCAGAACAGCGTCGTGATGCTTGTGCGCGCCCGCTGACGTGGCATCAAAGACAATTGAAATGTCTTTGAACTCCGGCATGGCAACCAAGCCGTCAATACCGCCCGCCGTTACCGGAACACCCATGCGCTCAGCGCGCCTCAATCCATCTGATTCAGAATCAATACCGACGAAGGCCCCCATCTCCAGAACTTTTGAGAGGCGCATCACCTTGATCATCAGGTCGGTGCCGATATTGCCCGAACCAATTATTGCGACTTTGATTTTTGCGGTCATGTCTTGCCTATGCACCAAATTCAATGCTGAAAGGCGAGAAACCCTGAATCTCAACGGAGAAGCGGTCGCCCGCTACGGCCGACACCATGGGGCCGAGAGCACCGGACAAAACAATATCACCTGCCTCAAGGGGGCGACCAACCTTGGCCATTATCCGAGCAAGCCAAAGTGTTGCGATAAGCGGATGACCAAGACAGGCCGCGCCGACACCGAGGGAGACATGCGCTCCATTTTTTGTAAGCAGCATACCAGCAAGTTTGAGGTCAACGTCGGTAACTTTGCGCGGACTGGTACCTAAAGCAAAGCCACCAGCAGACGCGTTGTCGGCAATCGTATCCGCCAGCGTGATCTTCCAGTCTGCGATAGCACTATCGACGATTTCAACGGAAGGCAGCGCATAGCCCACCGCCGAAATCAATTCCGTCAAAGTGACATCCGGAGACATAACAGCACGGTCCATCACAAAGGCTATTTCGGCCTCGACGCGAGGCTGCATAAATTTTGACATGGGAACAATGTCACCATCGCCATAAGCGAGATCGCCCCATAACATACCGTAGTCAGGCTCGCTCACACCGAGCTGTGCCTGAACAGCTTTCGACGTCAGGCCGATCTTACGACCGACAATGCGACGGCCTTCACTGACCCAACGCTTCGTGTTGATGTCCTGAATGCCATAGGCGATGCCCGCGTCCGTCACACCGTAGGTCTGGCTCACCGGCGGAACGGGAGTACCGTTCCGCCGCGCGTTGTAAATGACCTCAGCAACTTGCGCCGACTCTATTGATTTAGATGACATATCAGGACCTTTTTTGTCGGACGATCAGGCGCTGAAAAAGCCGGAGACAGTCCGATTGAACTCATCAGCATGCTCCCACTGTGCCCAGTGACCGCATTGCGGAATGACGAAAAGACGCGCACGGGGGATTTGCTTAAGCAACGGGAACGCCATGTCGATCGGCATGACGCGATCTTCGCGCCCCCAGATCATCAGCGTTTCATGCGGCAGTTTGGTCAGGCGCGCATCGCGCCAAAGCTCATCCAGTGGCACATTGGGATTGGGACGCATAGGCGGATTGGCGACAATGCGCGGATCAAGCGCAACCTTCATCCGCTGTTCAAGCAATTCATCAGTGATCTGCGACGGGTCATAAACAAACTGATTGATAAAGCCTTTGAGGCGCTGCAACGACGGGCCGGGACCATCGTAAAAGAAGAGCAACGTTTTGATGCCTTCAGTCGGGAAAGTGCTGAACACAGGCAGGCTACCGCCCGTTCCCATCAGCACCATCTTGTCCACCATCTCGGGATGTTCAAGCGCGAGCTTAAGCGTCACCATGCCACCCAGAGAATTGCCGATGAAGTGAGCTTTCTTCAATCCGATGGCGCGCATGAAATCTGCCATCTTCTCGGCATACCAACCGGGCATAGCGCTGCCGAGCGGCTTCATATCCGATTTGCCAAAGCCCGGCAGGTCGGGACAAATGACGCGAAATTGCTTGGACAGCGGTTCCATATTTCGATTGTAGTTCGACCAGCCACCGGCGCCGGGACCACCACCATGAATGAGGATCACAGGCGCGCCGGATCCGGCTTCATTGTAGTGAATCCGAACACCATTAGCGTCAACGAACTTGCTCGTTGCGGCTTCTGTCAAAACGTGTGTGTCAGGCATTGATTTCTCCCTCTATGAATTTCAAATTGAAAATTATTATTGGAATCTGTTTGTTGCTCAGGCGCGCTTGTGTCCCCAATCGCTGAGCTGGGAATAGGAAACAATTTTCCAGTCTTCATCGACCACGATGCCGCCATAGCCAAACTCCATCGCGAAGCCCGACGGCGTCATGACGTAGAATGAAAACATCCTGTCATTGGGATGGTGGCCGAGTGTCAGTACGATGGGCAATCCCGCTTTCAGGACACGATCATAGGCAAGGCCCACGTCGTCAAAGTCCTTCACTTGAATCATGAAATGATTGAGGTGTTTCGGACCGGGGATCATTGCGGTCGCAATTGAATGATGTCGCCCCGTAGCAGCGTGAAAGAAAGTGGCATCAACCACAAAACCGGGCGCGACTTCCTCGCGGATATAATCCGTCACTTTCAGCCCAAGGGCATTTTTATAGAAACCAACCGAGCCCGCGTAGTCGCTCGTTCCGGGCAGGATGTGCCCCATACCGAGAGAGCCGGTTTCAAAGCCGGTACCGCGCAACATGTTTGAACGGAACGGATTTGAGATCGAAGCGATGCGCGGCCCGTAGAAGAACTCATGTTTGAAACCAATAGGATCATCGCAGACATAAATCTTCTCAACCAAACGTCGCGCGGCAAGCTCCTCCCCGCCATCCATGACCGTGATGCCTGAGGCACGCAGGCGTCCGACATATTCAGCAAGCTCATCTTCGCTACCGAGTTCCCAGCCCGCAGCCAGAATGTCATCCGCCGCGTTCTTTTCAAGTACGATACGTTGCTCGTATTCGTCCATCCGCAGCGCCAATGCGTTGTCAGTTTTGCGACCTACCTGTAATCCCGCAATGTTGACGGCAAAATCTTCCCAGGCGACAAGGTCACTGACCCCGAAAACCACGTAACCCAGATTTGACAATTCAGCCACGCCGCACCCCTCCCGTTTCATTGCCCCCAATTTCGAAGGTCAAGATTTTCATGTTTACTTTTTAAATCGCTCGGCAAGACCCCGACCGCCTGCAGACGAAGTAAACCCCCGAACACCAATGCCGCCGTCATAATTGAGGACGCTGCCGGTCGAGGGCACCGTGTCGCCGCGCGTCGCAAAGAAGACATAGGCGCCTGTATATTCTTCAGGCCTCGGCAGACGACCGATGGGGAGATTTGGTCCGGCCAGATCAGACAAGTTGATGCTCTCAATGGACCGTTCCGCCATGCCGAGCGAGACCGGCCCGCGCAGGTCCGTACCGATACCGCCCGGCGCCACGCCGTTGACGCGGACAGATGGCGCAAACTCGAATGCAAGCTGCTTCACAAGTCCGACAACGGCGTGCTTGGTCGCCGTATAGAGCGGACCGCCACCGTCAGGATAGAAACCTGCATTCGAAATTGTGAAGATTACCGATCCGTCGCTGCGCACAAGCTCAGGCAGAGCCGCCTTGGCGATCAACATGTAGCCTTTGACGTTCACCTGAAAGAGTTCGTCAAAAGCCTGATCGATCTTTTCCGGTGGTAGATCAGCCAGTGAGACCGAATAGTCCCAGATACCAGCATTACCAATAACGCAATCGAGCTTACCGAAGGCAGCGACGCAGTCGCGCACCGCCGCCTCATTGTCAAATAGCGAACGCACATCGCCGACAGTGCCAACGACATTTGCTCCATGATCCGACTTCAATTGATCGAGCCGCTCGCGTGAACGGTCAAGCACGGCAACGCGTGCGCCTTCCTTCACGAAACGATCTACAATCGCGCGACCCAGTCCCGATGCGCCGCCGGTGATCAATGCCACCTGTCCATCCAAGCGTCCCACAATCAGGCTCCCACTGTTACGCGGGTTAAATCCCGCAGATTGATTTCGGTGTTTTTCAATTTCTCAGGCGCCACCCGCATTTCGCCTTCAACGAGACGGCGCGCAGTCGCAAAATCACGCGCAGCATCGACAGCAACCGCTGCCGCCACACGTCCATCAAAAAACCTGAATATCAAATAGCCGCCTGTTGACGGATCACCGCGCGTCACAAGTTCACCTTCACCAGCCAGATCGCCAATCATCTGAATGTAGTGGCCAGCCATCTCCGTCCATGAAACCGGAATTTGCGGCGTCTCAACAGCAAGACCGATCATTGAGCGTGCCGCGACCTCCCCCTGAGACTGCGCATTCAAATAGGTCTCAAGCGACCGTCGCCCGCCGCCGCGCAGAGGCCATGCTGCGGCATCGCCTGCTGCATAGACCCAAGGCGAACTTGTCTGCCCCGTCGCATCAACAACAATGCCTTTGTCGCATAAAATTCCCGCAGCAGTCGCGAGCTCTACATTGGGCTCCGCGCCGATGCTCACAATGACAAAATCTGCCGGGACACTCTCCCCTCCCTCAAGCAGTACGGCACTCACATGATCGTCACCGACAATTTTCACAACATTTGCATTGCATCGAATCTGAATGCCCTGTGCCTCAAGCTGTTGTCGGCACCAGGTACCCAATGCAGGCCCCAAAACACGCAGCAATAGCTCACCGGCCGTTTCGAGGATGACAAGATTAGCCCCCGCTTTGCGCAAGGTCGATGCAACCTCGCAGCCGATCAGACCGCCGCCAATGATGACAACGGACATGCCCGGTGCGAGTTTTTCGCGTATTGCCAGACTGTCATCTACGGTACGGAGATAATGAAGACCGCGTAAATCGCTTCCCGGTATAATCGGCTTACGCGGACGTGATCCGGTAGCAAGCAAAATACGGTCCGCCGCGATCGTCGAACCATCAACAAAATTGAGGCGGCGCGCCTGCAGGTCGAGAGAGGACACTTTGCGGTCACGCAGGAACCTGACCTTGACTTCATCAAACCACATCGGCTCAACAAGCGACGCAGGACTGTCGTCAACACCGGCGAGGACTGATTTCGACAAAGACGGACGATCATAAGGACAATGAGATTCCTCGCCGACCATCAGCAATTCACCGCCATAGCCTTCACTGCGCAACGTTCTCGCGGCACTCACGCCCGCTAAACCAGCCCCGACTATGGTAATCTTTTCTATCATGCTGCGTACCGGCCGCCATCGAAATCAACCAGCACATCCTCGCCGCGCCGCTCGACCGGAAAAATTTTCACAGGCTTTGTGGCTGGCAGCGTGCAAGCCTTGCCTGTGCGCACACAGAACTTCGCCATATGGAGCGTGCACTCGATTTTATCGCCCGTCAGATAGCCGTCAGCAAGCGACCACTGCCCGTGCGAGCACGTATCCTCAATGGCGAAAAATTCACCATCGACATTGAACAAAGCCACCGGCCCGGCTGCGCTCTCCGTGCGAAGAGCCTCCCCGGGCGGGACTTCATTTTCAGAACAAACTCGGACAAATGTCATCAGTTACACTCAGAAGAAAATGCTAAGGTTATTAGCGAGAAGCGTCGATTGATCGAGGTGAATATGACGTTTGAAAATCTCAAACCCCGCAACGCTTTCAATTCGTCTTAACCCGTCGATACGCTCGCCTGCAAAAATATCGGTCTGAGTCTCGGCGCGATTTCGATAGAGCAGAAAGGCTGACTTCACTTCATACTCAGTCGGATTTGCTAAGGCGGTAATCCGCACATTCGTCACCATATGTCTGGTACGAGACGGCGGCTCTTCCGCCCATGCAAGACCTGTCTGGAGCTTGCGAAGACGCAGATCAAGCGACGCTTTGCTCTCATCAAAATAGGCAATGTCGCGTGATCCAGAAAATTCACGATCGCGCTCGCGCGGGCCACGATTGGTACGCAAAGGCATGAAGTAACGGATGTCAGCGGCCATCAAACTCATCCAGTCGGCGATCAGATGGTCATCAAGCAATGAAGCTTCAAAATAAAGAAATTGCTCAATTTCTTGCTGTAACTCAGGAGAGACAATTGCCTTAGGCAACTGTGTATTGGTCGCAACATTATTCTGCGGCATGGACGTAAGCTCCCCGTTTGGATGATGTACCTTCTTCATCCGACATCAGCTTGAACCACTGGGCGTATAGGCCCCGAGCCGCTTCCTCTGCGTAAGCATTGGAAATCGTGCCCGGGAAGTCTGCACCCTCATTGCGCGTCGCGCCGGCGCCCATCTGAATATTGAATTTTGTTTGCCGTGCTTCGTGACCCCTCAGTACACGCTGCACTTCAACCCAGTTCTCACCGTCATCCTGCTCCCATGTTCCGGCAGCACTAAAGGTGCGAAGCGTCATCAGACGGACCTGTTCTTTTTCTGCGTCACTTGCCGCCTTATCGACCAACCCGAATGCCCAAACCTCTATCTCGTTCGGTCCGCGCGGATGCCACACACGTGCAGTCGATGCGCCGTTAAAGACAGAGAAATTCGGAAAAATGCTAAGATGCTGCGAAAAAATTGTTCCGCGCTTGTCTCCCAAATGCGCAGCCTGCCTGCTATGTGCTGCTTCAGGGTCAAAGCCTTCGACGAGCCCTGCTGCCTGAACAATTCGAAAGCCCCATGACGTACCCGCCGGGGCTTCAAAGAACCCCGTACCATGACCGCCATTTGACGCACGAAACTGAAAGCCGGAAAGTGCTGTCGGATCAAGGGCCGGAAATTCTTCAGTGATCGCGGCCGTAATGGGCGACGTATGCGACATGGTGCCGTGATACATATCGCTGCAGAACTGTTCCGCAGCAAACTTCCAGTTACAGGGAATGATCCATTTTACGATGCCGCCAATGGCTTCGGTGCCGCCTTCCGACGCATCGAGAACTGTGTCGAGATAATAACGGAAATCGCCAAGATACTCAGCGAGCGCCGGTGCTTCTTCATTCCATGTGGCGAAGATGAGCCCCTTGTAACTTTCAACCCGCGCCTGACGCGCACCCCATTTCGATTTGTCGAGGCCGGGAAAGGATTGCTCTTCGAGAGGAACCTGCACAAGATTGCCACCAATATCATAAGCCCAACCGTGATAGGTGCAGGTAAACGCCTTGGCGTTGCCACTATCTGTCCTACATATTTTCATGCCGCGATGACGACATTGATTGAGAAAAACCCTCACGCCTCCATCTTTTTGTCGCACCGCGATAACAGGGTCTTCCGCCATATAGGTCGAAAAATAATCGCCTGCTTTCGGGATATGCGTTTCATGAGCAATAAAAAGCCATGACCGCGAAAAAATGCGCTCCAGCTCCATCTGATAGATATCGGGATCACTGTAGATAACAGGACTTATTGTGCCGGCCTGCTCATCAAAAACATCTGACAAATCGACATTCGGCGAACGCTTTTCGTTCCTACGGATAATGACCGTCATCATTCCATCCCTTTATCTTATTGCTTCTCTTCTGCTTATCACGCAACCAACGTACCTCTGATGTCCGCGTGTACTAATTAATTGATCGATCGTTCAAATAACTTACGTCAGACTTGAGGCCTCCTAATCGGGAGCCCTATTCCGCCGCCTGCAAAGGGTTGCCGCCTTTGGCATATGCCTTATCCGGCTGCGTCATCAATGTAAGCCAATGAGCATAGAAACCGCGTGCCGCGTCTTCGGAGAGCGCCTGACGCTTACTGCCCGGCAGGTCCGGATCGGTGCCGTAGTCCCGTCCCATCCCCATCTGAATATTGAAAGAGGTGCGGCGGGCCTCGTGGCCCCGAAGCACACGCTGAATCTCAACCCAATTCTCGCCATCATCCTGCTCCCATGTTCCGGCAGGACTGAAAGTGCGCGTGCTCGATATCCGCAATTGCTCTTTGGTGGCTGCGCTTGCGTCTTTTTCAACAATCGTAAAGGCCCAAACCTCAACCTTGTCAGGTCCGCGGGGGTGCCAAACGCGCAATGAATTGAAGCCGGCAAAAAATGAGAATGACGGAAATATCGTCATATGCTGAACAAAGAGACCGCCGCGCGTGCCAAGCCGCGCAACAGCCGCTTTTTCATCCGCCACAGGGTCATAACCTGCCACCCGCTCACCGGCATTGGTGATTTTCATTTCCGGAACAGAGCGCACGAAGAATCCCGTGCCGTGACCACCCCGGGCTGCACGAAATTGTCGGCCGGTATTAAGAGATGAAGGCGGTATGCTGGCCGCGGTAAAAATGGAGCCATGCGAAAAAAGACCATGATACATGTCGCTGCAGAATTGCTCTGCCGCCAGCTTCCAGTTGCACGGAATGACCCATTTCGTGATGCCGCCAATCACTTCCGTGCCTGCCGCCGAGCGGTCAAGAACGGCGTCAAGATAGAAGGCCGCATCACCCAAATAATCCGATAGACATGGCGCTTCCATATTCCAGGTCGCAAAAATCAATCCTTTGTAACTCTCAACCCGCGCTTGCCGCGCACCCCATTGCGACTTGTCGAGACCGACAAAAGATTTTTCTTCAAGCGGCACAGACACAAGATCGCCGCCAATGTCATAGGCCCAACCGTGATAGGTACAGGTAAACGCCTTGGCGTTACCGCCATCCGTCCGGCAGATTTTCATACCGCGATGGCGGCACTGGTTCATAAAAACCCGAACGCTTCCATCTTTCTGTCGCACCGCAACAACCGGATCTTCCGCCATATGGGTGGCAAAATAGTCGCCTGTCTTCGGGATATGCGTTTCATGCGCTATGAAGAGCCATGACTTGGAGAAGACACGCTCCAGCTCGAGCTTATAGATGTCCCGGTCTGCGAAAATCGACGGGCTGATTATGCCTGCCGCCTCATCGAACAGGTCTGCCGGACTTTTCCACGGATCCGTAGCCATTTATCTCAGCCTCTCTATCCGCCGCCATTTCTGACCCGAGGCAAGACTAACCCAACCGGGCCTAGGGTACTTTCCCGATCATCCCTATTAATTGATCGATCGTTCAATTAATTATATGAATAAACCTAATGCGGTATTGATTGTCCCCTGCTCGCCCTCCAGCGGGCCGGCGTCATATGAAACTCTCGCTGAAAAGCCCGGATAAAGGCTGCTGCCGAACCATAGCCGGATGCGGCGGCGATTTCGTCGATGCTCTGCCTGCTGCGCATCAGGGCTGTCGCAGCAAGACGGAGTCTTAGCTGGGTCACACTCTGGAGCGGAGATGAACCGACAAGAGCGTGATATCGTTCGGAAAAAGCGGTGCGCGACATGCCTGCAATATCCGCCAGTTCTCTGACTGTCCAGGGTTTCATGGGTGCTTGAGCGAAGGCGGCCATGGCGCGCAGAATGCGCATATCTAGCATCGCCCGCATCCCCCCCGTTTCTGCGCTTGTGGCCTGAGAAATAACCCATCGAACAATATTCAAAAGCATGATCTCCGCCTGACGCCGCACAACCATCGCGCTGCCACCCAGCGATTGCCGGTCGCTCAATTCCTCTTCCACTGCTTCTGCCGCACGCCAGATACGGCGGCTGATTTTTTCGGCCTTTGCGGGCGTGATCACCATCGCATTTGTAAAGAGTCCCGAAAAAGCGAGGGCCTCTTCTTCAATATGACCGACAATCAGCTCAACCTCGGCATCGCCCCGCGCCGGCGTATCAAAGCTCGTAGTTTCGATGGGCTTTTCCTTCACGGTTTTGAGTTGCGCAGCGCTCCTGAACCGATGCGGGATGCTCCCCGTTAATCCGACAACATCGCCGGCGTCCAGCTCAATATTGACGGGATTCGTGCCGTCAATCTCCAGCCACACCCTCCCCTTGCGCAGCAGGTAGCAATAGCTGATCGCACCACTTGGTGTACTCACACAAAAAGGTGGGGTCAGCCTGGCGATTGAGAACTCAACACCATCCATCCGAATGTCAGCCAGCATAATTTGCGCGTCGATATCCATCTCATCCCTCCCCGGACCTCCCATCTGCAATCAAGAACCGCCAAACTGTCAAGAGCAACACGAGGGGCCGACACGTGATCGTCATTGCCCTCAGCCACCCATTGCGACTATGACTTAGAGCAACAGGATGACCGACAAAGCTGAGTCGGTTAACACAAAGGACCCGGGGTTTCATGGCACGGCCGCAGGCGGCAAATTACGATGAGCGCCGGAAAGACATCGTGGACGCAGCCGCCCGCCTCTTTGCCGAGCGCGGTTTCGCGGGCGCGTCCATCGCCGATCTCGCCAAAGCCTGCGGCACCTCAAAGGCGCTTCTCTATCACTACTACCCGTCAAAAGATGACATTCTGTATGACGTGATGCGGACGCATCTCGACAAGCTGACGGAAGCGGCCGAGAAAATCAGTGAATTGAATTTAACAGCCGAAGACCATTTGCGCCGGCTCATCGCTGATTTCATGAGCCTCTATGCCGACGCGGCGGCACACCAGAAAGTGCTGCTGAACGAACTCAGAGGGCTTCCCGCACAGCGCCGCAAAAAGATCGTGAAGCAACAGCGCCAGCTTGTTGAAGTGATCGAAAAACTCTTTCTGGAACTTCAGCCCCGCTTCCGACGTCAACGCAAATTTCTGCGCCCTGCGACGATGCTCTTCTTCGGCACCATCAACTTCACCCATACATGGTTTCACCCTGACGGGCCTGTGACTGCCGATCAGCTCGCCGCAATGGCTACGGATTTATTGTTTGAGGGCATAGCGGGCCTGGGGCGGGCACGCTAGGAATGCTTCCGGCTCTCGCAAACACCACGTCGCAGACCATCATCTGTTCAAGGCCGCCAGCAAGGCAGAGCCCGGTCACCTCGCAGATGACCGGCAGCGAGGAAGTCTCGAAGCGACGCAGTGCGCGATGACCGCCCGAAATGAACCCTTCGAGCCGCCCACGATCCTGACGAACGTCGAGTACCTCATCGAGATCGGCGCCCATGCAAAAGTGCTTGCCGCACGCGCGGATCAGAACGACGCGAACATTGGCGCCGCCCTCACATTACGTGATCGCCTGCACCAATCCGGACATGACCGAGAAAGACAGACAGTTGAACTTGTCCGGCCTGTTGAGTTCGACGATACCGCCCCCTCCCTGACCGAGAGCAGAACATGAGATGCTTTATCGCCAAACATGTCGCCCTCCCTCATGCGTAAGGCACGGCCACGCGGCCGACCTTCTCGCGCGCAATGATCATCTTCTGAATCTGTTCGGTGCCATCACCGATCTGAAGGCCCATGACATCGCGCATTCGCTGCTGATGCGGAAGATCGGTGCTGTAGCCTCCGTGGCCATGCGTCAACAGGCAGCGGTGGATCGTCTGGAAAGAGGTCTTGGGCGCCCACCATTTGCACATCGCCGCCTCCGCGGTATGCGGCAGTCCATGGTCCCTAAGCCAGAGCGTCTTGTAGCAGAGCAGTCTTGCGGCCTCGAGAAAGGTCTCGGCTTCCGCAAGCGGTTCCGTCACGCCCTGGTATTTCGCGAGCGGATTGCCGAAGGCCGTCCGTTCGGTGATGTATTTCCAGGTCTCCTCCAGCGAAGCCGCGGCCGATCCGAGACATTGCAGGCCGATCAGCGCGCGGGAATAATCGAAACCCTGCATCACCTGAGCGAAGCCCTTGCCCTCCGCGCCGATCAGACATCGCGCCGGAACCCTTACATCATCAAAGAAGATCGAACCGCGTCCCACTGCCCTCGAACCGACATCGTCAAAGCTCGAACGGGTAATGCCCCGGCTGTCGAGCGGTGTCAGAAAGGCCGACACACCACCGGCGCCGGGTTTGGTCTCATCCGTGCGCGCAAGAACAACAACATAGTCCGCCTGTTCCGCCATTGAGATCGAAGTCTTCTCGCCAGACAGAATGTAATCGTCGCTATCCCGCCTCGCCTTCGTCTTGAGATGCGCAGCGTCCGAGCCGCCGCCCGGCTCGGTCAGTCCGAGAGCGACGACAATCTCGCCCGAGCAGATGCGCGGCACGATATCTTCTGCCACTTCGCGTCTCGCATGAGAGGCAATAATCGATCCCATAAGGGAGCCGAGCAGTTGAACATAGGCGACGTTGATGTCGCCTCGCCCCATCTCCTCCATGATGACGCCGACGGTCACACTGTCGAGGCCGGGCGCGCCGAGTTCCTCAGGCAAGTCCGCGCCGATCAGGCCAAGCTCACCCATTTCCCGAATAAGCGCGCGATCGATCTTTCCATCGACCTCACGCGTTCGGTAGTCAGGAGCGACCCTTTCGTGCACAAACCGTCTGGTTGTCGCACGAATAGCATCCTGTTCACAGGAGAAGGCGTGGTCCACAAGCGCGCTCCTACTTCATATACTTTCGGAATTCCGGCTTGCGCTTCTCACTGAGCGCCCTCACACCCTCTTTGGACTCCTCCGTATCATAGAAGAGGCGCAATGCCTGAAGGCCGAGGCCACCGATACCGCGAATATTGTCGCTGTCGGCATTGAACGAGCGCTTGGCGATAGCAATCGCGGTCGGGCTGCGCTCGACCAGTTCGGCGCACCAGGCATCCACTTCCGCATCAAGCTGGTCATCGGCAACGACGGCGTTGACGAGGCCCATCGCCATGGCTTCACGCGCGGGATAGCGCCGGCACATGTACCACATCTCGCGCGCCTTCTTTTCCCCCACAACGCGCGCAAGATAAGCCGTGCCAAAGCCCGGATCGACCGACCCCATCTTGGGGCCCACCTGACCAAAGATCGCGTTCTCGGCGGCGATCGTCATATCGCACAATGTCGCGAGTACATTGCCGCCACCGATCGCATAACCCCGCACTTTTGCAATCACGGGTTTGGGCACATCGCGAATGGCCGTGTGCAGTTCCTCAAGCGGCATGCCTATGGCGCCGCGCGTCGTGCCGTCGCCGTATCCACCTTCATGATCGGACTGGTCGCCGCCGGTGCAGAAGGCCTTATTGCCTGCGCCGGTCAGCACGATGACACCAATGTCGCTCTTCCATCCCGCCTTCAGAAAGGCATCGATGAGTTCGAGGCAGGTCTGGGGACGGAAGGCATTGTAGACCTCCGGACGATTGAGGGTGATCGTCGCGACGCCGTCCTTTTCACTATAGAGAATGTCTTTGTAATCCACTGCGATAATCCTTAGCCGTGCATTGAAAGGCCGCCCGAGACGCTGATCGTCTGGCCGGTAATGAAACTTGCGTCGTCGCTCAGGAAGAAGGCGACCATGCCGGGATAATCTTCCGGCTGTCCCAGCCGACGCATCGGCATGGCTTTGGTCAGCGCTTCAGTGAGACGTCCGCCCGTATCGAAAGAAGCGAGGAATGGCGTGTCCGTCGGTCCGGGACAGACCGTGTTGAAGGTAATCCGCTGCTTTGCGAATTCGCGCGCCATGGTCTTCATGAAGGCGATGATGCCGCCCTTTGCGGCCGAATAGACCGCCTCGCCCGAAGAACCCACGCGACCTGCATCGGATGAAATGCTCACGACGCGTCCGGCGCCGCGTTCGGCCAAACGGCGCGCGATGATATGTATGAGGTTCAACGGCCCGTAGAGATTGATGTCGATGACCTTCCTCCAGAAATCTGGTTCCGTCTGGACAAAGGGCATGGCGACATCCCAGCCTGCGTTGTTCACGAGACCAAAAACAGGACCTGCGACTTTTTCGAAAGCATCGACGGAGCGCGCAACAAGATCGTAGTCGGTGATATCGACCTTATAGGCCCAAGCCTGGCCGCCCTTCTCACGAATGGCCGCCGCAACGTCCTCACCGCCCTTCTCGTTCAGATCGAAGATGCCGACCTTGCAGCCTTCCTCGCCGAGTCTGAGCGCAATGGCCTTGCCGATGCCGCTGGCGGCGCCGGTCACGACGACAGGCCTGTCGCTGAGTCCCAACATGTCTCCTCCTTCACGTTCCCTCATTGACCGGCATCTCGAGACGGGCCGACCTTGTTTTTCTAACGCTAATTCAATTCCTGAAAGTGTACAAGTAATTTTCTAATGATAATTAGAAAATTGGACAAACCCATATTTTCATTCTAATATCTATTCGGTTCGAGAATAACGGCCTGGTTCGAGACGGACATCGGATCATCATGCAAGTCTACACAGTGATTAATTTTCATGAGGCCCTCTATGGCAACCGAGCAAAGCAAATCGGACATCAGTCGCACGCGTATTCTCGACGCCGCCGCCAAAACCTTCCGTCAAAAGGGTTACGCCGCCACGACGCTGAACGAGATCGCCAAAGTTGCGGACATGCAGGCAGGCAGCCTTTATTATCATTTCAATTCGAAAGATGAGTTGCTGGAGGAAGTTCTCGACATCGGCATCAACCGGGTTCACGAAGCGGTCGAGGAAAGTCAGGAAAACATGCCTGCCGGGGCTTCGCAGCGCGAACGCATCCGCGCGGCCGTGGACGCCCATCTCACCACGCTTCTGAAGCATGGCGACTATACGTCGGCCAGCATCAGCATCTTTGCCCAGATACCAGAAGAAATCCGGCAGCGTCAGATTCCCAAGCGCGACGCCTTCTCCGCGCTCTGGCGGCGCATTCTCGGCAGGGCGCAGAAAGCCGGCGCGTTGCGCAACGATGTCAATCTCAGCATGGTGCGCTTGCTGCTGCTCGGCGCACTCAACTGGTCGGTCGAATGGCACAAGCCCGGCAAGACATCCATCCACGCCATGACCGAACATGTATGCCTGATGCTCCTCGATGGCATCAGCACGGAAGAAGGCATTCGCGGCGCGGAAGTTGAAAGAGAAGAAGTCGCTTAAGGCACATTCAGGAGGAGAGACACATGAGCTTCCAGAAAGAAGCGCGTGGTGGGCCCGGCAGGACTCGAACCTGCGACCAAACCGTTATGAGCGGTCCGCTCTAACCAACTGAGCTACAGGCCCCCGACGCATCGCCCGCCGCGCCAAAACGCACCGGACAGACGCCCTATAACAGATTTTCATCGCCCGCCAAAAGCCCGAAATCACGAAATCGCACGCCTTCGAAAAACTGGCCGCAATTTCGTCCAATTCGCGCTTGATGCTGGGACTCAAGGTACGTTAGGCCCCGGGTACGGCAACAGGAGAACGGACACCATGTCCCCCACATATTCAAAGAAATTCCGGTCAGTTGCATCACCGCTTGCATTGTCACTCGCTTTTGGTCTCGCTTTCGGAACAATGCTTTCGCCTGTCATGACGCGGGCGGCCTATGCGGAAGACGCGACGACCGCGCCCAAGCGCTCCATGACCATCACCGGCACGGGCGATGTCAGCGCAAGACCCGACATCGCCTATCTCGATGGCGGCGTCATCTCCGAAGGCAAAACGGCAGCCGAAGCGCTCGCGGCCAACACCAAAGCGATGAACGCCATCTTCGCCGCTCTCACGGAAATGAAAATCGCCAAAGACGACATCCGCACCTCGCAATTCTCCGTGAGCCCGCTCTACACACAACCACCCCAGCGCCCCGACGGCACACAGGAGCCCGCCACCATTCGCGGCTATCAGGTGACGAACCAGGTGACGGTAACAGTCCGCAAACTTGATACGCTGGGCGCCGTCCTCGACAAGCTCGTGACGGTCGGATCGAACCGCGTGGACAGCGTGCGCTTTGAAATCGAAAAGCCCGAACCCCTGCTCGACAAGGCGCGCGAAGCCGCCGTCATCGACGCGCTGCGCAAAGCAAAACTCTATGCCAATGCCTCCGGCGTCGCGCTCGGCGCGGTGATGAACATCACAGAAGGCGGCGGCTATCAGCAGCCCATGTATATGGCCAAAGCCATGTCGATGGCCGACAGCGCCTCAGTGCCGATGGCCGCTGGCACACAACAACTGACCGCCAACGTCTCGCTGACAATTGCTATTGAGTAAACTCAGCAGCCTTTGCAGTCGGCACTTTTCGAAGCACCCGATAAGCATCGGCATTGCGGCACACCGGCGGCGCAGACGGTCTTGAGATAATGATCGAGCGCCGCCGACATGAGCGCCTGCCGCGTCACCTGCAATTGCGCGGCGGCAACGCGCATCCGGAAATGCTGCGCTTCAGTGAGACGCAACGCGATCTTCACCGATGGTTCAGCGACCGGCGCTGACGCAACGACCGGCGCGGGTGCTGTCGGCATCGCCAACTGCACCGGCGGCGCGGGCGTCACTTTCTGCCAGCGTTCATCGAACGACTGACGCGCCGCCGACGGCACCGCCTCGCCCTTGCGCGACAAAAGATCACTCGTGACTGCAGAAAATTTCGGCTGGCTCATCTGTGTTTCTCCGCAAGTGCATGCGGCGCACTCTCGGCGCGACGACGACCGAAGACGCTGAAAGGCTTATGTACCAGTGCTTTCTCGGCGCGATCTTCAGACGCCAAGGAAGACGAAGAGAGCGGCGGACGCGGCGCGTTGGGCGAGAGCGGTTGCGGCGGCGGCGGTGGCGGCGACCATGCGGGCACAGGCGCCGGTGCAATAGAGTGAGCCGCGTGCAAGCGCTGCGGCACGACAGGAAAGCCCTCAGACGGATCAAACGAGAAGGCCACCGACACACCATCGCGGATGGCGCTCATCACATCTTCAATCGGCTCGTCTTCGGCGGGCGCATCATCTTCAAAATCAATATCCGCGGACGCCGCAATTTCAATGTCTTCTTCGGGCTCCGCTTCGGCTTCAATCTCAACAGGTGCAGCGGCCACCATCACCGGCGCTTCAAACTTCTCTGCGCCACTCAGCGGCGACAGAACATCAAGATTGGTCCGGGCACGGGGCGCATCAACACCGACGAGACGCGCGAGACGAGCGGCAATATAGGCCCATAGATCCGACACTTCTTTCGCCGATTTCGATTTGCCGTCGATCTCGCCAATGGTTTTTCCGTCAACCATCGAGGCCGCAAAATCAACGCGGTGATGCAGCGTCACCGGCGCAACAGTGCCGTGCTGCGAGAGTGCGACCGCGCTCTCGCCTGTGATCTTCGCGCGCGCGGTGGCCGCATTGATGACGAAGATCAGCGGCTTTTGAAAATGCTCAACAATGTCAATCGTCGCACCGACGGCACGCAGATCATGAGGCGAAGGCCGCGCGGGAATGACGACGAGATCGGCATGGGCGACAACGCGCGCAATCGAATGAGTGATCGCGGGCGGCGTGTCGATGACGGCGAGCTTCACACCCATCTCTTCCAAACGGGCGAGACACTCAGCAAGATCATCAATCGCCACCCGCGCGAACGCGGGCGTTTCTGAGGCGCGCGCATTCCACCAATCCGACAGAGAACCTTGCGGATCGGTGTCGATCAACACGACGGGACCGAAGCCTTTGCGCTCGGCTTCGACGGCCAAATGACCCGACAAAGTCGTCTTGCCCGATCCGCCTTTTTGCGATGCCAACACGACGATCTGCATCCGTTTCAAGCTCCGTTTCTGATCCCGAATCCTAACCCCGATTGTCGCCGGAGGGGATTTAAGGGTCCCGTAACAGAAATGTTCAAATTGTTAAGAAGCGGGGATAAAGCCGTTTATCCGCGGGTAATCGGGCTCGATTTTCATGTCGTTTTCATGTGTTTCTTGCAAGAGATTCGAGGTTTCCATGCAGAGATCGTTAGTCACTTCGTCGAGCAACAGACGGAGAGCGAAAATGCGAAATACCCAGGGGGGTATTTCTCTGCCGCCCCCTGCCCTATCCCCGCTTTGGGGGCGCGGCACCCCAAAAGAAACAATCCCCGTGTCTTTCGGGTACGGGGACAGCAAAACTTGTCCCCTCCCCGCAAAACTCAAATAAAACAAAACTATTGTAATGAGACAAAAATCTCATTATATGATTTCCGCCGCACAGGAGACCTAAGCGAAAGGAACGCCCCATGCCCCTCAGCCGCGCCGAGATGGACGCCAAAATCGACGAACATTTTGCCTATGAAGCCAATGACAATGTCGCGGGCGTGCTCGCCACGCTGACGCCTGATGTGGAGCACGACATTGTCGGCTGGCCCTCAGGCCCCGCGCATGGACGCGAAGGCGCGCGCGGCTTTTACGAGGCGCTCTTTGCCGACCTCGCCGATGGTCACGTCACAACACAACGCCGCCTCTATGGCGCGGACTTTCTCGTCGATGAAAGCCTCTGGTCCGGCCGCGCGCCGGGCCGCCCCTTCGGCATTGAGGGTCGCAACCGCCCGCTATCGTTCCGCCTCCTGCATATTATTGAATTTGCAGGCAATGGCGACATCGCGCGCGAAAATGTCTGGGTTGATTTGGCCGGCATCATTCAGCAACTCCCCGCCCAATGAGCGCGCAGATGGAACCCAAAAAATCCGCCGCGAAGAAACCCGCAGGCCGCCCCAACCAGAAATGGCGCACGCGCAAAGACCTGTTGCAGGCCGCCGCCAAACTGATGAACGAAGGCCGCAAACCTTCACTCGACGAAGTGGCGGCAGAAGCCCATATCTCGCGCGCGACCGCCTATCGCTATTTCCCGAAAGTCGAAGCGCTGCTGCTGGAAGCCGCGCTCGACCTCTCCTCGCCCGACGCCGAGACCCTGTTCAAAGCCGACATGATGTCCGGCACGCCAGAGACACGCGACCCCGTCGCGCGCATGACGCGCGTGGACACGGCCTTTCACGACATGATGTCAGCCAACGAAGTGCCGCTGCGCATGATGCTGGCAACGTCGATGGAGCGGCGCCTCTCTGTTGGGTCAAGGGGAGGTGGAAACGACAAGATGCCCGCGCGGCAAAACCGCCGCTCACCGCTGATCGACGCGGCGCTGGCACCGGCGAAGAAGGAGTTCAAACCGGGCGACTTCGACAAGTTAAAAAAAGCGCTGGCCCTCATCATCGGCACGGAGGCGATGGTGGTGTTCAAGGACGTGCTGGAAGTGGATGAGGCGGAAGCGCGCGACGTGACGCGCTGGGCGATCAGGGTACTGATTGAGGGGGCGAGGAGGTAGGGAGTAAATCGACCATAGGAAAGCGAGTTTATCAAAGTGACCCCAGCAACTTCACTTTCCATCGTTCAAAGATATTCGCCGCCGCACTGTCGCCGTCCAGCAATCGCTCGTAAAAGTGCTCTTCTTGAATCCATTCAGGAAAGCATATTGTCTCGATGGCCGTTCCGTTCTCGCCCTGAGAAAACGTGACAAGCCAACCTTCAGGAATACTCGTTTCAACAAATTCAAAGAACTCCGCCGGTAATGGTGTCGGCCAATCGCTTTCAGAATTCTCGAAAATATAAACCCAAGTCCCTCCGTCATCCCAGCGGCTCACGGCACAAACCGGATAGATCGTTCCGATCATCAACGGATCAATCGGACCTTCAATGCGGATCAGTTTTTCAATCCGGCTCCGCGCAGGTCCCAAGGGGAGCTGCTCAAGATCGTTGATCTTACAAAGCACTTTGATCATTTGAGTTCCGCCCACGCCCCGTTGCGCCAAGTGTAATAGTTGCACGAATGGCCGGACAAGTCAGACCGGCCTTACGCTTACAAAGGGAAAATCACCCTCATCGTCGGCACGGGGCGATGACGGTGTTCAGGGATGTGCCGGACGTGGATGAAGCCGAAGCGCGGGATGTGACGCGCGGGCGATCAGGGTACGGATTGACGGGGCGAGGAGGTAGGGGGGAAAGGAGTGTTATTTTTCTGTGAAGCGTGTTCATTGACATTTAGGACTGAATCACCCAATGTTTTCCTGCTTCCGGACGGAAGCTGAAAAGAACCAGGGCTGGTTCAGGCAAAATAATGTAGTTCGTCAGGTCTTCTTGACGTCAGCGCCATTCGTTTGGCTGAAGCGGCTCTCCATTTATCTGGAGAGTAAATTGAAGAAAAAACTTATCCTTAAATTTGAACAATGTGCCGAACAAACCCAAGATGGTTTGCGTCGCGTCGTTGGATTCGTCGATGGAAAATCGATGCCTGCTCTGCTCGATGCAAGCGAGCTATCAGCAAATCCACGATCAGCAAAAACCGGCTCTGTCACCACTGAAATCATCCGCAGCCTTGAGCAGGATCCTGAACTTTTCCCCTTCAAAACAAAGGGGCTATTGATCGGGTCTTCGTCCTACCGCGCCTTAGAACGGCAAAGGTACGAAGTCGCATTTCGGGACCCAGAACTCGAAGGAATTTTAGATGGCGGACACAACGCTTTGGCGATCGGAATCTATTTGCTCGAATTAGCCGGAGTCGAAGATAGAATCATCAGAAGCATTCGCACTTGGACTGACTTCAAAGAGATCTGGCTGAAGCACAGAGACGACGTCACAGAATGCCAAGAACAAATTGAATTTCTGGTACCGGTTGAACTTCTAGTTCCAGCAGATCCTTCAGACGAAGATGGAATAGCCGACTTCACATCACACCTTCTGGAAATTTGTTCCGCTAGAAACAACAATGTTCAACTTACTGAAGAAGCTAAAGCAAACCAGATGGGATTTTATGCAAGTCTTCAGGAAGCGCTTCCTGAAGACCTCTCCTCAAGAGTTGAATGGAAAACTAATGATGGTGGAAAAATAAAAGTACGCGACATACTCGCTCTAGCTTGGATTGTGTTTCCCAAATTGTCCGAAACAAAGGGAATTAACGTGTTGCCAAATCAAATTTATCGCAACAAAGCCATATGCGTAGAGCAATTCAATCGGGTAATGGAACTCAAAACCGTTTCAAGGCAACGCGACGGATATAAACGAGAAGTCTTCAACCCAAAGATCTTGAAGGCTTTCTCTTTGGTCGCAGAAATTCCTGAACTCTTCGATCTCATTTATGAACTGTTTCCCGAAGCCTATAATAAGGCCGGTGGCGCTTTTGGTAAGATCAGCGCCGTAAAAATGTATGACCCCGATAAAACAGATGAAAAAGGTGCAGAAAAACGGTCGCGCTATCTCAAGCGCCAACCAAAAACACCTTTTTACGAGAGGCCGTGCTCATACACATGCCCCGATGGCTTCATCATGCCGCTAGTTTTTGGTCTTTCCGCTCTAATCGAAGAAACCGCCAGCGGCGTAAAGTGGACAAAAGATCCAGAAAAATTCTTGCGTAAGAATTTGACAGATATCATGCGCACGTATCGTTTCTTTATGGAAACCGCACAATGGGATCCACAGAAAGTCGGTAAAAATCTTTCTGTTTACCAATTCATGGCCGTTGAATTTAGTCGTCACTAAATCTGTAAATTTAGGAGTCCGGATCCATTGATCCGGACTCTACTTTTCGAAACAACGATTGGTTGCACTCACAATAGTTTCCTAGAAGGAATCTAGAGATGTCGCTCGAAAAAATTCAACTTCGCAAGTTACTTAAGTTCTTTTACCTCGACAGATCTGAACTAGTTGGCGCGTTGAGGAATGACATTCGCGAAGAGATTAGCAGAAAGCCTGACGAAGAATCAGGCGGGGGCGACTTTTTCGGCCCCTTCTGGGGCGACGCAAAAAAATTCGCGGCGAATGAAATTGACCTTCATGCGGCGACAGCGGAAAGAATTGAAAGCAACCGCCTCAGGCGGAGATTATATCCTCTGCTACAAGATGGTTTTCTAAACTGGTGGAACGAAAAACGCAGATGGCGCAACGAAGCATTTACAATCGCTGAGAGAAGTCCGTCAGGTCTGTTTCCTATTGAAGAAATAGGTTTAACCGTCAGAGTTGAAAATCTCCTCGCGTTACACATTGAGGGCGGTTCCAACAGAGCGATCTACCCCTATTTCAGCGAAACGCCCGCGCTTTCGAGAGAGGCAGCGAGGCTGGGACTGTGGGTGCTTAATGAAACAATTAGCGACTATGAAGTCGAAGATTTGCGAATGTTGGATATTCTCAGAAGTACTTCGTATGGGGTTACAGATTGCCCATTCGAGGGAAATGAACGAGAGTTATTCATAAGAAAATACAATCACATTAAGAGTGAATGGGACCGCCTCAGAAGAGAGTATCCTGACGATTGAGGACGTGGATGGCCGTATCAAGTCCGGCCATGACGGGTGTGGTACTTGTCTCACTCTAAAAGTTCGACTTCGCCCGGCCCTCGGGTCGCGACAAGACGCGCCCAAGGGCAAGCTTCACGACCGGGCGATCCATCTTTGCGGCAACGCATGAAGGAAGATGGATGCCCCGATCAAGTCGGGGCAAGGCGGATTTGGTGGTGTGTGGTTGAAGTCGAAAGATCGCCACGATGATCTTCACCTCCCCCTTGTGGGGAGGTCAAAATATTCACCTTCGAATATTTTGGGTGGGGGTGTTTTTGCGTCGAAATTTCACGCCGTATTTGCGACTGCGCCCCCCACCCGAAACGCGAAGCGTTTCGGCCTCCCCACGAGGGGGAGGCGAAGGGAGATGCGTTTCGACCTCCCCACACGCGCGCATAGGCGCGAACAACAAGGAGGTGGGGGGCTAGATGACGAAAAAGCCCGGATCATCTGATCCGGGCTTTTTGTTTTGTCGCAGGGAAGGAAGAACCCCCACCCAAAAAATTCTAAGAGAATTTTTTGACCTCCCCACAAGGGGGAGGTGAAGATTAATTATCCAAGAACGAGCGCAGTTTGCGCGAGCGCGACGGGTGCTTCAGCTTGCGCAAGGCCTTCGCCTCGATCTGGCGAATGCGTTCGCGTGTCACTGAGAATTGCTGGCCGACTTCTTCCAGCGTGTGGTCCGTGTTCATGCCGATGCCGAAGCGCATGCGCAGCACGCGTTCTTCGCGCGGGGTGAGCGAGGCGAGCACGCGGGTTGTGGTTTCGCGCAAATTCGACTGGATCGCCGCATCAATCGGCAGGATCGCGTTTTTGTCTTCGATGAAGTCGCCGAGATGGCTGTCTTCTTCATCGCCGATGGGCGTCTCGAGGCTGATCGGCTCTTTGGCGATTTTCAGAACCTTGCGGACTTTTTCCAAAGGCATGCCGAGTTTTTCGGCGAGCTCTTCCGGTGTCGGTTCGCGGCCGATTTCATGGAGCATCTGGCGCGAGGTGCGCACGAGCTTGTTGATCGTTTCGATCATATGCACGGGAATGCGGATCGTGCGCGCCTGGTCGGCAATCGAGCGCGTGATCGCCTGACGAATCCACCATGTCGCGTAAGTCGAGAATTTATAACCACGGCGATATTCGAATTTATCGACCGCTTTCATCAGGCCGATATTGCCTTCCTGAATGAGATCGAGGAACTGCAAGCCA
Source organism: Parvibaculum sp. (assembly GCA_030645235.1). GTDB lineage: Bacteria > Pseudomonadota > Alphaproteobacteria > Parvibaculales > Parvibaculaceae > Parvibaculum. The sequence continues at coordinate 476,355 of JAUSMV010000012.1, read as the reverse complement.
CGGTTTGTATATTTCTTGGCAATCGAAATGACGAGGCGGAGGTTCGCTTCGACCATTTCTTTCTTGGCGATACGCGCTTCGCGCTCACCCTTTTGCACGCCCGAAACGATGCGGCGATATTCGCCGATATCGAGGCCGGTTTCAGCCGCCAGCGTCTGGATCTGGATGCGCAGATCCTTGACCTGATCGCGCGCGTCTTTGGTGAAGCTTGTCCAGCCCTTGCCCTTGAGGCGCGAGACGCGGCGCATCCAGTTGGGGTCAAGCTCTTCGCCATAGTATTGCTTCAAAAATTCGTCGCGCGGAATGCCGTGGCTTTCGCCGATGCGCAGCAGACGACCTTCAAGACCCATCAGGCGCTTTGAAATTGCATAAAGCTGCTCGACAAGGCTCTCGATGCGGTTGTTATTGAGCGAGAGGCTTTTAACTTCGACGATGAGGTCGGCGGTGAGCTTGGCAAATTTCTTGTCATTGCCGCCGACAGCGTCTTCGCCCTTGAGCGCGGCTTCGACTTTGCTGTCCTGCAATTTGCGCAGTTTTTTATAGTCATTGGCGATGCGGTCGAAGCTCTCCAAAACTTTGGGCTTCAGTTCGGCTTCCATCGCGGCGAGCGACATGGAATTGTCGTTCTCTTCGCCGTCATCATCGACTTCTTCTTCTTCCGGCTCGATGCGCGGCGGGGCTTCGCCATTAAGCGCGGCCTGGCTGTGATCGATCTTCTTGGCGTCAGGACCGGCAAAGGTCGCGTCCAAGTCGATAATGTCACGCAGCAGAATTTTGCCTTCGTTCAACTCGTCGCGCCAGATGATAATGGCCTGGAACGTCAGCGGGCTTTCGCAGAGACCCGCGATCATGGTTTCGCGGCCGGCCTCGATGCGTTTGGCAATGGCGATTTCGCCTTCGCGCGACAGCAACTCAACGGAACCCATTTCGCGCAGATACATGCGGACGGGATCGTCGGTGCGGTCAAGCGCGGTGGAGGACTGACCCGTGATGGCGACGGCCTTGGAGCGCGGCGCATCTTCATCATCATCGTCATCGGCTTCTTTTTCTTCGGCGTCGCCCTCGCCGCCGTCTTCGGCCTCATCGTTTTCAACGACATTGATGCCCATTTCACTGAGCATCGACAGCGTGTCTTCGATTTGTTCAGACGAGAACTCTTCAGACGGCAAAACCTTATTGAGCTCGTCATAAGTGACAAAGCCGCGCGTCTTGGCCGCCTTGATCATCTTCTTGACCGCAGCATCCGACATATCGAGAAGCGGACTATCGGTTGTGGCTTCAGGGGCCGCTTCCGGGGCTTCTGTCTGTTCTGCCGTCTTTGTCGCCATAGAGTGGCACTCCGTCTTGTCACTGGTCCCTACACATAAGATGTGCAGGCCGTCTTTCCGATATGTCTTTTGGCCGATGCTTGTTTTGCGCAAGAAACCTTACGCAATCACAAACGCACAAGCCCGCGCCGGTGTCCGGCAAAAACCGACCACCGCCCCGCGGCTCTTAAACTCTCGTCCCGCTCAGGTCCCCTTGAACCCTAATTCCTCATGCCGGATGCACCGTCCGGCAGTTCTGCTTCAAGTTCCGGTCGCTCGCTCTGCAATTGCTTGTGGATAGCCTGCAGCCGCGCCCAGTTCTCGTCGTTCATTTCAGCCGCGAGCGCGCGCTCTGCCGCCCGAAACTCCGCCTCTAGCGTAATGGTTCGCCGGTGATCGGAGATGAGCCGGAGAAAGCCTGCTTCGGCCTCATCCTGAGACGCATCCGCCTTTGCGAAGGCGCCTGTCCGGCCTGCCACCCGCCCGCTGAGATGCTGTGCTATATCCGCCAATTCCCTAGAATCCAAATGGTTCATCAGCGCCTCTCTTTCAAGAGGCGTGTGAAGCGCGGCTATATCTATGATTTCATTGCGCAATTTGTCAAGTGCCGCGGTTTTGATGTCGAGCCGCGAAAGCTCCTCGCAATAGGTCTCCAGAAGCTCGGGATGGTTCAGTAAGACAGCGAGAATGCCCTCTTCCGCCCGCGCCGCCCCGCCTTTGTCGCTGCGGGCGAGCGCCGAATTGCGCAATTCCGGCGTCACAGGCTGGAGGCGCGGGTCAAAGCGCTGGCCCGGTTTCCACGGGGTTTTACGGAAATTGCCGCCCGTTTGGCCCCGGAACGCGCCCCGCGCGCCCTGTTTGGGCCCGAAAATCTTCGCGATGCGGCCACGGAGGTCCTGCGCATAGTAGCCCTTCACCTTCGGGTCCGCGATCATCCCGATCACTTCCTCAATCCGGGCCTCAAGCGCGGCGCGGCGCTCCGGCGTGTCCCATGTGCCCGCCTGAAATTCTTTCTCCCAGACCATATCAGCCAGAGGCCGCGCAGCATTGAGCACCTCATGCATCGCCTCGCCGCCCTCTTCGCGCACCAGATCGTCAGGGTCCTTGCCATCGGGCAGGAGAGCGAAGCGGAGTGAATGGCCGGGCTTTAACAAGGGCAACACACGCTCGACCGCGCGGAAAGCGGCTTTGAGACCGGCGCGGTCGCCGTCAAAGCAGAGGATCGGTTCGGGCGCCAAGCGCCACATGAGGCCGATCTGGTCTTCGGTGAGCGCCGTGCCCAAGGGCGCCACGGCATTGTCGATGCCACCCTGCGCCATGCCGATGACATCCATATAGCCTTCAACGGCAATGACCGTGCCGAGATCGTAAGCGGGCTTGCGCGCCTGATGGAGATTGTAGAGACCACGGCCTTTGTGAAAGAGCGGCGTTTCCGGCGAGTTGAGATATTTCGCCTTCTGCTCGGCATCAAGCGCCCGACCGCCAAAGGCAATGACACGGCCCCGCGCATCGGCAATCGGAAACATCAGCCGATTTCGGAACCGGTCATAGGGCTCAGGGATATCTTCGCCATGGATGATGAGTCCCGCCTCGGCCATTTGCGCGACAGAAACGCCTTTGGCGGTGAGGTGTCCCATCAACTGGTGACGGTCGCCGCGATCAAGCCCCGGCGAATAGCCAAGGCCAAAACGCTCAATGGTCTCCGCACGAAGCCCGCGCCGTTCCAGATAGCGCCGCGCTTCCGCCCCCGCCCCGCTTTGAAGCTTCTGACGGAAAAACGCAGCCGCCATTTCCATGACCTCGATCAGCGTCGCCGCCTCGCGCTCACGCTCGATGTTCATCGGATCGCGCTGGGGCATTTCAAGCCCCGCCTCACCTGCCAGCCGCTCGACGGCTTCGAGGAAAGAGAGGTTCTCAACCTTCTCAAGGAACTTGATGACGTCGCCATGCTCGCCGGACGAGAAGCAATGCCAGAACTGCTTGTCGTCATTCACGGTGAAGGACGGCGACTTTTCATTGCTGAAGGGCGAGAGACCGACAAATTCGCGGCCCCGCCGGATGAGCTTGACCTTGCGCCCAACGACATCAGAGACGCGGATACGCGCCTTCAACTCGTCGAGGAAAGACTTGGGGAAGCTCATCTATTTTACGCCGCAATTGGTGGTTTCCCCATTGTCGCATGAGCGGGGGGCCGATAGCGAGACTTACCCCTGCCCGAACCTGTGGAGAACCGGCCCAAACAGGTGATCGTGAGTAAATCTACCCATATCGACAAACAGGACCAAGTACCTGAGATTAAATCCCCAGTATCGGAAAATAATAAAGAATCCAAACAAGAGCAGTGAAAATAAATTGGCTGTGAAAAGGTCTGCATGATTTATCAGGATGAATTTCAGACTTTTCCCACCTTGAAAAAAGTGTCGAGGATATGCGCCGGACTCATTTTTATTTGGTGTCTGGTGTCGCTGACCTATCTGACATTTGAGCCGGACAATCTGACCAGCCTCTATCCCGGCCTCGCCCCCATGCCGCCGGTTCTGACAATTATCAGTTTCGGGCTCGGCAGCCTTGTCATAGGACTTCTCAGCTTTTCCGAAACGCAAAAGCCCTATCAGCTTTTGACCCTGCGCGCCGCCGCCGCAATCATTCTGGCCATCAACCTTATGGCCATTGCCGGCCAGATTGTTGACGGCACCCTGTTGGCAAGCGGCCCGAAGGAAGAACAAATCGCACTGGCAACAGCGGTCAATTTCATTTTCTTTGCCCTCGCCGCTTTCATCGGCAAAACCCCGCACACAGGGCATGCCTCGGCTATCCTCCTCCTATGCGGCCTGACCACAACAAGCCTCGCACTTGTCGGCTATGCGTTCGACGCCGAAGCCGTCCGCCGCGTGACACTATTTGCGCCCTGGTCGCTACCGACCGCCATCTGCTTCGCCCTGCTTTTTTGCGCCGCGCTTTTCTCCAGACCGCAACTCGGCTGGACCGCCCGTATTGTCGGACGTGACAGCGGCAGCGCCGCAGCACGACAATTTCTACCGCTTGTCCTTATCCTTCCCGTCGTTTTGTCCGGGACTGTGCTTTCACTCGTAGAGCACGGCATCATTCCGGTGTCATTCGGCTTTGCAGCCGGGGCTATTATCGCCGCCGTTGTTCTCGGCATCATCACTTATCTTGTGTCGCGACTGCTCGGCATACGTGAAGCCGGACTATTGGACGAAGTCGTACGACGGACACAGGCGGAATCAAGTCTTCTCGAACAATTGGAGCGACTGAACCTCCTCAACGGAATCACACAGGCCATCAGCGAACGGCAGGACATATCAAGCATCTATCAGGTGGTGCTGCGGAAACTGGAAGACAACCTGCCTCTCGATCTCGCCTTCATCGCTCAGTTCGACATTGCTTCCAATTCCATCACAATCTGCAATGTCAGCCGGAACTCCGTGGCACTGGCGCGCACGGCAGGCCTGAGCGAACACACACAGATCGAAATAGAAGGGAACGGCCTTTCCAAATGCGTGCAGGGCCGCCTGATCTATGAGCCCAAAATTGCGGCGCTCAACTTTCCTTTCCCGCAACGACTGGCCCATAGCGGCCTTGGCTCACTCGTCATGGCCCCCATGACATCAGGCGACGAGGTCTTCGGCATCATTGTAACCGGACGCATCAAGCCCGAAGCGTTCAGCGAAGCTGATTGCGAATTTCTCAGTCAACTCAGCGAACACGTCGCTGTCGCAACACACCAGGCGCAGCTTCTGAACAATCTGCAACGCGCCTATGACGACATGCGGGACACCCAAAAATCGGTCATGCAGCATGAAAGACTGCGTGCGCTGGGTCAGATGGCAAGTGGCATTGCCCATGACGTCAACAACGCCATTTCGCCGATCTCGATTCAAACGCAATCCATCATGGAATTTGAGAAAAATCTGAGCGCACCCGTCATGACCTATCTGACGATGGTGAACCGGCAGATCAATGATGTCGCTGCCACCATCGGGCGCTTGCGCGAATTTTACCGTGAGCGCGAAACCACAACAGATCTTGCACCTGTTGACCTCAACGCATTGGCGAAAGAAGTCATCGAACTCTCGGAGGCACGCTGGAAAGACATAGCGCGGCGCGACGGCATCACCATCACCGTCCAGACCGAACTCGCCAGCACACCACCGATCATCATGGGTAAGGACAATGAGCTGCGCGAAGTCATGGTCAATCTGATTTTCAACGCCGTTGACGCCATGACCGATGGCGGCACGATTACCATTCGCACCAAAGTCACCGAAGACGGCCCGACACCGGATGGCCTCAATCACTACCGCTTTGCCACGTTGGAAATTTCAGACACCGGCATAGGGATGGACGAAAATACGGTTCTGCGTTGCATGGAGCCCTTCTACACAACGAAAGGCGAGCGCGGCACCGGCCTTGGCCTCGCTATGGTCCATGGCATTCTGAAACGCCATGACGCCACGATCGACATAAAAAGCAAGCAAGGGGAAGGCGCGACCTTCTATCTGAAATTTCCGCTGCCGCTGGCCGCCACAATCCCCGAACGCAAAACTGAGACCCAGCAAAAACCCGACGCGATGCGCCTGCTGATGATCGACGATGATCCTTACGTGCTGGAAGCGCTTGTCGCCATGCTTGAAATGGACAAACACATAGTCACCGGCATCATCGATGCGCGGGACGGATTAAATGCTTTCAAAACCGCATTGGAGGAAGGCCAACCCTTTGACGTCGTCATCACCGATCTCGGCATGCCTTATCTCGACGGCAATCAAGTGACCCATGCGATCAAGGAAATGTCAGCCTCGACACCCGTGATCCTGCTCACCGGCTGGGGCCAACGCCAGGGCGGCGACCGCAACAACGAAAACGAAGCCGACTTCGTGCTCGGCAAACCGCCGCAGCTGCGCAAACTCCGCGACACACTGATCCGTTGCAAACAGTCGGCGTGAGCCGCTTTCAAGTCATCGCGAAAGCGCGCCGAAAAGCTCAAATCTCTATGTTTTGTTCTTGTTATGTTCTATATTACGGAATGTGGTTTGCTTCCGTAAGAGACATGTTTGTGTCCGCATCGGAAAGCCTTGTTTGTAGATACGTTTGTATATACAATTGCATAGGATCAACCTATGCCATCGAACGGCCCGCCCTTTGAAAAGTTCATTCCGCAATATGTGGATTTCGAATGGGATGAAGCCAAGCGTAAGAAAAATCTGGAGAAGCACAGGATCGACTTTATCCGGGTGCTTGCTGCATTTGATGGTCCGATGGTCCGGCGATTATCACCCACAAACAATGAAGCTCGTTACCTCGCTATAGGTCTTCTGGATGACAAAGAAATCTCAATCGCATTCCAAGAGCGCGGCAACAGTTGCCGCATCATCTCCGTCCGTCGCGCGCGGCGAGTTGAGCGAGCCGCATATCGTGCGTTATACGCGTGAAGAGCTGAAGGCGCTTGCACCGACGGATAAAACCGATTGGGAGCACGTGCTCAAACTGACAGATGAAGAGATTGAAGCCGCGATTGCTTCTGATCCCGACGCCATGCCCGCTATTGATGATTTTTCAGATTGGGAAGTCGTCATCCCCGTGCGCAAAATGGCCCTCAGCATCCGGCTGGATGAAGATGTGCTGGAATTCTTCAAAGGCTCAGGCCCGCGCTACCAGACGCGGATCAATGAGGTGCTGCGCACTTACATGAAGCATCAGTTGGCGAAGAAGGGGTGAGGCTCGCGGCCTCTACCCCAGCGCCGCTTTCACCACAGCACCCGCCTTGCCGAAATCCATCTGACCCGCATATTTCGTCTTCAGCGCCGCCATCACCTTGCCCATGTCTTTCACAGACGTGGCACCCACTTCAGCCACCACGGCCTCAACGGCGGCTTTGGTCTCGGCGTCGCTCATTTGTTTCGGCATGAACTCTTCGAGCACGGCGATTTCCGCCTTCTCCGACGCCACGAGGTCAGCGCGGCCGCCCTTTTCATACATATCGGCGCTTTCGCGGCGCTGTTTCACCATTTTGGAAAACAGCTCAAGCAGGTCGGCATCGGCCACGCCGTCATTGCGGCCATCGGTGCGCGAGGCGATATCCTTGTCTTTAATGGCTGATTGCATCAGACGGATGGTGGAAAGCCGCGGCTTGTCGCCGGACTTCATGGCATCTTTCATCGCCTGCGTGATCTGGGCCCGCAATCCATCGCTCATCGGAATCTCTCCTTGTTCAAGTGGCGACAAGCTAAACCAGCATGGCCGCCTGCGCAAATTTGTCCCAATGCGGCAAATGAGCCATAACACATTGTATTTATTAGACGATTTTCGCTTGTGCCTTGGCTTGACGTGCCGCGCCCCATCCTTTAGCTTCCGCGAAATTCGACGGGATACTGAGTCTGCCTGAACGGGGTTTGCGCCCCGACGGCTTTTGGCGGGCCAAAACTCCCCTGGAGTATCAATATGAAGGTGACGACGAAGGCCGCCACGGAATGGCGCGGGCAACAAGCCACGCAACGTTCCGAGGAAGAATCTGCGCGCGCCAAACGGGTGCCAGCATGACAGATCGCAAGAAACCGACCGCCCTCCTCGTCCTCAAAGACGGCACCGTCATCGAAGGCATGGGGCTCGGCGCAACGGGCGACGCAGTGGGCGAGGTTTGCTTCAACACCTCGATCACCGGCTATCAGGAAATCCTGACCGACCCGTCTTATACCGGTCAGATCATCACCTTCACCTTCCCCCATATCGGCAATGTCGGCACGAACGACGAAGACATTGAAACCTCGAACCTCGCATCGTCCTCCGGCGTGCAGGGCGTGGTGCTCAAAGCCGACATCACCAACCCGTCGAACTACCGCGCCGTCAAACATTTCGACCGCTGGCTCCGCGCCCGCAACATTATCGGCATCGCGGGCGTCGATACGCGCGCAATGACGCGCCTCATCCGCGAAAAAGGCATGCCCGATGGCATCATCGCGCATGATCCCGACGGCAAGTTTGATATTCCCGCGCTCGTGAAAAAAGCCAACGCCTGGCCGGGCCTGCTGGGCCTTGATCTCGCCAAAGACGTGAGCTGCACGCAGTCCTATGGCTGGACCGAGAGCAGCTGGGTCTGGGGCGAAGGCTACACGACAACACCGGCGAAATACAAAGTGGTCGCGCTCGACTTCGGCATCAAACGCAACATCCTGCGTTGCCTCACCTCTGTCGGTTGCGATGTAACGGTCGTGCCCGGCTCGACATCGGCTGAAGATATTCTGGCGATGAAGCCCGATGGCGTGTTTCTGTCCAACGGTCCGGGCGATCCGGCCGCCACAGGCATCTACGCCGTGCCGGAAATCAAAAAGCTCGTCGCGAGCGGCAAGCCCGTCTTCGGCATTTGCCTCGGCCACCAGATGCTGGCGATTGCGCTCGGTGCCAAAACCGAAAAGATGCATCAGGGCCATCACGGCGCCAATCATCCGGTCAAAGACTATACGACAAGCAAAGTCGAAATCACCTCGATGAACCACGGCTTCACCGTCGCGCGCGAAAGCCTGCCTGCGGATGTTGAAGAAACGCATGTGTCGCTCTTCGACGGTACGAACGCAGGCATCCGCCTGAAAGATAGACCGGTATTCTCCGTGCAATACCACCCCGAAGCATCACCGGGACCGATGGACAGCCACTATCTGTTCGAGCGGTTTGTGAAGATGATTGAAGAAGGCCGCGGCTGAAGCAATGCCCAAACGTACAGACATTAAAAGCATCCTCATCATCGGCGCTGGTCCCATCATCATCGGGCAGGCGTGCGAGTTTGACTATTCGGGCACGCAGGCCTGCAAGGCGCTGAAGGAAGAGGGCTACCGGATCATTCTGGTGAACTCGAACCCCGCGACGATCATGACGGACCCTGATCTCGCCGATGCGACCTACATCGAGCCGATCACGCCGGAAGTGGTCGCCAAGATCATCGAGAAAGAACGCCCCGACGCGTTGCTGCCCACGATGGGCGGACAGACGGCGCTGAACACCGCGCTCGCGCTTGACGAGATGGGCATCCTGAAAAAATTCAACGTGGAAATGATCGGCGCGAAACGCGACGCCATTGCCAAGGCCGAAGACCGTCTGTTGTTCCGCAACGCGATGGACAAGATCGGGCTTGAAAGCCCGCGCTCCAAAGCCGCGCATAATATGGAAGAGGCGCTGGCCGGTCTCGATTTCGTCGGCCTGCCCGCCATCATCCGCCCCAGCTTCACGATGGGCGGCACCGGCGGCGGCATTGCGTATAACCGTCAGGAATTTACCGAGATTGTTGAGCGCGGTCTCGACGCCTCGCCCACGACCGAAGTGCTGATCGAAGAATCCGTGCTCGGCTGGAAAGAATATGAGATGGAAGTCGTGCGCGACACGGCGGACAATTGCATCATCATCTGCTCGATTGAAAACATCGACCCGATGGGCGTGCATACGGGTGACTCGATCACGGTCGCCCCTGCCCTGACGCTCACCGACAAAGAATATCAGATCATGCGCAACGCCTCGATTGCGGTCTTACGCGAAATCGGCGTTGAGACCGGCGGCTCCAATGTGCAGTTTGCGGTGAACCCGAAAGACGGCCGCCTCGTCGTCATCGAAATGAACCCGCGCGTTTCGCGCTCGTCTGCGCTTGCGTCAAAAGCCACAGGCTTCCCGATTGCCAAGGTCGCCGCGCGCCTTGCAGTGGGCTACACGCTGGACGAATTGCAAAACGACATCACGCAGGTGACGCCCGCCTCCTTCGAGCCGACCATCGACTATGTCGTCACGAAAATTCCGCGCTTTGCATTCGAGAAATTTGCAGGGTCCGAGCCGCTGCTTGGCACGGCGATGAAGTCGGTCGGCGAAGCCATGGCCATTGGCCGCACGTTTCAGGAGAGCTTGCAAAAGGCGCTGCGCTCGCTTGAGACAGGTCTCACAGGTCTCGATGACATTGCCATTCCCGGCATCGGTCAGGGCGATGACACAACGGCCATTCGCGCCGCGCTCGGTCGCCCGACGCCGGATCGCCTCCTCGTGATCGCGCAGGCGATGCGTCACGGCATGAGCCACGATCAGATCCATGCCGCCTGCTTCTATGATCCGTGGTTCCTTGAGCAGTTGCAGGGCATCATAGACGCCGAAGTGATCATCAAAGAAAAAGGCCTGCCGACAACGAAAGATGGTCTGCGCCGGTTGAAGTCCATGGGCTTCTCGGACGCACGTCTTGCAACGCTCACCGGCTCGGACGAAGAAACCATCCGCGCCAAACGCCGCGCGATGGGCGTGCGCCCCGTCTTCAAACGCATCGACACATGCGCCGCCGAATTCGAAAGCCGCACGCCTTATATGTACTCGACCTACGAGACCGACTTTGCCGGCAAAGCCGAATGCGAAAGCGATCCGACCGACAAGAAGAAGGCCATCATCCTTGGCGGTGGCCCCAACCGCATCGGTCAGGGCATCGAGTTTGACTATTGCTGCTGCCACGCCGCTTTCGCGCTTGATGAAATCGGCATCGAAAGCATCATGGTCAATTGCAATCCCGAAACCGTGTCCACCGACTATGACACTTCGGACCGCCTCTACTTTGAACCGCTGACGGCCGAAGACGTGCTCGAACTCATCGACGTTGAAACACGCAAAGGCACGCTTGCCGGTGTCATCGTGCAGTTCGGCGGACAAACGCCACTGAAACTCGCAAACGACTTGGAACGCGCAGGCGTGCCGATCCTCGGCACCTCGCCCGACATGATCGACCTTGCCGAAGACCGCGACCGCTTCAAGGATTTGCTGGAACGCCTCAACCTGCGCCAACCACCCAACGGCATCGCGCGGACCGATCAGGAAGCCATCGCCATTGCCGAACGCATCGGCTATCCGGTCGTCATCCGCCCGTCTTATGTGCTGGGTGGCCGCGCCATGGAAATCGTGCGCGATACGGCGCATCTCGAACGCTACATCAAAGAGGCCGTTGTCGTGTCGGGCAAAAGCCCCGTGCTGATCGACCTCTATCTGCGTGATGCCATCGAAGTGGACGTTGACGCACTTTGCGACGGCAAGGACGTATTCGTCTGCGGCATCATGGAACATATCGAAGAAGCGGGCGTCCATTCCGGTGACTCAGCCTGTTCGCTGCCACCTTATTCACTGCCCAAAGAAACGATCAAAGAGATCGAAGCGCAGACGCGCGCGATGGCTTTGGCGCTCAATGTCATCGGGCTGATGAATGTGCAGTTCGCGGTGCAGGACGGCACGATCTATGTGCTCGAAGTCAACCCGCGCGCCTCGCGCACGGTGCCCTTCGTCGCCAAAGTCATCGGCGAACCAGTGGCAAAGATCGCGGCGAAAATCATGGCCGGTGTGCCGCTGGCAAGCTTCGACCTGCAACCCTTCCGCGCGCATCATGTGGCCGTCAAAGAAGCCGTTTTCCCCTTCGCGCGCTTCCCCGGCGTTGACACATTGCTCGGGCCGGAAATGCGCTCAACCGGCGAGGTAATGGGACTTGATAAAAGCTTCGCCGTTGCCTTCGCCAAAAGCCAGATCGCAGGCGGCACGAAAGTGCCGACATCGGGCACAGTGTTTGTGTCGGTGAAAGACAGCGACAAAGACAAGGTCGTGGGACCGGCAAAGAAGCTCCTCGAATTGGGCTTTGACTTGATCGCCACCGGCGGCACGGCGACGTTCCTGCGCGAGCAAGGGATTGCGGTGCGCACCATCAACAAGGTGCTCGAAGGCCGTCCGCATATTGTCGACGAGATCAAAAACGGCAATGTCGCACTGGTCTTCAACACGACCGAGGGGGCAAAAGCGATTGAGGATTCCAAATCGCTGCGCCGCGCCGCGCTGATGATGAAAGTGCCCTATTACACAACCGTAGCAGGCTCGCGCGCGGCTGTGCTGGGCATCGAAGCCATCATGACCGGCCAGCTGGAAGTGGCCTCCTTGCAGTCCTACGCGGCAACGGCGGCGGCTGAATAGCGAAACGAACGGCTAAGACAGCGGTATCAGAAAATCCGAACCGTCTCCGGTATTGCGATACTGGTTTGGAAAGAGCCTGCGTGAAATCTTCGCCATAAATATGTTCTGCCGTCGGCGACTTGGCGGCAGCGGACGCAGACCTTCGCCCGCACCATTGCGCTTGCGGATAACGCCGAGCCCCGTGCTGCCATAGATCATTGAAAGATCCATAACATCGACATTGGCGTAGAAAATATCTTCAATCTTTCGCCTGATCCGCGCATTGGCAATTTCCATCATCGCATTATCTTTCCGCGCGGCGGGCAGATAGGGGCCTGAGTCGATGTCATCGAAAAACATCACCCCGCCCGGTTTGAGCAGATCGAACCACGCATAAACCTCCTTCTCCACATGCTCAGGCGTGTGAAGACTGTCCACATAGACAAGATCAATGCCGCCGAGGAGAGCCGGTGCCTGCGTTACGATATAATCTCTGTCGGTTGAGCTGGCCTGAACAAAAGTCCAGCGATCGCTTGTGACCGCGCCGGAGCAATCACGAATATCAATAGAAACAAGCGACGCACCGTTCTTTTCACAAGCGGCGAGCATGGCGCGCGACCCCTGACCACGATCAGTGCCCAGTTCAAGAAACAAGCCGTTGGGATGCTTGCAAGCCTCTTCATAGAGGCAAATCAGCTGCTGGGCTGCGTGCCTGGCCTCTTCCTTTGAATTTGCCGTTTCGAGCAGTTTTTCAATATAGCTGGCAAACGACATGAGCTTCTCCAATGGGCTGACAAACAACACGATATGGCAAGCAAGTCAGGCGCACACAGACAGTAAAGTTTCAGGCTACGCAGGCAGGCTGCAAACAACTCAGACTGGCAGCAATGCCGCTCCCGTACAATAATCACACCGGCTATACGTCCGGCACCATCAACCCTTGAAATATTGCCTGTCTTCATGCCCGCCAACAGCGTAAAATGCAGGGCTGCGACATAAGCAGGGGAGATACAAGACGTTTGAATCCAAACCCGTAAATTCAGGATTTGACCTTGGGGCCTTCCCTCCCCCACAATCAGGGTTCATCACCCGCCGACCGGAGCGATCCCAGTTGCCCCCGGCGGGATTTTATTTCGCAAGTTTGTGAGTTCTGCACCGGCGCTCCCGCCGGACAGACAGGTAACGCAAGACCGATAACATAAGAGAGACGATCCGCTATGGAACGCATTCCGATGACCGCCGAAGGCCATCAAAATCTGGTCGAGGAAGTCAAATTTCTCAAATCCGTTGAGCGCCCGCGTATCATCAAGGCGATTGCGGAGGCGCGCGCGCATGGCGACCTGTCGGAAAATGCCGAATACCACGCCGCCAAGGAACAGCAGGGTCTGAACGAAAGCCGCGTGCTGGAACTGGAAGACAAGCTGTCACGCGCCGAAGTGATCGACGTCTCGAAGCTCTCCGGCGACACGGTGAAATTCGGCGCGGTCGTGACACTCATCGACGATGACACCGAAGACGAAGTGAAATATCAGATCGTCGGCGAGATGGAAGGCGATGTGAAAAAGGGCAAGATCTCGGTCACGTCCCCGATTGCGCGCGCGATGATCGGCAAATCGGTCGGCGACACAATCGAAGTGACGACACCCGGCGGCGGCAAATCATATGAGATTATGAAAGTGTCGTTCGGGTAAGGCACGCAACTAGCATTGGCATAGCTCGCATGTACGACATTGGCGTCCTAAAGACAGTTGAACAATGTCGCATCGTTATGGAGCGCGCCAAGAAGCTTGGCGATGACGATCTCTATCGAAATGTCTTTATCCGCTCATGTGAAATTTCTGGTCGCGCGATTGACGACCCGTCCGACCCCGTCGTCGTAGCTTTTTACGAAACTCTCGCCGCATATGAACAATTGTTGTCCGAAAAAAACGGGCGCAATCAGCAAGCTGGTAGAACACGGCAGAAGGTTAGTCGCAAAGGCGTTCGACAAACGCTGATCGACTGGACTATGCAAGACGGGCGCACAACAGGCTTCGAAGCATTAGTTGATAAAGGCCTATATCAATATACTGGTGAGTTCATCGTTGCGCGTTTTGCACGTGAATTTCCCATTGACGCGGTTGATCGCGCCAAGCAAGTGCTGGCTAAGCACAACATTCCATTGCCCGCTCCAGAATAATTTATCTTGGCGTCTATTCGATCAAACTCAAAACATGGGTACGTTGCATTTTCAATACGCTAAACTCACCGAAATTATTCCCCAAACAAACATGCCCATAGACACGGCCGCCACGAGTACCGCAGCTAGATTTAATCTCGAACCAATTCGCCATTCTCGATCAGCTTGATCGTTCGATTTAACATACGGCCACTCAAAACTCTTATCGTACGCCATTAAACCTCGCGCATAATAGGAATTGACAAAATATGCGACGGCAGTGGCGAGAACCGCGAACGCAGCCCCCCAAGTAAACTTGATTAACGCTGATATAAATGGCTGCAATGCACTTACTTTATCGGCGTATTGTGCATCCGATGAAAAGACACTGGCGAGAAAACCAAGCAGAGCGATACAGGCTCCTCCATTAAGTAGCAGCAAAGACTTCAACGCAAGATTGGCGGATTCAATGGAAGCTTTTTCCATCGACTCCGCACGTCGCTCATGCTTTCCAAATACTTCTCTGGCCCAATCGTGAAGATCAATCGTCATATCAAAATCCTGCAGATGAAATTGAAGCGATAAGTTGAATATCTAAACAAACTCAACACGACCAGATGCACGATCTCGACACTCAGCATACGAAGAGTGTTACGGCTCCTAGACCCCAGCACAAGGCCGGGATGACGATCTTTTCTAGCTGAGACGCCTACCCCTCCAGCGCCTCAAGCGGCACACCGGGCTGATGCTTGCTCTGGCGGATCGTCAGCGACGTCCGCACGCTCGCGACATTCGGCGCGGGCGTGAGCAGGCCTGTCAAAAAATTCTGAAACGTCGAGAGGTCCGGCGCGACGCATTTCAGAATGAAGTCGATGTCGCCGTTGAGCATATGACACTCACGCACCAGCGGCCATGAGCCGACCAGCGCCTCAAATGATTTGAGGTCGGCCTCGGCCTGAGAGTGCAATCCGACCATCGCAAACACCGTCACCTCAAAGCCCAGCGCCTTGCCGTTGAGGTCTGCGTGATAGCCCTGAATGAAGCCCGCCTCTTCCAGCGCGCGCACACGGCGCAGACAGGGCGGCGCGGAAATGCCGACGCGTTCGGACAGATCGACATTGGTGATGCGCCCGTCGGCTTGCAGCGTCGCCAAAATCTGCAGGTCGATGGCGTCGAGCTTGGCCCGCTTCATGTTTTATCCGTTGGTGACTTGCGTGGCATATGGCCTTATTTAACCTGATACCTGCTAGATTTCAGCAAGATTATTACCCAAACGCGTAAGATAATGACCGAAAAGAACACTCCTTCACCTTCTACCCCCTCCCCCCTTGAGGGGGAGGTCGGCGCGCGCCTTAGCGCGACGGGTGGGGGGGCTTCTTTGCAAGACTCTTTGCTGGGCTCACCCCCCTCCCTAACCCTCCCCCTCAAGGGGGGAGGGGAAAAAATAGTGTGCTGGGTCCTCACCAACGGCATGGCAGGCTTTGAGACGCAGGGCATCGGCATTGCTGACGCGCTGGGCCTGACGCCCGTGGTGAAACGCGTCACACCCCCCGCGCCCTATCGCTGGCTCGCCCCCCACGGCCCCGCCGCACCGGACGCCAACATCAAAGCCCCCTGGCCGGATCTCCTCATCGCTTCGGGCCGCCAATCGATCCCCTATGCCCGCATGATTAAGCGCGCCTCGAAGGGCAAAACTTTTGTCGTCATCCTGCAAAACCCGCGCGTGAGCCCCGCTCAATTCGATCTCGTCTGGGCACCGGCGCATGATGAGCTCACCGGCCCCAATGTCATTTCGACCCTTGTCTCACCGCATCGGTTGACGCGTGAACGCCTGCGCGATGAAGCCGCGATTTGGGAACCCAAGCTCGCGCATCTGCCACGCCCGCGCGTCGCCGTTCTCGTCGGTGGCAAAAACGCGATCTATGATTTTGATGAAGCCGCCGCCGCAAAACTCGGCGCACAGCTCGCCGCACTCACCGACAAGAAAGGCGTGAGCCTGATGGTCACGCCGTCACGCCGCACGGGCGAGGCGCAAACCAAAATCATCAAAGATGCCCTCGCCGATAAACCCGCCTATGTCTGGGACGGCACCGGCGACAACCCCTATTTCGGCTTCCTCGGACAGGCCGACGCCGTCATCGTCACATCTGATTCTGTGAACATGGTGGGCGAAGCCGCCTTTACGGGAAAACCCGTATATGTCGTCGAACTGAGCGGCCACTCGGCCAAATTCCGCCGTTTTCTGGACGCGATGTACGAAAAAGCCGCAGCCCGACCATTCACCGGAACGCTTGAAAGCTGGGAGTACGCGCCATTAAATGCTACCCATGACATCGCCGAAGCGATCCGAACGCGCTTCGCCAACCGCTGACATGGACAAGATATGAGCCTGCTCGACATCGAAGCCTTGCGCGCCACGCCGCTGAAAACGGACCCTTACGATTATTTCGTGGTGCCGAATTTTATCCGCGCGTCAAAATTTGACGGCGTCATTGCCGACTTTCCGGAAATCAATTCGACAGGGTCTATCCCACCGAGCGAATTGCCGATCAAAGGCGAATTCGATCAGCTGCTGAAAGAACTCGAAGGGCCGGAATTTCGCAAAGCGATTGAAGAGAAGTTCGATCTCGATCTCTCCGACCGCCCGACCATGATCACGGTCCGCGGCAATTGCGCCAGAAACAACGGCAAGATTCACACGGATACTGAATCCAAAATCATCACTGTCCTGCTCTATATGAATCAGGAATGGGACAAGGATGGCGGACGCCTGCGCATCCTGCGCTCCGGCACAGACCTCAATGACGCTGCCGAAGAAGTCTCGCCCAATGGCGGCACGCTGCTTGTGTTTCGCCGCTCAGACAATTCATGGCACGGCCACGAACCTTTCGAAGGCCCGCGCCGCGCGATCCAATTGAACTGGGTACGCGACGAAGATGTTGTCACCCATGAACAACGCCGCCACCGCTTCACGATGTTCCTGAAGCGGATCAATCCGTTCGGCAGCGTCGCCGCGCGACAATCCTCCTGAGTACAGTATGACGACGCTTGCGATTGAGACTTTCAAAAACGCTGATCTGGCTCACGGATGGCGCCCCGGCAACAATGCGGGCGGCGCGACGCTGTTCAAGGCGCTCGGCCATCCGCTGGCAGCCCCCCTCGGTCACAAGCTGATCGACGAACTCGCCCAAGCCGGTCCCGTCGCCGTCTTCGACCCGACCAATGCAGTCGGCAATTTCCATGCTTACTACGACTTAAAGCGTCTCAATGTTGTCGGCACCTATGTGCAGCGCGTCGAAGACCTCGGTGGCAAAGTGATGGGCGAGGCTGTGCGCCCCCTGAGCGCGCTTGCCGCGTCCGGTGCCAAAACCGTGCTCGTCCTCCTGTTCGACGCTGAAAAGATCATCGCGCCCTTCCTGCATTTGTTCCCCAAGGGCGCAAAAATCGTCAGCCTCGATGCCATGCGCATCCCCGACGACATGCTGACCAACAAATCGAACTATCTCGACCCGATGAATTTCGCGACAAACTTTGCCCTGATGCGCGAAGTGAAAGGCGCAAACGGCAAAGACGGTCTGCACACACGCGTCAACAGCGCCAACTATTGGGGCCTGCACGGCGCGGCCGCGCCTGAGCTTTGGCTCTGCCTCTTTGGCGAGGACGGAACGGAACTCGCAAGCTGGCGCGAAGCCATGCCCGTTGCCGGTGCGCCGTTCAAACTCGACAGCGCCGAGATCCGCGCCCGCTTCGGCTTGCAGGATTTCACCGGCTCGCTTTTCATCCATGCGATCCGCATCAAGGGCCACGACGTCGTCAAATATGCGCTCGACATGTATGGCGAGAATGGCAAGGCACTCACCTGCAGCCATGACGCCAATGCCTGGCCCGCAGACTTCTATGCCGGCATGCCCGCAGGCGACGATGACGAGCAGGTGACGCTCTTCATCCAGAACTCGCACCCGATGCCCATTCCGCCGCACTCTGTCGGCCTCAACATCATGGGCGCACAGGACATTTCATGGTTCGGCGAGGCGATTGCGCCTTTTGCCACGCGCGCGATTTCGGTGAACGAACTTCTGCCGCAGGCCAAATGGCCCGACCAGATCGAGATCGTCGCCGGACGCTATTTCGTCCGCCCCCGCTATGAAGTGAAACGCGCGGGCGGCGCACGGCGCATGGCGCACGCAAATGTCGAACGCACGGATTTGAAACCCAATCCGGAAATCGCCAAACTCGCAGAGCATATGGGCAAAGGCTACATCATGCCGCTGCCCGTCCTGCCGCGCAGCGAATTTGCTTCCGTGATGTTGCCGACACCCATGGCAACCGAGCAGCACGAATTGCCGATCCGCGCCGACCTGATCGACGGCTCAGGCCAACTCGTCGCCTCGAAATTCTTAGGCCGCCTCCAGCGCCGCGACAGTGTTGAAATCAACATCGAAGCCTGGCTCAAAGACGCATCGCTGACGCTGCCCTCGGGCTACGGCCACGTCGAATTCCTCTACGACTTCCGCGACGGCGGCGACGGCGACGGCTGGCTTCATGCGCTCGGCCGCTTCGAGCAGAAGTCGAGCGGCCACCGCGCCGAAACGATTTTCGGTGCGCATATCTACAACACAGCGATCATCTACAAAGACGAACCGCAATCCTACACCAACAAACCACCGGGACTGACGACGCGCCTCTTCCTGCGCCTCGGCACAGCGGATATGCAAGCGGGCGGCCTCGACACGATCTGCCACCTGATCTACCCAGCCTCAACGCAATGGCATGCAAAAAGCGCAACGAGCCTCATCCTGCACAATGCGCAAGGCCAACCCGTCACTGAGAAAAAAATCGAAATCGCCTGCGGCGGCTCACACTTCTGGCGCCTGTCAGAAATGTTCACTGATGCCGAACGCGCTAGCATGGGCGGCGCAGGCTATGTCATCATCCGCGACACGACATGCCGCCTGTTCGGCTTTCACGGCATGACGAATGGCGATGAAAGCTTCTGCCTGGATCATATGTTCGGGTTTTAGAAGCGCCTTAAGTACGACAATTCCTAATATTTTTCTCTTCTCAGAAGACTTTCTAGTGCCTGTTTTAAAATACGCAACGCAAGCGAGGCAGAAAGTGAAAATAGACGATATTGCCGCTAAGACAAACTTCAGTTCTGAAGCCGAAGTAGAAATAGCTCTAGAGCGAATGAAGAGTGTTTCTGAATACGAACTGCATTTGTTTCTTGTGATGCGAGAAACCTTAAATGCTACAAACACTCATACGCGTAATAAGATTGCACTAGCACAAGCTGAACAAGACCGACGCGAAGTGGCACGTGTAGAATCTTTATCAAATAAAACCACTAAAATTTCCGGCACAATTGGCGCGGCAAGTGCTTTAGTTGGTGCCATCGCAGGTGCGCTATTAACTCACTACCTGAGTGCTCCTTGTCCCTGAAATAACCACGCTCCGAAATACACACGCCCAATCTTTTTAAACACTCGCAATCACGTGCGATTTAATTTTTAGCCCTCTAATTAATAAAGAGATTCTTCTTTGATTATTTTCTGGCATTAGATGACGCCAAATTAAAAACTCTGCTAATCTTTAAAAAACCCAACTACCTGCTTTGAACTGCGTACGCAGCGTTCTCGCTTGATCACGAAACGCTGGATCAATTTGTCCCGCCGCTTCAAGCCTGCCAAGCAACGGCTTCAAAACAGTTTCTGCATTTTCGTAAGCACGCAGTTCCTTTAGCTCTTTAAACCCATCAGCAATTTTCAAATGCAAACTATTTGGTACGCGCTTACCAGTAGAAGAGTTACAAACCCCAGTTATCACTTTTGGCTGCATCGCTTCAAATTTGCACATCTTGTGCGAACGAAGGCCGTAACGAGCAATTATTTTACGCACGTCGTTAAGCACACCACGATTAGCGCCCGCGCCGCTTAACGTAATGTCATCAACATAGCAGGTCATTGTAAGACCTTTGGATGTCGCCAATTTTTCTATCTCATCAAACATCCCTTGAAATACGTAGTATGCCAAGATAGGACTAGCACTACTGCCAGTCGCCAGATGTTTATCGAACGTCAACATGTTAGCAAGCAACCCTGCTACATCTCGCCTGCAGCGCATCACTTCTAAGAAAAATTTAAAAACGGCAACACGCGGGACAGATGCAAAATATTTTTTTACATCGATCTTCACAACAGGCACATCACCTCTGTGTGCTGACGCGTTCGAAAGGTAAGAGCGCCCACGAACGGTCGAATGCAAATACTCCGGAGCCTCCAACCGAGAGAGTATTTTATGAACGCGAACATGTAAGCGTTGCAGAGCACGCTTCGGCTCCTGAATTTCGCGCACCTTGCCCTTAATCGTCTTAGGAAAGAGTTTGAAATTACCTGTGTCACCCGCGAGTGCGTCTAATTCATCTTCACTAATAGAAAAATGTTTCGTAGATAATCTCCTAGCCAAATCTTTTTTCGAATCAATGGCGAACAAATAATTGTCCGATTTTTTTTGATTCTTTGGACGACCATTTGTCATTCGACAGTCTCTGACGAATGTTCCGGCTTTGTGGTTTCTTCAATCCATTCAAGCATCTTCAAAACCTTCCCAACCGCATAAATACGTGCTCGATCATTAAAACCTTCGGCCTCCGTCTCTTCGGCAAACAACAACAACGAAGATAGAGGTATTTGAAAATAAGAAGCATACCGCTCCAAAACATCGATGCTTGGCCTTTTTCCATCCTGTTTTTCGATTTCCGAAATGAAAGACTTCGATAGCCCAAGCGAAGCAGCAAGCTCCACTTGCGAAAGCCGATGATATTGGCGGATTAATTTTAATGCGCGATGGTACATAACTTTCCTTCGCTTTCTCCAACATTGGGGGATTTTGCTTAAAAGCCGTCAGACAAAATTTTTCAGAAGCGCCAAAATCTTAGCCATCCAATAAATGGCCTTGATAGCAATCAGCAACGTCCGCCTAGTTACAAGTTTGCGGAAAAATCCACGCACCCGATTCCAGAGCCCAACAAACTTCCGCGCAACGCTTGGGGGGTCAGTCAGAAGCGACATAACCATTCCTTTCTCACCGGCCTAACCCAACTCGGAAAATCCAAGATTGCGGCATGAACCGGCGCCTTCGAGAAAGGACATCTCGAGCGGAAGAACTTCTAAGCACCCCAGCGAGTATCGAAGCCTTCCGATACTCGCTTAACCTGAGAGACAGTGCGTGCATAAGAAGCCACACGCATGCGCCCAAGAAATGGAGGGTTCTTTCGAACCCCTAGGACGAATTTCGTCGTCCAGCTGAGAGGCATGATGTTCCACCAAGCGTAAAGAAAATTTAGAGAGCGCACCTCTCATTGTCAATATAAATTCGCTGTAGGTGAACTAAATTTTTGAACCTTACAAGATGTTGTAGCAACTCTAACAGCAACATACTTAATGTACCCACAGGTTCAGAGATGGGTTACCGATCAAGTCCAGCAATCACAAAAGCAGAAAGAAAGACCCTCACCCGTCGGCGGGAAATTAGTCCACCGGACTAATTTCCATTCCACCTCCGCCTCTCCCGCAAGCGGTAGAGGACTTTAAGAAAAGGCGAAAGCCCTACCCCACCAACTCCCGATAAAACCGCTCCACATCCGCGATGCGGGCGACGCGTTCGTAAGGGGCCATGTCATAACGCGGCGGCACGAGGCGCAGATCGTAAGCGCGTTTGAAGCCTTCCAGAATATCGTCCGGCTCGCTCGTCGGCAGCACCAGCACATCGGCATTTTTCGCCGCGATGTCCTTGAGCCCGCTTGTGTTGCGCACCAGCACGCGCGTGCCCGCGCGCATCGCTTCGATGACGACGAGGCCGAAGGGTTCGGCGTAGCTTGGCGCGACCATGCAATCAAAAGCTGAGTAGAGATCGCGCACATCGGTGCGGTAGCCGGTGAAGCGGATGTGCGGATTGCCCGTTTCGATATTATATTGAAGTCCCGCCGCCGTGCCGCCGACAACGAGGAAATGCGCGTCCGCCTTGTTCCAGCGGCGGAAGGCTTCGACCGCCTCCTCAATGCCTTTATTGGGCGCAGGGCGCGCGACAAGGCCAATGGCGAAATCATCCGCGCCGATATTGAACTCAGCGCGCAGCGCCGCGATACGCTCCGCTGGCGGATGTTTGAAGTCTGACACCCAATTCGGCACCACCGCATGGGCCATCTTTGTTTTCGCGGGCAGCAATTCCGTCTGCCATTCTGAAATCAGCACAACGCCGTCGAGCCATGCCGCTTTGATGGCGCGGCCCATATGCCAATGCGCGATGCGCGCAATGCCGGGCGGCATGAAGCGCGCATAGTCCACCGCCCGTCCCAAATGTCCGTGATAGATATCCGCCCCGAACCGCCATGCCGCCAGCGCGACGCGCAGCGGACGAAACCCGCGCGGGATCTTTTTGACTTTCACCAGCGGCGACACGTGCTCAAGAATCGAATGGCCCGGATAGGCATCGCAATCATCCGCGACGAGCAGCAGAACGTCATGACGCAGACACAGTTCATTGCAAAGCTCGACGCAGATGCGCTCGGACCCCGCAAACCCTTGTGTGAAAATCGCCTGCACGATCTTCAGCCGCTTCACCGCCATTGGGCACCCGTTCCGCTCACGTCACATGCGCCATGCTAGCAAGCGTGATGATTTTGATTTTTGCCATTGCCCATATCAGCGCAGCCTATCCACGGAAAGATTGTCGCAGTGCAGTAAAGACCCTTGCAACAAGATTGGAATAGCTCTAACTATCACTCACAGATTGGATCAATTCCAAACAAACCCTATAAAGTCAGTTCAGGAGCCAGATTATGAGCGTTCTCGTCGGCAAAGCCGCCCCCGATTTCACCGCCGCAGCCGTGCTTGCCAACGGCGACATTGTCGAAGATTTCAACCTGAAGGCCCATCTCAAAGGGTCTTACGGCCTCGTCTTCTTCTATCCGCTCGATTTCACCTTCGTCTGCCCGTCCGAAATTCTCGCTTACTCAAACCGCGTGCCGCAGTTTGAAAAGCTCAATGTAAAGGTGGTTGCGGTATCCGTGGATAGCCAATTCACCCATGCCGCATGGCGCAACACGGCGCCGAATGACGGCGGCCTCGGCCCGGTGAAATTCCCGATGGTGGCCGATATGACCAAGCAGATCGCGCGCGATTATGACGTGCTGATCGAAAAAGACGGTGTGGCGCTGCGCGGCACCTTCCTCATCGACCGCGACGGCATTGTCCGTCACCAGCTCGTGAACGACCTGCCGCTCGGCCGCAATGCCGACGAGGCGCTCCGCATGGTTGACGCACTGCAGTTCCACGAAGAAAACGGCGAAGTCTGCCCCGCCGGCTGGAACAAAGGCGATGAAGGCATGGTCGCCGACGCCAAAGGCGTTGCCAAATACCTCGGCAACCACGCCGAAGCTCTCTAAACCACACCTTTGAGAATGGCCGTCCCTTTCCTATATTAAGGGACGGCCAGACTCGAACCAAAGACCACCCCGCCACTCCCCGTCAGAGCCTTGAGTAAAGATCATGTCCGACACCAAACATTCAAAAGTCATCATCATCGGCGGCGGCGCAGCGGGCTACACAGCTGCGATTTACGCAGCGCGCGCGATGCTGGAACCGACGCTTATTCAGGGCATTCAGCCCGGCGGTCAGCTCACGATCACCACGGATGTTGAAAACTATCCGGGCTTTGCCGAAGCGATCCAGGGCCCATGGCTGATGGAGCAGATGGAGGCGCAGGCGCGCCATGTCGGCACCAACATCATCGCGGACACCATCACCAAAGCAGAACTGGGGAGCCGTCCCTTCCGCCTCACCGGCGATAGCGGCACGATCTACACGGCCGACGCCGTCATCATCGCGACGGGCGCACAAGCCAAATGGCTCGGCCTGCCGTCTGAACAGCATTTTCAGGGCTTCGGCGTGTCAGCCTGCGCGACCTGCGACGGATTTTTCTATCGCAACAAAGAAGTGCTCCTTGTCGGCGGCGGCAACACCGCTGTTGAGGAAGCCTTGTTCCTCACGAACTTCGCCTCGAAGGTCACAGTCATCCACCGCAAGGATCATTTCCGCGCAGAAAAGATCATGCAGGAACGCCTCTTCAAGAATCCGAAGATCAGTGTTGTCTGGGACAGCGTTGTCGAGGAAATCGTCGGCGATAGCGATCCCCTCGGCGTCACCGGCGCGCGCGTGAAAAATATCAAGACGGGTGAGATCACGACTTTGCCCGCCCACGGCATCTTTGTTGCCATCGGCCATAAGCCCGCCACCGAACTTTTTGAAGGCCAGCTTGATATGAAGCCCGGCGGCTATCTGAAAGTTGTGCCGGGGACTACGACCACGAATATCAAGGGCGTGTTCGCCGCCGGTGACGTGACCGATGACGTCTATCGTCAGGCCGTGACGGCTGCCGGCATGGGCTGCATGGCGGCACTGGAAACAGAGCGTTTCCTCGCAGCCGAAGAAGCAGGCCACGCGCAGGCTGCTGAGTGAATCAGAGGCCGAGCAATTTCAATAAGGCGTTCATGTCGTGAAACACATGAGCGCCTTTTTCTTTGAGCACATTCGCCTCCGTATGCGGGTCACCGGCATAGCCGAGAACAGGCATGCCTGCGGCAACCGCGGCTTCGACGCCCGGCACACTGTCTTCAATCACGACGCAATCGGCAGGCGCATAGCCCATTGATTTTGCGGCGAAAAGAAAGAGGTCCGGCCATGGCTTGCCGCGGCCAACCTGCTCGGCACTGTAGAGCGCCCTTTCCACAAAATGCAGCAGACCGGAATTGCCGAGCGTGAAGCGCATCTTGTCGAATTTGCCGGATGAGGCGACGCAGAAAGGAATGCGCTGCCCTTCAAGCGCGATCAATACCTCGCGCACATGGGGCACGGCATTGATGCCGGTGGAAAAGGCTTTCAGTGTTTCGTCGCGGATATAGTCCGGCCATTGCGGGTCGAGCCGACGACCGATGGACGCCTCGACATGGACCATAACGGCTTCGAGTGTTTTGCCGACAAAAAGGCGACGGCACTCTTCATATGAAATCACGAATCCGTCTTCGGCCAGCACTTTGACGAGAAGCTGATTGGCCAAGGCTTCGGTATCAACGAGCACGCCGTCGCAATCGAAGATCACCAGTGATGGGGGAGTGCTTAACGGAAACGCCATGCTGACCTTATCGACCGGCATGGCGTTTTTCGCAATTCACGTTTGATGACAGCGTGTATCAACCCAGCATCGAGCGCAGCATCCAGGCGGTCTTTTCGCTGGCTTCCATGCGCTGCGTCAGAAGGTCGGCGGTCGGCTCGTCATGAGCGGCGTCGGCGGAGGCAAAGATACCGCGCGCGGTGCGCGTGACGGTCTCATGGCCTTTGACGAGATTTTTGATCATGTCCTGCGCCGAGGGCACACCTTCGTCTTCTTCAATCTTGGTGAGCTTGGCATAGGCTTTGTAGCCACCTGGAGCCGGAAAGCCCAGCGAGCGAATACGCTCGGCGACGAGATCAATAGCGAGCCACAATTCATTATACTGCGTCTCAAACATCAGATGCAGCGTGTTGAACATCGGGCCGGTGACGTTCCAATGGTAATAATGCGTCTTGTGATAGAGCGTGTAGGTATCGGCCAGCAAATGCGACAGACCATTTGCGATTTTCTTGCGGTCTTTTTCGGAAATGCCAATATCGATCTGCATGGGGGCTTTGCTCATTTGACTATCCTGCTTTTGGTACATTGGCCTTATGCACATCATCGGCCTGATGTTGCATCGCTGGGGTAAGCGTATAGCGACCCGCGTTTGTATCAAACAGTCTTTAAGAAAAATTGGGCAAGAAAAAGGCCCCGACGCAAAAACGTCAGGGCCTTTTCCAATCGGTTTACGCAGTTATACTTATGGATCAGCGCAAAGACGCACAGAAGCGCTGAATACGTTCACACGCAGCTGTCAGCGCTTCGGTGGATGTCGCATAGGAAATGCGGAAGAAGGGCGCGAGACCGAAAGCCTGACCATGTACGCAGGCCACACCTTCTTCTTCGAGCAAAGCTTCCACAAAGTCCTGGTCATTGTTGATGACACGACCCTTGGGTGTTGTCTTGCCGATGCAACCTGCGCAGGACGGATAGACATAAAACGCGCCTTCCGGCGTCGGGCACTTCAGGCCTTTGGCCTGATTGAGCATCGACACAACAAGGTCACGGCGCTCTTTGAAGCTCGCGGCGCGCGTCGGGATGAAGTCCTGCGTGCCGTTCAATGCTTCGACAGCGGCCCATTGCGAGATCGATGTCGGGTTCGACGTTGACTGGCTCTGGATCGTTGTCATCGCCTTTATGAGCTCAATGGGACCGGCGCAATAGCCGATACGCCAGCCGGTCATCGAATAGGCTTTCGAGACGCCGTTCATTGTCAGTGTACGGTCATAAAGTTTCGGCTCCACCTGCGCGGGCGTCGCAAACTTGAAACCGTCATAGGACAGATGCTCATACATATCATCGCTGAGAATCCAGACATGGGGATAACGCAGCAACACATCGGTGAGCTTCTTCAATTCGTCATGCGTATAGGCCGCGCCCGTCGGGTTTGACGGTGAGTTGAAGATGAACCACTTGGTCTTCGGCGTGATAGCTTTTTCCAGCACATCGGGTTGCAGCTTGAAGCCTGTGTTCATGCCGGCTTCGACAATGACCGGCGTGCCACCGAGGAGTTCCACGATGTCAGGATAGGACACCCAATAGGGCGCCGGAATGATGACTTCATCGCCGGGGTTCAGCGTGGCAAGCATCGCGTTGAAAATGATGGGCTTGCCACCCGGTGCAACAAAGCACTGAGCAGGCGTGTAGGTGAGACCGTTCTCGCGCCTGAACTTCGCGGCAATAGCGGCCTTCAACTCATCAATGCCGCCGACAGCGGTGTACTTCGTCTCGCCGCGCTGGATCGCTGCAATCGCAGCGGCCTTGATATTGTCCGGCGTGTCGAAATCAGGCTCGCCCGCGCCAAGGCCGATCACATCGACGCCCTGCGCTTTCAGATCGCGCGCTTTCTGAGTCGCGGCAATGGTTGCCGACGGCTTGATGCGCTTTAGCGAGTCCGAAAGGAAGGCCATGATGGATACTCCATAGGGGTCAGGGGACCGGCAAATCAGGGGCCGGAAAACGGCTGAAACCTATGCCCGTGCGGGCCGGGGCGCAACAGGCTATCTCAGCCAAAACGCCGCGCCCGATACGATAAGTGGCCCCTATCGGACCAGATGTAACACCAGAGCCACGGCAAGGAGAGCGGACGCCACCATGTCGATGCGTTCCACCCTGGCAACACGCGAGCGATAACCGCCCACAAGACGCGCGATGACGACAAAACCGAGCATGTTGGTGAAGCCCGCGACAAAGGCCAAAACACGCAACTCCGGCACAAAAGCCGCGTACATAATGAAGCCACCGAGAATGCCGAAAAGGAGCGCGCGGTGGCGCATCAGGATCGCCATATCCGCGCCCTCAATCGGTGGACCGTAAAGTGCCTGAAGCCGCGCTACACTCACAATGCCGATAAGCGGATGGAAATTGATGTAACCAACCACCAGCATGATGAGTGTGATCGCGATGTCCATGGGCTTACTCCGTGACAGCGTTATGCGGATAGGCGACCGGCGTGCCTTCGCTTTGCGTGAGCGGGATGACGCCGGCCCAGACGGGCAAGGTCATATCTTCCGGATCATCATTGGGACCACCGACACGCATCTTGGCGACGACCTGCTCAAGCGGGATCGCCAGCACATCCGTTGCTTTCATTTCCTGAATATTGGGCGCGCGGACATGTGCTGACCGCCCCTTCTCCACCCGCTCGACAAAGAGATCAAGCGCCGCAGGCTTTTGTTCGAGCGGCAAGACACTGCCCTGACCATGTACCATGACGGAGCGATAATTCATGGAATGGTGAAAAGCCGAACGCGCCATGACGAGACCATCGATCAGCGTCACCGTGAGACAGAGCGGCGCACCGGCAGCCAGCGTGCGCATGAAGCGGCTTTTGCGTGAGGCATGAACGAGCACGCGCTCATCGTCGCGTACATAAAACATGGGCAATGAGACCGGTCCCGTCTCGCTCATAAAGGCGACATGGGCGACAAGGCCTGCATCAAGAATGGCGTGCACGGTCTCATGATCGTAACGGGCGCGCGCCGCCGATTGGCGAACCCGATGGGCCGCCATTGTTTCATAGTCACTCACGATTTTATTCCTTAAGCGTCGAGCGTCCGCTTGGGCCGGGCCAGCAATTCACCACCGCAATTGGGGCAGGTCTTGTTCATGGCCTCAGCGCAGGACGGACAAAAGGTACATTCAAAACTGCAGATACAGGCCTCACCCGCCTTGGGCGTCGGGGCTTTGCATTTCTCACATTCGGTTCGCATTTCAAGCATGGCGGGACTCACGTCAAAGCATGGGGCTAGTGGCGGCATATTTGATGCAAAATTGGCCCTGTCAAAAGGTCCATTTAAGACAATATGATGGAGCCATAAAACTGATGAGGTTTCGTAATGCTTCGCTCGCCCCTGCCGCTTGGCACGCTTGATCTGGACCCTGACGCGGAAGCGCCGCTTTATCGCCAGCTCTATGACAGCTTGCGCAGCGCGATCCTTGACGGTCGCTTGGCGGCAGGCGCACGGCTGCCCTCATCGCGCTTGTTGGCGAGCGATCTCAGCGTCGGGCGCAACACGGTGCTCGCCGCATTCGAACAACTCACCGCTGAAGGCTATCTCGAAGCGGTGGTGGGCGCGGGCACCTGCGTTGCGAAAAGTCTGCCCGATGATTTGCTCGAAATTGCCAAAGACAAAGTGAGCGCGCGGGCAAAGCCCGTGGTCGCGGGCACAACGATCTCGGCGCGTGGGCTAGCGCTCGCCTCCGTCAAACGCGTGGCCGTGCCTTATGAACGCGGACACGGACGCGCCTTTCAACACGGGCTGCCCGCGATTGATCTTTTTCCGATGACACTCTGGAGCCGCCTTCTCGCGCGGCGCGCGCGTGACCATGCGGGAAGCCTGTTCGGCTATGAAACCGGCGCAGGCTTTCGCCCGTTACAGGAAGCGATTGCGGCCCATGCAGGTGCTGCGCGCGGCGTTGTCTGCACACCCGATCAGGTGATCGTGACAACGGGCGCACAAGCCGCGCTGACGCTTGCCGCGCAGATGGTGACCGATCCCGGCGACGAAGTCTGGATTGAAGATCCGGGCTACTTGGGCGCGCGCGGCGCTTTTCTCGGTGCGGGCGCAAAGCTCGTGCCGGTGCCGGTGGACGCCGAAGGCATTGACGTGGACGAAGGACGCAAGCGCGCGGCAAAACCGAAACTCATCTATGTGACGCCGTCGCATCAATATCCGCTCGGCGTCACGCTGTCGCTGCAACGTCGCCTGGCACTTCTCGACTTTGCCCGCAGCGCAAATTCATGGATTCTCGAAGACGATTACGACAGCGAATATCGCTATACGGGCCGCCCGCTCGCGAGCTTGCAGGGTCTCGATCGCTCCGGCCATGTGCTCTATATGGGCACCTTTGCCAAGACGCTCTTTCCGGCTTTGCGCATCGGTTATCTCATCGTGCCCGACGGCTTGATCGAGGCGTTCCGCACCGCGATCCGCCTCACCGGACACATCCCGCCCGCCTCGATGCAGGCGGCGCTTGCCGACTTTATGACCGAGGGCCATTACGGCACGCATGTGCGCCGGATGCGCGGCGTCTATGCGACACGGCGCGACACGCTGATTGCAGCGATTGAAACAGAGCTGGGCGAATGGCTGGAAGCCTCCCCCGGCGATGGCGGCATGCAAATGGCGGCCTATCTGCATCCCGACGCGGACGACAAACATGCCGTCAGCATTGCCGCACGCGCAGACATCCATTTGTCGGCGCTCTCGACCTATAGTCTCGCGCCGAAGCCACCCAAAGGGCTTTATCTCGGCTTCTCGGCCATTCCCGAAGCGCAAATCAAAAGAGCGGCAAAGCGGCTCGCCGACGCGTTCCAATCAGCAAAACTGCCATCGCGGCGCTGAACGGACCACGTGCATCACGCGGGCACACGAGGGCACAGGCATCTGTTATTTACAATGATGTATGCCGCCTGATGCAGCACCCCACCCTGACCGAATGACCTATAATTAAGGATTGCATGAGCGCGCAATTTGCCTGCAAACTGGCAAGACTAGATCAAGATGTCTAAAGCTAATCAAACGGCTATTGATCAATCATCAGTAATAACCACCCGATCTCCCCACGCATGTTACTTATGAATAATGATATACTTTCACATATACCAATCTTGCAAAAGTAAAGGCTGATCACGTTTGGTTGAACGCAAGATGAACTTGTGGTTTTTTAAATAAATTGACTTGCATGCGGACTCAACCAACGCCGGTGTCACTTCACCAAACGAATTGGCACGGGTTTCTAAGTAGAGGAATAGTACATTGGGTCTCGAACAGTATCGCCGCTCAGTCAGTGAGAATAAGAGAGCGTCTATCCTTGTGGCTGGTCGCGAAAGTTTCCTGAAACACGGGTTCAACCGTGCCGCCGTCGCCGACATTGCACGCGATGCCGATGTTTCAACAGCGACGCTCTACAAACATTTTTCATCCAAAGAAGCACTCTTCGCCACTGTCGTGCGCGAAATTTGTTCCGGCTTTGGCAGTGAATTTTCGCAGGTGAGCGAAAGCAACGACGTACGCCAAATCCTCTTTGATCTCGCCCAGGGCTATCTGGCCGCACAATTTGACCATGGCGCAAACGCGCTTTTGCGCATCGTCATCGCCGAAGTGCCGACGGCGCCGCAGGTCGCCATCGACACACATGCCGCTTTGTCCGAGCAACGCCACGGCCATCTGAAGCGCACGCTCGACAAGCTCATTGAGCGCAAATTGCTGAAGCCGCACAACACCGATACCGGCATCGACCTTCTCTCCGGCATGATCAAAGAAGTGCTGATCTGGCCTGCCCTCTTCGACGCGGATTTCAAACTGCCCGCCGACGCTGATGAGATTATCTACGAAGTCATCGACACTTATCTCGCGCGCTACGCAGCCTGATCACATCACGCCTCTGAGGTTTGCCCGTGGAGACAAAATTGGACACTTATCGCAGCACCGTCGCCAAAGCAAAGCGCGCCGCCATCCTGCGAGCCGCCCGCGCACAGTTTTTGCGCAACGGATTCACGCATACGGGCATGACAGACATTGCCTGTGATGCTGACGTCTCGACCGCGACGCTTTATAAACATTTCCGCTCCAAAGACATTCTGTTTGCGGAAATTGTTGAAGAAACCTCCAACATGTTCCGGTTTGAATTCACCCAGCCGACAGGCGACGGCGGCTCACTCGTGGACAGTTTTTGTGCCGCCGCCAAATCGGGCATCCAGTCCTACCTCGCCAGTGACATGCAATCGCTGATGCGCATTGTCATCGCCGAAGTGCCCTTCGCGCCGGAACTGGCCCGCACGACCTACGCGCGCATGACGCAGCACTGGTACAATGAAACGATCCGCACCATTGACGATCTCATCGCGCAAGGCCTGCTTAAGCCGCATAACACACAAATGAGCGCGCGCTTTCTGATCGGCATGATCAAGGAAACCTTCCTTTGGGAAGGCCTGTTCCGCGCGGACCACGTGGCACCCGACGATGAAGACGGCCGCCGCATCCGCACGATTGTGGAACTCTTCCTCAACCGCCACAGCGTCACCGCACCGGAACTCACCAATGTCGTGTGGTTGCGCAACTAAAGCGGGATACTAGCGCGTCGCCACAAACGCATAGCGATTGAGACTGAAGAAAAATTCGCCGCGCTCGGCCAGACGCAGCTGATCATCATACCAGGCCTGCACCTCCTCAGCCGCCAACCCGTGCCGTTCGCAATTGGCCGCGACGAAACCACGGATCGAGCGCATGATGCCCGCCGCATAGCTCACCGGCTGCCAATGGGGCGAGAGCATCGGCACGATCTCGACACGCGTAACGCTGAACCCCGCACGCCGTAGCGCCGCGCCGAGCGTGGCGGGCAGATGCGGATTGCTCAAATGATCATCCCAAACGGCGAGCACGCGCTCCATGCGTTTCGCGTCAGACGAATGCCAGACAATGCTGCGCCAGTCGGTATCAAGGATCAGCACACGACCGCCGGGCTTCAGCACACGGTGAAGCTCCGACAAAGCCTTGGGCAGAGCCGCCACATATTCATAAACCTGCGTGGACACGACCGCGTGAAACGACGCATCGGCAAAGGCAAGATTGCCCGCATCGCCCTCGACACATTCGGCATAAGGCATGGCGGCCAGACGCGTGCGCGCCATCTTGAGCATGGCGGGTGCGGGGTCCAACCCGACGAGACGACCCGCCTCGCCGACCATCCGCGCGAGATCATGCGCGAGGAGACCCGGCCCGACGCCGACATCGAGAATATGCTCGCCCGGACGCGGACACAGCATGTCGATCACGCGGGCGCGCTGACCGACCACATCGGGCGTCATATACATCGCCTCCATCGAACGCGCGGCGGCTTCGTCAAATTCCAGCATGCTGCTCATTTTCTGAGGTCTCTTTTTCTGATTAGTGGAGCGTGTCTGTGTGACCGAAATCATCGCGCACCGGCACGACAAGCGCAGCGGCAATGTCATCGGGATGATCAAGGTCCGTGACAAAGAGGCGCTCGCCCGACAGGGTTTTCACATCCAGCGCCCCGCCGCCCAGCAGCGCCTGCACAAAGGAACGCCGGACGCGCACCGAGGCAATCTCATGCAAGCCGATGCTGACCTCGCGCGGACGCAAAAAGCCAAACCGCATGGAAAGCACCCCGTCGCCGCGCACCTCCACCGAGAGCACGCGCGCCCGCACGGCGGCAAAGAACAACAGAAGCGGCACACCCAACGCCTCGACCGCAAGGGCCAGCGCCTTGAGCGCGCCGAGCTGCGGCTCATGCGCGGCGGCCCAGCCATAGATCGCCGCCCAGACAAGCGCGACAACGCCCGAGGGCAGATAGATCGTCCAATGCGCCCGCGCGACACGCGGAATGGGGGAATAGATCATGGGCTGTGACATGAGGGGAGGATTGCAGAGGCAGCGCCGAAGGGAAAGAGGCCATTGCAGGTGATGCGGCAAAAACCTCGCCGGGCTGAAGCCCGCAAGGGTGAGACACGCATTTACCAAAGGCGCCTTAAAAGGTGCCACCTCGAAAGGTGAAGGGGCGCGGGGCAGAACTCCAACGCACGCGATCCAACGCGTGACGCGTTAACACGTATTGGGGCGAAGGAACTCCGACCCCGCGCGCGACATTTTTGCGTCTTCTCCGTTTTCCATTGCTGTACTCATCGGGCGTCTGACTTCAGCAGCGGGTCCATTAATCCCGTTCGTTTCAGATGTCGCTCACCGCCCACACTTCGGATGGTCCGGAATATCCCTTCGTGGCGGCAATGAAATCAATATGGGGGCGGAAAACCACATGGGGATAAGTTTTTAGGCGGGGATTTCTCAGATCGTGGCGAGAACTGCCTCGTCAATCAAATCAATGGCCGGTGACGGGCACGGGGGCCGGTGCTAGGGTCCGCGCGGCCCGCCCCCTTTGCAGCAAAGACCCACACTCCATGACCCGCGCGACTGCCGATCTGTTGCTGCTTGCAGCGGCCCTTATCTGGGGCTTGGCTTTTGTCGGGCAGGCGACCGCGATGGAGCATATGGGGCCGCTGACTTTTTCCGGCGCACGGTTTCTGATGGCCGCGCTTGTCGTCGCGCCTTTTGCCTTTGCCGAGAGCCGCCGCAATCTGCCTGTGATCCCGAAAAAGCGCCTGATGCAGATCGTCGGCATCGGCGTCGCGTTTTTCCTCGGCGTTGCGCTTCAGCAAACCGCGCTGCTCACCACCAGCGTCAGCAATGCGGGGTTTCTCACCGCGCTCTATGTTGTGATGGTGCCTGCGCTTGCCTATGTCGTCACAAAATTCCGCACGACATCGGAGGCCGACAAGCAACATGCGAAACTCCACGCCGCCATCTGGCCCGCCGCCGCGCTGTCGCTCATCGGCACGTTCCTTCTGGGTGGCGGCAGCATCGCAGGGCTCAACACAGGCGATTGGCTGATTATTCTCGGCGCATTCTTCTGGGCCATTCAGATTCTGGCGCTGGGCTGGATCGCTTATGATCTGCGCCGCCCGATGGTCATCTCGCTCATTCAATTCATCGTCGTCGCCGCGCTCGGCCTGGCCTTCGGCATTTATTTTGAAGCCCCGACATGGGGCGGCGTCGGCGATGCCTGGATGGAACTGCTCTATACCGGCATCATATCGGGCGGCCTCGCCTTCACATTGCAATCGGTGGCGCAGGCGCATACGCCCGCCTCGGACGCCGCCATCATCCTCTCGTCAGAAGGTCTCTTCGCCGCCGCCTTCGGCGCTCTGCTGCTGGGCGAGCGCCTGACACTGAGCGGCTGGACGGGCGCGGCTTGCGTGCTCGCCGCCGTGCTCATCGTGCAATTGGGACCGCTTATGCGGCGCAGATAGGGGCCTCCTGACACCGGCTGTCAGGAGGTGTCAGCAGGGGTCTTTTCTTGGCCTCCCCGACGCTCCATATTGGGTCCATGGCAAGCAAGGGTTTCAAATCATTCGGTCGCGCGGGCGACAAGCCGCTTTCGTCGAAAGAGGCGAAGGTCGCGGCGGGATTCGCGGAAGCATCCGGCATTTTCTCCGCCGAAAGCGCCATCGCGGATCGCGATCATTGGGCAGGCGCCTTGCAGGGCGATCCGGAAAACTGGCCGCTGTTTGAACCGCACCGTCCCGAACGGCCCGAAAAATCCGAAGGCGGCATCGCCTTTAAACTCGTCTCCGAATATGAACCCGCAGGCGACCAGCCCGCCGCGATCAAAGAGCTTGTCGCCGGCATCAACGAGGGCGAGACAGAGCAGGTGCTGCTCGGCGTCACAGGCTCCGGCAAGACCTATACAATGGCGCAGGTCATCGCGCGCACGCAGCGCCCTGCCCTCATCCTCGCGCCGAACAAAACACTGGCCGCGCAGCTCTATGGCGAGTTCAAAAGTTTCTTTCCGAACAACGCGGTTGAGTATTTCGTTTCGTACTACGACTACTACCAGCCCGAAGCCTATGTGCCGCGCACCGACACTTACATTGAAAAAGAAAGCTCGATCAACGAACAGATCGACCGGATGCGCCACGCCGCGACGCGCTCGCTGCTGGAACGCGATGACGTCATCATCGTCGCGTCGGTCTCCTGCATCTATGGTATCGGTTCGGTCGAGACCTATTCGGCCATGACGTTTCAGCTCAAGGTCGGTGAGAAGATCGACCGGCGGCAACTCATCTCCGATCTCGTGGCCCTGCAATACAAACGCAACGATCAGGCCTTCACGCGCGGCACCTTCCGCGTGCGCGGCGATACGATTGACGTCTTCCCCGCGCATTATGAAGACCGCGCCTGGCGCATTGCCATGTTCGGCGATGAGATCGAGGAAATTTCCGAGTTCGATCCGCTGACGGGCCACAAGACCGATAAATATGAGAGCGTGAAGCTCTATGCCAATTCGCATTATGTGACGCCGAAGCCGACGCTCAATCAGGCGATTGAAGAAATCACGCGCGATCTGCAAGTGCGCCTTCAGGAACTGAAGGGGCAGGGCAAATTGCTGGAAGCGCAGCGCCTTGAGCAGCGCACACAATTCGACATTGAGATGATGGAAGCGACGGGAAGCTGCGCGGGCATCGAAAATTATTCGCGCTACCTCACAGGCCGAAAACCCGGCGAGCCGCCGCCGACCTTGTTTGAATATCTGCCCGACAATGCGCTGGTCTTCGCCGATGAAAGCCATGTGACCGTGCCGCAAATCGGCGGCATGTTCAGGGGCGACTATCGCCGCAAATCAACGCTGGCCGAATATGGCTTCCGCCTGCCCTCCGCCGTGGACAATCGCCCGATGCGGTTTGAAGAATGGAACGCGATGCGGCCGCAATCGGTCTTCGTCTCCGCGACGCCCGGCCCGTGGGAAATGGAACAGACCGGCGGCAGCTTCACCGAACAGGTGATCCGCCCGACCGGCCTGATCGATCCGCCGACTTTCATTCGTCCGGTGGGCACGCAGGTCGACGATCTCATCGCCGAATGCAAAGAAGTGGCGGCCAAGGGTCAGCGTATTCTCGTGACGACGCTCACGAAACGCATGGCCGAAGACCTCACCGAATATATGCATGAGCAAGGCATCCGCGTGCGCTATATGCACAGCGACATCGACACGCTGGAG
Source organism: Parvibaculum sp. (assembly GCA_030645235.1). Classification (GTDB taxonomy): domain Bacteria; phylum Pseudomonadota; class Alphaproteobacteria; order Parvibaculales; family Parvibaculaceae; genus Parvibaculum. Next base: position 439,644 of record JAUSMV010000012.1, on the reverse strand, counting down.
CGCATTGAAATTCTGCGCGATCTGCGGCTTGGCGCTTTTGACGTGCTCATCGGCATCAACCTGCTGCGCGAAGGCCTCGACATTCCCGAATGCGCACTCGTCGCTATTCTCGATGCCGATAAAGAAGGGTTCCTCCGTTCGGAAACATCGCTGATCCAAACCATCGGCCGCGCGGCGCGTAACGTCGATGGCCGCGTCATCCTCTACGCCGACAAAATGACCGGCTCGATGGAGCGCGCGATTGCCGAGACCAACCGCCGCCGCGAAAAACAACACGCCTATAATATCGAACACAATATCACGCCGGAATCGATCCGCCGCGACATCGGCGATATTCTCGACAGCGTCTACGAGCGCGACCATGTCCGCGTCGATACAGGCGTGGCCGACGAGTCCTTCATCGGCCACAATCTGCGCGGCCACATTGCCGAACTCGAAAACAAGATGAAGGAAGCAGCATCCGATCTCGAATTTGAAACCGCCGCCCGCCTGCGCGACGAAATCAAACGGCTGGAAGCAACAGAGCTTGCCATTGCCGACGACCCGATGGCGCGGCAATCCGCAATTGAAGACAGCGTCGCCCGCGCCAACGTCAAAGGCCGCTCACAAAGCGGCAAGCCCGGCACGCGGGCTGGGAAGTATCGCGGGAAGAAGCGGTAGCCCGCATCAACGCGTATGACCACCAAACCAAAGACCCTCGCCACACCCAAAACCGCGAAAGCCAAATGCCTTTGCGGGGCGGTGACGCTCGAAATCGACGTCCCCGCGCGCTGGGCTTTTCACGATCACGGCAAGGCGGCGCGCCTCACGCATGGCGCGGCTTACGCGACTTATGTGGGGAGCTGGCGCAAACGGTTTCGCATCCTCAAAGGCGAAGACGACATCTCGCAATTTGAAAACGGCAAGGCGGGCATCACGCGCTCGTTTTGCGGCACATGCGGCACACCGCTTTTTTATGAAACCGCGCGCTCACCCCATATGGTCAACATTCCGCGCGCGCTGTTTGAAAGCCGCACGGGCCGCGAGCCGCGCTATCATTTGCGCATCGGCGAGCAGCAGGACTGGGCCTATACAGGCGCTGAGTTGAAGCCGCTCAAAGGCTTTCCCGGCGTGATGTTTGAGCGGCCAAAAAAGAAAAAACCGAAAAATCCGGCTGATTTCCCTGACGAATTTTGATAATGCAACGGCATGGTTTTGCCGCAATTGCTTGTCATCTTAAGAGCAAGACCCAATGAATATGGAGACCGCTATGCGTATCGTCACAGTCCTTGCCCTCAGCCTGATGCTTGGCACAAGCGCCGCGCTGGCGGACTCCTATGACTATGAGCAGGCACAGAAGAAATACGAGGCGGAACAGGCCGAAAAATCCGACATGAAGCCGGAAATACACACCGAACCCAAATCCGATGGCCGCTTGCCGCCTGCCAAAGAAGTCGGAGAGACCATCGGTGAAGGTGCCGCTGACGCCGGGCGCGCCGTGGGTGACGGTGCCAAGGCCGTGGGCCATGGTGTCCGCGACACAACCAAGACCATCGGCCATACAACGCGTGACTTTTTCCGCGGTATCGGCAGAGGCCTGCGCGGCGAATAAAGCACAGTGCTTTCACCGCGACAGCCGGGTGCTATTTTCCGATTTTTTCAATCGCACGCCCGACAAGATTAACGCCCAAACAAGCTCTTTGGCCGTCCTCAATATACGTAAAAAGACGTATCAGGAGAAAAATACCTTTAATTTGTGCGCATTTCTGTCGCAAAGCCCCGACGAACCTGCGGGGCCCTTCTGCGATAAAGACGCCCGAATGTAGGAATTTGTCTTAAAAATCTAATTTTTTTCATTAAATGATCATTCAAAGCTTCTGCGCATTTTGTCATGAGCAAAATGCGCAGAAGTGGAACACAAAAATGATTTTCTCACCCAAAGCTTTCAATCAGGCCGCTGAACTTGCCGCCGTCCATAATATCCAGGCGACAATTGAGTTTGCTTTGGATGGCAAAATCATTACAGCCAACAAGAACTTCCTCAACACGCTCGGCTATAGCCTTGAAGAAATTCAGGGCAAACATCACAGCATGTTTGTCGATCCGGCCTATAGCAACAGCAGCGAATACAGAGAATTCTGGGCGGCCCTCAGCAGGGGCGAACCCCAGTCTGCAGAATACAAGCGCTTCGGCAAAGGCGGTCGTGAGGTCTGGATTCAGGCGTCTTACAATCCGATCGCCGGCCGCGATGGCAAACCCTTCAAAGTCGTCAAATTCGCGATCGACGTGACGAAGCAAAAGCTGGAAGCCGCCAATTACATCGGCCAGATTGACGCCATCAACAAATCGCAGGCCGTGATCGAATTCAAACTCGATGGCACAATCATCACAGCCAACAAGAATTTCCTCGATACGCTCGGCTATCAGCTGTCCGAAATTCAGGGCAAGCATCACAGCATGTTCGTCGAGCCTCACCTGCGTGAAAGCACCGAATACAGAGAATTCTGGGCGGCGCTCAATCGCGGCGAATATCAATCGGCCGAATACAAGCGCATCGGCAAAGGCGGACGCGAAGTCTGGATTCAGGCATCTTACAATCCCATCCTCGACCTCAACGGCAAACCCTTCAAAGTTGTCAAATTCGCCACCGATGTAACGAAAGAAAAGCTTGAAGCCGCCGACTATATCGGCCAGATCAACGCCATTCACAAGTCACAGGCCGTGATCGAATTCAACCTCGACGGCACGATCATCACAGCCAACAAGAATTTCCTCGATACGCTCGGCTATCAGCTGTCTGAAATTCAGGGCCGGCATCATTCGATGTTCGTCCCGTCCGACGTCCGCGACGGCGACGAGTATCGCCAGTTCTGGGCAGCGCTCAACCGTGGCGAATACCAGGCCGCAGAATATATGCGTCTTGGCAAGGGCGGTCGCGAGGTCTGGATTCAGGCATCCTACAACCCCATTCTCGATCTGAATAACAAGCCCTTCAAAATCGTCAAGTTCGCCACCGATGTGACAAAGCAGGTCGTCGCCCGCAAAAAGAGCGAACATGTGCGCTCAATGATGGAAAACGTTGCCTCCGGTGCAGAAGAACTCAATGCATCGGTGCGTGAAATTTCCGAAGCAATGCTGAGATCCCGCGACAAGGCGAATGATGCCGCAAACTGCGTCGAAGATGCCGATCGCGCAACGCAGCGCCTTTCCGAAGTCGGCGCTTCCATGGGCGGCATTGTCCAGATCATCTCGGACATTACCAGCCAGATCAATCTTCTCGCCCTCAATGCCACCATTGAATCGGCGCGCGCCGGTGAAGCAGGACGCGGCTTTGCGGTCGTGGCCAACGAAGTGAAAAATCTCGCCAATCAGGCAAAGAGCGCAACTGAGCGGATTTCTGAAGAAATCGACGGCATGCGCAGCGTATCGAATGACGTTGTGAATGGCCTGCACAACATCAAAAACGCCATTGAAGCGGTGCGTGAATATGTGACATCGACAGCCACCGCTGTCGAAGAACAAAGCGCCGTCACCAACGAAATGTCGAGCAGCATGCAAATCGCAGCAGCCGAGGCCAGCGCCATCGGCGGCTGAGTGAAATACCCTCAGTGAACGGATGCGCCCCTGCATGCCATTGGCAGACAGGGGCGTTTCCATATCTGCAAGACACCGAAAACAGAAAACGCACCACACAGACAACCACCCGGCAATTATCTTGCGCCAAACGCTCCGAACAGGGATGATGTCCCCCACGTAAAACTCATTCGGGGGGATGAGCATGAACGACAGCATCTATCGTGATTTCTATTGGATGGCGGATCAGGTGAGAGCTTGGTGGGCCACACTATGGCCCTACCTAGTCTCCGACACTGCAATTCGCATCTATGCATTCCTCTCTGCACTGATCATAATTTTCATATCCTTGTGGATAGCCTATAGAGCCAAAGAAAGAATACGCGACTTAAAGTACGAAGCATTTGGTCGAAAATATCGAGGCAGATCTCCAACTCGAAGAGATGCAATAAGAACTCGGATAACGGCTATGAAAGCTCATCAGAAGCTTGCTTGGCTCGGTTTTTCTCAAGACTTTCTGGTCATTATTGTATTCGGACTTGCAGTTCCGGCGGTCGGGTTATTCCTATTTTGCACCAACTACTATTGGTTTGATGAAACGGGAATAGCTCTGATTGGGCTACACGACGGACTTCCTGCAACCAACACAACTTATTGGCAGCTCATGTGGTTTGTTACCAACCAAATCATACAAGGCTCACTGCTGGACTATCCGGAAGTTTTCAATCTCTTTGTGGGCGAACTCAGAAACAACGACAAGAATTTTTTCTTTTCATCATTGGTTTTGACGTTCCGTACAATAGTGGGGGCATTCTCAATTACGTTAGGAATCGCCATTTGGGATGCATCTCGAACCATATGGAAGATTTGGCGTAAACCACCGGAAGGAGTATTCAGAGAACTCCAAAGTGCGAATTGAATCCCATGACCACCACCCTCCTCCTCGGCACCACCGGCATGCTCTCTGCCGCAGCGGCGCATGCTGTCGCGCGCTCGAAGAAAGCTGTGCTCGTCTCGCGCAATGCCGATGCATTCTCGTTCAACAATGACGTGCTCGATCACAAGATCACACCGATCAATGTGTCTTACGATGATGAGGCCGCGTTTCTCGATGCGTTGGAGCGCCATGCGCCGTTTGATCTGGCGCTGACATGGCTCCACCCGCCTGCCGATATTTTGCGCGCGGCGCTTGACGGGATGATTGCGCCGCAGGGACGGCTTGTTGAAGTGATGGGCAGCCGCTCGCTGCTTCTGGGCAAGGACGGCGAAGCGTCCATTGCCGAGCGGCGCGCACAGGCACTTGGCCTGCAGGATGAATTCACCTATGCGCAGGTGATTTTGGGCTTTATGCTGGAAGGTGCGTCATCACGCTGGCTCACCCATGCCGAAATTTCAGCCGCCGCAATTGCGCAGATGGAGCACCCTCAGCCGCGCTTGGTGGCAGGTGTGCTGGAGCCCTGGGAGAGACGGCCGAAATAGTCGTTATCGTCATTGCGGGATAATCGCCGCCCAAAGAATCCTTCAACCCTCCCCTTGAGGGAGGGTCAAACGGCGCCTTCGCCGTTTGGGGAGGGGGAACGAAGTTCAATGCATGGCCGTGTTCTGACGACAGACCGCGACCCCGCCCCAAAAAATCTGAAGGAGCTTTTTTGACCCTCCCTCAAGGGGAGGGTTGAGACAAAGAAAGCAACGCGTCTTCTGCTTTCACTTCAGCATCAGCCTGAAGCTGCGCAGCCACTGCATCAATCGGGCACTCGCTTTAACACGGCGCTTCAGCGCAAATTTCGCGCGCGTCGCGTTCGCCGCCGCAAGTCCCCATGGTTTTGTCGCAACGACAAAATTGGTGAGCGCCATCGGCTCAGCACAGAAGCTTTCTTTAAAAGGAAGTTTGCCGATGGAGAGATCATAAAAGAGATGTCCCGCTTCAATGCTGGTTTCCATCAGCCTGAGCAGATGCAAGCGGCCCGGCGACTGGCGCGGATGGCCTTCAAAAGTGTGAACCATCAGCGTCGCATGCCCGCGAAACACATGCGCGATGGAACCTGCGAGAAATTCACCATTGAGCGTCAGCATCGCGACCTGCAGCAATTGACGCTTGGGCGGCAGAGCGGCGAGCGCAATGTAAGCGGCGCAATAGCCGGCATCTTCAAAGATCGAGGCCACGCCCTGCTCGCGCAGCTTGGATGCTTTGCGGTCGAGAATGTCGGCGGCCATGCGGCGCGCTTCTTCGCCATTTGCGGCTATGCGAAATTCGAGCGCACCCAGCGCTTCAAGCTTGCGCCATTTGGCGCGGTCCTGACGGCGCGTTTCTGAGCGGAAGGCTGCGTAAAATTCATCGACCGTTTCGGGCAGTTCAAAGACATAGCCCTTGTCGGGCGCGACATCACCGGCCAGCGTCACGAACGGATTGACGGTCGCGCCGATATGGCTTGGCTGATTTTCCAGCACAATGAAATCATGCGGCGGAAGCTGCGCGAGCACCTTCTGCCACATCACCGCGAAATGTTCAGGGCTGACGCGCTCGGCAAAATCAGGCGACAGCATCGGTGCATTATAATCAACGAATTTACCACCCAACCAAGTGAGGCAGCGCAGGCCATAGCGGCGCTCAATGCCGAAAGCGGCAAGCATCACAGGCACACCATCAAGCGAGACAAAAGCAATGGCAGGCTCAACGCCGTCAGCGGCCCCCACCTGCACATGCCACGCCTTAATCCAGTCAAACGTCTGAAAACCGAGGCCGATGGCTTCGTGCTCGAAGGCCCGCCACGCAATTTCAGCATCGGCCAAGGCGTGATGCACAGTGACACCGATACGGGAGCGACTGCCCGCCTGTCGCCGCGCCACGATTTCGCCCAAGGGTCGCACGCCTGCCGTCGCCGGAAGCTCGATTATGCCCTGATAGCCGCCGCGCAGATGGACCGCCTGGTCTTGCATCGCTGAACTCATTGCCTTGCCCGCATTCCGGCCAACCCTATGGCCGCGTTTCTTCATTTCGGGACAAGCCCGTGCCGAAACCGGACGGCGGACCTGTCATTCGAACTTGTGGAGCAAGAACCCTGCCGGAGGCTTGATTTTCGGCGGAACACGGCCATTTGCCTGGAGTAAGGCACGCGACCGGACAGTTTTATCCGTGTTATGGTCGGTCGCGCACGCTACCCACCCTTCGCATCCGCTCAAGACGGGACAAAATGCCCCTTCCCTCCCCAAAGCTCATTCCCGTCACGACACAGACGCGGCCGGAAACAGGCGCACCGCGGCCAGACCGTGTCATCAGCGGCGATCCGCAGAACCGGACATGGAACGCCTATGAGACGGGCGACGGCGCCTTCTTTTCAGGAATCTGGGAGGCCGAACCCGGCATCTGGACCATCGAATATACCGAAGCCGAATTCTGCCACATCATCGAAGGCGAAAGCCGCCTCACCGATGCCGATGGCAATGTGACCACCGTGCAGGCAGGCGATGCCTTTGTCATTCCCGTGGGCTTCAGCGGCACATGGGAAGTCGTGACACGCACCCGCAAACACTACGCGATCTATCAGCCATGACCATATTGCGGCATAAACCAACCACATCCGACACGAGGCGATAATGTATCTTTCTCTGGCCTTCGGGCTTGTTCTCCTGATGCTGGCCGGCGACCTGCTCGTGCGCGGCGCGGCAGGACTGGCAGCCCGCGCGGGTCTGTCGCCGCTGATCATCGCGCTCACCGTGGTCGCCATCGGCACCTCCATGCCGGAACTCGTGATTTCCGTCAGCGCCGCCCTGCAGGGCTCACCCGACATTGCCATCGGCAATGTGGTGGGCAGCAACATCGCCAATATCCTGTTGATCCTGGGCCTGCCTGCTCTGATCTATCCGATCGTCTGCAATGCCCGTGGCCTGCGTCGCAACACGGTCGTCATGCTGGGCACGAGCCTGCTGCTGATCGCCCTGTGTTTTCTCGGACCTCTCGCTTTCACTGAAGGGCTGATCCTGATCGGTTTGTTGGTGGCCTATTTATTTTGGTCTGCATGGGAAGCACAACGCCACCCGGAAGATGTGACCGCTCAGACGAAAAAAGCCGAAGAACTGATGGAAGAAGCCGATCACAAACTCAGTCCTGCCGGCACGCCCGTCCATATGGCAAAATCACATATCATTGCTTTCATTCTCGTCGGCTGCATCGGCCTGCCCGTCGGCGCGCATCTGGTGGTGGAAGGCGGTACGGAAATCGCCCGTTTCTTCGGCGTGCCCGATGCTGTTATCGCCCTGTCACTCATCGCAATCGGCACTTCATTGCCTGAACTTGCCACATCGCTGATGGCCGCTTTCCGCCACCGTTACGATCTCGCCATCGGCAATGTCGTCGGCAGCAATATCGTCAACATTCTCGGCATTCTCGGCATCAACGCACTGATCATGCCGCTGCCTGTGGCCGCGAATTTTCTCCATTTTGATCTCTGGGTCATGCTCGCGGCAGCTCTTGTCATCATGGCGATCATCGGGACGCACGGAACGATCACACGCAGCAAGGGCGTAATGTTCATTACCGCCTATGGCGCCTATCTCTATTTCATCTTTCACAGCGGAAAGGACCTCGTATGAGTGTCGCGCTGATCACGGGTGCCGCACGGCGCATCGGCCATCACATTGCTTTGGAACTGGCCGACGAAGGTTATGACCTTGCGCTCTGCATCCGCCCCGACCGCGCCGATCAGGACGGCGAGGCGCTGAAACGCGACATTGAAAGCAAGGGCGGCAAGGTTGTGATCCTGCCTGCTGATCTCAGCGATGCCGGTGCCGTGGAAAAACTGATCCCCGATGCGGTCTCAGCGCTCGGGCCCGTCAGCGTGCTCATCAACAATGCCTCGGTCTTTGATGCCGACACGGCGGCCACCATGACGCAGACAACATGGGACGAGCATATGAGCGTCAATCTGCGCGCGCCCGCCTTCCTCGCCCGTGCACTCCATGCGCAACTGCCCGCCAGCGGCGGCCAGATCATCAACATGATTGACCAGCGCGTCTGGCGACCGAACCCGCTGTTTTTCTCATATACATTAAGCAAAATGGCGCTTTGGGACATGACGCGCGTGATGGCGCAGGCTTTCGCGCCCGCCATCCGCGTCAACGCCATCGGCCCCGGCCCCACGCTGCAAAGCATTCACCAGACCGAAGAAGATTTCGCGCATGAAGTCGCCTCGATGCCGCTCCAACGCGGAACAACACCGCAGGAGATTTGCGCCGCGATCCGGTTTATTCTCTCCTCGCCCGCGATGACCGGCCAGATGATTGCGCTCGACGGCGGACAGCATCTGGCCTGGGCGACACCTGACATAGTGGGAATTCCGAAATGAGCAGAAGCGAAACCGTCTCCACCATGAAGATCGCCGACGCCGCCCGCGCCATCCGCCATGTCTTCGTGCGCGACCTCATGCTTGAAGCGCATATCGGCGTCTATGCGCATGAGCAGGGCCGCACCCAGCCCATTCGCGTCAATGTGGACCTCACCGTGCATGAAGCCGCCCACAGCGACAGCCTCGCCAATGTCGTGAGCTACGAAATCGTCGTGAACGAAATCAAAGCCATCGTTGCCAGCGGCCATCTCAATCTCGTGGAAACTTTGGCCGAGCAGATCGCCGCTCAATGTCTCAAGGACGAGCGCGTCAGCGTCGCGCGCATCCGTGTGGAAAAGTTGGCCGCGATTGCCGAAGCTGCCAGCGTGGGTGTGGAAATCGAGCGGGCAAAATGACCGGTTGGGCTCTGCCGGTTCACAGCGCCGCCGCCCGGTCATTGCTCCTTATTGGAACAGCCGTAACCGTCTCCCGAAAAGCTGCAATAAAATCAATAGTTTGAATTGGCAACTGCCGTTCACGGAGCTTTTGTGCACAGCAGGAAAAATCGAAAAAATCCTGCAAAATCAGGCTTTAATGACAGTTTGATCACACTTATATCCCGCGATCGCCAAAAGAAAAACAAATGGAATCAACCGCTTACACTTTAGAATGATCGCCTGTCGGTGCGACAGGCTTTTGCCGCGCCGGAATGATGACCATTTAACTCTTGCGGCTTTTCAACAAACTTATCCACAGCGGCAGACATAGATCGGAATGATGGGCGAGGAACAAGACAGCAAACCTCAGGATACGAACACTGAGGCAAAGGACGTCAATGCGGAGCCCGCAAAACCGGCGCGCCGCAAAGCGGCCCTGCTTGCCCCCGACGCCGTGACCGGCTCGGATCTGATCGCCGAAAAAGTCAAAATCCTGCCCGACAGTCCCGGCGTCTATCGCATGTTCGGCCATGACGGCGAAGTGCTCTATGTCGGCAAGGCGCGCTCCTTAAAAAAGCGCGTGGCGAACTACGCCAAACTCACCGGCCATTCCAACCGCATCGCCCGCATGATCGCCAACACCCATGCGATGGAATTCATCACCACGGCGACAGAAACCGACGCGCTGCTGCTCGAAGCCAATCTCATCAAGCGTCTGAAGCCGCGCTACAACGTGCTGATGCGGGATGACAAATCCTTCCCCTATATCCTGCTCACCGGCGACCACGACTATGTGCAGGTCATCAAGCATCGCGGCGCCCGCGCGCGCAAAGGCGATTACTTCGGCCCCTTCGCCAATGCCGGTGCCGTCAACGCCACATTGAACGCCCTGCAAAAAGCCTTTCTGCTGCGCTCATGCTCTGACAGCGTGTTCGAATCCCGCACGCGGCCCTGCCTCCTCTTCCAGATCAAACGCTGCAGCGCGCCCTGCACCGGCGAGATCAATGCGGAGGGCTACGGCGAACTCGTCAACGAAGCGCGCGACTTCCTGCGCGGTCGTTCGCGCAAGACGCAGAAGGATCTCGTCACCCACATGGACGAGGCCGCAACCGCGCTCGATTTTGAACGCGCCGCGATCTATCGCGACCGCATCCGCGCGCTGACGCAGGTGCAGCAGCATCAGGGCATCAACCCGCAGACGCTGACCGAAGCCGATTTGTTCGCGGCCTATCAGGAAGGCGGACAAACCTGCATTCAGGTCTTCTTCTTCCGCGCCGGACAGAACTGGGGCAACCGCGCTTATTTCCCGCGCCATGACCGCGATGTTGAAGTCACCGAAGTGCTCGACGCTTTCTTGGCGCAGTTTTATGAAGACCGCCACCCGCCGCGTCTCGTGCTGCTGAGCCATGACGTGCCGGGCCGCGCGCTGCTCGCCGAAGCGCTCTCGATCATTGCAGGGCGCAAAGTGGCGGTCGGCCTGCCCCGGCGCGGCGAGAAGAAAGAATTGGTCGGCCACGCCATGACCAATGCACGCGAGGCTTTGGGCCGCAGGCTTGCCGAAAGCTCAACGCAGCGCACGCTGTTGGAAGGCGTCGCCGAAGTCTTCGGCCTGCCCGAAACACCGCAGCGCATCGAGGTCTATGACAACTCCCATATCTCCGGCACCAAAGCGGTCGGCGGCATGGTGGTCGCCGGACCTGACGGCTTTATGAAATCGCAATATCGCAAATTCAACATCAAGAGCGAGATCGCAGACGGCGACGATTACGCCATGATGCGCGAAGTGCTGACGCGACGTTTCTCAAGGCTTTTGAAAGACAGTGAGCCGCGCCCCGACACGCCCGAAACGGACGACCCGACCGCCCCCGCGCCCGATTGGCCGGACCTGATCCTCATCGACGGCGGCGCGGGCCAGTTGAAAGTCGCGGTCGATGTGCTGACCGAGCTTGGCATCGACAGCGTCGTGCCGGTCGGCATCGCCAAGGGACCGGAGCGTGACGCAGGCCGCGAGCGTTTCTTCATGCAGGGCCGCGCGCCCTTCATGATGGAGCCGCGCAATCCGGTTCTCTACTACCTGCAACGCCTGCGCGACGAAGTGCATCGCTTTGCCATTGGCAGCCATCGCACGCGCCGATCCATGGCCATCGGCACCAATCCATTGGACGAAGTGCCGGGCGTGGGACCGGGGCGCAAACGCGCCCTCTTGCAGCATTTCGGCTCGGCCCGCGCCGTTTCGCGCGCCGGCCTCACCGATCTTGAAGCCGTGGACGGGATTTCAGCCGCTTTGGCCCGCACAATCTATGATTTCTTTCACGGAAACCCCGACGCTACGTCGTAACTTTGGGCTGACATAAGACTGACAGACGCCAATCTTTTGCTATGCTGAGACAAAGTGGTTCGTGCCCCCCGCTGCGAGCCTCCCCCGCCAAAGAGTGTCCCATGCCGATCAACCTGCCCAATCTGCTGACCTATGCCCGCATCGCCATGGTGCCCGTTGTCGCGGGTTTCGCGATCATGGACACCGACTGGGCGCGCTGGACGGCGCTCAGCATCTTCGTCATCGCCGCCGTCACCGATTTTTTCGACGGCTATCTCGCCCGCGCCTGGGAGCAGCAATCAAATCTCGGCCGTATGCTCGACCCTATCGCCGATAAGCTCCTCGTCGCCGCCGTGCTGCTCGCCCTCACCCGCACCGGCATGATCTCCGGCTATTCCTTCTGGGCGGCCCTCGTCATCTTGAGTCGCGAAATTCTGGTCTCGGGCCTGCGCGAATTTCTCGCCGAACTGCGCGTCAGCGTTCCCGTCTCGCAACTGGCGAAATGGAAAACGACCATTCAGATGGTCGCGCTCGCCTTCCTCATCGCAGGACCATCGGGCGACGAGATCATTCCCGGCATCACCGAAACCGGCATCACCCTTCTCTGGGCCGCGGCCATCCTGACGCTCTATACCGGCTATGATTATTTCCGCGCAGGGCTGAAACACCTCACCGCCCCGATAGAAAAAAAGGACGCTGCGTCGTGAAGCTCCTCTATTTCGCATCGCTACGCCAAAAAATCGGCCTACCGGAGGAAGATGTGACACCGCCCGACAGCGTGCGCGATGTAGCGGACCTCATCGACTGGCTGATGACGCGCGGACCGGAATATGCAGCCGCCTTTGAAAACAAAATAACGATCCGCGCCGCCATCGATCAGGAACACGCCAAACTCGACGCCCCGCTGGGCCACCCGCGTGAGGTCGCCTTCTTCCCGCCGGTGACGGGGGGCTAACTATCTCCACCTCCCCCTTGTGGGGAGGTCAAAAAATCTCCTATAGATTTTTTGGGTGGGGGGAGGCGAGGAAATAAAAAATGAACCGCGTCCAAACCGAAGACTTCGACATCAGCACCGAAATCGCCGCGCTCACCAAAGGCCGCAGCGACATCGGCGCCGTCGTCACCTTCTCCGGCCTCGTGCGCGACGTGACGCTGACGCTCGAACATTATGCGGGCATGACAGAACGCGAACTCACAAAGATCGAAGCCGAAGCCAATACCCGCTGGAAGCTGCAAGCCGTAACCATCATCCACCGCATCGGCACGCTAAACCCCGGCGACAATATCGTGCTGGTCATCACAGCCTCCACCCACCGCAAAGACGCATTCGAAGCCGCTGAATTCCTGATGGACTACCTCAAAACCCGCGCCCCCTTCTGGAAACGTGAAGGCGACACATGGGTCGAAGCAAAAGCCAGCGACGACGACGCAGCGGAACGGTGGAAGTGAGTATCACCTGAAACTTCTCGTGAGAAACTTCAATGGCGCAAACAAAATATCGGATTCTTTCAGATGGCCAATGCCAATAAAAAAGAGGTCATCGGCATTTGCCATCTTTGCAAAAACCTACGCCCGTTGTGCAACTCGCACGCGATACCGCATTCGTTCTTCAGAGAAATACACCAACGAAACAATGGGCAAGCAATTGTCATATCTTCAGCCCCCGGTCCCCTAAGAAAATCAAACGATAGTGGTGCCGACCGACTCTTATGTTCAGAATGCGAAAATAAGCTCGGCAACGACCTAGATGCCCCAGCATATCATTGGATGAAATCAACACAGGAAAAACTGCTCAAAGGAGCGGTGTCCGGCAGTGTCGAAGTTAACAGCACCATGATGGCAAAATTTATTACGTCGATGTTTTGGAGAGCTTCTGTTTCTAAAAATGATCTGTACAAAAATCTTATTGTTAGTCAACAAGAACGCGAAATAATGCGAATGAGTATAATTGAAAATGGAAACCCATTCGAGCAGATGTCCTTCAGCATTGCCAATCTTTACGACAGCAAGAAGCAATTCGACGGTGTGAGCTTATCCGAATTCATCTTACAACCAACAACGTGGACAAACGCGAACAAACCATCAAAACAAAAACTTTTGTTTCTCACGATTAAAGGGTTTCTCATTGTGTTAATTACACCCAGAGTCAAACCATCGGAAAGATCACGACCCATTTATTTGTCGCCAAAAAAAGATCGTATTTTCCTTCGACCTTCAGATGTTCGCACCAATCCGAAATTTATGGAAATGCACGACGTTGCTTTGTCCAAAGTTATAGAAAGAGACTCGAAACAGGTTGATGATCGTGCTTGACCTTCCACCCACGGGAAGGTCTAGGCTACGCTGATGGAACGATTGTCCTTCCCATATATGCGGGTAACGCTGGCACTTTTCTTTGTGCTGGCGGGTCTTGTCACGCTATCGAACGAAGCCCATTGCCTCGGCATGTCGGTGGTGGCCGACATGACCCATGCGGCCAATGAATCCGGCCATAATCATGGACAGGACGAACAGACATCCGGTGACGAACATTCCTGCCACCATGAGCAGGAGGCAGGCGCACTCTCCGGTTGGGCCTTCCTGCATCAGCCAACAGACAGTCTTTCAAAGCCCGTTATTGCGGCAACACAAGCACATGGCGATCTGCCCTTTCATCTGACGGCGCAGACAAAGCTCCCGCCCGCGCCCATAGGCACGCCGCCGCCGCGCGCGCCTGTTGCCGGACATTATGCAGACCTCTTCGCGGCCACAGACCGCATGCTGATCTAGCGCACAGCGCCGGACAGAATTTCTGCATTTCAAATTCACCGACTGAAGGAGAACGCTTATGAAGCGGCTCATCCTCGCCATCGTATGTACCAGCCTTGCATTCAGCACGGCGGCTCAAGCGGGCGAATATACGCTCACCATCGACAAAAAAATCGTTGATGTCGGCGGACGCAAAGGCGAAAGCCTGACGATCAACGGGCAATTGCCCGGCCCCACCCTCCGTTTCAAAGAGGGCGAGGACGTGACGATCAATGTCATCAACAAGCTCGATGAAGACACATCGCTTCACTGGCACGGGCTTCTGCTCCCCGCCGATATGGACGGCGTGCCCATGTTCAACGGCTTCCACGGCATCAAACCCGGCACAACATTCACCTATCAATTCAAAATCCGGCAAAGCGGCACCTATTGGTATCACTCCCATTCCGGCGGACAGGAACAGGAAGGGCTTTACGGCTCCATCGTCATTGACCCCGCCGACAAGGAACCCGTGCCATCGGATCGCGACTATGTTGTCGTCCTGTCGGACTTCACCACCGAAACCTCCGACGACATTCTCGCCAATCTCAAAAGCGACAGCGGCTATTACAATTATGCGCGCCGCACCGCCGGCGATTTCTTTTCAGATATGTCGGACAAAGGGATCGGTGCGACAATCAAAGACCGGCTCGCATGGGGCGAGATGCGCATGGACCCGACGGACCTTGCCGACGTCACGGGCTATACATTTCTCGTCAACGGCAAATCGGAAAGCGCGAACTGGACCGGACTTTACAAATCCGGCGAGCGTGTGCGTCTGCGCCTCATCAATGCGTCCGCCATGACTTATTTCGATTTCGCTATTCCGGGTCTCAAACTCATCGTCGTCGCGGCAGACGGACAAAACGTGCAGCCCGTGATCGTCGATGAAATCCGCATGGCGATTGGCGAGACTTACGATGTGATCGTGATGCCCAAGGGCGACAAAGCCTATACGATCTTTGCCCAATCAATCGACCGCACAGGCTATGCACGCGGCACACTCGCCCCGCGCGAAGGCATGAGCGGCCCCGTGCCGCCGCTGCGGCCCCGCGCGCTCCTCACCATGAACGATATGGGCATGGACAGCATGGAAGGCATGGACCACGACATGAGCGGCATGGACATGAAGGGCATGGACCACAGCAAGATGAGTATGGACGACATGCACAAAATGCACGGCACCAAAAAACCTGAGGCCGTTGAGGATAAAAAGCCGATGGGATGGGCATCGGGCGCACCGTCCGGCACGAAGGTTCTCAGCTATGCCGATCTCAAATCGCTGAAGAAGCAAAAAGATACGCGGTCCGAAGAACGCGAGATCGTGGTTCGCCTCGGCGGCACGATGGAGCGCTATATCTGGACGCTCAATGGCAAAAAGGAAGCCGACGCGACACCGATTGAACTGAAATACGGCGAACGGGTGAAGCTCACCTTCATCAATGACACGATGATGGCCCATCCGATGCATCTGCACGGCATGTTTGTGCAACTCGTGAACGGCCAGCCCGCCGAACGCCTGCCCAACAAACATATGGTGAGCGTACCACCGGGGCAGAGCTATTCCGTCATGCTGACAGCCGACGAAGCGGGCGAATGGGCCTTCCATTGTCATCTGCTCTTTCACATGCAGAGCGGTATGATGAACAAGGTCGTCGTCGCGCGTCTCGGTGCGGAGGTCACAAAATGAAAACCATATTTTCATGTCTCGCCGTCGCAAGCATAGCAATAGCAACGCCCCTGACCGCAAACGAAATGTCTGCAAATGAAATGTCCGCGCATGAAATGTCCGAAACGAATTTTCATGTCGTGCGGGTGCAGGTGGGCGGCACAGAGAACAATGAGGGCGGCCTCGTCACATGGGACGCCGAAGGGTCCTATGGTGGCGACACCGACAAGATCGTGCTGCGCACCGAAGGCGAAATTCAAAACGGGCATGTCGAAGCGTCGGAACTCTGGGGTCTGTGGAGCCGCAATATGTCTGACTTTTGGGACATGCAACTCGGCATCAAACAAGACATTGACCCGCATCCGACAACGTCGCTTGCCTTCGGTGTTGAAGGCATGTTGCCGCAATTCATCGAGACCCATGCCCATGCGTTTGTCTCGACGCGCGGCGATGTGAGTGCGCGGCTTGAACAATCAATCGATCTCGCCATCACACAACGCCTGATCCTGGAACCACATGCCGAACTCAATGTCCATGCGAGCGATGTGCCCGAACTCGGCATCGGTTCCGGTATCTCAGGCATCGAAGCGGGCGCGCAACTGCGTTACGAAGTGACCCGCAAATTCGCACCCTATGTCGATCTCGTTTACGAGACCGCAACAGGCAACACCGCCCGCATCAAACGTAACAATGGCGAAGACACAGACGATCTGACCGTGCGCGTCGGCCTTCGCATTGCTTTCTGATCCTCATTCGTCAAAGGAAATCATGATGAAAACACGCAACACATTTCTCTCCGCCGCCCTCATTGCAACATTTGCCAGAACATCTCTTTCCACCGCCAGCGCCGACGGGATGAAGCATCACGGCGCACAGGCTGAAATGAGCATCGGCCATAAAGGCATTGCAAAAGACGTCAACCGCACCATCACCATCGAAGCAAGCGAGATTGCCTTCGATGTGAAGAACATTGACGTGAAAGCGGGTGAGACAATCCGCTTCGTCCTCATCAACAAAGGCGAGCAACCGCATGAACTCGCATTGGGCAGCGCCGATGAGCAATCCGCCCATCGCGACATGATGGCGGAAATGGCAGGCATGAAGATGGAACACGCGGAAGGAAATTCGGTTTCCACCGAACCCGGCGAAACGAAAGAGCTGATCTGGACCTTCACCAAGGCGGGTGCGTTTGAATTTGCCTGCAACTATCCCGGCCACGCAGAACTCGGCATGACCGGCCCGCTGATGGTAAAGTGACGGGGATAGATTTATTTTCGGGGATAAGTCAGACAAACCGGGCTTATCCCCGCCTGGGGATTGTCGTCCGCGCCCTCCACTCGGACCCTCGACGAACTGACACACGATCTCTGCATGGAAACACTCGATCTCTTGCAAGAAATGTCGAATGACACATGTTGCTTTCGAGCCTGAAAACCACTTATCCCCGCCCCGCAAGGGGTAGGCTAAAAACAAAAAGGCGGCTCGTCGGAGCCGCCTTTTATTGCGATAAGAGAGAGATTACGCCGTGGCGCGGGCCTTCACTTTGGGCTGCACTTCGGCCATATAGTCAGCATAAAGATTAGCTGTGATTTCGGCGGGCACATATTTATGCGGGCCGATTTCACCGACCGGCGTGACTTCAGCAGCCGATCCCGTGATGAAGACTTCCGTGAAGGAGCCGAGTTCATCCGGCATGATGTGGCGTTCGATAATCTCATAGCCACGCTTCTTCGCAAGACCGATAACGGTCTGGCGCGTGATGCCGTTGAGGAAGCAATCAGGTGTCGGTGTATGGATCACACCGTCTTTGATGAGGAAAATATTGGCGCCGGTCGATTCTGCGACATAGCCGCGATAGTCGAGCATCAGCGCATCGGCATAGCCTTCGTTTTCTGCGGCATGTTTGGAGATCGTGCAGATCATATAGAGACCGGCGGCTTTGGCATGCGACGGGGCTGTTTCCGGCGAGGGACGTTTATATTTCGCAAAATTGAGACGAATGCCTTTTTTGCGTTGTTCCATATCGAAATAAGACGGCCATTCCCAGGCGGCAACCGCGAAGTTGATGCGGTTCTTCTGCGCCGAGACGCCCATCATTTCGCTGCCGCGCCACGCGACGGGACGGACATAACCATCAACAAGCTTCTGCGCGGCGAGTGCCGACCGGCAGGCTTCGTTGATCTCTTCAACCGAATAAGGAATTTCAAAACCAAGAATCTTGGCCGAATTGATCAGACGTTCGGAATGTTCCTGAAGTTTGAAGATCTCGCCGCCATAGGCGCGGCAGCCTTCAAAGACGCTGCTGGCATAATGCAGACCATGCGTCAGAACATGCACCTTCGCATCGGCCCAAGGCACCAGCTCACCGTTAAACCAGATGAATCCGTCACGCTTGTCGAAAGGAATGTCTGCCATCGTTCTGATCCTTGCTCGGCCAACCGTCCCACTTTAGGGATTCGTTTCCGGCCACAACATCATTTGCCACTTTGCCCCGATCAAAGCCCGACGAAAACAATTAGAATTTCGAAGATTCGACCGGCCACATTTCGTTTATTGTCATATCGCGGCGTGCGATTTTGTAGCACCACAGGAAAAATATGTCAACATGGCTGACATAAATAGATGACCAGTACAAAAAACCAAGGCAAACAGGGCGTTTCCGCCTCAAAGGACCGCTCCCCCATGCCCCAGACCGACACCGAAACACGCCTCACCGAGGCGATTGAGCTGCTGTTTTTCGGCTATCGGGACTTTATTTCCGACCCGGATGCGATTCTCAGCGCCTATGAATTCGGCCGCGCCCATCACCGCGTCGTGCATTTTGTCGGTCGCAACCCCGGCATAACGGTCGCCGAACTTCTTGATATTCTGCGCATCACCAAGCAAAGCCTCGCCCGTGTGCTGCGCCAATTGATCGAGCGTGGCTTTGTCGAACAGAAGACCGGCGAGAAGGACCGCCGCCAGCGCCGCCTCTATCTCACACGCGAAGGGGCCGACCTGCTGCATCGCCTCGTCGCCCCGCAGCGCGAACGCGTGCGCAAGGCGCTCTCTGCTGCCGGTGCGGGATCGGAAGATGCATGGCGGACGGTTATGTTTGCATTGCTCAACGAAGAAAACCGCGCCGAAGTTGAGCACCTGATCACAAAGGACAGCAAATGAGCGTCCCCGCCGAGGCAACAGAGCAGAACACCATCGGGCCCGATGAGGACGCACCGCATATTCTGGTGATCGACGATGACCGGCGCATCCGCGAACTCATCAAACGCTACCTCAGCGAAAACGGCTATCGCATCACGACAGCCGAAAACGCCGCCGAAGCCCGCGCGCGTCTGGCAGGCCTCACCTTCGACCTTCTTGTCGTTGATGTGATGATGCCGGGCGAGAGCGGACTGGAGCTTACCGCCTCACTCCGGCGTGAAAGCTCTGTGCCGATCCTGATGCTGACGGCGCGCACCGAAACAGAAGACCGCATTGCCGGGCTTGAGCGCGGTGCGGACGATTACCTGGGCAAACCCTTTGAACCGCGCGAATTGCTGCTGCGCATCGCCACTATTTTGCGCCGGTCCAAAGCACAGGCCGCCCGCGAAGAAGACATCAGCCTTGGCGAAGCGCGCTTCAACGTGGCGCGCGGCGAATTGAAACGCAACGGCGAGGTGGTGCGCCTCACCACGCGCGAAGTACAACTCATGCGCATTTTCGCCACACAAATGGGCAAGACTCTCTCGCGGCTTGATCTCTGCGAAGATGAAGCGGCGGAACGCTCCATCGACGTGCAAATCAATCGCCTGCGCCGCAAAATCGAAACCGACCCGCGCAACCCGCTTTATCTGCAAACCGTGCGCGGCGAAGGCTATGTGCTGATACCGGACTGATCATCCGCACCTGAAGAAAGTTATTGATGTCCTTCCGGCCCTTTCAGTTTCTCAAGCGTATGCTGCCATCGGGCCTTTATTGGCGCTCGCTGATGATCATTGTCCTGCCCATGGTCATGTTGCAGGCCTTTGTGACTTACGTTTTCATGGAACGTCACTGGCAGATGGTGACAGAAGCCCTGTCGCGCAGCGCGGTCGCCGACATTGCCATGCTGCTGTCTGAATATGAGCAGGACCCGGGCGAAGCAGCAGCCAACCGCATCGCGGCGCAGGCAAGCGAATTCCTCGAAATGTCGGTTGCTTTTTTACCGGATGAAAAACTGCCTGAAACCAATACCGGTTATGAAGGCCTGCTTGACCGCTCGCTCGCCGATGAAATCCGCCTGCGCATCGCCAAACCCTTCTGGATCGACGGTGAGCGCTACGATGATTATGTCGACATCCGCATTGCCTATGATGGCGGCGTGATGCGCGCATTGCCGCTGCGCAGTCATGTCTATGCGGCGAACTCCCATATCTTCATCGTCTGGATGGTGGCCGCATCCATTGTGCTGGTCATTGTCGCGCTTTTATTCCTGCGCAATCAGATCCGCCCGATTGAGCGGCTTGCCGAAGCCGCAGAAGATTTCGGCATGGGGCGCGATGTTGAAAATTTCAAACCGCAAGGCGCGTCTGAAGTCCGCCGCGCCGCCATTGCCTTCATGCAAATGCGCAGTCGCATCCGCGCGCAGATCGAGCAGCGCACAGCCATGCTCGCGGGCGTGAGCCACGACCTGCGCACACCGCTGACGCGGTTTAAGCTGCAACTCGCCATGCTGAAAGACGGGCCGGAAATCGAAGAGTTGCGCAACGACGTGCGCGAGATGGAACGCATGCTCGACGACTATCTCGACTTTGTGCGCGGCGATCCGAGCGAAATCTCGCAAATGACGGATCTCGGCGAGCTGCTGAAAGAAATCCAGTTTGATAGCCAACGCAAGGGTCACACGGTCACGCTTGAATTACACGGCGCGCTTGAACTGCCCTTACGACGCAATGCATTCAAACGCTGCCTCACCAACATCATAGACAATGCCGGCAAATATGCGGGCGAAGTCTGGGTGACCGCCATACGCGACGAAGGCGACATCGATATTATTGTGGATGACAACGGGGCGGGTATTCCCGACGAACAACTCGAAGAAGTGTTCCGTCCCTTCTATCGCCTTGACGAAGCACGCAATCTCGACGAAGGCGGAACAGGCCTCGGCCTTGCCATTGCGCGCGATATTGCCCGCGGCCATGGCGGCGACATACAGCTTGCCCGCAGCCCGATGGGGGGCTTGCGCGCCGTCATTCATGTGCCTGTTTGAATGTGATGAAGGCGAGCAGATATCACGCGGCGTCGCGTGACGAACCCGCCCGAAAACGCGCGACCGCATTGAGCAGGTCTTCCGCCTGACGCAGGCGCCGGTCCAGCTCGGCCATGGTCTTGGCCATGTCTTCACCGTCTTCAAGCCAAACCAAAAGAACACGCGCCCAGATAAGCGCGAGACCACGCACGCGCAACGCACCGCGAAATCCGGAACTGTCAATATTGGCGGCTTCAAGCATCCAGCCCAGAGATTGCAGCGCGGGCTCTGCCAGCGGAATGAGGGCGACGGGATCGCGTTTCAGATCACGCGCAATCGCAGCAAGCGCCGCCTTGTCCGGCGTCAGCGCGTCAAAGCGCATCATCAGCACATCGAACAAACGATCACGTGCACTCTCGCCGCTCAGGTCTTCGGCTTGCGCCAGTTTCAAAACCTCAGCATCAACGCGGCGAGACCATGCGGCGAGGATCGCGGCCTTGGTGGCGAACAATTCGCCGAGCACCGGCAGTGCCACTTTGGCCTCTGTCGCAATATCGGCAAGCGTCAGCTCATGCCAGCCACGCTTGGCGGCAAGCTTCAAAGTCGCGGCAATAATTTTATCGGACGGGTCTGTGCGCTTGGCCATGATGACACCCTCTTAGCACGGGCGGGCCTTAAGAACCAAGTTCACGCGCACGGTCGCGCGCTGCGGCAGCGGCGCGGCGCATCAGCGGCGACAGGCCCCCCTCGCCCATCAGCACATCAAGAGCGGCGGCTGTAGTGCCGCCCGGCGACGTCACATTCTTGCGCAAGGTTGTGACATCGTCCGGCATCTGGTGCAGCATTTCACCGGCACCGGCAACCGTGGCACGCGCAAGCTGCATGGCGAGCGCAGGCGTAAGACCCAAGGCTTCACCGGCAGCGGCAAGACACTCGGCAAGATAAAACACATAAGCCGGACCCGAACCTGAAATGGCGGTGACGGCATCAATCAGGGGTTCGCTCTCGACCCAACCGACATCACCCACAGCAGCCAATAATTCGTTTGCCGTTTCACGCTGGGCGGGACTGACAAGCGCATTGGCATAGCAGGCCGTCATACCGCGCCCGACTGCGGACGGTGTGTTGGGCATAGCGCGCACCGCACGCATTTCACCGCCCAGCAATTCTTTCAACCGGTGGAGGCTCGTACCCGCCGCAATCGAAATGAAAAGCGTGTCGGGCGCGACCAGCGGCTGAAGCTCCGGCAGCACAATGTCCATCAATTGCGGTTTAACGGCGAGCAGCACGACAGCGGGACGCTTGGCGGCGAGATCGACAAGCGGCAGATTGAGCGAGATGCCGCGCAAGGCGATGAGACTTCCGACTTCCGCCGCAGGCTCAGGGTCGCGCACGAAGACGGTTTTGGGGTCAAGGCCTTTGGCAAGCCAGCCCGACAAAAGCGCGCCGCCCATCTTTCCTGCACCGATCAGCGCAAGCGGACCATTCAATGTGAGTGTCATTTCAAACCTGTAAACGAAACAAACCCGCGAAGGAAACAGGCGCGAGCGTGAGATCAGGCACTGCCGCGTGTTTCAAACATCGCCGCCGCAATCGCCTCTTCCGCACTCTTGCCTGCCCAAAGGACAAACTGAATAGCCGGATAATAGCGTTCACAGGCTTCGACGGCGAGACGCAGCAACGCCTCACATTGTTCGGGCGTCGCCGTAGCACCACCGCCGAGCAACAGGCTGTTGCGGAACAGAAGCACGCCCTCTTCGGACCACATATCAAAATGGCCGGTCCAGAGCTGCTCATTGATCAGTGCGATGAGATGGCGGATTTGCGGGCGTTTATCGGTGGGGACGCGCATATCAAGCGTGGTCGCGATGTGAAGACCGGACAAGTCCTGACGCCAGTTCAGCGAAATCTGATGGTCGCGCCACTCACCCCGCACACAAATCGTCAGTTCATCCTCGTGACTGCGTTCAAAAATCCAGTCCCGCAGCGACGCAACCTGTTCCAGAAGGTCCAGGGGGTTCGCATCGAATTCCTCAGCTTCAACGAGAGAAGCGGTCATTAAGCACCCCCATCATGGCCGCCCGCCTGAAACCACGCGCCGCAACCCGTCACACCACGAATCTTCAACAATCTTGCGCCCCAACTTAAAAGTTATCCACAAGATGTTGTGTGTCAGGCCAATAGGGCCTACCAGCCAAACGTGGAGGACGGGGCGAGTCGGCGCAAGCCTTGAGACACACTCCGGCTTTAATGGACCTCACGAATCTGTGGGCGAATCTTGAGATTAGTCAGCGAGCTTCGCGGCTTTGGCTTTGGCGGCGGGTTTGGCGGCAAGCGCGGCTTCAAGCGCCTCAATGCGGGCTTTGAGCGCTTCGTTTTCCTCACGCGCCAGCGCGGCCATGGCACGCACGACCTCAAACTCTTCGCGCGGGACCAGATCGAGATCGGCGACAAGGCGCTCGGCTTGTGAGCGGATCACGGTTTCGACTTCCTGACGCACGCCCTGCGCGGCACCTGCTGCATTGGTGAACAGCTTGGCGATTTCGTCGAGGACGCGGTTTTGCGTCTGGGTCATTGGTCTAACTCCGTGCAATTACAAAGCGCAGCTTAACCGCTCACCACAGTGTACTCAACAGAGCGTAACTTGACACACCGACGCGCACGGCCACACTGGCGGAAAATCAGGGGCGGTCCCCACCCTGACATTCAAACACAGCGGATATTTCCCACATGACTGGCATCCCCTTTCCCGACATTGATCCGGTCATTATCCAAATCGGCCCCCTCGCAATCCGCTGGTATGCACTTGCCTATATTGCAGGCCTCACACTGGGCTGGCGCTACATCATCCGCCTCATCAATACGCCGCGTCTGTGGAACGGCCCCGCGCCGATCAATCAACTCCAGATTGACGACGCGCTCCTCTGGGCGGCGCTGGGCGTCATTCTCGGTGGCCGCCTCGGCTATGTGCTCGTCTATGATCCCATGCAGTATCTTGCCCATCCCTGGGAGATCTTCGCCGTCTGGCATGGCGGTATGAGCTTTCACGGCGGCGCGCTCGGCACGCTGATCGGCGTCGGGCTTTATGCGCGCAAGCAGGGCATTCCCATTCTCTCGATGTTCGACGTCGTGAGTGCGGCCGCCGCCATCGGGCTGTTCTTTGGCCGCATCGCCAATTTCATCAATTCCGAATTATGGGGCCGCACGACAGATGTGCCATGGGGCATGATCTTCCCCAATGGCGGACCCGAACCGCGCCACCCGAGCCAACTTTACGAAGCAGCCCTCGAAGGCATCCTGCTCTTTATCGTCCTGCGCATTCTGACCCATCACTTCGACGCGCTGAAACGTCCCGGCACGATCTGGGGCACATTTATTACAGGCTTCGGCGCGGCGCGTGTCTTTGTTGAATTTTTCCGTCAGCCGGATATTCAGCTCGGCTATCTCTATGGCGGCTGGCTCACCATGGGCATGGTGCTCTCGATCCCGATGATTGTGGTCGGACTTCTCATCGTCTGGAAAGCGCCCGCGCTTGTCCGCTTTGATAAGACCGCCAAGACATCACCTGCAAAAAAGAAAGCGTAATGACGGCTCTTGCTCAACATATTGCCCGCCTCATCACTGAGACCGGTCCCATGCCGCTGTCGCATTTCATGGCGTTGGCCTTGGGCCACCCCAAGCACGGCTATTATATGACGCGTGACCCGCTGGGCGCGCAGGGCGACTTCACAACCTCGCCCGAAATCAGCCAGATGTTCGGCGAGCTTGTGGGCCTTTGGATTGCCGAAACATGGATCGCGCAGGGCAGTCCGTCGCCGATGATTCTCGCGGAGTTCGGTCCCGGTCGCGGCACACTGATGGCCGACGCGCTTCGCGCCCTGCGCTCCGTACCCGGATTATTGGAAGCGCTTGAAGTACATTTCGTCGAGACAAGCCCTGTCCTGAGCGCATTACAAAAGAAAAACGTGCCCAATGCCACATGGCATGACCGCTTTGACACATTGCCGCAAGGCCCGCTCTATGTCATCGCCAACGAATTTTTTGATGCGCTCCCCGTGCGCCAGTTTGTGCGCCTGAAGCAAGGCTGGTGCGAACGCTTTGTGATGCTGGGCGAAGACAGCACCGAAGACGCACCGAAATTTGAGCCCGCCATCATGCCTGTGCCGCTGGCCTCGCTTGATATTCTCGCCCCCGCCCATCGCAATGCGCCGTTGAATAGTTTGGCCGAAGTCTCGATGGCGTCCGCCGCCTTCACCGAAGACATTGCAGGCCGCATCAAAACACATGGCGGCGCAGCGCTCATCATCGACTATGGCCATGTAAAAAGCGCTATCGGCGATACATTGCAGGCATTGCGCGCGCATCAGTTCGTTGATCCGTTCGAAACACCGGGCGAAGCCGACATCACCACCCATGTTGATTTTGAAGCGCTTGTGCGTGCAGCAAAAATCGGCGGCGTCGAAGCGCACGGCCCGATTGAGCAAGGCACGTTCCTGAAAGCCCTTGGCATTCATGAACGCAGCGAAACACTGAAAGCAAAAGCAACACTCGATCAGGCACGCGACATTGATGTGGCCGAACGCCGCCTCACCGCGCGCGAAGAAATGGGCAGCCTCTTCAAAGTACTGGCGCTGACGCCTATCGGCGCGCCGATCCCTGCCGGGTTCGAGCTATGACAACACCCCTCACCGCCGCACCGCTCACAGCGATCAGCCATATCACCCACGGCTTCTTCACGCGCGAAGGCGGCGTCTCATCCGGTATCTATGCATCACTGAATTGCGGCCTTGGCTCGGATGACGACAAAGGTGCAGTCAGTGAAAACCGCACCCGCGTTGCCTCTGCGATGGGCGTCAGCGCCACACACCTTCTCACCGTGCATCAGATCCACAGCCCCGATGTCGTGCATGTGACCGACACATGGACACCGGAAACCGCACCCAAGGCAGATGCGATGGTGACAGACCGTACCGGCATCGCGCTTGGTGTGCTCGCCGCTGACTGCACACCCGTTCTTTTTGCTGACACGCAGAAAAAAATCATCGGCGCGGCCCATGCAGGCTGGAAAGGCGCTTTCACCGGCGTTCTTGAAGCCACCATCGACGCTATGGTGAAGCTCGGCGCAACGCGCGCAAACATCGTGGCCGCTATCGGTCCCTGCATTTCGCGCAACGCCTATGAAGTGGGACCGGAATTCCGTGACCGCTTTCTCGACGCAAGCGCCGATAATGCTCAATGGTTCACGCCCTCGGCGCGCGAGGATCATTTCATGTTTGATCTGACGGCCTATGCCGCAGCGCGCCTCGAAACGGCCGGTATCGGCACAGTCACGCGGCTCAACACCTGCACTTACGCCGACGAATCGAAATTCTTTTCCTATCGCCGCACAACCCATCGCGGCGAACCGGACTATGGCCGTCAAATGTCGGTGATTGCACTCAAACAAACCGCGCCCTAACTCGCCAACCGCCGAATCTTGCTACCCTCATGTGGCGCGCGGCTTCGATTCGCGTGTTGAGGGTTGAAAGTGATGTCGGCGTTGAACCGCTACCGGAAAAATTTGAGACACCTGACAGCGGCAGCGATTCTGTTGCCACTGAGCAGTTGCCTTGCGCCCGACGCTGCGTTGCATAGCGCCGTGAAACCAACGGTGCCGTTCGGCCTGCGCGGTGCCGTCTATTCCAATGACATAGCGACAACAACCATGCCCGCTTCTGCAAAGTCGGAAGTGCCTTCGCTCGAACCCGATGAGACTGTGGCAACCGCCAGCATCGCCGCCGTGCTCAGCAAGCGCCCCAAATTTGAAATCGACATGAGCTTTGCCCCCGGTGACGGGGCGGACGCGCTCAAAGCCGCTTTGACCGAGGCACTGGACAGAGCCGCGCCCGCCGGACAGAGCGGAAATTACAAGTTGCGCGGCATTGTCACGGTTGAAAATACCGGCTCCGGCGAGGCTCGCGTCACGATCAATTGGAAGGTGGCCCGCGCCGATGGCGTCGAAATCGGGGCTGTCCAACAGCTGAGCGACACATGGCCCTCCGAGATTGCCGCTTATTGGGGCGATTTTGCCCGTTCCTCTGCCAAACCCGCTGCCGAGGGCATTTACGCCCTCTTGTCCACAGAAGCGCGGCCAAAGGGCAACGCTTCATAAACCCTTTTTGCCTTCTCTCTGCCTGCCTGTTTACAGCCTGAAATCGCCTTGTTAAAACCCGCTCGACCGCGCGTGAGATGCGCACGGGACAGCATATCCCTTGGAGTTTTGAGGCCATGAAACTTGTCGCAGGCAATTCCAACCGGGCGCTGTCCGAATCTATCGCGGCCTATCTCAATATGCCCCTGACCAAATCGGTCGTCCGCCGCTTTGCCGACATGGAAGTCTTCGTCGAAATTCAGGAAAACGTGCGCGGCGAGGACGTGTTCGTGATCCAGTCAACCTCCTACCCCGCCAACGACCACCTGATGGAACTCCTCATCATCATCGACGCCCTGAAGCGCGCCTCGGCTCGCCGCATCACCGCCGTCATCCCCTATTTCGGCTATGCGCGCCAAGACCGCAAACCCGGTCCGCGCTCACCCATTTCAGCCAAGCTCGTCGCCAACATGATCACCACAGCCGGTGCCGACCGCGTGCTGACGCTCGATCTTCATGCCGGTCAGATCCAGGGCTTCTTCGACATTCCGACCGACAACCTCTTTGGTGCGCCCGTCCTCACCCATGACATTGAGGAACACTATAAGGGTCAGGATCTGATGATCATTTCGCCCGACGTCGGCGGTGTGGTGCGCGCACGCGCCATCGCCAAACGCATCGGGGCCGACCTCGCCATCGTGGACAAACGCCGCGAACGCGCGGGCGAGAGCGAAGTCATGAACATCATCGGTGACGTCAAAGGCCGCTCCTGCATCCTCGTTGACGACATCGTGGACAGCGCCGGCACGCTCTGCAACGCCGCCGAAGCCCTGATGGCCAAAGGCGCAACACAGGTTTCGGCCTATGTTTCCCACGGTGTGCTCTCCGGCGGCGCTGTCGCCCGCGTCGCCGCCTCGCAGTTCAAGGAACTCGTGATCACGGACTCGATCCAAGCCACCGAAGCCGTCCGCGTCGCCCACAATATCCGCACCGTCACCATCGCCCCCCTGATCGGCGAAGCCATGCGCCGCACGGCCGAAGAGCGCTCGGTGTCGAGCCTGTTCGACTGAGGCAGGCGCGCCAGTTTCGCCTATGATCAATGGGCCGCGTCCTTAAACCGCAAAATCCCGAACTGAAAACTGAAACAGCTGATAATTGGGTATTGTGTCCCCAAATCCCCGAACTCTAAGCACCTGGCCTCTTAAGAATTGTTGCGAAACGACAATTTGCCAAAGGTGCTGTCAAGAAGGCTGACCATCTTGTGGATCGCCGAGCGAACTGCCTTATCAACAGTATCGGCCTGGTCCGACGTGACGACGGGATCCAAACCGTTGGGCCGAACCTCGATAACGCAACGCTTGTCATTGCCGCCCCGGTCCCCGTTGACGTCGGACAAATGAAGTTCCACACGCGTAATTTTGTCGGAAAACCGGGTTAGTCCTTCCCTGATGACTATCTCGATTTTCTCAACAAGTCGTTCGTGACCCTCAATTGCGTTGTCGGTATTTACCTGTATCTGCATTAGAACTGACCTTTAATTTTATGGCATTGATCAGAGCGGCTGAAATCAATTGTTGACGATGGCCGCCACAATCTCATCGGTTGGACGCCCTGCAAGGTCTTTGGAAATTTCTCCAATCACGCGCTTTTCAACCTCCCCATGAAAATGCTTGCGCAACTCTCCGAGAGTCCGCGGGGCCGCAACGATGATCAACTTGTCGATGTGGCCCGCCAGCACCTCACGCTTGAGCATATCGGCAGCATCGGCGGCAAATTGATCTTCGTCCTTCTGGTGAAAATCGGTCTGCTCGTAGCTCGACCGCCGGGCACCGACGCTTTCGTGGTTCGTCCCCGGCTGGGCGCTGCCCTGATCGCGTGTGGCGGCGCTATCCTGTTTGTGATGCGCGACAATGTTAATATCTGGGTGGAGCGCATCTCCGCTGTTCTTGAAGAGCAGCATCGTGCCACCGTCCATCACGAGTATGTGTGTGTTGCGCGGAATATCCATATCAGCCTTTCAAAGGTCGCAAATAAGCGTAGCATTAATACGACGGAAGCTCCAGAAACACGCGCCGCGAAGGTCTGGGTCGGCTGGGAAGGCCTGCCGACACTCGTCCTGACAGGCGAAACCACCCCCTTCCCCAAGTCCTTATCCCAGCTTGAGTTTTCAGGGTTTCGCCGCTATAACCCGCTCCAATCGACGTCCACACCCCTGGAGGAAACGTCGGTGCGCCCGTCGGCAACCCGCCTTCGGGGCATTTTTTGTTGGAGAATCAACATCATGGCCGAGATCCTGACGCTCAAGGCCGAGACCCGTACGAAGAGCAGCAAGGGGGCTGTTCGTTCGCTTCGTCTCGCAGGCCGCGTTCCCGCCGTTATTTATGGCGACAAGAAGACCCCTGAACTGATTTCCGTTGATACAAAGACGGTCAGCAACCTTTACATGAAGGGTGCTTTCACCAGCCATGCCATCAATATCGAGGTCAATGGCAAAATCGAACGTGTGATCCCGCGCGACGTTCAGCGCGAAGTGGTCCGTGACTTCGTCATCCATGTCGATTTCCTGCGCCTCGGCAAGAACGCGACACTGCACGTTGAAGTGCCCGTGCACTTCTCCAATCAGGATGCTTCACCGGGCCTCAAGGCCGGTGGCGTGCTCAACATCGTCCAGCACGAAGTTGAACTGATCTGCCCCGCCGATGCGATTCCGGAAACCATCGAAATCGACCTCACCGGCTACGAAATGGGCACATCGATCCACATCTCGTCCGTCAAATTCCCGGACGGTGTGCGTCCTGCGCATAAAGACGACTTCACCGTCGCGACGATTGCGGCCCCTGCCGCCGTCATCTCGGCCGGTACAACAGCTGAAGCCGCTCCTGCTGCGGCCGCTGCGGCTCCTGCCGCTGGTGGCAAGGCAGCACCCGCTGCTGCTGCCGGTAAAGCGGCACCCGCCGCCCCCGCAGGCAAGAAGTAACGACCCGGTCAACGGGACCAGCAAGAAGGAGCCCGCGCGATGCTGTTGCTCGTGGGCCTTGGCAACCCCGGACCCAAATATGCCCTCAACAGGCATAATATCGGCTTTATGGCGGTGGACGAGATTGTCCGCCGCCATTCCTTTTCGCCGGAGCGCCAGCGCTTCCAGAGCCTGACTTACGAAGGCACGCTGGGCGGCGAAAAGGTAATCGCGATGAAGCCGATGACCTATATGAACGAAAGCGGCCGCGCGGTCGGCGAAGCCTTGCGCTTCTTCAAACTCGAACCGCAAAACGTTGTCGTCATTCACGACGAGCTTGATCTGCCCGCAAACAAACTCCGCATCAAGACAGGCGGCGGCGCGGGCGGGCATAACGGGATCAAATCGATCATTGCGCATATCGGCGAAAACTTCCGCCGCATCCGCATCGGCATCGGACATCCCGGAACGAAAGAACGCGACCAGGTGCTGAACGCCGTATTGGGCGACTTCAGCAAAACAGAAATGAAATGGGTTGAGCCGCTGCTCGACACGATTGTGGCAGAAGCGCCGTTGCTCGGCGAAGGCCGCTTCAACAGCTTCGCCAATCGTGTGCATCTGGCGCTGAACCCTGAACCTATAAAGGCTGAAAAGCCGAAGACACCAAAAGAGAGCGGAGATAAATAGTCATGGGCTTCAAATGCGGCATCGTCGGCCTGCCCAATGTCGGCAAATCCACGCTCTTTAACGCACTGACGCAGACAGCCTCTGCGCAGGCCGCAAACTATCCCTTCTGCACGATCGAACCCAATGTTGGCGAAGTGGCCGTACCCGATCCGCGTCTTGAAAAGCTCGCGGGCATCGCAGGCAGCAAAGAAATCATCCCGACGCGCCTGACATTCGTGGACATTGCCGGTCTCGTCAAAGGCGCGTCCAAAGGCGAAGGCCTCGGCAATCAGTTCCTCGCCAATATCCGCGAAGTCGATGCTGTCGCTTATGTACTGCGTTGCTTCGTTGACGACGACATCATCCATGTCGAAAAGCGCATTGATCCGCTGGCCGACGCTGAAATCGTTGAAACCGAATTGATGCTCGCCGATCTCGAAAGCCTCGAAAAGCGCGTCAACAATCTCGAAAAGAAAGCCAAGGGTGGCGACAAGGAAGCCAAGCTTCAGGTCGAACTCATCAACGTGGCACTCACCTATCTGCGCGACGGTCGCCCTGCCCGCTTTGCAACTCAGGACGGCAAGATCGCCGAAGACGACATCAAAGCATGGGAGGGTCTGAACCTTCTCACCTCCAAGCCCGTGCTTTACGTCTGCAACGTCGAAGAAGACTCAGCCGCCACCGGCAATGAATATTCCAAACTCGTCGAAACACGCGCAAAAGCCGAAGGCGCCGAAAGCGTTGTGATCTCGGCCCGCATCGAAGAAGAAATCGCGCAACTGCCAAACGAAGAACGCACCGAGTTTTTGGAAACACTGGGCCTCGAAGAGCCGGGCCTCAACCGCCTGATCCGCGCGGGCTATAGCCTCCTTCATCTCATCACCTATTTCACCGTCGGCCCGAAAGAAACCCGCGCCTGGACCATCACCGAAGGCACACGCGGCCCCAAAGCCGCCGGCGTCATCCACACGGATTTTGAAAAAGGCTATATCCGCGCTGAAACAATCGCCTATGCCGACTACACGGCACTCAACGGCGAACAGGGCGCAAAGGCCGCTGGCAAAGCGCGCTCCGAAGGCAAAGAATATGTCGTGCAGGACGGCGACGTGCTGCACTTCCTGTTTAACAATTGAGCCGTCTTTGACATGATGCGTCCCGGAAAATAAAATTCAGGGAGAGCGACATGTCACACAAAGGCCAGATGATCGCGCTGAAAAGCGCCGATGGCACATCGGTTGATTGCTACCATGTGAAGGCAGAAGGCACGCGTAAAGGCGGCCTCGTGCTCATCATGGAAATTTTCGGCGTCACCGCCCATATCAAAGACCTCTGTGACGGCTATGCGGCACGTGGCTACGATGTCCTCTCGCCCCAGCTTTATGACCGCAAGGTCAAAGGCTTTGAAGCGACCTACTCACAGGAAGACATCGCCGCGTCGCTGAAATACCGCGCCGAAATCACAACAGAGAATTTCGTCGATGACGTGCAGATGTGCGTCAACAAATTGAAAGCCGACGGCTGCGCCAAAACCTTCATCACCGGCTATTGCTACGGCGGCTCGGTCGCATGGGTGGCCGCCTCGCGCGTCACCGGCCTCAACGCGGCATCCTGCTACTATGGCGGCATGATAAAGGGCTTCATCAACGACGCCCCCAAAATCCCGACCATCTGCCATTTCGGCGAAAAGGACCACGGCATCCCGATGGAAGACGTCCGCGCCATCGAAGCCGCGAACCCGAAAGTCCCCGTCTATGTCTATGACGCCGACCACGGCTTTAACTCCGACCGCCGCAACAATTACGACAAGACGGCAGCAGACCTCGCACTGAAGCGGACACTGGAATTGTTTGAGAGCGTCTGAGATAAGAACATGAGGGAGGCTCCGGCCTCCCTTTTTTGTCATCAATTCAATTGTGCACAAGAGACTGGATCGCCATATAATGGGGCACAGACCCATATGGTGCCCGCATGAAAAACCCTCTCGATCCCCTGCTCCTCGATAATCAGCTCTGCTTTGCGCTTTATTCATCATCCCATCTGATGACCAAAGTCTATAAGCCGCTGCTGAAAGAGATCGGCCTCACCTATCCGCAATATCTAGCCATGCTGGCGCTCTGGGAAGAAGACGGCGTAACGGTCGGGGCGCTGGGCGAGAAGCTTTATCTCGACAGCGGCACGCTGACGCCGCTGCTAAAGCGCATGGAAGTGGCGAAGCTCCTGAAGCGCGAGCGCAGCGGAACGGACGAGCGGCAGGTGTTTATTCACCTCACCGACAAGGGCCGCGCACTGAAACGGGCGGCAGCGCAGGTACCTCCCAAAGCGGCGGCAGCGACCGGCATGGGGATACTGGAGCTGATTAAGCTTCGGAAACAACTCACGAAATTACAGGCGGGACTGGCGGAATAACACCCACCCGCTCACCCATTATTATCCGTCATGGCCGGACTTGATCCGGCCATCCACGTCTTTGCAGCTTGAGATCAGGCAAGACGTGGATACGCGGGTCAAGCCCGCGCATGACGAACTTTTTTGTATTTTTATATTGTGCACAATATAATTGTATCATATATATAATCCAGACACAGACCCGAAAGGAGCTCCCCCATGAAGATCCTCTATACAGCCCACGCCACCGCCACAGGCGGCCGCACAGGCGAAGCAAAGTCGGATGATGGTCAACTGGCCGTCAAACTCGTGACCGTAAAGGAACTCGGCGGTCCCGGCGGCGACGGCACGAACCCCGAGCAACTTTTCGCAGCCGGTTATTCAGCCTGCTTCCTCTCAGCCTTGAAGCTCGTTTCCGGCCAGCAGAAAAAGCCCGTGCCCGCAACGACCACCATCAGCGCGGATGTCGGCATCGGCCCGCAGGACTCAGGCGTCGGCTTCGGCCTTGCCGTGACGCTCAATGTCTCAATCCCCGGCATGGACAAGGAAGAGGCTAGGGCGCTTGTTGAAGCAACGCATCAGGTCTGCCCCTATTCCAACGCGACACGCGGCAATGTCGACGTGAAACTCGTTATCGTCTAACCACCTTCAGCACAGGGAAAAACAAATGGCGCGCAACAAGAAGACGGCCTTCGACTTCGATTTCCAAAGCCTCAAGGGCAAGCCGATGCCATTGAAAGAATTTGCGGGCCGTCCCGTCATCATCGTCAACACGGCGTCGAAATGCGGTTTCACCCCGCAATATAAGGGGCTGGAATCCATCTGGCAGCGCCACAAGGCCGAAGGCCTCGTGATCCTCGGCGTGCCGTCGAACGATTTTGCCGGACAGGAACCCGGCGACGCGATGGAGATTGCCGAATTCTGCGAGCTGAATTTCGGCGTTGATTTTCCGTTGACGGAAAAAGTTCATGTGAAGGGCGCAGACGCCCATCCGCTCTTCAACTGGCTGGGACAACAAGGCGGGTTCCTCGCCAAACCGCGCTGGAATTTCTACAAATATTTCATTGGCCGCGACGGTCAGCTGAAGACGTGGTTCTCAAGCGTGACAACACCCGACAGCGCGAAGTTCCAGTCGGCAGTAAAGAAGCTGATTGCCGGGTAAGCTACTCGTTCACCACCGTGCGAAAACCTAAATGGCTCGCGGCAAGGTCCAGTTCCTGACCCTGCCGCGCGCCTGCACGGTAGCGCGCGCAATAATTCGGCGCGCAGAGATAGGACCCGCCTTTGATGACGCCGCGTTTCGGGTCGCCGTTATAAGCGTCGCGCGTCCATTCCCAGACATTGCCGATCATATCGTAAAGCCCGTAAGCATTCGCCTTGTAGCAACCAACGGGCGCGAGGCCAACGAAGCCATCGTCACCTGAATTCATCACCGGAAAAATACCCTGCCAGCTATTGGCCGCTTTCGGTTGCTCATGGTCGGGCGCACCTTTCGCACCGCCGCGCGCAGCCCATTCCCATTGCGCTTCAGTGGGCAGCGCGCGGCCCTTCCACTTCGCATAGGCCACAACATCCGCACCGGCGAGCGCCACAACCGGAAAATCGCCGCGCCCCTCGATTGTCGTATCCGGCCCGCCAGGATGGCGCCAATTGGCACCCGCGATATACTGCCACCATTGCGCAATGTCGCCGCTGCCATCGACATCATTGGGCATAACGAAAACAACAGCACCGGCCTTGCGCATCTCCGGCGGCAAGTCGGGATGCGTTACCGCGTCCACATCGCGCTCGGCGACAGTGACATAACCTGTCGCGCGCACGAACATAGCGAACTCATCATTCGTGACTTCATGCGCGTCCATCCAGAAGGCTTTGACCTCGCGCGTCCTGAGCGGTCCTTCTTCCGGATACATCGTATCGCCCATCTCGAACTTCCCGCCGGGCACACGCATCATGCCCGAAAGCACGCCGGAGCGCGTGTCATTCGCTTCAAGACATTTTTTGGGTGAAGCCGCCGCAAGCCGCGCCACGCGCTCGCCGCTCACAATCCAAAACGCGAGCGCCGCGCCCGCCACCCCGATAAGGGCGACGAGCGCGACGATCAGAATTTTAGACCGCGTGAGCAAAGTCAGTTTGCCCAATAGATATATTCATCATCCGCTTTTTCCGGAAAGCGTTCGGTATCGCCCGGATGATCAATGGCGATGGCCGCTTCCGTCAGCGTCGGCCAGAGCGGCTTGGCCTGTTCGGCATTGAGCTTGTCGAGCACCTTGCGCAACGCCTCAACGCGGGCGGGATCGCTGTCCGCCAGATTATTCCGCTCGGTCGGATCATCTTTCAGATTGTAGAGCCAGTTCTTCTTCGGCAATTCCGCGACCTGCAATTTCCAATCACCATCAAGCAGCGTTTTATAGTCGCCGGAGCGGAAATACAAAGTCTGATGCGGACGCCCCGCTTCCTTGCCTTCCATGAAAGGCATGAGATTGACGCCATCCATCACACGGTCGCCCGGCACAACAGCACCGGCAACCGCCGCAGCGGTTGCAAAAATATCGACATGCGCAACGGGATTGTCGTATTTCGCACCCGCAGGCAGCACGCCCGGCCATTTCATGAAATAGGGCACATGAATACCGCCTTCAAAGAAGGTCGCCTTCCAGCCGCGATAGGGATCGTTGATGCCCGGCAGGCCGATATAATGCGCGCCGCCATTGTCGCTGGTAAAAATCACAAGCGTATTGTCGTCAAGCCCCTGTTCTTTCAACGTCGCGAGCACATTGCCGACATTGCGGTCGAGCGAGCGGATCATCGCGGCGTAAACGCGCAAACGGTGATCCTTGATCATCGGCAGCGCATCATAGTCTTCTTTCTTGGCCTGCAGCGGCGTGTGCGGCGCATTGAAGGCGAGATACATAAAGAAAGGACGGTTCTTGTTCGCCTTGATCGCTTCCACCGCCTGATCGCCCAGATAGTCGGTCATATATTTGTCAGGCGTAAAACGGGGACCGCCGTCTTTGCTGATCGCAAAGGGAAGTGCCGCCCAGAGAAACTTATCAATCGGATCGTAATCCTGCTTGGCTTCAACCACGCTCGGCGCACCAGGCTCGTCATACATTTGCGCACCCATCAGGAAACCGAGTGACTCATCATAGCCCTTCGCCTGCGGGCGCATCTCCGGCAACTCGCCCAGATGCCATTTGCCGAACATCAGCGTGTGATAGCCCTGTTTCTGCAACAGCTGCGCGATGGTAACTTCATCGGTCGGGATGCCCATAGACGACACGTCGGGATAATTCTTCGCATTGTCCTCGTGATAGACGGGCTTGTGCTGGCTTTTGTTCAAATCCGCAATCATCTTCATAAAAATCGGATGCGCGGGCGTGAACTCATAGCCAAAGCGCGTCGCATAGCGCCCCGTCATGATCGCGGCGCGCGACGGCGCGCAGGTCGCATTGCCCGCATAGCCGCGCGTGAGATCAACGCCCTGATGCGCAATGGAATCGATCGCCGGTGTCGGCACAGCGCCGCCCGCCACACCGCCGCCATTCAATGTGATGTCATTGAAACCAAGATCATCGGCAAGAATGAGAATGATATTCGGCGGGCGCTTGCCCTCCGGCGCCGTCTCCGGTCCCTGTTGCCAGACAACAGGCTGATTGGGTCCGACAGGATCCTTGAGCCGCGAAATGAACTTCACGATCGCCAGAGGATTCTGCGTGGCATAGATAAGCCCGCCGCCGACCACAACCAGCGCAGCGAGCCCCGCCACCGCCCATTTTGAAAACCGCATCAAGCCCTCCCAAGCCTTCGCCGTTCACCGGCATTTAATGGATTACATTAGTGATGGTAGCCCAAAGTCCCGCCTCTGACAAACAGGAAAAACCCCCGGAAATAGTCAGAATTTCAGCTCCTGGCCTGGCCGTATCCATGAAATTTCTCAACCACACGGGCCATTTCATCATCCGGCAAGAGCGGCGGTTCACCGATCTGCAGCGCCCGCCAATATTGGGCGGAGAGAGTTTCCACTTCATGCGCGAGCTTCAAGGCCTCGGCGAGATCCCGCCCAAAAGCGATCTGACCATGATGGGCAAGCAGACACGCCTTGCGGTCTCTGATGGCCTCAACAGCTTGAGCCGCAAGCTCTGCCGTGCCGAAAGTGGCGTAAGGCGCGCAGCGGATATCGCGCCCGCCCAGCAGCGCCACCATGTAGTGAAACGGCGGGATCGAACGACCCATGACGGCAAGTGTGGTCGCATAATCGGAATGCGCATGCACAATCGCCTGCGCTTCCGCACGCACCGCGTAGATGGCCGCATGCATATGCCATTCACTTGACGGCGCGCGTTGCCTTGGCCCTACCGTGCCGTCAAACGACATGCGCACAATATCGTCCGGCAACAGATCGTGATAATTCATGCCCGTCGGCGTGATCAGCATGTCGCCGTCAAAGCGCAGCGAAACATTACCCGATTGCTGGGGCGAGAGACCGCTGCGCGTGAGATCGAGCGCGGTGTCGATCACCGATTGCCGCGCCCAGTTTTCATCCGGCATTTTTGTGCTCAGGATAAAGCGACAGCAGCCCCTCGCGCGTTGCGGGGGTCACGCCGCGCTCCGTGATGAGACCGGTGACAAGCCGCGCGGGCGTCACGTCAAAGCCATAGTTGGCCGCCCCGCTGCCCGGCGCTGAAATCTCAATCGTCTCAATCGCGCCCTTATCCGTCCGCCCCGTCATGTGGGTCACTTCGCGCGCCGAGCGTTGCTCAATCGGAATTTCCGCAACGCCGTCATCCAGCGTCCAGTCAATCGTCGTATAAGGCAGCGCCACATAAAACGGCACGCCATTATCATGCGCCGCCAGCGCCTTGAGATAGGTGCCGATCTTATTGGCCACATCGCCCCGCGCCGTTGTGCGGTCCGTGCCGACAATGCACATATCAACTTGCCCATGCTGCATCAGATGCCCGCCCGCATTGTCAGGAATGATCGTATGCGCCACGCCATGCCGTCCAAGCTCGAAGGCCGTGAGCGACGCACCCTGATTGCGCGGACGCGTCTCATCAACCCAGACATGGATTTTAATGCCTTCATCATGCGCCATGTAAATCGGCGCAAGCGCTGTGCCCCAGTCAACGCAGGCGAGCCAGCCCGCATTGCAATGCGTCAGCACATTCACAACGCCACCGGATTTCTTGTCAGCAATCGCGCGGATGAGGCCAACCCCCTGCACGCCGATGCGACGGCAAATCTCGACATCATCATCACAAATTTTTGCAGCCCGCGCATAGGCCGCCGCCACGCGTTCACGCGCGGGAAGCGGCTTCACAGCATCGACCATCGCATCAAGCGCCCATTTGAGATTGATCGCGGTCGGCCGCGTCTCAGCAAGCATCGCGTAAGCCGCCTCAAGCGCCGCGTCCGACGCATCCTCGCGCAGCGCCATACAAAGCCCGTAGGCCGCCGTCGCGCCGATCAAGGGTGCGCCGCGCACAATCATGTCTTTGATCGCGCGCGCCGCATCATCAGCGCTCGCAATCCGCAAGGTCTCAAATTCATGCGGCAATTTCGTCTGGTCAATCACGGTGACAGACCACTGGTCCTCATTCACCCAGATCGTGCGATAGGCTTTGCCGTTGATTTTCATCGATGCAACCTCCGGCTAAACTAATGTGCGTCGTCTTCTGTCGCATCTCTGATGTCAATTTCCGAAATGCGCCGCCCGTCCATTTTCGTCACGGTGAAGACAAGGTTGTCGCGCGTGAGCGTATCGCCAAGCTCCGGTATGCGGCCAAGGAACCACATCACATAGCCCGCAATGGTCGAATAATCATCGCCCTGCATCGACAACTCGCGCCCCATGGCAACGCCGAGATGACGCATATCGGCCCAGCCTTCAACGCGCCAATGGCCTTCGCCGAGCTTCTTCAGCCAATGATCTTCGTCTTCATCAGGAAACTCGCCCGCAATCGCCTCAAGCATATCGGTCGATGTCACAAGCCCTTCAATGCCGCCATATTCATCGGTGACAAAGGCAAGCTGCACGCGCGTGCGCCGGAACATGTCGAGAAGCTTCAGCACGCCGAGACCTTCGTGAACCACAAGCGGCTCTCTCACACTATGGGCCTCGTCGATCCGGCCGACGGTCAGCAAATCTTCCATCAGATCCTTGGCGCGCGCATAACCGATAAGATCATCGACGCCGGTGCGGCACACCGGATAAAGCCCGTGCGGTGAATCGCGCAGCACCGCCAGCACTTTTTCCTTATCATCCGCCAGCGACACCCAGACAATGTCGAGACGCGGCGTCATGATCGAGCTCACCTGACGCTCGCCAAGCATCAGCACGCCGCTCACCATGCTGCGCTCTTCCTCGCCGAACTCATGCGGGCTCGTCTCCGGTTTGCTGCCGTCAGGACCGGGTGCCGTCTCGCCTTCTTCATAGGCACCGCCGAGCAGCCGGAACACCGCCTCCGCCGTGCGCTGACGATAGGGCCGCGCCTCGACCACCTTGATACTGTTGCGATGGATCCACTGGTTAAACGTCTCAATGAGGATCGAGAAACCGATGGCCGCATAGAGATAGCCTTTGGGAATGTGAAAGCCGAAGCCTTCCGCAATGAGGCTGAAACCGATCATCATCAAAAAGCCGAGACACAGCACGACGACGGTCGGATGCGCATTGACGAACGTGGTAAGCGGCTTTGAGGCCAGCAGCATCACGCCCATGGCGATGATAACGGCGACCATCATCACCGGCAGATGTTCGACCATACCAACAGCGGTGATCACGCTATCGATGGAGAAGACCGCATCAAGAATGATGATCTGCGTCACGATGAGCCAGAAACCCGCATGGACCTTTTGCGAATTGCGTTCCTCATGCGCAGGCTCAAGCCGCTCATGCAATTCCATCGTCGCTTTGGTGAGCAGGAATAGACCGCCGCCCAGCATGATAAGATCACGCCCGGAAAATCCGAGGCCGAGCACCGAAAAGAGCGGCGCGGTCAGCGTGACGAGCCACGAGATGCTGGCGAGCAACCCAAGACGCATGACGAGCGCGAGACTGAGGCCGATGAGCCGCGCGCGGTCGCGCTGCTCCGGTGGCAGTTTATCGGCAAGGATCGCAATGAAAACGAGATTGTCGATACCGAGAACAATCTCCAGCACGACGAGAGTGGCCAGACCTATCCAGATCGTCGGATCAGCTATCCATTCCATGATGGGTATTTAGTGTCCTTCATAAGAGCAAAGCGACAAGACCTCAATATCGAGAACCTCCAGCCGCTCGCGCCCGCCAAGCGCAGGCAATTCAATCACAAAGCTCGCCGCAAGCACATTGCCACCCGCCCGCGTAATGAGCTTGACGGCGGCTTCCGCCGTGCCGCCCGTCGCAATGAGATCGTCGATCAGCAACACGCGTGCATCCCTGGCGATGGCGTCGGTGTGTATTTCGACAACGTCAGTGCCATATTCAAGATCATATTCCTGCGAGATTGTCGAATAAGGCAGCTTGCCCTTCTTGCGCACCGGCACAAAGCCAAGCCCGAGCTGATGGGCCACCGCACCGCCGAGAATAAAGCCGCGCGCTTCAATCCCCGCCACCACATCAAACTTCGCCCCCAGATGAAGCTGGACCAACGCATCAATCGCCGTGCGGAACCCTTTGGGGTCGCTCAACAGCGTCGTAATGTCACGAAAGAGAATCCCGTCTTTGGGGTAATCGGGAATCGTGCGGATAAATTGTTTCACATCCATGGAAGACAAATCTCTTATGACTTGAGGACACGGCCTGCGACCGCATCCAGTTTGGCAATGAGCACAGGGTCGCGCATGTCAGGCGCTGTGATAAGCGCAAAGTCGAGCGCCGTGTCGATGGGCGATGGCGTGCGGTCGGGACCAAAGCTTGTCGCCAGCGCCCGCAACACAATGCGCGAATTCTCGGCATTCTCGCCAAGAATTTTGATGACAGAGGCGACGTCCACATTGGCATGTGTCTCATGCCAGCAATCATAATCCGTCACCATCGCAATGGTGGCATAAGGGATCTCGGCTTCGCGCGCGAGTTTCGCTTCCGGCATATTCGTCATGCCGATCACCGAGCAGCCCCATGAGCGATAGAGCATGCTTTCCGCGTATGTCGAAAATTGCGGACCCTCCATCACCATATAGGTGCCGCCGCGCACATGGGCGATACCGTTCGCCTTGCAGGCCGCTTCAATATGGTCGCCGAGGCGCGGACAGACGGGGTCGGCCATCGACACATGCGCGACAAGGCCCGGCCCGAAGAAACTTTTCTCGCGCGCAAAACTACGGTCAATAAACTGATCGACAATAACGAATGTGCCCGGCGGAAGTTCCTCTTTGAGCGAACCAACGGCAGAGACCGAAATAATGTCGGTGACGCCTGAGCGTTTCATCGCATCGATATTGGCGCGGTAATTGATGCTCGACGGCGAATGGGGATGCCCGCGCCCGTGACGCGGCAGAAACACCATGTCCACATCGCCGCTCGCCGTCGGCAGCGTCCCGAAATGCAGGTCATCCGAAGGCTGGCCCCACGGGCTTGAGACATGTTGCCAGCGCTCATTCTTGAGACCCGGAAACTCATAAACGCCGCTGCCGCCGATAACACCCAGTACAGTCTTAGCCATTTGGCCCCCGTAATCGCCCCCGTCTCAGGCTCAGCCTCACGAGCGGGCGGCGAAACATAACCTTTGCCGCCGGCCCGGTGAAATAAAAAGGGGGGCGGTGAAATGAAAAAGGGTCTCAAGCTGAGACCCTTCTCCGAAACTATATTGGTTTTGCAACCGTTTAGTGCTGGTCAGCCCAGATTTTGCGTGTGGCAAAGTACAGGATACCGGCCAGGGCAATCAGATAAAGAAGAACCTGAAAGCCGATGCGGTGACGCGCTTCGAGCTTGGGCTCCGCCGTCCACATCAGGAAAGCCGACACGTCCTGAGACATCTGCTCTGCTGTGTTGGGCGTGCCGTCTTCATAGTCAACCTGACCGTCAGACAGCGGGTTCGGCATGGCGATGATGCCGCTGCCTGCCGCGAAGTACGGGTTGTAATTACCACCGGCAGGAATCGTCACATCGGCAGGTGCCTCTGTGTAGCCGGTCAGCAGCGCATGGATATAGTCAGGACCACCGGCACGCGCCTTGGCAATCAGCGACAGGTCCGGCGGGACCGCGCCCATAGCGGCAGCGGCTGCTTCATTATTGGCATAAGGCGAGGGGAACTTGTCCTTGCCTTCGGCGGGGCGTTCAAACATGTCGCCGGACTGATCGGGGCCGTCCTGCACGGTGTAACCCGCCGCAATCGCCTTCATCTCAGGAACCGAGAATTCCGGTCCGCCGTCTTCGGCAAGATTGCGGAACGACACATACTGCATCGAATGGCAGGTGGCGCAGACTTCCTTATAGACCTTGTAGCCGCGACGAAGCTGGCTGCGGTCAAAGGTGCCGAACGGTCCCTTGAAGGACCAGTCAATGTGCTCCAGTTCCGGGCCTTCAGACGACGCCTGAGCCGAACCGGCGG
This sequence comes from Parvibaculum sp., assembly GCA_030645235.1. Lineage (GTDB taxonomy): Bacteria > Pseudomonadota > Alphaproteobacteria > Parvibaculales > Parvibaculaceae > Parvibaculum. The sequence goes on along the minus strand of JAUSMV010000012.1, from coordinate 396,685 downwards.
GAAGGAGCGCAAAGCCTGCGGCCATAGCAACGGCAGCAACAGCGATGGAGAGCTTGTGGATCATCTTCATTTTCATATCCGTTCCCCCACTCAAGCCTTAGCCGCAGCGGTTTTACCGCCGAGCACCGAGGCCGCAATGCTTTCAGGCAAGGGCTTCGGACGTTCGATCAGACCCAGAAGCGGGAACAGAACGATGAAGTGGAAGAAATAGTAGAAGGTCAGCAGGCGCGCGAGATGCGTGACGATGATGTCGATGCCGCCGACCGAGAACAGCACTTCGTCAGGCATACGACCACCGCACCAGCCAAGAACCAGGCAGACGACGAGGAAGAGCCAGAAGAACTGCTTGTAAAGCGGACGGAAACGCGCCGAGCGCACTTTCGATGTGTCGAGCCAGGGCAGAACGAAAAGGATCGCAATGGCACCGAACATCAGGATAACGCCGCCGAGCTTGGAAGGCACGGCACGCAGGATCGCGTAGAACGGCAACAGATACCATTCCGGCACGATATGCAGCGGTGTCTTCAGCGGGTCGGCCACTGTGTAGTTTTCAACGTCGCCGAGAGCGTTCGGCGTGAAGAAAACAAAATAAGCAAACATGACGAGGAACACGCTGAGACCAAAGGCATCCTTCACCGTCGCATAGGGCGTGAAGGGAACCGTATCCTGATCCTTGTTCTTCACTTCAACACCGGCAGGGTTGTTCTGCCCAGTCACATGGAGTGCCCAGATATGCAGAATGACAACGCCGAAGATGAGGAAGGGGAAGAGGTAGTGCAGCGAGAAGAAGCGGTTGATGGTCGGATCACCGATCGAGAAACCACCCCAGAGCCATGTCGCGACCGACTGGCCGACAAACGGGATCGCACCGAAGAGATTGGTGATAACCGTCGCACCCCAGAAGCTCATCTGACCCCAGGGCAGCACATAGCCGAAAAAGGCTGTGGCCATCATCAGGAGATAGATCAGGCAACCAAGAATCCAGAGCACTTCGCGCGGCGCCTTGTAGGAGCCGTAATAGAGACCGCGGAACATATGGATATAGACGGCGATGAAGAACATCGACGCGCCGTTGGCATGAGTATAGCGAATGACCCAGCCATAGTTCACGTCACGCATGATGTGCTCGACCGACGCGAAAGCCAGCGCCGTTGTCGGCACGTAATGCATCGCAAGCACGACGCCCGTGATAATCTGCACGACGAGCATGAATGTCAGAATGCCGCCGAAGGTCCACCAATAGTTGAGGTTCTTCGGGACGGGATAGCTCACACCGACATCATGGCCGAGGCGCATGATGGGAAGGCGTGAGTCCAGCCAGCGTGTGAAACCGTTGCTGGGATTATAAGTGCTGTGACCGCTCATTGTTTTCGCCCCCCTTAGCCGATTTTGATTTTGGTGGCGGAAACGAACTCATAGGGCGGCACTTCAAGATTGAGAGGTGCCGGACCTTTGCGGATACGACCCGATGTGTCGTAAACCGAGCCGTGGCAGGGGCAGAAGTAACCGTCATACTCGCCCTTATAGGCGAGCGGCACGCAACCCAGATGGGTGCAGATACCGACGAGAATGAGCCACTGCTTATCGACCTTGCCGTCCGGACCGGGCTTGAGGCGCGCTTCGTCCGTCTGCGGATCGGTCAGCGTCGTAATATCAACGGCCTCCGCGTCGGCGATTTCCTTTTCCGTGCGGTGACGCACGAAGATCGGCTTGCCGCGCCACTTGACTGTGATCTCTTGACCAACGGGGACAGACCCGATGTCGAGTTCAATCGAGGCCAGCGCCAAAACCGAGGCGTCGGGGTTCATCTGATCGATCAGGGGCCAAACGGCCGCGCCTGCGCCAACGGCTGCAAACGCTCCGGTCGCCACATAAAGGAAATCGCGCCGTGTTGGCTCGACCGCGTGGATATCTGCCACGGTTGGGCTCTCCTCGTCTGAATTATGCCGCCTTGCCGCCCCATCCGCCTGGCCCGGCGGCACCCTTTAAGTGACCCCTCAAAGGATGGGGAAACAACGCAACGTAAACGGTTTAGTCGGAACGAAAGTTACCGCAGAAAGCGGACACGAATCCCCTACTTTCGCCCCATGTGCGAGGTTTTGTGGCATCCAATCAACGCCTTGTCTAGGGGATCATTTATTGTGGCAGGATGACGCATCGCCGCATTGCTGAATGCAGGGCATTTGGGGGCTAAATCAAGGTTTTTCCGGCCTTTTTTGCGAGTCATTCGCGACTGGAATCTGAACGATGCGTCTTGCCCTTTTCGAGCCCGACATTCCGCAAAACACCGGCACCCTGATCCGCCTCGGTGCCTGCCTCGGCCTGCCTCTCGACATTATCGAACCCACCGGATTTCCGTGGAGCGACAAAGCGCTGAAGCGCGCCGGCCTCGACTATTGGGATCTGGCCGATGTCACCCGCCACAACGGCTGGGCCTCTTTCAACGCCGCCCGCCGGGGTCGCCTCATTCTGCTCACCACCAAAAGCACTGTGGTTTATACGGATTTCGCCTTCAAAGCGGACGATGTACTTCTTCTCGGCCGTGAATCGGCAGGCGCACCGGCAGACGTCCACGACGCTGCCGATGCACGGCTCACGATCCCCATGAGGCCGGGCACCCGCTCGGTCAATGTCGCCGTCGCCGCTGCCATGGTGATCGGCGAAGGCCTGAGGCAGACAGCAGGCTTTCCTGACGCTAAAAGCAGAACACAAGTTCCCGGAGAGAGTAGATGACCGCCAGTACCGACCTTATTGAACAACACAAAACCAAAGCCGCCGCATGGTTCCGCACTCTGCGCGATCAAATCTGCGCCGAGTTTGAACAACTCGAACGCGAAGTCACCGGCCCGCTCTCGGACCGCGCACCGGGAACCTTCGAACGGACCTTGTGGAAACGCGGCGATGGCACAGAGGATTTAGGCGGCGGCGAAATGTCGATCATGCATGGCCGCGTTTTTGAAAAAGTCGGCGTCCATATCTCGGTGGTCCATGGCGAATTTTCCGAAGACTTCCGCAAACAGATGCAGGGCGCCGAAGAAGATCCGCGCTTCTGGGCTGCCGGCATCTCCTTGATCGCCCATATGCAAAACCCGCATGTCCCCGCCGTTCATATGAACACACGCCATGTCGTCACCACCAAAGCCTGGTTCGGCGGCGGCGGCGACCTGACGCCGGTGCTCAACGAACAGCGCCGCGACGATCATCCCGACACAATCGACTTTCACGCGTCAATGAAGGACGCCTGTGATCGTCACGATGCGGACTATTACCCGAAATTCAAAAAATGGTGCGACGAATATTTCTACCTGCCCCACCGCAAAGAACCGCGCGGCACCGGCGGCATCTTTTATGACAACCACGACAGCGGCAACTGGGACAAGGACTTCGCCTTCACCCAGGATGTCGGCCGCGCCTTCCTCGACGTCTACCCCAAACTCGTCCGCCGCCACATGAACGACCCGTGGACGAAGGCCGACCGCGAAGAACAACTGATCCGCCGCGGCCGCTACGTGGAATTCAATTTGCTCTATGACCGCGGCACAACCTTCGGCCTGAAAACCGGCGGCAACGTGGACTCGATCCTGTCCTCCATGCCACCGGAAGTGAAGTGGCCGTAAGGCTTTCTTAGTCCTCTCCCCCTCCTTTCTGTTCGCGCCTACGCGCGAGCGGGAGAGGGTTGGGTGAGGGTCTTACTTGCGTGAGAGCAATAGCCACTTTCGGACGTCATCACCAAACGTCAATTGCGGCACGACATGCACCAGCGTAGCGTTTTTTCATCAAAGAAAACGCAGACCGGAGCATCACCATGGCCACCATCACCAAAGAAATTCTGATCGACGCACCCGCCGACAAAGTGTGGTCAGCGCTCGCCGACTTCGGCGCACTCCACACGCGCCTTGCCACAGGTTTTGTCACCGACACAAAACTCGAAGATGAAGGCCACACGCGCATCGTCACCTTTTCCAACGGCTCAGTCGCAAAAGAAATTCTCGTCGGCCTCGATGATGAGCGCCGCCGCATCGCCTACGCCATCAAAGGCAGTGAACAGATCACGCAGCACAGCGCGTCCGCACAAATTTTCACCGACGGCCTGGACAAATGCCGCTTCGTCTGGACCGCAGACGTCCTGCCCGACGCCATCGCGCCTTACATGAGCGGACAAATGGATTTAGGCGCGGCCTGCATGAAGCAGACACTGGAGGCGACGAAGTAATTTCTACACTTCACCTCCCCCCTCCTTTCTGTTCGCGCTTACGCGCGATGTGTGGGGAGGTGAAATCAAAAATCATCTTTACCACGGGGACAAGTTTATTTTGAGGCACCCCAAATCCCTATCCCCGCCTGAGGATAGACTTGCGCGCGGCCGGACAAGACACTCGACGAACCGACTAACGATCTCGACATGGAAACACTCAATCTCTTGCAAGAAATGCGATGAAATTCGAGCCTCATCCGTGTTGAAAATTTTTATCCCCGCCCTTTTCACCGCGTCAGTTCATGCATCAACCGCTCACGAAATTCGGGCGATGACAGCGCAATAATGAGTGCGCCGTTCAGCAGCATGAGAAAATTGAGATAGGTGCGGAAGGGTTCTTTCTGCGTCTTATGACGGAACACATGCTGACCGGCAAACGCACCGAAAGCACCACCGATCGCCGCAAGCGTCAGCAAAGTTTTCTCCGGCACACGGTAATGTCCGTGTTCAGAACAATACTTGTCCCAGCCAAAGGCGATGAACGAAACCGCATTGATCGCTGCAAAATAGAAGATGAGTTGCAGCGCCACGAGAGATCACTCCTTGCCGTATTGTGCAATCTCGGCAAGCGTCGAACGCAGATGCCCGTGCTGACCGAAATCCCATGTCGCACCGAAAGCAATATCATCAACCTTCCAACCGCCCGCGCGTTTCACAAGCGCGAGCTTGTCGGTCCATGTCGTCGGCTTCTCGCTTGGCACTTCGGCATAAGTGAGATCAATATCGCAATAGGCGCGCGGGCCCTCAATGGCGCATTGACCAAGCTTGTAGGACTTCGCCCCCTCAAACAAAGACGAGAAAATATCGCCCTGAAATAAAGGCGGCTCTTCATTTTTCGTCGCGATGAAATGCGCCTTCTCCGCCGCGCCCGCCTCCGCCAGAGCCTTGTTCAACTCCGCTGAAATCAGCGGCGCAAATTTCTTGCGCGCCGCGTCGTCCGGCACATCACGCACCTGTTCTTTGATGTAAAGATCATAGAACGCCCGCGCCGCAGATGCCGGCGTCGCTGCATTGGCAAATGCCTGTGACACACCACCCGCCACAAGCAGAACCGCCAGCGCGAAAACCCTAAGTCCCATATGCATCAATATACCGTCGCCTGCACGACGGCCTTCAATCGCTCGATAATCGAAAAATCATCATCGGTGAAATCAGCATCGATCCACCAGTCTTCAACCTCGCGCGCAACGCGGCCGATCTCTGGACCTTCAGGCACGCCTGCTGTTTTGATCATCTGACCCGTGAGCGGAAATTCCGGCTTCTGCCAGCTATCGGCCATGGCGAGCATCGCGCGCCACTGGAATGTATTATGGCCTTTGCGATCACTTGCCCAACCAAGCATCACGCGGTCTTTGAAACACTCAACACCAATGCGATAGAGCGCCTTGCGCACTTCCTTGATCGACAGATAAGCAACGATCTTGGTTTGATCTGTCAGCATCGCCGTGATGCGCGCCCGCTCTTTATTCGACAGACGCAACCGCGAAGCAAAAGCCGCAATGCCGTCCTTGTCGAGTTCGAGCATCGAGGCGAGACGCAACAGCGGATCGGAGATGAAAAGCTGGTTCACTTCAATGTCGGTGAGATTATCAAAGCGATCAAGCCGCGAGGCTTCGGGCAGCACGACAGAGAGAATACCCGTAGCCGCAAGCTGACGGAACGCGACGACCGCATTATCAGTGGCGAGGATCTTCAGCAATTCATCGCGCACCCGCTCGGCTGAGAGTTGACGCAGGCTTTCGCGCGCATCAGCACAGGCTTTCAGGCCGTCAGCATCCGGCTCGCCCTTGCCATAGCGCGCGTGGAAGCGGAAGAAACGCAACACGCGCAGATAGTCTTCCGCAATGCGTGCAGGAGCATCGCCGATAAAACGGATGCGGCGCTCTTTAAGATCGTCGAGACCACCAAGCGGATCATGCACAGTCCCGTCCGCATCGGCATAAAGCGCGTTCACGGTAAAATCGCGCCGCTTGGCGTCTTCGATCCAGTCGCCGGTAAAAGCGACATCGGCGTGACGGCCATTGGTGGAAACATCGATGCGCAACGTCGTGATTTCATAAGCGCGTGTCGGCATGACGGCGGTAATCGTGCCGTGATCAATGCCGGTCGGCACGACCTTGATGCCCTTGGCTTCGAGCAGTGCTTGCGCCTCTTGCGGCGTTGCGATGGTGGCAATATCAATATCGGCGACGGCCTCACCCATCAGCGCATTGCGCACCGCACCGCCGACGATCCGCGCCCCATCTCCCAGAGCAGCAAGCACAGCGCGCGTATCAGCATCGGTCAGCCATTCGGCATATTGGATTTTGGTTGGCTCGCTCATAAGAAATCGTTTCCTGTTACTGCACTTCAATATCGTGGGCGGCAAAAACCCGGTCATACATATTCCGCAGCATGCCCGCCGTCGCACCCCAAATATAATGCTCATTATAGGGCATGGCATAATATTCGCGCTCGCGGCCCTGCCATGTGGCCTTGTGACGCTCATGGTTTTTGGACGTCATGAGGAACGAAAGCGGCACTTCAAAGACTTCCGCCACTTCCCCTTCATGCACATTGAGCGTGAAGCCCGGTCGCACGAAACTCACCACCGGCAGAATGCGAAAGCCCGTGCCGGTCTCATACGCATCAAGATAGCCCGCCACTTCGATAAACTCGGCCTTCAGCCCCACTTCTTCGTCCGCCTCACGGATCGCGGCTTCAGCGGGCGTTTCACCCTCTTCGATCTTGCCGCCGGGAAAAGACACCTGCCCCGCATGGCTGACCAGATGATCGGCGCGCCGCGTCAGCAGCACTTTGGGCCCCTCAACATATTCAACGATGGGCACGAGCACGGCGGCGGCGCGCAGGTTTGGCCGCTGCTCGCGCGTCGCCCAGCTCTCCGGCTGCAAGTCTCCATCGCCGCGCGGCGCGCTTCCGTTGAGCAAATCTTCCAACGAAGGCGGCGCGGCAAAGACACGGGCGGCAATGAGATTGCGATAGTCTTTCATCATCAAAACCGCATATCTGCCGCAAGCATGAACGGAAAGAACACACCCGAAGACCAGACACCAAACCACGTCGCGCCTTCGTGTTGCTCTTCAACGCCTAAGTTCACCAGATCATAAAACACCGCACGATTGATCAGCGCCTCCAATCGCGCACGCACATGAACGTAAGGCGCAGGCTCGCCGCTCTCTTCATCAATCACAAACCGCATCGGATGCTCAGGTCCCGCCACCGTGTCATCGCCCACACTCGTCGTAAACGTGAGCACCTGCTCGCGCCCCTCGCCTTCCGCTTTCATGGCGACGGCAAGGAAGGGCGCGTCATCGACTTTGATGCCGACCTTCTCCACCGGCGTCACGAGATAGTATTTGCCGTCCTCGTCATGGCGCAGGATCGTCGAGAAAAGGCGCACCAATCTTTCACGGCCAATGGGGGTGCCCATATAGAACCAGGTGCCGTCGCGAGCGATTCGCATATCGAGGTCGCCGCAGAAATCCGGGTTCCACAGATGGACCGGCGGCAGCCCGCGCGCCTTCTTACCCTCGCGTTCGGCGGCACTGAGAAGGCCTGCCTGTGTCACTTCCGGCACGTTGGCAGGTGTTTTTTGCGTCGGGACCTTCATCTCACTCAAACTTCCTGCTGCTTCCTGATGCATTCTGGCCGTCACGGCCATAATATCGCCACCAGAACTGACGCCAATAGTGTCACTATAGGCCAACATCTTGTAACGCGCGCCCGTCGCCTTTGCGATGGCACATCCTATACCTAGGTCAATGCAGACAATCAGTGAAACGGACGGCGACACCGTTCAGGAAATCGAGGCCTCAGGCGCAAAGATCGCCGAGGCGCGAAAAGCCATCTCGGAAGTCATTTACGGGCAGGAGCAGGTGATCGACCAGACACTTGTAACTGTGCTCGCAGGCGGCCATGCGCTGCTTGTGGGCGTGCCCGGTCTTGCCAAGACCCTGCTCGTGCACACGATGGGCGTGGTGCTGGGGCTGGATGACAAACGCATCCAGTTCACACCCGACCTGATGCCCGCCGACATTATCGGTTCGGAAGTGCTGGAAGAGAGCGAACGCGGCACGCGCAGTTTCCGCTTCCTCAAAGGTCCGGTCTTTTGCCAATTGCTGATGGCCGACGAAATCAACCGCGCCTCGCCCCGCACCCAGTCAGCGCTTCTGCAAGCCATGCAGGAAAAACAAGTGACAGTCGCAGGCGTGCGCTATGAGCTGCCCGCACCCTTTCATGTGCTGGCCACGCAAAACCCGCTGGAACAAGAGGGCACCTATCCGCTGCCCGAAGCCCAGCTCGACCGGTTTCTGACGCAGATCGACGTGAACTATCCCGACCTTGAAGCCGAACGCCGCATGTTACTCGCCACCACGGGCAGCCATGACGTGAAGGTCCGCCCCGCCATGACGGCAGATGACCTGCTCACCGCGCAAAAGCTCGTGCGCCGTGTGCCCGTCGGTGAAAAAGTTGTGACCGCGATTCTGGAACTCGTGCGCTCCGCCCGTCCCGAAGAAGGCGCTTCAACCGAAGTCGAGCGCCACGTCGCCTGGGGTCCGGGTCCGCGCGCCAGCCAAGCCCTGATGCTGGCCGTGCGTGCCCGCGCGCTCATCGACGGGCGCTATTCGCCATCGGTGGATGATGTGAAGGCGCTTGCCGCACCCGTGCTGCGTCACCGCATGGCCCTGAATTTTTCGGCACGCGCCGAAGGCGTCACCGTCAGCGGCGTCATCGACCGTCTCTGCCGTAACATCTGACCGAACAAGCTCATGCGGCTTCCATTTTCGACGAGCAACAAAACGGCGGCGACAAGCTTGCGGCTACAGGCCGACACGCTTGCCGAAGCCATGCCGCCGCTCGTCACGGAAGCCGAGCGCATCGCCAACACCGTCGCGCAAGGTGTACATGGACGCCGCCGCACAGGCATGGGCGAAAGTTTCTGGCAATATCGCCGCTTCCGCGAAGGCGACACCGCCTCCTCCGTTGATTGGCGTCACTCCGCGCGCTCACGGCATTTATTTGTGCGCGAAACCGAAAATGAATCCGCCGAAAGCGTCTGGCTCTGGCGCGACGGCTCGCCTTCAATGGACTATGCGTCCGACGGCGCGCCCCAAACAAAAAAAGACCGCGCCACGGTACTGACGCTGGCGCTCGCCTCGCTTCTGGTGCAGGGCGGCGAAAACGTCGCCGCGCTCGGCAGCGGCTTTCCGCCAGGCACCGGCCGCTCCGCCTATCGCCGCATCGCGCATACGTTGATGGACGACCCTGACGAGACCACAAAGCGCCTCACGCTCGACAGCCTGCCGCCGCCCGCACGCCTGCCGCGTTATGCGCAGATCGTGCTCATCTCGGATTTTCTCTCGCCACCCGAAGAAATCATCGCACGCATCAAAGGCTATGCGGCAGACGGGATTCGCGGCCATCTCATTCAGGTCCTTGACCCGGCAGAAGAAGATCTGCCCTTCACGGGCCGCACTGAGTTTGAAGGGATCGAAGACAATCTGCGTCTGATGATCGGCCGTGCCGAGCGCCTGCGTCTGGGTTATCACGAGCGCCTGGCACAACACCGCGATCAGATCATGACGGCGGCACAGCGCATCAACTTTACCTTTGCCACACATCGCACCGACCGCCCGCCTCACACAGCGCTGCTCGCTCTTTATGGGGCGCTGTCCGGCGCCATCGAAGCGCGCCGTCCGCCGCGCAGCGGTGGTTGAACCATGTTGTCTCTCGGTGCCTTAGCCTTTGCCACGCCCCTCATGCTTCTGGGCCTTCTCGCGCTGCCTGCCATCTGGTGGCTTTTGCGCATCAGCCCGCCGCTGCCAAAGCGCGTGCGCTTCCCCGCAATCCGTTTGCTTGTGGGTCTCGACCGTGACGAGGAAACGCCGGTCCACACACCGCTCTGGCTTTTGCTACTGCGTCTCACACTTGCCGCGATCATTGTCATGGCACTGGCGAACCCCTTGTGGAACCCCGCCCCGACAGTTGCGGGTTCCGGCCCGCTTCTCATCGTCACGGATAATGGCTGGGCATCCGCCACCCATTGGCGCGACCGCTTCAATGCGCTCGACACACTGATCGCTGCCGCCCGTCGCGACGATCGCCCCATCCTCATCGTCGGCACAGTCCCCGCCGCCACCGTACCCGCGCTCGATTTCGCCGCCGCCGATGATGCAAGCGTCCGGACACTGACGCCGTTGCCGCTCTCGCCCGACCGCCTCGCGCTACTGACACGCCTCCAATCAAGCAACGTCGCCAAAGCCGCGCCGCAGGTGATCTGGCTCAGCGATGGCATTGACTATGGCTCGGCCACTGATTTCGCCGCAGGGCTCTCCGCCATTGCAGGCTCCTCCGGTCTCGACGTCGTCGAGCCCAACACCAATGAACGCGGCATCGCGCTTCTGCCACCTGCCATCGAAGGCGAAGGCTTCCTCACCCGCCTCATCCGCGCCGCCGACAAACACTCCATCGCAGGCAGCATCATCGCGCTCAACGCCCAAGGCGCCGTGCTGGGCAGAGCGCCCTTCACGTTTGACGCCAATGAAGGCGAAACATCCGCCCGCCTTGATCTGCCGCTTGATCTGCGCAACAAAGTCTCGCGCCTTGAGATCGCGGGCGAAACATCCGCCGCAGCGATGAGCCTGCTCGATGAGCGCTGGCGCCGCCGCACCGTCGGCATTGTGTCCGGCTCAACAGAAGAAGAAACCCAGCAGCTTCTGTCGGACCGCTATTATCTCAGCCGCGCCATCGGCCCCTATGCCGAAATCCGTGAGGCATCGGCGGAGCGCGCCAGCAAATCCGAAATCGCTGATCTTCTGTCCTCGCCGCTCTCCGTGCTGATCCTTGCCGATATCGGCAATCTCACACCGACCGACCGCACGCTCGTCGCACAATGGGTTGAAAAAGGCGGCGTGCTCGTGCGCTTTGCCGGACCCAAACTTGCCGCGCAAGGCGAAGTGCTGGCATCGGATCAACTCATGCCCGTGCCGCTGCGCATGGGCGGACGCGCGCTCGGTGGCGAGCTCTCATGGACCACACCGCAACATCTCGCACCCTTTGAAGCCGACAGCCCGTTCAACGGCCTGACAGTGCCCGATGACGTCACCGTCTCGCGTCAGGTACTGGCCGAACCCACCGCCGATCTCGGCAACCACACATGGGCACGATTGGCGGACGGCACACCGCTCGTCACCGCCACCACGCGCGACAAGGGCCTCGTTGTTCTCGTCCATGTGACAGCAAACAGCGATTGGTCAAACCTGCCGCGCTCCGGCCTCTTCGTTGACATACTCCGCCGCATCATCGGCCTTGCTCAGGGTGTTGCGCTCGCCACCACCGCCAATGCCACACCGCAAACATCGCTCGCCCCCGTGCGCACGCTTGACGGCTACGGACGATTGGGAACACCGCCCGCCCTCGCCACGCCTGTCGCAGCCGCCACGTTTGACGCCACGCCCGCAAGCCCCCGCCACCCGCCGGGCCTCTATGGCCCCGCCGACAGCCCGCGCGCGCTCAACCTCATGCGGGCAGACAGCACCGTCACACCCGTCGGCGCTCTCTCAGGCGTCGCCTCACGTTACATTTATGCTGAAACATCCGAGACGCAATTGCGTCCGCTGTTCCTGCTCATCGCGCTCATCCTCATCATCACTGACGGCATCGCCTCGCTCTATGTGACGGGCCTGTTCGACACAACACCCATCCGCCGCCCGCGCCGTGGCTTCCGCTTCATGCCCGCCGTGGCACTCGCCCTCATCGCTGCCTCGCTCCTCCATCCGAGCTCTGCCAAAGCAGATGACAAAAACACGCTCGACTTCGCACTCGATGCGGCGAACAACACGCGCCTTGCCTATGTCATCACAGGTGACGCGACGGTGGATGAGACCAGCCGCGCCGGTCTCGAAGGTCTCTCAAAAGTTTTGCGCAACCGCACCTCCTTTGATCCCGCCGCCCCCATCGGCGTCAATCCGGACCGCGACGAGCTGGCCTTCTTCCCCCTTCTCTATTGGCCGATGACGACGGGACAAGAAAGCCTCACGCCCGCAGCGCTGGCCCGCGTCAACGCCTATATGGAACATGGCGGCACCATCCTCTTTGATACGCGCGATCAGGACCGCAACATTTCAGGTCTTGTCGGACCCGGCACGCAAACCCTGCGCCGCCTCATCGGCAAGCTGGATCTGCCTGCGCTGACGCCCGTTTCCAAACGCCATGTAATGACGAAATCTTTTTATCTGATGCAGGATTTTCCGGGCCGCTGGACAGGCGGCACGCTCTGGGTCGTCGGCGACAACGCCAATGGCGATGCAAGCAACGATGAACAGGACGTGCTGTCCAAAGACGGCGTGTCGCCCATCATCGTCGGTTCCAATGATTATGCCGCCGCATGGGCACGCAATGCGTCGGGCCGCCCCATGTTTCCCTGCGAGCCCGGCGGCGAAGGCCAACGCGAAATGGCCTATCGCTTCGGCGTCAATCTCGTGATGTACACGCTCACCGGCAATTACAAAGCCGATCAGGTTCACATCCCCGCGCTCCTCGAACGGTTGGGGCAGTAGCATGGACCCGATCAACGCCGTCAACACAACGAGTGCCATAAACACAACAAGCGGATGGGACATCGTCTTCGATCCCTCGCTGCCCGTGGCGCTCATCATCATATTGGGTTCAATCGGCGCGCTCGTTGTCGCCTATGGCGCATGGCGCGGCGCGCGCAGCGCAGGCTGGCGCTTGGCGGCACTCACCATCACGCTGCTCGCGATCCTCAACCCGACCATCCGTCAGGAAGACCGCGACCCTGTCGATGACATCGCCATTGTCCTGGTCGATGAAAGCCAGAGCATGTCGATTGGTTCACGCAGCGCCGACGCCGCCGCGACGCTGATGCAGGTCGAAAACAAACTCAAAAAAATGACGGGCATCAATACGCGCATCGTCACCGTATCAGGCGGCACCTCTGATGACGGCGAAGGCACCAAAGCCTTCAGCGCGCTTGAAACAGCCTTGGCCGACGTGCCGAGCGAACGCCTTGCCGGTGTCATTCTCATCACCGACGGGCAAGTGCATGACGTCCCGCAAAAATTATCAGCCCTTGGCATCAAAGCGCCCGTCCACGGACTGATTGTCGGTGACAAAGGCGAACGCGACCGCCGCCTCACCGTGCTTGAAGCCCCGCGCTTCGGCATCGTCAACAAGCCGGTGACACTCACACTCCGCGTTGATGACGCCAACGGAACCACCGCGAGCGGCAATGCAACTGTCACCGTCAGCATCGACGGCAAACAGGTGCAAAAAACCGATATACGCATCGGCGAACCGGCAAAGCTCACGCTGACACTCGATCATGCAGGCATCAATGTCGTTGAGATCGATGTCGCCCCCGGCCCCGACGAACTGACACTCGCCAACAACCGTGCGGTCATTGTCGCCAACGGCATTCACGACCGTTTGCGCGTGCTCCTCATTTCCGGCGAGCCCCATCCGGGCGAACGTACATGGCGCAACTTTCTCCGCGCTGACCCGTCCGTCGATCTCGTGCATTTCACAATTCTGCGCCCGCCGGAAAAAGACGACGGCATCCCCATCGAAGAACTCTCGCTGATTGCCTTCCCGACGCGCGAGCTTTTCGTGGACAAGCTGCATGAGTTCGATCTGATCATCTTTGACCGCTACAAGCGCCAAAGCGTACTGCCGCTCGAATATCTCGCCAACGTCGCCGACTTTGTCGAAGAGGGCGGCGCGGTGCTCGACGCCGCCGGTCCGAGCTTTGCTTCGCCCTACTCGCTCTATCGCACACCCCTTGCCGGCATCCTGCCTGCCGAACCCACCGGCGAAATTTCTGTGGGCGCTTTCCGCGCGCATGTGACTGATCTCGGCAAAAAACATCCCGTCACAGCGGGCCTGCCGGGCGATGCGTCGCCCGCACCGCAATGGGGCTCATGGTTCCGCGTCATCAACACCAATGTCAGCCGTGGCAGCATCGTAATGGACGCACCGGGTGGCCACCCGCTTCTCGTCCTCGATCACGCAGGCAAAGGCCGCGTGGCGCAGCTCCTGTCTGATCAATTCTGGCTCTGGTCGCGCGGCTATGAAGGCGGCGGCCCGCAATCGGAACTCTTGCGCCGCGTCGCCCATTGGCTGATGAAGGAACCCGACCTCGAAGAAGAGAACCTGTCCGCCGCCATCAATGGCGGCACGCTGACGCTCAAACGCCGCAGCATGTCGGACACGACGGGCGAAGCGGAAGTCACGTCCCCGTCCGGCAAAGTGAGCAAGCTCACATTGAACGCCGAAAGCCCGGGCCGCTTCGATGCGCAAATGCCCGCAACCGAACTTGGTCTTTATCGCATCACGCAAGGCGGGCTCACAGCGGTCGCCGCGTCGGGACCGCTCAACCCGCGCGAATTTGCCGACGTGCGTGCCTCCGACACAGTGCTGAAACCCGTTACCAACGCCTCGGGCGGTGGTCTCTATTGGGTCGGCCGCAACGGCACAGACACGCCCGACATCCGCGCCACCCGCCCCGACAAAGATGCCGCCGGTTCAGACTGGCTCGGTCTCCGGCGCAACAATCAATATTTCGTCCGCGCGGTGCGCCAGGTCCCCCTCCTCGTCGGCCCGCTGGCCCTCCTCCTCATCCTCGGCACGCTGGCGCTCGCTTGGCGGCGCGAGGGACGGTGAGAATTTTCAGGCGGCAATAACGTCTTTAAGCAACTCAGGATGCTGATCCAACACTTTGAAAAGTTGCACCAAGGCCAATGGCGGCTTTGTCTTACCGGTTTCATAACGCGAAAACGCGTTAATCCCGCCGCCAAACAACTCACCCGCCCTGCGCTGATCAAGCGCAAGTTTCTTACGCACACGGATGATAAAGGCCGGATCAACAATCGTCGCATTCACTTGCTTGTTGAACGCGAGCATCTCGGCCATGACACGCTCGGATTCTGCGGCATTCAAAATGCTCTCATCGCATGACGGACAAAAATCACCTGTCACTGCGGGAATGCTCGTTGCCTCACCCTTGTAGACATAGGGCACATCACGCGTGTCACGCACCAGATCGGCTTTTCCGCAAACAGGGCACTTCATTTTTACAACTCCTTGAACGACACAATCAGCACATCATCAATAACCGTCAGCTTGATATAGAGAACGCCCGCTTCGGACTGCGGACGATAGACGTCCTGCCAAATGGTGTGATCCGCCATCGTCGTCATGGACTTATAAAAATCCTGCATCGTCAGGGCCGACACGACGCCCAACATGCCTTTGAAGTCGAACCCGAGGGCCGCCGCGCCGCTTCGGGCCGCACCGGTCGTGCGCACCTGACCGGCTTCAACCATCGCCCGGATGGTCACGAGGCTATATTGCGGCTTCCTCTTCTCCATGAGCATATTTAACCTACTAGGTTAATTTATACAATATGGGCTGACACCGTGCCCACCCGGAAATTTTCCCGCCCCGCCACCATTCTCCGCCTTGCGTCCCACCAAAACCTCCCTTATGGTCCCGCGAATGTTATATTATTACATTTCTGGTCAGGATCATGGCGCATAACAGGCCTGAATTTCGGGAATCCCGTAGTTTCATGGGCGCAAGCACCGGCTTCCGGCTGCTTATCGCGCTGGCCTGCCTTGCCGCCCTCTGGTCCGGCGTCTGGTGGGCTCTCGCATGAGCATCACCATCACCGATCTCACCATCGCCTATGACCGCCACCCCGCCGTCCATCATCTGAGCGGCACTTTCGCAGCGGGCAGCCTCACGGCCATTGTCGGGCCGAACGGCGCAGGCAAATCAACTTTACTCAAATCCATTGTCGGCCTGATGCGCCCCAGCGAAGGCCGCATCGACCTCAACGGCCTCAAGCCCCGCGACATTGCCTATCTGCCCCAGCAAGCCGAGATCGACCGCAGCTTCCCGATCACGGTGGCCGACACTGTGGCCCTCGGCCATTGGCGCCATGTCGGCATCTGGCGCGCCATCACCGGCGCGCATTGGCGCACTGTCACTGATGCACTCGAAAAAGTGGGCCTCAAAGGCTTCGAGAACCGTCCCATCGCCCAGCTCTCAACAGGACAATTCCAGCGCGTGCTCTTTGCCCGTCTGCTGGTGCAGGATGCGCCCGTCATTCTGCTTGATGAGCCTTTCGCCGCCATTGACGAGCGCACCACCGCCGACCTGATGGAGATCATCGCCTTTTGGCACGGTGCAGGCCGCATAGTAGTCGCGGTGCTGCATGATATTGACGAAGTGAAAAAACATTTCCCCACGGCGCTCCTCATGGCGCGCGAATTGGTGGCATGGGGCCCGACACAGGACACGCTCACCGACGCAAATTTCCGCCGCGCCCGCGCCATTTCGGATACATGGGCCCTGCGTCACAAGCCGGATCATCACGCCCATGACCATGAGAGTGCCGCCTGATGGACCTCTACGCCCATCTCATCGCACCTTTCGCTGACTATGGCTTCATGCGCCGCGCGCTCATCGCCTGCTTTGCGCTGGCGCTCGGCTCCGGCCCCATCGGCACATTCCTCGTATTGCGCCGCATGAGCCTCATAGGTGATTCCATGAGCCATGCGATCTTGCCCGGTGCTGCCATCGGTTTTCTCGTCGCCGGTCTGTCGCTCTGGGCCATGTCCATCGGCGGCCTCGCCGTAGGCCTCGCTGTCGCGCTGCTCGCCGGTCTTATCAGCCGCATCACGGACCAGCGTGAGGATGCAAGCTTTGCAGGCTTTTATCTCATCAGCCTTGCCGCAGGCGTCCTCATTGTTTCGTTACGCGGTTCCAATGTCGATCTGCTGCATGTCCTCTTCGGCTCGATCCTGTCGGTGGACAATGACGCACTCCTCCTCGTTGCAGGCATCGCGTCCCTCACGCTCATCACACTCGCGCTCATCTATCGCCCGCTGGTCGCTGAATGTTTTGATCCGGGTTTCCTCCGCGCCGTCGCAGGGCGCGGTTCGCTCTATCACATCATCTTTCTCGTCTTCGTCGTGCTCAATCTCGTCGCGGGCTTTCAGGCACTCGGCACATTAATGGCTGTGGGTCTGATGATGCTGCCCGCCGCCGCCGCACGCTTCTGGGCGATTGAAGTCTGGTCGCTCGCCGCCCTCTCCATCGCCATGGCGTTTTTCTCAGGATGGGCAGGGCTTCTCATTTCTTATCACTATGACCTGCCCTCCGGCCCCGCGATCATCCTGACGGCAGGTATGTTCTACCTCTGCTCGATCCTTTTGGGTCGCCACGGCTCCATCCGCGCCCGCTTTTTTCCGGGTGCCCATTTCCACGAACATTGAAAGCAACAGCGATGAAAAAAACCCTCTTTGCCCCGCTTGCTCTTTCTCTCCTTCTCCTCGCAACACCTGCACTCGCAGAGCCACTTAAAGTCGTGGCAAGCTTCAGCGTCATCGGTGACATGACGCAGGAAGTCGGCGGCGACAAAATCGCGCTGACAACATTGGTCGGCCCGGACGGCGACGCGCATACATTCGAACCCGCACCGAAAGACGCCAAGACGCTCCATGATGCCGGCCTCATCATCATCAACGGCATACATTTCGAAGGTTGGATAGAGAAACTTGCCAAAGCCTCCGCCACCAAAGCCCCCTATGTCGTCGCAAGCTTCGGCATCACCCCGCGTATGATGAATGAAGACGGCGAAAACGTACTCGACCCGCACGCATGGCAGAGTCTGAAAAACGGCATCATCTATGTCCGCAACATTGAAGCAGGCCTCGCCAAAGCCGATCCTGAAAATGCCGCAACCTACAAAGCCAATGCCGATAGGTTCGTCGAAAGACTCAAAAAGCTCGACACATGGACACGGACGGAAATTTCATCCATACCCGCCGACAAGCGCAAAGTCATCTCCACCCATGATGCCTTCGGCTATTTCGGCGACGCTTATGGCGTCACCTTCCTCGCGCCCGCCGGTCTCAGCACCGATGCCGAACCAAGTGCCGGCAGCCTTGGCGGTCTCATCGACCAGATCAAAACTGAAAAAATCAAAGCCCTCTTCATCGAGAACATGTCCGACCCGCGCCTGATGACAACACTGACGCGCGAGACAGGTGCGACGCTCAGCGGAGAACTTTATTCAGACGCTCTGTCACCGGCAGATGGTCCCGCAGCGAGCTACCCCGCCATGTTTGAATACAATGTGCCGAAACTCGTCGCCGCCATGAAGCTGAACTAACAAGCAGCTGAACTGACAAGCAGCCTCAACTGAGCCCGCGACCACATGTCATTTGTCGCCATCTGTCTCGTCCGATAAAACACCTCTCTCGTTTTAAGGGTCCGAGACAATGGCGACAATAACCTCCCGCTGGCGCTCCATGACCGCTGCCGATATTCCGGTGGTGGATGCGATCGGCGTTGTCGTCCATCCCGGTTTCCCCGAAGACATTGCCGTAATGGAAAACCGTTTCGGGCTATTCGGCGCGGGTTGTTTTGTCGCTGACAATGACGATAAAGCCATTGGCTATGCGATCGCGCATCCCTCAAAGATCGGACGCCCCGCACCGCTCAACACCGTACTCCCCGCACTCGATGCAAATGCCGATTGCCTCTTCCTGCATGACATCGCGCTCACCAACGCCGCCCGAGGTCAGGGCCTCGGCGTTGCTATCGTTCCGTTACTGAAAAATGTCGCCCGCACGCATGGCTTCGCCAAACTCGGCCTTGTCTCGGTCAATAATTCGCGGGCGTTCTGGAGCGCACAAGGATTTGAAATCTTGGCAGGCGATGACACGCTCAAGGCAAAGCTTGCCACCTATGAGGACGATGCGTGCTTCATGGTGCTGGACGTCGGCTAGCCGTTAGCGCCAGGCCTCAATGTCGCGGTACTTGCGCTGGATCGGCCGGACGAATGTCTCACGCGTTGTCAAACGACGCGCGAGAAAATGCATGCAAGCTTCACCACCATTGATATTGAAGCGCTGCACCGGCGGCAGATCAAAAAACTTCGGATCATCCGTCGCACCAGATGGCACGCCGAGGCATTTGACGACTTCAAAACCGTTATCTTCGTAGAAGTCGCAAAGCAATGTCGGGCTTAAATTATAAAAGCCGTGATTGAGCATGTTCATCGGAACGGCATGATAAACAAAGCCGCCCACCTTGGTCATCTTTGCGCAGTTCACCAACGCGCGCGCAATATCAAACACATGCTCGGTCGCACCGCCGTCGATGACGAAATCATATTTTTCGACAAGACCATCAGGCACCGGATCATTCAGGTCCTGAATGATCTCGCTGCCCTCATATTTGGCAAAGTCGAGCACATCGACTTTTACATTGCCGTAAAGCGTGAAAAATGAATCGAGTGTCGGCACAACGGAAACCTGTTCCGGATTTCCATTGTGAATGGCCAAGAGTTTTTCGCGATTGTCGCGACCCTTCAGGAGTGCTTTCCAGTTCACACGGCGAAAATGTTTGAAATAGGCCGCGTCGCTTATGATGACGTCGGCATAGCCAAGCGACAGGACCTGCAACTCCGAACGATCCTTGACCGACGGGTCCTTGAACACCGTTTCAAACATCTTCAGATCGCTGACGCCAAAGCCCATTTTCATGCCCTTCCGGCTCGGCCTCATACAAAGGCCGGTTAACCGTTCCGAAAGCATAAAGATCATTTGATAACAAATTCCTAACCATGTTTCACATGGCGGCAATTGCACCGTTAGCCCGTCACCGGCTTCGTAATCGCCCCATGGGCATGGGCGAGCGCGCCGATATCCAGCTCACGGAACAACAGCCGCGACGGATCGACCGGCCCCGGCATGGTGAGGCGGCCGGGCGGCACAGGGCCAAAGCCCACTTTCACGTAATAGGGTTCGTCGCCCACCAATATGATGAGCCGGTAGCCGAGGCGCTTGGCGTCATCCAATCCGCGCCGCATCATGTTGACGCCGATACCCTGCCCGCGAATGGCAGGCACCACGGCGAGCGGCCCGAGCATCAGGCCCGGCACACCGCCTATATTCACCGGCCAGAACGTGAGTGAGCCGACAAGCTTGCGCGCCGCTCCTTCGCCCTGAAAAGCGACATAGCAAAGCTCCGGCACAGCCTCATTGCCCTCGCGCAAACGCTGCGCGGTCTTGGCATAGCGCCCCGGACCAAAGCAGAGGTCGAGCAAAGCTTCGATGTCAGCGGCATGTTCTGGCCGTTGATGTTCGATGTCATAAAGATGGGCATTGAGTTGCGCAGTGTCGGTGACGATATCTTGCATTGGACCTGATCCGGACGGGTTCATCTGAGCCTTTGAAAAAGAGGCACCCGCCGCAGGGTCAGCGCGGCCTCATTCAAGACCAGCCAAAACCCCTGACGCCAGCGCGTGGCCCGACGGAAGCTGCAAAGCCCCCGAAGCCAATTCGTCGTCGCTGAATAAACACCTGCGTCATGTCATGTCCTGAACGTGCCGAAACCGGCAATCCGTCACCTATAAGAGCCGGATATCATGATGAAACGCCAACGTAAAGCGTCCGGGAGGCCACAAGGCCCCAAAAAAATCTGGAACCGCCCCGCCCGCTTCGGTTAGCTTGCGCCCCAACAGACGAAGAACCGAACAAGGGAGACGGTCACATGGGACTTCTTGAAGGCAAAGTGGTGCTGGTCACAGGCGCTGCGGGCGGCATCGGCAAAGAATGCGCGATGATCGCGGCAAAGCAGGGCGCGAAGGTCGTCGTGAACGATCTGGGCGGCTCGGTCAAAGGCGGCGACGAAGGCAATGCCTCCGCTGCTCAAAAGACCGTCGATGAAATCAAGGCCGCAGGCGGCGAAGCGGTGGCCAACTCCGACAGCGTGTCACTGAAGTCCGGCGCTGAAAACATGATCGCGCAGGCGCTCGACACATTCGGCGGCCTCCACTCGATCATCAGCCCCGCCGGCATCCTGCGCGACGGCATGTTCCACAAAATGCCCGACGAAGACTGGGACGCCGTTCTCGAAGTGCATCTGAAGGGCAGCTACAACATCACGCGCGCCGCGATCAATCATTTCCGCGAACAGCAGGAAGGCAACTTCGTTCTGTTCACGTCAACCTCCGGCCTCATCGGCAATATCGGTCAGGCCAACTACGCCGCCGCCAAAATGGGCATCGCCGGTCTCTCGCGCATCATCGCGATGGAAGGGGCATCCAAGAACGTGCGCTCCAACATCATCGCGCCGTTTGCATGGACCCGCATGATCGCCACGATCCCTGTGAAGGACGAAGCCTCCGCCCAGCGCGTTGACCGCATGAAAAATGCGATGCGCGCCGAACAGGTCGGCAACTTCTCCGTGGCGCTTGCCGCACCGTCCTGCACCACCAGCGGCCAGATCTTCTCCGTCCGCGGCAACGAGATCGTCCTCTTCTCGCAGCCCCGCCCCGTCAAAAGCGTCGCCCGCATCGACGGCTGGACACCCGAAACAATCCTGAGCCACGGCATCCCCGCGATGGAAGGCGGCTACACGGACCTCGGCGCAACGGGTTCCGTCTTCACATGGGAACCTGTGTGAGACTTTGAACGCACGAGTGACTAAAAAAAAGGCGCGGAGCAAAAACTCCGCGCCTTTTTCCATATTTATCCCCGCCTGATGATAATCTTGCGGGATAGACCCCCAAAAGCCCGAATCTATCCTCATCCGGGGATTGGCTTTCGCGCCCGACACTCAAAGGCTCGACGAACTGACTAACAATCTCGACATGGAAACACTCGATCTCTTGCAAGAAATACTGAGTGTTTCGAGCTTCATTCGAGCCTGAATTTTTCTTATCCCCCGTTTCTTAAGTCCCCTCCCCCCTTGAGGGGGAGGGCTAGGGAGGGGGGTCTTCTTATTTTTTCTTCTTCTCCCTCGGCCCCGCATCCAGCAGCCATCGCGCCTTGCCGGGCCCGAATTCCTCCACCGCAAAATCCACAAACGCGCGGACCTTGGCCGATAAATGCTGCGTATGCGGATAAATAACATGCAGCGTTAAAGGCTCCGGCTCCCATTCATCAAGCACCGAGACAAGCCCGCCGTCGCGCAGCGCATCGGCACAAAGAAACATCGGCGCGAGACACATCGCCTGCCCCGCACGCAGGATGCCCTGCATCGCGTCAGCATTGTTGCAATAGAAACTTCCCTTCACATCCACCTCAACCGGCTTGCCGCCGGGATCGCGAAATTCCATCAACTCCGGCCGCGAGCGCAGCGAATAAAGCACGAAGCGATGCGCTTTCAGATCATTCGGATGACGCGGCACACCATGCTCTTTGAAGTAGTCAGGCGAACCCACCAGCACGAGACGCACCGGCGCCAATTGCCGTGCGATAAGACTTGAATCGTCGAGCGTCGAAATCCGCATCGACACATCGAAGCCTTCCTCCATCAGATCAACGCGGCGATCACTCAGCGCAAGATCAACCACAAGCTCGGGATAGCGCGCCATGAATTTCGGCATCACGGGTCCGAGTTCCGAAATTCCGAAACTCATCGGCGCATTGATCCGCAGCTTCCCGCGCACCGCGCCCTCAATGCAATTGGCATCGCGCTCGGCCTCATGGGCCTCCATGACGATCCGTGCCGCCCGCGCATAGACCACCGCGCCCGCCTCCGTCACCGACAGCTTGCGCGTCGTCCGGTTCAGAAGCCGAACCTTCATCTCATCTTCGAGATCCGAAATCTGACGGCTCACCATCGACTTCGACAGCTTCAACGCATCCGCCGCCGCGGTGAAACTTTCAAGTTCCACCACTTTGGCAAAGACCGCCAAAGCATTGAGATCAAGCGCCATTAGGTGTCCTCATGAAACAAAGTGTTCCTGAAATGATGGATTGTTTCGCGATCAAGAGCAAATAGGTTTGATCCAACGACGCCACTCACAAACCGGCAGGAGCCTCACATGACCAATTCCGCAAAAGTTCTCGTCCTCTATCATTCCTCATGGGGCCATATCGAGAAGATGGCCGAAGCCGTCGCCGCCGGTGTGCGCGAGGCAGGCGCGACCGTCGACATCAAGCGCGTCCCCGAAACCATGCCGGAAGAGGCAATGAAAGCCGCTCACATGAAGACGGATCAGAAAGCCCCCGTCGCATCCCCGAACGAGCTTGCCGACTATGACGCGGTGATCCTTGGCGTGCCGACCCGCTTCGGCAACATGTCAGGCCAGATGCGTTCGTTCCTCGACCAGACCGGCGCGCTTTGGGCCGGTGGTAAACTCATCGGCAAAGTCGGCAGCGTCTTCACGTCAACCGGCACAGGCATCGGCAATGAAAGCACGATCCTCACCACGCATGTGACACTCCTCCATCACGGCATGGTCATTGTCGGCGTCCCCTTCGGTGCACCGGGCATCGGCGACATTTCCGAAGTGCATGGCGGCTCGTTCTATGGTGCCGGCACGATTGCCGGCTCGGACGGTTCACGTCAGCCCAGCGAAAAAGAACTCGGCATGGCGAAATATCAGGGCGCGCATGTCGCAAAGATTGCCGCGAAGCTGAAAGCGTAAAACTCTTACTTAGCCCTCTCCCTTTATCCGGGAGAGGGTCCTACTTCTTCAAATATTTCGTCAATCCCACCATCGACCGCTTATCGTCATAACGATCGATCGGCGCCAGCGTCCAGTGAAACGCCTTAAGCACTTCATCACCGGACGTGCGCACAACGCGGTCCAGATCCGTCACCACGCAGAGATTATTATTGTGCCGCGAGCGGCCGAGATCATTGCAAAAGCGCACCGCGCGCCGCAGCAATCCCATCTGCGTATCGCTCACCGCCACGAGCGCCGCCTTGTCATGCGGCATCAGCGCAGGATCAAACTGTTCCGCCGCAAAACCATGTCCGCCATTAAGTATGGTCACCGCCATCACAGCGGCACCACATAGAATTCGAAAATTCATTTTCATTTGTCCTCACTTATGGGGGCGTGATCGGCAAAGTTTCGACAAACTATTTCGCACGCTGCGCCATTCTCCCCTTAAGATGGTCAAAAATGTGACGCAAAATTTTGGGGAGCGACGATGACCATCAGTGACTATGACCAATATGACGGGCTTGGCCTTGCCGAACTCGTTGCCACAAAAAAAGTCTCAGCCACTGAGTTGCTTGATGAAGCCATAGCGCGCACCGAAAAAGTAAATCCCAAAATCAACGCCGTTACCTTCAAGCACTATGAAGAAGCGCGCGCGCAGATCGCTAAAGGCCTGCCGGAAGGTCCGTTCAAAGGCGTGCCGTTCCTGCTGAAAGATTTACACCTGCTGCTCACCGGCACCGTGACAACATTCGGCTCGGCCTCTTTTCAGGGCAACAGGGCCGATCACAATTCAACGCTGACCGACCGCTATCTCAAAGCAGGCGTCGTCATTTTCGGCAAAACCAATTCGCCCGAATTCGGCCTCGCGCCCACAACCGAACCACGCCTCTACGGTGCCACACATAACCCGTGGGATCTGACGCGCTCGCCCGGCGGCTCATCAGGCGGTGCGGCAGCCGCCGTTGCCGCTGGTATCATACCGCTTGCAAACGCGAGCGACGGCGGCGGCTCGATCCGCATTCCCGCTGCCGCCTGCGGCCTCTTCGGCCTGAAACCGACCCGCGCCCGCACGCCCATGGGCCCTGATCGCGGCGAAGGCTGGGGCAGCATGTCGATTGCCCATGTCGTCTCGCGTTCGGTGCGCGACAGCGCCGCCATGCTCGACGCAACGCATGGTGCAGAGCTCGGCGATCCTTATTCAGCACCTCATGTCGAACGCCCCTTCCTGCAGGAAGTGACAACGCCGCCCGGCAAACTCCGCATTGCGTTCAACACAAAGCGTCCTGACGGCACGTCATGCGACAAGGAAGTCGTCGCAGCGATTGAGGCGACCGCAAAACTTCTTACAAGCCTCGGTCACAATGTCGAAGAAGCCGCGCCTGAATTTGATCCGCAGGAACTCGGCCAGCATCAGGCCACCATCATCGGTTCCTCCGTCGCGCTCACACTGCGCCAGCGCGCCGCCGCATTGGGTCGCGAGCTGACCGGCAATGATGTCGAAGCCTTCACACTGCTGGTTGCCGAAAGCGCGAAACACCGCTCCGGCGCAGACTTTGCTGCTTCCACGCTCTACATGCATCAGATGGGCCGCCACATGGCGCGCTTCCATCAGCGTTTCGATGTCTATCTCTCAGCCACATTGGCAATGCCGCCGATCCCATTGGGCCATCTCGACACAATGACCAGCGACATTGCGACTTACCTGAAAAACAGTTCAGAATATGTACCGAACATCGGCGTTTACAACATGACGGGCCAGCCTTCGATGTCCATGCCGCTCGCCTGGTCAGCAGACGGTCTGCCACTCGGCATGATGTTCACGGGCCGCTTTGGCGATGAAGCGACGCTCTTCCGTCTCGCCGGCCAGCTTGAGCAAGCGCAACCGTGGAAAGACAAGCGCCCGAGGCTCTAGGCCTCACCACATATCCGGCGCGGGCAGACCTTGCGCGATTTCCGTGAGGCGTGCCCGCGTCGCCGGTGAAATTTCGTCGGGCAATGCATCAAGCGCGAAGAAACCATGCTCGGAAATCTCAAAGCTCGTTCGCGCGACGCGCTGATATTGATGCGCCTCGACGAGATACAACGCCACGTGATCTGATTTGAATTCGCGAAAATTGGCATAAAGTCCGATGAGGCGCGGACTTTCGTCATTCAGCATGATGCCCGCTTCCTCGTCCAGCTCGCGCCTGAGCGCATGACGTGCCGTCTCGCCGCGTTCGACGCCGCCGCCTGGCATATACCAGCCCGGAATATAAGAATGCCGCACCAGCAACACGCGCCCCTCGCCGTCGCGCACCAGCGCCCGCACGCCCACCGTCAGTGGTCGCCGGAACCGCCAATAGAGGCGCACCAATGGCTTGAGGATGAACCAAAAACATCGTCCGAAAATTTGAATGATTTGCTGCATAATTTGGCAACTCTAACAGAAGCATCAACAAAAGGGTGCGCCCGCCGCAGGCCAATGTTTAAGACCTGTCAACACTTGGACCCTAATCTGAAACCTAACATTTCGTTTATGACAAATTCGGGCACCTGTATTTATGCGTCTCTCTTCCCTTCTCAAACGACGCCAAAAAGTAAAGCGGCCGACACCGCCTGAGGAAGAACCGCGCGCGGGTCGTGGCGCGATCAAACGTGCGCTGCGCCATTCGGCGGCCGCCTCCAATTACCGTTCCGCCGCCATACTGGGCGAACGCATCGCCACCGCGCTCTCGACCATCGAAACAGCAGTGCTCGCCATCGACGTTGTGAATGACCGCTTGCGCGAAGCCCACAATCTTGTCGCCGAAGCAGGTAAAACCCAAAATCTCCCGCGCCGCGAGTTGCTCGCCGGTCGCTATGATGATGTGCGCAGCGAAATCGACGCCGCCGTCGGTGCCGCCTCGCATAACCGCATCAATCTTATCAACGGCTTGCTCATCGGCGGCCAGAGCCCGGCCTTCATCATTGCGCTTGACGGCGAAGGCCGCGCTGACATCGCCGTCAGCGTGGTGAACCTCACAACCGGCGCACGCGGTCTCGCGCTCTCGCCGCCGCGCACGGGCTTCTCCGAAGACGCCGAAATCACCATGATCCTCAACGAGATTGATCAGGCCCAAACCCGCATCGTCAATCTCTCCATGCGCTTTGCCGATCACGCCGCGCTCATCGCCGACCGCCTGACGCGCCTGCAAGAGCTTGCAGGCAATTCCCTCATTGAATCCTGGCTCCCGACAGGTGCCGACACACAGGAGCCTGCCGAAGAAGACACGCATCAACCGCTTAATCTGCAAGATGAAGAAGTCATCGCCGACGTCCCGCCTCCCGAATTTGACAATAGCGGGCTTGGCAAAGTCTGAACAAACGCCCATCTTCTCCTGACAAACGGGGGAGAGCCAAATGAGCGAGCAAAAAACTGCCAATGCCGAACAATCCGAAGCATGGAACGGCGCAACAGGCGTCAAATGGGTTCGCTATCAGGACCGGCTCGACACCATGCTCGCGCCGTTTGCCGTCGCCCTGTTCAGCGCTGCCAATCTTTCACATAGCGACAAGACCCTCGACATAGGTTGCGGCTGTGGCATCACCACGCTCGAAGCCGCAAAACTCGTCGGCACTCAAGGTCGCGCCCATGGCATCGACCTGTCCGCTCCCATGACAGGCCGCGCACGCGAGCGAGCCACCGCTCTCGGCTCACATGCCACATTCGATGTCGCCGATGCCTCCGCCCGTGATTACAGCGCCGACCCTTTCGATCATCTCATCTCACGCTTTGGCGTCATGTTCTTTGACGATCCGGTGGGTGCCTTCAAAAATCTGCGCCGCGCCTTGAAGCCGACAGGTCGTCTGACATTCGTTTGCTGGCGCAGCATGCCGGAAAATTCATGGCTCGCCGCACCGACACGCGCCGCCCTTCCTCTTCTGCCGCCACAACCGAAAGGCGACCCTTTCGCACCCGGCCCCTTCGCCTTCGCCGACCAGAACCGCGTCACCGGCATCTTATCCGATGCCGGCTTCAACAATGTTTCATTCACACCTTACGACACCCCCGTCATCCTTGGCCGCAGCGTCGAAGAAGCATTGGATCAGGCCATGCAGATTGGTCCGCTCGCGCGCCTTCTCGCTGAACATGATGACGCCACAAAAAAACGCGTCTCCGATGTCGTGGCCGCAGAGCTTGCAAAATTCTTAACTCCGCAGGGCGTCTCGCTCGCAGGTGCCACATGGATTGTGCAGGCGACCGCATAAACCTGAAAAAACATCACAAGAAATCATCCGGCCACAGTCTTCTCCACGCCCTGTTAAGACCTCTCGCCTATCGTTCCCTTAATGAGAGCCATTCAATCGCGTGGGGCGGTTGGGTCACTCTCTCACCCTGTGCAACATCAGGGTGATCTTTCGAAAGAGAGAACATGGGGGGATTCCATGGCTCGTAATGTATTTGAAACGCTGACAGTGCTCGTTGTCGATGACAGCAGCCACATGCGCCATCTCATGCTCGGATTGCTGCGTGCACTTGGTGTCGGCGAGGTCGTGCTCGCCAATGACGGCGAGGACGCATGGGCAAAATACATTTTGCACAGTCCTGATGTCGTCATCACAGATGCGGCCATGGCACCGACCGATGGTTTCGCGCTCGCCAAGCGTCTGCGCGAGAACGATCCCGCCTCCTTTGGCCGCGTCCCCATCATCATGATCTCGGCGCACACTGAAGTCTCAGCGATCGAACGTGCCCGCGAAGTCGGCATCACCGAATTTGTGAGAAAACCGCTGGTGCCCCGCACGCTGTATGAGCGCCTCATCGCCGTCGTAAACCGCCGACAGGAAGCCGCCATCGTCGCGAGCGCGCCGACTTCCGCCGTCACCTTTCTCTGAGGTATGATCATGAACCCCCCAGGCATGGACACACAGGATCAGCAAGACGTTTCCGCCCGCTTCGTCCGTCTGCCCTCAATCGCAGAACGCAAGCTTGGCTCCTCCTACAGCGCGCCCGTGCGGCTCGATCCGCGCGTGCTCGATCAGATGCAGGAAACAATCAAAGTTCTGAGCCGCCAATATGTCGATACGCTTGGTCGCCAGATCCATGAACTGCTACCCATGATTCAGGACGCCTGCAACGGCGGGCCCGTGGCACGCGGAAAATTCTACGAACTCATTCATGACATGCGTGGCCTTGCCGGTACATTCGGCCACCCCATCGTCGGCAAATTTGCCAAATCGCTCTGCAGCTACATGGAAAAATATGATTTCCTGGACCAAACCATTATCCGCTTCCATGTCGAAGCCATGCGCGACGCACTGGAACAGAACAAGCCCGACGACCGCCTCGCCGACGCGACGCTCTATTCGCTTGAACAACTGATCGACAAAGCTGCCGCCTCCGGCCTCACAGGCCTCAAGAAGCAAGCCTGATGGAGACAAACTCAGGGACAGTCAACTTAGCCCTGTTGGCAAACCTGAAAATCCTCGTCGTCGAGGACAGCGCCACCATGCGCAATCTCCTGACCACCTTGCTCACCGCTATGGGCATCGGCGAAATCATCTGTGCCACCAATGGCGATGAAGGCGTTGCCCTCTTTGCATCCCGCGCGCCTGATCTCATCATCACCGACGGCATGATGCAGCCCATGACAGGCTATGCGATGACACGCGCCATCCGCTCTATGCGCGAGCATAACGGCTCTGACGTCCCGGTTGTCATGCTATCTGGCCATGGCGACGCCGACATTGTCGAATGGGCACGCGACGAAGGCGTCAACGACTACATCGTCAAACCCGTAACACCGCAACTGCTCTATGAGCGCGTGCTGGCAGCGATCTCAACGCCGCTGCATCTCGTCGAGACAGCGACTTATCGCGGCCCCTCGCCGCGCCGCCGCCTCGTACCACATCAAGCGGTCATCCAAACGGAAATTGTTGAGACTCCCCAATTTCTTCAAACAGGCAAGCCGCACTAGCCCGTCACGTCATCCAAAAAGCGACCGAGCATGGGATTGATCCGCGCGGGGTCTTCCCAAAAAGGCATATGCGCAAGACCTTCGAGAATATGCACTTTGCCATCCCAAAGATTGGCGTAAGTGACAGCCTTCAAAAAATCATTATTCACAAAAGGCTCGTGCGCGCCTGACACAACAGCCAACGGTTTTTTGGCACTGCCCGCAATCGCGCGTCCGTCCATGTCGTGCCCTTCGGCCACCGATTGCAGCATCAGCGGGCGGAAGCGTCCGTCGGCACGCAACGCTGCGGCCGTCATCCATGCCAACAACTCAACGCCTTCGCCCACGGTCTCCTGAGCATAGATGCGCGCTTCATCCTCCGTGAACGTGTCTTTAAACGTGAGGCCCATATGTTCGGACGGTAAAAACGCATCACCCATATCAGCAGGTCCCGCAGGCGGCGTACCCGTGATCCATGCCGCCACCGTGCCCGGCCAGCGACCCAGCATTTCGAGTGCAGCGTGCCCGCCAAGCGACCAGCCGACAATCACGGCTTCACTGATTTTCAAATCATCAAGCAGCGCAATCGCCGCATCCGCGAAACCATGGATTGAATAGGTGAGCTGCGGCTCAGGCGCATTGGAACTCGCGCCATGCCCCGGCAGATCAAACGCGATCATGCGATAGTTGAGTCCCAACTCGCTCACCAGCTGACGACCGAAAATTTCCTTGCACGACGAATTGCCGTGGATCAGCAACACCACGGGTCCCTCACCACCTGAATCAACCCAGGCCAATCGTCCGTGCGGTGTGTCGCTGAAGCCGGTCTTTATCATTGAAATCCCCCCTGTTTTGGAACCAAGCCTAGCATTTTCGCACCGCAACGCACCCTAACAAAAATGACACGAGCGTCATTTTTGCTTTGCGCCTTTCCCATGCCGGGCTTAAGGTTTTGGCATTGGATTGGCTCAGGCTCTTTCCTATGTCCAATTCCGAAGAGGCACTCGAACAGGCTCTGGGAGGAGACATGTCGAATATCACCACCAACATCACCACCGATGCAGCTTACGAAGCCGTCGCGCCGGATGACTTTCCCGCGATGATGCAGGTCGAACGCTACAACAACCGTTCCACCGCCTTCGACAAGATCATCTCCGCCACGCATGACCATTTCTGGGATCCGCTCGACAGCAAATATATCGACTTCTCCAAACCCTTCGACATGGAGAACGAATATCTGATCGACCCGGCGCTCAACGGCGATCTGAAAACCGCCGTCGGCGACAAGCTCAACGAA
Source organism: Parvibaculum sp. (assembly GCA_030645235.1). Taxonomy (GTDB): domain Bacteria; phylum Pseudomonadota; class Alphaproteobacteria; order Parvibaculales; family Parvibaculaceae; genus Parvibaculum. The sequence goes on along the minus strand of JAUSMV010000012.1, from coordinate 365,723 downwards.
AAGCAGAAAATCAAACTCGTCAATCTCGACACGCAGTGGGGTCTCTCCTCGATCCTCCACGGCGAGGCCGGCGCATTGGCGCTCTCCGCATCGCTCTGCCACATCCTGAAAGATCCGGGCGCACAGGAATATGCGGCCAACCAGACGCGCGAAGAGGCCCGCCACGTTGCCGGTTTCTCGCGCTACATTCAGGCGCGTTGGGGTAAACCCGTCGCTGTCGGTCCGGCCCTCGGCGACACACTCACCGAGCTTGTGAACACGCCGCTCGTCTGGAAAAAAATCGTCGGCATGCAGATGCTCGTCGAAGGTCTCGCCATGGGGGCTTTCGCGACCTTCTACAAAGCCAGCCGCGACCCGCTGATGGTGCAGCTCATGCAGCTCGTGATGACGGACGAAGCCTTCCATCACAAATTCGGCAAGATCTGGGCAGACCGCACGATCCCCAAGATCAATCCTGCTGAACGCGACGCGATTGAAGACTGGGCCTGGCACATTTTTGAAGTGCTGCTCTACAATCTCGGCTCGCCTGAACAGAAGAAACACATCTACGCCGCTGTCGGCCTCGAATGGCAATGGGTGCAGGGTGCCTTCATGGAAGCCCTGACAGACGCGAACATCCGTCAGGAGATGCAGGAATCAACCAACATTTTCCGTGTGCTGATTAAAACCCTCCTGAAAGCGGGCATCATCACCAGCCGCACCTCCGGCAACTACGCCGCCTTTATCGACATGCGCGAATTGCACCTCGAAGGCGACCGCATGGTCGGCGACGACATTGCCGAAGAAGGCATCAAATACCTTCTGAAACTCAACGGTCAGGGCGACCGCGCCTACTCGCTCGACAAAATGTCCGCCGCTGAATAAGCGCACGCGACGAATGCAAAAGGGCGGCTCATTGAGCCGCCCTTTTTGTTTCCCTCACCGCCCCATCAACCCGTCAATAATCAAATCGAGCCCCGCACCATATTGCGCCCGCGCGGCCTCGACATCATCCGCCGCCGCAATGCCAAGCCCCGCCTGCTGCAAAGCCCCCGCGAGCAATTCACCGACCGCACTCATCCGATCCGCTTCAAGCGTTCCCTCATCAACCAGATGCTGTAACGCGTGATCGAGAAAAATCTTCGACAGCGGGGCCTGCAACACCTTCCAATCCATAAAGCCCAAGACAGCAGGCCCCTCGATCAGAAACAACAACCGCACTTCGGGGTCCGCATAAATGCGCAGCAACACCTGCGCGCCCACTTTCAAATCTTCGCGGTCAGCTTTGATCGTCGCCATCGTCTCATTGAACAGCCGCGTCCCGATTTCCGGCAACATCCGTTCGAGCACCGCGCGGAACAGATCGCGCTTATCGCCGAACTGATAATAGAGCGCACCGCGCGTGAGGCCCGCCTCGCGCACGATGTCTTCGGTCCCCGTCGCGGCAAACCCCCGCTCGGCAAACAGCCGCCGCCCCGCCGCCAGCAACTTCTCGCGGTTTTTCGAGGGTTTCTTGGCCGGAGCGACACGCGTTTCTGACATTTATACAGCTTGTATGATTTTCGAATCTCACTTATACAATCTGTATCTCATACACCCTGTATGAAAGCCAACCTGTAACGAAGCAGGTCCAAATGACACTCGAAGCATCCGGCCTCTCTGCCAGCCCCTCACGCCGCATCCCGTGGCCCCTGTTCATCGCCGTGGCCGTTGCCAGCACCGGCATTGTCCTGGTCTGCCTCAGCCAATGGGGCGTCACCGATCAGGGCTGGCTCCACGCCTCGCGCTACACCGCGCGGCTCGCCTTCCTGCTTTTCCTGGCGCCGTTTCTCGCCTCAAGCCTCGTCTATTGGTGGCCCACGCCCGCAACCCGCTGGCTGCGCGCCAAACGCCGCTATCTGGGCCTCAGCTTCGCGCTCGCACACGGCGTCCATTTCATCGCCCTTGTGATGTTCAACATCACCATCGGCGAAACACCGGATATCGTCACCATCATCGGCGGCGGCGGCGCTTACCTGATGATCTTGCTGATGGCCCTGACATCCAACGACTGGTCGGTCCGCACATTAGGCCCCAAAGCCTGGGGCTGGCTCCACTGGCTCGGCCTCTATGACATCTGGTTCGTCTTCACCTTCACCTATTTTGGCCGCTTCACGCAGGACCAGCCGCAGGAACCGCGCATCATCTACATCACACTCTTTGCCATCGCCCTTGCGGCGCTCGGCCTCCGCATCGCCACGCGCCTGTCAAAGCGCCGCGCATAAGCCTTCCTTCTGCTACACTCACCCCCGCAACGGAACTCTCCTGCGGGGGTGCATGGCGTCAGACCGGACGGCAACGCTTTTTATGCGGACAGGCGCTTTGCTCGCCTGCCTCGCGCTCACGCCTTCCGCATCCGCCAATATTTTCGGACCCGATGACCGGCGTCTCATCGCGACAGACGACAACCTCTCCGCCGTCGGCCTCATCGTCTGCGACGACACCACGCGCCGCCCGACCGCAACCCTCATCAAAACCAACGGAAGCGGCGACAGTCAAATCATCATCTCCGTCGCCCACGCGTTCCTCTCCCGCCAGAACAAACCTCTCGCCCCTTGCGCCTTCTGGCCGCAAGGCCGCCCGCAGGACGCCACACCCATTGCCTTCACGCTGCTCGGCACCGGCGAGCCCATCGGCAACTGGAATGATGATTGGGCCGTGGCCCTCCTCGCGCGGCCCTTACCTGCGCGCTATCAGGCCCTCGAAACACTGACGCTCTCCGGCACCGACGCCAATGAGGCCCGTGCGTCAGGCGCACGCTTCTCTCTTGCCGGCCACAATGGCGAGAGCGGACCAATGATGGTGTCCACCGATTGCGGCCCGATGCGCAAAATCAACGCCGACATCAACCGCTTCGATGAACGCGCCTATAATCATGATTGCGACATGATGCCGGGCTGGTCGGGCGGCCCGCTCATGCTGGAGAGAGACGGCAAACGCTACGTCATCGCCGTCAACGCCACCGAATTGAACGCGCTCGTCACCCGCGCAGGCGAGACCTATGACGGCGCCTATAATGCCAACACCGCCGTGCGCATCGACGGCGCGTTCCTCGACGCCATAACCCGCCTCGCCCGCGACCCGCATTTTGCCCGCACCGGACCCGGCCCCGCCACCTGCCGCATTCACATGCCCGCCCCCATCGAATCGCGCCGATGCTGACATTCCTTCAGTAGATTCAGGGGATTCAAGCAAGTTTAGGGTGCCCGTCGCCAACGCGTGACGGCGGCAGGATTCGCTGTAAGATGCCCCCCACAGAAATTGAGCCGCCACAAAGAGCGGGATCAAAGACATTTGGGGAGACGTTACATGGCCTGGAACTTTGGCGACATTCTCGACGCCATTTCGCCCGTAGTGAATCAAGACGCGCCCGCCCTCGTTCATGGCAAGCGCAAGATCACATGGGGTCAATTTACCAAACGCAGCAACAATCTCGCACGCGGCCTCATCGAGCGCGGCGCAAAGCCCGGCGACAAAATCGCCTTCTACATGCGCAACCGTCCCGAATATGTCGAGACGCTCGCCGCCGCCTATAAAGCGCGCCTGACCCATGTCAACGTCAACTACCGCTACAAGGCCGACGAAGTTTTCTACATCTTCGACAATTCGGACGCACAGACTGTTGTGTTCGGCTCCGAGTTCCGCGACATCATCGCCGAAATCCGCCCGCGCCTGACAAAGGTGCAGACCTTCCTCGAAGTGAATGACGGCGGCGATATTGCTCCGTTTGCGGAACGCTATGAGGACCTCGCCACATCCGGCAACGGCGGCCAGCTCGACATCAAACGCGCACCCGACGACATGCTCTTCATCTACACAGGCGGCACCACAGGCATGCCCAAAGGCGTGATGTGGACACATAATGATCTGCGCGAGACCCAGCTCTCCGCGCTGCGTCGCCTCGGCCCCGTGCCGGAAACCCTGCCCGCGCTCATCGAAGCGATCAAACTCACCGGCAATGCCGCACCGATGATCCCCGCCTGCCCGCTCATGCATGGCACGGGTCTCCTGACCGCCAACGGCAATATCCTGTCAGGCGGTTGCGTCGTGACACTCGACAGCATCTCGCTCGATCCCGACGAACTCTGGAAAGCGGTTGACGCGAACAAAGTGGCGCAGGTCGCCATCGTCGGCGACGCTTTCGCAAAGCCCATGCTGCGCACATTGGAAGAAGCCCCCGCAGGCACCTACGACCTTTCCTCCATCGTCACGCTCATCTCATCGGGCGTCATGTGGTCAACCGAAGTAAAACGCGGCCTGCTGAAATATATGCCCAACGCGATTATGACCGACAGCTTCGGCGCGTCGGAAGCGGTCGGTCTCGGCTCATCCCTGATGACCAAGGACGGCGAGATCGCCACGGCGAAATTCCAGATCGGCGAACGCTGCAAAGTGTTTGATGAAAACGACGAACCCGTCGTGCCGGGTTCCGGCAAACCGGGCTTCATCGCCTTGGGTGCGCCCATTCCGGTCGGCTATTACAAAGACCCTGAAAAATCTGCCAAGACTTTTAAGACCGTGCGCGGCGAACGCTACTCGATCCCCGGCGACTGGTGCACGGTTGAAGTGGACGGCACGTTGACACTTCTCGGTCGTGGTTCCGCCTGCATCAACACAGCAGGCGAAAAAGTCTATCCCGAAGAAATCGAAGAGGCGCTCAAGACACATCCCGCCGTCGAAGACGCGCTTGTCGTCGGCCTGCCCGATGAAAAATGGGGCCAGTCCGTCACCGGCGTCATCAAACTCGCGCCGGGTGCCCAGTTCAACGAAGAAGAACTCCGCGCTCACGTGCGTGGCCAGCTCGCAGGCTACAAAACACCCAAGCGCATCCTCATGGGTGCCGCCGTCGCCTTCCGCGCGGCGAACGGCAAAGCCGACTACAAAACCGTAACCGCCTTCGCCAAAGAAACACTCGGCGTCGCGTAAACTCTATCCGTCATTGCGAGCGCAGCGAAGCAATCCAGACGCCACACAGGCAGACCGGATTGCTTCGTCGCTGCGCACTTCGCAATGACGTAATTTTGCGACCCCTTAACCATCACCACCGCTTGCCACACACGCCTCTCCTGATATTCTGTCAGCAACAAGAACCACGCTCTCAAGAAACAGGAAACGTCACATGGAACAGCTCGAAAAGTTCCGCCAGGACACGCGCGAATGGCTGGAGGCAAATTGCCCGCCCACCATGCGCACCCCCATGGCGAGCGAAGACGACACCGTCTGGGGCGGCCGCAAAGCCACCTATAAAAATCCCGAAGCCAAGCTCTGGCTCGACCGCATGGCATCGCGCGGCTGGACTGTTCCCACCTGGCCCAAAGCCTATGGCGGCGGCGGCCTGACCAAAGACGAAAACCAGATCCTGCAATCCGAACTGCGCCGCATCAAAGCGCGCTCGCCGCTCTCAAGCTTCGGCATCTGGATGCTCGGACCCGCCCTTCTCGAATACGCGTCCGAAGAACAAAAGCAAAAATTCCTGCCCCCCATCGTGCGCGGCGAAATCCGCTGGTGTCAGGGCTATTCAGAGCCGGGCGCAGGCTCCGACCTCGCCGGACTGCAAACCAAAGCCGAAGACAAGGGCGATCATTATCTCGTCAACGGCCAGAAAATCTGGACGTCCTACGCTGACAAAGCCGACTGGATTTTCTGCCTCGTGCGCACCGACAGCACGAAAAAGCATGACGGCATCAGCTTTCTCTTGTTCGACATGGACAGCCCCGGCGTCGAAGCGCGTCCCATCAGCATGATCTCCGGTGCCTCGCCCTTCTGCGAAACATTCTTCACCGATGTGAAGGTGCCCAAGAGCCATCTCGTCGGCGAGTTGAACAAAGGCTGGACGATTGCCAAGCGTCTCCTCCAGCACGAACGCGACATGATCTCCGGCATGGGCCTCGGCTCCGGCGTCGGCTCGTCAGCCAGCCTCGAAAGCCTCGCCAAAGATTATTTCGGCGAGAGCAACGGCAAAGTCGCCAGCGCCGCTCTGCGCGAACATATCGTCCAGCAAAAGATGGACGGCAAAGCCTTCGCGCTCACACTCCAGCGCACGACGGAAGAAGCCAAAGCCGGTCAGGGCATGGGCGCGGCCTCTTCCATTTTCAAATATTACGGCACGGAACTGAACAAGCGCCGCTATGAACTCATGCTCGAAATCATGGGCACGCAAGGCTTGGGCTGGACCGGCGAAGGCTTCACCGATCAGGAGATCGGCGTCACGCGCTCGTGGCTGCGCTCCAAAGGCAATTCCATTGAAGGCGGCACATCCGAAGTGCAGCTCAATGTCGTCGCCAAGCGCGTCCTCAACCTCCCCGATTAATCGCGCGCCGTATAAACAGAAAATCAAAAGAGTAAATTCACATGGCACTTGTACTCACCGAGGAGCAACAGCTCCTGCGCGACACGGCAACGCAGTTCTTTCAGGAACGCGCACCCATCGCCAACCTGCGTAAACTCCGCGACACAAAAGACGCCGACGGTTTCGACCGCGCCGTCTGGAAAGAAATGGCAGACCTCGGCTTTGCAGGCATTCTGACATCGGAAAAATACGGCGGCACAGATTTTGGTCCCGTCGGTCTCGGCCTCGTGCTCGAACAATCAGGCCGCACACTGGCGGCGAGCCCGCTCGTCTCCACCGTGCTCGTTTGCGGTTCCGCCGTGCAGCTCGCAGGCAGCGCCACACAGCGTCAGGACATTCTCTCGGCCATTGCCGCAGGCGAAATCATCATGGCGCTGGCGCTCGAAGAAGGCGCGCATCACAACCCGACCCATATCACGACCAAAGCAGTGGCCGAAGGCAACGCCTTCCGCATTACAGGCTCCAAAACCTTCGTGCTCGACGGCCATGTCGCCGACAAGCTCATCGTCGCGGCGCGCACATCAGGCGACGTCAACGCCAAATCCGGCATCACACTCTTCATCATCGATGCCAAAGCCAAAGGCGTCACGATCACGCGCACATTGATGGTCGACAATCGCAACGCGGCCAACATCACCTTTGACAATGTCTCCGTCGCTCCCGATGCCGTGCTCGGCTCGGTCGATGGCGGCAGCGACGTTATCGAACAGGTGCTCGACATCGCCCGCATCGGCCTCGCCGCTGAAATGCTCGGCTCCATTCAGGAAGTCTTCGACACGACAGTCGTCTATCTCAAAGAGCGCAAACAATTCGGCGTGCCGATCGGCTCGTTTCAGGCGCTGAAGCACCGCATCGCCGATCTCTTTGCCGAGATTGAGCTTTGCCGCTCCGTCGTGCTTGATGCGCTCTCCGCGCTCGAAGCCCGCCGCAATGACGTGCCGCTCATCGCCAGCCTCGCCAAAGCGCGCTTAAGCGACACCGCACGTCGCATGACCAATGAAGGTCTGCAAATGCGCGGCGGCATGGGCATGACCGACCAGTTCGATATCGGCCTCTTCATGAAACGCGCCCGCGTCGCCGCCGCCACCTTCGGCGACGCCAACTTCCACCGCGACCGCTACGCCACGCTGGAAGGCTTCTGATTCTGTCGCACTTAGTCCTCTCCCGCCCCTCGCGCGTAGGCGCGAAAAGTAAAAAGGGGGGAGAGGGTTGGGTGAGGGTCTTTCTTCCTTACCCCGCCCCATTCTCGCCCCGATTTAATGTTCCCTTCCTTGACAGTCCGCCCCCTCCGGTATCTCCTGATGCCCAATTCTGATCGACAGAAAAAGGATCACATTATGCGCAATATCCTTCTCGGCATTTCAGCCGCCACTTTCGGCCTCATGCTCGCCGTTGCACCTGCCGCGGCTCTGTCCACCTACGAAATCGATTCCGGTGGCGGCGCCAATTTTGACGGCAGCCCCAACGAAGACGCAGCGCCGGGCGGCCTCACCGTCACGACGAAGTCGGGCTACAACCAATCCAAATACGGCCTCGACAATGGTGCGAGCAATCAGTTCGCCGTAGAGCCGATGCAGCAGCCGGAATTGTCCAAGGACATGAACTGGCAGGGCACAGGCTATTATCTCCGTCCCGAACGGTAAGCACGCGCTTCATTCCACGTGTTGCATAAAGTGAGACCGTTCAGGACCGACAGATGAAATGGACGAGACAAATAAAGGCGCGGGTTTTTCCACTCGCGCTTTTTGCTTGTGTGCTTTGCGTCAGCGCGCTTCCCGCCGCCGCTCATCCTCATGTCTTTCTCGACATGAAAGCAGACCTCGGTCTCACGGCGGACCATAAACTCAACACCCTGACGATCACATGGGAGTTCGACGAATTTTACTCTGCTTTCGCTGTCGAGGGTTTCAAGAAGGACGCCGCCGGCCACTATAAGCAAAGCGATCTCGACGCCATTCTCAAGATCAATCTCGACAATCTGAAAGACGACGAGTGGCACTATTTCACCAACATCAACCAATCAGGCAAAGCGCTCACCTTTGGTGACGCGAAACCCGTCGGCGCAAGCTTTGACAACAAGACAGGCCGCCTCACCATCTCTTTCACCTTGCCGCTCACGACACCCGTCATCCCGACAAAGGCATCGCCCGTTCTCATCCAGATCTACGACCCGACCTATTACATCTCCGTCGAATTCGTGAAAAAAAATCCGCTCACTCTTTCAGGCGAGGGACACGACGCCTGCACAACAAGTATCAATGTCCCCGATGCTGAAAAAATCTGGTCCACCCTGCCCAAATCCGCTTTTACCGGTGGCGATGTCAATGTCGGCGCAGGTTTCGGCTCCAACTTCGCTTCAACACTGACGCTTATTTGTTCACCAGGCTGATCACAGGAACACGCGGCCCCATGCGCTCACCCTTTACTTATCTCGTGTCGCTCGCCGCGCTTTTGCTGGCGCTGATCATTCTCACCAGCGGTGCCTTTTCCGCCGCGCCCTTTGCCATGCCGGGTGAACAGAGCGAGACAACTCAACAGCCAAAAGCCGAAGCTGAAACAGAACACGTCTTCGTCACCGATTATGTGAGCGGCCTTGCCTATCGCGCCATGCGTATGCAGCAGGAATATTTTCGCGGCCTCGCCAAAGCCTTTCGCAGCTTTGATCTGGAGCGTTCGTTTGACGCCGCTTTTGCGCTTATCTCGATCTCATTTGCCTATGGTATTTTCCATGCGGTCGGACCGGGCCACGGCAAGTTCATCGTCTCGTCCTATTTACTCGCCGACGAGCGCGACGTGAAGCGCGGCATAGGTCTCGCCTTTGCCTCCTCCTTCGCCCAGGCCGTCACCGCCATTGTCCTTGTCGGCGCGCTCGCCATCGTGCTGGGCCTTACCCATCGCGCGGTCGCTGATTCCGTGCCAACCATCGAGCGTGTGAGTTTCCTCTTTGTCATCGGTGTCGGTGCTGTCCTGCTCTGGCGCGCATTACGCCCCGCTCACACACATGACGATCACCACGGTCATGGACACGATCACGCGCATCACGATCATGACGGTCACGCCCACATGCCGACACCGGCAGAAGTCAGAAAAATTCACGACTGGCGCGACATGGCAGGCATCGTCCTCGCCGTCGGCCTGCGTCCCTGCACAGGTGCCATTCTCGTTCTCCTCTTCGCGCTGACGCAGAACGCGTTTCTCATCGGCGCATTGTCGTCCTTCGCCATATCACTCGGCACCGCCATCACCGTCTCGGTACTGGCCGTCCTGACGCTCGTGTCAAAAAACGTAGCGTTACGCGTCGCAGGCACGGCGGACAATCGCTGGACCATGCGCATCGAGCGCGGCCTCAAAATCGCAGGCGGGCTTTTCATTCTGGCGCTGGGCCTCTTCATGCTGGCGGGATCGTTTATTCTGCCCCCGCAACCGCTTCTCTAAGCCCCCTACTCGACAATCTCACCCCCCCGCCCCATACTGCGCGCGAACCACACTTCCGCCTCTCGCAAGGACAGATACCGGCATGTCTGACGACACGAAATCCAACGATCCGGAGCGCATCACAGTGCTCGCCAAAGACTTCACGCCTGCGGCCATGGAGTTTCACCGTCGCAACATGAGCGAGAAGGGCTACCGCATGGAAGGCCAGATCGTTCAGCGCAAGTTCCAGATGATCGAAGGCCTGGGTGCGCCCAAAGACCTGTTCGACGGCGAGTTTTTCTACGCCGTGACCTTCGTGCGCAAGGGCGTCGACAAGGCCTGATCGCGTCTCTCCACGGGACTCACGCGCCACCGGCCTCCAAAAAATTCATCAGCAGAAGCAAGTACTTGCCGCTCCGGCGGGCAGCTTTAGCCTGCGACAAAACGTCCAAAAGTGATTGACTCACATTCGTTAATCCTGTCAGATTTTCGGGCAATCGACGTTTTGGCCTGCCTTGTTTTACTGCCCTTCAGACCTTCCTGCGGGCCCATCAAGACACTTTCCAAAATCAGGTTGTTCTAAGCCGCGCGATGGTGCGCGGTTATTTCCGTGCGCAAGTACGGCTTGCCGTACACGGGTACGCTAAGGAGACGAGAATATGGCTAGTGGTACTGTGAAGTGGTTCAACGCGCAAAAGGGCTATGGTTTCATCCAGCCGTCCGACGGTGGTCGCGACGTATTCGTGCACATCAGTGCAGTCGAACGGGCAGGCATGAGCTCGCTCAATGAAGGCCAGAAGATCAACTACGAACTTGTCACGGAAAAGGGCAAGACCTCTGCCGCCAACCTGACAGTGGGCTAAATCTGACCTCCCCCAATCTGAAATTTCTGGCCGGGCGGCCCCCACCGCCCGGCCATTTTCTTTGAATGGACGGGCAAGACATAAAAGCTGTCCGGCCATTTTCTTTCTAAAAGTCGCTCCCCCTTCTTTCTGTTCACGCTCACGCGGAAGAGGGTCAAGTGAGGATATTTCTTTTTTTCGTCATGGCGAGGAGCGACGCGGCGCAGCGATCCATCTTTGCCACGTGCATAACTTTCTTTCGCGGCACCCTAAGTTTTTATCCCCGCCTGAGGATTAGATTTTTTTGTGTTGGTCGGCAGGCTCGACGAAGTGACTTACGATCTCTGCATGGAAACACTCGATCTCTTGCAAGAAATACTGAATGTTTCGAGTGTTATGCGTGTCTCAGAAAACCTTATCCCCTCCCTAAGTCTTCTTTCTTATCACTTGCATATATTTAACCTGTGCGCTAATAATTAGCTTATGAGTTAATCATATCGGAACCCCTTATGTCCGCCGCGCAACTCGACCGCACCCTGATTGCACTCGCCGACCCGACACGCCGTCAGGTCATTGACCTGTTGCGCAAACGTCCTCGTCGTGCGGGCGAACTTGTCGCGGCCTCCACCATCAGCGCGCCTGCCATGTCGCGCCATTTGCGCATCCTGCGCGCCAGTGGTCTCATCGAAGAGACCGAAGTACCGGGCGACGCACGCGTGCGTCTCTATCGTTTGCGCCCCGAAAAATTTGCAAGCCTGCAATCCTGGCTTGATGAGGTGCAGAATTTCTGGGCCGGCCAGCTCGATGCGTTCAAAGCCCATGTTGAAGACAAAACCACAAAACCCAAAGCACGTCGCAAATGAGCGGTGCAGCCCAATCAGAAACGGTCCGCGTCTCGATTGAACTGTCAGTCGATCCTCTCCGCGCGTTTCAGTTTTTCACGCAAGACATCGACAAATGGTGGTCGCGTGACCGGCGCAATCATTTTCGCGCGCCTTGGGTCGGCATCATGCGCTTTGAAGCCGGCGTCAACGGACGGCTCATCGAAATTTACGACGAAGGCACAAACGACATTTACGAAGTCGGCCGCATCACAATCTGGGAACCGGGTGCGCGTCTCTCTTTCGATTGGCGTCTGCCGAATTTCTCCGCCGATGAAATCACACAAGTCGATATTCGCTTCGAGCGCACAGAGAGCGGAACACTTGTGACGCTGGAACATAGCGGCTGGGACACATTGCGCCCCAACCACCCCGCCCGCCATCGCCTGTCCGGCGACGCCTTCCGCATGATGCGGTCAGGCTGGTGGGCCGATCATCTCGTCGCCGTCAAAAAACACAGTGAGGGAGAAGCAACATGACCGCCAGTAAAGTTGAAATCTATCTCTGCGCCAAAGGAGCCGCTGAAGCCATTGAGTTTTACAAGCGCGCCTTTGGCGCGCGCGAAACCGGCGCCCGTATTCTCGATCCGCAAAACCGCATCGGCCACGCTGAATTTATGATCGGCGAAAGCCTCATGATGATTTCCGATGAACACCCCGAGATCGGCGTCGTCAGCCCCGCAACACTCGGCGGCACGCCGGTCGCCTTCACCATCCATGTCGATAATGCCGATACAGCCTATGCACAAGCCATCGCCGCCGGTGCCAAAGCATTGCAACCGCTCACGGATCAATTCTACGGCGAACGTTCCGGTCAGCTTACCGACCCCTTCGGCTATCGCTGGACCGTATCCCAACACATCGAAGATGTGTCCCCTGACGAAATGGTGAAACGCGCAAAAGCGCTATATGGCTAGACATCACGGGACGGTCGCTGCGACTATCACGTTCAAACAGAAAAAGGGCGCGGGGACGTGACCGACACTCAGCCGAAAATCTCAAAACACGCCATCACCTTCATCTTCATCACGATGCTCATTGATAGCGTCGGTCTCGGCATCATCCTGCCCGTCTTGCCGCAACTCATCGAGCAACTCACCGGCGACACGTTGAGCAATGCCGCTGTCTATGGCGGCTGGCTTTTGTTTGTCTATGCAGCCGCGCAATTTCTCTGCGCGCCGATCCTCGGCAATCTGTCGGACCGTTTCGGACGTCGCCCTGTTCTGCTTATGTCGCTCGTCACCATCGGTCTCGATTACATTCTGATGGGCCTCGCACCGACCGTCATCTGGCTTTTCATCGGCCGCATCATTTCCGGCATCGCAGGCGCGAGCTATTCCACCGCCAATGCGTATATCGCGGACATCACACCGCCGGAAAAACGTGCTCAAAGTTTCGGTCTCATGGGCGCAGCCTTCGGCGTCGGCTTCATCATCGGCCCCGTCATTGGCGGCTTGCTTGGCTCCTTCGGCCCGCGCATGCCCTTCTATGTCGCGGCTGGGCTTGCGCTCGCCAATGCGCTCTACGGCTTTCTCGTCATCCCCGAAACATTGAGCAAAGAAAATCGCCGCCCTTTCTCATGGAAGCGCGCCAACACGCTTGGCGCATTCGCGCATCTGCGCTCCGTCCCTATCGCTCTCACGCTCGCCGTCACGCTCTTCTTTCATCAGATGGCACACTTTGTTTTGCCTGCCGTCTGGTCCTTCTACGTGCTCGAAAAATTTAATTGGTCCACCGCTGAGATCGGTTACTCACTCGGCTTTGCCGGTCTCCTCATGGCGCTTGTGCAGGGCGGTCTCATCGGCAAGGTCATCGCTAAAATCGGCTCCGAGCGCGCCGCCTATGTCGGCCTTGTCTTCGCCGCTATGGGTTATTTCGGCTATGCCTTCGCGCCCAACGGCCTCACCCTCTATATTTTTCTGGGCATCGCGAGCCTCGCAGGCCTCGCCTATCCCTCCATCAACGCCATCATCACCACAACCGTGCCCGCCAACGCTCAGGGCGAGATGCAAGGCGCACTCGGCAGTGTCAGCGGCATCACGGCGATCTTGGCTCCCATCCTGATGACGCAGGTCTTCGGCTATTTCACCGGCCCCTCAGCGCCCGTCCATTTCGCTGGCGCACCTTTCCTCGTCGCGGGACTCTTCGAACTCGGCGCCATCTTCCTCCTCGCCCGTGTTATCCGCCAATCTCATTTGAAATAGGGCGCACTTGACATCGTGAGCGGCGACCGATTGCATCAACGCCAATCAATTCATCCGAGGGGTTCCGTCCATGAGCATCCAGCTCTTCCTGCTCAATCCGATCCTGCGCTTCCGCATCAAACGCCGTTTCAAAAAATCACCGGACGTCTTCCTGCTGCGTCCCCTGATGAATGAAACCATCGAACTGCAAAAGGCCCCGCCCGCCGACATCACCATCACGCAAACTGAATTCGGCGGCGTCCCTTGCGAGCGCGTCGCCGCGGTGGGTGCGCGCACCAACGCCGCCTTCTTCTACATCCATGGCGGCGGCTGGGTCGCAGGCTCACCCAGGACGCATCGCCCGCTCACATGGCGCTTGAGCAAACAAATCGGCATCCCCGTCATCGCCGTCGATTACCGCCTCGCACCGGAACACGTCTTCCCCGCCGGACTTGACGATTGCGTCGCGGCCTATAAAGGCCTCATCGCTTCAGGCGTGCCTGCGTCGTCCATCATCGTCGGCGGCGACAGCGCCGGCGGTAATCTCACGCTCGCACTTGCGCTCCGCCTCAAAGACGAAGGCATCGCGCTTCCCGCAGCCCTTGTTTGCCTCTCACCCGCCACCGACATGACCTATTCAGGCGGTTCGGTAACATCGAATGCCAAGGCCGACACATTCTTCATTCCCGAAACAATGGCGACGGTGGAAGCGCGTTACTTCCCCGGCAGCGATCCGAAACACCCCTATCTCTCGCCCCTCTTTGGTGACATGACAGGCCTCCCGCCCACACTCTTTCAGGTCGGCTCCACCGAAATGCTCCGCGATGACAGCATCCGCGTTGCCGAAAAAATGAAAGCCGCAGGCGTCACAACCGATCTGCAGGTCTGGCCCAAAGTCTGGCACGTCTGGCAATTGATGGCCGACCAACTCCCCGAAGGTGAAGCCGCGATCCGCGACATCACCACCTTCGTCAAAAAACATCTGCCCCAATAATTCAAAATAAAAACCAAAACAAACGGGAGGCCACCATGCTGAAAGTCCACCACCTCAACAACTCGCGCTCCCAGCGCATCCTCTGGCTGCTCGAAGAAATGGGCACGCCCTATGAGATCGTCAAATACCAGCGCGACGCGGTGACAAACCTTGCCCCGCCGGAACTGAAAAAAATCCACCCGCTCGGCAAATCGCCCGTCATCACCGACGGCGCGCAGGTCATGGCGGAGTCCGGTGCACTGGTCGAAATCCTCACCGCGCGCTATGGCAAAGGCAAACTCTCGCCCGCCTCCGGCACACCGGCCCATGACCGCTACATCGAATGGCTGCACTTTGCCGAAGGCTCGGCCATGCTCCCCTTGATGCTCGCGCTTTATACCAGCCGCTTGGGCGAGGCCGCGGCACCCCTCCAGCCGCGCATCACATCCGAACTCGACAATCATTTCTCCTACATGAACGGCCTTGTCGAAAAAGGCGGCTACATCATGGGCAAAGAATTCTCCGCCGCCGACATCGAAAACTCCTTCGTCCTCGAAGCCGCCAAAGTTCGTGGCTTCCTCGCCAACTACCCCAATCTCCTTGACCTGCTGGCCCGCCTTCAGGCGCGGCCTGCTTATAAGGTCGCACTGGAAAAAGGCGGACCCTACGCTTTCGCCTGAAATCCTCAGAAACCTTATATTTTTTAGCCAAAGCGCCCCGAAAATCCTTCGGGGCGCTTTACGTTTTATGACGTCGTTTCACAAACCGGAGGCCTCTTGTGCCGACAATTTCACAAAAGTGTCATGTAACTGTCGTACTCAATGGGGCAAGCCAAAAGCCCTTCTAAACCCGATTCCAGAGTCCAAGGCGTATGACGTTGAAAAGATTCGCAGAATTAAGCCTCGCTCTGGCCTTCGCCTTCCTGCCCCTTACAGCAGAAGCCGCCGATATTTCCGGCGCGGGCGCGACCTTCCCCTATCCCGTCTATGCCAAATGGGCCGAGGCCTATAACAATCAACACGGCATCACGATGAACTATCAGTCCATCGGCTCAGGCGGTGGCGTCAAACAGATCAAAGCCAGGACCGTCGACTTCGGCGCAACGGACGCGCCCATGAAGCCCGCGGATCTCAAGACCTTCGATCTCATCCAGTTTCCGACCGTGATGGGCGCCATCGTCCCTATCGTCAATCTCGACGGCATCAAGCCCGGCGAAATGGTGCTGACAGGCGCAGTCCTTGCCGACATCTATCTCGGCAAAATCACCAAATGGAATGACCCTGCCCTCGTTGCGCTCAACAAAGATCTCCCGCTGCCCGCCAGCGACATCGCCGTTGTTCACCGCTCCGACGGTTCCGGTACCACATTCAATTTCACCTACTATCTCAATGCCACAAACCCTGCATGGGGCGAGGAAGTCGGCGTCGGCAAAGCGGTCGCCTGGCCCGCAGGCCTCGGCGGCAAAGGCAATGAAGGCGTCGCCTCTCTGGTCGGTCACATGTCGGGCGCCATCGGCTATGTCGAACATTCTTACGCACATCAAAACCACATGACTTACACGCGTATGATCAACAAAGACGGCAAGATAGTCGAACCCACACTCGAAACCATTCAAGCTGCAGCGGCGAACGCCGACTGGGCCCATGCCGAAGGCAATTATTTGATCCTCGCCAACCAGCCAGGCCGCGACAGCTGGCCGATGACAGCAGCGACTTTCATCCTGATGCATAAGAAGCAGGACAAGCGCGAAGTCGGCAAAGCCGTCGTGAATTTTTTCACATGGGCCTTTGACGAAGGTGACACGTTCGCCACGGACTTGGCCTATGTCCCCATGCCCGACAAAGTCGTCACCATGAACAAATCGCTGATGCATTCGCTCACCGACAAACAAGGCGCACCGCTCTTCGATCTACATAAAACAAAAGCCGAAGCCCCCGCTCAAGATGTGAACGGTTAAGCTCGACATGACCAGCATCACATCTGCCGCACCCGCCCGCGCCAAAACACGCACCCAAATCGGTGATCCGCTTTTCAAAGGCCTCACCTTCTTCTTTGCAATGCTCGTGCTCGCGATCCTCACCGGCATTGTCGCTGTCCTCGTCATAGACAGCCTGCCCGCATTGCAGAAGTTCGGCCCCGCCTTCGTCTGGACCGCCACATGGAACCCCGTCACCGACACCTATGGCGCGCTCGTGCCACTGGTCGGCACCATCGTTACAGCCGTGATCGCGCTCACCATCGGCGTCCCGTTCAGCTTCGGCATGGCGTTTTTCCTCACAGAGCTTTGCCCTCATTGGGCACGCCAACCCATCGCCATCGCGATTGAGCTTCTCGCCGCCGTTCCCAGCATCATCTATGGCATCTGGGGCCTCTTCGTCCTCGTCCCCATTTTTCAGCACTATGTCGAACCGGCCCTCATCGCCACTATCGGCCAGATCCCTGTCATCGGCCTCTTGTTTCAGGGCCCCGCCATCGGCATGGGTGTGCTGCTCGCAGGCTTGATCCTCGCCTTGATGATCCTGCCTTTCGTCACCTCCGTGATGCGCGAAGTTTTCGCCGCCGTCCCCGCTGTGCTGCGCGAAAGCGCCTACGGCCTTGGTGCAACGCGCTGGGAAGTCGTCTGGCGCGTCGTGCTGCCTTACAGCCGCGTTGGTGTTGTCGGCGCAATCATGCTCGGCCTTGGACGCGCGCTCGGCGAAACAATGGCCGTCACCTTCGTCATCGGCAATGCGCATCGCTTGAGCCTCTCGCTCATGGCACCGGGCACCACAATCTCGTCAACCCTCGCCAATGAGTTCACCGAAGCCGACGGCGCGATCTACACATCATCCCTCATCGCCCTCGGCCTCGTTCTCTTCGTACTCACCTTCACCGTACTTGCCGTCGGCAAAAAACTTCTCCTGCGCAACGTTGGCAAAGGAGGCACCGCATGAGCGACCTCCCCATGCCCTCCCTTGCACCCGATGCCAAAACGCTGACGCGCCGCGCGCTCATCAAACGCCGCCACCGCTTCAACACTGCAATGACCGTCGTTTCGTTGGTGATGACCGCTTTCGTGCTCTTCACACTCGGCACCATACTGCTGACGCTGCTCTATAACGGCCTTCAGGCGATACGCCCCTCGCTGTTTCTGGAAAGCACGCCGCCACCCGGCTCCGCAGGCGGCCTCGCCAACGCGATTTACGGCAGCCTTGTGATGACAAGTCTTGCGGTAGCCATCGCTGCCCCCATCGGCATCATGGCAGGCACTTTCTTGGCGGAATATGCACGCAAC
The DNA here is from genome assembly GCA_030645235.1 of Parvibaculum sp. Taxonomy (GTDB): domain Bacteria; phylum Pseudomonadota; class Alphaproteobacteria; order Parvibaculales; family Parvibaculaceae; genus Parvibaculum. The sequence continues at coordinate 347,790 of JAUSMV010000012.1, read as the reverse complement.
TCGCGTCTCGCTGATTTCGTCCGCTTCATCAATGACGTGTTGCTCTCCGCGCCTTCGATCATCATCGGCCTCTTTGTCTATGGTGTCGTTGTCGTTAGCGTCGGCCACTTCTCAGCATGGGCAGGCATCATCGCACTCGCGATCATTGCAACGCCCATCATCGTGCGTACCACCGAAGATATGCTCTCGCTCGTGCCCGACAGCCTGCGCGAAGCCGGTGCGGCGCTTGGCACCCCGCGCTGGAAAGTCATCACATCCATCAGCTATCGCGCCGCGTTTCAAGGCATCCTTACCGGCGTGCTCCTCGCCATCGCCCGCGTCAGCGGCGAGACGGCACCACTTCTCTTTACAGCTTTGAGCAATCAGTTCTGGAGCAGCGACCTGAACGCGCCGATGGCAAACCTGCCGGTCGTCATCTTCCAGTTCGCCATGTCGCCTTATGAAGATTGGCGCAATCTCGCTTGGGGCGGCGCGCTTCTCATCACCACAGCCGTCCTCGCACTCAACATTGTCGCCCGCCTGTTCGCCAAAGGAAAAAAATAATGACCCTGACTACAACAGGTCCGACAAGCTCGCTAGGCGACAAACTCTCCACGTCCGAAAAAATCGGCGTGAAAAATCTCAACTTCTATTACGGCCAGTTTCACGCGTTGAAAGACATTAACATCTCAATCCCGGATCGCCGCGTCACCGCCTTCATCGGTCCATCAGGCTGTGGCAAATCAACTTTATTGCGCAGCCTTAACCGCATCTATGAAATGTATCCCGGCCAGCAGGCCACCGGCGAAATCATCATCGACGGCGAAAACATATTGAAGCCCGGCGCGGATCTCACGGAACTGCGCACCAAAGTCGGCATGGTCTTTCAAAAACCAACGCCCTTTCCGATGTCGATTTTCGAAAATGTCGCCTTTGGCATCCGCCTCTACGAAAAACTGTCACGGTCTGACTTGGAAGAGCGCGTTCACTGGGCGCTCTCGCGCGCCGCGCTCTGGAACGAAGTCAAAGACAAGCTCAACGTCGTCGGTACGGGTCTTTCGGGCGGTCAGCAACAACGCCTCTGCATCGCGCGCGCCATTGCCGTGAAACCGCAAATCCTCCTAATGGACGAACCGGCTTCCGCCCTCGATCCGATCTCAACCGCCAAACTTGAAGAACTGATCGAAGAACTGCGCGAAGAATTTTGCATCGTCATTGTCACCCACAACATGCAACAGGCCGCGCGCACGTCGGACTACACCGCCTTCATGTATCTGGGTGAGTTGGTCGAATTCGACACATCGGAAAAAATCTTCACCAACCCCGGTAACACCCGCACCCGCGACTATGTGACCGGCCGTTTCGGCTGAGTCTGTCTTGTCTTTGAGAACTATTTGCAGATAGAGTCACAGCTCCTTATTAAAGTCTCGGGGCCTCCCTCTATGTCTGGCACATTCGTTATTGTTTTCCGCGAAATGCTCGAAGCCGGGCTCATCATCGGCATTGTGCTGGCCGCAACCCAGGGGATCGCACGTCGTAGCCTCTGGATCACCTATGGCGTGACCGGCGGCATTGCGGGGGCCTGCCTCGTGGCGCTCTTTGCCGGTGCTATTGCCGGCCTCTTTGCAGGCTCCGGTCAGGAGCTTTTCAACGCGTCCGTCCTCGCCCTCGCTGTCGGCATGCTCACCTGGCACAACGTCTGGATGGCAAGTCATGGCCGCGAAATGGCGCGTAACCTGAAAGCCGTCGGCGAACAGGTTTTAAGCGGCGAGCGCACCTTGACTGCCCTTGCCATTGTTGTCGGCATCGCGGTCTTGCGCGAAGGAGCCGAGGTCGTGCTTTTCCTCTACGGCATCGCCGCAGCAGGTGACAGCAGCACAGCACAAATGCTGCTCGGCGGCGTTGCGGGCATCGCCGCAGGCGGCGTGGTAAGCGCACTTCTCTATTTTGGTCTGCTTGCCATTCCGACGAGCCAGCTTTTTTCCGTCACCTCCGGCCTCATCACACTTCTCGCCGCAGGCCTTGCCGCACAATCAATCCAGTACGTACAGCAGGCAGGCTATTTACGCTTTCTTACCAAGCGCCTCTGGGACACGAGCTGGCTCATCGACGATCGCGGCTTCCTCGGTCAGTTGCTGCACATTCTGGTCGGCTACAGCGCGCGCCCGTCAGGCTCGCAGCTCATCGTGTATCTCGCCACAATCACCGTCATTGTCGGCCTCATGATTTACACAAAAAAGAGCAACGCCGCGCTCGTCACCAAAACACTTGCAGCTCACTAAATCTGTCGGCGGATTAATTTATTTCGTACACAATCGGCACGTCGATGGTCCAGACATCTTCCTTCATATCATCAGGGAAAGGCGGCATCGGATCGGCAAGACGGAGCGTAGCCAGAGCCGCCTCATCATATTTTTTATAGCCAGATGATGTTTTGATCTCCGCTGACAAGAGCGTACCGTCGCGTCGAATACGCGACGTCACCTTAACGCGGTATTCCCTCGTCTGCGAACCAAGCCGACGTGGTGTATTTTTATATTTTGCCAAATGCGCATAAAGAACAGCGAGATAATTGCGCGAGACAGCGGGCTTTGCTTCAATCGGAGCTTCTGACAATTTTGGCGCGGCGGGCTTTGCTTCAACCGGGGGAACTTCAAGTTTCTCTTCCGGCTTCGGTCTTGGCTTTTCGGGCTTCGGCTTTACTTTCTTGATCACCACTTCTGCCTTCTCGATGACAGGCAGCTCCTTCGGCTTCACCGGCTCCACTTTGGGTTGCACCGTGGGCGCTGGCGGTGTCGGTGTCATGTCGATAATAATCGCAGGCGACGGTGCAAGCGGTTCCAAAATCGTTGACTGCCACGTGAGCGCTGCAAGACCGACACTCGCATGCAGGGCGAGGATAACAATAAAGCTACGCCCCCAGCGTTTGCGAGTCTCCGCATCGCCACTCAAAGCATAATCACGCACGTCAAAACTGGGGACAATTGCCGTTGTCATTTTACCGGTGCTTCGAGCCCGATCAGTGCAACTTTGAGATATCCGGCATCTCTGAACTTATTCATCACTTCCATGAGGTCGCCGTAAGCCACTGATTTATCAGCACGAAGATATACACGGGTGTCTTTATTGCCACCTGCCGCGCGATCAATCTCTTCGCTCAATCTCGACATGGAAACGCTCGAACTCGCGATAGAAATTGATCGGTTTTGCTCGATCGTCACAATGACCGGCTTGTCAGGACGCGGACTTTGGCGCGCAGCCGCAGCGGGCAGATCGACCGGAATATCAACCGTCGCGAGTGGTGCCGCGACCATAAAGATAATGAGCAGCACCAGCATCACGTCAATAAAAGGCGTGACATTGATCTCGTGTGTTTCCTGAAGCTCGTCACCGATACCGTGATTGAGACGGACACCCATCTGCCTACTCCGCTGCCTTACGCGCGCCCGCAACGCCATGCCGGTCAAGATCACGCGACACAAGACGCAACACTTCGGCAGCCGCGTCAGCCACCATCGCTCGTTGCACACCAATCATCCGGGCAAACATATTGTAGATGACGACCGCCGGAATAGCGGCAACAAGGCCGATGGCCGTGGCCAAAAGTGCTTCGGCAATGCCGGGCGCGACGACGGCAAGGTTCGTTGTCTGAGCCTGCGAAATGCCGATAAAGCTGTTCATAATGCCCCAGACAGTGCCGAAAAGACCGACAAAGGGGGCCGTCGCACCGATAGTGGCGAGAAGGCCCGTACCCAATCCGAGGCGGCGACCGGTAGCGGCTTCGATGCGCTCAAGCCGCGATCCGACGCGCTCTTTAACGCCGTCCTTGTCCGTGGCAGCACTGTCAGCCGACATACGCATTTCCAGATCAGCAGCAAAAACAAGGGCTTGAACCGGATTTCCACCCTTGCCCACGGCACTCAGTGCCTCACTCAGAGTGGACACTGAAGACAAAGCTTTGGAAGCCGCAATGACCTTCCGGCGCGCAGCAGCAAGCTCAAGACTCTTGGAAAGCCAAATGGTCCAGGTCAGCACCGAGGCAAAAACGAGGCCTAACAGCACCGTTTTTACAACAATATCGGCCCCCATAAACATGCCCCAAGGCGACAGATCGCGCGGCAGAAGAGCTGTCAGACTATCGCCCTCTTCAGGTGTCACTTCCGAGGCTATCTCAGGAATCAGACCACCCGTTTCCAGCTCAGTTGCCGGGGTTTCCGTGGCAGCAGGCGCGACATCCTCCGCATAAGCCGCAGGGGCGTTGAGGGTCAGAGTGAGCGCCAAAACCATGAAAATCTGTCGCGCCATCGCGGTGCCAAACGTCGCCAAATCCGTTCTCCTTACAATCGCCGGACAAGGCCCCAATCGCTACACAGTCGCAGAAAACGGCCCTTCTGGTGAGGAGGCATAAACTTATTAAGAATGATACGCAACAGCGCAGATTGCCGCCGTTGCGCTTTCTTTTCAGGCCTTTAAAAAATCACCCGTAGCAGCGAAAAATCATCTGGCAGCGGACCTTCTCCATTGATCGATCGTATCCAGTCGAGCACATTTTGAGGCTTATCCCCACCTGGTTTTGCAAGAAAAGCCACGAAATCCGCAAAAGGCAACATCTTGCCTTCGCTCAATTCCACCTCAAACGCCCCGTCGCTCAGCAGCAAAAGCCGGTCCCCTGCCTCGATCTTTTGGGGGAGTGAGCGGTACTGAATATCCGGAAACGTACCGAGCGCGACGCCTTTGGCTGTAAGTTGCATGACCTCACTACCGCGCAGAAGAATCGACGGCGGATGTCCGGCACTCGAAAACGTAAGGATTTCCGTCGATTTTTGATACACGCCATACCAAATCGTGAAGTACATATTGTTCTGCTTTTCCATCGGAAATGCTTCATTGAGCGCGCCCAACACCGCCGCAGGGTCCCTGAAATCGGTCTTGGGCAGCGCGGACGAGCGCAGCACGTTGATCGCCGTCACCGACAAAAGGGCCGCCCCCACGCCGTGTCCGCACACATCGAGCAGATAGAAGGCCATGTGGTCATCATCGATCTCGTGATAGCCGAAACTGTCTCCGCCAAGCTCCGTGGACGGTATAAGCAACCACTCCGTCTTGGGTGTCACCTCACGCGGATCAGGCAGAATCGACATTACATAGCGCGTCGCGTCCGCCAATTCCTCGTCAAGCCGTGTCTGCGTCCGTTGCAGCAGAATATTCTTATCGGCAAGCTCATCCTCGACCGCTTCACCATGCTCAATCGTCGCCTCATAAAGCATATTGAGGTCGTCAAACTCTGACTGCAGCCGAGCAATTTCGGCTTTTGCTTCAGCCAATTCGCGTTCTAATTTGAGATTTTTTTCCATGCTGCCGACTGTGATAAGGAACCCCGCGCCTATAGGCAAGCGTAGCGCCCTAGACAAGATACAAAAAGCCGATACCTTCGCGGGACCGAGGCATATCCGACTGAATTTGCAGGACAAACTCAATGACTGTCACAACCGGCAACACCCCGTTTGCACCATTGCTGGAAATAGCCCTCGGCACCGACACCTTCGCCGCCAATTGGGACCATTGCGACCGTATCGCCACCTATGTCGCGCGCATGGTGAGCCACAACCGCACAGATTCACTGCTCTACGCCAACCTCTTTTCGTCGGCTCTGAACGAACTCCTCGAGACAGCCTTCCGCGCCCACAATGGCGGCGGTGAAATAAGCTGCACCGTCTCGCGCTCGGGTCCCGTTGACCGCATCGAACTCACCATCCCTTGCAACGACAAGATCACGAGCTTCTACGCCAACGCCATCAACGATCTCAGTGCCGCCGATGTTGCCGACCGCTATGTTGCAGCTCTCCTTGCCGAAGGCGAACTTGATCCACGCATCGGCCTTCTGGAGCTTGCCGTCGATTACAAAGCCAAACTCGCACTGACACCGATGGGGCAAGACAAGCTTCGCCTTGTCGCCGACCTCACCCTTGAAGACACATACTGATTGCGCCAGGAAAAGTAAGTCCAATGTCCTTCACTATCCGATATGACGACAACAATCAGGAACTCGTGATGGCGGGGGCCATGAGCCCGCGCGCCGCAGACGAGCTTGGCGAATTGCGCACGATGTTTGAAAAGGCAACGACGCAGGTGAGCGGTACGCTCTACCTCAATGTTAAACGTCTCGTACGCCTCAACAATATTGCCTTTCACGAACTTGCCCGCTTTGTTGCCAAAGCCTGCCACGACAAACCTGATCTCAAAATCTCGGTCGTCACTTCCAGCGTGGTGGGCTGGTCCGCCCGCAAATTCGCCAAGCTCGCACATATCAGCCCCAACATTTCCGTCGAGCAATATGACAAGGATTTCTATCCCGGTCAGGGCGTACTCGAAGACGGCGGCTTCATTCCGATCCTGCGCACACAAACCAAACTCACATGGCGGCACGAACGCGAAATCCTGCCGCGTCACGGTATGAGGCCCGGCCTTGCTGTCGCTGACATTTGTTGCGGCATCGGCGACTTTGCGGCCCTTCTCGCCAAAGAATTCACCCCATCACGCCTCGTCGCCATCGATCATGCCAAACCGAGTCTCGCTTACGCGCGCAAAGTTGCCGCTGACTTCGGCATCAAAGGCATCGAATATGTTTACGGCGACGCCTCGTCGCTGCTCGTCGATGACAATCAATTTGATTTCGTGACCTGCCGCCACTCACTACAGGTATTCGACAAGCCAGAACTCATCCTCAAAGAATTGTTCCGCATCTGCAAACCCGGCGGACGCGTTTACATCACCAATGAAAAGAACTCGCATTGCCTCGGCGAACCACGCGGCGAGAGCATTCAATGGACCTACAACGAAGTCGCCAAAGTCTGGGCGCATTTCAAGATGGACATTGAACTTGGCCCGAAAAGCCGCCGCTACATGGCAGACACCGGCTTCGATGACATCCGCATGGAAAGTTTCATGGTCACCAACCTCGACGGCGACCCGCAGGATTTCGCTGACGTCATTCAGGCATGGGAAAATGTTTACGCAGGCCAAATGGCCGTTGAGCGCGGCGACAGCCCCGAATTCATCGCCCGTTTCCGTCAGGGCTTTCAGGATCACATCTTTGCTGCGCTCCATCCCAAAGGTTATGCCGGATGGCCGATCTGGGTCGCGTCGGGGCGCAAACCAGCATGAACGACAAGGCCATGATTTCAAAATCGCAAACCGTACTTCAAAAAATAATGCCGAAAACGTTTCGAGCAAAGTTTGTCTTAGTGGTGGGTGCTGCTGTTCTGTTTGATCTGTTGCTCAGCGGCAGCATAGCGCTCTGGAACGTGAACCGCCTATCGCACGACGCCACGCACGAAATTGAACAAGGTCTGACAAAAGCCAGTCAGGAATATTTGCAGAACTATATTGAGACGACGGCTCTGCGCGCCGACCTTCTCATAGACCGCGTGCATAGTCAGACAAGTTCGCTCGCCGGCGCCATGCAGACTTTCATCGACCACCCCGAAGCGCGCGATGCCATTGGCAAGGCCATCGCAAATGATCCCTTCTATGTACAACCCTCCGACTACGACACCAAAGGCGGCTGGTCGCAGAACAAACCAGGTGCCACATCGGTCTTGAGCGTCTGGGGCTATCTCCTCGGACCAGACATGAAACCGCTGCCTGCTGTGCAACAAGAGATCGACGACAGCGCCATCTTCGACACATTCGGCGCAAGCCTGATGGCGAACGGCGCAAGTAAATTACAGATGTATTATGTCGGCCCGAAATCCATGCCGATCATGCGCACCACACCTTATTCTGATCAGGCGCAAACTTTCGACAAGCTCTACCCCGGCCACAATGCAGCAAACTTCTGGGACTTCTTTTTTCCCGGCGTCTATGAAGGCTGGCAGAGCTGGATCAAAGATCCAAGCACGCGCCCCGTTGCGAGCGACGTCACAACAACCGCACCCTATATTGATGCCATCACCGGTAAACTCATTGTGAGCTTCTTCCATCCGCTCTGGACGAAGGACCGCACAGATGTGGCGGGCATGGTCGCTGCCGACATCACACTGGAACAGCTCGCCGATATTGTACAAAGCGTGAAGCTTGCCGAAACGGGCTTTGGTTTTCTCACCATGTCAAACGGCAATGTGCTGGCGATCAATCCCGCCGCGGAACAAACACTAGGCCTGACAACAGCTTCCGGTGCGGCCGGTTCCGGCGTTACCGGCACGGAGCGTTCGCTCCTCAAAAGCAAGCAGGCAGCCGTTGCCACACTCAAACTGCCAACCGACGATACGACTGTAATTGAACACATCCTGCTCAACGAAAACGGCAGGCAAGTACCTTACGTCGTCGCCATGCGCCGCATGAAACCCGCGAACCTCTGGGACGGCACGCCGAAGATCATTCCGGAAACGCTGACGCTCGGCTTCATCGTTCCTGAGCATGAAATCTATGCGTCGCTCCTTGCGGCACAGGACAAAATTTCTTCAGCTACAACACGCATTATGATGTGGCAGGCTGTCACGCTGGCCTTCAGCATGTTGGTCGTGCTCGCCGCCGTCTTTGGTATTTCGAAACGCATCACACAAGGTCTGAGCGATCTGGCAGGGGCGGCAAGGCGCCTCAGAGACAAAGACTATTCTGTCCGCGTTAAAGTCAACGCACGCGACGAAGTAGGTGAAGTGGGGCTTGCCTTCAACAGTATGGCGCGCGAGATCAGTGACCACACAGAGAACCTTGAGCAACTGGTCGCCAATCGCACGCGGGAGCTCGGCGCAGCCAATGAACAAATCCTGTCGCTCAACGCACAACTCAAGGGAGAAAACCTTCGTCTTGGCGCGGAGCTCGACATCGCCCGACAAGTGCAGATGATGGTGCTGCCCAAACTTGCCGAGCTTTCAGCAATCCCGCTTCTCGATATTTCAAGCTTCATGGAACCTGCTGACGAAGTGGGTGGCGATTACTACGACGTGTTGCAATCGGAAGATCGCGTGAAAATTGGCATTGGCGACGTCACAGGTCACGGCCTTGAAAGCGGCGTGCTGATGCTGATGGTACAGTCAGTAGCGCGCGGCTTGCTGGAACAAGGCGAAGTCGATCCCAAACAATTCCTCAACGTGCTCAATCAGGCGATTTATAAAAACATTGAACGCACAGAGACCGGAAAACATCTGTCACTCTCCTTCATCGACTACGCCAATGACAAGCTGACGCTGACAGGGCAGCACGAAGAAGTGCTTATCATCCGCAAGACTGGAGACGTTGAGCGCATTGACACAATTGATTTGGGGTTCCCTGTCGGGCTTGAATTTGACATCTCGCCTTTTGTCGCCTCGAAAGAAATCCAGTTTGATCGCGACGACATCATGGTCCTGCACACCGACGGCGTGACGGAAGCGGAAGGACCGGACGGCGACCTCTTCGGCATTGACCGCTTGCGCGACAGTGCGCTACGCCATCGCAGCGGTAATGCGGGCGAGATCAAAAGCGGCATCATCAGCGATCTGATGGCGCATATCGGCACACAGAAAATCCATGACGACATTACGCTGGTGGTGGTGAGACACATATGAAAAAACAGTTTGGTGCGCCTTTCCCGCCCGATAGCACAACAGACACGTTTTTGCGCGTGCAGCTTTTTGATGGCCCGCTCGAAATGAACTGGGCTCATTGCGGTGCCACGGCGGAATTCTTGGGTGACTTCAACGCGGCTCTGGTATCAGCACAAAAGCTTGATGCCAATGATGCACGTCATTCCATCGCCTATCTCTCGAATGAACTCATGGAGAATGCCGTGAAGTTTCGCGCTGGCGGTGATGTGAGCCTCAGCACGTCGATTGACGGCAACGAATTTACCTTCCGTCTGACCAACGACGCGGCACCCGAAACAGCAGCTCGGTTTGAAACATTGCTCAATGAACTCACCTCACAGGATCCTGGGGATCTGCTCATTAAAAAGATTGAGGCCAATGCACTCGATCCCGATAGTTCCGGCTCCGGCCTTGGTATTCTGACGCTGATGAACGATTATGGCGCACGCATCGGCTGGACTTTTTCGCAAGCGACATCGGACGCCAATGTGCGTATTCAGTCAGTCGCGACGCTGACGCTTTCCTGACCCCGAATTTGAATTTGAGACAGAGGTAGAGACTATGGAAATCAAGACGAGCGAATACCGGGTCTGGAGTGAGGGCGCGACGATTTTTTATGAAGGTACGATGCGCCTGTCCGGCACTGAGGCCTATGCACCAATCCAGTCCTTGATGGACGGCGTGCTCACAGCAAAACCAGAGCGCATTACGCTTGACCTCACGGGTCTGGAATTTCTCAACAGCTCCGGCATCAACCTGTTGGCCAAGTTTACGATCGAAGTGCGCAAGCAGCCAACAATCGGTCTCGACGTCAAAGGCTCGACGCGGATTCCGTGGCAGTCAAAATCGCTGCCCAATCTCAAGAAGTTGCATCCGGCTGTTGAACTGACGATTGCCTAGAAACCCGCGCGGGCTTCTTCTTCGCTATCAAAAAAGCGGAAGAGGCCCGTAATACCGCTAATGTCGAGGGCCTCCATCACGTCAGGTGATTTGGAGGCGACGACGCCAAAGCGAAGCTGGCGCTGCGAAAATGTTTTTCCCGCCGTCACCAACAAACGGATACCCAACGAAGAAAGAAAACTCACATCGCTGAGATCAATGATCGCGATATCCGATTTATCTTTGATGAACCCTACCTCGGCGTAGAAACCGGTTTCAATCTCGCCGACGCGTGCCGTATCAAGCCGCCCCACAAGTTTGATGGACTTAAGTTGAGCCGCGTCAGTCATGAAATCGCCCGAATAACATAAGGTCAAATAATACCGGCAAACTATGCTGCAAGTATAACGGATTAATGACACGAAACAATTCTAAGCCGTCGCAGCTTCGGCAGAAGTCATTTCGACGGTGAGCTCGCCATAACGACGTGTAAGCCACAGAATGCGCTCAAACAGAGTTGTCGTGGCATAGAGCACACCATGATCACCCGAACTTATGTCACCCACCGACATGACGCGGCGACGGATACCATCCATCTGCGCGGAGCGATCAGTCGTAAAATCAAGCAATGTGGCCAGATCATCACCATCCCGCATTTGAAACGCATCTTTACCAAGATCCAAAATCGCATGAAGACTTTCGCCAAGCGCAAAGATCAGCCGGACAAATTTGTCGTCCTCAGAGCGAGAGCCAATGTGTGAGACGGTTCGGACATAGTCATCAAGAGCCGTAAAAAGATCCGATAAAATTTCGTTGCGTTTCTGAAGATTAAAAACCTCAGACAACATGTCCCTTGCTTCGTTCTGATCGGCAATTTCCGCGAGAAACGTATCGCATTGCTCAATGAGAGATCGCCCCGCGACATGAAGAGCTTGCGCCGACATCGTCAAGGCCGCATCCGCCCGCACACCATCCAATAGGCTTGGCAAATAACCAAAGGCGCGCGCTTGCTCGCGTTCGACGAGTTTCAATGCGCTCGGAGCATCTTCCAGTGCCTCGTCATAGAGATAGTGCGGCTGCGATAAAAGCTCCTCATCCGTGGGCGGCGAATGGCGCTCGATAAACGCCATGACGGGCTTGCACAGCAACATCGTTATGACGGCTGAGGTAATTTGCAGGAGGAGATAGACAAGCGCCACCTGCGATGCGAGATGCAGTGTAAACACAGTAACCAGCGCTTTGATGCCCGGAAGACCGACGGCGGTCTCAAGCAAAAAAACGGGCAGAAAAATTGCCACCCCGACGACCTTGACCGCAATTTGCACCCAGGCGATCTGGCGTCCGATGCCCTTCAGATTTGTTGTGAGAACAGCGATGCTGAGACCTGACCCAAGGCTCGCACCGATGACGATAGCGATCGTCTGATCGAATGTGAGCAAGCCGACATTAATCATGGTAACGGCAATAATAGTCACCGTCGCCGAGCTCTGCGCAACCATCGTCAGAACAACGCCAATGAGGAATGCGAGGGAGTAGGATGAGGCAGTAAAGATCAAAAAATCAGCGACACCTTCAACAGAGCGAAGTGGCACGGAGCCGTGTTTAATAAGCTCCAAACCCATAAAGAGAAGAGACAATCCAAGCACCGCACCAAGGCCATGGCGAAAGTGCGGTTTGTTATCGAGATCAAAATAATAGGCAACGCCCGTAACACCGAGCAGGAACAGGACAGCCAGATTGATATCTACCGCCGCAACAAGAACCAGCAGCGACGTCCCGACATTCGCCCAGATCACCATCGGAACAACACCGGCCACTTCAACGAGACCCGCTGTAACCATGCTGATTGAGATAAAGGTGATGGCGTTACTACTCTGAGTCAGCGCACCCGACAGAAGCCCAAGCATGGACGAGCGCAAACTGCTCTGCGTCGCCGCCGACATGAGGCCGCGGAACCATTTGCCGGTAAGTTGCTTGAGATTCGCGCCAATAAGTTTAACGCCGACAAAGAAAAGTCCGAGGCCCGCGAAAATATCGAGGAAAATTTCCATCGTTGTCTACGCAACCAATCCGAACATCATGATTCTTTCAACGAGCGAAGTGCGTAAGTCGTTCCCGCACCTGCAGCAACGAGACCTGGCACCATCACAATTCAGAGATGTTGACGCATACGATTTGCCAAATCGGAAACCCGGTTTCCCAATTGAGCGCGTCGCGATGATGATAAACACAGCGACACCGCCGCCGAGAGGGTTAATACCTGACGGTGCCTGTTTGTCAGCAAGTTTAAACTGCCCCCAACCACCACATCACCCCCTGCTTACCGGTCTGCGATGGCCTTTGCGTCTTATTTTTGCAAAGCGGCGATAGCAGCATCGACTGTGTCATGCATGCCGAAGATCGCAGCAAAGCCGCTGACATCGAATACTTCACGCACATTGTCACGCACGCCGCTGAGTGTCAGTGCACCGCCTGCGGCCTTGGCACGCTTGGCAGTGGTCAGGACCACGCGAAGGCCCGCCGAACTGATATAATCAAGCTCGGAAAAATCAATGACAACATTGCCGGGATGGGCGTCCACCAGAGCATTTGCCTGCTCTTCAAACGACTTTGCCGTGCTGCTGTCGATACGCTTTTTCGGGCGCAAAATCAGGGCACCGTTGCGTTGCTCATGCGACATTTCGATCATTTCAAATCACTTCCCACATTCAGCCCCGTATCGGTAGCCGTCACGTTCATCTGTATACGCAATCGATTCAATCCGCCATCACGTTGGTAGTCGAGGCGGTCGAGATAAGTATGGATGAGACGCAGTCCCAGCCCGCCTATATTCCGATCTTCTAACGTCTCGCCCAAGTCTGGCAAGACCGCTTCTGCCGGATTAAACGGCCTGCCATTATCCGTCAAATCCGCCATCAGCATATTGTCGTTCAATCCGACCCGAAGCTCAATCCGCCCGTCGGCCCCGCCCTCAAACCCATAGGAGATGATGTTGGTGATGAGCTCATCAAGCACCAGATTAAAGCGCAGGAGCGCCTTCATCGGCATGTCGTGAGCCTCGCCAAAGGCCTCCATCTCGTCGAGTACCCGCCCCACTTCTGCAAGGTCAAGCTCCAGGGTCATCTGAAGGTCATCTGCCACGCTTTTCCCTCACGGTGCACTTGTGCTCAAGCTCATAGCATTTTCGCGCCGCCCGTCCAAGTGAGAGCGCCAAATTGTCCATGCATTTCAAAGGACAATGTCACGCAGAGTTCCTCATTGACAGGGCGGAAGCGGCTCGTAATATCGCGACTTCTTATCAGCGACAGCGCGTTTTGGGGTGGCTTTTTATGCTGACGATTCCGGAAGAGTTCCTTCTGCTTACGGTCAAAGACGATGACGGCGGATTTGTTGATATTCCGCGCGAAGCCGTGAGTGCCGGATTTATCGGCGCAGCCATCATGGAGCTTGCTCTCCAGAACCGAATCGACAGCGATCTCGACCGTATCTGGGTAATCGACAAAACCCCGACAGGCGAACGCAGCGTCGATCTGGTGCTCGAAAAAATCTCGTCGCCCGGTTTCGAACTTGAAGCGGCCAAACTGATCGGCCAGCTCATAGGCTTTGGCAATCAGGTCCGCGACCTCTCTCTCGACCGTCTGGTTCAGCGCAACATTCTGTCCCAGACAGAAGGTCGCATCCTCTGGATCCTGAAGGCCCGCCGTTATCCGGTGATGGACGACAAGGAAATCCGCGAGGTGAAGCTGCGCCTCCTCGAAGTGCTGCTGCGCGATGAGTTACCCGATCCGCGCGACGTCTGCCTCATGTCACTGGCGGAAACCTGCGGTATTATCCGTCAAATCGTACCCGCTTCCGAACTGAAGCGTGCCAGCGAACGCCTGTCACAATTGGCCAAGATGGATCTCATCGGCCAGAACGTGACCCGCTACATCACCATTTTCCAGGAAGCCGTTGCCTACGCGACCTATTGGCAGATGTAACTGGGCGTTAAGCCCCATTAAGTAACAATCAGCCCGTCAGCATGGATGGGGCTGGCATGAGCGGGAGGCCCCACGGGCACCCGCTTATCGGGCAGCGGCCAATACGGTCTCCACATTGTAAATTTCAGTTCTCAAGGCTAGTCGGCGCGCGCTTATGCAAAACAAGATCAAAGAATTCACGGCCCATTGTGCAAACTACCGCACGCCCGATTCATGGCGCGCCACAATGCAGATCGTGACGACCGCCCTGCCCTTCGTGGTGCTCTCGGTCGGCATGTATCTGAGCCTCGACTACAGCTACTGGCTGACGCTGCTCCTCGCGATTCCCGCCGCCGGATGCGCCCTGCGCCTCTTCATCATCCAGCATGATTGCGGCCACGGCTCATTCTTTGCCTCCAAGCGCGCCAATGATCTCACAGGCCGCGTGGCGAGCCTCTTCACCATCACGCCCTATGCCTATTGGCGCCGCCTGCACGCGCTGCATCATGCGTCATCCTCCAATCTCGACCGTCGCGGCTTTGGCGATATCGACACACTGACGGTGAACGAATACCGCGCCCTGCCGCGCCTCAAGCGCGTCACCTATCGCATCTATCGCAATCCGCTGTTCCTGCTCGTCATCGGCGGCCCCGTCCACTTCCTCCTACTGCAACGCTTCCCCACGACACTGAAGCGTCCCGCCTGGGAAATGTGGTCAAGCGTGATGGTCCACAATGTCGCCATCATCGCTTTCTACGGCGCGCTCCTCGCCGTGCTCGGCCTTGAACATTTCACCATCATGGTCCTGCCGATCCTCGTCATCGCCGCCGCCATGGGTGTCTGGCTCTTCTATGTGCAGCACCAGTTTGAAAACACGCGCTGGGAAAAGAACGAAAACTGGGACCGCCAGACCGCCGCTCTGCTCGGCAGTTCCTATTACGCGCTGCCCCGCGTGCTGCAATGGTTCACCGGCAATATCGGCCTGCACCACATCCATCATCTGTGCAGCCACATCCCGAACTACCGTTTGCAGGAATGCCTCGACGCGCTGCCGGAACTCAAATCGATCAACCGCATGACGATCTGGCAAAGCCTGAAGACGGCGCCGCTCGCCCTTTGGGACACAGAACAGCGCAAACTTGTGAGCTTTCAGGCGGTCTGAGTCTGAAACACGAGGCCTTTCCTTTGTGCAAATATCAGAGTCCCGCTAGACTCCGACCATGCAAAAAAAGCCCTGGTATCTCTACATTCTGGAATGCGCAGGCGGCCGCCTCTATACCGGCATCACGGTCGATGTGGAGGCGCGCTACAAGGCGCATGTGAACGGACGCGGCGCGAAATTCACACGCAGCTATCCGCCTGCCCGCGTCGCTCTGGTGCAGGTCCATGCGGATCGCTCGGCGGCCTCCAAAGCCGAACACGCGATCAAGAAACTGACGCCGGACGCCAAGCGCCAACTGATTGCGGAGGACAGGAAACAAGCATGACCGACATTGCCGCCCTCACCGCCCGCATTGACGAATTGGAAATTCATCTCGCGCATCAGGATCAGATCATCGACGATCTCAATGCCGCGCTGTCGCGCCAATGGAGCGAGATTGAATCGATGTCGCGCCTGCTGGCAAAGCTCGGCGACCGCGTGCATCTCGTCGAAGAACAATCGGGCGAGGCAGCGCCCGCCGAACCACCGCCGCCGCATTATTGACCGGGCGCGCGGACCAATGAAGAACACACCCTTCGGCATATTCGACTATCAGCCACCGACCAGTCCGTGGCTGTCGGTGATCCATCGCGACGCGCATATTCTCATCCTCGACAAACCAAGCGGATTGCTCGCTGTGCCGGGAAAACCCGAAGCGCATGATGATTGTCTGGAGACACGCGCGCGCAAATTCTATCGCGGCGCGATGACCGTGCATCGTCTCGACAGAGATACATCCGGCATTGTTGTGATGGGCATGACGCGCAAGGCGCATGCAAATCTCAGCATGCAATTTGAAAAACGGCAGGTCAAAAAAACCTATATCGCGCGCGTCTGGGGAAACATGGTCGGCGAAAAAGGCCATGTCGATCTCCCCCTCGCCACCGATTGGGAGAACAGACCCAAGCAGATCATCAACCACGAAACCGGCCGCGCGGCGCAAACGGATTGGGACGTGATCGCACGCGAAGACGGCATCACACGTGTGCGCCTCACACCGGCGACGGGACGCTCACATCAGCTCCGCGTGCACATGCTGAGCCTCGGCCATCCGATTTTGGGTGATGTTTTTTACGCCGAAGGCGAAGCCCTTGCGGCCGCGCCGCGCCTTCATCTGCATGCGGAGAGTCTGACCTTCACGCATCCCGACAGCGGCGAAATCTGCAGCTTCACAGCGCCCTGCCCGTTCTGATTCGGAAGCAGCGTGACGGTGTTTTGACGCACGCCAAAAAGCGGGGATAGGGACGATTTTGCACACGCAGAAACCTCGTTCTTTCTTGTATTTCTTGCAAGAGATTCGAGGTTTCCATGCAGAGATCGTTAGTCACTTCGTCGAGCCCGCCGACCAACGAAAATAAATATAATCCCCGAGGCGGGGATATTTTGCACCGGAATTTATGTTCGGAAATTTATGCAGCAAAAATAATCCCCGGGCGGGGATATTTCGCGCCGGAATTGGCTTTCAGCAAGCTATGCGGCAAAAATAATCCTCGAGGAGAGGATAAAACCTGGGGTGCCGCAAAATAAACTTATGCACGGGGCAAAAGAGAGACACGCCGGAAAACCCCGACGACCGTCTTAGCCGCGCAATTCGACCGTGTTTGAATTGCTGTTGCTGTTCGAATTCGAGTTGGAATTGGAGTTCGAATTCTGATTGCTGTTGGAATTCGAATTGTAATTTTCGTTGCTGTTGAAATTCCAGTTGGAGTTGGAATTGCCGCCGCCGTCACCCACCGAGCAGGCATAGGCCGGTGTCGCGGTCAGCATCGCCAATAAAACGCCCGCCGCCGCCGCGCTGCCGGCACCACCCAAAGCAAGAAGGACTTTGGCCCGTCCGGAATTGACAAAATCACGCATCATCTGCTCCACATCAAAACATATCGTTCCATTTTGACGCAGAAAAACGGGGGGTTTGCGCCAAATTCTGTATTTGAAGGGAACTTTGCAACGGTGATGCCAGAGGGGGCTCATATCGTCAGACCCCTGACATGTCCGAAAGACTATTTGAAGATCACCGGCATGTTACGATGCGTCAACGCGAAAAAGGGAGAACGAGATGAGCATAGCGGATCAACGCCCCGTCAATTCGGGCTTCGGCGCCAAGTCCACAGCCGATGAGGTTCTGAGCGAGATCAACCTGAACGGCAAGACAGCCATCGTCACCGGCGGATATAGCGGCATCGGTCTCGAGCTTGTGCAATCATTGGCAAAAAAAGGCGTGAAGGTCATTGTGCCGGTGCGATCACCCGCGAAGGCCAAAGAGACGCTGGCCAAAGTCGCGGGCGATATTGTGACCCATGAAACGGACCTCGCCGATATCGCTTCCGTTCGCCGTTTTGCTAAAGAGGTCACGGCCTCGACACCGCGCCTCGATTTTCTGATCAACAATGCCGGCATCATGGCCTGCCCCGAAACACGGGTCGGTCCGAACTGGGAAGCGCAATTCGGTGTGAACCATATGGGTCATTTCGCGCTCACCAAAGCGCTGTGGCCACTGTTGCAATCATCAAAGGACATGCGCGTTGTCTCGCTTTCCTCCACCGGACATAAGCGCTCGGGCATTCTCTGGGACGACATCCAGTTCAACAAAACGCCCTACGACAAATGGGCGGCCTATGGACAGGCCAAGACCGCCAATGCGCTCTTCATCAACGCGCTCTCGCGCCGCCTGCGCGACAGCGGCGGCCTCGCCTTCGCGGTGCATCCCGGCGGCATCTTCACACCGCTGCAACGCCACCTGCCGAAAGAAGAAATGATTGCGCTCGGCTGGCTCGGCGAAGACGGCGAAATTTCGGAACTCGCAAAGGCCGGATTCAAGTCACCCGAGCAAGGTGCCTCGACGACCGCATGGGCGGCAACCTCGGCCCTGCTCAACGGCAAGCCCGGCGTCTATTGCGAAGATTGCGACATCGCCGCCGTCACCGACCCCGCCAGCCCCTTTGCCCGCTTCCGCGGCGTCGATCCCCATGCCTGCGACGACGCAGCGGCCGAACGCCTCTGGGAGGTCAGCGAAACACTTTTGAATGCGGCGTGATCAGCGCGAGATCGAAAGGGGGCGGATGAAAGCTGCGGGTTTTGCGCCAAATTCTGTATTTGAATTGGAGGTTGCAACCGGGGTGCCGGTAGAAAGAAACCCAGCCAAATGCATCATTGACTCAGGCCCGAACCGCGTTTGCCAATTGGCAACTCAACTACAACGTTGTCAGACCTCACCCGAGGCTCGGAGAGGAAAAAATAGGAAGCCCTAGAAAGATTCAACTCCTACGATGACTATGTAGGCACAATTTTCATTCACGGCGAATTTTTTCTCACACTTAAAAGAAGCATATGAAATGTCAAAGCAATCTACGAAAAGAAATCGTCTATGGCGGCTTCCAATTTAGTCACTCTTCTGATCGCATCTTCCATATTCTTCTTCAATTGCTTTCTACTTTCCTCGTCGCCCTTAACACCAAACGCTTCAGCATGTTGAATTCTCTCTAATTCGGGGCGCAGGATTTCAATTGTTCCCCTAGCTCCCTTCAAAGCAGCTTTAAGATTTTCATACTGTTCAGACCAATTAGCTTGCATCTTTAACTTCCTCTTTTCGAAAAAATATGAAATTCAAAAACAGCACAATGGACAAGCAATCCCAACGTAGTTGAAAAACTGACGCTGGTAACGAACGGAAGTTGCCCATTAAACAGGAAGACTATAATACGACTATAAACTCCACCTGTTTCAAAATTGTAGGATCATGCTAGGACCATTTCAGATTAACAGGGCTCATCAAGGCGATTGCCGTGAGTTGATCGCCAGACTCCCCGATGAGTCAATTGATGTTGTGGTGACTAGCCCACCATATTGGGGACAAAGACTCTCAAGTGGCACTGGAGTCGAAGAAGACCCGCGCGACTACATTAAATTTCTGACCGAGGTATTCGCACGCATTCTCCCCAAATTAAAGCCAGGTGGCGTTGTATGGGTCAACATTGGAGATGCCTACAACACGCCAGTAAACTGGAGAGAAGACGATCGACAATTTAGTACGCTAGGCGCTGACAAGAATGGGCTAGCCGACCACAATTCGGCTTACACAAAACCTCGCGCCAAACGAAAAGCATTTATCGATAAGGACGCTTCTTGGTTGCAATATGGAAATCTCCTAGCTCTGCCATATAGGCTAGTTTTGAACCTCTGCGATGAAGGCTATCTATTTCGCGGGGAGGTCATTTGGCGAAAGAAAAACCCCATGCCCGAAGGGCGCTGCCGTCGACCTCATCGATACCACGAACCAATCTACCTTCTTACAAAAGAAGAACGTCACAACTTTCGAGTTGCGCCGCCGGTAAAAAGCGTTTGGGATTTTTCCAATGAAAAAATCGATGGTTTAAAGCACTTCTCAAGATTTCCAGAGGAACTACCTTTGAGGTGCATTGATGCATATGGCCTCACTGGAAAAGATGTCATTGTCCTTGACCCCTTCTCAGGATCAGGAACAAGCGGGGTTGCCGCAATACAATCGGGGTGCTCGTACATTGGTTTTGAAATAGATTCAGAACAGGTCAATGCGTCAAATCAACGTCTAGTGACGAGAGAAGAACTTAAATCCCAAACATTTCTTTAAACCGCTTTCGTTCCGCAAGAATAAATGCCGAAAACGAGTCGTTAGGATCGGTAAAATCGCAAACATGGACACGAGCTCTTGATCGAAATGACGCTGGTGTTGGGCGCGTATTCCTATTGTATGAAAAGCAGGCTGAAAAGAAGCCGTCATCTTCGATATCTTTCCGCTTAGCGCTTCGACCGTCTACACCGCGACCATCGAAAACAACTCCAAGTTCTCCTCGATTCACAGGATGAGCAGATGGCATACTCTTACAATCCATTGTCCATAAAGGTGAAATATATCCCGCGGCCACGAGCGCTTCGCTCATCGGAACATCATCAGTGCGCCGTTCGGCGAAACTTGCCTTGACGTGAACAACGCCAATCATTTTTTCATTTTCGCCCTCACCGACAGTTAGAAACACATCTACTTTATCTGCTTCAAGCCGGTGCCCGACATCAACACCGGCGAGAAGCCGTGCTTTACGCGCGGAATTGGCAATTACAAGATTGACTCCTTGCTCAGCAAGAAAAGGCCCGTAGTGTTTTTCGAGTATCGTCTCTAACGCCCAACCTCCTGTTCGCCTCCAGCTTTGCGCCATATCTAAACGCGAGTACTTCGATGGATGACTATATCTGTCACAGTAAGCCCGATAGACAATGAACCACCACAAGTCGGAGGGGTTAGCATGTGGCCACAACTCAACAGCCCGAAGAAAAGTATTGGCGACACTACCCGTCTTGATTGCCTTTTCAATCTCCCCACCTAGGTTGCCTTCCTCATCTTCCAACGCCTCAAGCAAAGGCTCATCTTCATCTATTTCTCGGACAGTAAGACGAGCTAGCCCCTCCGTAAGAGTCAGCATCACATCTGCAAATTGATCCAATGACGCTCCGCCTAATCGATAGGAAGCATCGTGCTTGGCGTAATCAAATTTTATTTCCAAGCCATCTTCTACCGCCTCCGCCGAAATTGGACGGCTGATGTGTGGGACACTACCTGTCATTCCGCTTGCTAGATCACTGAGGGTCTTGCCATAAACTGACAACATCGATGCAATAGCGTCTAATGTCGGTTGCACCTTGCCTGTTTCGATGGCTTTTACCCAACCACGCCCTAAAATCAGTGAGCGTTCAACATCTTCAGGCGTCATATTCCTTTCCTCTCGGAAAGTTCTGAGCCGATCAAGCAGAAGAGTTAGATAGTCAGAGTTCGATGTCATCGTCGAAGAAGTCCTTTGCATTGATTTCCAATGCATCGGCTAACCTCTTGATATTCAAAAGGCCGACATTTCGCTCACCGCGCTCAACCCCACCAATGTAGGTTCGATCAAGATCAGCAATATTTGCGAGCTCTTCTTGGGATAAATTCTTTAGAAGACGCAGCCCTCGGACACGGCTTCCAAACCACTTCAAGAATTCATCGTGATGCTTGGACATGCCAAGCAGTTGACTTCATAGATGACGATGATACCACGGACTATAAGTATCATTTTCGCTGATAAACGTAATCATGTCCTCCTCGCTTGATCGATAGACTTGTTAGGCTTCGTTGATACACAGGCAGCGGAGAACACTCGAACGAGTATTCAGCAAGTTCTTGATCTCCACCGACCTGAAAAATCTGGTAGCGGAGGACGGATTCGAACCGCCGACACGCGGATTATGATTCCGCTGCTCTAACCAACTGAGCTACTCCGCCCCAAGGGCTGCTGCACAGGCGTCCGGAGGCGTAAAGCCTTCAGCGCCGTGAGCGAGAGGGGATATAAAGGGCAGGTCCAAAGCCTGTCAAGGTTCGGACGGCCCCAAGACAGGGTATGGGACAAAAAGACTGCTTTTTATGGCCTGAGCCGGAGTCTTTATCGCTTAAGCAGGTCTTTGTCGCTTAAGCAGGGGTTTCCGTCGCCGTTTCCGGTGCTTTCACATCTGCGTCCGCTTTGCGGAAGCGCAGCATGGTGAAGAGGTTCAACGGCTGGAGATCGCGCGTCTCGATCAGTTCGAGCGTGGTCATCTCTGTGATGGTCTCGATGCGGAAATCAGGATGCCAGCCAAGCGCGCGTGCGGCAGGCGCCATCCAGCGTTCGATCTTGCCGCGCAGACCGTGATCCTGCGCGAAATGATTGATGATGATGACTTCGCCGCCCGGCGCGCAGACGCGCTCAAGCTCGCGCAGCACTTTGTTGGCGTCGGGCACAACCGTCATCACATACATGGCGACGACCGTGTCGAACGATCCGTCTTCAAAGCGCAGCTCTGATGCGTCCATCTCATAAAGGCCGACAACATTGCGGAGCTTCTTGGTGCGCATACGCTCGCGCGCCTTGCGCAGCATGTCCGGTGAGAAGTCGATGCCTGTGATTTTCAGATGCGGCGCATAGCGCGGCAGGGCAACGCCTGTGCCGACGCCGACTTCGAGCAAAGTGCCTGTGCGCTTGTTGATGACATCAATCGCCTTCTTGCGACCGAAATCGGAGATGGGGCCAAAGGACCAGTCGTAAACCGGCGCCCAACGCGCATAGGCCTTAAGGACCGATTGTTCGTCGATGCGCGTTAAACCCGTCAACTCATTCTCCCACCAGTATTCACCCACCTAATGTGGGGGTGCGGTTAGCCCGCCCGCAAGCACTTTATCTCGCAACGACACACTATATAGGTTGCCGGGACGAAATAAGGCAAAGCAGCGGGTATATGGTCAATCACTGTGGATAAAAGCAACAGCGATATTCAACATTCCAATATCACTGCGCCGCCACACCTGCCGCAACGGCATGGTCGGGGGCGGACGCGGTCTCGTCAGTGTGGGCTTTAGCAATGAAGCCGCCGCCCAGCACGCGCGCGCCTGTCACATCGTAAAAGACGCAAGCCTGACCGGGGGCGACGCCTTCTTCGCCTTCATGGAGGATCACTTCCGCCTCGCCCGCCTCATTGCAGATCAATCGCGCGGCGACCGGCGCGGCGGTGGAGCGAATCCGCGCCAGCAATTCAAACCCGTCTGTCAGCGACGCGAGCGGCGCATCACCGAGCCAGTTCACATCGCGCAAGGTCAGGCGATGCGTCATCAGCGCCGATTTCGGCCCGACGATCACGCGCTTTGTGCCCGCATCAAGCTTCACCACAAAGAGCGGCTGCGCCTCGGGCTCGCTCGCACCGAGACCGAGACCTTTGCGCTGACCGATTGTGTAATGGATGATGCCTTTGTGGCGTCCGAGCACGCGCCCGTCGAGATGCACGATGTCGCCTTCGGCGCCCGCACCGGGGCGCAGGCGATCAATGATGTTGGTGTATTTGCCGGTCGGCACGAAGCAGATGTCCTGACTGTCGGGCTTGTCCGCCACGATGAGACCCATACGTGTCGCCATCGCGCGCGTTTCCTGCTTGGTCAGCTCGCCGAGCGGAAAGCGCAGATAGTCAAGCTGGGCCTGCGTTGTCGTGAAGAGGAAATAACTCTGGTCGCGGTCTGCATCGCGCGGACGATAAAGCTGGCGATGACCATGGGGGCCTGCG
This sequence comes from Parvibaculum sp., assembly GCA_030645235.1. GTDB lineage: Bacteria > Pseudomonadota > Alphaproteobacteria > Parvibaculales > Parvibaculaceae > Parvibaculum. Next base: position 324,115 of record JAUSMV010000012.1, on the reverse strand, counting down.
CGGCTTGCAATGTAGTGACCCGTTGCGAGCGCCGCCGCGCCAAGGTCGCGCGCCATGTCGAGCAGATCGCGGAACTTCACGCGCTCATTGCAACGCACGCAGGGGATCGGCGTCTCGCCCGCAACATAGGATGAGGCGAAGTCTTCCATGACAGCGGCACGGAAGCGCTCTTCATAGTCGAGCACATAATGCGGGATGCCGATGCGGGCGGAAACCGCGCGCGCGTCCTGAATGTCCTGACCGGCGCAGCAGGCGCCCTTCTTCTGAACAGCGACACCGTGATCGTAAAGCTGCATCGTGACGCCGACGACATCATAGCCCTGCTCTTTCAGCAAAGCCGCCGTCACCGAACTGTCCACGCCGCCCGACATGGCGACAACAATCCGCGTCTCCTCCGGGCGTCCGGGGAGATCGAGACTGTTCAGGCCGGTCTTTTCGTCAAAAGGCGCACGCATATCGGGGCTTTGGGTTCGGCGTAAGAGAAGGAGCGGCATCCGGCGGGATCACCGCAATTTGCGCAATAGAGCACATCTTGGCCCGGCAAAAAATGCCGGAACGGCAGGAATATCGTCGCGGGGGCATCGCCCGTCAATGGGCAAGCCCTTGAATTTGCCGAGATATTTCAAAAAGCGCGGCTGGCCCGGCTCTTGCTCTCTGTTACCCGACCCCAAGGGCCAGCCATGTCTGCTGGCCGGTATTGATTGAACAAGGTGAGATGTGATGGGCCTGCCAACCCCTGTGAACTTCCGCAATAGCCAACCCAACGCGACAGCCATGCTGGCCGCGGCCCCGCAGAAAGCGGATATGGCGCGGGATCAGGAACGCTTTGAGCGCCATTTGGACGATAAAGGCCCGCGCGACACCCAGGCCGCCGATCGCCGCGCGGAGGCCCGCGCCAATCGCCGTGAGCGCGACCGCACCACAGATGATCACGCAGACCGCAACCGCACCGACGAAACCCAAAAGGCTGAGAGCGATACGGTGGCGCAGACCGACACCGAGACCGCAACGGCAGACACCGAAGACGCCATGTCCGCGCTCGTCACCGCCGCCACGGCGGAAGATGACACAAGCAAAGACCTGACAGCGGAAACGGCTGACACATCAGCCGAGGCGGACGCCACACCCGTTGTTGAAGCGCAGATCGAGCTCACGACAAAGACAGATACCGATAAAGACAAAGACGTTGAGCTCGGCGCTGTCACACCCAAGGACCTTGACGCGAAAGCAAGTGTCGCCGATGACACGGCCGCCAAGACAGACCCGGAGGCCGCTGAGGCAGCCGCCCTCAATGTCGCAGCAACAACACATCACACAGATGTCCGCAAAGCCGACGTCAAAGCCCCGAAGGCTGAACAGAAACCCGCCACAACACCTGTACCTGCGAGCCTGACGCCGCTCGTTGCCGCTGCCAATAATGCCCCGACCGGTGAAGCACCGAAAGCCGAAGCCACAAGCACCGATCCCGATGCCGGTCTCACCATCACCGGCAAGGAAGGCCTCGGCCATGAAGCCGCCGCCAAGATGGCCGACAAGTCGGACACCAAGGCGAGCGCGGCGCAACAGCCCAACCCCGCCACACAGCCGCAGAACGCGGCCACCAATTCGCCCGCCCAGAATTTCGCCAAGATGCTCGCCTCGGCGACAGGCGGCGAGATCACATCGGTGACGTCGACAAGCACCAGCGCAGGCGCACCGGCCTCATTGAGCGATCTGCAAAACGTCTCCAGCAGCTCGCAGAGCCAGTCGTCAAGCACGGCAACCGTGCGCATCGGCACATTGCCCGGCCAGAACACACCGACACAGGTGCCCGCCATGGCGATTGCGCTGCAGGTCGCGCGCAATCTTCAGAAGGGCGTCAACCGTTTCGACATCCGTCTTGATCCCGCTGAAATGGGCCGCATCGACGTGCGCATGGAAGTGAAGAAGAACGGCACTGTTGAAGCACACCTGACCGTCGAGCGCCCTGAAACACTGGACCTGCTGCGGCGCGACGCAACGGCGCTTCAGCAGGCGCTGAACGATGCCGGTCTGCAGGCCGATGCTGACAGCCTCAACTTCTCGCTGCGCGACGACAATGCCAACAATGCGCAGGACTTCGCAGGCAACCTGCCCGGCGGCAGCAACACCGGAAAGCCTGACACCGCGTCCGACGAAACAGTTTCAAGCCCGATCTACAACGTCAATCTCTCCGCCAATGGCGGCATCGACATTCGCGTCTGAGCGAAAGGAAATTTGTTATGAGCGTTGACGCCATTGCCGCTGCCCAGGCAGCCCAAACAGCCTCCGCCGCAAAATCTGCGGCCGATGTGGCCTCGTCCAAACTGTCGAGCAACTATTCGATGTTCCTGACACTGCTGACGACGCAGCTGAAAAATCAGGACCCGACCGACCCGATGAAGTCGGCCGAGTTCACGCAACAGCTTGTGCAATATTCAAGCGTTGAACAGCAGATCCAGACCAACAAAAATCTTGAGAGCCTCCTCAGCGCCAATATCTTCCAGGCGGCCAACACGGCTGTCGGACTGATCGGCAAAGAAGTCGAGAGCTACAGCAACGGCTCAAGCCTCAAGAACGGCGAAGCCAAATGGACCATCAGCCTTGATGATGCCGCGGCAAACACCACGGTTCAGGTCCTCGACAAAAACGGCGCGACGGTTTTCTCTGAGAAAATTACCGGCACCAAGGGCGACCAGGCCTACACATGGGATGGCAAGGACACGTCGGGCAATACGATGGCGGATGGCAGCTACTTCCTGCAGGTGGCCGCCAATGATGCCAGCGGACAGGCCGTTAAATCCTATATCCGCACCAAAGGCGTCGTCACGTCCGTCGATATCACCTCATCAAACCCCGTGATCACCGTCAACGGTTCACAGATCCTTTATTCCGACGTCACCAGCGTGACGAATCCGGGCAGCGGGTCTTGAGAAAGCCATTCGAACCGTTCATCGCGTCCCGCGATGGAACGGATAAGTCATTGAATTGGATCAAATTTTACCGAGCCGCTTATACGTTTTTTAAGCGACCTGGCTGTAAGGTTCAGTTCAGCAACGAGTACGGAGAACCTGTTCGATGAGTGAGCAGCATCACATAAAGATCAACTACGTGATTGGACCCGATGGGAGTCCGCTCACCGTGGCTGATTTGCCGCCACCGAACACCAAGCGGTGGGTCATCCGCCGTAAGGCAGAGGTTGTCGCCGCGGTTCGCGGCGGCCTGATCAGTCTTGACGACGCCTGCCGTCGCTACACGCTGACGGTCGAGGAATTTTTGAGCTGGCAGCGTTCCATCGAACGCCACGGGCTTGCCGGATTACGCGCAACACGCGTTCAGCAATACAGGCAGTGAGATAGATCCTGTATCTGCGTACTTACTGACCTGCAACGCCGGTGAAGATTTCCTTCGCCGGCGTTTTTCTTGTTTTGTTCTCAATTCATATACCGATGACGCCCCAAACCGGCAATTATTGCCGACCGCGTTAAGATTCTATTTAGGCTAACACGGTAATTTTTTCCTACCGGCACAGGAACCGGGTTTGCTTATGCATATGAGCGAACCTCCGAGGACAAAGAATTTGTCAGCGCCCTGGTGTCTTGCACTGACGACTATCCAAGGAACGGATGATCGCTCGGCGTGGTGACACTTGAGGTGGGAACGTGGGCGGTTTTTCGAACCAACTAAAGGCGCTGGGCCCGACAAGGCTCGCAACACTCGCTCTGGTCGCAGCAATGCTTCTGGGCTTCTTCGGCTATTTGGGTATGCGCATCTCGGAAGAACCGATGTCACTGCTCTTTTCCGACGTGGCACCCGACGACGCCATGAAGATGACCCAGGCGCTTGACGGGATGAAAGTTCCCTACGAACTGAAGGGGGACGGCACCACCATTTATGTCCCGCAAAGCCGCGTCCTGAAGCTCCGCATGGAACTGGCCGCCAAAGGCCTGCCTGCCGGCGGCACCGTTGGCTACGAAATTTTCGACAATGCCGATGCGCTCGGCACAACAAACTTCCTCCAGAACATCAATCATCTGCGTGCGCTTGAAGGCGAACTGTCGCGCACCATCGGCTCCATCGAGGGCATCAAAGGCGTGCGCGTCCATCTCGTGATGCCTGAACGCGAACTCTTTTCACGCGACAAACGCGAACCCACGGCCTCCATCGTCCTGAAAGTCAGCGGCGTTCTCGCCTCTGCCCAGGTTAAAGCCATTCAGCAGCTCGTGGCCTCCGCCGTCGAAGGCATGACCCCCGGCCATGTCTCCATTGTTGACGAACGCGGCACGTTGCTCGCGAGCGGCGCAGGCGATGATGGCCAGTCCATGATCTCAGCGACAATCGATGAGCGCCGCGCCGCTTACGAGCAGCGTCTGCGCAAACATGTCGAAGACATTGTCGGTCGCGTTGTCGGTATCGATAAAGCCCGCGTCGAAGTAACGGCGCAGATGGATTATAACCGGGTCACACAAACATCTGATGTTTTCGATCCCAATGGTCAGGTCGTTCGCTCGACACAGACTGTTGAGGACAAGACAGACAATGCAGACGGCAAAGATACACAAGGCGTATCCGTCGCCAACAACCTGCCGAACCCCGGCGGGGCCGCTGGTGAAAACGGCACAACTTCGCGCCAACAGTCGAACCGCAACGAAGAAACCGTCAACTACGAAATCTCGCGCACAACTAAAACCGAAGTTCTCGAACCCGGTCGTGTGAAGCGTCTCTCGGTTGCCGTTCTCGTTGATGGTCTCTACACACCCAACGCAGAAGGCGCGCCTGTCTATGCCCCGCGCTCCAGCGAAGAAATCGCCAAGATCGAAGCGCTCGTAAAATCAGCGATCGGCTTTGACAATTCACGCGGCGACCAGCTTCAGGTCGTGAACCTGCAATTCGCCGCCCCCAAACCTGTTGAAGCTATTGCACCTGAGGCCTCACCCTTTCTCGGCCTAACCAAAGCCGACTACATGCGCATCAGCGAATTTGCCGTTCTTGCCGTGCTCGCTCTCATCGCCATGTTCTTCGTCTTCCGCCCGCTGCTCTCGCGCATCGCCAGCGGCAACTTTGGCGGCAGCGGATCGCGCGGCATGACTGCCTCGCACGGCGGTTCGCAGCATTATTCCGACGGCACGCAAGCTCTGCCCTCCCCCGATGGCGGAGGCGAAATCGACGCCGTATCAGCCGCCCTCATGAGCAGCAATCAGTCATTCGGCGACGACAGCATGATCGACATTGCTCAGGTCGCCGGCAAAGTAAAAGGCTCTTCGGTCCGCAAGATCGGCGAACTCGTTACCGTACATCCTGACGAATCCATCTCCATTCTGCGCAGCTGGCTGCACGAAGCCGTTTAAGGAATAGACACCGTGGCAACCGCACCGAAAAAAATTGACGACGCCAAAGGCCTGACCGGCCCGCAAAAAGCTGCTGTCTTTATGCTCGCGCTCGGCGCTGACGATGCATCGTCGCTCTGGGACATGCTTGACGACGACGAAATCCGCGAAATGTCGCAAATCATGTCAACGCTCGGCACCGTTCACGCGGGTACGGTCGAAAAGCTGCTCGTTGAATTTGCATCCAAAATGTCCGGCACCGGCGCTCTCGTCGGTTCGTATGAATCCACCGAACGCCTGCTCTCGAAATTCCTCTCGGAAGATCGCGTGAACTCGGTCATGGACGAAATCCGCGGCCCCGCCGGTCGCACCATGTGGGAAAAACTCGCCAACGTGAACGAACAGGTGCTCGCCAGCTACCTGAAGAACGAATATCCCCAAACGGTTGCCGTCGTGCTTTCCAAAATTCGCCCCGACCATGCCGCCCGCGTGTTGCCCCACCTGCCGGAAGACTTCGCGCTCGAAGTCGTCACCCGCATGCTGCGCATGGAAACCGTGCAAAAAGAAATTCTCGACAAGGTTGAGCAGACGCTGCGCGCCGAATTTATGTCGAACCTGTCACGCACCAATCGTCGCGACAGCCACGAACTCATGGCCGAAATTTTCAACAATTTCGACCGCCAGACTGAGGGTCGCTTCCTTGCGGCACTTGAAGAGCGCTCACGCGACAGCGCCGAAAAGATCAAAGCGCTGATGTTCACCTTCGAAGATCTCGCCAAGCTCGATCCGGGCTCTGTGCAGACGCTGTTGCGCGCCATCGACAAGAACAAGCTCGGCATCGCGCTCAAAGGTTCGTCCGATACGATGCGCGATCTCTTCTTCGCCAACATGTCCGAGCGCGCTGCCAAGATTTTGCGTGAAGACATGGAAATGATGGGACCTGTGCGCCTCAAAGACGTCGATGAAGCCCAGATGACCATGGTCAACATCGCCAAAGACCTGGCGCAGAAGGGCGAGATCATGATCTCCGCCAATAACGAAGAAGACGAACTGATCTACTAACGAGCAAGCCGAACACCTGAAATCACTTCTGGATCGCAGACTTAAATGACAACGAAGCCGGCCGTAAAATTTACCTTCGACACACGTTTCGACGACGGCACAGAGTCGGCGTTGAAGGCGTCTGCGCGGGCTGCGTCGAGCTTCACGGAAGAGGACCTCGCGCGCGCGCGCGCCGAGGGTCATGCATCCGGTTTCATAGAAGGTGAAGCCAAAGCCCGCGCTGAATCTGAAAGCGAAATGGCGCATGCAATGGAGCATTTTGCAGCCAATGCAGGCAGCCTGCTCGCTGCTTTGCAAGCCGAAAGCGCCGTCATCCGTGGCGAAGCCGCAACGCTCGCCCTCGTCGCCATCCGCAAGCTCGCACCGGCTCTCATCGCAACACGTCCGCAAGCTGAAATCGAAGCCGTTTTACGGGACTGCCTGACACATCTGAACCGCGAACCACACATTGTATTGCGCGTCTCAGAAGCAATGGTCGAACAGCTCAAAACAGTTGTCGATCACATGGCGATGGAACGTGGCCTTTCAGGCCGCATCATTCTGCTGGGTCAGAACGACATCGCCGAAGGTGATTGTATTGTTGAATGGGCCGATGGCGGCGTCATCCGCTCACGTGCCGAAATCGAAAATGAACTGAATGAAATTGTCGAGCGTTACATCACAACGCTTACCACTCCGAAAGCCGACCTCAACCGCCTCGCATTACCCGAAGCGCGTTAACAAGACCAACCAGGAACTAAGCCATGTCAAATCCGGACGACGAAATCTCCCTGCCCGACCTTGCTGCCGCCGAACCGCTCGGCGCTGACATCTCGCTGCATGACGATGACAATGATCCCGAGCGCGTCCGCATGGCGCAGGATCTCGAAGCCGTGTTCGACGTACCCGTCAACGTGTCAGCCGTTCTCGGCAAGACACATATGGAAGTGTCGAGCCTGCTGAAACTCGGTCGCGGCACAATCGTCGAACTTGACCGAAAAGTCGGCGAAGCCATCGACATCTATGTCAATGACCGCCTCGTCGCCCGCGGCGAAGTGGTCGTCGTCGATGAACGCCTCGGCGTCACGATGACGGAAATCATCAAGAGCGGTACCAACTAACTGCCTAAACGCACTGAACGACTTTTGTAACGAGCACAATAAAAGAAAGAGGAGTGTCGCACATGCGCCTTCTGATCGTCGGAACCCTGAACGGCCAGCTTTCCACCGCCACCAAGATGGCGATGGCAAAAGGCGCCAAGGTCACTCACACAGAGACAGTGGCGCAAGCCATTGAAACATTGCGTTCCGGTCGTGGCGCTGACCTTCTCATGGTTGACGTCCGCTGCGACATTGCCGAAATGATCTCTGCTCTCGCTGCCGAACATATCTGCGTACCGGTTGTTGCCTGCGGCGTCGAAACAGATGCGCGCGCTGCTGTGAACGCGATCCGTGCCGGTGCGAAAGAATATATCCCCCTTCCGCCCGACGCCGAACTCATTGCCGCCGTGCTCGCCGCTGTGGCCGACGATGGTCACTCCTTCATCTTCAAAGATCCGAAGATGTCCGAAATGATCCGTCTTGCCGATCAGGTCGCGCCATCCGACGCTTCGATCCTCATCACAGGCGAAAGCGGCTCCGGCAAAGAAGTCATGGCGCGCTACCTCCACCGCAAGTCGCTGCGCCGCGACAAGCCCTTCATTTCCGTCAACTGCGCCGCGATCCCTGAAAACCTGCTCGAATCCGAATTGTTCGGCCACGAAAAAGGGGCCTTCACCGGCGCCGTCGCACGCCGCATCGGCAAGTTTGAAGAGGCCGATGGCGGCACGCTGCTGCTGGACGAAATTTCGGAAATGGATTTGCGTCTGCAGGCCAAGCTTCTGCGCGCCATTCAGGAACGTGAAATCGATCGCGTTGGCGGCAAAGCACCCGTGAAGGTCAACATCCGCATTCTCGCAACGTCAAACCGCGACCTGCAGAGCGATGCCCGCGCCGGTCGTTTCCGCGAAGATCTTTACTACCGTCTCAACGTCGTCAATCTCAATCTGCCTCCGTTGCGCGAACGTCCCGCTGACATTCTCGCGCTCGCCGATCATTTCGCCGAACGCTATGCCCGGGCCAACGGCATCGCTTCAAAGCCGATCTCGGTTGAAGCGCGTCGCTTCCTCACGCGTCACAACTGGACGGGCAACGTGCGCGAGCTCGAAAATACATTGCACCGCGCTGTGCTTCTGACCACCGGTCCGGAAATCGACGTTGAAGCCATCCGCCTTCCCGATGGCAGCCGCCATGACGAAACAGCGGCGACCCACAACATTGCCCAAAGGGCCGCTTCCGTTGCTGACAGCGTCACACGTAATTTTGTCGGCCGCACCGTTTCCGAAGTCGAACAGGATCTGATCCTCAAGACACTCGATCATTGCCTCGGCAACCGCACCCATGCGGCCACCATTCTCGGCATCTCGATCCGCACGCTGCGCAACAAGCTTAAAGAATATGGCGATGCAGGCGTTTCGGTGCCGATGCCCGGCGGCGAACAGCGCGTCGCCTTCGGCTAATTGATCTTTCGACAATCAGAAACACGACTATCGGGGACGGCATCGCATGAGCGACGCGACAAATAGTAAGACCGGCGGCATGTTGAGCGCCTTTGGCTTTCCCGGTCTCACGCCGCTGGGTGTGCTGAACAATCTCTCCAAGCGCGGTGACCTGGCCCTCGCTATCGGCATCCTGACGATCATCGTCGTGCTGATCCTGCCGATGCCGGCCTTCCTGCTCGATTTCTCGCTCGCCATCTCGATCACATTCTCGGTTCTCATCCTGATGACGGCGCTCTTCATTCAGAAGCCGCTCGAATTCAGCGCCTTCCCGACGATCCTGCTCATCGCAACCATGCTGCGTCTCGCGCTCAATCTGGCGACGACACGCCTCATTCTCTCGAATGGTCACGAAGGCACAGACGCCGCCGGTCACGTTATTCAGGCCTTCGGCAATTTCGTGATGCAGGGCAACTTCGTCATCGGCGTCATCGTCTTCGCCATCCTCGTGATTGTGAACTTCGTTGTTATCACCAAGGGTTCGGGCCGTATCGCTGAAGTCGGTGCGCGTTTCAGTTTGGACGCCATGCCCGGCAAGCAAATGGCCATCGACGCCGACTTGTCGGCAGGTCTCATCGACGAAAAAGTCGCCAAGCAGCGCCGCAGCGATCTTGAAAATGAAAGCTCCTTTTTCGGTTCGATGGACGGTGCGTCCAAGTTCGTGCGCGGTGACGCGGTCGCGGGCTTGCTCATCACTTTCATCAACATCATCGGTGGCATCATTGTCGGCGTCGTACAAAACGACCTGTCCTTTGCCGATGCGACACACACATATACCGTGCTCTCCGTCGGCGACGGTCTCGTCAGCCAGATCCCGGCGCTCATCGTTTCAACGGCAGCAGGCCTTCTCGTCTCCAAAGTCGGCGTCGAAGGCGCGGCGGACAAAGCCATGTTCGCGCAGCTATCGGGTTATCCTCAGGCACTTGGTCTTTCATCCGTCGTCATGGGCCTCATGGCGTTTCTGCCCGGCCTGCCGATGATCCCCTTCCTGACTTTGTCAATCGCGACGGGTGCCCTTGCCTATTACTCGAAGAAATCAGCCCGCGAAAAAATTGAAGCCACCGAGTTTGCACAAGTGAGCGAAGCCGCCGCCGTGCCGGTTGCCGAAGAACCGATCAGCACCGCACTCAAAATGGACGAGTTGCGCCTCGAAATCGGCTATGCGCTGCTCCCGCTCATCAATGGCAAAGAGCATCAGAAGCTCACCGATCAGATCAAAGCGCTGCGCCGCCAGATGGCAAGTGACATGGGTTTTGTCATGCCGTCCGTGCGCATCCTCGACAATGTGCAGCTCGAAGCCAACGCCTATGCGATCCGCGTCAAGGAAGTCGAAGCCGGTCGTGGCGAAGTCTATGTCAATCAGCTCCTCGTCATGGACCCGACAGGCAGCCAGATCGAATTGCCCGGCCTTCACACGACCGAACCTGCTTTCGGTCTACCCGCCACATGGATCGACGAAAACCTGCGCGAGGAAGCCTCCTTCCGCGGCTACACAGTTGTCGATCCGCCGACCGTGCTCACAACGCATCTCACCGAGATCATTCGCGACAACATGGCCGACCTTCTCTCTTATGCTGAAGTGCAAAAGCTCATCAACGAGCTTGGCACAGAGCACAAGAAGCTCGTCGAAGACATCGTGCCGACACAGATCACGATCACAGGCATTCAGCGTGTTCTCCAGACATTGCTTACAGAGCGCATCTCGATCCGCGATCTGCCGACAATTATGGAAGGCATTGCCGAAGCCGTTGGTCACACGCAGAGCCTCAATATGATCACCGAGCACGTGCGTGCCCGTCTTTCCCGCCAGATTTGCGCCTCTCACGTCGATCAGAACAACGCACTGCCGCTCGTCACTCTGTCGCCGCGCTGGGAACAGTCCTTTGCCGAGTCCATCGTCGGTCAGGGCGAAGATCGTCAGCTCGCCATGCAGCCTTCGAAATTGCAGGAGTTCATCGCGTCGATGCGTGACACCTACGAAGAAGCCGGTCGCGCAGGCGAAAGTCCTGTGCTGCTGACAAGCCCCGGTGTACGTCCTTTCGTGCGCTCGATTGTCGAACGCTTCCGCCCGCAGACATTTGTTATGTCCCAGAGCGAAATTCACCCCCGTGCACGTCTTCGCACCATCGGCTCGATCTGAGAACAGGGATAGACAAACGTGGAACCGTCGCGCGAAGAAAGCTTTGAGCAACGGTTGCGTGAGCGCTTACGGGCCTCATCACATGTCGCCGAAGCTGAAAGCGCGCCGGTCCACGCTGCCATGCCGTTTGACGCCACACGCATCGCCGAATGTCTCGACGCACAAGGCGTGCCCGTGCCGTTGCGCGATGCCCTCGTCAACGCCGCCACAACCTTTGGTATTGATGACGCCACAACCGCACTCGCCCGCGCCCTTGAAGCCCGCTTCAGTTTTGAACCCGTTTCGACGACGCCGCGCGCACCCGTCATGCTGGTCGGCCTGCCGGGTTCCGGCAAAACCGTCACCATGGCAAAGCTTGCCGCCGGTTCCATCATGGAAGGTCTGAGTGTTGACCTCATGTCCACCGATGCCGCGCGTGCCGGTGCCGGACCGCAGGGCGAAGCCTATGGCGAGTTGCTGAGGCAAAATTTTACACTCGCCGACAGTCTCGATACCTTATCGCAGCTACTTGAGGGAAGTGCGCCGGACAGATCGGACCACCCCTGTTTCATCGACACAGCAAGCATCAATCCGTTTGACCGCGAGGAATGGGATGGCCTGATGCGTCTGGTGAGCGGCGCACACCTCGTTTCCGACGCCGAACCGGTCCTCGTTCTTGCCGCAACCGGCGATACCGGATTGATGAGCGACGTCGCGGTGCAGTTTGTCGGCCTCGGTGTCCGCCGCCTCATTGCCACACAGGTGGATATCGCCCGCCGCATCGGGCCTGTACTCGCGGCTGCCGATGCCGCACGTCTGTCACTCGCCCAGATCAGCGTCACGCCCTATCTCGCCAAAGGCCTCAGCCCTATGCATCCGATGGTTTGTGCACGGCTTATCCTCGGCTAGCACATCCCCTGAAATCGCACGGATACCGGTCTTTTCACGCAATCATCACAAAAGTGAAACACGCATTGTAGCGGATACAGAATATATTGCGCCGCACACAAACTAATTGTGCGCCGCATTTGTCTGGACGCTGTCCCAAATTGGTCTAACCTGCGCATCTGCCCTGAAAGCGAGCAATATGCCGCTTATCAAGGCATGGGGAGTGTTTGCGTTTTTGAGGGGGGATAGAATATGGAATTGAACGATCTCGTAAGCCAAGGTGTTGATCTGGCCCGTCAGGGCTTCAGCACCATTGATTCAATCCAGGGCATTGTCATTGCGGTCATCGCAGCCGCCATCATGCGCCGGGCGAGTCATCTCATCGGCACAGCCATCGCCGCAACAATCATCCATGAAATTGTCAGCATTGTACGCTTCGCAATAAATCATGACGGCGCGATCAGCCTGCCCGACTATACCAATATCGAAGTGCTTAAATTAATCGCGGTGCGTTTTGCGGGATATCTCATCGTCATCGGCGTGCTCTACATCGTCCGCCGCGTGCTTATCCGCAACTAGTCGCGGAAATTCTCGTACTGCAAGGGCTGCTCGATGTTCAGCTCTTTGACAAACTGGATTGCAGCCTGAAGGTCATCGCGTTTCTTGCCTGTGACGCGTAGCTCGTCACCCTGAATAGCGACCTGCACCTTCAGGCTCGATCCTTTGATGTCTTTGACGATCTGTTTGGCGAGATCTTTCTCGATCCCGTTTTTGATCACAACCTTTTGGCGCACGCTCTGGCCCGCCGCTTTCTCTGAATCCTTATATTCAAGCACGCCGGGACTCACCTGACGGCGCACGAGATGGCCTTGCAGAAGCTCATGCATCTGCTTGAGCTTCAACTCATCGTCAGCATTGATGGTGATTTCCTGCTCTTTGCGCTCAATCGTGCATTTCGACCCCTTAAAGTCGTAACGCTGTGCGACTTCCTTCACCACGTTTTGCAACGCGTTGTCGATTTCAGGGAAATTGGTTTTGGAAACGATGTCGAAAGAAGGCATGAGGCTCCGCCGCTCAGTAAATTATGACTGAGCCTATTCTAGCGGAGTGCGATCTGAATGTGTAGGAGGCTTATCCCCGCCCCCCCTTGGACAAAAGGAGCTCAATGGCGGCGGTGAATGCCAAGCGCCACTTCATCGAGCTGCGCCTGCTCAACGCGCATAACTTCCTTGCGTATCTTGCTTTTGCGATTGTTCTCAATCACTTCATATTTCTTGAGTTCGCGGAACGCATCCGAAAGCTCTTCCTTTGCACCGTCAAGCTGCGCTTCAATATCGGCAATGGAGGTGAGGATATTCTGGCGGCGCCGGATCACGGATTTGGCATACATCGGGTAAGCGAAATGCGCGACATCAGATATGCCCGCTTTTTTCTGCTCAGCCTCGACCTGCGCCTCCAATTCGCGCTCACGGGCACGAAATTCCTGCACCATCAGCTCCAGCTCAGCGAGCTTGCGGCGCTTTTCATCCACATGAAAACGGTGCAATCGGATCAGTGATTCACGGTTACGCATCATTCTATTCCTTCAGCGACCCGAACTTAGGCATCCAAGTTTTTAGGCGGCATGGGTTGCGCAAGAATTTCTTCGAGCATGGCGTATCCTGTTGCCAAGTCGGTGGCCTCGTCCTTGCGCTGAGCTAGAAATCTATCAAGAGCAGGTTGATAAAAAATTGCTTCGTCAACGATTTGATCTGAACCGGAACGGTAAGCACCGAGCCGGATCAGCTCCTCCATATCGTCATAAGTGGCAAGAAGTGCACGCGCCTTGCGGATCAGCACGTTTTCTTCTTCGTTGTTACATCCGGGCATTGTGCGCGAAACAGATTTCAAAATGTTGACTGCGGGATAACGTCCGCGTTCAGCAATTGATCGTTCCATGACAATATGACCGTCAAGAATCGAGCGCACAGCGTCGGCCACGGGTTCATTGTGATCATCGCCATCGACGAGAACCGTGAATATCCCTGTAATTGTGCCCTGACCGGTGCCCGGACCGGCGCGTTCAAGCAATTTCGGCAATTCGGCAAACACAGTCGGCGTATAGCCTTTGCTGGTCGGCGGCTCACCGGCAGACAGACCGATTTCGCGCTGAGACATGGCAAAGCGCGTCACACTATCCATCATGCAAAGGACATCTTCGCCCTTGTCGCGGAAATATTCGGCCAAAGCCAAAGTCAGATAAGCGGCCTGACGGCGCATAAGCGCGGCTTCGTCAGAGGTCGCCACGACGACAACCGAGCGCGCAAGGCCCTCGGCGCCCAAATCATCTTCGAGAAATTCCTGCACTTCGCGGCCACGTTCGCCGATCAGACCGATCACAGCCACACCGCAAGCGGTATTGCGCGCCATCATCGACAAGAGAACGGACTTGCCGACACCGGAGCCTGCAAAAATACCCATACGCTGACCGCGGCAGGTGGTCAGAAACGTATTGAGCGCGCGCACACCGAGATCGACCTTGCCCTTGACGCGCTGGCGCGTATGGGCAGGCGGCGGAGCACTGCGCAAATTATAGGGGAGAGAACCCTGACCGATGGGGCCTTTGCCGTCGATCGGCTCGCCCATGGCGTTAACAACACGACCGAGCCAGGCGTCACAAGGGTAAACGTGAGGCTCCTCGGCGCTGACAATGGCCTTGCAGCCGACACCGATGCCGGACAGCTCACCAAACGGCAGACAAAGCGCGCGACCATCGCGGAAACCGACAACTTCGCAATCAATGTCGGTACCCGTACGGCTCGACACAGCCAGGCGGCTGCCAACACCCATGGCGTGCAGAGGTCCGGCAATTTCAACCATCAGACCCTGGATGGAGACCACCCGGCCATAATGCTGAACGTCCGAAATTCCGCCGATTTCCGCCAACAATGACTGCACGTTTCAATGTCTCCGCATGATCAGATCGCGCATATGCATGGCAGGCCCAAATCAGCCTGCTGCAACCTGTCATTCATCATGCCGCCAAGACTTTAAGACGACGTAAACCCTGATCGGAGAAACTGCAGATAAGAAAGAGTTGTCGTTTTGAGTGCGGAAGTGGAGGCAGGGGCTTCAAGCAGGCCCCCCTAAAAAGTCCCGCATTTACCTCAAAAAAACGCCTCTTAACCGCATCTTCCAAAAAAATATCAAATTTTCTGAAAAAATCTTCATGCCGGTTAACCTTTGTTAACCAAATAAGATTACCGTCCCCTTGTGGATAAATTTTGGGCTTGAGCGGTAATGCTACCGCAACACCGCAAAGAGGGACGTCATGAGAGTTCTGCTCATTGAAGACGATAGTGCAACCGCTCAGAGCATCGAACTGATGCTGAAGTCAGACGGTTTTAATGTGTACACCACCGACCTCGGTGAAGAAGGGGTCGATCTGGGCAAGTTGTACGATTACGATATCATCCTTCTTGACCTGAACCTCCCCGACATGAGCGGCTATGAAGTCCTCAAGTCACTGCGTACCGGCAAAGTCACGACGCCGATCCTCATTCTCTCCGGTCTGGCCGGCATTGAGAACAAGGTGCGCGGTCTTGGCTTCGGCGCCGACGATTATATGACCAAACCCTTCCATAAAGACGAGTTGGTGGCACGTATTCACGCCGTCGTCCGTCGCTCGAAGGGCCATTCGCAGTCTGTCATCAACACGGGCAAACTCACCGTCAACCTCGACACCAAGACCGTCGAAGTCGATCAGAGCCGCGTCCACCTGACCGGCAAAGAATATCAGATGCTGGAGCTTCTCTCGCTCCGCAAGGGCACCACGCTCACCAAAGAGATGTTCCTGAACCACCTTTACGGCGGCATGGACGAACCGGAACTCAAAATCATCGACGTGTTCATCTGCAAGCTCCGCAAGAAGCTCGCAGCATCGACCGGCGGCGAACACTATATCGAAACCGTCTGGGGCCGTGGCTATGTGCTGCGTGATCCGGTCGAAGGTGCGATGCCGGTGGCCGCCACAGCCTGATCTGACCTTCCGGTCAATGAAATCAAACGAAAAGGGCGCTTCGCAAGAAGCGCCCTTTTTGTATTCAGCGTCAGGAAAACTTATGCAGCGGCAGCCGGACCCGCTTTAATTTCAAACACATCGCCGTCCATGGCGGCTGCAATCGTAAGCCCGAGCTCACGCGCCACAAGGCCCGTGAAATAGGGCTGGGCCGCACGCGCATCCAAAAAGCGATCAGAGGCGCGACCACCCAGAAAAGCCTGTGTTTCGTCGGGCACACGCGCCGCCTGACCTGTCGAGCGGACTTTGATGGTCGGTGTTTTAGGCTCGCCCTCAATCGTCAGCGCCACTTCGCCGCCGCGCGGGACAGCGGCAATGCCGATGAGCAGCATATTGAGCGCGAGTTTCACATAGTCCTTGCCGATGGTCGCATGCGGCGCGGTCCAGACAAGGCTCGCCTTCTCGCTCTTCATCAGCCCTTCGGCCACAGCGCGCGCATCAGCCAGATCAAGCTCGGCTCCGGCAGATCCCGCCGCCCCGAACGCCAGACGTGCAAATTGCAACTTGGCGGAAGCCTGAGCAGCACTTTTGGTGATGAGCTCCATCGCGTGAACACGCATTTCCGGATCATCATCATCTTCAAGCACTTCGAGACCATTGGTGATCGCGCCCACCGGACTGATCACGTCATGGCAGACGCGGCTGCACAAAAGTGCGGCCAGTTCGAGTGCGGATACTTCGTCTTGCTTAGTGCTCATTCGCTGCCCCGAAAATGCGAAATGCCCTCAAACCATGGATGGGGAGCCAGACCAGCCCCGCATCCAAAACCCCTATAGCCTGATAGCATTGCAGCGCAAAAGAAACCAGCCTTGACCCGCCTGCCTCAGAGTGTTGTTCTCCGCCCCGAAGCCTTTACGCAACAATGAGATAGTTATGTCCATCGATCATGCCGCCCTGACGAACGAGCTTGTCCGCATCTCCATCAAAGCCGGCGCGGCCATCATGGTGCATTATGCCAACGGGGTCTCGGCCACACACAAGGAAGACAAATCCCCCGTCACCATCGCCGACCATGAGGCAGAACTGATCATCCTTGATGAGCTGAAGCGCATCGCGCCCGGCATTCCGATTGTCTCGGAAGAAGCCGCAGCCGCAGGATTCATCCCCGAATTTACGGACCGCTTTTTCCTTGTTGATCCGCTCGACGGGACCAAAGAATTTCTCAATAAAAACGGCGAGTTCACGGTCAATATCGCATTGATCGAGCATCGCATACCGACCGCCGGTGTCGTCTATGCACCTGCCAAAGAACGCATGTTCTATGCGGCCGGTCCCAATGCGGCCTATGAACTCGACATCGCGCCCAATGCAGAGGGCACATTCAGCATGAAAGACGCAAAACCGATCCGTGTACGCCAGCCTGACAGCGACGGCCTCATCATCATCGCAAGCCGCACCCATCGCGACCACAAGACCGAGGAATATCTCAATCACTACAAGGTGAAAGAGTTTCTCGCCGCCGGTTCATCGCTGAAATTTTGCCTGATTGCCGCGGGCGAAGCCGATCTCTATCCCCGCCATGGCCGCACGATGGAATGGGACACGGCCGCAGGCCATGCCGTGCTCTCGGCAGCCGGTGGTTCGGTGACACAGCTTGACGGTTCACCCCTGCTCTATGGCAAGTCCGAGCGCGGATTGGACAACCCCTATTTCGTCGCCCGCGGCGGCGCTTAACCCATCACTACAAACGGAAAACGGCGTCCCTTTCGGGACGCCACTCCTTGAAGCAAATGAAAACGGCGCTCTCTTGCGAGAGCGCCGTTGCCGTGTGGTCTGAGCGAAATGACCGCCCAAACCGGTGCTGTCGAGGCCACGGAATAGGGACAGCTGACCGATGCGAACATTCCTTTGGCCCCCCGACCTCCGGCTATCCGCATCGGCCGCGCCAGCCACAAATGAGCGGCGGCGAATGCTGCTGCCCTGGTAACTGCAATCGCTATGCCTGCACGATCGCGCCAAATTGTTCCGAAAGGGGACGTTTTCGCGCCGAAACCTGCTATCTCACCCGATTATGAAGCAATTTGCCGCCGTTTTGACACGATACCCGCGTTAGACTCGTTCCAGTGAGTCGCACTTATGCCCACCCAATCCGGCCCATGCCACAATGGTCGCCAATTTCGACAGGACTGAACCTATGCTGATGCGTGCCCTCTCCTTCGCCCTCTTCCTGACCGGCCTGATTGCCGGTGTCACGACGCTTGCCGCCCCCTCAATGGCCGATCAGGTGCAGCAACAGGCCCCTGCCGTTAATCCGGGTGCAGAGACCTACACAGAGAACGAAATTCTCGTGGAAGCAGGCCAGGTTTTCGGCGGCACAGCCAAAGGACTTGCGGACGCTGTGCATTCGGTTTTCAAGCAATACGGTGAGCCAAACGCCTATATCAAAGGCGAGGAAGTCTCCGGTGCCATCGTTCTCGGTCTGCGCTACGGCGTGGGCACGCTCAACATGAAATCGGGCGGTTCGCAAAAGGTTTACTGGCAGGGTCCGAGCGCCGGTTGGGACTTTGGCGGCAATGCGGTCAAGGTTTTCACACTTGTGTATAACTTGCCCAATGGCGAAAAAATCTATCAGCGTTTCCCCGGTGTTGAAGGCAGCGCCTATCTCATCGCCGGTATCGGCGTGAATTATCAACAGCGTGACAATATCATTTTGGCACCGATGCGCGCCGGCGCGGGCCTGCGTTTGGGCGCCTCAGTCGGCTATCTCAAATACACCAAGACACGCGAATGGTTGCCGTTCTGACACGCTTGCCCGCTAAGAGTTAAAGGCAACGGGATCATCGCTGGAAGGCTTTCACTTTTTCTGGCAGGGTTCCAAAAATCGCTGTCCCACAGTGAATTTCCCTCAGCAGCGAAAGCGCAAACATGCTTCAAAATCTCATGTTGGTTGGTCTTGGTTTTTTGACCGCAACACTGTTTGCCCTGATCGCCATGCAGCTCACCTGGCGCAGCGCCGTGAAGAAAACCACACGCCGCCTCACACAGGATCTGAACCTTGATGAGCTGAAGCAGAGCGCCGAAAGAGCGGCGATGCTGGGTGTCAATCTGCAGGATAAGCAGCAGGAGATATCAGCTCTCATCGCGAAGAACGCGCAGCTGGAAGACGCATTGCAAAACGTTCACGACAATGCACAGCAACTCAATGATGAGATTGCCGAGTTGCAGGTCCAGCATGTGGCCGCGCAAGCCGAAGCCGAAACACATTTGCTGAGCGTGACGCATTTGCAATCGCGTGTTGATGAGTTGGAAGCGAACGCGCGGCAGGAAGTTGCCAAGCGCGGACTTGTTGAAACGCAGTTACGCACGCTGGGCGAAAAGGCCACGCGACTGCTCGCCGATATGTCACTTGTGGCCGCTGAAATCGACACGACGCAGAATCTTTTAGCGGCGAATGTGCCCGAACCTGTGGCCGCGCCGTCGTCTGTACCGGCATCTGTTCCTGTTGCGGTTGCCCCCGTCACGCTGACGCCGTTTCGCGATGATGATGACGTGTTGCTGAGTGACGACATGCCCGACTTTGCCGAGATCAAAGCCTCGCTCGCCGCCTTTGGTGAAGCCGGTCCTGCCCATCCGGACGACGAGCCTGTAAGCGCCACCGAAGGCTATATCGCCGACCGCATCCGTGCGCTGAAAGACGGCGTCAACGCCTCGGCCTGACGCCTGAACGCTCCGTATAAAGATCAAAAACCGGGGACAAGCCACCCGTCTGGTATCCCCAAGGGGAATCGAACCCCTGTTTTCGCCGTGAGAGGGCGACGTCCTGACCGCTAGACGATGGGGACAGATCAGGCCGGACAGACCCCCCGTATAAGGGTTGGCGAAATTGCATTCAAGCCTTTGATTCAAGGTGGGATTCAAGGCGGCAAGTCCCTGATTTCGCTTCGAAATCCTTCCCGGATGTGGAACAGGTCTAGGGGTTGCACCCTAAAAATTGCACAACGCACTGCGGCAAACGGGCGCATATTCGACATAGGTGTAATATACCTATGTCGAAATTCAGCATTTTACCAAGCATTTACAATGGGTTAGGGAATGGCATGACGCTGTTATCCGTCAGCGGAATGTATTGCGACGCACCATTTTTATCTTTGACATTTTGTCACGATAGGACGATAAAGGACTCACGAAAGTTGATCGATCCTCCTCCCCGATCTTGGCTTTCAGTAGTTGCCGCCAGCGCCATCCTCCCTCCTCCCCAAGGCGTTGGCGGCACCCTCCCCCTCCCGGACGAAAACACACAGCACCGCACACTCGAAATCTCATGCATTTCTTGCAAGAGATTGAGTGTTTCCATGTCGAGATCGTTAGTCGGTTCGTTGAGCCTGCGCGCGCCTGTCCGGCGGGCCTATCCTCAGGTGAGGATTAGCGCTTGGCGGCGTCGGCAAGACCCGTCAGAGGACGCAGACGGAAGCGGCCAAGCTCGGCACCGGATTTCACATTGAGAATAATGACTTCCTCGCCCTTCTCACCCGCAATGTGAATGGCGGCACGATCTTCGTTGAGATTAACGGAGCGAATAATATCCCCTCTTTCAATCGCAACCTCGGTGAGGCCGAACTGACCACCGGGTCCGATGACGCGGGCGGCGGCCTGGGGATTAGAGACACGGCTCACAATGGTCGTGACCACGAGCGCGAAGCCCGCCAGAAGAAGGATGCCCATGACCGCGACTGCGACCTTGAGCACCAGCATGCGCGGCATCGGCGGGGTTTCCATATTGGTCGGCTCGACGCTATCTTCTGCCATGACTTTATCTCCAGAACTATCAGCCGACATACCGGCGGGCGGCCAACGCCATATCGTAACCGTCGGACCGGACGGGGCGGGCTTGCGCCTCGACAAGTACCTCACCGACGCCATTGAGAGCAAGGCGGCAGATGAGGAGGTCTATGTGACGGAGGTTTTGTCGCGGGCCCGCATCACCAACCTCATCAAGGAAGGCCGCGTCGCGCGCCGCCTCGACACCGGACCCGTCACCATCATCGACGCCTCCTATAAAGTGAAGGCGGACGAGACCTATGAACTGATCGTGCCGCCCGCACGGCCCGCCCGCCCGCAGGCGCAGGCCATCGACCTTGAGGTCATCTACGAAGACAATGACCTCATCGTCATCATGAAACCGGCAGGCCTCGTCGTGCATCCCGCTGCCGGCAACCATGACAATACATTGGTCAACGCGCTGATCGCCCATTGCGGTGAGAGCCTGTCAGGCATAGGCGGCGAGAAGCGGCCGGGCATTGTCCATCGTCTCGACAAGGACACGAGCGGGCTGATGGTCGTTGCCAAAACAGACCGCGCGCATCGCCACCTCAGCGAACAGTTTGCCGCGCACGGACGCGACGGACGCCTGACCCGCGCCTATACGGCGCTCGTCTGGGGCGCACCGCTGCCCCATGTCGGCACGATCAACGCGAACCTCCAGCGCTCATCACACAACCGCACCAAAATGGCGGTCTCAAAAACACAAGGCCGCACGGCGATCACGCATTACAAAGTGCGCGAGAATTACGGCAAGCCCCCTGAAGTGAGCCGCGTTGAATGCGAACTCGAAACCGGACGCACGCATCAGATCCGCGTGCATATGACGGCCATCGGCCATCCGCTCTTGGGCGACCAGACCTATGGCACCGGCCAGCAAACGCGCCGCGTGAAAATCTCCGAAGAGGCGCAAGCCGCCCTCGCGCGGCTCAACCGGCAGGCGCTGCACGCGCATCATCTGGGGTTCGAGCATCCGACAACCGAAAAGATCATGACGTTTGATGCCGAGATTCCTGAGGATATGCAGACACTTATCGATGCGCTGAAGAGGGGCTAGGCTTGCGGGCCTGATACCGGATGATTATCCATCCCCGTTGTGTGGTTCAAAATAATTACACTCTTTTAGCGGGGTAGGACCTTTTTTGGCCTGAATCTCGTCCTATATAAGTTTCCGTGGCTTTGTTGCGGCCATCGGGCCCCCCAAGCCCGCGCAACACGGCCCTTTGAGGGGTACTGCCATGACAACTGCACCAAAGACGACTTCGACCAAACTTGTTCCCGTGAAAGCGACGGCCAAGATGCCTGCGCTTGCGCCAAGCTCAAGCCCCGAAGTCTCGCTGTCGCGCTACCTGCAGGACATCCGCAAATTCCCGATGCTGGAGCCGCAGGAAGAATACATGCTGGCCAAGCGCTGGAAGGAACACGAAGACGCCGACGCCGCGCATAAAATGGTGACGAGCCATCTGCGCCTTGTCGCGAAAATCGCCATGGGCTATCGCGGCTACGGCCTGCCCATCGGCGAAGTGATTTCCGAAGGCAATGTCGGCCTGATGCAGGCCGTCAAACGCTTTGAGCCTGAAAAGGGTTTCCGCCTCGCGACCTATGCGATGTGGTGGATCCGCGCCTCCATTCAGGAATATATCCTGCGCTCATGGAGCCTTGTGAAAATGGGCACGACGGCAGCGCAGAAGAAATTGTTTTTCAATCTGCGCAAAGTCAAAGGGCAGATTCAGGCCATCGAAGAAGGTGATCTGCACCCGGAACATGTGACGACCATCGCCACACGCCTCGGCGTGACCGAGGACGAAGTCGTCTCAATGAACCGGCGCATGTCGGGACCCGACAATTCATTGAACGCCCCCTTGCGCGTTGATAGCGAAGGCGGCGAATGGCAGGACTGGCTTGTCGATGACACGGCGGATCAGGAAGCCATGCTCGGCGACCGCGAAGAAACCGAGTTGCGCAATGAAATGCTCGCCAAAGCCATGCAGACGCTGAACGAACGCGAAATGCATATTCTGACCGAGCGCCGCTTGCGCGACGAACCGGCAACGCTGGAAGACCTGAGCCAGGAATACGGCATCAGCCGCGAACGCGTCCGCCAGATCGAAGTCCGCGCCTTTGAAAAGTTGCAGAAGGCGATGAAAGCCGAAATGCGCGACCAGTCAGATGCGCGGCGCGAGGCGCTGGCGGGGGTTTGATTGCTTCGTTGACGGAGTTTTATAACGGAAAGGCCGCTTTGATGAGCGGCCTTTTTGTCTTGGTGACTATGGCCGCCATCCACCTCCCCCTTGTGGGGAGGTCAAAATATTCGTCTTCGAATATTTTGGGTGGGGGTTGCTGGTTCAATTGATCTCGGAGTTCGCCTCAAACTTCGTTCCCCCCACCCAAAAAATCTGAAGGAGATTTTTTGACCTCCCCACAAGGGGGAGGTAGGAAAATTTTTGCGACGCCCGAATTAAACGCTCACACCCGTGCCGATCGAACACGCGACGCCGGTGCCGCCGAGGCCGCAATAGCCGGCGGGGTTTTTCGCGAGGTACTGCTGGTGATAGTCCTCAGCAAAATAGAACGTGCCCGCGTCGAGAATTTCGGTCGTGATGGCGGGGAAGCCTGCCGCCAGCAATTCGGGGCCGTAAGCCTCGCGTGAGGCTTCGGCGGCGGCGCGTTGCGCGGGGCTCGTCACATAGATGCCGGAGCGGTACTGCGTGCCCATATCATTGCCCTGACGCATGCCCTGCGTCGGGTTGTGATTTTCCCAGAAGGTTTTGAGCAATGTTTCATAGCTCACCTTCGCCGGATCGAAGACGACGAGCACGACTTCATTGTGCCCCGTGCGACCGGAGCAGACTTCCTCGTAAGTCGGATTGGGCGTGTAGCCCGCGGCATAGCCAACGGCGGTCACGATGACGCCCGGCACAGTCCAGAATTTGCGCTCGGCGCCCCAGAAGCAGCCAAGACCGAAGATCGCGGTTTGCGCGCCTGCGGGGTACGGGCCTTTGAGCGCCATGCCGTTCACAAAATGCCGGTCGGCCGTGGGGATCGCGAAATCACGCCCCTTCAAGGCGTCGGCAGGATCCGGCATTTCAGCTTTTTTGCGGAGGTTGAACATGGCACGGCTCCTCGTCTGGATTGGGGGGTGACGCATAATATGGGGATTGGCCCCCTTATGCAAAAGAGGCGATGCAAAAGGTCAGCATGGGTCCGGCAGCGCTATGCTGCGTTCAACCAATCGGAAAGCGCCTGCCATGGTTCAATGTTCCAATGGCTTGTCGCCGCGCCGGATGGTGAGGAAAGGACGAAGACCGCCGGAAAATCAGGCTGCGACGGCTGAAGCCCGTATTCAACGCGCTTCGTCGGAACACCATACCAGAGGCTCGCTGCCTTCTTGCTGGTGAAGGCGATGGCACGCGGACGGAATTGACGGATCGCCGCGTTAAACCGATCAACCTCAAATTGGTCCGGCGTTAAAGTATGATCCATTCCGGAACCACGTTTTGACATATCGGTGAAACCGATACCAAGCGCCAGCAGATCGCGGAACTCCTGCGGCTTAAAACAGCGCGGCGTGAGACCGACCTCATGCAGCGTGCGCCAAAAGCGGTTGCCGGGATGCGCGTAATAGGCGCGCTCCGCCGCCGACCGATGGCCCGCAGCAGTGCCGACAAAGACAAGCCTGAGATCGGGCGCGAAAAGATCGGGAAGTTTGTCTTCCTGCTGCGCCAAGAATTATGCCTCGTCCGCCGACATGCCGAATTTCAGCAGATTGCCGTGAGGGTCCCAGATATAAAACTCTTTCATGCCCCACGGACGGACAGTGAAGTCGGACAGGCGCTCGCCGTCGATGCGGGGTGTGCCGATATTGCGCGTTTTGTATTCGTCATAGAGCGCGGAGATTTGACCGCCGCGAATGTAGCAGGATGTATGTTCGGGATGGATGCGGTCCGTCGCGAGCCAGAAGTGAAACTCCATCCCGTCGCGGCGCGCGATCATGTAATCGCCGAAGAGTTCGGTCGTGAAGCCAAGTTTCTCGCTATAGAAGCGCGCGGACTCTTCAAGATTGAGAGACGCGAGGATGGGGATGGCGCGGGCGGAGTCTGAGGTGGTGTCGGTGGTCATGGTGATATTTTCTTTTCCTTACTTCCCCTCCCCCGCTCCTTGTTGTTCGCGCCTACGCGCGAGGGAGGGGGAGGCGGATCAGCGAAGCTGATCGGGAGGGGGGTAAGCCGCGAGGACAGAACTCTGCCGCTTACCCCCCTCCCTACCCTCCCCCTCAAGGGGGGAGGGGAAAAAATCACGGAATCGGATTCTCTCTCTTTGCACCAAGCGCACTGTTCGCCGCCTTCGCCGCGTCGATGCCTTCTTCCATATAGAGTTCCGCGCCGGAGTTGCGGAACTTATCCGACATTTGCGCCATGCCGCTTTCGGCGTAATCGCGCACGTCCTGCGTGATTTTCATCGAGCAGAATTTCGGGCCGCACATGGAACAGAAATGCGCGACCTTATGCGCGTCTTTGGGCAGGGTCTGATCGTGAAAGGATTTGGCGCGTTCAGGATCAAGCGAGAGATTGAACTGATCTTCCCAGCGGAATTCAAAACGCGCACGCGACAAAGCATCGTCGCGCAGTTGCGCGGCGGGATGACCCTTCGCGAGATCGGCAGCATGGGCCGCAATCTTGTAGGTGATGACGCCTTCCTTGACGTCGGCACGGTCGGGAAGACCCAGATGTTCCTTGGGCGTCACGTAGCAAAGCATGGCGCAACCAAACCAGCCGATCATGGCGGCCCCGATGCCGGAGGTGATGTGATCGTAGCCCGGCGCGATGTCGGTGGTCAGAGGCCCGAGCGTGTAGAAGGGCGCGCCGCCGCAATGTTTCAATTGTTTGTCCATGTTGACCTTGATCTTGTGCATAGGCACATGGCCCGGCCCTTCGATCATCACCTGAACGCCCTTGGCCCAGGCGATTTTGGTCAACTCGCCCAGCGTTTCCAGTTCGGCAAATTGCGCTTCATCATTCGCGTCCGCAATCGAGCCCGGACGCAGACCGTCGCCGAGCGAGAAGGACACGTCATACTGGCGCATGATGTCGCAAATATCTTCAAAATGCGTGTAGAGGAAACTCTCCTTGTGATGTGACAGGCACCATTTGGCCATGATGGAACCGCCGCGCGAGACGATGCCCGTGACGCGCTTGGCGGTCATCGGCACGTAAGCGAGACGCACGCCCGCATGAATGGTGAAATAATCAACGCCCTGCTCGGCCTGTTCAATGAGCGTGTCGCGATAGACTTCCCATGTAAGATTCTCCGCGATGCCATCGACTTTTTCCAAAGCCTGATAGATCGGCACTGTGCCGATGGGGACAGGCGAATTGCGCACGATCCATTCACGCGTGTTGTGAATGTTGCGGCCTGTCGAGAGGTCCATCACATTGTCAGCGCCCCAACGGATCGCCCAGACCATCTTGTCCACTTCTTCGGCGACCGAAGACGAGACGGCGGAGTTGCCGATATTGGCATTGATCTTCACGAGGAAATTGCGGCCGATAATCATCGGCTCCAATTCAGGATGATTGATATTGGCCGGAATGATCGCGCGGCCCAATGCGACTTCATTGCGGACAAATTCAGGCGTGATGAAGTCCGGCACATTGGCACCGAAGCTTTCTCCTTCCGCCAATTTATGCGCGGCATTGTCGAGCGCGGCCTTGCGGCCGATATTTTCGCGCTCGGCGATATAGGCCATTTCCGCCGTGATGATGCCCGCCTTCGCATATTCATATTGCGTGACGGGACGGCCCGGCTTGCCCTTGCGCGGGTTGTTCACAATCGGGAAGGCGCGCGCGAGTTTCGCGTCCGACACATTGCCATTGTCTTCCGGCCGCACGTCGCGGCCCACATATTCCTCCGTGTCGCCGCGCGCAATGATCCAGGCTTCGCGCGTGCGCGGCAGGCCTGCCTCGAGATCAATCGTGACCGTCGGATCAGTATAGGGACCCGATGTGTCATAGACGCGGACGGGCGGCTCCTTCGCGCTTTCATGCAGCGCGATTTCGCGGAACGGCACTTTCACATCGTCAAAGCCGACAGGTGTTGTAAAAATCTTGGTGCTCGCGGGCAGCGCGCCGGTGGTGACAGTGAGCGGCGCATTTTTGGGGGCTTGGATGTTCATAATGTTATTCCGGTTCGCGTGTTTTGAGCACGAGGCTGGCGATGAGACCGCCGATTGAAATGAAATAGGCAAGGCCGATGATGAAGACGAGCGTGTTGAACGGAATGTTCGTGGCGGCAGCGACGGGATCGGGCTCGAAGACCTTGCCCCAGAAGCTCGAATAGAGACCGCCGACAGTCATGCCCCATGAGGCCGCAAAAGCGGCGCGGCGGATTTTAGTGTCCTTCGCCATCAGGAAGCCCGTCAGCACGAGCGGGATGCCGATAAAAAAATCATCGATGACAAAAACGAGGGGCCGCCCCATGCCCCAACTGCGGATCAACTCGCCGATCATCAAAGATGAGCCGAGCAAAATCGCCATCACGCGCCAGAAAAGCATCTCCCCCTCCTTCAAAGACGGGCAGGACGGAAAGAGAGCACGGGCGTGAAATGTACAATAACTCCCGTCCCTTCGCCGGCATAACCCGTATCAGGTTCTAAGGGTGGTGGACCGGCATCAGGTCCATCTCAGCCGGTTGCACCGGCCCCCCTCGGAATGGCCTGCAGTGTGACTCCGGCGGGGGATGAGGTAAAGAGGTGATGTGAAAGAAGAAGGAAACAACAAAATGGCTTTTTCAACACGCATCACGGATTTGCTGGGGATAGACTTGCCCATCATTCAGGCCCCGATGGCGGGATCTGCGACGCCGGAACTCGCCGCCGCTGTGGGCAATGCGGGCGGGCTGGGTTCGCTCGGCGTTGCGATGATGTCGGAAGCGCAATTGCGCGAGGCTGTGGACAAAACACGCGCGCTGACGAATGCGCCGTTCAACCTCAATTATTTTGTCCATCACGAGCCGGACCTTGCAGGCTTTGACGCGAAGCCAATGCGCGCGGCGCTGAAACCGCATTATGCAGAAATGGGCCTTGGCGATGTACCGGACCCGAAATCACCCGCGCCTGCCTTTAATGATGCGGCGCTGAAACTGCTGCTGGAATTGTCACCCAAGGTTGCGAGTTTTCATTTCGGCCTGCCCTCGCCCGAAGCGGTGAAAGCCATCAAAGCGCAAGGCATCATCATTCTCGGCTGTGCGACGACGAGTTCGGAGGCCCGCGTGCTGGAACATGGCGGCGTTGATGCGATTGTCGCCCAAGGCCATGAGGCGGGCGGGCATCGCGGCACGTTCCTCGATCATGTCGATCTCGGCACGGTCGGCACAATGGCGCTGGTGCCGCAAGTGGCGGACATGGTGAAAGTGCCGGTGATTGCCGCGGGCGGCATCGGCGATGCACGCGGTATTGCTGCCGCCTTCATGCTGGGCGCAGACGCTGTGCAGCTCGGCACGGCTTATCTGGTGACGCCGGAATGCATGACGCATGACATGCACCGCAAGGCGCTCGCTGAATTGTCCGACCACGGCACGGTGGTCACAAAACTTTTCTCAGGCCGGCCGGCGCGTGCGATCCGTAACCGGATGACAGAGAGCCTGCACGGGCATGAGAGCAATGCCGCCCCCTTCCCCGCGCAACGGGCGATGGCCGCGCCGCTCGTCACTGCCAGCGCCAAAGCCGGTCGTGCGGAATATATGCAGATGTGGTCGGGACAAGCGGCGCGGCTTTCCGTGGCCGAACCGGCGGGCACAAAGACCACACGGCTGATGGCGGAAGCGGCCATCCTCCTCGGCAAAAACTAGAGCGGTCCCGCTACAAACGCTGCGCCTGTAGGTATCGCTTGCGTTTCCTTAATCATGTAACTATACAAGTTACATGAAAAGAGATAGCCGTCTGTCAGGTGTCCTCCATGTTTTGCTCCATATGGCCGAACACGAAGGTCCCGCAACATCCGAAATCCTTGCCCGCGCGATGCAGACAAATCCGGTCGTCATCAGACGGATTTTAAGCGGGTTACGGGAACGCGGCTTTGTCCGGTCCGAAAAGGGGCACGGCGGCGGCTGGGTCCTCGCCAGAGACCTGTCCGGGATCACCCTGCGTGACGTTTATGACGCCATTGGCAATCCCGCGCTGCTGGCAATCAGCAACCGGACAGAAACGCCGGACTGTCTGGTCGAACAGGCCGTCAACGCCGCCCTCGCGGACAGTTTTCAAGAAGCTGAGGCCATGCTTCTCGCGCGCTTTGGCAACATCACTCTGAAAATGCTGCATGACGATTTCCACACACGCTTCACCAGCGCATTCCCGAACCGTGAGAAAGACCATATCCATGAGCATTGAAGCAGAACAAGACGACAATATTTTCGTCAAATCCTTTTCCGACAGCGCCGCCATCGCAAACTATCACGATGGTCCGCCGCGCTTCATGCCGGGCATAGATGCCATGCGCACCATGACATCAATCCTGCTGGCCGAAACGGCACCGGACGATGCCCGTGTGCTTGTATTAGGCGCGGGCGGCGGAATGGAACTGAAGACACTCGCCATGGCCCATCCCGGCTGGAGCTTTGTCGGCGTTGATCCCGCCCTGCCCATGCTTGATCTGGCGGAAAGAACACTCGGACCACTGATGAACCGTGTTGAACTTGTGCATGGCTATATTGACGACGCGCCGACGGGCCCCTTCGATGCCGCCACCTGTCTGCTCACGCTGCATTTTCTCAAGGCGCAGGCGCGGGTGAAAACACTGCATGCGATCCATCAGCGCCTCAAACCGGGCGCACCCTTTGTTGCGGCGCATAGCAGTTTTCCGCAAGACGCAAAATCGAGACCGACATGGCTCTCGCGCTATGCCGCTTTTGCCATCGCATCCGGCGTTGATCCCGAACAGGTGGACAAGGCCCGCGAGGCGGTGGGCACCAATCTGGCGCTCTTCACCCCCGAACAAGACGAAGAGTTTTTGCGCGAAAGCGGCTTTGCAGACCCAGCGCTATTCTATGCCGCCTTCACCTGGCGGGGCTGGATCGCACATGCGTGACGGCAACAAACGCTGCGGCCTATGCGTGAAGCCGCCGAACTCCTCCGCACCGGGTCAAAAATTCCATAAGCACCAACAGGTCGCATCACGTCACGCCGCGATACTCACGTCATCTCTACGGATACCGTAGATCGACGGCACTGATGTGGAATATGAAGTGGAATATAATACCGGCGTTTATCGAAAAAATATCGCGATAGGGATATTTTGCCTCCTTTCATGGCAAAAAGCCTGAGTAGGTTCCGAGCCTTTCCGTATGATTGACACACTGTAATGTCGACAGATGACGTAATAACGTTATCTGGTTAGCACACGAACAGATGAACCGACGTATACGGACAAATCCGCGCGTCCTATTTATAAAAATAAACATAAAGGGTTTATCATGCGCTCTTTACTCCTTTATTTAATCGGCATTCCGATCCCCATTATCATCGTCCTCTGGTTGCTGTTCGGTCACGCATAGGCCTTATGCGGACAATAGACAGCAAATCCCTTCCATTGACGGAGTTGATGCCGATGACAGATGCAATCGTGATCGCCGAACAGGGCGACGAGAACACGGGCTATCGATTTTCCTGGGGATTGGCGATCGCAGGTGGCGTGGCCGCCACGGCAGTCACGTTTTTCCTTCTGACTTTGGGAGCGGGTTTTGGCCTGCTGCTCGTCAATCCCGCTCCACATGCGGGACCCTCGGCACCGGTCTTTTTCACCGGTGGCGCAATCTACTTCTTCGCCGCCCAAGCGTTTGGCTTCGCGGTCGGCGGACACCTTGCCGGTCGCCTGCTCGGACCGCTGGTGGAAAGCAATATTCAGGAGGAGTTCCGCGCGGCTGCCCACGGCTTCGTGGCCTGGGCTGTTGCCATTTTAGCGACGTTGACCATGGTGGCCCTGACCGGGCTCTCCGCGGCGAATATAGGCACGACGTCCGCAGCTCTTTACGGTGCAGCGAATTCAAAAAACATCAATGCCACGCCGACGGCATATCTGGTTGATGTGCTGTTCCGCCCCGGTATTCCAAAGAATGAAAACCTCCGTGCCGAAGCCGGACGTCTCGTTGAAGCGGGCTTCGTGCGCGCAGAGCAGCTCACGCCGGAAGATCACGCGCGCCTCACTGATCTTGTCGCATCGCAGGCCGATATCTCAAGCGAAGAAGCCGCACAGCGCATCGACCGGATGCAGGCCGATGTCCAGACAAAGACCAGATCTGCCGCAGACGTGGCGCGGAAAATTACGAGCTATGCGAGCCTGTGGGTGGCGTTCTCACTGCTCTTTGGCGCCGCCGTTGCCATGACCGCAGCGGTATTTGCACGCAACGAAGACAATCGCGACGCCCGCGCCGATCCCTTCATTTCAGGCTAGACTAATAGCCAGAGGGTCCGATTCGAGACCCCGACATGAAGGGGAAACACTATGACCGTAGAACTCAGTGCCATTGCCTATAGCGGCGTCTTGCTGCTTTTGCTGATCTTAATTTCGGCTGCCTCAAACGTCTCGGCCATGGGCCAGGCCTGGGGCGTCGGCAATCGCGACGCGCAACCGTCCACGGAAGGTTTCAAAGGCCGCGCCAAACGCGCCTATATGAACCTGATCGAGCAGCTTCTCGTCTTTTCCGCGCTTGCCATTCCGGCCCATATCGCCGGTATTCATTCAGACCTGACGGTTCTTGCCGCCCAGCTCTTCCTCGCTGGTCGCGTGGCGCATGCCATCGTCTATCTCGCGGGCTGGACCTTCATCTCAATCCGCACAATCGTCTGGCTCGTCGCCCTCGTCGGCACGTTCATCATGGCTTATGAATTGATCACATCCGGTGCATTGATCCTGTCGGTCGCAGTGGTCGCTGCACCTGCCGCGATGTAATTTTCGCTGTATCAAAGAACAAAACCCGCGACGGGAAACCGTCGCGGGTTTTTCATTTGCGGAAATGTAAAAGATTAAGCGGCGGATTTCACCGCGGAGGGAAAGCCTTCATCGATGGCTTTGAGGATTGTGTCGGCGTCATCGTCCGCCCAGACGATTTTATGGTCCGCGCGGTCGAGCTGAGAGCCGACGGGAAGTTCGTGCTGGCGGAAATAGTCCGGGTTCACACAAGGCGCATCCTGCGCGACCATTTTGAAGATCATGGATTTCACTTGCGGCATCATCGCCAGCATCCAGAGCGGGCCGTTATTGACCGAGAGATTAAGCTCAGCGCTGGCGGCAAGGCGGCAGCGATGGAGAAGATCGGTGGAGGCACGGCGGTCAATGTCGAAGCCGGCAAGCTCCGAACCGTCGCTGTCTGAATCCGGCACGAAGACAACACGCTTGCCGCGCGCTGTCAGCTCCTTTGCAACCTTCAGCCATTCAGCAACATTGCTGTTACGCGTCGGCCAATAGTGGCTCTGGCGCAATGTGATGACGACAAGATTTTTCTCCGGCACGACATTGTCGATAACAAGCGGCAGGACTTTGGCGCGTGAGGAGCGCACGAAATAGGCGGTGCCGTAATGGGCTCTGGGTTTCTCGGCCTGATAGCCTGCGGGGAAGACGCGCTTCTCAGTCAGCAGGCGTTCTTTCACCTCGTCACGGCTCATCTCGATCACGTCTGTGCAGGACGGCAAAAGCGTCGCCATAGGCTTCACGATATTGTCGAGCATCATGCGGCGCTTGGCCGGATCGTTCGGCGGCAGATCATCCTGACGGAAACCTCCATTGGGACCACTAACAATCGCAATTGTGATCGTCTTCTCGCCAGAGCGAATACGCTGACGCTCGGCGCTCACAAGAAAGCCGATGAAATCAAAGGTCGGTGGCGAAACCGCGAGATCGTAAACAGCCAGCATGCCCGTAAGCCCCGTATGCCCGTATGAGAAAGGGAGTATGAGCAAGAGTGCTAAATTATAGTGAATTTTGCATTAACAGATGCCTCACGCGGGCATGGCAGCCCGCATGAAGAGAATGGCCATGACCCAACTATTGTTGAGGACATGGAGAAAAACAGACGGCCAGATGGAGCGGCTCGCCTGATAAAGCCAGATGAGCACGCCGCCAATGAGCGCGATTTCGGTCATCATCAGCACAGCAACATCAAGACCGGACATGAGATATTGCAGATGAACGACACCGAAAACAGCGATCGCCACAGCACCGGCCACGATGAGCGGCAAGCGATTAGACAGCGCCCGAAAGAGAATGGCGCGGAAGACGATCTCTTCAAAGAAGGGCACTATAACTGCGACAAGCGCCACCATGGGCCAGATATAGAACTCGTCGCCGGCCACAAAAATATCCATCGTCTGTTCGGCCCGCTTGGCGACATCGGGGCCGGCGAGATATTCCAGACCAAAAGCGACAGCATTGACAAGGACGAAGGCGGCAAAGGCGAAAGCAAACCAATACCGTTGCGGTCTGACAAAACCGAGTGCACGCCAACCCATGCCTGAACGGCGCGCAACGCGGCGGGCGAACAACGCCACCAACACTATCGAAAAGA
Source organism: Parvibaculum sp. (assembly GCA_030645235.1). Classification (GTDB taxonomy): domain Bacteria; phylum Pseudomonadota; class Alphaproteobacteria; order Parvibaculales; family Parvibaculaceae; genus Parvibaculum. Next base: position 290,780 of record JAUSMV010000012.1, on the reverse strand, counting down.
CGATGGTGAAAACGAGAAAGGCGCTGCTGGTTTGAGCAGCCTGAACATGGGCGGCGACGTCGCGGTCCTGGCGAAAGCCCCAATAGAAACCAACGACGAAGAGATAGAGCGCAGCAGCGATAAGTTGACCGCCAATATAGAGGATGACGACAAAGGCGGCATCGCGCAGGCGGATGGGACTGTGCGTTTCGTTCGGCACAGATGCGTCCGGCGTGTCGTAAAGCGGTGCGGGATTTTCTGGCGGTACGCCCCAGACGGGTTTCTGCGACACGGGTTCAGCCTTTTGATGGTTGTGAGCTGAGTGTGTCGGGGCGGGGATGTGTTGTCGAGGGTTGTGGGTGTCGCTCTCAGCCCCCTCCCTAGCCCTCCCCCTCCCTCGCGCGTAGGCGCGAACAGGAAGGATGGGGGGAGGGGAAAGAAATTAATCAATCCTCGAAGGGATCTTTCATCAGGATTGTGTCATCGCGTTCGGGAGACGTTGAAAGCAATGTCACCGGCGCTTCGATCAGTTCTTCGACATAGCGGACATATTTGATCGCCTGCGCAGGCAAATCAGCCCATGAGCGCGCGCCATAGGTTGTTTCCTGCCAGCCTTCGAGCGTTTCGTAGATCGGCTTCACGCGTGCCTGCAAAGCAGCCGACGCAGGCAGATAGTCGATGCGCTTGCCGTCAAGATCGTAAGCCACGCAGACTTTGATTTCGTCAAAGCCATCGAGAATGTCGAGCTTGGTGAGCGCAATGTCGGTGATGCCGGATGTCTTGATCGCCTGCCGCACCAGCACGGCATCGAACCAGCCGCAGCGGCGCTTGCGGCCTGTGACAGTGCCGAATTCGCGGCCGCGCTCGCCGAGCTTCTGGCCGATCTCGTCATGGAGTTCCGACGGAAACGGGCCTTCGCCGACACGGGTTGTATAGGCCTTCGTGATGCCGAGAACGGTGTGGATCGATGACGGACCCATGCCGGAGCCGATGGCAGCTTGCGCCGAGACAGTGTTCGACGAGGTCACATACGGATATGTGCCGTGGTCAATGTCGAGCAGCGTGCCTTGCGCACCTTCAAAGAGAATACGGCTGCCTTTGCGGCGCATCTCGTCGAGCAAGCGCCAAACCGTATCCATGAAGGGAAGCACCTGCGGCGCGATTTCTTTGAGCTGCGCCGTGAGCTTCTTGCCATCGACCAATTCTTTGCCGAGACCTTTGCGCAGCGCATTGTGATGCGCGAGCAGCTTTTCAACTTTATCTTCGAGCGCGTCGAGATCAACCAAATCCATGACGCGCAGCGCACGACGACCGACCTTGTCTTCGTAGGCCGGGCCGATACCGCGCTTGGTCGTGCCGATACGCGTGCCGGAATTTGACGTCTCGCGAATTTCATCAAGCTCACGGTGAAGCGGCAGAATGAGAACGGCGTTTTCGGCGATGCGGAGATTTTCCGGCGTGACGGCGACGCCCTGTGCTTTAAGGCGTCCGATCTCGTCGATCAGCGCCCAAGGGTCCACCACAACGCCGTTGCCGATGACAGCGAGCTTGCCGGGGCGGACAACACCCGACGGCAGCAGCGAGAGCTTGTAGGTGACACCGTCAATGACGAGCGTATGGCCGGCATTGTGTCCGCCCTGAAAACGCACCACCACATCGGCGCGCTCTGAAAGCCAATCGACAATCTTGCCTTTGCCTTCATCGCCCCATTGAGAGCCGACAACTACCACATTCGCCATGATTTCAATGCCTTACGTGCAATCTCAGGATGGCCTAAACAAGCCAAAAGCCCCCATGGCCTAGCGGTCGGGAGCTTTCGCATTGTCTATCGGAACTGTGACAGGAAGGAAAGTAGATATGAAGGCGAAAACCGGCTAGACCCAGCCTATTGACCGCGTTGTAACCAGCCAAATTGTCTCACCGGACGCCCTGATGTCGCTCGCCCTGCCCATAAAGATGCCGGAGCCACTCACGCGCGAAGAAGCGACCGAGGGAGGGCTCGACGCCTTCATTACCACGGCGATTCTGTCGCTGTGTTTCCATGTGCTGCTGACCCTTTATGGCGCGCAGCGCTTTGCCGAACCGCCGCCCGCCTGGAAGAACCCCAAACCTCTCATCTCGATTGAAGCCGAACTCGTGCCCCCGCCGCCGCCCTCGCCCGCCGAGGCCATCGGCGAGGCGATGAAGGCGGCAGAAGACAAGCTGCCGCCGGTCGATGAAAAGCTCGTCGGCTCGATGAAGGCCGACGCCTTCAAGACGCTGCTCACCTGCCGCGGCTGCACGCTGGCAGGCGCAAATTTCAAAGGCTCTTATTTGAGGCTCGCAAGCCTGCAAGGTGCTGACCTGCGCAAAGCGCAAATGGCGGGCGCAGAACTTTCGGGCACGCTCCTGAACGGCGCGAACCTTGAGGGCGCTGATCTGCGCGGTGCAAGTGCGGCTGGCGTCAACCTCATCGGCGCCAACCTCAAAGGCGCCGACCTCTCCTATGCACGGCTTGATGCGGCGCTGCTGTTCAACGCGGACTTTACCGATGCAAAACTCGTGGGCACGAATTTCCGCGTGATTGAGTTTGTGAAGGGCATGACCTTCCGCAACGCCGATGCGCGCAAGGCGATCTTCCGCCACGCCTTTTTAGGCGGCGTCGATTTCCGTGGCGCGAACCTGTCGGGCGCGGACTTCATCAAGGCCTGGGGCCTGACAAATGAACAACTATCGCTCGCCTGCGGCGATGAGAAGACGAAGCTGCCGGATGGGTTGACCATTCCGATGTGTAAGGATCAGCCGGACGGAGCGGAGCCGGATGATCCGGTGCAGTAGAGACAATCATCCTCTATCTCTACAAAGCCGTTGTACTAAGCCAATTGAACCGACCATTCTCCCATGCGCGCGAAGGCATGGGCGACTTTGCTGCTCGCTGCTGCGATAGTAACGAATGGCGCACCGCCGACGGGAGAAGCGCGGAACATGAACGCGAAAATAGATGAATTGCTGGGCCGCATGCAGGGTCTGGAACTTGAGCTTGAAGCAGAGGTGGCCCGGCAAGCCGCTGAGCTTCGCTACGGTCTCGAACATGGGCGGGCAATCTTCGAAGAAGAAGTTCTCCGCCGTCATCGTGAACTGAAGACGAGGCTCTCGCGCTATATTCTGAATGCAAAGCCAATGGTCGTGCTGACCGCGCCTTTTATCTACTCTCTCATCCTGCCGCTGGTTTTGCTCGACCTCTTCGTCAGTGTCTATCAGGCGGTCTGCTTTCCGGCCTATGGCATCGAGAAGGTGAAGCGCAGCGATTATCTGATCTTCGACCGCGGACATCTCGCCTATCTCAATGCGCTCGAAAAGCTCAACTGCGCCTATTGCTCCTATGCCAACGGCCTCATCGCCTATGTGCGCGAGATCGCCGGGCGGACGGAAGCCTATTGGTGCCCGATCAAACACGCCAAGAAAGCCCTTGGCGCGCATGAGAAATATATGAACTTCGTGGCTTTTGGCGATGCGGACGCCTATCGCAAGTGGATCGCGGAATTCGACCAACCGACGCAAAAGAAATAGACGGCGCTCCTTTCGGAACACCGTCCTCAGTAAGAAAGCCCTTTGCGCATAGGCGCGAACAGGAAGGAGGAGGAGGAGAGAGTTCTAAAAATGGCGCCTCATCACACGCTGATTGTTTGCGTCAGAGGCGTAAAGATCAGCCGCGGGCTATCCGTATCTTTCGTGAGTGTGAAAGCGGAGACGCGCAGGATCATGTTGACGCGTCCATCCTCATCGGCCAATGGCAATTCAGCTGCTTCTTGCAGCAGCCAGTTGCGCTCATGCCAATCAAGACGCGCGAGACGACGATAGGGGCGGATCTCTTCAGCGACCAGTTTCAGCGAATTGAAAATCTCTTGCGTCGCTTCGCCGTAGAGTTCCTCGTCCACAAGCTGGCCGGTGACGTTGCGGCCCAACATTTCAACATAAGCCGCGCCGACAAGCCGGTGGCGAAATCGCAGCGGGTCCCATGTCACATCGAGGAGGTTGAAGCGCGGCAACAAGCTGGACATTGCACGTAGATTAAGCTCCTCGCGCCTCGGCGCCACGCGCATACCACGTAGCTCCTGCCAATAATCATAAGCGATAGCTAACTGTTTATCGTTAAACTGACCGTCCATAGCCGCCCCCAGCACAACTCGTTACAACTTTCTATCTATTAATTTGGGGAGATTCGGCCAAAAACAAAAGCGGCGTTCCATAATGGGAACGCCGCTTTGAATTATGTTAAATATAAGAGAGACTTAGAAAGCGAGTGCCTTGGCCTGCACGACATGGGGCAAAGCCTGAATTTCGGCAAGCACAGCAGCAGGAACCGCCACATCAACTTCGACGAGGCAGATGGCATTGCCACCAGCCTCTTCGCGACCGAGGTTGAAGTTGGCGATGTTGATATTGGCTTTGGCAAGGATTGAACCCAACGCGCCGATAAAGCCCGGCTTATCCTGATTGGTCACATAGAGCATGTGCTTGCCCAATGAGGCTTCCATGTTCACGCCTTTGATCTGGATAAGGCGCGGCTTGCCACCTGAGAAGACCGTACCGGCAACCGACTTTTCGCGCTGGCCGGTTTTCACCGTGAGACGGATATAGGTTTCGTAAGCACCGCGCTGTTCGCGCTTCACTTCCGACACCTGAATGCCGCGTTCTTTGGCGATGACGGGCGCGGAAACTGTGTTCACATCTTCGAGCTGCGGCTTGAGCAAACCCGTGAGCGCGGCATTGGTCAGAACACGCGTGTTCATGCCGGCAACATCGCCTTCATATTCAAGCGTGACTTCGGCAATGCCTTCTTCCGTGAGCTGACCGGCGAAGGAGCCGAGCTGCTGGGCCAGCGTGGCAAAGGGTGTGAGCTTAGGCGCTTCTTCGGCCGAGATCGAAGGAACGTTCACAGAGTTTGTTATGGCACCGTCGAGGAGATAGTCAGACATCTGCTCTGCCACCTGAAGTGCCACATTTTCCTGCGCTTCGTTGGTCGATGCGCCAAGATGCGGCGTGCCGATAATCTGCTCCATGCCGAAAAGAATATTGGTCTTTGCAGGTTCAACTTCAAACACGTCGAGCGCGGCACCAGCGACGTGTCCGCTTTCAATTGCGGCTTTGAGATCAGCTTCAACGATCAGACCGCCACGGGCGCAATTGATGATGCGAACACCTTTTTTCGTTTTAGCAAGGTTCGCAGCGTTCAAAATGTTCTTTGTCTGCGGTGTCATGGGCGTGTGAAGCGTGATGAAATCGGCGCGTGCGAGGAGATCATCAAGCTCGACTTTTTCAACGCCGAGGTCTGCGGCACGTTCCGGTGTGAGGAACGGATCGAACGCCACAACTTTCATCCGCAGACCAAGGGCACGGTCAGCAACAATACCGCCGATATTGCCGCAACCGATGATGCCAAGCGTTTTCGCTGTGACTTCAACGCCCATGAACTTGGACTTTTCCCACTTGCCCGCGTGGGTCGATGCGCTCGCCTGAGGAATGTCACGCGCAAGCGCCATCATCATAGCGATGGCATGTTCGGCGGTTGTGATCGAATTGCCGAAAGGCGTGTTCATCACGATGATGCCCTTGGCCGTCGCGGCAGGGAGATCAACATTGTCAACGCCAATACCGGCGCGACCGACAACCTTGAGCTTCTTTGCCGCATCGATGACAGCAGGCGTCACTTTCGTGTTGGAGCGAATAGCAAGACCGTCATAGTCGCCGATGATTTTGATGAGCTCGTCTTTGTCGAGACCGACTTTAACGTCAACTTCGATGCCACGGTCTTTGAAGATTTGAACAGCAGCGGGGGACAGAGCGTCGGAGATCAGAACTTTGGGCATGGATGCCTCCTGAATGATAAAGACCCTCATCCGGCCCCGCTTTGCGGGTCCCTCCCTCTCCCGACAGAGGGAGAGGGGAAGGATGAGCGCCGTATTCGATTGTGAAATCAGAAATACTTAGAGCGAAGCTTTCGCCTGTGCGAAGGCCCAATCGAGCCAGGGCATCAGCGCGCGCATATCGTCGTTTTCAATCGTGGCACCGGCCCAGATACGAAGACCGGCAGGCGCATCGCGGTAGCCGCCGATGTCATAGGCGACGCCTTCTTTGTCGAGAAGGTCAGCGAGCTTTTTGGCAAAGGCTGCCTGATCATCGTCCGACAAAGCCGTGATCGCGGGATCAGTGACCTTGAGGCAGACGGAGGTGTTGGAGCGTGTGTTGACGTCCTCGGCAAGAAAATCGACCCAGGCCGTGCGCTCAACCCATTCGGCGATGACGGCGGCATTGCCATCGGCACGCGCGATCAGCGACTTGAGACCACCGATGGATTCAGACCAGTTCAGCGCATCAAGATAATCCTCAACGCAAAGCATCGAAGGCGTGTTGATCGTTTCGCCTTTGAAGATGCCGTCGATGAGCTTGCCGCCCTTGGTCATCAGGAAAATCTTGGGCATGGGCCATGCGGGCACATAGGTTTCCAGACGCTCAACAGCGCGGGGGCTGAGGATCAGCATGCCGTGGGCTGCTTCGCCACCCAAGGCCTTCTGCCATGAGAAGGTGGTGACATCGAGCTTGGCCCAAGGCAGGTCTTGCGCGAACGCGGCAGACGTCGCGTCGCAAATGGTGAGGCCTTCACGATCAGCAGGGATCCAGTCACCGTTCGGCGCGCGAACGCCTGATGTGGTGCCGTTCCATGTGAAGATGACGTCATTCTTGAAATTCACGTCGGCGAGATTCGGGAGCTTGCCGTAGCCCGCTTCGATCTTGCGCGTGTCCTTCAGTTTCAACTGTTTGGTGATGTCGCTGACCCAGCCGGAGCCGAAGCTTTCCCAGGCGAGCATATCGACGCCGCGTGCGCCCAGAAGCGACCACATGGCCATTTCAACGGCGCCGGTGTCGGACGCGGGCACGATGCCGATTTTGTAATCGGCAGGCACGTTGAGGACGGCACGGGTTTTTTCGATGGCCTCGACAAGACGCGCTTTCCCCGGCTTGGAACGATGGCTCCGGCCGAGAAGGGCTTTTTCGAGGTTTTTGAGAGACCAGCCCGGGCGCTTGGCGCAGGGACCAGAGGAGAAGCACGGATTTGCCGGACGTGTGCCGGGACGCTCTTGCGCGGTCATGTTGTCTATCCTTCCAGATAGGAGCCTCCCGGTGGGGGGAGGTAGCCCGCCGCGGGATATAGGCTTAACAGGGGAAGGTGTCAAATGACGTTTTGACGCTGGGTAAGGGAAGGCTCAGACCTCAATCTCGCCCTGAAGATAATCAACGCATGTTCCGCGCATGATGACGCGTTCACCCGCGTCCGTGCACCAGAGCGTGCCGCCACGCTTGGAGATTTGGCGGGCAACGAGATCACTTTTGCCGAGCTTCTTCGCCCAATAGGGAACAGAAGAACAATGAGCCGAGCCGGTGACGGGATCTTCGTCGATGCCGTGGGCAGGCGCGAACATGCGCGATACGAAGTCGATGCCGGAGCCTTCATCGCCCGCAGCCATACAGATGACGCTGATGCTGCCTTGCGACTCGCAGAAACGTTTGAGCACCACCATGTCGGGATTGAGCCTTGCAACTTCGGCGGCAGAGCCAAAGAGCGTTACAAGGAACTTACCCTTCATCACGAGAATGGGCTTCGAGCCGAGCGCTGCGGGCAGGCTCTCATGCATCATATAGGGCTTGATCTGATCAGCGGGGAAATCCATCGCGAGCCTGTCACCGTCCCGCTTCACGGTGAGGCGACCGCTTTGCGTTTCGAAATTTATTTCAGGCGCAGCATGCTTGAGATGCGTGAAGAGAACATGAGCCGAGGCCAATGTCGCATGACCGCATAAAGGAACCTCGACCGTCGGCGTGAACCAGCGCAATCGGTAAGCTTCACCTTCGGGCACAAAAAACGCGGTCTCTGCGAGATTGTTTTCAGCCGCAATCGCCTGCATCACATCGTCGCCGGGCCAGCTTTCCATAGGCACAACAGCGGCGGGATTCCCCTCGAACACGCGGGAGGCAAAGGCATCGACCTGATAGAGACGGGCTTTCATCGTGAACTCCGATTGTATCTATACAATTTGTACAGAAGCACAATTTATCGCTGGATAAAAACAATACAATCTATACATTGTCACCATGACAATAAAGCTCGCCAACCTCATCAAAGCCAGCGCTCTCACAGGTCCGCGCTATCGCGTCATTGCCGACACGATAGCCGATGCCGTGTCGTCTGGCGCCTTAACCAAGGGCGAACGCCTGCCGCCGATGCGCGATCTTGCTTTCGCTTTGTCTGTCACCACGGGGACCATAGCCCGCGCCTATGCACTCGGCGTCACGCGCCAACATCTCGCCAGCGAAGTCGGACGCGGCACCTATGTGCGCAGCGCAGAAACAGACGGCACCCCTTCGCTCGCCAGGCCTGCACCGGTTGATGAGGCCGACAGCGAGATCACGATGAAAGCCAACCTGCCCGCAGCGCTCGGACAAGCCGATAGGCTCACGCATGAGACGGCGCTGATGCTCGCAAAAGGCGACCCCAAGCGTTTCGACTATCTGCCGACAGGCGGCACACGGGCACAGCGCGAGGCAGGTGCAAACTGGCTCTCAACAGGTGCCTTCGCACCTGCGGCTGACAACGTACTTCTCTGCTCCGGTGCACAACAGGCGATCCTCACGGCGATCCTCGCCACAACGGAACCCGGTGATCTCATTCTCACTGAAGCCCTCACCTATCACGCCATCACCGCACAAGCGCTGATGCTTGGCCGTCGTGTGGCGCCGGTGGAAATGGACGATGACGGCCTTGTGCCCGAAGCGCTGGCCAAAGCCTGTCGCGGCTCGCGTGTGACGGCGCTTTTCACCGTACCGACGCTGCACAACCCGACAACAATCACGATGAGCGCAAAGCGCCGCACGGCAATTGCCGAAATTGCAGCAAGCCAGCAGATCAGCGTGATCGAAGATGATATTTACGCCAACCTGATGGACGAACGTCCCTCGCCGCTCGCACATCTCATTCCCAAGCAAACCTATTATCTGAACTCGCTGTCAAAAGCTGTGGCCCCCGGACTGCGCGTTGCCTATCTCGTGCCGCCACGTGAGCAGCAGGAGCGCGTGCGTGCCATCCTGCACGGACTGGGGCAAACCTTGCCGCCGCTGATGGCGGAACTGGCAACCCGGATCATCGCAAACGGCACAGCAGCAAAGCTCGTCGCGCACCAAAAGACAGAAATCGCGGCACGCAATGACCTTGCCACCCGATGGCTACGTGACACCCCACGACGCCAAGCAAAGGCCGCGATGCATCTCTGGCTGCAATTGCCGGAGCACTGGCGCGCCGGTGCTTTTGTTGAAGCGGCCCGTCATCGCGGTGTGCTGATTGCAGGCGGCGAAGAATTCATGGTCGGACGCCCCGACCAAGCCGCGCGCCATGTGCGCCTCTGTCTGGGCGCAGCGGCAAACCGCACCAAATTGGAACAGGGCCTGAAAATCGTTTCCGAGCTGATGAACGAAACACCCTTCGAAACGCATTCTCTCGCGTAACGCTTCGGCTTTCAAAAGCGTCAGGGATGCTTACTCATCCGACCCCTGACAATGTCACCAACAAGAAGTGCTTGTGCCATATGGCTTATTTCAACCGGAAATGAAAACGCGACTCGCCAAAACGCATCACTGTGTTAGGGTTATCCACAGGAGGCGTTATGGCACCGATCTCGCTGAAGAAAAAGCGCACTATGCTGCGTCTGGCCTGGCCGGATGAGGGTCCCGCTTTGTCGGCGCTTGCCATGCTCTCCAAAGCTCATTGGGGCTATGACACCGACTTCATGAACCGCTGCCGCGACGAACTCACGATCACGCAAGGCAAGATCGGCCGCGAGCGCGTACGCGTGGCTGAAGTCGGCGGCAAGGTCGCGGGCTTTGCTTCCATGGCCGTGCTCGGCGGCAAGGCAGAAGTTGGTGATATTTTCGTGCATCCCAAATTTATGAGCAGCGGCATCGGTCATTTGCTTATCAATGACTTGCTGCAATACGCGCTACGTCACGGCATTTCGAGCGTGCATGTCGAAGCCGACCCCAATGCAAAAGATTTTTACACCAAACAGGGCTTCAGCCAATGCGGCGAGGCACCATCGGGCTCAATTGCCGGACGCATGCTGCCGCTGATGGAAATGAATTTCTGAAACTCTGGTCTCACTCTCAGGCATCGTATTCCTGATCGTCTTCATCACGCAAAAATGTATGTGCGTGATAGAGCGGACCATGGCCTTTGCCAAAGCCCGGTGCGAGGCGAATGGCTTCCTGCACATAGTCGCGCGCGATTTCAACTGCATCACGCAGAGGCGCGCCCTGCGCCATCAACGCCGCAATGGCGGACGCAAGTGTGCAGCCTGTCCCATGCGTGTGACGCGTGTCGATGCGCGGACCGGACATGACTTCAATCGTGTCTTGCGTCGCCAACACATCATAAATCGTATCGCCCGCCATGTGCCCGCCTTTGAGCAGTACCGCATCGCAGCCAAGACCCAAGAGCGCGTCTGCGGCGGCTTTCTGCTGATCGAGATTGGTGATCGTGCGGCCCGTCAGCGCCTCGGCTTCGGGGATGTTAGGCGTAATAAGCGCCGCCAGAGGCATCAGCGCGCGTTTGAAAGCGTCGCCTGCATTGCTTTGCAGAAGCGCCGCGCCTCCTTTGGCGACCATCACCGGATCAACGATGAGCGCGGCAGCAGGCGCATAGGTTGAAATATCTTCCGCCACCGCTTCAATGATTTCGATGGAATGGAGCATACCCGTCTTGATCGTATCAGTGCCGATATCTTCAAGCACGACTTTGATCTGAGCACGGATCGTCTCAAGCGGGATTTCGTGGATGCCGTGAACACCCAATGTGTCCTGCACAGTGATCGCCGTCACCGCCGTCATCGCGTAGCCACCCAAGGCCGTTACAGTTTTGATGTCAGCCTGAATCCCCGCCCCGCCGCCGCTATCGGAACCGGCAATGATGAGGACGCGACCAAGATTGGGGAGGATGATATTGGACACTGTATTCGATACTCGCGAGGACCCTGTAAGACCAGAGCGACGTCTAATATAGATCAGGCCGCGTGAGCTGCAATGGCGGAGCAGATATCATGTACCACGGCATTGACGAGTTTCGCATCGTCGCCCTCGCCCATCACACGGATAAGCGGCTCGGTGCCCGATTTGCGGATCACCAAACGGCCTGATTTACCCAAACGGCTCTCACCTTCAGCAATGGCTGCTTTCACGTCTTTCTCGTTGAGCGGCTCGCCCTTTTTGAAGCGAACATTCTTCAAAAGCTGCGGCAGCGGCTCGAACGAGTTGCAGAGCACAGAGACCGGCTTGTCTTCGGCTTTAAGCACGGCCAGAATTTGCAACGCTGCAATGAGACCATCACCTGTCGTGCCGAAATCCTTGAGCACGATATGGCCGGATTGTTCACCGCCGACATTGAAGCCGTGGTTGCGCATGTGTTCGACGACATAACGGTCGCCAACCTGCGTGCGCACAAGATCAAGGCCCATGCCATTCAGATAGCGCTCAAGGCCGAGGTTTGACATGACAGTCGAAACAATGCCCGGCGCGGAGAGCTTGCCTGACGCTTTCCATGAACGTGCAATGAGCGCCATGATCTGATCGCCATCAATGACCTGACCATTTTCGTCGCAGATGATGAGGCGGTCAGCGTCGCCGTCAAGTGCGATGCCGATATCGGCACGGCGCTCGCGCACAACTGCGCACATGCGCTGAGGCGAAGTCGAGCCGCATTCATCATTGATGTTGAAACCGTCAGGCTCCGTGCCGACCGTCACGACATCCGCACCCAATTCGTAGAGCACAGCGGGCGCGACCTTGTAAGCAGCTCCATTGGCGCAGTCGATGACGATACGCAAGCCTTCAAGTGTGAGGTCACGTGGAAATGAGTGTTTCACATGCTCGATATAGCGTGCCTGTGCGTCATCAATACGCTTGGCGCGTCCGAGATCGCGCGGACCGGCGAGATTGTCGCTGAGGCCATTGTCGATGTGATGTTCGATTTCGAGTTCGATCTCGTCTGACAATTTGTAACCATCGGGACCGAAAAATTTGATGCCATTGTCCTGAAACGAATTATGCGAGGCCGAAATCATCACACCGAGGTCCGCGCGCAGCGAGCGTGTGAGCATGGCGACGGCAGGCGTCGGCAACGGGCCGAACAAAAACACGTCCATGCCCATCGAGGTGAAGCCTGCTGTGAGCGCGGGCTCAAGCATGTAGCCGGAGAGCCGTGTATCTTTGCCGATCACGACACGGTGGCGATGGTCGCCGCGACGGAAGACGCGACCAGCGGCCATACCAACGCGCAGCGCCGTTTCCGCTGTCATCGCGCCTTCGTTCGCGGTGCCGCGAATGCCGTCTGTACCGAAATATTTACGCGTCATCTCTAAGGGAGTCCTGTTCATCCGTGTCGATGAGGGGAATATAGAGAATTCTGACGAAAGCGCAGTTAACGTCTTATTGCAGTTTCTTTCAGCGCGGAAAGCAGTTTAAGCCCGTCAATTAAGGGCGCCGGCTCATGTGTGCGGATGAAATCGGCCCCTGCCTGAGCGGCCATTAACTCTGCGGCAAGAGTTATGGCAGCGGCCTCATCAGGCGCGCGGCCCGTGAGGCGGCGCAGAAATGACTTGCGTGAGACAGAAAGGAGAACCGGAAGACCGAAGCGCGATTGAAGGTCCGGAAAACGCGCCAGAACGGTCAATGAGGTTTCCGGCGCCGAGCCGAGGAAGAACCCCATGCCGGGATCAAGAATAAGACGCGCACGCGCAATGCCCGCAGCAGAGAGAGCCGCGATGCGGGCCTCAAAGAAACACGAGATATGATCGATAATGTCGCCCGCAGGCGCGTCGCGGCGGTCCGCCTGACCGTCCTGAATGGAATGCATGACGATGAGTTTGGCATTGCTGGCAGCGAGCACAGGGTAGAGCGCGGTATCGGGGAAACCGCGAATATCGTTCAGATACGCAACCCCGCGTGACAATGCATAGGCCTGCGTCTCTGGCTGATAGCTATCGAGAGAAACGGGAATGCCATCGGCGGCGAGCGCATCAAGCACTGGCGCGATGCGCGCGATTTCGGTGGCGGCACTGACGGGCGCGGCATCGGGATTGGATGAAGCGGGGCCGAGATCGATGACGTCAGCACCGTCAGCGATGAGTTTGCGCGCATGAGCAATCGCCGCATCGGGTGCCAGATATTTTCCGCCGTCGGAAAAACTATCCGAGGTGATATTGACGATACCGAAAATAGCAGGCGTTTGGGTCATAAAGGTTTTTATCACAGGCCACAGAGGCAAGGCATATCGGGCATTTGCGCCACAATCGCATGATCGCGGTGGTAAAATCACCGTTCCGCCAAGCAGTAGATCAATTAGACATAGGTTGACAATCCTTATCCAGAGTCCCGATGCTCCTCAGATAAGAAAAAACAGGAGGGACCTATGGGTGCTGTGACGCTTGAAGCCAACGCCGCCAATACGATGCCGCTCGACAAGATCAATGTGAGCAACCCTGACTTGTTCGTGGACGATACGGTTGGTCAGTATTTCGCACGGTTGCGACGTGACGATCCTGTTCATTATTGCGCTGATAGCGCCTATGGGCCCTATTGGTCGATCACCAAATATAACGACATCATGGCCGTCGATACGAACCACAGGGTCTTCTCATCAGAAGCCGGTGTGGGCGGCATTATCATTGACGACAACAATGTCCGCAGCGAAGGCCTGCCGCTGCGCAGTTTCATCACCATGGATCCGCCGGAACATGATGCCCAGCGCAAGGTGGTGAGCCCCATCGTCGCGCCGAGCAATCTGATGGTCCTCGAAGGAACAATCCGCGAGCGGATGCAATCCATTCTTGACCGCCTGCCTGTGGGCGAGACATTCGACTGGGTGGACAAAGTTTCCATCGAACTCACCACGCAAATGCTGGCAACGCTGTTCGACTTTCCCTTTGAGGAACGCCGCAAGCTGACGCGCTGGTCAGATGTAACAACCGCAGAACCCGGCAGCGGTATTATCGATAGTTGGGAACAGCGCGCAAAGGAATTGCAGGAATGTGCGGCTTCGTTCATGACGCTGTGGAACCAGCGCGTAAATGCAAAAGAGCCGGGCAATGACCTTATCTCCATGCTCGCCCATTCGCCCACGACACGGAACATGCCGCCGGAAGAATTCCTTGGCAATATTCTGTTGCTGATCGTCGGCGGCAATGACACGACACGCAATTCCATGACCGGCAGCGTGTTGGCACTCAACCGCTTTCCGAAAGAATTTGAAAAGCTGAAAGCCAATCACGCGCTTGTCGAAACAATGGTGCCCGAAGTGATCCGCTGGCAGACGCCGCTCGCCCATATGCGCCGCACAGCACTTTCAGATTACGAAGTCGGCGGCAAGATGATCCGCAAGGGTGACAAAGTGATCATGTGGTACCTGTCGGGCAATCGCGACGAGGAAGTGATCGACCGGCCCGAAGAACTGATCATCGACCGCGCAAGGCCGCGCCAGCATCTCTCATTCGGTTTCGGCGTGCATCGCTGCGTTGGCAACCGGCTGGCGGAAATGCAGCTCAAAATTCTCTGGGAAGAAATTCTCGCGCGCTTCTCGCATATTGAAGTGATGCAGGAGCCAGACCGCGTCCGTTCAAACTTCGTGCGCGGCTACGCCTATATGCCGGTCAGGCTGCACGCCTGAGGGAAAGCATAGTCAAACGAAAAGGGGAGGCCCATGCGCCTCCCTTTTTATTGGCGCACTCAGTTATCATGCGCGATGACAATCTTGCCGACATGGGCAGCCGAAGCCAGATGACGATAGGCAGCCGGTGCGTCCGCAAAAGGAAACACACGGTCAATGACGGGATGCAGTTTATGGACAACGAGGGCGCGGTTCATGGCTTCAAAATCCACGCGCGAGCCCACGATGATACGCCGCAGAGTGACAATCGCCTGACTGAGCGCCACCAGATCAAGACTGCCCTTGCCGCCGCCGACACCACCGATCAATCCTATATCGCCGCCAATGGCGACCGACTTCAGCGACTTTTCAAGGGTTGCCGCACCGACCACTTCGACAACACAGTCCACCCCTTCACCGCCTGTCACCCTGCGCACGGCCTTATGCCAATCCGGCTCCGCGCTGTAATTGATGACATGATCGGCCCCCAAGGCCGTCAGCCGCTCACCTTTCTTGTCACTTGAGGTGGTCGACACCACCCGCGCCCCGAGCGCCTTGGCGAGCTGCACGGCAAAGAGCGAAACGCCGCCTGTGCCGAGCGTCAGCACCGTGTCGCCCGCACGAATGCCACGACCTTGCGTGAGCGTGTTCCATGCGGTCAGCGCCGCGCAAGGCAGCGTGGCCGCCTCTTCATAGGAGAGATAGTCAGGAATATGGACAAAGGATTCTTCACCTATGACGCGATGCGTCGCGAGAAACCCATCCTCTGCACTACCGCGCTGCGTGGCTCCCGCCGCACGACTGAAGGGACCGCCGATCCAACCGGCAAAGAATGTGCCCGCAACGCGATCCCCGACTTTGGCTCGCGTGACACCGGCACCCACAGCCACCACCTCGCCCGCTCCATCCGACAAGGGAATGACGCCGGGACGCGCCGGCTGACCGTAGCGGTTCTCAATCAGCATCAGGTCGCGATAGTTGAGCGAGGTGGCACGCACCCGCACCAGCACTTCATGGGCGGCAGGCACCGGCGTTTCCGTCTCGGTGCAGATAAGCGAGTTCAAACCCTCTTCAGCATTGAAACGATAGGTCTTCATGTCTTGTGTCCTCCCAGAACCTCACATCTTCATTGTGGCATCTACATAGACTCTTTTTTGTGGCTTTATGAGCATTAAAATGCCATATTTATCAACCAATCATCCAAAATTGAGGAAAATTATGGATGCACTCGATACAGTATTCGATGCGATGCGCGTCAAAAGCGTACTCCATGCCCGCCTAGAAGCCAGCGCGCCCTGGGGTCTTGCTTTCAATGGCAGCCCGCGCGCGAAATTCGGACTGGTGACGCGGGGTTCCTGCTGGCTCGACGTTCAGGAGAAAGACCAGCCTCTCGCGCTGACCGGCGGCGATTGCTTCATCCTTCTGCATGACCAGCCCTTCTCCATCCGCGATATGCCGAAAACACCAACCGTGCCCTGCGCCGATGTCGTCCAAAACAGACTGGGCGAGGTGATCAAATTCGGCGGCGGCGGACAGGTCACCACGCTCATCAGCGGCTGGTTTGAATTTGACACATTAGGGGCGAAACCGTTGCTTGATGCACTACCGCCGATCATCCATACACGGATGGACTGCGATCAAAGCCGGTTGCTGCAATCAACCTTTCAACTGCTTGCGACAGAAACAGCCGAACACAGACTCGGCTCGTCGCTGGTGGTGAGCCGCCTCGCTGACATTTTGTTCATCCATACGATCCGCGCCTACCTCAGCGCCGATGACGCGCCGCACGATGGCTGGCTTGCGGCCCTGAGCGACAAACAAATCGGCGGGACCATGCGCGCCGTTCACGAGAATATCGCCGCCCCCTGGACGGTTGAAAAACTCGCCGACAAAGCCGCTATGTCACGTTCGGCCTTTGCCGCACGGTTCAAGGAACTGGTCGGGCAACCACCGATGGATTACCTCACCCAGTGGCGCATGTATCAGGCGGGCAGCATGATCCGCCGCAACAGTGCAGACCTGAGCGGCATTGCCGAAGCGATTGGCTACGATTCAGAAACAACTTTTGTCCGCGCCTTCAAACGCGTGACCGGCACAACGCCCGGTGAATATCGCCGCCGCCACGCAGCAGCTTAAGATATTTCATCAGACGCGCGGCTCATGCGCCCGCGCGAACCGGCGCGTCCATGCCGATGCCCATAACGCCGCGCACGAGTTGATCGATAAGCTTGTCCATATCGCCGCGCGTCGCGCCTGCAAATTGCATCAGCGCCACCGTATGCCCGCCGCCGATATAGATGCGCGCGGCAGCTTTGACATTCACGCCTTCCCCGAGAAGACCTTCGCGCTTGCCGCGCATGAAAACCTTTCGCGCCGCCTCATGCAACTGATCGAGAACATCGAGATAACGCGGCCACACATCGGCACGCACGCCGGTGCTCCAGTCGAGCCAAACCTTGATCATGTCCGGCCTCTCAAGCGCATCATGCGTGAAGCGCGTGGCGAGCAGGATCAACGCATCGTAAACCGGCAGAGAAGATCCCAGTGATTCTGCCGCCATATCCAGAAGATAGGCCTCGACCTCGCTCAGCGTCGCCAGAACGAGATCCTCCCGCGTCCGAAAATAGGAATGAACGGCCGAGACCGAAATACCCGCGCGCTCGGCAACATGGGAATGCGTCGCCCGCGCCACACCATGCTCTGCAAAGGCCGCCATGGCGCAGGTCAGAAGCTGCGTCCGGCGCGCCTCGGGCGCAAGCCGCGTGCGCTGAGACGGAACCGTCATTTTCACTGTTGAATTCACCATAGGACCTTGAGGCGAGAATCGCTGCAATGCAAAAGACAAGTATAGCACAGGGCGTTTGCGGTGACCGCCTGCGCCAATTTCTTATTGACTCTTTACACATTATCTATTGATATTTTACTCAATAGTGAAGCCGGCATACCGGCGTGGAGGAGGAAACCGATGACGGTTGCAACATTTCAGGCAGATGCCGCGGACACGATGCCGCTCGACAAGATCGACGTGAGCAATCCAGATCTCCACCAGCAGGACATTGTCGGCGCCTATTTCAAGCGCTTGCGGAACGAGGATCCGGTTCACTACTGTGCCGAGAGTGCCTATGGCCCCTATTGGTCGGTGACGAAATACAACGACATCATGCATGTCGATACCAACCACCATATCTATTCCTCCGAAGCGGGTCTGGGCGGCATCGTCATCGACGATTCGCTCCAGAATGGTGGCGGCGAGGAAGGCGGCATCAGCTTCTCGAACTTCATTTCCATGGATCCGCCGCGCCATGACGAACAGCGCAAGACCGTGAGCCCGATCGTCGCGCCCGCCAATCTCGCCAAGCTCGAAAGCACGATCCGCGAACGTGTTTGCCGCGTGCTCGACAGCCTGCCCGTCGGCAAGGAATTCAACTGGGTTGATGCGGTTTCGATTGAGCTTACGACGCAAATGCTCGCGACGCTTTTTGACTTCCCTTTCGAGGAACGCCGCAAACTGACGCGCTGGTCGGATGTGGCAACATCGGCTCCCGGCGGCGGCATTGTGGACACATGGGAACAGCGCACACAGGAACTCATGGAATGCGGGTTCTACTTCCAGAACCTCTGGAACGAGCGCGTCAACGCAAAAGAACCAGGCTCCGATCTCATTTCCATGCTCGCCCATTCACCCGCGACACGGAACATGCCGCCGGAGGAATTCCTCGGCAACCTTCTACTTCTGATCGTCGGCGGTAACGACACGACACGCAATTCGATGACGGGCGGCGTGCTTGCCTTTCATAAAAATCCGAACGAATTCGCCAAGCTTAAAGCCAATCCTGCGCTTATCGATAGCGCCGTGCCGGAAATCATCCGCTGGCAGACTCCGTTGCCGCATATGCGCCGCACAGCAGTTGCCGACACGGAACTCGGCGGCAAGACGATCCGCAAGGGTGACAAGGTCATTATGTGGTATCTCTCCGGCAATCGCGACGAGACAGCGATTGACCGTCCGGATGAATTCATCATCGACCGGGCACGTCCGCGACAGCACCTCTCCTTCGGTTTCGGCATCCATCGCTGCGTCGGCAACCGGCTTGCCGAAATGCAGTTGCGCATTCTCTGGGAAGAAATCCTCGCGCGCTTCAGCCGCATCGAAGTCTTGGGCGAGCCTCAACGCGTCCGCTCAAATTTCGTGCGCGGCTACGCAACCCTTCCCGTTCGCCTCCACGCCTGACCGGAGAACAAAAGAATGACAAGAGTGAGTTTTGTGGAAGCCGGTGGAAAGATCCACGCGGTTGACGTCGAAAGCGGCATTTCAGCAATGGAAGCGGCGGTGAGAAATAACGTGCCGGGAATCGACGGCGATTGTGGCGGCGCGGCCGCTTGCGCGACGTGTCATGTTCATGTTGATCCCTCCTGGATCGGCAAGACCGGACCCGCACGTGAAGGCATGGAAAAAGACATGTTGGAATTCGCAGAAGATGTGCAGGAAACAAGCCGCCTCGCTTGTCAGATCAAGCTGACCAGCGATCTCGACGGCCTGATTTTAAGGCTGCCGGAGAAGCAGCACTGAACCGGGAAACGTCCGGAGAAGAAAAGGAGGCTCAATGAGCCTCCTTTTTATTTATCTAACATCCGGCTTTTCGTTAAGAAGACTCGCGATTGCCGGCTCAATCGCAGCAGCCATCAGCCCCTGCCCCTTCGGGTTCGGATGCAGCGCCCCTTCGGGCTTCTTCTCGACATAGAGGTCGGCATTAAGCACGCCGTCTTTCATAAACACCGACGAAGTATCGATGAACGTGACGCGGGGATCATCCGCATAGAAAGCAGCGTTCTTCGCGTTGACCTCTTTGTCGGCTGATGTTTTGT
Source organism: Parvibaculum sp. (assembly GCA_030645235.1). GTDB lineage: Bacteria > Pseudomonadota > Alphaproteobacteria > Parvibaculales > Parvibaculaceae > Parvibaculum. Next base: position 271,213 of record JAUSMV010000012.1, on the reverse strand, counting down.
CGGAAGAACGATCAGACGGCAATATGCCGACAAGAAGGATCTTCGTTTTCGGCAGATTGACTTTGAGGTCCTTTATGACACGAGCAATTCCGGCGACCACTTGATCAGGGCTACGGCCGAGATTTGTATCATTGGTACCGAGTAGCAGAACCGTGACGCGGGGATTGATCCCGTTGAGTTCACCCTGCACTATCCGCCAATGCGCGGCACCTGTTGTGTCCATCCCATAGCCAAGATTGAGCGCATGAAGCGGCGCAAAGGACCTGTTCCATACGGGCCGGTAGTCGGGCATGTCATAGTTCTGCGTGATGCTGTCTCCGACAAAGAGAACATCAATACGTTTACCACTTTTGACGATGGTGGCTTTCTCAGTCATGCGTTCCGGCTGAATGAAGAAAGGTTCATCAATGCCCTTTTCTATCGCAGCGGTCGGCGCTGGCGCAGAGGTGGACGTTGCGCAGGCCGCAAGCCCTGCAAACAGCAACACAAAAAGACTGATGCGTAATTTGGTCAGCATGTGTCTCTCACTCGCGCAATAAAAAAGGGAGGCTCAATCACTTGAGCCTCCCTTATAGCAGGTCTTGAAACGCGCGTTACGTGCCGACCGGTTCCGGATTGATGCCCGGCCCCTGTTCGGGACGGCCCGTTTTGGGAACCGTCGAAACAGGCGTGTCAGACTTGACCGGCTCGCCCAGATCGCGCACCGGCTGCTCGCCTCTGAGCAGGCCTTTGATTTCATCGCCCGACAGGGTTTCAAACTCAAGCAAGCCCTGAGCAACTTTGTGCAGACCGGCAAGCTCATCGGTCAGAATTTTCTTCGCCGTCGCATAGCCTTCTTCAACAATCCGGCGTGTTTCAGCGTCGATCGTGCGTGACGTCTCTTCCGAGATGTTCTGCGTGCGCGCAACCGAGTGACCAAGGAACACTTCTTCTTCATTGGCCGAATAGAGCAGCGGCCCGAGCTTGTCGCTCATGCCCCATTTGGTGACCATGCTGCGTGCGAGATTGGTCGCGTACTGAATGTCACCCGAGGCACCCGATGTAACCTTGTCGTAACCGAAGATGATTTCTTCAGCGAGACGGCCACCCATCGAGACGGCGAGGTTCGCGTACATCTTATCGCGGGCATAGGAATAGCTGTCCTGTTCCGGCAGACGCATGACCATACCCAGCGCGCGACCGCGCGGGATAATCGTGGCCTTATGGATCGGATCGGACGCGGCCATGTGGATCGAGACAAGCGCGTGACCGGCTTCGTGATAAGCTGTAATACGCTTTTCTTCCTCGGACATGACCATGGAGCGACGTTCCGCACCCATCATCACCTTGTCCTTGGCCGCTTCAAACTCTGCCATCGTGACGAGACGCTTACCACGACGGGCGGCAAGAAGAGCTGCCTCATTGACGATATTGGCAAGATCAGCACCGGAGAAACCGGGCGTGCCGCGCGCGAGTGTGCGCGGATCAACGTCGGGCGACAGCGGCACTTTTTTCATGTGCACTTTGAGAATCTTTTCGCGACCGACAATATCGGGATTCGGCACGACGACCTGACGGTCGAAGCGGCCCGGACGCAGCAGCGCAGGATCAAGCACGTCAGGGCGGTTCGTCGCCGCAATGAGGATGATGCCTTCATTGGGTTCAAAGCCATCCATTTCGACGAGCAACTGATTGAGCGTCTGTTCGCGCTCGTCATTGCCGCCGCCGAGACCGGCACCACGATGGCGGCCGACCGCGTCGATTTCGTCGATGAAGATAATGCAAGGCGCGTTCTTCTTGGCCTGCTCGAACATGTCACGCACACGGGATGCGCCGACACCGACGAACATTTCAACAAAGTCCGAACCAGAAATCGTGAAGAACGGCACATTGGCCTCACCAGCGATGGCGCGTGCGAGCAATGTCTTACCGGTACCGGGCGGGCCAACGAGGAGCACACCTTTAGGGATGCGGCCACCAAGGCGCTGGAACTTCGCGGGGTCACGGAGAAACTCAACGATTTCTTCCAGGTCGTCCTTGGCCTCATCAATACCCGCGACATCGTCAAAGGTCACACGGCCATGACGCTCGGTGAGGAGCTTTGCCTTCGACTTACCAAAGCCCATGGCCTTGCCGCCACCGCCCTGCATCTGGCGCATGAAGAACACCCAGACGCCGATGAGGAGCAGCATCGGGAACCATGAGACAAGCGCGCCGACAAGCGAAAAGCCTGTGTCGGTCGGTTTAGCTGAAATTTCGACGCCCTTATTATAGAGGCGATCCACCAGCGTCGGGTCAGCCGGCGCATAAGTGCGGAACGGACGACCATCCGTATAGTGGCCCGTGATCGTGTCACCGGCGATGGTCACATCTTTCACAGTGCCGCTATCAACCTGACTGAGGAGCTGAGAAAAATTGATCTCACTCGACGCAGTTTGCTGGGTAGGGCTCTGAAACAGGCTGTACAGCGCCACAAGCAGCAGCGCGATGATAACCCAAAGAGCAAAATTCTTAATATTGGACAACGGTTTGACCTTCTGTCGCTTGTCGGGACGGAGCTTTGGACCACGTAGCAGGAGATATGCCAGCTAAGACATTGCCCCTGTTTTTCGGTCCTTGTGCCTCAATGGCCCGCGCTACCTCTATGGAAGATAGGATTGTTAAGACCAATAACCAAGTGGCCTATCTCCGCTTTTCACCGCAATACGCACCCTGAGTGTGGCAGCAAGGAGTAAAAGCCTTGTTACGGGAAAGCAAAAGCCCCGCGCGGGGCGAAAACCGCCGAAAACCGGACCGGACCGTCCTGAAAGGCGACATGTGGTGCGGCGACGAGCCGCTTGCCCTGCCAGAGCGCCGGAAGCGTCGGAAGCGCTGATTTCGGAATTTGAGGCTCGGTGAGCTTGCACTCGCGGATTGTTTTAAGGCCTTCAGGGCCCAACGCGCGAACTTCATAAGCCGTTTTGGATTTAGCACCGGGCCCGAGTGCGACGGTGAAGCGCCCGTCCCAGAGTGCGGTCGCATTCGGCGACAGCGTGACGGGTTGGGCACTAAGCGCCGCTGAGGTTTCGCGCATGGCGATGAGACGGCCACGCGTAAGGACGAGGCGGCAACCGTTCAAAGTACGGGCCTTGGCAAGTGCGCCTGTATAGAGCGCATCATAGACTGCAGTCAGCGCTTCAAGGCGCGGGGCATAGTCGGTGCCGCCGACGGATTTGAGAATTTCAGCAAGCGCGCGCAGACCAATGTCGTCAGGCGCGTCAAGAAGCGCTTCTGCGTCGGTGTCGATGGTCCCGGCCTCATGCAGTGCGGATGAGGCAAAGAGAAGTCGCTGCGTTGCATCTTCAAGCGCATGACGTGCGCGCGCCATATTAGAGGTCGTGGCAGCAAGACGTTCGGCGGTGAGGCCAAGGGCCGCGAGATCAGCCATGAGGCGGCGGGCTTTAACACGATCAAAGCGCAGATTGTCATTGCTCGGATCTTCGATGGGTGTAAGGCCCGCACGCGCGACAATGGCGCGAAGACTTTCCCGCGATACGTTGAGGAGCGGACGGAGTAGCCGGACATTGCGCCCAAGCTGGCGCGTATCAGACATGGCCGCGAGTCCATCGACACCGCTACCGCGCGCAAGACGCAGGATAAATGTTTCAGCCTGATCATCGAGATGATGAGCCGTGAGGAGACATTGGATGTTGTCGCGAGCACAGGCCTCTGTCAAAAGCGCATAACGCGCATCACGCGCTGCCGCCTGAATACCGGATAAAGGCTTGTCGCCTTTCCAGCGCACGGTACGGTGAGTGACGCCCAACGATTTTGCAATCTTCGCGCATTGACGTGCTTCAGCGGCAGCTTCTTGGCGAAGCCCGTGATCGACCGTATAGGCGATCACAAAACGGGTTTTCGATTTCATAGCCCATTGCGCCGCAAGCACGAGAAGCGCCAGAGAATCTGAACCGCCGGAAAACGCCACCGCGATACGGGGACCAACGTGAAGCGCCTTGAGGCGGCTTGCAAAATCAGCCGCTGTCAAAGACGCATCAATGCGTGGCATGAAAAATCCTCAGCAACCGGCTTTCTGACGTTCCTGCTTGTTGCGCGCAACAATGGCGGGAGACGCATTGGGGAATTGCTCTTTGAGCTGACCAAATGTGGCACAAGCCGCATCTTTTTGCTTGAGTTGCGTCAGCGTCATACCGAGCTTGAGCAAACTGTCGGGCGCCTTGGTGCTCTTGGAATAGGTGGTGTAGCCCTTGAGGAAACTGTCGGCTGCGTCCTTATACTGACCCTGAGCGTAATAGGTTTCGCCAAGCCAATACTGCGCATTGCCTGCGAGCGGATCTTTGGGGTGCTGAACCAGAAACTGCTTGAACGCATCGCGCGCCTGCGGGAACTGGCCCTGCTTGAGCAGACCGATGCCGAAATCATACTGAACCTGCGCCGTACCGGCAGGAAGCTGCACAGTCGGCGCGGCGCTGGCCGCAGCGGGGGCACCGGCAGCGACAGTGGCTTTGCCGGCCGTGGGCGCAGCAGCAGCACCAGCAGCAGGACCCGTTGTGTTCAAATCCTGAAAGCGCAGATCGGTGGCTTCTTTATAAGTTGAGAGATCTTTGTTGACGACATCAAGCTGATGGGTCAGCTCTTCAATGCGGCCGTTCAGGAGGCGCATTTGTTCTTCCATCTGACCAAGACGCACACCGGCATCGCTGTTGAGCGAAACGGAGGAAGATGCTCCGTTTGAGGACGAACCGCCTTCATTCTGGCGCATATCATTGACAGAGCGCTCCAGACGGTCGAGGCGGTTATTGACGGCGCGCAAATCGGCATCGTCGGCCGATGCGCTGAGCGGCAACAGGACTGCGCCCGCGATGAGTGCTGCGAAGCTGCCCGCAACAAGATGCTTTGAAATATTCACTGGTTCCGCCTCAAGACTTTGTCAAACCCGCCTGCGCAATAGCCTCAATGCATGAGCGCAAGTCCCCCAGACTGCTATCCTAGTGAGAACTGCGACAAAATTTAGGCGCAAATTCCATGTTCGCATTCTAAGCGCCGCAAAGTTGCGAAGCTCTTAAACGGTCACAAACGAAAAAGAGCGCCCTTCCGCATAACGCGAAAGGACGCTCTCTAAACGTCAGACCAAACAGCTATTAGCTGCCGGCGCCGTTGACAACAACCGACACAGCGCGACGGTTCTGGCTCCAGCATTCTTCTGTCGACTCAAGGCAGACGGGGCGTTCTTTGCCGTATGAAACGGTGGAGATACGACCGGCGTCAACGCCGAGGCTCACGAGGAAATCCTTCGTGGCGGCGGCACGACGGCCACCGAGTGCGAGGTTGTATTCACGTGTGCCACGTTCGTCGGCATGGCCTTCGAGCGTGAATGTGTTGGCAGGATATTTGGCGAGCCAGGCAGCCTGACGCTGCAGAGTGGCTTTGCCTTCGTCATTCAGCGTTGACTGATCGGTGTCGAAAAACACGCGATCACCAACATTGGCAACCAGTTCAGCCTGCGAACCGGGGACGAGGGCTGAAGACGAACCGCTGCTATCGGTGGCGGCGTCTGTGGAGCTGCAAGCAGCAATCATCAAAAAGGCAGCGGCCACGGCGGCGAACCGCAGGCCTGCATACGGGGACTTCATTCGGGTGCTCTCCATTTTAATCTCAACGGCCAAAGGCGGCTCAGTTGTCCTGTTTGCTTTTAGGCGGCAAACACCCCAAAGGTGGAGGCACTGCCTCCGACAAATTGGAAAATGATCGCTTTGCACATCCGGCCAGAAGGAGCTGGGTTGCCTTACCGCAACAAAATAGTACCTACACGTCCTCGCACTGGCAAGAACATTAGGAAGCCTGCGACTTTTCGGCATAACCTCAGTGACATTTATGCACCGCATATCGGTCATCCTGCCACAGATTCATGGTTGTGGGACAGGATGACCTGATTACGGAACCTACTGAACCAGCTCAAAACGTCATTTTTTAAAGTGAATCGATATTAACCAGATGCGACTCACTCTCGGCTCGGTCAGAACTCACTGAATACGCGGAGACCAGGCCGGATCGGATGCAAATGTCGGCGCAGGCACGGGACGCTCATTATGCCCCGTCAAATCAACCGACCACAGGCCCGGACCGCCGGTTGCGCCGCGTTGTTCGCGGAAGAACATCAGCACGCGACCATTGGGTGCCCATGTCGGGCCCTCATTATGGTAACCTTCGGTCAGAACACGGTCGCCCGTGCCGTCCGGCTTCATGACGCCGATGACGAACTGCCCGTTGCCCATCTTGGTGAAGGCGATGAAGTCGCCGCGCGGCGACCAGACGGGCGTCGCGTAGCGGCCTTTGCCGAAGCTGATGCGGTGCTGGTTGGAACCATCGGCATTCATTACATAGATCTGCTGCGAGCCGCCACGATCAGACTCAAACGTGATCTGCGTGCCGTCCGGCGAATAGGACGGCGCAGTATCAATGGCAGCCGTGTTCGTCAGACGGGTCACTTTGCGCGAGCGCAAATCCATCGTGTAGATATTGGAATTGCCGCCGCGCTGCAGGCTCATGATGATCTTCTGACCATCAGGCGAGAAGCGGGGCGCGAATGTCATGCCCGGAAACTCACCAACGACTTCCTGACGGCCCGTTTCGATGTCGAGCAGATACACGCGCGGCTGGTTGCGGTGATAGGAGAGATAGGTGATTTCCTGCGAATTCGGGCTGAAACGCGGTGTCAGCACGAGTTCTGCACCATTGGTCAGCATGCGCGGATTGTAGCCGTCCTGATCCATAATGGTCAGGCGCTTGACGCGGCGGTTCTTCGGGCCTGTTTCCGACGTATAGACAATGCGCGTGTCGAAATAGCCTTTTTCGCCCGTCAGACGCTCATAAATCGCGTCCGAGATGAGATGGGCAACGCGGCGCCAATTGTCAGGCGTCGTGAAAAACTGGAGACCCGTGAGCTGCTGCTCACCGTAAACGTCCCAGAGCCGGAACTCGACGCGCAGGCGACCATCGGCTTCCATCTTGGCCTGACCGGTGACAAGCGACTGCGCCTTGATGATGCGCCAGTCGCCGAAACGCGGCGGCACATTCATGTCATTGATTTTTTCGATGAACGAGCCTTTGGGCAGCGGCGCAAAGAGACCGGAGCGCTCAAGGTCGTTGGTGACGACGGTGGCAATGTCCATGCCTGCCGAGGCCTCCTGCCCGGCCCCGCCGACAAAGTCAGTGACGGCAATGGGCATAGGCTCGGTCTTGGCCGAATTGATGTCGATCTGGAGCGCCGCCTGAGCGGGTATCCCGAAACCGGCAACAAACGCCAGAACGGTCGCCGCCCCTATAACGCGGGACCTCATGGAACCGAACATTTCAAACATCGTCTTTGCTCCTGCCTTCAAGGCTTGTCACATCTTTTGCCACTAGGAGGCAGGATGGGACCACATTTTGTCAATTATACGATTGGCTCTGTTTTCGGAGCCGATTAAGGCGTTTTCGTGGTTGGGCTATTGCATTCCTGCCACTGAGAAACGCAAGGTCACGTCCCTCCAGCTTCCATATTTATCTTTCGGCAGCATGTCATAGGGCGCGCATTCCAAAATTGCTTTGCGCGCGAGCACGGCAAGTTGACTGGACGCCCCCGGACCGACGGCGTTGATGTTTGGTATTCCGATAACGGCACCGTCCTTTGCCAGCTCGACGCTCAGTTCAGCGTACATTCTGCCTGCGTCAGAACTCGCGGCCAAGAAACTCACCTCGTAACATTGATTGAGTTTGGCTCGGAAGGCGTCGATCTCACTTTGAGAAATCGGTGGTGTGGACCCTGAATAGTTGTCGTGGTCGTCGCGATTCCCGCGCCCCACAGCGGCCGGAGACGGGGGCGTCTTCTCCAACAGCTCATTAAGAGCGTCGTAATTGAATTTGTCTTTGGACGATATGTCCGAAGCCGAAACCGAATAGCTCCCGAGCATCGCAACACAGAGCATCGCCAAAAGAACCGCAGACTGACGACACATCTTTGAAAGTCGCCAGCTCGCCATCATTGCATCCCCGCAACCGTGAACCGTGCGTTGACTGACTTCCAAGCAGCATAGTTATCCTTTGGAAGATTGTCGTAAGGCGCGCATGCAGCAACCGCTTTTCGCGCAATAACAGCGAGTTGCTTCGACGCCCCCGGTCCGGTCTCCCCAATTGTGGGTGTGCCGATAAGCGATCCATCTTCAGCAAGCTCAAATGAGACGTAGGCGTACAATTTATCGGAATCCAGCGCGCCCTCCAGAAAGCCAGCATTGTAACAGGGATTAATCTTCTGACGCAGCGCATCCAGCTGGCTCACAGTCAGCGGCTGTGTCACATCATCCTGATCCTCGACATTCAAATCTTTGTCAGCAACTTCCGCTTCCGCTTCTTCAGACGGAGTCGGCTCCAACTTGTTCAGAAGATTGGCCATCTGCTGTTCATAAGTCAGCTTTTTCTTCTTCTTCGCCTCTTTCACCGGCACAGGCTTTTTCTTCGCCTCTTTCGGCGGCTCAGGTTTTTTCTCTTCGGGCTTTGGCGCTTCTGCCTTCTCGTCCGGAATAGGCTCGGCCTTTTCCTCAGGCGGGGTCGGTTCCGGCTCGGCGGCGGGTTCGCTCGCGGCCTTAACCACCGGCTTTGGCGGCTCCTCAGGCTTGGGCGGTGTCGGCTGCTCGATAGGCTTTGGCGCTTTGGGCTTTTCCTTGGCCAATCGTTTTAGGTTCGTCATCTCAGCCACCGTCAACAACTCAACGGGGAGAACTTTCGATTCAACCGGTTCAAATTGACGGGCAGGCAAACCAAAAATCGTCACAACAACAATCGCAACGTGGATAGCACCGGAATAAATTAGCGGCTTGCGCATACTCAAAGTGGTTCAGAACCTTACTTCTTGGCAGGAGCGTCGGTCTGCGTCTCGGTCACAAGCCCGACCTTGGCGAAGCCCGCAGAGCTGATGCGGCCCATCACATCCATGACAGTGCCGTAATCAATCTGGCTGTCAGCGCGCACGAAAATGCGCTGCTCATAGCCGTTTTTGGAAATGGCGGTGAGGCGGGGAACAAGCTCGTCCGCAGTCACTGTCGTTTCCTGCAAGAAAATCTGCCCCTTGGCATCAATGGAGATGGTCAAAGGCTCATTGTCGCCGGAAAGCGCGGCGGCTTGCGTTTTGGGCAGATCAACAGGCACGCCGACCGTGAGCAATGGGGCTGCCACCATGAACACGATGAGCAGCACGAGCATCACGTCCACCATGGGCGTTACGTTGATCTCGGCCATCGGTGCGCGGCCAAACTTGCCACGCTTACGACCACCTGATCCCCCTGAGGAGAAAGCCATGAATCAGCTCCGTTCGTCGAGTTGGCGCGACAGAATGGCGGAGAATTCATCCGCGAAGCTTTCCATGCGCGAGCCGAAACGGCCGACCTGATTGTTGAAACGGTTGTAAGCCACAACCGCAGGAATGGCAGCGACGAGACCGAGTGCGGTCGCAAACAAAGCTTCGGCAATGCCCGGTGCGACGACCGCAAGGTTTGTATCGCGGCTCACCGCAATCGCCTGGAAGCTGTTCATAATGCCCCAGACCGTGCCGAAGAGACCGACGAAGGGCGCAACCGAGCCAACGGTGGCAAGGAACAAGAGGCGCGCTTCAAGCGTCAGCATTTCGCGGCTGATTGTGACCTGCATCACTTTGTCGACGCGTTCCTTGAGACCAATGAAGCTGTCGGTCGCGATTTCCTGCGACCGGCGCCATTCGCGCATCGCGGCGATGAAGAGGGCTGACAGCGGGTGGCCGGGACGGCTGCCGACTTCCTGATAGAGGTCTTCCAGCGAACGGCCCGACCAGAAGGTGCGCTCGAAAGCATCGGCGCGCGCTTCAACGCGGTTAAAACGCCACCATTTGTCAAAAATAATGGCCCATGACCAGACAGAGGCAAAGAGCAGGCCGAGCATGACGATCTTCACGATCGTGTCGGCGTGCATAAAGAGGCCCATGATCGAGAAATCGACAGCGGGAGCATTTACAGTCTGATTGGCAACGACTTGCGCGGTGTTAACGCCGGTTTCAATCGTTTGAGTGGTCGGGTTCATTTAAGATCCATTTCCGAAAGCATGGCCCAATGTCAGGACAAGAGCCCCATGTCAGTACAAGAAGTCAGGTCAGGCGGCACTTAGGCCAAGACATACAGCAAGCGCAAGGCAGATTCCTGACGCAAACTCACATCCGCACTTAGCCATATACCCCCAAATTTAAGGTGAAGTTACGCCGCCAAATATGTCGAAACCGTGGCGCGGCGTGGGTTTACCACGAAGATCAATAGGTTAGCGAGATGTTGTTGCACGGGGACAACATTCGTTTGGAGCAAATTCAGTATGCCCCGCATCATAATGTCGCTTCCGTGACATAAGGGACGAGCGCCTCACGCGCTGCTAGAGGCAACCGTCTGGGGCGGCCTTCGCCGTCGATACAGGCCGCCATGACTTTGGCCCGCCAGATTTCCGCCGGTTCGCCGGGACCGGACATAAGCCAAATCGACTGCTCGGCTTCGAGCCGCGCGCCGGACGCTTTCACATAACGGGTACGGACTTCGAGAAGATCATCGATGCGGGCAGGCCGCACAAAGTCGATTTCCATGCGGTGAATGGCAAAGGCGAGCTTTTGCGGCCCGTCAAAGAGGTCCGTATGGCTGATGCCGGTAAGGCGCAGGAAGTCGGACCGGCCCCGCTCGGCAAAGCGCAGATAATTGGCGTGATAGACAATGCCGGAAAAATCCGTGTCCTCGTAATAGACGCGCACGGGAAGAATATGGGTTGTGCCCGTAATGCGACCTGAGAGATCTGGCCATTTATCGATTGGCGCGCTCATTCGTCGTCGCCCTCGTTAAAGAGAGCCCCCTGCCCTGCGATCCCGCCTTTGGGCAACGGCAGGCCCAGATGCGCGAAAGCAGCAGCCGTGAGAATGCGCCCGCGCGGGGTGCGGTTCACAAGACCCTGCTGAATAAGATAGGGCTCAATGATTTCTTCAATCGCATCGCGCGGCTCTGACAATGACGCCGCTACAGTCTCAACGCCCACAGGTCCGCCCGAAAAACTCACCGCAATGGCGCGCAGATAACGATGATCGAGCGCATCAAGACCAAGCTCATCGACCTCAAGACGTTGCAGCGCCTTATCAGCGGCTTTGGCGTCGATCTTTTTGACACCATCGACAGAGGCAAAGTCGCGCACACGACGCAGCAATCGTCCGGCAACACGGGGCGTGCCACGTGCACGCCGTGCGATTTCATGTGCGCCGTCTGCCGTCATATCGATACCGAAGAGACCGGCCCCGCGGCGCACGATCAATTCAAGTTCGGAGACTTCATAGAAATTCAGACGCACGGGAATGCCGAAGCGGTCACGCAACGGCGTCGTAAGAAGGCCCGTGCGCGTGGTGGCACCAACGAGCGTGAACGGTGCCAAATCTATTTTCACCGAACGCGCGCCCGGTCCTTCACCGATAATGAGATCAAGCTGAAAATCTTCCATCGCAGGATAGAGAATTTCTTCAACCGCCGGCGAGAGACGATGAATTTCATCAATAAACAAAACATCGCGCGGTTCGAGATTGGTCAGCAACGCGGCAAGATCGCCCGCTTTGGAAATAACGGGACCCGACGTCGCGCGGAAATTAACGCCCAACTCACGCGCCACGATCTGCGCCAGCGTCGTTTTGCCAAGGCCGGGCGGACCGGCAAAAAGCACATGATCAAGCGCTTCGTTGCGGTTGCGCGCGGCTTCAATAAACACGGCAAGGTTTTCGCGCGCACGCGCCTGCCCCACGAAATCAGCCAGCACCTGCGGCCGCAGTGAGCGCTCAAGCTCGTCTTCTTCGCGCTTGGCGGCGTTGATGAGGCGGTCAGTCATCGCGCCAGCTCCTTCAATCCCTGACGGATCAACTGCTCGGCGCTCGGTTCACCATCCATGCGCTTCATCACGGCAGAGATGGCACCGGATGCCTGCGCTTGCGGATAACCCAGATTGGTGAGCGCAGAGACAGCATCGCGCATGGCACCCGACACGGCAGCCACCACAGGCGCACCACTGACATCAAGCACATCGGAGAGAGCCGCCCCTTGCGGGGCTTTGTCTTTCAACTCGATCACAATGCGGGCGGCAACTTTCGGCCCGACGCCGGGTGCAGCCGACACCGCCTTCTTGTCATCAAGCGCAATAGCGCGCGCAAGATCAGCAGGCGTCAAAGTCCCGAGCACACCAAGCGCCACACGCGTGCCGACACCTTGCACACTCAGGAGAAGACGGAACCAGTCGCGCTCCAGGTCAGATGAAAAACCGATCAGGCGGATCGCGTCGTCGCTGACTTTGGTTTCAATCGACAGCGTCGCCGCACCGCCGATATCGGGCAGCGCGGAAAGCGTGCGGCGCGAACACGAGACATGATAGCCGACACCATTGACGTCGATGATCACCCAATCAACGCCGACCTCATCGACCAAACCTTTGAGGCGACCGATCATGCGCGTGTTGCCTTGGAGGCTGACGCATCGCGCAGGAGCGCTGCGGCTATGCGCTCATTCGCACCGCCGGAATGGGCATGGGCTATGGCGATGGCAAGCGCATCGGCAGCATGTTCAGTGGCGACGCCACAGCCGGGCAACAGCATTTCGACCATCATGCGAATCTGGCCCTTGCCCGCATGGCCCGCACCAACCACAGATTTTTTGATGTGGTTGGCCGCATATTCGGCAACGACGATACCGGCACGCGCAGGAACAAGCAGCGCCACGCCGCGCGCTTGCCCCAACTTCAATGCCGCAACAGGATCGCGCGCCACAAAGACCTGCTCAATGGCAGCCGCATCAGGTGCGTAAGTCTCAACAATGGCGATAAGACCCGCCTCAATCTCCACAAGGCGCTCACCAAGGCTCAGTCGGTCATTCGATATGATGGTGCCATTGGCAACATGCGACAACCGCGCGCCCGAAACATCAATGATGCCCCAGCCGGTGGCGCGCAGGCCCGGATCAATGCCGAGAAAACGAAGGGTGGACGGCATGGTGAAGCCCGTGGCGTTCGCGTCCGCTCGTTATGTGAGGAAATACCGGCGTCAGGACGCGGACATTTTCTCCATCATCGAATCAGACAGCTCGAAGTTTGAATAAACTTGCTGCACATCATCGTCGTCGTCCAGCGCTTCGAGCAATTTGATCAGGCTCTCGGCCTTCTCATCGTCAACCTCGATGGCGTTCTGAGGCTTCCAGACGATCTTGACCGATTTCGGCTCGCCGAACTTGGCTTCAAGCGCCTTGGCAACTTCATGCAGCAGGTCCGGCGCACAGAAGAGTTCATGGCCCTCTTCGCCCGACTGGCAATCCTCTGCACCGGCTTCGATGGCGGCTTCCAGCATCGTGTCGGCATCCGCCACACTGGCCGCAAAGTCGATCTGACCCAGACGCGAGAACATGAAAGAGACCGAACCCGTTTCGCCCAGATTGCCGCCGTTCTTCGTAAAGAGCGAGCGCACCACGCTCGCCGTGCGATTGCGGTTATCGGTCAGTGATTCGATGATGACGCCGACGCCGCCGGGACCAAAGCCCTCATAGCGGACTTCTTCGTAATTCTCGCCGCCCTGATCGGCAGACTTCTTGATCGCGCGTTCGATATTGTCGCGCGGCATGTTTTCAGCGCGCGCCGCAATCACAGCTGAGCGCAGGCGCGGGTTAAAGGCCATGTCCGGCAGGCCCATCTTCGCGGCAACCGTGATTTCCTTGGCGAGCTTGGAAAAGAGCTTCGAGCGCTTCTTATCCTGAGCGCCCTTGCGGTACATGATGTTCTTAAATTGTGAATGGCCGGCCATTCCGTCCTCATATCGGTTCGCGCGCAGGCGTCTCCGCGCCGTTTGAGGGGGCTTTATAAGTGCCCGAAAGCCCAAAATCCAGCGCCGCCATAAGACCCGTCCTCCAGAGACAGATGGCCGAGACCAGAATACATCCTATAGTTGTATAAAAATTAAAACACTCCCATAAGCGGTATCTGTCTGGGGCTAGCCGCCGTAAATGGTGGTCGGCCAGGCATAATCGCGCTCGACATGACGGCGGAAGGTGGCCTCCGCGATGAAGCGGGCGACAATGCGCTCATTGAAGAGCGCGTGATATTTGGCGTGGCCTTTTTCCGCGACCGCACGGCGCTCATCATCATGCGCGAGGTAATGACGCAATCTCTGCGCGAGATCGTCTGCCCCGTCGTAAAAGGCAAACTCATCGTCAGAAAAAATATTGCCATAGCCGCTGGAGCGGGCGACAAAAACCAAAAGCCCGTTACCGGCAAATTGCGCAAGCCGGTCCGACGAATAAAGATAGTCCTCATCCGAGCGGTTGAGATTGAGCCCCATACGCGCATCGGCAATGGCCTCAAAATAACGTGCGCCAAACACCGGACCCTTGCCATCAATGCCATAAAACCCGTACCGCGCTTCAGGCACAGCCGCTTTGAGCGCCCGCATCGCATCAGCCCGCCAGGGTGTGCCCTTCTCGCTGCCGATGCTGCAAAGAAGATCGACGGACTGGTTTGTTTCAGCAAAACATTCCAGCCGCTCGACAGAACGGTCCGTCGGATTGGGCATAAAAGCCATGCGATGCGTCGGCGTCGCAAATTGCGAGATCGTCTCGCCTGCCGTTGTGATGAACGTAATGTCAGCAACGTCTGCAAGCTTGCGGATGCGCGGCGGGTTTTCGCTGAGAAAGACCGGATCGAGATTGATGCCCGCGATTTTCAGCTCAGGCAGAAAGCCTTTGATCTCGCGCAACGTGTCATTGGCGATCTGATCGGCATGCATCATCACAATAAGGTCAGGCTGGAAATCACGCGCAAGATCGACGAGCTGACGATTGGCCTTGCGCGGACCGGCGCGGCCAAAGCCCCACGCGCTTTCCGTGCGCGCCACATCGCGGTCGCTATAGGCGATGACCGCGTGGCCGTTACGCGTGAAGCCGTTACCGAGCTTACGGACCGTCGCATAGAAATTCGCACCGGCCTTCTTCTCGTTGTAATTGCCAACGATGACGATTTTCAAAACTCAAATCCCCCAGCCCATGCCCCTGACCCCATGCGGAGCTTGCGCATGTCGCAAACAAACATTTAAGAGCGCGCATCACTAAACCAGACACGCCCCGCAACCATGCGGAACAAGGCCGGCACAACACCCACAGCCCCGAGCCACCAACTCTGCCAGAGCCCGTGGCTGATACAGCTTACCACCGCAATGCTCGCAAGCGTCGCAAAACAAATAGCGCGCGCCTGCGGTCCGAGATTGGCGATACGGGCAACAACCATAAGCCAGATGGCGGACGCGAGCAGCACGCCTGTGACACCGTATTCGTACCAGATTTGCAGCGCGCCGTTATGGGGATGCAAAATGCCTTCGCCCAGGAAATAGCGATGCGCCATCGGCCAGTCCGTCCCGAAGCGCGCAGCCTCGACACCGTGGCCGAGGAACCAGTCCGGCGACATCGAAGCAGTCACCGCACACCAGATTTCGACACGCTCGCCAACCGCCGCATCCGCACCCCAATAGAGATTGAAATCAGTGATGCCGGGACAGACGGCCTGAAAGAAAAAAGGCATCAGCACAATGAGCGCGACACCGATAATGGCGGTAAGCCACATGCCCGTGCGCGGCCAACAACGGCAAATACCAAAGACCAGCGCACCGCCGATAATCACGACAAGACCCGTCTGACTGTCAGTAAGGCTGATGGCACCGAGCGTGACAAAGGGAAGCGCCAGTGCCACACGGTTCATGCCTGCCTCAAGCGCGGCAAGCACCGTCGGCCACATCAGAATAGCAAGCACAACGGCAGCACGATTGGCCCCCACCGCCGCGGCGTCATATTCGCTGAAACCAAGCAGGGGCAAAAGCTGCGCGACGCGCGTGATCATAAATATCGCGACAAGCCAGAGCGCAAAAATAAAACTGGCGACGAGCAAATAACGCAGGCGCGCCCGATGCGCTTCGCTGAGTTCACCGGCAAGAAAGAAAAGGAAGATCGCCATGGCCAGTGACGAGGCAATCTTGGCTGTACGCTCCAACCCATAGCCGATATCGGGTGACCAGAAGGCGGACGCACCGATCAGCGCCACGGTGAACATCCACATCCACCAGACTTCATTATCCATCGCCGGCATGCGCATACGCTGACGCAACCGCGTCGCCCCGATGAAAGCACAGACGGCGGCTATGGGCATGACCGCACCCATAACGCGCGGCGCGAGCACGCTCGCCCATGTGGCAAGCGAAATGAGCACCGCGAAAGCCACGCTTTCAGGCTGGCGGAAAAGCTCCAGCATATCTTTGAAATTTAGAGACAGGCTTTGCGCTTTTATGGTCATGTCACAGCGACGGCAATGTAGATTTCAGACGCCCGCCCAACCGCAAAGGTTCAACGCGCGTGGCAAGACCTGTCCTCACATCCGTCTCAACGTAAACGCCGCACAGCGTCGCTGGGCCGAGCGCAGGCGTGAAACGACCGCTGGACATTTTGGTGAGGAAGCGATTGATGGGTTCGTCCTTCTCCATGCCGATGACGGAATTATAATCGCCGCACATGCCCGCATCTGTTTGATACGCCGTGCCGCCATCAAGAATTTGTGCGTCAGCGGTGGGCACATGGCTATGCGTGCCGACAACAAGGCTCGCGCGGCCATCACAAAAATGCCCCATCGCCATTTTTTCCGACGTCGCCTCGCCGTGAAAATCAACAACGATCGCATCAGCGACTTCACCGAGCGGGCAAGCGGCGATTTGTTCGTCCACCGACGTGAACGGATCATCGAGCGGGTCCATGAACACACGGCCCATCGCATTGATGACGAGAACACGGTGGCCCTTGGCGCTTTCAAGCAGGCTCGCCCCGCGACCGGGCGTGCCTTTGGGGAAATTCACAGGCCGGATCAGACGCGGTTCACGCTCAATATGCACCAGCGCCTCGCGCTGATCCCACGCGTGATTACCCAGCGTGATCGCGTCAACGCCCGCATCAAACAGATCGTTACAGATTTGCGCGGTGATGCCAAAGCCGCCTGCCGCATTCTCACCGTTCACAATGACGAAATCGAGATCGAGCTGGCGGCGCAGTGCGGGCATATCGGCAACAATGGCATCGCGCGCAGCGCGGCCGACAATATCGCCGAGAAAAAGCAACTTCATACTAAGACTTTCTAAAATCAGTCGCGCCGCGTTCGGTCACGATCCAGTCAAGCGCCTGATCATTGGACTCTATTGCCAGATGTGTCACTTCCTGCGCCGCAAAGGCAAGGCCGATGACGAGTATAGCGGGATTGCGGGCCCGCAGAAGCGCGAGCGTGCGGTCATAATAGCCGCCGCCATAACCAAGTCGCTGGCCCTGCGCCCCGTAAGCAAGTAACGGCACGATGACAATGTCGGGCACAAGTTCAGGCGCACTCGCTTTGGGCTCCAAAATACCGAAAGGACCCGGCACGAGTTGATCGCCGCGCTTCCATGCACAGAAAGTCAGAGGCTGATCGGGACCCACCACACGCGGCAGGACAATCTTGCATCCGTGGCCGGACAATATGTCGGTGAGGACAGAAGGGTCGGCCTCATCGCCCTTGGCGACATAGGCAGCGACAACGGCTGATGGCGCGATGGGGATGGACTGAATAAAGGGCTGCACGAAAAGCCCGCCGCCGAGACCTTCAAACTTTTCGAAAGCAACGGCGCGGCGCGATTTGGCAAGTAATCTTGCTTCTTTTTTGGCTTGTTCCGCGCTCATATCCAACCGAAATAAAAGTGGGTCCGCCTTGGCCGTTGGTGCGTTGATTCTCGGAGACCTACACAAGTAGGTGGGCGTCGTGTGAAAGAGACCACGGTCTCAACCAGGGACAACTCCCTTAAGAATCGTATGGCCCCGAGTTATATGAGCTCCTGACGAGCCAGGCAGAACCCATGTCCATATCGGACTGCGGAAGGGGTAACGTCAAGGGCTACGACTGTTTTCCGTGATTTCAGGCGGATTCGACGCGGCGCACCCAAAGTTACGCCGATTCAACGCGGCGGGCCCAAAGTCACGCCGATTCAACGCGGCGTGCAATGTCTTCAATGCGCCGCGCAGCACTGTCCAGCACATCGCCCAGCAGGTCTTCGGCCTCGCGTGAGCGCTCCAGCGCCGCAATACGCGTCTGCGTCAGTTGCTCAATGTCGGTTTCCAGCATCTTCACTTTGGCCTTGGCCTCAGCAAGTTCGTCAGCCACCAGAAGCGAAGCCATAAGCAAAAGACGGGTCTCCCCGACCTGCCCCACTTCGCGCGCCAGATCCGTGACATGGCGGTTCACATAAGCGCCAAGCTCCTTCAGATGGGCTTCCTCGCCATCCCCGCAGGACACCATATAGGCCTTATCGTTCACGAGGACGGTGACTTGTCCCATATCTATATGCGCTTTCTAATGAGCTATTCTGCGAGGACTTCGCGGATGCCTTCAATCGTATTGGCGATGGTTTCGGACGCGCGTTCGTTCAACTCGTTGATCCGGCGTGCTTCGGATTTGAGCTGGTCCAGCTCTTCGGCCAGTTTGGAGCGGTCCTCTTTCAGCGCCGTCATTTCGCTTTCAAGACGGCCTGCCGACTGCGCTCTGAGAATCTGGCGGTGGAGGCCTGCTTCCAGCCGGTCAAGCGACGCCTTGAAGCGTTCCGAGGCTGCATCGAGTTTGCTCATAAAGGTCCAGTTTCTCGCAGACGTGCGGCCTATCCCGCGACTTCTGCTGCAAGATAGGCGCGTCGATGAAATCAGGTCAATGCGCCAGACAGCAGGAGCGACGCCAAACCGCAGAAAAGCGCGGCAATTTGCACGAATCCGTCATTGACTCAACGAAAGCCCCATGATCAATGTGACCCCGCCTGCCGACCCCCTCTTTAGACACACAAGAGACAGAGAAATGACGCCAGCAGATCAGTCGGCCGCCCCGGTAAAGTCGCGGAGCGCCGCGCCGGCGCAAAACACATCTCTCCATAATAACATGGCCAATGCCATCCGCGCCCTCGCGATGGACGCCGTGCAAGCCGCCAATTCCGGCCATCCCGGCATGCCGATGGGTGCCGCCGACATGGCGACCGTCCTTTTCAGCCGCTTTTTGAACATCGACCCCAAAGCCCCGAACTGGCCGGACCGCGACCGCTTCGTGCTGTCAGCGGGCCATGGCTCGATGCTGCTTTACGCGCTCCATTATCTCCTCGGCTACGAGGACATGACGCTCGACCAGATCAAAAATTTCCGCCAGCTCGGTTCGATCACCGCCGGCCATCCCGAACACGGCCACGCGCTCGGCATCGAAACGACCACGGGTCCTTTGGGTCAGGGCATCTCGACAGCCGTGGGCATGGCGCTCGCCGAACGTATGGCCGCGACCCGCTACGGCAAAGAGATCGTTGACCACTATACCTATGTCATCGCGTCGGACGGCGACCTCATGGAAGGCATCAGCCACGAGGCGATCAGCCTTGCGGGCCACCTGAAGCTTTCCAAGATGATCGTGCTCTACGATGATAACGGCATCACGATTGACGGCTCACTCGATCTCTCAGAATCAGGCGACGCCCTGATGCGCTTCAAAGCTGCCAACTGGAACGCGGTCCGCATCGACGGCCACGACGCCGAAGCCATCGCCAAAGCGATTGAAGCCGCACAGAAATCCGACAAGCCGACGCTGATCGCCTGCCAGACCGTCATCGGTTACGGCTCGCCGAACAAGCAGAACACATCCGGCTCGCACGGCTCACCGCTCGGCAATGACGAAATTGTCCTCACGCGCGCCGCTCTCACATGGCCACATGAGCCTTTCGCGATCCCCGCTGACATCCTCGACGCATGGCGCAAAATCGGCGCTGCCGGTGCCGCGAAATCAGCCGCTTGGGGTTCGCGCTTCAAAGCCCTCGCCGCTGACAAGCGCGCCGAATATGAGCGCGAGCTTTCCGGCGACTTGCCCGCGACCTTCGCCGCGACAATGAACGCTTACAAAAAGAAACTCTCCGAAGACAAGCCCTCATGGGCCACGCGCAAATCGTCGGAAGAAGCCTTGAACGTCATCAACGCCGTGATCCCCGAAATGGTCGGCGGCTCAGCGGACCTCACGGGCTCCAACAACACCAAGTCCAAAGGCCAGAAGCCCGTCACCCCGACAGATTTCTCCGGCTCCTTCATCCATTACGGCATCCGCGAACACGGCATGGCCGCGGCCATGAACGGTATGGCGCTGCATAAGGGCTTTATCCCTTATTCCGGCACCTTCCTCGTCTTCACCGACTATTGCCGTCCCTCGATCCGCCTCGCCGCTCTGATGAAGCAGCGTGTCATCCATGTGATGACGCATGACTCGATCGGCCTTGGCGAAGACGGCCCGACGCATCAGCCGGTCGAGCATCTGGCATCACTGCGCGCCATGCCGAACCTCTATGTCTTCCGCCCCGCCGACGCGGTTGAAACCGCCGAATGCTGGCAGGCCGCCCTCGAAGCCAAAGAAACACCGTCCATCATCGCAGCCTCGCGCCAAAACCTGCCGACAGTCCGCACAACGCATACAGATGAAAATCTGTCGGCCAAGGGCGGCTATGAACTTAGTCCCGCAACGCTCCCCGCCAAAGTGACCTTGATTGCCACCGGCTCGGAAATCGAAATCGCCGTCGCCGCCCAGAAGCTTCTTGAAGCTGACGGCATCGGCGCCCGCGTTGTCTCCATGCCCTGCGTTGAACTCTTTGAAGAGCAGACAAAGGACTACAAGAAAAAGACGCTGGGCGAAGGCACAATCAAAGTCGCCATCGAAGCCGCGATCCAATATGGCTGGGACCGCTATATCGGTCCCGATGGCGCGTTCATCGGCATGACGGGCTTCGGCGCGTCGGCCCCCGCCAAAGACCTCTACAAACATTTCAACATTACTGCTGACGCCGCTGTCGCCGCCGCCAAGGCGTGCCTCAAGGCTTGATCGACTAACTCAGGAGACGAATTACATGGCTGTTCGCGTTGCAATTAACGGCTTTGGCCGTATCGGTCGTCTGGTCCTGCGCGCCATCGCAGAATCCGGCCGCAAGGACATTGAAGTCGTTGCCATCAACGATCTGGGCTCAGTTGAAGCCAATGCCCATCTGCTGAAATGGGACTCAGTCCACGGCCCCTTCCCCGGCAAAATCAAAGTGACAAAGTCGTCGTTCGATCTCGGCCGCGGCCCGATCAAAGTTTTGGCCGAACGCGATCCCTCCAAGCTCCCCTGGGGCGAACTCGGCATCGACATTGCGTTTGAATGCACAGGCATTTTCACCTCTAAAGAAAAAGCCGGCATGCATCTCACAGCCGGCGCAAAGCGCGTGCTGATCTCGGCCCCCGCTGAAGGCGCCGACATCACCGTCGTTTACGGCGTGAACCATCAGCAGTTGAAGAAGAGCCACAAGATCGTCTCGAACGCCTCCTGCACCACCAACTGCCTCGCCCCCGTCGCCGCTGTGCTCAACAAAGCCGTCGGCATCGAACAGGGCTACATGACGACGATCCATGCCTATACGGGCGACCAGAACACAGTGGACACGCTCCACTCGGACGCGCGGCGTGCGCGTGCCGCCGGTCTCTCCATGATCCCGACATCAACGGGCGCCGCCAAGGCCGTCGGCCTCGTGCTGCCGGAACTCGCAGGCAAGCTCGACGGCACATCGATCCGCGTGCCCACAGCCAACGTCTCTGTGATCGACCTCGTCTTCACCGCGAAGAAGAAGACATCCGCCGAAGAAGTGAACGCCGCAATCATCGCCGCGTCGAAAGGCCCGCTCAAAGGCGTGCTGGCGACAACAGACGAAAAGCTCGTCTCCGTTGACTTCAACCACAACCCGGCGTCGTCCACCTTCGATCTGACACAGACACAGGTTATCGACGGCAAGCTCGTGCGTATCCTCGCCTGGTACGACAATGAATGGGGCTTCTCCAACCGCATGGGCGACACCGCCGTGGCGATGGGCAAGCTGCTGAAGTGATTTGCTTGAAACCCCTTTCCTCATTTGAGGGAAGGGGTTTTTTCTATCTGCTTTGCAAGTAACTCTTTCCGACAAAGACCAAACAAATGTCCACGCATAAGACCCTCGATGATCTCTTCAAAGCCGTCGGCCTCAAAGGCCTGAAGGTGCTTGTGCGCGCCGATCTCAATGTGCCGATGGCAGACGGCAAGATCACCGACACAACGCGCATCGAACGCGTGGCGGGCACGCTGACGGAACTGTCCGATCGCGGCGCCAAGGTCATTGTGCTCTCGCATTTCGGTCGCCCCAAAGGCGCACCGGAAGCAAAATACTCGCTCGCGCCTGTTGCCGCCGCGCTTGAACCTTTCCTCGGACGCAAAGTCGCCTTCGCCCATGATTGCATCGGCGACCTCGCAACAAAATCCATCGACGCACTGCCCAATGGCGGTGTCATCGTTCTGGAAAACACGCGCTTCCATGCAGGCGAAGAAAACAACGATCCCGATTTTGCCGCAGCCCTTGCCGCCAATGGCAATGTCTATGTGAACGACGCTTTCTCCTGCGCCCACCGCGCGCATGCCTCCACCGAAGCCATCGCGCATGAACTGCCCTCCTATGCCGGTCGCGCGATGGAAGCCGAACTCAAGGCGCTCGACGCAGCGCTCGGCAATCCGACGCATCCCGTTGTCGCCATTGTCGGTGGCGCAAAAGTCTCGACCAAGATTTCGCTGCTGGGCAATCTCGTGAAAAAAGTCGATGCCCTCGTCATCGGCGGCGGCATGGCCAACACATTCCTCGCCGCTCAGGGCAAAGCGGTGGGCAAGTCGCTTTGCGAACGCGACCTCTTCGACACGGCGCGTCACATTTTGGCGAACGCCCGTTCCGCCAATTGCGAAATCATCCTGCCGACCGACGTTGTCGTCGCCAAAGAGTTTAAAGCCGGTGCGCCTTGCGTCACGGTCCCCGTCTCCGAAGTGCCCGAAGACAGCATGATCCTCGATGTCGGCGTTGACACACTCGCCTATATCGCCGGGCGCATCGAAACGGCAAAGACGGTTGTCTGGAACGGCCCGCTCGGCGCCTTTGAAATGTCGCCCTTCGACACCGGCACGGTCACAGCCGCGCGTCACGTCGCTATGCTGACAAAAATGGGCTCGCTCATCTCCGTCGCCGGTGGCGGCGACACAGTGGCCGCCCTCAATGAAGCCGGTGCCACTGAAGACTTTACCTATGTGTCCGCCGCTGGCGGAGCCTTCCTCGAATGGATGGAAGGCATTGAACTGCCCGGCGTTGCGGCGCTGGCACGTAACTAACTTAGAGGACTGATAGACATGACTGAATCACTGGAACAGATCGCAAAAGCCATGGTCGCGCCCGGCAAGGGCATCCTCGCCGCCGACGAAAGCTCAGGCACGATCAAAAAGCGTTTCGACGCCATCAACACTGAATCGACGGAAACAAGCCGCCGCGATTATCGCGAATTCATGTTCCGCACCACCGACGCGATGAAGAACCACATTTCCGGCGTCATCCTGTACGACGAAACCATCCGCCAGAAAGCCGCTGACGGCACACCGCTCGTGGACATCATCAAAGCCGCAGGCTCCATCCCCGGCATCAAAGTCGATGCAGGCGCAAAGCCGATGGCGGGCTTCCCCGGCGAAACCATCACCGAAGGCCTTGACGGTCTCGATGAACGCCTCGCCGAATATTACAAGCTCGGCGCCCGCTTTGCGAAATGGCGCGCCGTGATCGACATTTCCCCCGTGATCCCGACCAATGCCTGCATCGAAGCCAACACCGAAGCCCTCGCACGCTACGCGGCTCTTTGCCAGAAGAACGGCATCGTCCCGATCGTCGAACCCGAAGTGCTGATGGACGGCGACCACACAGCCGACCGTTGCTTCGAAGTCACCGAAACGACGCTCCGCTCGCTCTTCAACGCACTCGCACGTCACAACGTGCTCCTCGAAGGCACGATCCTGAAACCCAACATGGTCGTCTCCGGCAAAAAATGCGCAACGCAAGCCGGTGTTCAGGAAGTCGCTGAAAAGACCATCAAAGTCTTCAAGCGCACGGTGCCTGCTGCCATTCCCGGCATCGTCTTCCTCTCCGGCGGCCAGTCCGATGAGTTGGCCACCGCCCATCTCGACGCGATGAACAAACTCGGACCTTTGCCGTGGGCGCTCTCCTTCTCCTACGGCCGCGCGCTGCAAGCCGCCCCGCAAAAAGCATGGGCAGGCAAAAAAGAAAACGTCGCCGCCGCGCAAAAAGCTTTTGCGCACCGCGCCAAAATGAACAGCCTCGCCTCGCTCGGCACATGGAAAGCCGACCTCGAAAAGGCTTAAAGCTTTCGGAATATTCAACCCTCCCCTTGAGGGTCGCAGGCGGAAAAGAAATTGGTCCGGTGGACCAATTTCCCGCCGAAGCTCAAAAAATCGCCTTAGATTTTTTGACCCTCCCTCAAGAGGAGGGAGAGGGTAATTTTGTTTTGCTGCAACTCCACGTCAGACGGGGTAAAAACAACACCCCCCGATTCCTCTGTCGTGAGTGCCCCCGTGAAATCACCAACGCCGAAATCCATCGCCGCCCGTATCGCCGAAGAACTCTCCGTCCGTGAAGAACAGGTGGTGGCAGCCATTGAACTCCTCGACGGCGGCGCGACCGTGCCTTTCATCGCGCGTTACCGCAAAGAAGTCACCGGCACACTCGACGACACGCAGCTTCGCACTCTGGAAGAACGTCTCTCTTATCTGCGCGAGTTGGAAATCCGCCGCGCCGCCGTTGTCTCCTCCATCGAAGAACAAGGCAAAATGACGGACGCTCTTCGCGCGTCCATCGCCGCAGCCGAAACAAAAGCCCGCCTCGAAGACATCTACCTCCCCTTCAAGGTCAAGCGCCGCACCAAGGCGATGATCGCGCGCGAAACAGGGCTGGAACCGCTCGCCGACGCCCTGATGGCCGACCCGAAACTTGACCCGCAAGCAATCGCCGCGACTTACATCGACGCCGACAAAAGCATCGCTGACGCCGCCGCCGCCCTCGACGGCGCACGCTCCATCCTCATCGAACGCTTTTCCGAAGACGCCGACCTTGTGGGCGCCTTACGCGAAGAAGTTTGGACCCGCGGTAAGCTCGCTTCAAAAATGCAGACGGGCAAAGAACAGGCGGGCGAAAAATTCGCCGACTATTTCGACTTCTCCGAACCGCTGACAAAACTCCCCTCGCACCGCATCCTTGCGATGTTCCGCGGCGAAAAAGAAGAGATGCTGTCGCTGACGCTTGTGCCGGAAGACGTCCCCGCCGGACAAGAGACAATGCCCTCAACCTTCGAGCGCCGCATTGCCCATCGCTTCAACATTGCCGATCAGGGCCGCGCCGCTGACAAATGGCTCGTGGAAACCGTGCGCTGGACATGGCGCACAAAAATCCTCCTCCACATCAATCTCGATCTGCGCATGCGCCTGCGCCAATTCGCCGAAGACGAAGCCACCAAAGTCTTCGCCGGCAACCTGCGCGATCTTCTTCTCGCCGCGCCTGCCGGCACACGCGCCACGCTCGGCCTCGATCCGGGCTTCCGCACCGGCGTCAAAGTCGCCATCGTCGATGCGACCGGCAAAGTCGTAGCCCACGAAACGATCTATCCGCACCAGCCGCAAAACCGTTGGGACGAAGCCATCTCGATACTGGCGCGTCTGTGCAAAACCCATAAAGTCGATCTCGTCGCCATCGGCAACGGCACGGCCTCGCGCGAAACCGACAAGCTCGCCGCTGATCTGATGGCGCGTCACCCTGATTTGAAACTGACGAAAGCCATGGTCTCAGAAGCAGGCGCATCGGTTTATTCCGCCTCCGCTTACGCATCCGCCGAACTCCCCGATCTCGACGTCTCGATCCGTGGTGCCGTCTCCATCGCGCGGCGTTTGCAAGACCCGCTCGCCGAACTCGTGAAGATCGATCCGAAATCCATCGGCGTCGGCCAGTACCAGCACGATATCGGCGAACATAAACTCTCAAAGTCATTGGATGCCGTCGTCGAAGACTGCGTCAACGGCGTCGGCGTGGATGCAAACACCGCTTCCGTGCCGCTGCTTGCCCGCGTCTCCGGCATCGGCGAAAGCCTCGCGCAATCGATCGTCGCGCATCGTGATGCAACCGGTCCGTTCAAAACACGCGCGGCATTGAAACAGGTACCCCGCCTCGGTGCCAAAGCCTTTGAGTTGTGCGCCGGTTTCCTGCGCATCCCCGATGGCGACGATCCGCTCGACGCCTCGTCGGTCCATCCCGAAGCCTATCCGGTCGTCCGCCGCATCATCGAAAAGACCGGCGATGAATTGAAAAACATCATCGGCAATGCAGGCGCGCTCCGCAAACTCAACGCCAAAGATTTCACCGACGAGACGTTTGGCTTGCCCACCGTCACCGACATTCTGAAAGAACTGGAAAAACCCGGCCGCGATCCGCGTCCCGCCTTCAAGACCGCCACCTTCAAAGACGGCGTTGAAAAACTATCCGACCTCACCCCCGGCATGATGCTCGAAGGCGTGGTAACAAACGTCGCCGCCTTCGGGGCCTTCGTCGATATCGGCGTCCATCAGGACGGTCTGGTCCATATTTCAGCGATGTCCGACACATTCGTGAAAGACCCGCGCGACGTCGCAAAACCCGGCGACGTGGTGAAAGTGAAAGTCCTTGAAGTCGATGTGCAGCGCAAACGCGTCGCCCTCACCATGCGCATGTCCGACGAGCTGCCCGTCGCCGGTGAAAAGCGCGAACGCAGCCCGAACCGCGCCCAGCAACAGCGTCAGGTCACAAACGCCCAGCCCAAACCCACAGCGCCCGCAGCAGGCGGTGCCCTCGCCGACGCCCTTCGCCGTGCGGGCATGAAACTCGACTAGGACGCGTCCTTCGCGCTACAAAGTGCCATGAGCAAAAAGACGAAGACAAAACCCAAGCAGACACAAAAGGTCGTCGAGACCAACGATCCCTGCCGCCTCTATCTCATCACGCCGCCACGCTTCGAGCCTGTGGCCTTCGCCGAGACGCTGAAGGCGGCCTTCGACGGCGGCGACATCGCCTCGCTGCAACTGCGCCTGAAGGCTGAGGACGGCGCCTACGCCCCCGACGATGCCGTGCGCCGCGCTGCCGAAACATTGATGCCCATCGCCATGCGCTACAACGCGGCTTTCATCATCAATGACAGCCCCGATCTCTGCATCGAAATGGGCGCGGACGGGGTGCATGTCGGTCAGGACGATATGTCCTACAAGAAAGCCCGCACCATTGTCGGCCCCGACCGCATCGTCGGCGTCACCTGCCATGACAGCCGCCACCTTGCGATGGAAGCAGGCGAAGCAGGGGCTGATTATGTCGCTTTCGGCGCGTTCTTCGACACCGCGACCAAAGAGGCAAAAAGCCGCGCTGGTGTCGATTTGCTGACCTGGTGGGCGGAGATGTTCGTCGTCCCCTCCGTCGCCATAGGCGGCATCACGGTTGCGAATGCAGCGCCTTTGGTGAGCGCTGGCGCGGATTTCCTCGCCGTTTCAGGCGGCGTCTGGGCCCATGCCGGCGGGCCGAAAGCGGCCGTGGCAGCCTTTAACCAACTCTTCCTTCAACTGCACGAAAACCTATAAAGGCTTGGCCTTTGGCCCTGCTTGATGCTATCAGAACGGCGCTTGTGCGCCCGTCAGGGCCCCACTGATCGGGAAATTGCGCAAGCCCAAATTAGCGACATCCCTGGAAAGCTGCCCATGCCCAAGATCAACGGTAACGAAATTCGCCCCGGCTACGTCATCGAGCATCAGGGTGGCCTCTGGGCTGCCGTGAAAGTGGCGCATGTGAAGCCCGGCAAGGGCGGTGCCTTCGCGCAGGTCGAGTTGAAGAACCTCGTCGATAACCGCAAGCTCAACGAGCGTTTCCGTTCCGCCGAAGCCGTCGAGCGCATCCGTCTTGAGCAGAAGGACTACCAGTATCTCTACGAAGTCGATGGCATGCTGACCTTCATGGACAATGAAACCTACGAGCAGATCGAACTCGCCCGCGACTGGGTCGGTGATCGCGCCGCCTTCCTGCAGGACGGCATGAAAGTCACCGTCGAAAGCCACGAAGGCAAGGCGCTCGGCATTTCGCTCCCCGATCAGGTGACGCTCGCCATCGCTGAAACCGAACCTTCCGTGAAGGGCCAGACGGCGACCAGCTCCTACAAGCCCGCCATTCTCGAAAACGGCGTCCGCGTCATGGTGCCCCCCTTCGTCACATCGGGCGAGCGCATCGTCGTTGACACAAACGAACTCACCTATCTGCGTCGCGCCGAATAATGTCGCGTCACACCCCCGTCATGACCGTCATGGTCGCCGCCGTCCGCAAGGCCGCGCGGGGGCTTCAGCGTGACTTTGGCGAAGTCGAGAACCTGCAGGTCTCGATGAAGGGTCCCGGCGATTTCGTCTCCGCCGCCGACAAAAAGGCCGAGAAGGTTCTGTTTGAAGAACTGAGCAAGGCGCGGCCCGGCTATGGCTTCCTGATGGAAGAGTCAGGTGTCGTCGAAGGCGCCGACAAATCCCACCGCTGGATCATCGACCCGCTCGACGGCACCACAAACTTCCTCCACGGCATTCCCCATTTCGCCATCTCCCTCGGCCTTGAGCGCGACGGCCAGATGGTGGCAGGCGTTATCTATAATCCGGTCACGGACGAGCTCTACCTTGCCGAAAAAGGTCAGGGTGCCTTCCTCAATGACCGCCGCCTCCGCGTGTCCGCCCGCCGCGACATCACCCAATGCGTCATCGGCTGCGGCATCCCTCACATCGGCCGTCCGGGCCACGAGGAATTCATCACCGAAGAACGCGCCGTGATGCTCAACTGCTCAGGCGTGCGCCGCATGGGCGCGGCCTCGCTCGATTTGGCCTATGTCGCCGCCGGACGCTTCGACGGCTTCTGGGAACGCGCGCTCGCCCCCTGGGACATGGCGGCAGGCATCGTGCTGGTGCGCGAAGCAGGCGGCACCGTCAGCAATGCGCAAGGCGGCGACGATATTCTCGGCAGCGGCTCAATCATGGCCGGCAACGAGATGATCCATGCCCAACTCGGCAAGGTGCTGAAAGCCGCCCGCAACGCCGCCTGATCGTCCCTCCCCCACCCCGTCCAACTTCCGCCGGAATTTGTCTTTAGGCGTGTCTCGTCAACGCGAACGCGGCTAGACTTATGCCAAATCGGATAACGTGTCGGGGACGATGGGGAATATGAAGGCATTGAGCGGATTTAGGATTTCGGCGCGCGCCCTGCCTCTGTGCGCCGTTGCGGTTCTCTGCACCCTGGCATTTGGTCAGGCACAGGCCGCGCCCGTGGACGCCGAACCGATGGCGATCCCCATGAGCCCGATCCGCACCATGGACAAGGCCGACGACGACGTCCCGCAGGCACCGGCTCCGATACAGGCACCGGCCCCCGTCCAAGCAGACCTCTTCGACCCCGCCAATCTGCCGAACCCCGCACCGTCAATCATGCGCATCACCTTTGATGACGATGACGACACACTCAGCAATGAGGCGGTTTCAGACATCAAAGCCTTTGCCTACAGTTTCAAGGAGCGCGGCGGTCGCGTGTCGCTCAGGGGCTATGCGGGCACACCCGGCTCCACCGGTTCCAACGAGCGCCGCCTGTCCTTACGCCGCGTGCTCGCGGTGCGCGACGTGCTGATGGCCGAAGGCATCAAACCCGACCGGCTCGATGTCCGCGCTTTGGGTGGCGCAAGGGATAATGGTCCGCAGGACCGCGTTGATATTACGAAATCAGGCCGCGAGGAGTAGGACGATGACCAAGGACTTCACCGAGGGCACCGCCCTTTCCAATGCCCGGCCCTATCTCACGCGCATGAGCATCTTTCTGGTACTTGTCAGCCTCGTGCTGGCAGTGCTTCTGCCGCAATTGCAGAAGGCCTTCTTTGCCAATCCGGGCCTCAACGGTCTCATCATCTTTGTACTGATTTTCGGCATTCTCTATGCTTATCAGCAGGTGATGAGGCTACGCCCCGAAGTGCGCTGGGTAAACAATTTTCGCCGCGCCGATCCGGGCCTGGGACATTCAAACCCGCCTGTGATGCTCGCCCCCATGGCGACAATGTTGAGTGACCGGCGCGGACGGATGCAATTGAATGCCCTCTCAATGCGCTCAATCCTCGACAGTATCGGCTCGCGTCTCGATGAAAGCCGCGAAATTTCGCGCTACATGATCGGCCTCCTTGTCTTCCTCGGCCTCCTTGGCACATTCTGGGGTCTCATCACCACAGTCACATCAGTGGGCGAGACGATCCGGGGCTTAAGCGTTGAAGCCGGTGATCCGGTCGTCGTCTTTCAAAACCTCAAGGCCGGGCTTGAAGGTCCGCTTTCAGGCATGGGCACATCCTTCTCCTCCTCCCTCTTTGGTCTCGCCGGATCACTCATTCTGGGCTTTCTCGATTTGCAGGCCGGACAGGCGCAGAGCCGCTTTTACAATGAACTGGAAGAATGGCTCTCGACCGTCACAGACTTGAGTCAGGATTTTGACCGCAGCCCCGGCATGCTCGGCGACACAATGAAAAAACTCGAACGCATCGAACAGGCGCTGACAGGCGGCGGTGCGGCGGGCCCCCTTGCCAAAGGTGGGGGCGATCACGCCACCACCATGGCACTTGCGGGGCAAATCGCGGCCCTCACCGAACAATTGCGCGACGAACAGCATCTCATCAAAAACATGGCGGACAATCAGGCGTCGATTTCAGCGCTGCTTGAGCGCCTCGTCACGCGCCTGGGCAAATAACATGGCCTATTCAAGACGCAGGCGGACGCAATCAGGCGGAGACTATTGGCCGGGCTTTGTGGACGCCGTGTCGAGCCTCTTGCTCGTCCTCATTTTCCTCATCACGATTTTCATGCTGACGCAGTTTGTCTTGTCACAACTCGTCTCAAGCAAGGACAGCGCGCTCGATAGCCTGCGCAATCAGCTTGCCGAACTTGTGAGCCAGCTCGCTTTGTCCAAACAGGAAAATTCTGACATGCAGGCGATGATTGCGAGCCTGCAATCAGACCTCGTGGCAGCCACCATCGAAAAAGACAAGCTCGCCGCATCAGCAGGCGACGGCGGCAAAATGGCGGTCCTCACCGACGAACTGACCAAGCAGAAAGAAATTTCAAACGAGGCGCTCGCACAGGTCGAATTGCTCAACCAGCAAATCTCGGCCCTGCGCCGCCAGCTCGCCACGCTGGAAGCCGCCCTCGATGCGTCAGAACTGCGCGACAAAGAAAGTCAGGCGCAGATTGCTGATTTGGGCAAACGCCTGAACGCCGCCCTCGCCCAAAAGGTACAAGAGCTTGCCAAATACCGTTCGGAATTTTTCGGACGCCTGCGTGAGATTTTAGGCAATCGGCCCGACATCGAAATTGTTGGCGATCGCTTCGTCATTCAATCCGAAATTCTCTTCAGCTCCGGCTCGGCTGATCTCAATCCCTCCGGCGTCGAACAGTTGCGCAAGATCACCGATGCCGTACGCGAAATCGCGGGCCAGATCCCGGACGATATTTCATGGGTCATCCGCATCGACGGCCACACGGACGTGAACCCGATCAAGACGGCGCAATATCCCTCCAACTGGTATCTGTCGAGCGCACGCGCCATCGCGGTCGTGAACTTCATGGTGAAGGAAGGCGTCGCGCCCTCGCACTTGGTCGCCGCCGGCTTCGGTGAGTTCCAACCGCTCGACAAAGGCAAATCAGCCGAAGCGCTCAAACGCAACCGCCGCATTGAATTCAAGCTCACCGAGAGATAGCGCTTCCGACTTCCTTCAACCCTCCCCTTGAGGGAGGGTCAAAAAATCTTCTTTGATTTTTTGGGGCGGGGTCTGGGTCTCTCGTCACGCTCTAAATTTGCGATCGTCGTCGTTCCCCCTCCCCAAACGGCGAAGTCGCCGTTTGACCCTCCCTCACCTCGCGCGTAGGCGCGAAAAAGTTAGGAGGGGGAGGGTTCAAAAAGAGGGGAAATAATTTTTTCCCCCTATCCCCACTTGAATATGACTTTCGCGGGATAAGTCCCCGAAAATCAAAAACAATCCCCCACCGGGGATAGGCGCCCGCGCCCTCCGCTCAAACACTCGACGAACCGACTAGCGATCTCTGCATGGAAACACTCAATCTCTTGCAAGAAATGTTGAGTGTTTCGAGCAGATGTCGGGCTTCATTTTCCCTTATCCCCGCTTTT
Organism: Parvibaculum sp.; assembly: GCA_030645235.1. Lineage (GTDB taxonomy): Bacteria > Pseudomonadota > Alphaproteobacteria > Parvibaculales > Parvibaculaceae > Parvibaculum. The sequence continues at coordinate 239,001 of JAUSMV010000012.1, read as the reverse complement.
GCGAGCGGCGGAAAACTCAATAACCCTTGATCACTTTCGACTGCTGACAGACCAGAATATTCGGCTGGTACACATTGCCGAGCAGCATCAGATCGCGGTATCCGGCGGCAACCGAGATGCCGGAAATTTCTTTACCGAGGTTGAGATAGATCGTACCGGCCTTGCCGCCCGCGCCTTTGGGATCAAGCTCAACACGGATCACTTGCGACGGCGACAGTTCAGCCGCATCGCCCGCATGCGACATGAAGGATGTGATTTTCGGATGCGCCGCGATGAGAAGCGCGCCGTCATCAAGCACATCGATATTGTCGAGACCCGTGCCGAGCGGCGTTGAATCTTTCGGCACCAGCGCACCCGTCACATCATCGCGATCATAGATGTGCAGCCGCAGCCCCATTGTCTCGGCGACATAAATGACTTTGCCATCAGCACTTTTGTTGATGCCATTGGCAAAGCTCAGACTTCCTGCAGCGACGGACATTTTCTGACCGTCGAAATAAACGACATTGGAATTGAGCGACAGAAGAAGATCATCAAGCATCGCCTTGGTCTTGTTCGCCGTGCCGTGATCATTGGTGGCGTAAAAACTGTCAGGACCAACAGCCACAACATCATTGGGCGAGATCAAAAGCGGATCGGTCACACTGCGTACGAATGTCAGACTGCCATCACCCGCAACGTCAAAAATCTCAACCGAATGGGACTTATCGCTGCGGTGATTGACGACAAACAAACGACGCGCACCGTCAGCACCTGTATAGAGCGACAATCCGTGCGGATGAAAATCAGCGGGCTCCTGCGCCGTCACGGGGCGCAACTGCCAATGCTCAGACGGCGCGGTGAGATCGATCACATAGATGCCGCCCCGCGCCGCTGTGTTACCCGCCATCAGCGCACGACGATCAGAGGCCGAAACGAAAGCGAGACCACGCGCGCGGTCAACTTCAATATCTTCCGGTCCGGGCGGCGAAGGCACAACCGAACAGATGGCAGGCACTTCAAGTTTGATCGCGGTGAAATATCCCGCCGCGGCAAGAAAGCGCCATGTGAAAATGCTGAGCATGGTAAGGCAGAGAATGCCTGCCACGATGAGCCAGCCTTTGAGTTTCGACATGGAGCTTATCCTTTTTACGGGTTTAGTGGAGAGCGACGGATTGAGTTTCACCGCCAAGAATGTCGCCTGTGAATTGCAGACGCGCAAGACGCGAATAGAGACCGCCCTGCTTCATCAATTCATCATGCGTACCGCTTGCGACAATGCGGCCCTCTTCCATGACGATGATGCGATCGGCTTTGAGCACAGTGGCGAGGCGATGCGCGATGACGAGCGTTGTGCGGCCCTGCATCAGACCTTCAAGCGCGGCCTGCACCAGCGTTTCGCTTTCCGCATCAAGCGCACTTGTCGCTTCATCAAGCAGCAACACAGGCGCATCACGTAAGATCGCACGCGCAATGGCAATGCGCTGACGCTGACCACCTGAAAGCGTCACGCCGCGCTCACCGACCTGCGTGTCATAACCGAGCGGCAGCGAGCAAATGAAATCATCAATACGCGCGGCAACCGCCGCAGCGCGCACTTCGTCATCCGAAGCACCGGGGCGGCCATAGCGAATGTTCTCGCCGATGGTCATGCCGAACACGACCGTCTCCTGCGGCACAACGGCGAGACGGCGGCGCACATCCACCGGATCAGCGGCGGCAACATTGACACCATCAAGCGAAACGTGACCCGCCTGCGGATCATAAAAACGCAGCAGCAATTGGAACACCGTGCTTTTGCCCGCACCTGACGGGCCGACAATCGCAACCGTTTCACCGGGCGCCACGCGCAGCGAAAAATTATGGAGCGCCGCCGCGTGAGGCCGCGTCGGATAAGAAAACGTGATGTTATCGAAAGCAATCGCGCCGCGCGCAGGCACAGGAAGTGCGATGGGATGCGCAGGCGCGGCAATGTCAGGCTCTGTCGAGATAAGTTCAATGAGACGCTCTGTGGCACCTGCTGCCATTTGCACATCGCCCCAGACTTCAGACAGCGCGGCCAATGACCCCGCCGCAAAAAGCGCATAGAGAATGAACTGCGCAAGAAGACCGCCGGTCATCTCACCGGCCATCACGTCTCTCATGCCGAACCAGAGCACACCGACGACACTGGTGAGACCGAGAAAGAACACAAGGGCCGTGAGAACAGACCGCGCAACGATGCGTGAGCGGGCCGTGTCGAACGAACGCTCGACCGTGTTGAAGAAGAATTTGCGGTCAAGCTCTTCATGCGTGAAGGCCTGCACGGTCTGAATGGCATTAAGGCTTTCCGAACCGAAGGCCGATGTATCGGCAAGGCGGTCCTGGCTCGCGCGCGACAGTCGGCGCACCCAACGGCCAAAGATAACAAGCGGCAACACGATCATCGGAATGGCAAGCAGCACGAGACCCGACAGATGCGGGCTCGTATAGACCATCATGAAAGCCGCACCGATAAAGAGAAACACATTGCGCAGCGCAATGGAGGCCGACGATCCCACGACGGTTTTGATGAGTGTCGTGTCAGCCGTGAGGCGCGAAAGCACTTCGCCGGTGCGCGTGATTTCAAAGAAGGACGGTGAGAGTTTCAGCACATGCGCATAGACCGCATTGCGCAGATCCGCGACGACGCGCTCACCGATCCAGCTCACAAAATAAAAGCGCGAGGCCGACGCCACGCCAAGAACAAGCGCCACCAGAATGAGCGCGAGGAAATACTGGTTGATGAAATGTCCGGTCTCCGACACGTGCTCGCTGCGGAGCATGTCAACCAAACGACCGCCGGCCATGGGAAAGGCCAGCGTCGAAAGCGTCGCCAGAATGAGCGAAAAGATAGCCGCCGCGATCATCGGCTTATAGCGGCCCACGAAAGGCGCGAGCTTCATAATCGGGCCGACGGCCTTGGCCGGTTTGCGGCGCTGGGCCTCTTCTTCGATGGCGTCAACGGCAGGATTTGAGGCTTCGCTCATGAGGACCGGCTTTGTTTGGCGCGAGGGGCGCGCGGGGCGCATGCGCATTTGCTTAGGGCTTTCATATAGCAATGCCCTCCGGAAAGCGCCAATCTTCGCGGAAATTCAGGGCTGCGGCATGGTCGCGCAAAGGGATCGGGGGCCGGGCCCTGAGACTTGCCAAGGCCATGGGGGTTCGCTATAAGCCCCCATTCGGTGGCGCGCCTTCAGGGCAGCGCCCCTTCCTTTTTCGCCATCCGAGAAGTCAGAGCCATGAAGAAAGATACGCATCCCGACTACCACATGATCACCGTGACCATGACCGACGGGACCACCTTCCAGACCCGCTCGACCTACGGCGCCGCAGGCGACACGATGGTCCTCGATATCGATCCGACCACGCACCCGGCCTGGACAGGCGGCGGCACACAGCTCGTTGACCGCGCCGGCCGCGTCAGCCGCTTCAATCAGAAATTCGGCACGCTGGGCACCAAGAAGGCCTGAGCAGCACTGCCTTACTCCGGCAGAGAGCCCGAACGACAAAAGCCCCGATATTCAATCGGGGCTTTTTCTTTAGCTCAATTCTTTGTTCTCAGGGTTTTAAGCGCGCCATCTGGAGAATGCGTTTGAAGTCGTAAATGCCGCAGGCCTTTTACGGGCGCGATAGAGCCGCATCTCGCCCTTTTCCTAGTCATGTCTGGGGGCAAAAGCTAGGCTCGCATCATTCAAGCAACCTCAATGACGTGTTTTGCATGCCTGACGGCTTCTCCACTTCTGGTCTTTACCGTCCAAAGCTGCTCACAGTTTTGGCTGAGGGCTATTCCGTTGATCTCCTGCGCAAGGATGCGATCGCCGCGTTAACGGTGGCGATTGTGGCACTTCCCTTATCTATGGCTATCGCCGTCGCCTCCGGCGTGTCGCCGGAGAGAGGCCTTTATACGGCGGTCATCGGCGGCGCATTGGTTTCAATGCTGAGCGGCAGCCGGTTTCAGATCGGCGGTCCGGCAGGCGCCTTTATTGTTCTGGTTGCCGCTACGGTTGCGCAGTTCGGCATCGAAGGCCTTCTTCTTACAGTTTTGCTCTCAGGGGCGATGCTCACGATCCTTGGACTACTCAGGATCGGCTCACTGATACGCTTCATTCCGCATGCGGTGACCGTTGGATTTACATGCGGCATCGCCGTGACCATTGCGGCAAGCCAGCTCAAGGATATTGCGGGCTTGAAATTGCCAGGCGGGGAACCGGGGCCGTTCTTTCCAAAGATAGCAGCCCTTACGCAAGCCTTGCCAAGCTTCACACCTTCCGCACTCGTGCTGGGATTGATGTCGGCGCTGATCATATTCGGATTGAAACGGCTGCGTCCCACATGGCCGGGCATGTTGATCGCTGTCGTATTGGCATCGTCAGCGTCAGCCTTTTTTCATTTACCCGTGGAAACGATTGGTACGAAGTTCGGCGGTATCCCGCACGGACTGGAATGGCCGAGGCTTCCCGCTTTCTCCTGGTCACTAATAAAAGAGATTTTTCCGACAGCACTGACGTTCACTTTGCTTGGCGGTATTGAAAGCCTGCTTTCAGCAAAGGTCGCCGACAGCATGACAGGACGCGTTCACCGCTCCAATATGGAGCTTGTCGCGCAAGGCATAGCCAATATTGGCTCAGCATTGTTTGGCGGTATCAGCGTGACCGGCACCATTGCGCGCACAGCGACGAATGTCCGGGCGGGTGCGAAAAGTCCTCTCTCAGGCATCATGCACTCGGCGTTTTTGCTGATGTTCATGATCTTCGCGGCATCTCTTGCGAGCTATATTCCGCTCGCGGCGCTGGCAGGTGTTCTTGTTGTCGTATCGTGGAACATGTTTGAGAGAGATGAGTTTGCAGGTCTGCTCAGAAGCTGGCCGACAGCGATTGTGTTGCTCGCCACGTTTCTGTTAACGCTGATCGAGGACCTGACCGTGGGCATCATCGCCGGCTGCGTCTTGGCATTTGTCTTTTATTTGATCTCACGGGCCAAGGCGTCCTGACATAGCTATCCGTCATCATGGCTCACCGCGACATGTGTTTCAGTTTGAGGCAATCGTCTCAATTAAAAGCGCGTGGTGCTTTCCCGGAAAAAAGCTTCAACACGATTGAGCTGATCGGCAAAAGGATGCGCCATATCCGTGACGCCGGCATGGCGGCGGAGTTCGCTGTCCAGACGCTCGACACGGGCATAGAGCTGCTCGGAATAGCTGATAATCTCAAGAAGACGGGCAGGAAGCGCCGCCGAGCCGGCCAGACGGGCCGAACGGGCGATTTGCTTGGAGGACAGACGATACTTCTCCGACCGCGCCTCTTCGGCTGAAATCTCACCCTCATGCACGGCCTTGCGCACGAGAAGCCAGGCGGCAACCTGCATCAGACGGGTGGTGAGACGCATACTCTCGCCCGCATAGGCCAGAGAGGCCTCACGCGACAGATTGCGCGAGGCTTCGCGGCCCGGACCATCGAGATAGGTCGAGGCTTCCTCGACGAGGTCCATGCCTTCACGATAGGTACGCTGGAAAACGCCGGTGGACATGAATTCGGCCAACGTAACATTCGTATCGTCGCCCGCGAACACCACATCCTGATCGTCAAAATTATCGGTCGTCATAAATTCTGCCCTTTGAACCCGCCCCCGTGCCATTGCGGCACATCATGGGTTTAGAGGATCAACATTCATGCCAGACCGACCGCCTATAGGCATCAAGACCGCAAAGCCGGACGTCATACGCCCGGATTTTGAGCAAAAAAAGAGCCGCGGAAATACCGCGGCTCAGTTCTAACAGGGAGGCGTCAAACAGAGTGGAGTGAACCACTCAGAAATCCAGGAACACTGGATTACGCAAGGTCACCCTAGCAGTCCTATATTTATCAAAAGGTTAAGCCTGCGACAAACTGACATGTTCTCAGTTTTATTACAGATTCCGAATTTCACCCTAGAAATTCTAAAAACCATATGGAATGAAGGGTTTAGAAAATTTCTGCCTATTTTTTAAACAATGCTTCAGCAGCAGATCGCGTGCCTTCTTTTCGTTCAAGCTGGGCCTGAATGCGCACGATCTCTGTTTCGAGCTGAGTGATTCGGTCTTTCAGCTCTTCGACACCTAGCAAATCGAGATCTTCTTTAGCGAGCGCCGCCAGCGCGTCACTGCGCCTTTTGCGCGGTTCCAGATCGTCAGCGTTCATGAAGGGCCTCCCCGCTCTTGGGTCTGTCATATTTCTCATCTCCGCCTATGTTACGGGCAGAACCACGAATAAGTAAAAAGGTGACGCAATGATCCCAGCCCGCATGAAAGCAATCGCGATCACCAAGCCAGGCGGTCCTGAGGTGCTTCAGCTCACCGAAATCGACACGCCCGTCCCAAGCGTCGGCGAAATCCTGATCCGTGTGGAGGCCGCAGGCGTCAACCGGCCCGACACGATCCAGCGCATGGGCTTTTACGCCCCGCCACCCGGCTCCCCCGACACACCGGGCCTCGAGGTCGCGGGCGAAGTCGTCGCCATCGGCGCGGGTGTGACGCGCTGGGCCGTTGGCGACAATGTCTGTGCACTGGTCGGTGGCGGAGGCTATGCCCAATATTGCATAGCGCACGAAAGCCACGCCCTGCCTCAACCGCATGGCTTTAACGCGATTGAGGCGGCGGGCCTGCCCGAAACCTTCTTCACCGTCTGGACCAATGTGTTCGAGCGCGGCGGTCTCAAAGGCGGCGAGACCTTCCTCGTCCACGGCGGCTCCAGCGGCATCGGCACCACAGCCATTCAACTCGCCAAAATTTTCGGCGCCCGCGTCTTTACGACCGCAGGCTCCGTTGAAAAATGTGCCGCCTGCCTCGAACTCGGTGCCGAAGCCGCCGTCAACTACCGCACACAGGACTTCGTGGCCGAGGTCAAAGCCCTCACCGGCAATCGCGGCGTGGACGTCATCCTCGACATGGTCGGCGGCGACTATATCCCCCGCAACATTGAGGCCGCCGCCCGCGACGGACGCATTGTCTCCATCGCCTTCCTCAACGGCTCGGTCGCGGAAGTAAACTTCATGCCCGTCATGCTGAAACGCCTGACGCTGACCGGCTCAACGCTCAGACCCCGCACCATCAACGAAAAAGCCTCGATTGCCGACGCGCTGAGGGAAAAAGTCTGGCCGCTCCTCGATGCAGGCCGCGTCAAACCCCTGATCGACGCCACCTTTCCGCTGGCCAACGCCGCCAAGGCCCACGAGCTTATGGAAAAAAGTAGTCATATCGGCAAGATCATTCTGACCATGTGAACGGGATTTTCCTTCCTTTGATCAGGGTTTCCCCTTATATAACCGCCATACCCAATCTCATTGACGAGACAAGGGTTCGTCCGGTGGCCCCGGATGGATCAGAGGAACCCATATGATTCAGCCCCTCATGCCCAAAGCGACGGCCGTCTGGCTCGTCGAAAACACCGCGCTCACCTTCGACCAGATCGCTGATTTCTGCGGCCTGCATGTGCTCGAAGTGAAGGGTATTGCCGACGGCGATGTTGCCCAGGGCATCAAAGGCATGGACCCGATCGTCTCAGGCCAGCTCTCACGCGCCGAAATCGAACGCTGTCAGGGCAATCCGGCGACGCGCCTGATGCGCGCCGAAAGCAAATACAAGGTGCCGCCGGCAGCACCGCGCAAAGGCCCGCGCTACACACCCGTCTCACGCCGTCAGGACCGCCCCGACGCCGTGGCATGGTTGCTGCGCAATCATCCCGAACTCACCGACGCACAGATCTCGAAACTCGTGGGCACAACGAAGCCCACGATTGAATCGATCAAAACACGCACGCATTGGAACTCGGCCAACATTAAACCGGTCGATCCCGTGACGCTCGGTCTCTCGACCCAGATCGAACTCGACGCCGCCGTGCAGAAGGCCGGTCGCAAACTCGACCGCGAACGCAAGAAAGCCGACAAGGCCGCCGGTCGCCCCAGCGAGACGCTGCTGCCCGCATCGGAAACAACCGCGCCGGAAGTCCAGCACGCTACAATCGCCGCGCCGGAAGTGAAACCGGAAGAAGACGAAAGCCGCAAGTCCTACAACGCCGACAGCGTCTTCGCGAGCCTCAAGAACGTAAAGATCGAAGAAGACGAAGAGGATTGAGATTTTCCTCTTCTGAAATTCAAAAACCCTCCGTCAGAAATGCCGGAGGGTTTTTTTGTAGTAAGCAGCTCCGATTGCGTTGCTACAATACGCAAAGCAAAAAATCGCTCACCGTTCTCATCACCCTATTCCGTATACTGTCAAATGACGAAAGTGCCTGCCCAAAAATTCAGCACTTGAAAAACATAAATTTTAGCTAAACAATGGGCCCAATGCCGCTGGGGAAACGGGGCTAAATACAGGCATCTATTCTTCAGAAAACAAAAAGAAATCCGAACGCTGACATTCGGACAATAGCGGACTGTTGCTTTCACACTTTCCAAAAGCCGCAAAATTCTGCGGCGCAATCCCCTCCTATGAGTAAGACCCATGGTCGAATTCAGCGAAGAGGCAAGACTACGCGCTGTTGTTGAAACAGCCGTTGATGGCGTCATTCTGATTGACGCTGTCGGCAATATCCTGATGTTCAATCCGGCCTGCGAAAAGCTTTTTGGTTACTCTTCCGATGAGGTCATCGGCAAGAATGTCAAAATGCTGATGCCTGATCCTTATCAATCCGAGCACGATAGCTATCTCGGCAACTATCACCGCACCGGCGCACGCAAGATTATTGGCATTGGTCGCAAAGTGCAGGGACAGCGCAAGGATCGGTCGGTCTTCCCGATGGACCTCTCTGTGGGCGAGGCCAAGCAAGAAGGCGCCTCAATCTTTGTCGGCATCATTCACGATCTGACCGAACGCGAACGGAGCGAAAAAGTCATTCGCGAAGCCGCCGCCCGCATGCAGGCCGTCGTTGAAACCGCCGTTGACGGCGTCATCCTGATTGACGATAGCGGCACAGTGTTGATGTTCAATCCGGCCTGCGAGCGGCTCTTTGGCTATAAGGACGAGGAGGTGATCGGCAAAAATGTCAAAATGCTGATGCCGCAACCTTATCAACGCGAACACGACGGCTATCTCTCCAATTATCATCGCACCCATGAGCGCAAGATCATCGGCATCGGTCGCGAAGTTCAGGGACTGCGCAAGGACGGGTCAAACTTTCCGATGGACCTCTCCGTGGGTGAAGCCAAGCAGGACGGCGCATCGATCTTTGTCGGCATCATTCATGATCTTACGAGCCGCAAACAATCAGAAGCATTGCTCGTACAAGCCCAAAAGATGGAAGCGGTCGGTCAGCTCTCAGGCGGCATCGCGCATGACTTCAACAATCTGCTGACCGTCATCATCGGCAATGCCGAAGCGATTTCAGACCTGTTAAAACCGCGGCCCGATCTCCTGCGCTATATCGACATGATTATTGCTGCAGGTGAACGCGGCGCCGAACTCACACAACGCCTGCTTGCCTTCAGTCGCCGCCAGACCCTTTTGCCGGTTGAGGTGAACTGCAATCATCTCGTCAACGAAATGCAGCAGATGCTCCTGCGGACACTACGTGAGAACATCAATATCAAAACAGAGTTGGAATCTGATCTCTGGTCAGCCTTCGCCGATCCGTCACAGCTTGAATCCGCCATCCTGAACCTCACCATCAATGCGCAGGATGCGATGCCGGACGGCGGCAATCTCATCATCAGCACGGCCAACGTGCCGCTTGATGAGCAGTATCAAGTCACCAATCCCGAAGTCCCGCCGGGCTATTATGTCATGATCTCTGTGACAGACACAGGCGAAGGCATGCCGCCCGACATTTTGAAAAAAGTGTTCGAGCCATTCTTCACAACAAAGGAAGTCGGCAGAGGCAGCGGCCTTGGCCTCAGCATGGTCTATGGCTTTGTCAAACAATCAAACGGCCATGTCTCCATCTACAGCGAGCCGAGACTTGGCACGACAGTGCGCATCTATCTGCCATCGACCATCACCAAGGCAGACGGCAAGACGAATTTCCACCGACGCGACAATGAGAAAACACCGGGCGGGCGCGAGACCATTCTCATTGCCGAAGACGATGATTTTGTACGGGCCTATGCCGTCACCTGTCTCGAGAGTCTCGGCTACAAAGTGATTTCAGCAAGCGGCGGACACGAGGCGCTCGCTCTTTTATCTCAGGGCTCCGAACCCGACGTGCTGTTCACCGATATTGTAATGCCCGGCGGCATGAACGGGCTTGAACTCACCGAACACGCGCGAAAACTCCGACCGGATTTGAAAGTGCTGCTGACATCCGGCTATGCGCTCGACGCACTCACCTCACGCGGACGCATAGACATCGGCACGGCAGTGCTGCACAAGCCCTATCGCAAAGCAGCACTGGCGCAACACCTGCGACGGATCATTGACGAGACAGAATGAGGCGGCCGACAGCCCTACTTCAACCCTTTGGGATAGTTCCCCTTGGTCGTAAAGGTCTGCGCCTTGTGTTTGACGCCGAGACGTTTGCCTTCGCCGCCGGTCTTGCCCGTACCTGCCGGTTGCCAGTTCGGGATCAGATGTTTCTTCCCCGGCCCGATCAAATCCGCGCGGCCCATATTCTTCAGAGCTTCGCGCAGTAACGGCCAGTTTTCCGCATCGTGATAGCGCAGAAAAGCCTTGTGCAAGCGGCGTTGCTTCAAACCTTTGATGGTCGAAACCTCTTCCGACACACCGCGGCGAACGGCTTTGAGCGGGTTCTTGCCCGAATGATACATCGCGGTGGCCAGCGCCATCGGTGACGGCAGAAACGTCTGCACCTGATCGGCGCGATATTCATTGCGCTTCAGCCAGATCGCGAGGTTCATCATGTCCTCATCTTCGGTGCCGGGATGGGCCGCAATGAAATAAGGAATGAGAAAATATTTTTTGCCCGCCTTCTTGGTGGCGTCATCAAACATTTTCTTAAAGCGGTCATAGGTCCCGATGCCAGGCTTCATCATCTTGGTCAACGGCCCGTGCTCGGTATGCTCCGGCGCGATTTTGAGATACCCGCCGACATGATGCGTCACGAGTTCTTTAATATAGGTCGGGCTTTCAACCGCGAGATCGTAGCGCACGCCCGACGCGACCATGACTTTCTTGATGCCCGGAATTTCGCGCGCCTTGCGGTAAAGACCGATCAGCGCCTCATGGCTCGTATTGAGATTGGGGCAGATGCCGGGATAGACACACGAAGGCCTGCGGCACAGCGCTTCCGTGCGTTCGTCCTTGCAGGCCATGCGATACATATTCGCCGTCGGCCCGCCGATATCGGAAATGATGCCGGTGAAACCTTCAACCTTGTCGCGGACGGTTTCGATTTCTTTCAAAATCGACTCTTCCGAGCGGTTCTGAATGATGCGGCCTTCATGCTCGGTGATGGAGCAGAAAGAACAGCCGCCAAAGCAGCCGCGCATAATCGTGACCGATGTTTTGATCATGTCCCATGCGGGGATTTTCGCGCCGTCATAATCAGGATGCGGGCTCCGCGCATAAGGCAGATCGTAAACCCCGTCCATCTCCGGTGTGGTGAGCGGAATAGGCGGCGGCGTCAGCCACACATCATGGTCGCCATGGCGTTGCACCAGTGCCCGCGCATTGCCGGGATTGCTTTCGCGGTGAAGCACGCGGCTCGCACGTGCATAGGTTTCAGGATCGCCTGAGACCTGCGCATAAGACGGCAGACGAATGACGGTCTGCGCGTTGCTCGCGCGCGCACCTTCATCAGCCTCGTCAATATCGTCGGCATGTTGCTCGGTCCAGCCGTCAGGCACCGCTGATTTCAAAATCGCGATGCCGCGCACATCATCAAGCTCGCTGAACTTATCGCCCTTGGCGATACGATGCGTGACTTCAACAACCGCGCGCTCGGCATTGCCATAAAGAAGAATATCCGCCTTGGCATCCACAAGGATCGAGCGGCGCACCTTGTCGGACCAATAATCATAATGCGCGATCCGGCGCAGCGAGCTTTCAATGCCGCCCAGCATAATCGGCACATCTTTATAAGCTTCGCGGCAACGCTGCGCATAAACGATGGTCGAGCGATCAGGCCGCTTGCCGCCCTCGCCGCCCGGCGTGTAGCTGTCATTATGGCGCAGACGCCGATCAGCCGTGTAGCGGTTGACCATCGAATCCATATTGCCGCCGGTGACGCCGAAATAAAGCGCGGGCTTGCCGAGCGCCTTGAACGGTTCGGCCGACTGCCAGTCAGGCTGCGAAATAATGCCGACGCGAAAGCCCTGCGCTTCGAGCAACCGCCCGATAATCGCCATGCCAAAGCTCGGATGATCGACATAGGCATCGCCCGTGACGAGGATCACATCGCATTGGTCCCAGCCAAGCATATCCATTTCCGCCCGTGACATGGGCAGAAAGGGCGCAACACCAAAACGGTGCGCCCAATGCTTGCGATAGGAAAAGAGGGGTTTTGCAGCTTCCATGGCGGGAAGATGCGGCGATATAGCCCAAACGTCAATTGCGGCATGGTAGCGGGCGGAAAGACTGGAGATTTAGGCCGCTCTCAGACCTTCTTCCCAAACCCCGCACCTGACAACACCTCGCCGATCTCCGTCAAAATCGCCGGATCATCAATCGTCGCGGGTGTGGTCCATTGCTCGCCATCCGCAATCTTGCGCATCGTCCCGCGCAGGATTTTCCCCGACCGTGTTTTCGGCAGACGCTGCACCACCAGCGCCGTCTTGAACGCTGCCACCGGCCCGATCTTGTCGCGCACCAATTGCACCGCCTCTTTCTCAATATCAACCATCGGGCGGTTCACACCCTTATTGATGACAAGGAAACCGAGCGGCACCTGACCCTTCATCGCGTCGGCAACGCCGATCACCGCACATTCGGCCACATCAGGATGCCCCGCCAGCACCTCTTCCATGCCACCGGTGGAGAGACGATGCCCCGCCACATTGATAATGTCGTCCGTGCGGCTCATCACATAGAGATAGCCGTCTTCATCAATAAAACCGGCATCGGCTGTTTTGTAATAACCCGGAAAATCCGCGAGATAGCTCTTGCGGAACCCCTCATCATTCTCCCACAGCGTCGGCAGGCAACCGGGCGCCAGCGGCAGTTTGATAACGATAGCGCCGGTGACACCCGCCGCGACTTGCTTTGATGCCTCGTCCACCACATGGATCGTAAAGCCCGGCACAGGCACGCCGGGCGAGCCGTATTTCACCGGCAGCCGTTCAATCCCCATCGGCACCGCCGCCATCGGCCAGCCGCTTTCGGTCTGCCACCAATGGTCAATGACAGGCACCTTCAGCGCACGCTCCGCCCACTGAATAGTATCAGGATCGCCGCGCTCGCCCGCGAGAAACAGCATCTCGAATTTCGACAGGTCATAATCTTTGACGAGCTCAGCCTTCGGGTCTTCCTTCTTGATCGCACGAAAAGCCGTCGGCGCGGTGAAGAGCGCCTTGACGCCGTGATCCGCAATCACGCGCCAGAACGTGCCCGCATCCGGCGTGCCCACGGGCTTGCCTTCAAAAAGCACCGTGGTGCAGCCATGTAAAAGCGGCGCATAGACAATATAGGAATGCCCCACGACCCAGCCGACATCCGATGCTGCCCAGAACACCTCGCCCGGATTGATGCCATAGATATTCTGCATCGACCATTTGAGCGCCACCATATGCCCGCCATTGTCGCGCACGACGCCTTTCGGGATGCCGGTGGTGCCGGATGTGTAGAGCACATAGAGCGGATCGGTGGCAGCAACCGGCACGCAAGCGGGCTTCAATCCGGCAGCCCGCGCCTTTTCCATTTCGATCGACCATTCAAAATCGCGCCCGTCGATGAGGTCGGCCCGCAACTGCTCGCGTTGCAAAATGATCGTCCCTTTGGGCTTGAACGCGGCAAGATCAATCGCGGCATCAAGCAACGGCTTATAGGCAATGACACGGCCGGGCTCCAACCCGCATGACGCCGAAACAATGAGCTTCGGTTTCGCATCATCAATGCGCGTCGCAAGCTCCTTCGCCGCAAAGCCGCCAAAGACAACCGAATGGATCGCGCCGAGCCGCGCGCAGGCAAGCATGGCAACAACGGCCTGCGGCACCATCGGCATATAGATGATAACGCGGTCGCCTTTGACGATGCCGTGGCGCTGGAGCACACCGGCAAAAGTCGCCACGCGGTCGAGGAGGTCCGCATAGGTGAATTTCTTGACGCGACCCAGCATGGCGCTGTCATAGATAAGCGCCAGCTGGTCGCCGCGCCCGCCCGCGACATGGCGGTCAACGGCATTCCAGCAGGTATTGCAGGTGGCATCAGGAAACCAACCGGACGGGCCATAGATTTCACGGGGCGCGCTCACCCAATCAATGTCCTTGGCGGCCTCTGCCCAGAAAGCATGCGGGTCTTTTTGCCAATTCGCATAAGTCTCTTTGTAGCGCCCCATCCGCCTTCTCTCCCTCAAACAAACCTTTTGTCGCGCCAATGTTTCAACCTGAGACAGGCAATGCAAGCCCCGCGACGGTCCAAATTTAGCTTTCCTTAGGGCCGATTGCCTAGTCTGAGGCCTGCGCAAGTTCAGGCCATCCCATGTCCCGTATTCGTCATATTGCCCAATGGGCCCGCACAACTTTCCCCTACCCTTCGCCACTGGCCTGGGGCGTGCTGGCGCTTGTCATTATGACGGACATTGTCTGGGCCGTGCTCGGCGCCTATCACCTCTCGCCCAATTCGCTGTCGAGCCTCGGCCTCGCACTCGTCGCCTTCGTAATGCTCGCGGGCTTTGCCATCTACGGGCGCGGACGTGATGATCTTGCGGGCGTCGTCGCATGGTCGTCGGCCACGCTCTTTGTCGTGACCTTCTCCACCACATCGGTGATTTTGAGCTACCTCGCCGCGAGCCTCAGTCTGCCGCTGGTCGATGCGCAGCTCGTCGCCTTCGATGAGGCGCTCGGTTTCGACTGGATCGGCCTCCTTCATTTCGTCAACACGCATGAAACCTTCGGACGTCTCACCAGCGCGACCTACAACACGGCTTTCCCTGAACTCGCTCTGATCGTCCTCTTCCTCGGTCTCATGCGCCGCCTCGAAGAGTTGCGCGAGCTCGTCGACGTCTATTGGCTGACGCTTCTTATGGCGATCACGCTGTCGGCCCTTTTTCCGGCCGTTGACCCTTACGCCTTCTATGGTCTGAAGCCCGACGATTTCACGGTCGTTTGGCCCACCGCTGGCATGGTCTTCCTGCCGGATTATCTTTCCTTGCGCGCGGGCACATATGACACGTTCAACTTCGCGGCGATGGAAGGCATCATTGCCTTTCCCTCGTTCCATGCGGCGCTCGCTCTGATGATGACATGGAGCCTGCGGCGCCTGCCTTGGGCGCTGGGCTTGGGACTTGTCTATAACGGGCTCATGCTCCTCGCCACACTCACCGAAGGCGGGCACTATCTGGCTGACGTCGCCGTGGGCAGTCTGCTTGTTGTCGTGGCGGTCGCCGTGCGTCACGCGCTGACACGCCGTGAAAAACCCGCAGTCGCGATTGAAACGTTGCAAGCCCTGCAGGGGTTTGATTAGCTGCTCAAAGACCCGCCGCGCCAGAGGACGAGCCATGAGCAAGAACCCCTACGATACCGACCTTGATAAGAACCCGGCCAACCATCAGGCCTTGTCGCCGCTCTCCTTCCTGAAACGCGCCGCCGAGGTCTATCCCGACACCATCGCCGTGATGCATGGCGACCTCCGCCGTTCCTATGCGGAGTTCTATACCCGCTGCTGCCAACTCGCCTCGGCGCTGCAAAAGCGCGGGCTCGGCCTCGGCGACACGGTCTCGGTCATCGCCCCCAACACACCCGAAATGCTTGAGCTTCATTATGCCGTGCCGATGATCGGCGCGGTGCTCAACACCATGAACATCCGCCTCGACGGACCGCTCATCGGCTTCATGCTCGATCACGGCGAAGCCAAGATGCTCTTTGTCGATCGCGAATTTGCAAGCCTTGGCAAGGAAGCTGTGGCCGCCGCCAAAGTAAAACCCATCGTCATCGACATTGACGATCCCGAATATGACGGCGCGGGTGAGGCCATCGGCGAGACGGACTATGAAAGCCTGCTTGAAGAAGGCGACGAAGATTTCGTCTGGCATCTCCCCACACACGAATGGCAGGCCATCAGCCTCAATTACACGTCCGGCACAACAGGCAATCCCAAAGGCGTCGTCTTCCATCACCGCGGCGCTTACCTCCTCGCCATGGGCAATATCGTCACCGCCGGCATGACGCATAATTCGGTCTATCTCTGGACCGTGCCGATGTTCCATTGCAACGGCTGGATTTTCACATGGTCGATGAGCGTCGTGGCAGGCACGCATGTATGTCTGCGCCGCGTCACGGCCAAAAACATTTTCGATGCGATTTCAAAATATGGCGTGACCCATATGGGCGGTGCACCCACCGTCATGGGCTTTCTCATCAACGCGACCGAAGAAGAGAAAAAACCGCTGCCCAACACGGTCCACTTCTTCGCCGCCGCCGCGCCGCCGCCTGCCGCAACGATCCGCAAACTCGAAAGCGAAGGCTTCAACGTCATCCATGTTTACGGCCTCACCGAAACTTACGGGCCCGCTGTGGTCAACGCATGGCATGACGAATGGGACGAGTTGGAGGCAGGTGCCCGCGCGCAGGTGAAAGCGCGCCAGGGCGTCAACTATCCCGTGCTGGAAGGCCTCTCGGTCCGCGATCCCGAAACCATGCTCGAAGTCCCGCGCGACGGCGAGACCATGGGCGAGGTGATGTTTCAGGGCAATGTCGTGATGAAGGGCTATTTGAAAAACCCCAAAGCCAGCGCCGAAGCCTTTGAAGGCGGCTGGTTCCATTCGGGCGATCTGGGTGTATGGCACGCCGACAATTACATCCAGCTCAAAGACCGCTCCAAAGACATCATCATTTCCGGCGGCGAAAATATCTCATCATTGGAAGTCGAAGATATTTTGTACAAACACCCCGACATTATCGAAGCCGCCGTCGTCGCGCGGCCCGACGAAAAATGGGGCGAGACGCCATGCGCCTTCATCGCCTTGAAAACAGGCTCAACGCTGACACCCGAACAGGTGATCGCCTATTGCCGCGAAAACCTCGCTCACTTCAAATGCCCCAAGACGGTGGTGTTCACGGAACTACCGAAAACCTCAACCGGCAAAGTGCAAAAATTCAAACTCCGCGACATGGCGGGTGAGCTTTAGAGCCGAACCGTCCTGTGTAAAAAAACGGCCTGCCTTTGTATGAAGGCAGGCCGTTCTTATAACCTCCGACCTCTCAAAGGCTAAAGGTCACGCCAAAATTGACCGAACGTCCCATGCCCGGCAGAGGACGCAACACGCCCGTTGCCACTTCATCACCGATGGAAAGCCCGCCCAGCGGCTCGTCATAGGCACGATCAAGCAGATTATCGACGCCGACATCAAACCGGACATTCTGCCAGGTGTATGAGCTGCCGAGATTCACAAGCAGATAAGCCGGTGTCTGAGGCTCAGTGCGAAGCTGGTCCACTTTGTCCTTTTGCGCTACGCCTTTGAATTCAACCTGACCGGCCCATGCGCCGAAAGTCTCTTCCAGCGTGACCGACGCATTGAACGGCATGATGTGATAAAGATCACCATCCGTGGTGAGGTCGCGGCCACGCGTATAGGAGAGCTTGCCCTTGATTGCGAACTCACCGGCCTCCTCAGTCTTCCAAACGCGCCAGCGTGAGGCAATGTCAAAGCCGTAAAGCTCGGCATCATGATTCACGAACATGAACTTCGTGAAACTGTATCCGTTCATATCCGTAAAAGTCGCATAAGGCGCGACGTTGATGAAGTCCTGCACATAAGTGTAATAGGGCGTCACCTTGGCGCTGAAGACATCCTCATCAGACCCCAGACTCGCCGTGGCGCTGACCGTGTTCGCCACTTCACTATCAAGATCAAGATTGCCGGTATAACCATTACCGTCACCGAACCAGCCGATCATCGTCGCGGCCATATTGCCCCGTCCCCAGGCATAAAGCTCATAGAGGTTGGGCGCGCGTGACTTGCGGGCGACACCGAATTCCAGCGCCGTCTTTTCGCTCGCCTGATAACGCGCCATCGCCGTGGCGTCAAAATTAACAAAGACACGATCATGGTCCCGCGCATTGAAGGCCGCCGCAGCGGCAGTATCCGCAGCGCACATCATACCGCAACCATAGGACTGAACGTCACCTGTGTTCATCCATACCGTATCGTTGCGCAAACCGATCTCGCTCGACCAGTCCGGTGCCCACTGGCGTTCCCATTCCGCATAAATGGCGAGCCGGTCACGCTTACCGCCATTGATATTGTGATAGGTATCCGGCGCCATCATCATGCTACCGGGAACGGCAGGCCACCAGTCGTCCATGCGTTCGCCATGAAACTCGCTACCAATCCGGTAGCTATTCGCGGCATCAGCATTGATCGTGGCTTGCAGCTTGTAGCCGAAATCATTGCCGCGAACATTCATCGGCATGCCGCCATCCGCCACGCCACCCTTATCGTCAAGGAAGTTCATCTCATGCTCAACATGCCGGTAATAGGCACGCGCATCCAGATCGCCCCAATCATAACCACCCACAAAGTGACCGTTCACATGCACCGACCGGTTCTCGGTCATGTCCATGCGCTGGTTCGGGAAACCTTCATAGGGTGAATATTGCTGACCGGCGCGAAGCTCGTAATAGTGATTGGTGTCACGCAGAGCGAGGGTCAATTCATGATTGAAGGACTTGTACTCACTCGAACGCACCTCACCATCATTTCCGCCTCCGTCGTAATTATGTGCGGCAGCGTATGAGCCGGTATAGCCGACACTGACCTTGTCAGTCGCCATCGTCGCGCTGGCAGAAGTGCTCAGGCCATCACCATTGCTGCGATAGAATGTCGAAAACTTGCCTGCAACAAGCTCGGGCGAAGCACTGTCGCCGAAAATCGCTATGGGAGAATCCACGGCAATCGTTCCGGCAATACTGTCACCGCCAAGACTGACGGGCGTAATCCCCGCGACAACAACAACTTTACCGACATTGGTCGGATCGATGTAGGACAGCGGCGAATTCATGTGATTGGCGCAGAAGGCGCTGACTTGCATGCCGTTGAGCAAAACATTGACACGGTCATCGGCCATGCCGTTCAGCGCAGGCAGGCTGGATATGCCACCCGCCTTGTAGAGCGACACGCCAGGCGAATCCGACAGCAACGCCGCACTGTCGGCACTACGGGCAAGCGAACGCAGAAGGTCGAGAGACCCAGGCGTATCAGTATTGAGCGACGGTTGCGGAAAAGCCGGAACTTCCACAACAAGCGCGGGTAACGTCGCGTCGGGCGGCGGGGTTTCGTCAGGTGACGAGATTTCACCGGCAAAGGCGGCAGGCGCGGTCAGGCAAAGAAGCGCGACCACGGAAACGCCGGAACGAAAGAGTGGCACGAGGCCACGGACACGCTCATATGCGCGTCCATCATGATGGATTGACATAGAATTATACCTTGCAATCTGATGTGAAACGAGCGGCAAGAGCCGCATGAAAGCGTCAGATCAGAAGCAGGGGCGGAGAACGGGAACGTTTGCGTTCAAAAACGTCACGCAGATGCGGTGCATCCACCTGAACGGCAAATTCGGCAGGATGATAAACAACTGTTTGCGGCAACAACGTCGCGGCATGGTTATCGACCGGGGCCAAATGTGCAGCGGCGGCAAAGGGACAAGGTGCAAAATTACGAGATCCCGTCCCGTCGTCTTTCACCGGCTCCTCGTCAGAGTCGGCACTTAAATGCTGAACCAGACCGTCTGACGTACAGATAACGAAGGGCACCCAATTTGCATCTTTATGTGCAACAGGAGGTGTAGGCATCCAACCATCAGGCAAGACTGCGCGCACAAGGATCGCCAACAATGCGATCGCCGCAAATCCCCTGTGTGCCCCACTCGTTCTCATGACTAATTCAATAGCTGAACCTGGGAAATCTGACAATCAGAGTGGCAAACGTCAAATGGCCGCACTGGGTACGGGTCTTCCCTACTTCCGTCATTGCGTGCAAAGCGAAGCAATCCATCTTTGCCCGGGCATAACTTTATTTTGCAGCACCCTATATTTCTATCCCCGGGTGGGGATAGTGCGCCGCGCATGCGCCGCGCGCACTCGACGAACCGACTAACGATCTCTGCATGGAAACACTCGATCTCTTGCAAGAAATGTTGAGTGACACGTGTTGTTTTCGAGCCCAAAACACGCTCTATCCCCGCTTTTTCACAAAACAAAACGCCGGGCATGAAGGCCCGGCGCAAGCGAATGTCTGTGACATTTGGTTAGATGTTGGGGGAAAATGTCAGGCCGCGGATCTGTGTCCGGACAGTTTTTCGATTTCTTCTTTCAGTCTGAGTTTGAGTTTTTTCAACTCAGCTATATGAAGATCATCGCTTGCGGGATGGTGAAGTTCACTCTCAATCTGACTTTCGAGAGCTTTGTGCCGGCTACTCAGCTCAGCGATATGCGACTCCAGCGCCATAGTGTACCTACCTTTATGTCCGTGGTTGGTGACATGAAAAGCATGACTCTTTTTTGACGGTCTGTCGAACAATTCACAGAAATATTTTTGACCCCTCGCAAATAAGGGAAAGAAAAGCTAAATCTCATCTATGGCAAAAGCGCGCGCGACCCCGAAACCAAATACAAAACGGCTGATCGTCGGCATTTCCGGCGCATCCGGCATAATTTACGGCGTGCGTTTACTGGAGATTCTTAAAGCCCAAAAAATCGAAACGCATCTGGTTATGACCAAAGCGGCAGAACTGACGCTCGCCCATGAAACGGGCATGTCACCACGCGACATCGAGGCACTGGCCCATACACGCTACCAGTTGAGTGACATCGGCGCAGCCATCGCAAGCGGTTCGTTTAAAACACTGGGCATGGTGGTTGCACCCTGCTCGATCCGCTCCATGTCGGAAATCGCCACGGGCGTCACCTCCAATTTGTTAACACGCGCCGCCGACGTCGTGTTGAAAGAGCGCCGCCGCCTTGTGCTGATGGTGCGCGAGACGCCGCTGCACACAGGCCATCTGCGCACCATGACGCATCTGTCAGAAATCGGCGCCATCATCGCGCCGCCGATGCCCGCTTTTTACGCCGCGCCAAAATCCATCGACGATATCGTCACGCAATCGGTCGCCCGCGTGCTCGATCTCTTCGACATCGAAACAGATGTGACGAAGCGTTGGGGCGAAGACCTCAAAGGCGGCAAGCGCAGCCCTGTGCGGCCCGCTAAAAAATCCTAAAGGGGAAACGCGGCATTGATGAGATAGGTAACGCCCGCGCGCGGACCTTCATCATCGATCCCTTCTTCATCAAACCACGCCGCAAAGTTTTGCGCCGCGAGCAGACGTTGCGCATGTGTGTCGGGTGACGCCGCTGTCACCAGCAATTCGGCAAGCACTCCCTGCATCGCCTTCTCGGCCGCCAGTTCAATCGCCTTCACCTCATTGCGCAACCGCGCCGCCTCATCACTCCCGCTGGCACTCGGTTTCAGCAATCGCCGCGCCTGCCGCAAAGGCGCGACAACCCCATGCCCCCAGGCAAGTCCGACACCGCGCATGGCTTCAACAGCCGCATAATCCAGCGCCTGCCCGCGCATGGCCGCATAGAGGCAGAAGAGCGCAAGGTTGACCTCCAACCCGTCACCGTCCTGCAGGGCCAACAACTCCGTCTCAACGCCGGGCTTTGCATAAAGCGCGGTTGAGAAACCCCAGAAGGCGTTAGCAGCGGCGGTTTGGGCTTCAGAACTCATAACCCCTCGCAGTCAATTTTTGTGGGACAGGCTAAGACTGTCTGCAAATTGGAACAGGTGCAAACGAACCTGAAATTATTGCGCCCGCAAGGCCGATGCGGGCTTGCCCTGATGCACCTCCTTCGCCACGATGATACAAGGCATGGCGCAAGCGGCCGACACATGACCGGCCAAGCGCCTGCTTAAAAATCGGGCCAGGTAAATCGGAAGAGTATGACCGAACAGGAAGAACAAGAGCTGCTGCAGGCTTTAGCGCAGCTCAAAGAAGAACACCGTGACCTCGACGACGCCATCATGGCGCTCGAAAGCAAACCCATGCCCGACACGTTGCAAATCAAACGTCTGAAAAAACGCAAACTCTACCTGCGCGACCGCATCCGCGAGATCGACGATCAGATATTACCGGATATTATTGCGTAAGTTTATTGGGCCTGACGCTTGGCACTGTACATCGCCTTGTCAGCCAGCGCCAAAGCCGCTTGCGGCTCCATCGTACCGTCCATGGCAATCGCCCCCACCGAAATCGACATCGGAATCTCAACGCCGTCCATCAGCAACGGATGGAGCGATATGAGCAGCCGCAGCGCTTCCGCCTTGGCGTGAGCGCTTTTTTCATCGCTGCGCACAAGGATGACGCCGAATTCATCGCCGCCCAGCCGCCCGACAATATCGGTCTCGCGCACATTGCCGCTGACGATCTCGATCAGGTGGCGCAACGCCGCATCGCCTGCCGCATGGCCATAGGTGTCATTAATCTGCTTGAAATTATCGATATCGAGATAGGCAAGCCCCGCAGGCTCTTTATAACGGCGCGCATAGGCGACAACGCGGCCAAGCTCAGCCATGAAGGCCCGCCTGTTCAGCACTGGCAGCATCGGATCATGGTCCGCGAGCTTTTCAGCCTCGCGGATACGGGTACGCATTTTTTCAACGTCCCGGCGCAGCTTGTCGACTTCCGACATCAGCGACATCAGCGCGTCGCGCACAGTGGGCGTGATTTCGGTCGCAGGGATGCCCATGAAACTCACGGCATCGGTGATTGTGCGCCCGGAGCCGACGGACGGCGCGGGAACTGTCGTGAATGTGGCGGGCTGGCGCGCAAGTGCTTCGGCGCGTTCACGCGCCACGATCGGGTTCTGCTCAAGCGGCCGATTGTCTCCGACTTTCATCTCCGACCTCGATCTCCCGACCCTTAGGCCTTAATCCGTTCGGCCTATACGCAACTGCTAAAGCCTGCCTGAAACCTTCAACCCGCGATAGGTCGTAACCAAATATAAACGATGATTACAGCCAAACCGACCGAATCAAAGATGCCATTAATCGTCCAAAAAGGCCAGAACCTGCCAATTTGATCCCGTCCGCCCCCAATTTGACCAAGGGGAATACGAAACTTCTGTGATTTTACTCGTTTTCAGAGTACAAGAACGGCCATAACAGACAATTTGTCAGTTTTAACAGAAACTGACGCCGCCTTTGGGAAGGTGACGACCTATGACCACCGAACATTTCGACATGCTGATCGTGGGTGCCGGTATTTCAGGCATCGGCGCGGCCTATCATCTGGGTGTGAACTGCCCGACCAAGACCTATGCGATCCTTGAGGGCCGCGAGGCTCTGGGCGGCACATGGGATCTCTTCCGCTATCCCGGCATCCGCTCCGACAGCGACATGTACACGTTGGGCTATTCGTTCAAACCATGGACACAGGCCAAAGCCATTGCCGATGGTCCCGCGATCCTCAGCTACCTGCATGAGACGGCGGACGAGAACGACATCAAACGTCACATCCGCTTCCGCCACATGGTCAGACGCGCCTCATGGTCGAGCGAGGACGCGGCATGGACCGTCGAAGTCGAAGTCGGTGAAGACAAGAAGATCACGCAATACACCTGCAACTTCCTCTTCATGTGCTCGGGCTACTACAACTATGCTGGCGGCTACACGCCTGTATTCCCCGGCGCGGAAAATTTCAAAGGCCGCATCGTTCATCCGCAAAAATGGACGCCCGACATCGACTACAAAGGCAAGCGCGTCATCGTAATCGGCTCCGGGGCCACCGCCGTCACGCTTGTGCCGGAAATGGCAAAGGACGCCGCCCACGTCACCATGCTGCAGCGTTCACCGACTTACGTTGTGTCGCGCCCTGCTGAAGATGAACTCGCCAACAAGCTGCGCAAATATCTGCCCGCCAAAATCGCTTACGGCCTCACACGCTGGAAAAACGTGCTGTTTGGCATGTATTTCTTCCGCCTCGCGCGCAACAAGCCCCAGCAGGTCAAAGCCTATATTCTCAACATGGTGCGCGAGCAGCTGGGCGACGATCTCGTCAAAAAGCATTTCACGCCGACCTATAATCCGTGGGATCAGCGTCTCTGCCTCGTACCCAATGGTGATCTCTTCGACGCGATCAAATCAAACCGCGCCGACGTTGTGACCGATCACATCGAGACCTTCACGGAAAAAGGTATCAAACTCAAATCCGGCAAAGAACTCGAAGCCGATTTGATCGTCACCGCAACAGGCCTCAACCTCCAGCTGTTGAGCGGGCTTGAAGTCACGGTTGACGGCAAGCGCATCGATCTGTCGAAGACCTATGCCTACAAAGGCATGATGTATTCAGGCGTGCCGAACCTCGCTTCGTCTTTCGGCTACACCAATGCCTCATGGACATTGAAGTGCGACCTTACCTGCGAATATGTCTGTCGCCTGATCAACCACATGGATCGCACCGGCACCCGTCAGGCCACACCGCGCATCGACGAGTCGACCGTGACGCCCGAACCCTGGCTCGACTTCTCGTCGGGCTATGTCCAGCGCTCGATCGATCAGTTCCCCAAACAGGGCTCCAAAGCCCCGTGGAAACTCTATCAGAACTACGCGCTCGATCTCTTCAGCCTCAAATTCGGCAAGGTCGAGGACGGCGCCATGGAATTTTCAAACAAAGCGCCCGCAAAGAAGAAAGCGGCTTAAATCCCTTCCTTCCTGACCCTCTCCCTCTCTGGGAGAGGGTTGGGTGAAGGTCTCACTTCCTTCCTTGCCAAAGACCTCTCCATGCCTATACTGCGCCGCTTTCCGCGCCGCTAAAGGCGTCATCTGGATTCGGAAAGACATGGCAGAGCAAGCACGCGTCGGCATTATCATGGGAAGCCAGTCGGACTGGAAAACCATGAAACTCGCCTCCGACACCCTCGCCGAATTGGGCGTGGCGCATGAGTGCCGCATCGTCTCGGCCCACCGCACCCCCGACCGCCTCGTCGATTACGCCAAAACCGCCCGTGAGCGCGGCCTCAAAGTCATCATCGCCGGTGCCGGTGGCGCCGCCCATCTGCCGGGCATGTGCGCCGCCATGACGCCGCTCCCCGTCTTCGGTGTACCGATCCAGTCCAAGGCCCTGAGCGGTCAGGACAGCCTTCTCTCCATCGTCCAGATGCCGGGCGGCATTCCCGTCGGCACGCTGGCCATCGGCGATGCCGGTGCCAAAAATGCGGGCCTCCTCGCCGCCGCTGTATTGGCACTGATGGACCCTGCCCTTGCCAAACGTCTCGACGCCTATCGCGCCGCCCAGACCGCCGCTGTTGGTGATGTCCCAGTTGACGAATAAATCTCCCCTCGCGCCGAAAGTGGTCGCCCCCGGTGGACGCATCGGCATTTTGGGCGGAGGTCAGCTTGGCCGCATGCTGGCACTCGCCGCCGCCGAGCTTGGTCTCTCAAGCCACATCTACTGCCCCGACACTGAGGCCCCGGCGATGGACGTCGCTGCAGGCAGAACACGCGCGGCCTATGATGATGCCGAAGCGCTCGCCCGCTTTGCCGATAGCGTCGATGTCGTCACCTATGAATTTGAAAACGTCCCCGCTGAGACCGCGCGCATCCTCGCCGAGCACGCGCCCGTGCGCCCCGGCGTGACAGCGCTGGCGACCGCACAGGACCGCATCGTCGAAAAAAACTTTCTGAAATCGCACAACATCCCGACCGCCCCCTTCGCCGACATTCCCGATGAAGCCGCGCTGCTGAAAGCCATTGAGTTGATCGGCACACCCTCGATTCTCAAAACGCGCCGCTTCGGCTACGACGGCAAAGGTCAGGCGAAAATATCAACGCCCGCCGACGCCCTCGCCGCTTACGACGCCATCGGCCGCGCCCCCGCCATCCTCGAAGGCTTCGTCCCCTTCAAGTGCGAAATATCCGTCATCGTCGCGCGTGGGGTGGACGGCACGACGGCGGCTTACGATCCCGTCGAGAACATCCACAAAAACCACATTCTCGATCAGAGCCTCGCGCCTGCTCGCATCGACACGAAACTCGCCGATGAAGCCCGCGCCATCGCCGCGCATATTGTGGCTGACCTCGCCTATGTCGGCGTCATGGGTGTTGAAATGTTTGTTCTGGGTGCGGATGCTTCAGGCCCGCGTCTTCTCGTCAACGAGATTGCACCCCGCGTTCACAATTCCGGCCACTGGACACAGGATGCCTGCACAGTGAGCCAGTTCGAGCAGCACATCCGCGCCATCTGCGGCTGGCCGCTCGGCAGCCCCAAACGCCACAGCGACGCCATCATGCTGAACCTCATCGGCGATGAAGTGAACGACTGGGCCTCGCTGGCCGCCGAACCCGGCACGGCGCTGCATCTCTACGGCAAAGCCGAGGCCCGCCCGGACCGGAAGATGGGGCATTTAACGCGCCTCTATCCTTTTGGTTTAGGTCCGAAAACTCCGCGTTAAAAACACTCCGTTAAGGACAGCGGCGGTAAAACAACTGTATTGTAGGCCATCGGACAGGACGTTGGTGGCACGTGGGTACAGACATGCACTATTCACCGAACGATACAGGTGGCGGACAAGGCCACAAGGCAGATGTGAGAAACTGGCGTGAGCTGAGCGGTTTTTCTGAGCTCTACGACTATTGGAACTCCGGCCGCGAGGCTGGCGATCTGCCGCGTGCGGATAAATTTGATTTGCTCGCTCTGACGCAATGGCTCCCCAACATCATGCTGCTCGACATCGTCGCCCGCGATAATGTCATCGCACGCTTTGCAGGTACCGCCATGGTTGACCGCATCGGCTTTGACTTCACCCGCGAAAATGTTCTCACCAACCAGTCGGACGTTTCACGCGAGCGCGTGATCAACGCCTACGAAGCCATCATCTCCAAACCTTGTGGCATGGTGGCGCGCTATGCCAATCATTACAGTTCCGGCCGCTCAGGCATTGTCACCACCATCTATCTGCCATTGAAGGCACCGGCCAGCGGCAATGCGCGCATTGTCGGCATGGTCTGTCGCGAAGAAGATGCAGGCTATGCTGCACCGATTGAGCGCACACAAGCAGGAACGGATATTCAGTCAGCGGAATGGATCGATCTCGGCTTTGGTGTGCCGCCGGAAAAACCCTGAAATAAAGTAAAGCCGTAATCAGGATTTCCGGTAGCCCTCCCTTAAGACTTGCGGTAGCGAAGCTTTCCGAGCAGCGCGAAGGGGTCCGGCAGAAACGCTGTAAGTTTCTTCACACTCGCCTTTGCTTTTTCAATCTGCATCACATCGCCGATCCGCGCGTCGAGAAACGCCCATGTGTCGGCATAGTCTTCGCTCTCATCGCCAAACCATGTGATCAGGACCGTCGAATAGACACCGGCCAAAATCGCCCGCTTCGTATAAAAATTAAAATCTGTCGATATATCGCCGACCGCGCGCCAGATCGCGTCCACGGTGCGGTAAAGCGCCTGCGGCCCCGTGGTGCCCGACAGCGGCAGCGCAAGCAGCGTCACCGCGCGGCGCACCGCCTCGCGGTCCTTCAAATCCACTTCAATGCGGGTACGCACCCCAAGCGTGATGCGCTCGCGGATTTTCAGCGCACCAAAATCACGTTTGGACAATGCCTCGCCCATGCGCCGGTCGCCATCGGCGAGAAAGCAATCAACGAGATCAATGACACCGCCGGGAAAGGCCAACCGCATCTGACCATGGCTCACACCCGCTGCTGCCGCCGCATCCGCCATCACCTTCGTCGTCCAACCGTCAAAGGCGACATTTGGCAAGGCGGCAGCAAGGATCGCGGCGCGCGCCTTGGCGATATGGTCGTCAGCGCGGGGCTTCGCCGGACCGGCTTTAGGGGGCACGTCACTCATCGTCGCCATCCTCATCTTCCTCGATCCGGTGACGAATCTCGCTCTCGAAGATCAACTCGCCGAGATCATCCATGCGCTGCGGATAGAGCACACCGTCCAGATGGTCGCATTCATGCTGCACCACACGGGCATGGAAGCCCCTGGCGCGCCGCTCAATCACCTGACCGTCGAGACCGACGCCGCGATAAATGAGCTCCGTATAGCGCGGCACGAGGCCTCTGAGGCCCGGCACGGAGAGACAACCCTCCCAGCCGTCCTCCGTCTCCTCGGTCAGAATTTCGATCTCGGGATTGATGAGGACAGTGAGCTCCGCCGTATGGTCATAGCTTTCCTCTTCGTCGATCCCTTCCGGCGCACGCTCCGGCGGGGCCTGAAAGACAACGACGCGGAGCGGCACATAGACCTGAGGCGCGGCAAGGCCTGCCCCGTTGGCGTCGATCATGGTCTCGACCATATCGGCGACCAGACGCCGGATTTCGGGCGCAGTCGGGTCTTTGACGGCACTGGCGACCTTCGACAAGACGGGATGGCCCATACGGGCTATTTTGAGAATGGACATAGGCAGAATATGGCTGTGCATGGGGCGTTCGGCAACGGGGGACGCCGCTTTCAGGCCCTGCCCGCGACAAAGAATCCGCCCTTTCAGCCGCATTTGAGGCGGGCCAGAGTGGACAAGCCCCGATTCCTTTGCTAGAAAGCGGCTCTCTCGCAAAGGGGTTTACCCCTATTGCGGCTAACATATTGATCCCGATAGGGAAATCCCAGACAGGATTTGGCTCGTGCAGGTACTCGTCCGCGACAATAACGTTGATCAGGCTATGAAAGCCCTGAAGAAGAAACTTCAGCGCGAAGGCGTGTTCCGTGAAATGAAGCTCCGCAACTTCTATGAGAAGCCCTCAGAGAAGAAGGCGCGCGAAAAGGCCGAAGCCATCCGCCGCGCCCGCAAGCTCGCGCGCAAACGCGTCCAGCGCGAAAGCGGCATCGTGGCGAAACCCCGCCCGCCCATGTAATTTTTCGGCTCACGCCGGATACGAAAAACGCCCCCGCGATTTTCGGGGGCGTTTTTGTTTGTCTCGCGTTCCGTCATTGCGAGGCATCCCAGCACCTCAAACTCATCGCAGATGATCTTGAACGTAAAAAAACAAAATAAATCCGATGAGCAACTGACACCGAAGACACCACATACATATCGTCAAATGCGGGTCGTATAGACTCTTGTATCGCGGACCCAAAAAGAAACCCAAATACTCCAGTGCATAGCGAGGATGGACACCGCCCAAAAGGCTCGGACCTCCGATCTCGCGCCAAACCTCGTTATGGTTTTTCCGCAAGTACCAAAGCATATAAAAGCCGTTTGCCGCCGTGCTAAGCGACAAAGCCATCAATATCCAACCTGCGGGAGTTATGTTGACCTCTACCATCCGGCATCCTTCATCCGGCAGCCCGCATCTTCCGCTGCAAATAGCGATGAAACTGCCAAACCCCTCGCTCAAGATGACTGAGCGGGCCCGGCACCATCACGGGGCTGTTGAGCCCCGCCTGCACGCCGTCGCATACACCAATGTCTTCCAGATGAATCTGGCGCAGCACGTCCGCCATAAATGAAACGAGTGATGCATCCGATGCAATCGCCTCAGGCATCATCGCGTGGATGGTGACGTTGAAGTTCATACGATCGATGATGTTCATCTGAAACCAGACGGCGGTCGTCACGTCACCGCGCTGCACCGCCAGGAGAAAAGTCGGGAAGCCGACATAGACGGAAAAGGGATCAGAGCCTTCCGCAGGCGGATTTTCGAGCACCATGAAAGGTGCATCATCAGGGAGCTCCAGCGCATAGGTACCAAAGGCCGGATTGCTGTGCTGCAGGCTTTCTGCGTGTGGTCCGGCATGGTGATAGGACTCGGCGAAATTCTCGACAAAGACTTTCCAGTTCCACGGCGAGGGGAATGTCTGCGAATGAACGATCTTCATATCGGCAAGACCATCCGCCGCGATGAAAGGCGTCAGCTTTTCAAAATGCTGCACGAGCGGCGGCGCATCCTTGTCTAGATTGACGAAAATCCAACCCTGCCAAACCTCCGCGCGGTAACGCTGCAAGCCAAGTTTGGAAACGTCGAACCCTTCTGACTTCTCCATCGCCGGTGCCGAGAGAAGCCTCCCGTCAAGCCCGTAGCGCCACAGATGATAGGGGCATGTGAAAGCTTTGGTCGTGCCGCAACCCGCGACCACCGGCATGGCGCGATGGCGGCAAATGCGCGACAGGGCATGAAACGTTCCATCCCCGTCGCGCGTGATGACGAGCGGCACATCGGCGACGTCAACGGAGAGAAAACTTCCCGTCGATGCGAGTTGTTCAACGCGCGCAACAACAATCCATTCGCGCCGGAAGACAGACGCTTTCTCGTCTTCAAAAACCGTTTCGTCCAAATAAGCCAGACGCGGCAAAGCAAGCGCCGTTTCAATCCGGCCGGACACATCTTCGTAAACGTCAGAGCCGCGCGTCATATGCACCTCAAGCCGAAGGCAATTTCTTCGCACCGAAGACGAGAAGCACGACGAGCACGGCTTCAACGATCATCGGCACAGCAACACCGGCAGGCGGGCCTTCAACGATGACACCCAGCAATCGTCCGCTCACGGCGAGACCGTAAAGCAGCGCCGCGCCGTAAAGCCAATGCGGACGTTTGGCAAAGAGCGCGAGTATGCAAGCGATGGCACTGGCGAGAAAAAACGCGCCGATATCAGCGCGCAACGCATTCTCACCGAGCGGCGACGTCCCGGCGAGGCCGAGCATCTGCCCGAGTTCAACGGGTGTCAGGAATGCCTGAACGCCCATGAGCAATGAAAACAAACCCGCCAACGCGACGCCGATACGTGCAACCCAAATCATGATTTCAACTCCCGTTTATGTTGCGTGAGATCGTAATGCGGCGACCCCCCGCCTCCAAATGAAAAGGGCGGGGATAAGTGGTTTTCGGACACGAAAACAACACGTGTCAGTCAACATTTCTTGCAAGAGATTCGAGGTTTCCATGCAGAGATTGCTAGTCGCTTCGATGAGCCTCTGAGGGTCGGGGAAAAAAGGCTATCCCCGATGGGGGATATTCTGCGTGTTCAGAACATTATCCCCGCAAAAAACAATCCCCGGGCGGGGATAGCACCGAAATAAAAGAAATGCTCACTTGAAACGAAAACTCCCTCTCCCACTCGCGCGTAAGCGCGAACATGAAGGAGGGGGAGAGGACCAAGAAAAAAGGGCGACCCTCTTGCGAAGGCCGCCCTCTTCAAACCAATATATTCCGCTTACAGAGCTTTAATAATCTGCTCGACCATCTTCTTGGCGTCGCCAAAAAGCATCATTGTATTGTCGCGGAAGAAGAGTTCATTTTCGACGCCGGCATAACCTGACCCCATGCCGCGTTTGATGAACAAGACGGTGCGGGCCTTCTCGACGTCGAGGATCGGCATGCCGTAAATCGGGCTTGATGTGTCCGTCTTCGCTGACGGGTTTGTCACGTCGTTCGCTCCGATAACGAAAGCAACGTCGGCCTGCGCGAACTGGTTGTTGATGTCTTCAAGCTCGAAGACTTCATCATAAGGCACGTTGGCTTCAGCGAGCAGCACGTTCATGTGACCGGGCATACGACCGGCGACCGGATGAATGGCGTAAGAAATTTTCACGCCTTCTTTTTTCAAATGGTCGGTCATTTCTTTCAGCGCGTGCTGGGCCTGCGCCACCGCCATGCCGTAGCCCGGCACGATGATGACAGAACCGGCATTCTTCATGATGAAGGCAGCATCGTCTGCCGAACCCTGCTTCACAGGACGCGTCTCGACCTTGCCATTTCCAACGGCCGCCGCATCCGCACCGAAGCCGCCAAGAATGACGGAGATGAAGGAGCGGTTCATGCCTTTGCACATAATGTAGGAAAGGATCGCGCCCGATGACCCCACAAGCGCACCCGTGATGATAAGCGCGAGATTGCCGAGCGTGAAACCGATGCCCGCCGCCGCCCAACCGGAATAGGAATTCAGCATCGACACCACGACCGGCATGTCTGCGCCGCCGATGGGGATGATGATGAGGAAGCCCAACACGAAGGCAAGAAGCGTGATCGCGAGGAAGAGTTCAACCGATTGGTTCGCCGTATCCATGCAGAGGTAAACGACACCACCGACAATGGCGAGCCCGAGGGCCGCATTGATGACGTGACGGCCCGGCAACATGATGGACGCGCCCGACATATTGCCGTTGAGTTTCGCAAACGCGATGATGGAACCGGAGAAGGTGATGGCACCGATGGCCACACCCAGCGACATTTCCACGAGATTGCCCGGATGGATCGCACCGAACTCACCGATGCCGTAAGCAGCGGGCGAGAAGTAAGCGGCCCAGGCGACGAGCACGGCGGCGAGACCGACCAGCGAATGGAAGAAGGCCACAAGCTGCGGCATGGATGTCATCGCGATGCGGCGCGCGACAACGGCACCGATGCCGCCGCCGATCACAATACCGACGACAACAAGCGCCCATGTGGTTTCGTTTTGTGCCTGCAGCACAGCGAGTGTTGTGACAATGGCAATGGTCATACCGATCATGCCATAGCGGTTGCCGCCGCGTGAGCTTTCAGGAGAAGAGAGGCCTCTGAGCGCCATGATGAACAGGACGCCGGAGACGAGATAAAGCAGGGCCGCTAAATTGGCTGACATGTCCTTGGTCCCTCAGCGATCTTTTTTCTTATACATGGCAAGCATGCGTTGGGTGACAAGGAAGCCGCCGAAAATGTTGACCGATGCGAGGATCACAGCGAGGAAGCCGAGACCCTTGGACATCCAGCCCGCATCGCCCGCTGCCACCAGATCAACACCGACAGCGATCAGAGCGCCGACGATGATGACGGATGAAATGGCATTGGTGACGGACATGAGCGGCGTGTGCAGCGCAGGTGTCACGCTCCAGACGACGTAATAGCCGACGAAAATGGCAAGCGCGAAAATCGCAAGACGATAAACGAGGGGATCAATAACTGTTTCCATCTCAGTTTCCTCCAGCACGGAATGAGGGATGAACAACCTGCCCGTCTTTGGTCAGACAAGTGCCGGTGATGATCTCATCTTCCCAATCGATCTTGAGCGACTTCGTCTCAGTATTGATGAGCGGCGTGATGAAATTCAGAAGGTTCTTGGAGTAGAGCGCGGACGCATCAACTGCGAGCTGCGCGGCGACATTGAGTTCGCCGATAATGGTGACGCCGTGTTTGACAACCGTTTTGCCGGGTTCGGTGAGCGGGCAGTTGCCGCCGCGCTCTGCCGCCAGATCAACGATGATCGAGCCGGGCTTCATCGACTTCACATGGTCTTCGGAGACGAGCATGGGTGCCGGACGACCCGGAATGAGCGCCGTCGTGATGACGATGTCCTGCTTCTTGATATGTTCAGCAACGAGGGCTGCCTGCGCGGCCTTGTATTCGTCGGACATTTCTTTGGCATAGCCGCCCGCCGCGTCGCCGCTTTCGGTTGATTCAACCATCACGAACGTACCGCCGAGGCTTTCGACCTGTTCTTTGGTCGTCGCGCGCACGTCGGTTGCTGACACGATGCAACCCAAACGCTTTGCTGTGGCGATGGCCTGAAGGCCCGCAACACCGACGCCCATGATGAAAGCACGCGCCGGCGCAATCGTGCCCGCCGCTGTCATCATCATCGGTGTGGCGCGTGTGAAGGCGGCCGCCGCATTGATGACGGCTTTGTAGCCCGCAAGATTGGACTGCGAGGACAGCACGTCCATCGACTGCGCGCGCGTGATGCGCGGCATGAATTCCATCGCGAAGGCATTGACGCCCGCGCTTGCATACTTCGCCAGACGGTCTTTGTTATCGTAAGGGTTCAGAATGGCGGCAAGCATGGCGCCCTTCTTGAAACCGGCAAGCTCATCGTCGGACGGCCCGCGCACTTTGAAAACAATGTCGGCGTCTTTCAGCGCATCAGCAGCGCCCGACGCGATCTTCGCGCCCGCTTCGCTGTAGAGCGCATCCGAGATGCTCGCGTGAACCCCCGCACCTGTTTCCACGCTGACGTCGAGGCCGAGGCCCACGAGCTTCTTCACCGTCTCAACTGACGCGGCTACGCGCGTTTCGCCGTCTTGGCGTTCTTTAAGGATCGCAAGTTTCATGAACTGTGCCTTGATAGAGGGGCCTCACCAGCCACCCGTAGATCAAATTAGAATTATTCTAATTAGAGGCCGGAAGAGGCTCCGTCAACCCCCTGCCCCCCTTAGACTCCAACCTGCGGCGAGCCAGAAGCTCAGAGCAGGAAGATCGCCATACCCACCAAAATAACGATGAGGATGGCGCTGCCGATCTTTGTGCCGGTCAGGAAACCATTATAGGTGCCGATATGAGCGTCGGGCTGCATCTCTGCGCCCCAGCCTGATGCCGATTTGTTGTCAGTCATGTCATTGCCTCTTTAGCGATAGGGAAGCCGGTGCGTTGCGCGCGAGCCATGTTGCGCCGGACTATAGCAAAGAGCAGGTTCTGGGCAAGGTCAGGCGGCGCCCGAAGAGGCTCCAATGACCGCAAACCTATGGGCAGAAATGCACAAGGCTCCTGTTGGCTTACTGACCGAAGGGCGAGCCCTTGGGGAAGTCGGTGCGCCGCTTCGGCTTGGAATGGTCCCAATCGGCCAGAAGCGCCCTCAGGGCCGACACGAAGGCCAGCGGCTGGTCGAGCATCACGTGATGGCGGGCCTGCGGAATTTCGATCACGGGGGCCGTGCGGCCCAGCAGACCGAACATATAGTCACCGATCTCGGACGGCACCAAAACGGAGAACTCACCGCGCATGATGGCGATACGGCATCGTGTCTGAGCCAATCGCGCCGCCATGTCGCCGATATCAAAACGCTGCCAGATGGCCGGATCAAACTTCCATGTCCAGCCGCCCTCTACAGGCTTCAACGAATGGCGCGCGATGTAATCGACGATGTACTGATTCTCATTGGGCTGGGGCGGCGCCAGACGGAAGCGGCCCATGGCCTCTTCAATGGTCGGATAGATCCGGTGCGGGCGGAACTCACGCGACGGCGGGCCACCCGGACGTTCCGGCGGATTGACCGGACTATCGACAATCACCGTGCCCGCCAGCCGGTCGCCGTAAAGCGCGCCGGTGAGGATGGTGATGAAACCACCGAACGAATGACCGACAATGATCGGCGGCTCCTCATTTTTGAAAAAGCCCGCATCCTCGCAAACGGCAATCTGCTCTTCGGCAAAGACTTCAATCGTATAAGTGTCGCGCCAATCGCTGTCGCCCATGCCTGAGACGTTGATCGCGGCAACGCAGTACTCATTGGCAAGAAACGGCGCAATGAAGGACCACCAGCGCGCATGTGCGCCATTGCCATGCACCAGCAACAGACCCGGCTTTTCCGGATTGCCCCAGCGCAGATATTCAACGCGTGCGCCCTCAACAATGATGGAGCGCACTTCCGGCTCAACGGCAATCGCCTTGGTGAACCAGCCTGGTGCTTGCGTGATGAGCGGACCCTGCTCGTCGCCGGGTGCGATCATGGGATGGTCGGCCATAAGATCAACCCTTCACGGCAGGGCGGTCGCCCAATGATTTGAAAATGGCGCTGCCAGTGAGGATCGTACGATCACCGACCCAGACGCGGCCCTGCACGGTGTAAAAATCATCTTCGACGGCGATCAACTCGCCACTGCCTTCGACCCATTCGCCGAGTTTGGCACCCGACAGAAAATCCGTGAGAAGACGCACCGTGACCCAATATTTATGCGCCTTCACCGAGATCACATGACCAAAGGCCATATCAGCAAAAGCCATCAACATGCCGCCATGGCAATTGGTCATACCGTTGACGTGATGTTCTTCCACACGGAACGCGCGCGTATAGCCGCCATGCCCGTCAAGCTTTTCAAACAGCGGACCCATCTGACGCCCGAAGCCGCGCATCCAGTTCATCTGCTGATAGCCTTCGGGCAACGTGAAGGAATGGTCTTCGAGCAGATCGTCGGTCATGGGGGCACTCTTTTATTACGCCAGGGAAGCGGGAACGCCCGCCTTCTTTAGCGCGGCTGCCTGTCGTTTGCCAAGTTTACCAGTTTCAAAGCCTTCAATCGCTTCGTTGAAGAGCTTGTAGAAATTCAACTCCGCGCCGAGATGAAGAAACACGCCGCCCAAACCGATGGCCGCGCGGTCCATAAAGACAAATTCGCGCGGCGGCGTCACGGGCCCGAGTTTCTTCAGCGCCTGATGAACCTCAAAAGCTTCCTTGCGGCCATAGTCGGCGGGCTTCACACCATCGGCGATGGAGCGCACACGATTGTCGAGCATCGGCGCATAGATGAAGCTCGCCCAGACATTCAGCACATCAATGAGTTCATTGCTGAGATTGGTGAAGCCCCATGTCGTGTAAGCATGGGCCGCGCGGTCACGATCACCTGCTTCCAAGGCGCGGTAAAGCTCGACCACGCCACCGACAAAGGCGGGCGGGAAAATGCGGATGCAGCCATAGTCGAGAAGATTGATGCCGAGGTCGGGACGCACGGTGTAGTTGCCGAGATGCGGATCGCCGTGAATGACGCCGTATTGATTGAACGGTCGCCACCAGGCAATGAACATGGCTTCCGCAATCGCGTTGCGCTCTTTGAGTGTGTGATCGCGGAACGACAAGAGCGGCGCGCCATCGAGCCATGTCATGGTGAGCAGGCGATGGGTGGAAAGCGCGTCCACCACATCAGGCACGGCAACGCGCGCCTCGTCGGCAAAGATGTTTTTATAAAGCCGCATATGCGCGGCCTCGCGCTCATAATCCAGTTCCTCAACAAGACGCGCGCGGATTTCGGCATAGATTTCGCGCGTATCAACTGTCTGATCGAGACGGCGGTGAATGGAGAAGATCAGTCCCAGTTGATTGAGATCGGCATCCACTGCCGATTGCATATCGGGATATTGAAGTTTGGTGGCAAGGCGCACGCCGTCGAGCGAGACGGCACGATGCACCTGACCGAGAGACGCGGCAGCCGCGGCCTCATGTTCAAAAGATTTGAACTTCGCTTCCCAACCTGCGCCAAGTTCGGCCCGCATACGCCGCTTCACAAAAGGCCAGCCCATCGGCGGCGCGGCGGATTGCAACTCGGACAATTCAAGCGAAAATTCGGCGGGCACCACATCAGGCACGGTCGCGAGCATCTGCGCGACTTTCATGATCGGGCCTTTGAGACCACCCAGCGCCTGCTTCAACTCGCGCGCCGTCTTGTCATTATTGGGCGTCATGCCGAAGACGCGCTGGCCCGCGACTTTCGCCGCAATGCCGCCCATGCCCGCACCGACCTGCGCATAACGCTTCATGCGCCGTCCGAGGCTGTTACCTTCCTCGTCAGGCTTATCATCACTCATTCAGTGGCTTCCAGCTCGTCAATCAGCCCGCGGATAACGGAGAGACCCTTGTCCCAGAAGGCGGGATCGCTGGCATCAAGACCGAAAGGCGCGAGAAGCTCTTTGTGGCGGAGCGTGCCGCCTGCTTTCAGCATGTCGAGATAACGCTCGGCAAAGCCGTCCGACGCCTGCGCATAGACGGCATAGAGCGAATTCACGAGGCAATCACCGAAGGCGTAGGCATAGACATAAAACGGCGCATGAATGAAATGCGAGATGTAGCACCAGTAGGTCTCATAGCCTTCGCTCATATTGATGGCGGGGCCGAGGCTTTCGGATTGCACTTCGAGCCAGATCTTGCCGATCTGTTCTGCTGTGAGCTCGCCTTCGCGCCGCGCGGTGTGGATGCGGCGTTCAAACGTGTAAAACGCGATCTGGCGCACCACCGTGTTGAGCATGTCCTCAACCTTGCCCGCGATCATCGCTTTGCGGCGCTTGGGATCGGTGGTGTCGGCAAGGAGTTTGCGGAAGGTCAGCATCTCGCCGAACACGCTCGCCGTCTCAGCAAGTGTCAGCGGTGTGTCGGCCATGAGCGCGCCTTGTTTGGCGGCAAGCACCTGATGGACGCCGTGACCAAGCTCGTGGGCCAGTGTCATCACATCGCGCGTCTTGCCCTGATAGTTCACAAGCACATAAGGATGCGCACTCGGCACAGTGGGATGCGCGAAGGCGCCGGTGGCTTTGCCCGGACGCAAGGGCGCGTCGATCCAGCCCTTGTCGAAAAACTGTTCGGCGATCTCAGCCATTTGCGGCGTGAAGCCACGATACGCTGACAACACCGTATCGCGCGCCTGACCCCAGGGGATTTGCGCGTCATCCGCATCCGGCAACGGCGCGTTGCGGTCCCAGTATTCGAGCTTCTCTAACCCGAGCCATTTCGCCTTCATCGCGTAATAGCGATGCGACAATTGCGGATAGGAGTTGCGCACGGCATCAACAAGTGCGGCGACAACCGGTGCCTCAACGCAATTGGCAATGTGGCGGCTGTCGGCAATGTCGGCAAATTTGCGCCAGCGGTCTTCGATCTCTTTGTCTTTGGCGAGCGTGTTGGTGACAAGCGTGAAGGTGGCGATATTGGCGCTGAAGGTTTTAGCAAGCGCATCGGCGGCCTGTTTGCGTTTATCCTGCTTACGATCCGTGAGTTGGCTCAATACCGCCTCAAGCGATTTCATCTCACCGTCAATTCCGAAAGTGAGTCGCGAAAGAGTTTCATCATAGAGACGGTTCCAGGCGCTGCGGCCCGTCACACTTTTTTCGTGCAGCAATGTTTCAATGTCATCAGACAGCTGATAGGGCCGCATGGTGCGCAGATCGCGCAGCCACGGCGCGTAATGGGCAAGCGCAGGCGATGTGAGGGCCGAGGACATGGCCGTGTCATCAAGGCGGTTGAGTTCAAGCGTGAAGAACAAAAGATCCGTCGAGATCACGGTCACGCATTCCTGCATATCACCGTAGAATTTGGCATTCACAGGATTGGTATTATCGGTCGCATAGAGAAGCCCGGCATAGGACATGACCCGACCGAGCTTGTCCTGCAGCGATTCGTAATCGCGCATGGCAACCGCAATCTGGTCGCCGCCATTGGGGGCCACTGCCAAAGCTTCGAGCTTGCCGCGCCAGCTTGCCGAGAAGGCCTGCGCCGCCTTTGCCGCGTCATCGAGATCGGCTTTCAGCGCAGGTGAGTCGGTGCCTGCATAGAGATCTGTAAGGTCCCAGACGGGGAGCCGGTCACGCGGAGAGGCGGCAGAGACCGGTTCGGCAGGCGAGCGGGGAATGGACATAAAGGCTCCGGAGGTGAAAGGCGGTTCCCTCTTATATCGCGCTGCGCCAAGCCATGTTCAACAATCAAACGAACATAACGGGGTAAACAAAAAGGCCCCGGTCACACGACCGGGGCCTTTCATATTAAGTTAGTGACGATGCCTTACGGGCAGGTCGACACAACCGCACGGCGGTTGAGCGGCTCACGCACGCCATCGCCCGTGGCGACTGCGAGGTTCGATTCACCTTCCGAAACCACGTTGCAAGTTCCCTTGCCATTGGACTTCAGAGCATCGGCAACAGCACCGGCGCGACGCTCACCGAGCGCGGCGTTGTAGGCATTGCTACCCGACGTATCGGTGTGACCCGTCACGGCGAAGGAGGCGGCGTCCGATTTCGCAATTTCTGCGATCACGGCCTGAGCTTCCTGCGTCAGGTTCGACTTGTTGAAGCCGAAATAGATGGTCCAGCCGAGAGCTTCTTTGGCTTCGCAAGCTGTCAGGGCTTCATAGAAAGCAGCCTTTTCAGCAGCTACGCGTTCCGGCTGCACCGGACCGCCTTCGCCACCAAGCCATGAGCCATTGGCTCCGAGCTTGTTGTCGCTGGCCTGTTCGACCCAACCGTCATAGTAGCGTTGTGCCTTTGCGCACTGGCAAGCACGGGGACCTGTGCGGCCATCGGCGTCAAGCACGGCCAAAAGCTTTGCGCGAGCTTCCTGCAATTCAGGAAGGTCCGCCGGGAGAACGCCACGTGTGGCGGGATCCCAGGGAAGAACCGTTTCACCAGCGGCCGCGGCGCGACCCTTGGCAACGATTGCTGCTGTATCCACCCAGTTGCAGTCAACATAGGCTTCAGACGTGGCGCGCTCTTGGTATTCGCGAGCAAGACACGCATTAAAGGAGTCGCCACTGATCGTTTCATGCAGATACGATTCAGCGGTCCATGTGCCGCAGCCTGCCAGCACAAGGAAAGTTCCCAGCGCGATAAGGCGGGATATCATTTTCATCCCAATCTCCGTCGTTATTTATGCTCTAGCCACACACCGGAAAGGCGCGCGGTCCGGATGTACCGGTTACTTGCATCAGAGTAAGGTAATCGCACGGAATCCGGGCAATCATCAACCCGATTTGCCCAAAAGCCTCAAGTTACAACCTACGAGTCACTTGATGGCAACACTGTTCCGCTTGCGTGACGATTTGTGAATTAACCATTTTATGCACAGTTTTCACGGCTTTATGGGTAAAATGCGCTCAATATTGAATGTCGGGCGGGGTTAAGGTCGTGTTTACCAATTCGCCCCATTATGGGCCAGCATCCGTCACTGACCCGTTCTTCTGAACGCTGTTTGAGAAGACAAAACCGAGGCACGAAATGACTCAGGCCATCCTGATCGTGGACGACGACCCAGCGCAGCGACGCATTTTGGAGGAAGTCGTTAATCGCGATGGCTACCGCGCCGTACCTGTTGATGGCGGCGAAGCAGCCATTGCTTATCTTGAGGGACCATCGGGCGCTGAAATCTCGCTCGTTGTTCTTGATCTTGTCATGCCCGGCGTCGATGGCATGGAAGTTTTAAAACGCGTCCATCCGCACAAACCCAATCTTCCGATCATTGTACTGACGGCTCATGGCGGTATTGAGACAGTCGTGAACGTGATGCGCGAAGGGGCCACCGACTTTGTCATCAAACCTGTAAGCCCTGAGCGGCTTCATGTGTCGATGCGCAACGCACTCAAAGTTAACGCCCTGACCGGCGAAATTTCACGGCTTCAAAAGAAACAATCCGGACGTATGACATTCGGTGATCTCATTGCCCGCAGTCAGGGCATGGATCAGGTGATCCGTCTCGGCAAACGCGCCGCACAGTCAAACATTCCGATTCTCATCGAAGGCGAAAGCGGCGTCGGCAAAGAACTGATCGCCAGCGCCATTCAGGGCGAAGGCGACCGCGCCGGAAAGCCCTTCATCACCGTCAATTGCGGTGCGATCCCCGAAAATCTCGTCGAGAGCATTTTGTTCGGTCATGAGAAGGGTGCCTTCACAGGTGCCAATGACAAGCATGCCGGTAAATTCCAGGAAGCCAGCGGCGGCACGCTCTTCCTCGACGAAATCGGCGAGCTGCCGCTTGATGTGCAGGTGAAACTTCTGCGCGCGTTGCAGCAGGGCGAAGTCGATCCCGTCGGCTCGAAAAAACCTGTCAAAGTCGATATCCGTTTGATCTCGGCAACGAACCGCGATCTCTTGCAGATGGTCAAAGAAGGCCGCTTCCGCGAAGATCTTTATTACCGTCTCAACGTCTTCCCCATGAACGTGCCGCCTCTGCGCCAGCGCAAAGACGACATTCCCGATCTGGTCGCCCATTTCATCCGCCGCCTCTCGGCCGAAGAAGGCAAACCCGTTGTCGGTATTTCGCGCGAAGCCATGACCATGCTGATGGCCTTTGACTGGCCGGGCAATGTGCGTCAGGTGGAAAACACTGTGTTCCGCGCCATCGTGCTTTGCGACGGCGACATGCTGGAAGTCTCTGACTTCCCGCAAGTGGCAAGCCTTGTCGAAGGCTATGCAGCTGCCGCCATTCCTTCGGGCATGCGCGACACTTCTCACGCCGCACCTCAACCTGCGTCGCAGGCCTATATCTCTTCAGTGGCACAGCCGGCAGCACAGCCCGCTTATGCCGCCCCTGA
Source organism: Parvibaculum sp. (assembly GCA_030645235.1). GTDB lineage: Bacteria > Pseudomonadota > Alphaproteobacteria > Parvibaculales > Parvibaculaceae > Parvibaculum. The sequence goes on along the minus strand of JAUSMV010000012.1, from coordinate 197,172 downwards.
AAACCGCAACACGCTTGCCGAGTTTGCGATGTCGAATTTCTCTGATGGCATCGCCATCACCGATGACGCGGGCAACATGCGCAAGCTTGAAGACATCGAAGCGGAACTCATCCGTCTCGCGATCGACAAATATAAAGGTCATATGACGGAAGTTGCCCGTCGCCTCGGCATCGGTCGCTCAACGCTCTATCGCAAAGTCCGCGATCTGGGCCTTGAGGTCCGCGAAAGCTGATCGCACCCCCTTCCCGTAATTGAGACAAAACGGCGCAAGATATGATCCTGCGCCGTTTTCTTTTAGCAAGCGGGGGAGTCGATTGATCAGATCGGGCAAAGGGTGCTATCCCTCGCGGCTTGATCCTTGGTCGCAAGAAGTTCCCCACATGAAAATGGCGCCCCTTCCCTATCTGCTTGGCATCGTCGCTGCTGCCCTGATCAGCGTTTGTATCTGGAAATATCTGGGCGCACCCATCGCCATGGTCGATGCGCCATCGGGTAAGGTTCATTGCGTGAGCTACACACCCTATCGCGGCGACGAGACCCCCTTTGATCAGACGCTGGTCGCCGATCCCGCCAATATGGATCAGGATTTTGCGCAACTCTCGGCAGTGACTGATTGCGTGCGCATCTACAGTGTCGATCACGGGCTGGATGCTGCCGTGCCGCTCGCCGCCAAACATAATTTGCAGGTGCTGCTGGGAATTTGGATCGGCTTCAGCGAAGAGTTCAATCAAAAGCAAATCGCCAAGGCCATCGAAACCGTCAACGCCAACCCCGAAGCGATCCGCGCCATCATTGTCGGCAATGAAGTTCTGTTGCGCGGCGAGCAGGCGCCTGAAGATCTGTTGCGTTATATCCAACAGGTCAAAGCCGCCACGACGCGTCCGGTCACCTATGCCGATGTGACCGACTTCTGGCTGAAAGCCCCCATTGAACTCAGCCAGGCGGTTGACTTCATCACCATCCACATTCTGCCTTATTGGGAAGACAATCCGACATCGGCCGCCAATGGTGTTGCCTATCTCGATCAGGTCCGCCACGAAGCAGAAGAGCATTTTCCGGGCAAGCGCATCTTCATCGGCGAGACAGGATTCCCCAGTGCAGGTCGCGAACGCGAAGATGCACGTCCCTCCATCGTTTCGCAGGCGCTTTATTTGCGCAGCTTTGCCGACTATGCCGAAACGCATGACCTCGATTACAATCTCATCGAAGCCTATGACCAGCCGTGGAAACGCGCGCAGGAAGGCACAGTGGGCGGCGCTTGGGGCTTCTTCACCACCGAGCGCATCGCGAAATTTCCCTGGGTTGGTCCCGTCTCCGAACATCCCGATTGGCGCATGAAGGCCGGCATCGCCTTTGGCTTCTCACTCATCATCCTCACGGTCATGGCATGGCGCGGCGGCAGGCCCGAAGCGTTAGGCGGACTGGGCGCAGGCTTCGGCGCTGGCTTTGCCGGATCGGCGCTGCTGCTACAGATCATGCATTCACATGTCGCATGGCGCTCGCCCATTGAAGGCATTGTCGAAGTGCTGCTCTTTCTAATCTCGCTGGCGGTTCTCTATTTCGTGCTGCCGGAAATCACAAAAAAGCGCGCAGGCATTGCCCCTTTGTCGATTTACGACACGCTGAACTGGCTGCGCAAGCCGACAAAACATGGTCGTTGCATCGCGCTTTATCTCGGTCTCACACAGCTTGCCGCCACCTTCTCCGCTCTCGTTGTCTCACTGGGCCTGAGCTTTGACAACCGCTACCGCGACTTCCCGCTCGCCGCTTTCGCATTACCCGCCTTAAGCTTTGCGTTGCTCGCCTTCAATCGCGGTGATCAAAAACGCGTGGTCGCTGACCGTCGTGAAGAGGTTGTGTTCTCGCTGCTATTTGTGGTGACGGCCGGTCTCATCGCGCAGGAAGAAGGCCTGCTCAACATGCATGCTCTTGCATGGTGTGCCCTGAACCTCATCTTCATTGTGCCGTGGTTTGGCCAATGCGTCGCAACGCTGAAAAGCTTTTTTGTTAAGCCCGCGGCAATCGCAAACACGTAAGCATCAGGCCGATAGCCGCAAGATCGGCATTGTAAAGAACGAGCCCCATCAGACTCATCACGAAGCCGATCCAGACCGCCGGACGCCAGCCAAAGGCAAGACCGAGCGCGCCGCCCGCAAGGCCGATCCAGCCCCAGGCTTTCCAAAGATGCATCATCACCACGCCCTGACGTGGTGTGCACCACCAGGGCGCCACCGTGTCGGCACAGGCAAAGCCCATGTCATGGGGTTCGATGACGAAATAGCGCAAGGTAATCGCAAGACTGAGCGACGCCAGCCCCACACCGACCCAGAGCGCAATGCGCGAAAGCGGCCATTGCGACTTTCCGTTTGAAGACATGTTTACTGTGTCGCTGGTCGGCAAAATGCATCGCTCCTGCATAGGCAAAGACGCATCACGATGATGCACGTATGCCTATAGCAGATGAGACGAAAAGGCAGAAGTTATTCGATCATGCCGAGAGCATGCATATAAAGCTCAAGGATCGCCTCGGCTTCCTGACGCTCAGCCTTATCCTGCTTGCGGATGCGCACGACCTGACGCAACACCTTGGTGTCAAAGCCATTGCCCTTGGCTTCGGCATAGACTTCTTTGATGTCGGCAGCGGTGGCCGCTTTTTCTTCTTCGAGACGTTCAATGCGCTCGATGACGGCACGCAACTGATCATGTGCAACGCCGCCATTATTCACAGGGATATTGCCGTCCGCCATGATGCGTCGCTCCATTTATCCGGTGGGTATTTTGGGTTGCCGACACTATCGGCGGGGCGGCACTCCAGCAATATCAAGCGGCCACAAACCTGTGGATATTACCGGCGCCAAACGCAAAAAAGACCTTTAGCCGTGCGATTTCTTTTGTGCGGCTTCAAATGCCGCAAGCTGGGCAGGCGTCGCCTCCGGCTGATACTTCGCCTTCCATTCGGCAAAGGGCATGCCGTAAATCCTGACCCGCGCCTCGTCCTTGCTCATCTCGACGCCGCGCTCCGCGCTTGCGTCGCGCACCCAGTCGCCAAGGCAGTTCCGGCAGAAGCCCGCAAGGATCATAAGGTCAATATTTTGCACATCGGTGCGCGCATTGAGATGCGCCACAAGGCGGCGGAAAGCGGCGGCTTCAATTTCGGTTTGCGTGGTCTTGTCCATTTGAAATCTCCCGAAAATCTCAGTCTGTGCGCGAGCCGTAGAATCTGACCTCACGCATATAGGGCGCTTTCATCGCTTCGCCAACAAGATGCGCGAGCCGCGCCACCCATTCGGCCTGTCCTTTTGGTCCGGAAATCAAATCCTGCCGGATTTCCACCAGCACATGCGGATAGCCGTTCATCGTGCCGTGACGATAAAGACAATCACCCTTGAGGGCACCTGAATAGGGTTCATTGTCACCGACGATAAGTCCACGTTCAGCGCGTAAGCCTTCAAGCATCGCGGCGGGCAAACGGTCATCACGGTCCCACAAGATACCGGTATGCCACTTGCGCGCCACACCCCGCCAGCTCGGCGTGAAACTATGGATCGATACGATGACCGGCACTTCGCCTGCCGCGCGTGCACGGGCAAGCGCCGCCGCAACCGCCGCATGATAAGGCTCATAATAAGTGCTGAGACGATGAGTAAACTCCGCCTTGTCCTGAAACGCATCGACAAGACGGTTGCCCGAAATAATCGCACCGTCTGAGAGCTTCATCACCAGTGTCGGATCGTCCGCCCCACGGTTGAGGTCGATCAACAGACGCGAATAACGCGCAAGGACCGCCGGACATTGAAGCGCCATCGCAAGCCCGCGCGAGACTTCGGCAGCACCGATGTCGTAAGCGATGTGACGGGAAAATTCCGCTTCCGCCAGACCCAAAGTGCCATAGCCTTCCGGCAAGGCGTTGGAGGCATGATCGCAGACAACAAGAAAGCCGAGATTTCCGGCAGCACCCGGCTCGCTGTTCAACAATTCAAACGCCAAAATTTCCGCCTTCAGGTGACGCCAAGCCATTGCCGCATTATACCCAAGACATGAGCAAAGATTCCAGCACACAAGACGCATCAACAAGGACGCTCCTCACCGCGCTATACGAGCAAGCGGTGCGCGCCGCGCTGCCATCGGCGATTCTGCGCGATCACCTGCCCCCACGACCAAAAGGCCGCCTCGTCATCATCGCCATCGGCAAGGCAGCGGCCAGCATGGCTGCGGCGGCAGAAGCCCATTACACAGACCCGCTTGAAGGCATCGCGCTCACACGCCACGACCATGGCCTGCCGACACGCCATATCGAAGTGATCGAAGCGGGCCATCCCGTGCCCGACGCCAGCGGTATTGAAGGTGCCAGGCGCATCATGGCGCTTGCCCGAAGCCTGAACGAAGATGATTTTGCACTGGTGCTTCTGTCCGGTGGCGGTTCTGCGCTCGCGACTTTGCCCATCGACGGTGTGAGTCTCACTGACAAGCAGGACATCACACGCAAGCTTCTAGCGTCGGGCGCGCCGATCCATGACATCAACACGGTGCGCAAACATCTCTCGCAAATCAAAGGCGGTCGCCTCGCCGCTGCCGTCGCCCCTGCCCGCTCGCTGACGCTGGCGATCTCCGATGTTGCGGGCGATGAGGCTGCGGTGATTGCGTCCGGCCCGACCGTGCCTGACCCGACGACGAAGGGAGATGCGCTCACTGTCCTCAATCGCTGGCATATCGATGTGCCCGCGCATGTCGCCGCTGCCATCAGTGCGGCAGACGAAAGTCCGGTACCAAGCGACCCCTGCTTTCAACACGCTGAATACAAACTCATTGCAAGTGGTGCCGGTTCGCTTGCCGCCGCTGCTAAGCTCGCCACCGCTCAGGGTTATGAGGTGCTCAACCTCGGTGACCGCGTTGAGGGCGAGGCACGCGACGTCGCCCGTGTCCATGCCGCACTGGCGCTTGAAGCCAAATCAAAAAACCAAAAACTGGCAATCCTTTCAGGCGGCGAACTTTCTGTGACGTTCAACACACCCACAAAGGCACGCGGCGGACCCAATCAGGAATATGCTCTGGCACTCGCCTTAGCGCTTAACGGCGCAAACGGCATTTCGGCCTTGGCGGGCGACACGGACGGGATCGACGGCGGCGCGGGATCGGCGGATGACCCGGCGGGTGCATTGATATTTGCGACCACTTTGGCCCGCGCCCATATACTTGGCCTTGACCCGCAAGCAGCACTCGACGCCCATGCTTCTACCGACTTCTTTGCCGCGTTGAAAGATTTGCTCGAAACCGGCCCAAGCATGACAAATGTCAACGACTTCCGTGTCATACTGATTGAGCGAAGCAGTGCTACAAAGACCTAGAATAAGCTGACCAACCTTGAGGAGCGCGCCCCTTTGATCCGTCGCCGCAATGTCAAAATCATCGCCACCCTTGGCCCCGCCTCCAGCAACCCTGAGATGATCCGCGCTCTGTTCGATGCCGGTGCCGATGTGTTCCGCCTCAACATGAGCCATCTCAATCACGACAATCTCAAAATCGTTCACGGCTATATCCGTCAGGTGGAAAAAGAAGTTGATCGCCCGATCGCCATTCTCGCCGATCTGCAAGGCCCGAAGCTGCGCGTCGGTGAAATCGAAGGCGGCTCCATTGAACTCGTGAGCGGCCAGACGTTCCGGCTTGATCTCGACAAGGCCAAGGGCACTGTGAAACGTGCGCCGCTGCCGCATCCCGAAATTTTCGCCGCCGTTAAAACCGGCCATTCGCTTCTGCTCGACGACGGAAAAATCCGCCTGCGCGTAACCGCCTGCGGGGCGGACTTTGCCGAGACCCAGGTGATCGTCGGCGGCATCTTGTCGAACCGCAAGGGCGTCAATGTGCCGGAAGCCGTGTTACCCGTCGCAGCGCTCACCGAAAAAGACCGCAGCGATTTTGAAGCGGCTCTCAACCTCGGCGTCGACTGGGTGGCGCTCTCCTTCATCCAGCGACCCGAAGACATTGCCGAAGCGCGCAAGATCGCACGCGGTCGCGCCTCGATCCTCGCCAAGATCGAAAAACCACAGGCCCTCGTCCATCTCGATGACATTATTGAAATGGCCGATGCGCTGATGGTTGCGCGCGGCGATCTCGGCGTCGAACTGCCGCTCGAACAAGTGCCGGGCTGGCAAAAGCGCATCACGCGCGCCGCACGCCGCGCAGGCAAGCCCGTCGTCGTCGCCACGCAAATGCTTGAATCGATGATCTCCTCACCCGTGCCGACACGCGCCGAAGTCTCAGACGTTGCCACCGCTGTCTTTGAAGGCGCGGATGCGATCATGCTGTCTGCCGAAAGTGCGGCCGGACAATATCCCGTCGAAGCCGTGCGCATGATGAACAGCATCGCTGTCGAAGTTGAAGGCGACAAAACTTACCCCGGCATCATCTATGCGCAACGCACGGAACCGGAAGCCACAGGTGCTGACGCGATCAGCGCGGCGGCCCACATGGTCGCTGACACGCTGAAGGCGGCTGCCATTGTCTGCTGGACCAATTCAGGCTCAACAGGTCTGCGCGTCGCGCGCGAACGCCCGATGTTGTCGATCCTTGCGCTGACACCTGTACCCGCCACCGCGCGTCGCCTCGCCCTTGTCTGGGGCTTGCATTGTGTGCTGACAGAGGATGCCAAAGACCTCGACGATATGGCCGAGCGCGCTTGCGGTATCGCCTTCCGCGAAGGCTATGCGCAGCCCGGCCAGCGCATTGTCGTGACCGCCGGTCTGCCGCTTGGCACACCGGGCGCGACCAATATGTTGCGCGTCGCGTTTGTCGGACAGATGGGAAGTTCGGCGGATTAAGGTTCAACCACATGCGTGCCAGCGCGGGGAACCTCGCCCAGCGCGAGGCGCGTCAGAGCGTCCGTCACCAGATCAGGCCGCACATAATGCGGCATGTGACCGACGCCCACGAGCTTGATAAGTTCGGACCCTGCAATCTCATCATGCAATGCATATGAGTGAAGTTTCGCCCAGACCGTCTTATCGCGGTTGCCGGTGATGATGATGGTCGGCACTTTGATCGCGCGATATTTTTTGCTTTGCTCTTTGAGATAGGAGCGCAGTCGCGAAGAGTCCGCGCTGTTCGCTCTGAAATTGGCAGGCCGGAACAAGAGCGGCAATCCAATACGATTGGCGTAATTCTCCGGCGCAACATTCGGCGCGAAGTTATTTGCAACGCCTGCGCCACTTAAAAACTTTCCGCCGGGCACCATCAGCGTGCGCAAAAATACTTCACCAAGCAGCGGTTTGCGCACGAGCTTATGATACCACGCCGTCTTGCCCTCCCAGACATGCGTTGCGCCGGACATAACAAGCAGACCGGAAAGATCATTGGGGAACGCGAGCGCATAAGCCGTGACGACAGCACCACCCCATGAATGACCGAGCAAGACTGGCTTTGTCACACCGAGATTCTTAATCGCCTCATGCAGCACCTGCGCTTGCGCAGCGGGATCGGTGATATCATTGCGCGACGGCCTGCCGCTCCAGCCATGACCCGGACGATCAAAAGCGATGACACGGTGACGTTTTGCAAGTTCCGGCATCAGGCTTTCGACCATATCACCGAGATTGCCGCTGGCCCCATGCACCAAAACGATTGTGGCACCTTCAGGTTCAGACGGTGACATCTCGACATAGTGAAGCTGAACACCTGCAGCGGAGACAAATTTTCCGCGCGGCGGAAAGGCGCGTGCGGTCGTTGCAAATGAGTAGGCGGAATAAAGCGCGAGCGGGATGCCGAACACAGAAACAATAAGAACAAACGACATAAGCATCAGATGCCACGCCCCTCGACATCGATCGACAATGATTTTTCAATTTCGGCCGCACCATCAAGCCACGGGTTGATGGCAAGCGCGCGCCGGAACACTTCAAGCGCTCCCTTTTTGTCACCAAGCTCTATCAGCATCTGCGCAAGGCCGCCCATAGCCACGAACTGACGCGGTTCAAGCCGCAAGACTTGCTCAAGATCGGAGAGCGCACGGGAAAAATTATTCTGCACGTAATAGACCGTCGCGCGTTTGTGCCAGCCTTCAACAAATTCGGGCTCCAACACCACAACTTCATTAAAATAGAAAAACGCGCGTTCGTAGTCTTTGGCATCAAACGCTTCGAGACCGCGCTGCATCAATATGTCGATGCTGGGACTGCCCGATTGCAACCAAACCTGTTCAATCGCGCCTTCAATCGCTTTGCCTTCCTGCTCCGATTGCGCTTTGGCGAGATCCGAAAAAAGCGAGTCGAGAAGGGCAGCGCGCGGTGGCCTGTCCTGCTCTTCAAGTTGCGGTGGCGGTGGCGCGATTTCGGCCATGACCGGGCCAGCTGAAACACAAAATGCGATCAGCAGGGTCGCCAAAAAGAAGGGGCGAACGTTCAGGATCATAAACTGAGCATAAGCATGTGCGGAGCCTGCGTCCAAGAGTGTCAGCTATTGAGATCCTGAAGAACGCAGCCATCAAACTCGGTGATGAAATCGGCACCATAGGCAAGCGACGGTGTCTGGAAGCCCGGATGCACGTCACCGCTCAGGGCACGGCGCACAATCTCAAGGCTTGTCATAGCGGTGAGCGTATAGCCTTCGGGCGTCGTGAGACGCGAAACGACACGATCACCTGCCGCGTTGACCGCTTCGCCGATAAGGATGCTGTGACCGGCACGACGCTCTGTGTCCGTCGGACCTTCGGGCATCTGATCGACCTGCGCTTTCAGGCGGCGCTGCATGAAGCCAAGACTTGCAACCCAACGCTTGAAACCACTGAGCCCTGCCATTTGTTCAAGCTCGGGGCTCGCTTCGAAATAGACTGTAATCGCCGGAATATCGGTCGAATAAAAAGCGGTCGAGACATCGCCCCAGCCCATGCCGATAGCGGGACGCATGCCCTGACCGAAATCAACATTGATACGCGGCGGCACCTTCAACGCAACGATGTCACCATCGCGGCGAACACGCGTGCCGCGTCCGATACTTTCAACGCCGGTCTTCGCCGTACCGCGCGACATCGACGTGAGACCGGAAATGGAAAGCGAAAGTTCAGTTGCATCAGGCATACGCGCCTTCATATGGGCGGCGAGACAATCGCTTGGCACCACGTCGAAACCGACGCCGGGCAGCACCATAATACCTGCTGTTTTCGCAGCTTCATTCTGGGCGGCGCATGCTTCAAAGACATCAATTTCGCCGGTAATGTCGAGATAATGCGTACCGGTGCGGATACAGGCATCAAGCATCGGCTTTGATGTTTGCGAGAAGGGGCCGGCGATATGCAGGACCACATCAACTTCGTTCAAAACAGTTTCGAGCGTTGCCGTATCGGACAGATCAAAGGCACGGAAATCAAAACCATGCTGGCCGGCCACTGATTTCAGCCGCGCTTCATTGCGACCACCAAGAAGGGGGTGCATGCCGAGCGCCTTGGCGGTGCGGGCAACGAGCTTACCGGTATAGCCGGTCGCACCGTAGATCAGGAAACGGTCGTTCAACATTATTGTCAGTCCTCAAGCGAAAGCATTAAGCCCCGTCGGGACTATAACGGATTCTCTTCAGACAAGGAGACCACGATGAGAAAGATCGGCGGCAAGTGTCTTGGCATCGGAGAAATGATGCGTTTCAAATCCTAGTTTTTCCGCCGTTACGATATTGGGCAGAGAATCGTCGATAAAAAGAGTGCGTGACGGAACAAGTCCGGCACGCGAAATCAGAAGCTCAAAAATACGCGGATCAGGCTTCACCAAACCCTCCGCACCCGACACGACAACGCTCTGAAATCGCTGCAATTCCGGATATTCGACCCGCAGAAACTCAAAGACGGAGACCGGCATATTCGTCAAACCATGGATCGTGAGACCCTTGGATTCGAGAGTATGGAGGAGGTCCGCTGTACCGGGGATACGTCCCGGAATCATCTCGGCATAACGCGTATGCCAGAAGTCGATGAGTTCGGCATGTTGGGGGTGGATCGTCTTGAGTTTGGCCCCGTTTTCCTCAAAAGAGACCCCGAAATCATGCGCGAGGTGCCATTCCAAAGTGCAGATTTCGGCCAAAAACCGCTCAACCTCGGCCTCGGTGGCAAAGACCTTGCGGTATAAGTGGCGCGGGTCCCAACCGATCAGCACATTGCCGATATCGAAAACCACACTCGTCACCGCACCGGCCATCTCTAACCCCTTGAATTAAAAACAAAAAAGGCCGCAACCCGAAGGCGCGACCTTAATGTCAGAGCGAGGGACAAACCCGCGCCAAGTCCAACGGCTTAGCCCTGACGGGCTTTGAAGCGCGGGTTGGTCTTGTTGATGATGTAAACACGGCCCTTGCGACGCACGAGACGGTTGTTGCGGTGACGACCACGCAATGATTTCAACGAGTTACGGACTTTCATAGCGAAACCTTCGAGGTCAGAATTCTAAAATTGGGAGAGCGCGATCGGCCAAAAAGCCCCGCAACCGGCGCGAACCGGAACACCCTGAACAGGCGCGGAACCTAGTGGGCAGCCCTCACGCTGTCAACCCGCTTCTCTGACGCGGAGCTCGCATTTCTTGCAAGAGATCGAGTGTTTCCATGCAGAGATCGTTAGTCAGTTCGTTGAGCCTTTTCCAATCCCCGTTTTCGCTTTATACCCACCCTAACTCGAAATTGGCGCAGGCGTCATTTTTACGCCTGCCAGCGGAATATGTAGAATTATGGCATATGATCAAAAGGCGGAAGCGCCTAATAATTACCGGACCGAACCAGCGTCCCGCTCGCTCCCCGACGAGGACATTATCACCCATCGCCCGCAATGGTTCCGCGAGGCGCTCGACGCGCCTTATGAGAGCCGCAAGGTGAAGGTCGACGGCACGAACATCCATTACCTGCGCTGGGGCAACCATGACCCCGAACGGCCCGGACTTTTATTCGTACACGGCAATGGCGCACATGCGTTCTGGTTTGCCTTCATCGCACCACTACTGACCCACAAATATAATGTCGCCTCGATGGATCTCGGCGGCATGGGCGACAGCGACTGGCGGACGTCTTACACACGCGACACGTTTGCCCATGAGATCGGCGCGGTGGCCTTTGACGCACAGCTTGGCCCCAAGCCCGTGATTGTCGGCCATTCGTTCGGCGGCTTCGTCACCCTGATGGCGGGCAACCACTATAGCGAACGTCTCGGCGGACTGATCCTTGCCGACTTCACCGTGCGCTCGCCCGAAACACACCGCGAATGGTTCCTCAATGATCCGCTGCGCAAGCCGACGCGCATCTATCCTGATTTCGAAACAGCAAAAGCCCGCTTCCGTCTTGCCCCGCTGCAACCCTGCGCCAATGGCTTCATCATTGATTACATCGGCGGTCTCAGCTTGCGCGAAGTGAAGCTCGGCGCGAATGAAGGACGCCGCGCCTCCAGCGAAGCCGGATGGACATGGAAGTTCGACGCAGAGATTTTCAACGGGCTTGAGATGGGCCGCGACCATCCCGAGATTTACAAAAACCTGAAATGCAAAAGAGCGACGATGTTCGGCCTTGAGAGCAAGGACTATGATCCCACTGCGGTTGACTATCTGCGCGAGATCGCGCCCGACGCACCTGTCTTCGTTGTGCCCGGCGCGCAGCATCACATCATGCTCGATCAGCCTCATGCTTTCGCCACAGCGGTCTCAAGCCTGATGGCACAATGGGAAGCAGACGGCGCGCTCGCGCCTTCGGGGGAAGCCGACGGCGCTTTGGCATGAGGGAAATGCTCACCCTCTGGCCGACACTCGGCATTATCACGGCAATGGTGGCCTCACTTATCGGCCTTACCATTTACGAAAAACGCCCGCGCGAATTCGGTCAGTACCGACTGCCGACAACGCCGCTTTTCTTTTTGGCTTTTCTCGTCATTGTTTTGATGGCTGCGCATCTGTTGACGTTGATCGGCGCGGGGCATCCGCCAAAGTATTGAAGTTGCCTATGCGGTTAACTTCCACTTACCTCCCCACACTCGCGCGTTAGCGCGAACAGAAAGGAGGGAGGAGGTGAGGTTTCACTTCAACCCGAACTCTTCATCCTCTTCGTCGTAATCGTCGGTCGTCTGGTTCAGGTTCCTCATCGACGGATGCCAGAAGGCAAAGGCCAGCAGCGCACAGCAGAGAAGTGCGCCGACGATAAAGGGAGCCTGATGCCATTCCTGATAGATATTGAAGCCGATAAACGAGTTCAGGAAGATAAAGGGCGTGAGGATCATGCCTGTCGCGGACGTGCCGGAAATGAAACCGGCCATCGCGCCCTGATCGTGGCGCGAAACCGACAGTGAGGCACCCGCTCCAAGGCCCGGACGCAACAGACCAAAGCCGAAACCCGCCAGTGTCAGCGCGGTAACGAGCACGCCATAAGACCCGCCGATGATGAGCAGCACATAAGAGGCGATCGATACAATCGAGCCCCAGCGCAGAAGAAACTGCACCGACAGATTGAAACGCTGGATGAGACCGATCTGGGCAAAGAGAGTTGCGACCGCCATCGCCATCAGGCCCACCGAAATCATCTCGGTGGCCTGATCGGGTGCCATGTCCAGCGTGTCCATGAAATAGAAGGCGCAAAGCTGCATGATGATGGTCTGCGCAAAGCTGATAATGACCGAGATCACCACCCAGGGCAGCGCCTGATAGCTGTTCCATTTGAGCGTATGGCGGCGGCTCTCTTGCTTTTCAGAGACGCGATGCGAGGGACGCGTGCGCTCCGGCAGATAGAACGCAATAAGCGCGACCGACACAAAAGCAATCACCGAGACCGCATAGAAGGGCGCGACGAGATGGATCTGCGCGAACAAAGCCGCAAAGCCCGGACCGATGGCCGTGCCTATGCCGAAGGCGGCACCAAGAGACGCGACGCCCGCCGCACGTTCGCCGCGCGTGGTGCGGTCAGCCACATAGGCCTGCGCGGCAGAGCCGTTGCCCGAGCCGAAGCCGCCGAAAATCGCGCGTGACATCATCAGCAGCGGGAAGGCAACGGCCATCACCACCCAGCCCCAAAGGGCAAAGAGCAGCAGCGTGGCAAAAATCGCTGTGGATACGGCAAAGGCGCTGAGCCCGAGCAACATGATGGGCTTGCGGCCCACAATATCGCTGCGCCGTCCCCAGAAGGGCGAGGTGACGATCCACAGAAAGGCCGACAAGGCATAGATCATCGTCGTCTCGAACTCGGACATGCCCAATTTGCGCGCGATGGGCGGCAGCACGGCATAAACAAGCGTCTGGCCCATGCCGCCTGCGAGCTGGCAGAGAAAGAGGATTTTGAAAGCGCGACTGCGCTCGGCGGCGGTCGTTTGCGTACCGCTCAAAGGGGCCTGCTCTATATCGAGATCGAGTTGGACTTCTTCGGTCGCCTGGGGCTGGTCTTTGATTTCGTCGAGCATGAGCGGCTTTCGGGGGGACGACGTTCGGATTCGTGGAGGAAGGTGTACGGGAAAGCGGGCCTGCCGCCAATCCTTGATTGGGGGGACAAAAGGTCAATTCGTCGGGGGACGTTGCGTTTTTAGGTCTATATACGCCCCCCGGTTCAGGTGCTTTTGACTTATTGCGGCTCCGTCCTAGTCTGACGCCAACAAGACATTTGGGGAGAGAGAAATGGACCTGTCATTAAGCGCCAAAGACGCTGCCTTCCGCGACGAGGTGCGCCGCTTTCTGGACGAAAAACTGACCGCCGATCTGCGCGAATACGGCGCGCTGATGACGAGCGTTTATGCCGATTACGACACCACCATGAAATGGCACAAGGCGCTTTACGAACGCGGCTGGGTGGCACCCGCCTGGCCGAAAGAATATGGCGGCTGCGACTGGTCGGTGATGCAGCATTATATTTTTGCCAGCGAATTGTCGTCAGCCGGTGCACCGTCGCTCTCGCCCATGGGGCTTGGCATGTGCGGTCCTGTACTGATCGGCTATGGCACGCCGGAGCAGAAGGCGCATTACCTGCCGCGTATGCTCGACGGGTCTGACTTCTGGTGTCAGGGCTATTCGGAGCCGGGGTCTGGCTCGGACCTTGCCAGCCTGCAAATGAGCGCCGTTGATATGGGCGATTATTTCCTCTGCAACGGGCAGAAGATCTGGACGACCCATGCCAATTACGCCAACTGGATTTTCAATCTGGTGCGGACATCGAAAGAGGATATCCCCCAGCGCGGCATCACATTCCTCCTGATCGACATGAAAACGCCCGGCGTCAAAGTCGAGCCGCTCGTGATGCTGTCGGGCGAGCATATTCAAAATCAGGTCTTCTTCACCGATGTCAAAGTGCCCAAAGCCAATGTGGTGGGCAAAGTCGGCGAAGGCTGGACGGTGGCGAAATATCTGATGCAGTTTGAGCGCGGCGGCCATGCCTATGCGCCCGGCCTCACGACGCGGCTGAACCGCATCCGCAAAATGGCGGAAGCCGAGCTGATGGGCGACGGCACGCGGCTGATTGATGACCATGAATTTGCCGCGAAAATCGCTGAGGCCAATGTACAGATTTCAGCGCTGGAATTTACCGAGCATCGCATCATGTCGGCCCTGAGCCATGGATCGGCACCGGGGGCAGAAAGCTCGCTGCTGAAAACGCGCGGCACGGAAATTTCGCAACGGCTCACCGAACTTGGGATTGAAGCGGTCGCGGCCTATGCATCGCCCTTCCAGCCCCATGCGACACGGCCCGGCGGACCTGTGCCCGATGCGCCGAAAGCGGGCGCAAACGAAACGCCGGTGGGGCCGAAATATGCGCTGCCTGTGATGTCGAAATATCTCAATGACCGCGCCGGTTCGATCTATGCGGGCACAAACGAGGTGCAGCGGAACATCATGGCGAAAGCTGTGTTGGGGTTGTGAAGATTAAGACGGCACTCGCCCCCTCCCCCCTTGAGGGGGAGGGAGGAGCGACTTCTTAGGCGCGGAGGGAGGGGGGTGAACCGCGAGTGAGAATCTTGCGAAGAAGTACCCCCCTCCCTAGCCCTCCCCCTCAAGGGGGGAGGGGACTAAGAAAGAATGCACTTGTCCTTGGCATTGAATGCCCGCCCCTGCTACCACTCAGGCATCGCTATTACCCTGCCGGAGCCTCCGATGACCTTTGATGAGTTGCTGACTGCCCGTAAATCTGTGCGCGTGTTTAAGCCTGACCCTGTGCCGCTCGCTCTCGTGCAGGAATTGCTGACACTGGCCAGCCGCGCACCATCCGGCACCAATATTCAGCCGTGGAAAGTGCATGTCGTCGCAGGCGACGTGCGCGCACGGCTTGAGGCCGAAGTGCTCGCTCATCGCGAGACGAAGCCCGCTGACACCATTGCCGAATTTCCGCGCAGCTCGAAGCGCAAAGAGCCTTACACGACGCGGATGCGCACGCTTGGCAAGGAAATGTATTCGCTGCTGCAAATCCCCAAGGGCGATGAAGCGGCGAACTGGGCGCAATGGGGCCGCAACTATAAATTCTTCGATGCGCCGGTGGGTCTCATCTTCACCATCGACAAAGACCTCGACGCGATGAGCTTTCTCGATATCGGCATGTTCATGCAGACCTTCATGCTCGCCGCCAAATCGCGCGGGCTCGACACCTGTGCGCAAGGGGCCTGGAATAATTTCTGGTCGGTGACACGCCGTGTGCTCGATGTGTCGCCGGACGAGTACATTATCGCGGGCATGTCACTCGGCTATGCCGACGAGAGCGCCGCTGTGAACGGGCTTGTCGCCGCGCGTGAGCCGGTGGCGAGCTTCGCAACGTTCCACGGGTTCTGACAGAGCAGACCTGCCCCCTCCCCTGTTCATTTCTGTGACTTGCTAAACGAGCAGGCGAGGCTACTGTTTAAGTCACAAAAAATTTGAAACAGAGAGGGACTGAACATGGCCGAATATCCGCGCCCCCTCCCCGTGCCGACACCTGAGACGCAAGCGTTTTGGGATGGTTGCCTTGCCGGGGAATTGCTCTTACAAAAATGTGATGCCTGCGCGCGCACCTATTTTCCGCCGCGCGATTTTTGTCCCGCCTGTTCGGGCCGCAAAGTGACGACGTTCAAAGCATCCGGCAAGGCGACGCTTTATTCCTATGTGATCAATCACCGCCCGCGCCCCGACTTTGGCACCGAGCCCCATTCGATCGCCGTGGTCACGCTTGCCGAGGGGCCGCGCATGATGACCAATATCATCGACTGCCCGCAGACGCCGGAGGCTTTGCAGCTCGACATGACGCTGGAAGTCAGCTTTGAAAAGGCGAGCGAGACGATTGCGCTGCCAAAATTCCGTCCCGCGAAAGGCTGACCCCATGAAACAGAAATCAGTGGCGGTTGTCGGCGCGGCCGAGACAACACAAATGGGCAAGATCCCCAATCAATCCGTAATCGGACTACATGCCGATGCGGCCCTGAACGCGATGCGCGACGCGGGCCTGACCGCCAAAGACATTGACGGTGTGGCAACCGCAGGCGAAAGCCCTGTGGAGCTTGCGCATTATCTCGGCATCACACCGACATGGGCCGACGGCACCAGCGTCGGCGGTTGCTCGTTCATGCTGCATGTCCGCCATGCGGCTGCCGCGATCAACGCGGGTCTGTGCAACACCGTGCTGATCACCCATGCTGAAAGCGGCAAGAGCCGCGTCGGCGCGCGCAAATTTGGTCGCGATCCGGCAAGCCAGATGGGCCAGTTTGAAGTGCCCTTCGGCGTCACAAGCCCGCCCACCATGTTCACCATCCCCGTGCTGCGCTACATGAAAGAAGTCGGCGTGACGCTGGAAGACCTCGCCACCGTCGCCGTCATCCAGCGCGAATGGGCGGCGAAAAACCCGCGCGCCTCATATCGCGATCCGATCACGGTGGATGATGTGCTGAATTCGTCAATGATCGCCTGGCCATTCACGAAACTCATGTGCTGCCTCGTCACCGATGGCGGCGGTGCGCTGATCCTGACAAGTGCGGAGCGCGCCAAGGACTTTCCGCAGAAGCCCGTTTACATTCTCGGTACGGGCGAAAGCGTCGAGA
The DNA here is from genome assembly GCA_030645235.1 of Parvibaculum sp. Classification (GTDB taxonomy): domain Bacteria; phylum Pseudomonadota; class Alphaproteobacteria; order Parvibaculales; family Parvibaculaceae; genus Parvibaculum. Next base: position 180,194 of record JAUSMV010000012.1, on the reverse strand, counting down.
CACCGCTCATAAGCCAGATGGCAGATTTCACGACATCGAAAGCCTTTCGCGTCTCGGGCAAAAAAGCTTTTGATGAAGCGGGCATCAAACACGCCGATGTCGATCATCTGATGATCTATGACGCCTTCGCGCATCTGCCGCTCTATGGGCTTGAAGACCTCGGCTTTGTGAAACGCGGTGAAGCGGCAGCCTTTATCCGCGAGCGCAACACGGCGATCGGCGGCAAGCTGCCTTTGAACACCAATGGCGGCGGGCTCTCCTATATGCATTCGGGCATGTATGGCATGTATGCGTTGCAGGAAAGCGTGCGCCAGATGCGCGGCATTGCACCCGCTCAGGTGCCGGGCGCAAAAATTTCAGTCGCACATGGCGTCGGCGGCATGTTTGCGGCGTCAGGCACGATTATTTTTTCCAACGAAGCGCCCTAAAGAATGAAGAGGCCAAAGTGAACCTTGCCAAGCCGCGGATTGATATTGGCCTCTTCACCAATCAGATCGAAGCAATGCTCGACTTTTATCAAAACAAAGTCGGCATCGCGTTTGATCATGCATTGCCGCTGGGCGGCGGACAGATGCAGCACCGGCATGATCTCTTTGGTTCGGTGCTGAAGATCAACGCTTCGCGCAGTGAGATACCGGCGGGTCAGCCCACAGGCTATCGCGAATTACTGATTGCCAAGGATGGATTGCTCGGACCGAAACACATGAGCGATCCCGACGGCAATAAGGTGACGCTGGTGCCGCGCGGGCTTTGGGGTATCACACAAATCGGCATCAGGCTCGGCGTGCGCAATGTGAACGCACACCGGCGGTTTTATGCCCTCGCGCTGGGTCTCCCCGATGTGCCGGAAGAAGGCGGTGATAGTTTCTATTGCGGGGAAAGCGTCATCATGGTCACCGAAGCGCCGGACGCGAGCATGGACGCCGAAATTGCAGGCGTCGGCATGCGCTATATCACCATTCAGGTGTTCAAGGCGGACGCGGAATATGACGCGATCATCGCGCGGGGTGGACGCGAGGGCACCAGGCCCCGCACACTGGGCACCGTCGCGCGCTTTGGCTTTGTGCGCGACCCTGACGGCAACTGGATTGAAATATCCCAGCGAGCCTCTTTAACCGGCTCGCTGGAATAATCAAACAGATCAGCGACGCGTGATGCGGCGGCGCAGTTCTTCCGGCACAAACATGCTGTCTTTCAAGCCATCGGCTTTGAAATTGATGCCCGGTTCTTCGTTCTTCAGATTCTGAACGACATAGCGGCCTTCAGCGAGATCATAAACAACGTCCGACGCATTGAAGCAGGTCGGCACATCGTAATATTGGATGATCTGCGCTTCCTGCACACGCCACAGCCCGCCACGCGCATCATAAAGCTCACCGCCGACCATGTTACCGCCGTCTTCATCGAAATACGCAACGCGACGGCTATAGACATGACGCTCGGTGGGTTTCAGTTTCGCTTCAACCGCCCAGACGCGATGCTTTTCATAGCGGATCAGGTCCTGATTGAGATGGCCTGCCTTGACCACGTCGGTATATTTGAGCGTGGGAGACGAGATCTTGTAGGAATTGTAAGCCGTGAGGCGTTCTTCCTTGCCGAGCACCGTCCAGTTGTAATGGTCGAGCGGACCTGAAAACACGTCGAAATTATCAGCCGTTGACATGGCATCCGAATAAATCTGCGGATTGTCGTAAGCCACCGCCGATGTGCGCTGAACGCGCGGCGCAGAATTGGTGTTGCCGGTTGTATATTGCCATGACCGGCGCTCATCGAGCTTGGGATCCATTGTCTCATGCACGAGAAGCAACTGACCGGAGCGGCGCGCAGGCGCGGTGGTCTGCTGGATATAGCGCAGTGACACATTTTTCAGTTGGTCAAAGCTTGTATTTGCGGGTGAGGCGTAATCGAAAATCGCTTCGTCCTGCACAATGATCGGCGTGAAGGTGCCGCCGCGTGTCGGCACAGCCGACGCAAAGGTACGCGCCATTTTGTAACCGCGATAACGCAGATTGTGATTCCAGACGATTTCATAGGCATCATTCGGAATAGCAAAAGGCACACCCATCAGCACGCCGGACAGGCTGTCACCGCCACCGGCAAGGCTGGCGCTTGATGCATTCTTTTTCGTCGCGTCATAGACAGCCTGTGGATAGGCGCAGGTGCGGCGTGACTGATAGACGTTGAGCTTGTAATCGGGATAAGCGGCGAGCATCGCCTTCTGGCCCGGCGTCAGCAGCGCCTCATGCGCCGCCGCATTGGACTTGTCGATCGTCATAAGGATCGGATCAGCACTGAAGGGATCGGGATAATGCCCGTCACCGCGAAAGCTGACATTGGACGGCACAGAGGTCAGACCACCTGTCCATTCCGGAATGGAGCCATCCGCATTGCCGGCCTTTTCAGCACCAACGGGCGTGAGATCTCCGCCCAAACGCGAGACCTGCGCCTCCGGCACACCGGCTTGCGCCACAGCCAAAGTCACAATGGACGCGACGACACTCCCTGCCGCGACCGCAGCAAAACTCAAAACACGCACGTGGGCTCCCCCCAATATTGATTAACTCCCTTTACTAAGTCTGGCCCATCCGGCGACAAAGGGATAGCCTTGCAGACAAGAAAACTAGAGTCCGGTGCAGTTTTGCTGCAACTGCGCCAAATACTGAATAATCGGGTGGGGACCTGATGGGGGGCGTTGCGTGAGATTTGTTGAACTGATCGTCTTTAAGGCAAGACTGCTGATCCTTGTCCTGCTTGCCGTTTTTACGGCTGTTATGGGCTATTTTGCCTTTGAGCTCAGGATGGAAGCGGGCTTCTTAAAGCAAGTCCCGACAAAGCACGAATATGTGCAGACATTTCTTCGGTACCAAGACGAAGTGCCGGGCGCAAATATTATCCTTGTTGCGGTGAAGGCGCGTGAAGGCACGATCTGGAATGCGGCCTTTCTGAAACGCCTCGCCGAAGTCACCGAAGAAGTGACGTTCCTGCCCGGTGTACGCCGCACCACCGTCCATTCGCTCTGGTCCACCACCACACGCGTTACAGAAAACACCGAAGAGGGCATCAACTCTTATCCCGTTGTGCCGCGCAATGTCACCGCGAACTCGATCACCGACGCTGACGCGGCAATCATCCGCGACCGCGCTTTGAACGGCGGACACAAGGGCTTCCTCATCTCGAACGATCAGACGGCCGCCCTCATCATTGCGGAGTTGCAAGAGCTTGACCCGATCACGGATCAGAAGCTCGATTATCTCGATCTCGCCGACCGGCTCGAAGCGCAGGTGCGCGACAAGTTTGAAGACTCTCACACACAGATTGAAATTATCGGCTTTGCGAAATTCATCGGCGACATAGCGGACGGAGCAAGCTCAGTGGCGATCTTCTTTGCCCTCGCCTTCGTGCTCACGACCTGCGCGGTCTATATCTATATCCGTTCGATCCAGCTCACGTTCCTCGCCGTCTTTTGCTCCCTCGTTTCCGTGGTCTGGCAGTTCGGACTGTTGCATCTGATGGACCGGAGCCTTGATCCGCTTGCTGTGCTCGTGCCATTTCTCGTCTATGCGATTGGCGTCAGCCACGGCGTACAGCAGATCAACATGATCGCGACGGGCATCAGCGCCGGGCAATCATCCTATGAAGCAGCGCGCACAACATTCAGCCGCCTGCTGATACCGGGCTCGCTGGCGCTCATCACAGACCTTGTCGGCTTCGGCACGCTCTATCTGATCCCGATTGAAGTCATTCAGGATCTCGCCATCATGGCGTCGCTGGGCGTCGCTTTGAAAATTGTCACCAATCTCATCATGCTGCCGCTTATCGCCTCTTATCTGCCGCATGACCCGGCATTTGGCGAACGCTATCTCAAATGGAAACGCAAACCTGAAAGCGTCATGCGCTTTGTCGGCCGCGTGGCAAAGCCCCGCAATGCGATAGTTGTTCTGATTATCTTTGTGCTGTTGCTGGGCCTCTCGATCAATGAAACACGCCATCGCAATATCGGCGATATGACCGCAGGCTTCTCCGAGCTTTGGCCTGATGCCCGTTATAATCTGGATGTGGAAGACATCGTTACACGCTTCTCGATTTCGGCGGACGCGCTCATCGTTGTCGTTGAGACACCGGCGGACGGCTGCATTGACTATAAGACAATGAAACTCGTTGATCGCTTCTCATGGGAGATGCGCAATGTGGACGGCGTCAATTCCGTGCGCTCGCTGCCGACATCGGTGCGCGAGACGGCGGCGATCTGGCGTGAAGGCAATTTGAAATGGGTGGGGCTGCCGCAATCGGAGCAGGAACTCATCCAGATGACGTCGCCCTATGATCCGAGCTCAGGCCTCTTAAACGAGACCTGCACGGTGCTCCCTGTTGTCATTTACATGAACGACCACAAGGCAAAGTCAATTGAAACGGTGATTGCGGCAGTGAAACATTTTGCCGCGACGGACAAAGAAGCGCTCGCCCGCAAGGACGTGACCTTCCGCCTTGCCATGGGCGGTATCGGTATTATGGCGGCGACCAACGACGTCATCGCCGAAAATGAATTTCCGATGTTGTTCTGGGTTTACATCGCCATCATTTCGCTGGTCCTGCTCGCTTATCGCGATTGGCGCGCCGTGATTTGCTGCTGCATGCCGCTGCTGCTCGCCACGTTCCTCGGCTATTGGTTTATGACCGCCCTCGACATAGGGCTCAAAGTCTCGACCCTGCCGGTCCTCGTGCTCGCCACCGGCATCGGCGTTGACTATGCCTTCTATATTTACAGCCGCATGAAACTGCTCCGTGCCGAAGGCATGAGCGTGGGCGAGGCCTATGCAACCGCACTCCAGCAAATTGGTGTCGCCGTGGTCGTGACCGGCCTCACACTCGCTGTCGGCGTTTCGACATGGGCGTTTTCGGGGTTGAAACTACAGGCGGATATGGGCCTTCTCCTCTCCTTCATGTTCCTTGTGAATATGATTGCGGCGATTTTCTTCCTGCCTGCCTTCGCCGTGACGCTCGACAAGCTCTTTCCGCAGGGGCGGCCAATGCGCTAGACTGCCCAAAATCATAAATCCATTCGGGGAGTTCTGACGTGCTCAAGGTCTATCACGCGCCCAATACGCGCTCGATCCGTGTTCTCTGGCTGCTCGAAGAATTGGGCGTGCCTTACGACAAGGAAACGGTGGAGTTCAATCCCGCCTATCTGCAATCACCCAAGCACCTCGCCATTCATCCGCTCGGCAAGGTACCTGCCATTGACGATGAAGGACTGATCCTCAATGAATCAGGTGCCATCGTGCAATACATTCTCGCCAAGCATGCGGGGAGCCATCTTGAGCCGAAGCTCGGCACACCCGCTTACGGCAAATATCTACAATGGCTGCATTTCGCCGAAGCCACCGTCATGCCACCCATCGGCCAGATTGTGCAGCACTCATTCCGCAAACCAAAGGAAGAGCGCATCCCTGCTGTCGTAGACGATGCCAAAGCGACGCTCGCCAAATTGTTCAAACTGCTGGACCACGAATTAGAGGGCAGAGATTATATCTGCGGCGAGACGTTCACGGCAGCAGATATCATGCTCGGGTACGACCTCAATCTGTGCAAGCTGATCCAGGTATCGTTCGACGAATACCCCAACCTGTCGGCCTATTTCGAACGGCTGTCTGCGCGTCCCGCTTTCAAGAGAGCCACGGTGAAATAAGATGAACGATATTTCTGTTCAGCCGATTTCAGGGGCGCTGGGCGCGGAGATTTCCGGCGTGGACCTCTCGCGCGACTTGAGCAATGAACAATTCAACGCCGTGCATCAGGCCTTTCTTGATCATCAGGTGATTTTCTTCCGCGACCAGAAAATCAGCCATGACCAGCACAAGGCTTTCGCGCGCCGCTTCGGCACGCTCAACATCCACCCTTATGTGAAAGGCATGGACGGGCATCCGGAAATCATGCAGATCGTCAAGGAGCCTGCCGACAAGGTGAATTTCGGCGGCGGCTGGCACACCGATATGTCGTTCCTCGAAGAACCCGCTTTAGGCTCATTGCTCTACGCCAAAGAAGTGCCGTCGGTCGGCGGCGATACGCTTTGGGCAAACCAGTATCTGGCTTACGATACGCTATCGTCAGGCATGAAAGAGATGCTGGGGCGCTTGAAAGCAATCCATACGGCCAAGGGCGAATATAGCGAACGCGGACATTCGGCGCAGAAGCGCGGCTCGATGGATGTCGCCGTGGCGGGTGATGATGTGCCCTCCTATGAGCATCCCGTCGTGCGCACGCATCCGGAGACGGGCCGTAAAGCACTTTACGTCAATATGGCCTTCACCGAAAAATTCGCGGGTATGACACGGCGCGAAAGCCTGCCGCTACTAAAATTTCTGTTTGAGCATTGCACGCAGGAAGGCTTTACCTGTCGCTTCCGCTGGACGGCGGGGACACTCGCTTTTTGGGATAATCGGTGCACGCAGCATTTCGCGCTGAACGACTATCAGGGTAAACGCCGCCATATGGAGCGCGTCACGGTTAACGGCGATAAGCCCTTCTGACGCCTCATTCTCTGCTTTAATTTATAAGCGCCCGCATGCATCATTGCGAAGGGCAACGTGCTGATTTGCGCGTCGGGGGGGACTTTGAGGGGTGGCGTTGATGAACCGGTTGGTATCCTGCGTAAAAGTTTTGGGCGCTGTTTTGGTTTTTGGCTCGTTGCAGGCGAGGGCCGACACCCTGCCGCCCGAGTCCTCTCCCGTTGCCCGTGGACTCACCATCGCCATGATGAGCGATGAACGCGACGAGGGCTGGGGCGACGCAAAAGCCGATATGAAAATGGTGCTGACCAATTCATCGGGCGAGATGAGCGAGCGAGCCTTGCGCTTTATGATGCTCGAGCGCCCGGAAGCCGGCAGCGGCAATTGGAGCCTGATGACGTTTGACAAGCCCCGCGACATTGAAGGCACGGCGCTGCTGACCCATTCAAGCCTCAAAGATGCCGATGACCAATGGCTCTACCTCCCCGCCGTTAAACGCGTGAAGCGTATTTCATCAAGCAACAAAGCTGGCGCCTTTGTCGGCAGTGAATTTGCATTTGAAGATTTTTCAACGCAGCAGGTCGAGAAATTTTCATACAAATGGCTGCGCGATGAGTCCTGCGGCACGCTCACTTGCTTTGTGATCGAACGCGTTCCCACATACGAAGCATCGGGCTATACGCGCGAGATTGTCTGGATTGACACCGAGGACTTGCAGTTCCGCAAGATTGATTATTACGACCGCAAGAACACGCTGATCAAAACCCTGACGCTCAGCGACTACAAACTCTACGAAAACAAGTTCTGGCGGCCTTTGGCGCTCGACATGGTGAACCATGAAAACGGCAAGGCAACGAAACTCGTCTGGACGGCTTATGAGTTTCATACGGGCCTCAACAAAGCAGATTTCACACCTGCTGCTCTGGAGCGTGCGCGTTGAGACAGTTGCTCCTTTGTGCCTGTGCAACGGCGTTACTAAGCGGAACCGCGCAGGCCGAAGAATTATCTTTGCGCGGCTCAATCATACCTGAAATCAGATATTTTCCGGATAGCGCCAGCAACGCACGCCAGGACAGCACAGACCTATCCGTTGCGGGCGAGATGACAGGAAAGTATTTTTTCGGGGACAATGATAATCAGTCGATTGTGGTGACGCCCTTTGCACGTTGGGATCAGCGCGATCATCGCCGGACGCATTACGATCTGCGCGAGGCACGCTACGGCATCGTCATGGGTGATTGGGAACTGCGCGCCGGTATCGACAAAGTGTTCTGGGGCGTGACCGAAGCCGTCCACCTCGTTGACATCGTCAATCAGGTAGATGTGATCGAAGACCCGATCAAACAGGAGGTGCGGCTGGGGCAACCAATGGTTCGCCTACGCACCACGCAAGACTTCGGCACGTTTGATCTGTTCGTACTGCCCTATTTCCGCGAGCGGACTTATCCGAGCGCCGACGGGCGACCCGCGACGGATATTCCGGTCGATACGCATATGACGTCTTACGAGAGCAACCGCGACGAGCGCCATGTGGATGCGGCGGCGCGCTATTCCCATACGCTGGGTGACGTTGATTTCGGTGTCGCTTATTTTCAGGGCACGGGGCGCGATCCGATTTTGCAACCGGCCTTGAGCTCAAGCGGCGATCTGGTGCTCGCCCCCTTCTATGCGCAGATCAAGCAAGCGTCATTCGATGCACAGGCAACCAAAGGCGCATGGCTCTATAAGGCCGAGGGCTATTGGCGCGATGAACTCAATGAACAATACGAAGCCGTGACCGGCGGCATTGAATATACGTTTTATAGCCTCTTCAACGGCAGCGACCTCGGTGTCGTGGCAGAATATGCGCTCGACAGCCGCGGCCTTGTCGCACGCGCGCCTTACCAGAATGACGGCTTCGTGGCGCTGCGCTGGACGGCCAACGATGAAGCCTCCACCACGTTACTGGGCGGCACGGTGATCGACGCCAAGACCGGCGCGATGGGCTTTCGTCTCAAGGGCGAGCGGCGCATGAGCGAGGATTATCTCGTGTCGCTTGAAGCTTATGGCTTTGCCGATGTGCCGCCGCGCGACCCTGTTTACAACATTGCAGACGATGGCTATGTGCAGCTTCGGGTCGCGCGGTTTTTTTGAAACTCAGTGAGCGGCTTGCACAACAGACTTGGCGTCAGCGCGTTTCTGCTGCCAGTTTTTCACGATGAGATAGACAGTCGGCACGACAAAAAGCGTGAGCAGCGTGCCAAACGACATGCCGCCGACAATGACCCAGCCAATCGCCTTGCGGCTTTCAGCGCCCGCGCCTGAACTCAAAGCGAGCGGTGCGGCGCCGAGCACCATCGCGCCTGTCGTCATCAGAATGGGACGCAGGCGCAGACCCGCGGCCTCAACAATGGCTTCATGGATGGAACGACCCTCAGCGCGGAGCTGATTGGAAAATTCCACGATCAGGATACCGTGCTTCGTGATGAGGCCCACAAGCGTGATGAGACCGACCTGACTGTAAATGTTGAGCGTCGTGTTGGTGATGTAGAGCATCGCCAGAGCACCGGCAATCGAGAGCGGCACCGAGATCATAATAATGAACGGGTCCGTGAAGCTTTCAAACTGCGCAGCAAGAACAAGATAAATAAACAGAATGGCGAGGACGAAAGTCGCGGCAAGCGTGCCGGATGATTTTGTAAACTCGCGCATTTCACCATCAAGATCTGTCTTGACGGTCGAGGGTAAAACTTCGGCGGCAGTCGTTTGCAGGAAGGTCAAAGCCTCGCCCATTGAATAGCCGGGCGAAAGATTGGATGTGATGGTGGCGGAACGAAACTGATTGAAGTGATTAAGCGAGTCCGGTGCGACCGTTTCCTTCACATCAACAAGATTGGAAAGCTGCACCATCTTGCCTGACGCGGAGCGCACATAGATATCAGAAATATCGCTGGGGCGGCGGCGGTCTGCATCGCCCACCTGAATGATCGCGTCAAACTGTTTGCCTGATTGTTCAAAGCGCGTGACTTTGCGTCCGCCCAAAAATGTTTCAAGCGTACGGCCGACCGTGGCGACGTCGATACCGGCATCGATCACCTTGTCGCGGTTAACGAGAATGTCGATCTGCGGCTTGTCGAGATGAAGATCACTATCGGGAAATACGAAACCCTGATTTTGGCGTATTTTGCCCATGAGCTGCTCGACATAGTGTTCAAGTTCGTCATAAGTGCCCGATGTCTGAATGACGAATTGCACCGGCTGCGAGCGCGAGCTTTGACCAAGCGACGGCGGATTGATAGCAAAAGCCATGAGGCCCGGAATTTGAGGCAGCTTGTGATTGACCTCTTCGACGATCTCACGCTGGGTGCGATCACGCTCGCTCCACGGCTGCAACAGTGAAAAGGAAATGATGTTGGTGATCTGAGGAAACCCCGCCACCACAAGATAGCCCTTCACCTCGGGCACCTGCGCGATAACGCCTTCGATCTCGCGCGTATAACGCTGCATGAAATTAAGCGTGGCTCCCTCCGGTGCGCGACCGGCCACAAGAAGAAAACCGCGATCTTCGAGGGGCGCGAGTTCCTGATTGAGAATTTTGAAGAGGCCGACGCAGGAGAGCGCCACAACGGCAGCCACAATAACCACCTCGCGGCGATGGTCGAGCACCTGCACAAGATTGCGCTTGTAAGCGGCATCAAGACGGTCAAGCCATTCACCAAGTACACGTTCAAATTTGCCGGGATTGGCCTTATGCGACAGAAGGCGCGAACAGAGCATGGGCGTCAGCGTCAACGCCATGAATCCCGACACAATAACGGCGGACGCAAGCGTCAGTGCAAATTCCAGAAAGAGTTTACCCGTGCGGCCCGAAGCAAAGGCGACGGGTGTGTAGACAGCGGCAAGCGTCAATGTCATGGAAATGACGGCAAAAGTGATTTCCTTTGAGCCTTTGATCGCACCTTCAATCGGCGTCATACCATTTTCGATATGACGATAAATGTTTTCGAGCACGACGATGGCATCGTCCACCACAAGACCGATGGCGAGCACCATCGAGAGAAGCGTCAGCGTGTTGATGGAGAATCCCAGCGCGAACATCAGACCGAATGTGCCGATAAGCGAGACGGGGATTGTCACCACAGGAATGAAGGACGCACGGAAGGTGCGCAGAAAAAAGAAGATGACAAGGACAACGAGAACAACAGCTTCAAAGATTGTCTCATAAACGGACTTGATCGACTCCTCAATGAAGACCGAACTGTCAAAGCCGACATTAGAACTCATGCCGGCCGGCAGATTGGGGGCCATTTCATCAAGCGTGGCACGCACCGCTTTTGACACTTCGAGCGGATTAGCCGTTGCCTGCTTAACAATGCCGATAGAGATGGACGGTGTGCCATTATAGGTGGCACCACGACGCACATCAGCAGCAGCGATTTCTACCTTGGCGACTTCGCTCAACCGGACTTGAAAATTATCCGCCTGCTTGACGATGATGCGGCCAAACTCTTCCGGCGTTGCCAAAGCTGTTTTGGCAAGCACCGTGAATTCACGGTCATTGCTCTCAATACGACCCGAAGGAATCTCGGCATTCTGTTGACGCACAGCGTTTTCAACATCCTGCGCCGTGAGGTCATAGGCCGCCAGACGCTCGCGGTCGAGCCAGATACGCATGGAAAAAAGACGCTCACCGAAAATCACAACCTGCGCGACGCCGGGCTGGTTCTGCATCTGATTTTTGACGACGCGATCCAGATAGTCGGTGATGTCGAGTTCTGACATGCGGTCCGACTTGAAGGCGATAAACATGATGGGCTGAGCGTCGGCTTCAACCTTGGCGATGATAGGTTCGTCAATTTCATCAGGCAACAAGCCGCGCACACGACCCACGCGGTCGCGGATATCGCTGGCGGCCACATTGGGATCGGTTTCGAGCGTGAAACGCGCTGTCACCTGCGACTGTTCGGGACGGCTGGCCGATGAAAGAACTTCAATACCTTCAATACCCGCGATGGATTCTTCGAGCGGCTGCGTCACTTCACGCTCAATAACAGACGCACTGGCACCGCGATAATTCGTGGTGATGGTGACAACGGGTTCGTCAATCGCGGGGTATTCGCGCACTGTCAAACGCTGATAAGACACTGCGCCAATGAGAATGAGGATGAGCGCCACAACGGTTGCAAAGACCGGACGGCGGATAAAGAGTTCTGAGATATGCATCTATGTTGCCCCTCAGCTCTTATGATCGGTGGCAGGTGCAGCTTTATCCTGAGTAACGGGCGCGCGCGGCTCGACAACATCATTAGGGCGGATTTTGAGCTGACCCGCCGTAACAACGAGATCGCCTTCTTTGACGCCCGAGCGGATTTCAACTTCGCCCGTCATACGCTCGCCGGTGACAACAGGGTGCAATTCGGCAATCTTGCCCTGCTCACCCTTATCAACAACGACGAAGACAGCCTTGTCGCCGGTCTTTTGCGGCACGAGCGCACTTTCGGGCAAGACAACCGAATGATGATTGGCCGTGACGATGCTGACGCGACCAAAGATACCCGGACGCAATTTACCTGCGTCATTCTTCAAAGAGGCACGCACGGAAATGGCGCGACCCGACACATCGATGACGGGATCAATCGCGGTGATGATGCCGGTGAAGACCTCACCCGGCAAAGCATCAAAGGTAACGCTGACGCTCTGGTCTTTGTTGATTTCGGTGAGGAAGACTTCCGACACGCGGAAGTCGATGCGCATATTGTCAACGTCAGCAAGCGTCGCGATGGGCGCACCAGGCTGGAGATATTGACCGAGGCTCACCTGACGCAAACCGATAAGGCCGGTGAAGGGCGCACGGATATTCGCCTTGTCGAGATCGGCTTTAGCAGACGCCATATCAGCTTCAGCCGAGCGCATATCATTGAGCGCTTCATCAAGCGCACGCTCTGTACCTGAGCCTTGCTTGCGCAGGCGCGAGGCGCGGTCATAATTGGCGCGCGAAAGGGTGACGCGGGCTTCTGTTTGCATGACGCGGGCTTTGAGTGAACCTGAATCAAGCGAGATAATCGTATCGCCCTGATTAACGCGCTGGCCGTCAACAAAATCGATGCTTGTCACGATACCAGCAATTTCGGGCGCGACGACAATGGACTGATTGCCGTCAAGCGTACCGAGCGCCGAGATACGCACTTCAACGTCGCGCGTGGTGGCGGGCATGACTTCAACCACCGCAGGCGGGCGGTGATCCATGCCTCGTTCCCAGTACATGCGCCAGAGATAGATCACCACGAACAGGCCGATAATCGCTGCGCCGATGCCCAAGGCTCGGTTTCTAGTCATACTCGCCATTCAATCCAATGAAACGGCTTACGCCGCAACAATCCCTGTAACGTCTTTTTTTGAACTGCCGGATGACACTCGTGGGGAGGGGTCACGGGCAGAATTTATAATTAAGAGCAAACAATATCACCCGTGCGGTCCGTCTCAACAGACTCCGCCCGCCCTAGCGACAATTGCTAAGCAAACCTCCCTATTTCAAATAGGTGAGTTTGACGCCGAGTGAAATGGCAAATTGAGGGCAATCACCAGCCCGATCACAAGAATACAAAACAGAAACAGGCCGTTTCGCGTTTTTCTGCCGTGATTATACCTCATCTTATGTTTTGCCGGTCAGAGTCCCCCCTTCCGCTTGCCCATTACCCCTGTTTGAAAAGTGTATCTGGTGTCCCTCATCCGGTTTTTTGAACTCCTCACCAAATTCGGCGATCAGAGTTTCATCCTGCCTTTTGCACTGGCGGTGGCTGCCGCCCTATGGATGGGCGAGGCACGCCGCGAGGCACGGACATGGCTCCTTGCCATTGGGATGACGCTGGGCGTCGTTTTGTTGCTAAAGCTTGTCTTTGTACCTTGCGGACATTTGCTGCCGGGATGGGGCCTGCGCAGCCCGAGCGGGCACGCAGCAGCGGGCTTTGCGGCCTTTGGTGGCTATGCCGTGCTGGAAGCCAAGCTCAACCGACCCGCCTGGCAGAAATGGGCGATCCTCAGCGCGGGCTTTGCCTTTGCCGCACTCATTGCTTTTTCACGTCTGATTGTTCACGCACATTCAGCACCGGAAGTCGTACTCGGCAGTCTCGTCGGGCTTATCGCACCTGCAATTTTGCTCTGGCAGATCAAACCGCAGACAAAACCAGCGATTGCAAACCCGCTGGCGCTCGCACCGTTGCTGCCTCTCGCGCTGTTGTTGCTCTTTAACGGGCGCGCTTTGCCGATTGAACAGCACATTACCGCCTTCGCCGTGGCGATGACGCGAGCCTGGGGTTTTTGCATCTGATTGGGTGGTGGCAATGGTGGGCGTGACAGGGATTGAACCTGTGACCCCTTCGATGTCAACGAAGTGCTCTCCCGCTGAGCTACACGCCCATTGCCATGCGGTCGCCGGAAACGCATTACCAGCTTAAGACGGACCGTATATCGGGGTTATCGGGCAAAGACAAGTCAGAAGAGGCGGTTTTGCCTATGGTTTTAATCAGGCCCACAAATGCCGCATCAGAGCGCTCTTCAGGCCGCCATCAGCCGCTCAACTTCGGCCACAAGATCACGCAGATGGAAGGGCTTTGACAGCACCTTGGCATCTTTGGGAGCGTCGCTTTCGGGGTTCAGCGCCACGGCGGCAAAGCCGGTGATAAACATGATTTTGAGGGTCGGGTCGAGTTCGGCAGCGCGGCGCGCAAGCTCAATGCCGTCCATTTCCGGCATGACAATATCGGTCAGCAGAATATCAAAGATATCGTCTTTGAGTTTGTTATGAGCATCGTCGCCATTGCCAAAAGATTCGACCTGATGGCCGGCATTTTCCAACGCTTTGGCCAGAAAGCGGCGCATTGAATCATCGTCTTCAGCAAGTAAAATGCGCGCCATTGGTCCAGCCCGTCCCTGTCAGTCCATCTTATTCCGGATCCTGCCCGAAAGCACCGGAACACCCGCAGCCAATCTAGGTTTAATTGGTAAACGGGTCGTGAACACTGGTTAACTTTGTCCGGCCAAGAGACTTAACCTAAAGCAGTATGGCAGCCGGGTTTCAGTGGCGTGAAAAGCACCCTATATGCACATTTGTCCCCTGTTTCGGAGGCCTCACCCTGTCGCTCCGCTCAGAGTGGCATGTTAGGCTTGCCCGACAACGCCCCACCCCAGCGAATTTCCGGCGGAAACCGACCCCCTCATGGACCTGATCCCGCGCAAGAAACCGCAGACGCCAATCGACGGAGCGCCCGCGCCGAAGATTGCGTCGGACGAGCGCGAACTCTATGAGCGCCCCATCTCGGTGCAGCGGCCCGTGCGAGCCAAATTACCTTTTGTCTTTTCATCGCCCCATAGCGGCCGCGTCTATCCATCGTCCTTCGTCGAAAGCTCAAACCTTGATCCGGTGACGCTGCGCCGCTCGGAAGATTGCTTTGTCGAAGAAATATTCGCAGGTGTTGTGGCGCTGGGCGCACCACTGATGCATGCGCATTTTCCCCGCGCCTATCTCGACGCCAATCGCGAACCCTACGAGCTCGACCCCGCAATGTTTGACGAGCCGCTGCCGCCGCATGTGAACACACGCTCTCTGCGCGTAGCTGGAGGGCTCGGCACCATTGCACGCGTGGTGGCCGACGCCACAGAGATTTACCGCGAGCCGCTGACCTACGCCGAGGCAGAACGCAGAATCCGCCTGCTGTATATGCCTTTTCACGACACATTGCGGGGCTTGCTCGAAGACGCGCATAAGCAATTTGGCGGGGCTTTGCTCATCGATTGCCACTCCATGCCGTCAGTCGGCGGGCCGGGCGACGATGACACGGGCGCGAACCGGCCTGACATTGTCCTGGGCGACCGCTATGGCACGGCCTGCGCCAGCGAGATCACAGAGACCGCCGAGCGCATTCTGAAGCGTCTGGGCTACAACACGACACGCAACAACCCCTATGCCGGTGGCTTCAACACCGAGCATTACGGACGGCCTGCACGCGGGCTGCACGCGCTGCAAATCGAGATCAACCGCGGCCTCTATATGGATGAAGCGCGCCTGCAACGCGGGCCCGGCCTGAAGCGTCTGCGGGCTGATATGTCGAGTTTTGTGGCCGAACTCAGCAAACTCGACATTGTGAGCCTCACAGGCTCGACACGCGGCGCGGCCGAATAAAACTCCCCTTTTTGCCCTTTGGACAAAAAAAGGGGCCCCGGCAAAACCGGGGCCCAAGTTTAGGGAGGAAACGCCCAAGAAGGGCTGCGACATCGGGAGTAAACTCAACCGGTGTCACAAGATAAAATATACATTGCGCTGCACAAGAAACAAGAGCGATTTAGACAACATACGTTGACGTCATATTCAAAATTATCGTAAATAATTGAAAAATATAATATATTTGACATAAATTTTTTTGTGCAGCGCACCCAAATTTAGGTGCGAACGCAACGAATCACACTTTTAATGATTCCAAACAGCCAGCAAACCTTCCTTAAGACCCCTTAGGCAAAATGGGCCTCTGTAAATTGCAGCTAGGTACTTTTGATATTTGGGATTTTGGGGGTTGGGGATGCATCAGCATCAGCGATCAGGCGGAACAAAGCGCATTGCCTTTCGAGCAGTGACAGCAGGACTCTGCCTGGCCGCAAGCATCTCCATGTCGGCCCATGCCGCGACACCGGCGAGCGCCACACCCTCCGCGTCCGTCAAAGCCAAGACCGTCGAGATTACAGACACGCCGCTGTCCGTCTGGGCCTTCTGCGAACGGGCAACCGTCGCCACTGAAATGGCGCAGCGCCTACCGCGCGCCGTTCTCTTCTCCGTCGCCATGGTTGAATCAGGCCGCTTCAATCCTAAAACCAAAAAGACACGACCCTGGCCCTGGACAATCAATGCCGAAGGGCAATCATTCTATTTCAAATCGAAAAGCGAAGCCGTGAAAGCTGCACGTCTTTTGATGAAGCGCGGTGTCAGGAGCTTTGACGTCGGCTGCATGCAGATCAATATGCGCTATCACCCAAACGCCTTTGCCGACCTCAATGCGGCTTTCGATCCCATCACCAATGTCGCTTATGGCGCGGAGTTCCTAAAACAACTCCACAGCCGCACAAACTCATGGCCCAAGGCAATTGCCGCCTATCACTCGCAGACAAAAACGCGCAACGGCCCTTACTTTGCCCGCGTCATCGACGTCTGGACCGATCAGCATGCGCGCATTTCGCAACTCGCTCATGTGCTGCGCGAACAAGCTCAGGCACAAGTGACGGCGCAATTACGCCAGACGCAGGACGAGCCGGTGTTCACGCAAGCAAATTTGACCTCTGCGGTCATAACAACACCTGCGCGCGTTGTTGTGCGCCCTGCCCCCAAGGTACTTGATGGTACGCAAATGGCGCAGGTGCGTGAAACAGCGGGCGGCGGCGTTGGACTGCGCCTCACGATTGCTGACAGTGATTTTGCCGATTTGACCGCACAGGCTGACAGGCCTGCGCCGCAAGTCATGAATAACAACGCCCCGGTTCAGCAAGCTGCCAAAGAGGCGACATCAGCAGAAACGGCGCTTTCTGTCTCAGAAATTGGCGAGACAGGCGCGCAACATGGCGCGGCCACGATGCTGGCCGACGCATCGCCGCTGCTTTAGTTTTTATCCCCGAACGAAGACGGCACGACGAGACGCAGAATTTTTGTGCCTTGTTCAATCACCTGCGGCAACACACCTGCGGCATCGCCGTCAACTTCAACTTCAATGTGAGATGAGGCGCGGTCGGCCGCGATAATTTCGACATGACGCGCGGCAATGACTTCAACATCACTGAGACGCTCAACACGACCAAGACCGAGTGCCAGGAGATAACGCGCAAAGGCAGAGCGCGAGCCGTGACGAAAAAGGAAAAGCGTGAGACCCGGTTCCGTGATGTCACCACTTTGCGCGAGCACATAAGGACCGGCAAAATAACGGCCATTCAATACCACAACCCATTGCGCTTGTTTTTCGCGGCCATCGACGATCAATCTCATGGATTGCCCCGGCCCGCGCGCCCACGCTTTAATGCCTGCCCAGATAACAGCCCCCTTGCCGAAGCGATGTTTCAAAGACGGGTTGACCGTATGAATAACGCGTCCGTCAAAGCCGATACCGACCATCAACAGAAACAAACGACCCTGCACTAGCCCTGTGCCCATGATACGTGCGGGACCGGCAAGGAGCATGGTGGCAATCTCGGCAGCGCGGGGACGCAGACCCAATTCAATCGCCAACACATTGGCTGTGCCGAGCGGCACGATACCAAGCGGGATGCTCTGACCTGTGAGGCCGCGCGCCACTTCGTTGATAGTGCCGTCACCACCCGCGGCCACAATGACATCAGGCAAAGTGTCGGGATTACCCATAGCTGCTCGCTTGGCGAGCAAGGTGGCATCACCCGGTCCCGATGTTTCCACCAGCGTGACAGCGGCACCTGCCTTTTCGAGCCGCGCTATCAGGTCGTGCAACAGATATGAACGGCGCGCACCGGCGACCGGATTCAGAATGATATGGATCGAACGGCGTAAGGCCACAAAAATCCCCAATTCAAAGCAAATAGCGACGTGTCATCAAACCGTCACCCTACTGTCATGATAGCTTGTTTGTCCTCCTTCTATATAGCCATAGCAAGATCAGGTGCGAAGGCTCTTGACCGCACTAAGTTCAAGAGCAGACGACGTCTGATCCGTAAACGAACAATTTCGTTCGCGAACAGTCGTTGTGGACATGACGTCAATCGAAAATGTATTCGCTCCCGGAAATGTAAATTTCCAAAGTGACACCGGAAACGCAGATTTCCAAACGCCTGTTGAAACACGGGTCCCCTCCAAACGTGACAAGAGCCGCTTTCGCTCACGTCGTCCGGCACTTGATGCCCGCCTCACCGGCCAACGGCCAAAGCACCGAAAGCGTCACCGCACGCTTTTTCTTTCAGACATTCACTTAGGCACGCCCGGTTGCAAGGCTGAGTTACTGCTCGATTTTCTCCGCCACAACGATGCCGAGACGATCTATCTCGTCGGCGACATTATCGACGGTTGGCGCTTGAAACGCTCATGGTATTGGTCAGCGGCGCATAATGCGGTTGTGCAGGAAATTCTCCGCAAAGCGCGTAAAGGGGCAAACGTTATCTACGTACCCGGCAATCACGATGAAGCTTTACGCGACTATACAGGTCTCAACTTTGGCGGCGTTGATGTGCTCGCCGAAACAACCCACGAGACGGCAGACGGTCGGCGCTTCCTCGTTATTCACGGAGACCAGTTTGACGGGGTGGTCAAGTATGCCAAATGGCTCGCCCATCTCGGCGACCGTGCCTATGAGTTCACACTGCATGTCAACAATGTGCTGCACACGGTTCGCCGCAGCTTAGGCTTTGATTATTGGTCGCTATCGTCATGGCTTAAGCACAAAGTCAAAAACGCGGTCGAGTTTATCTCAAGCTATGAGGTGGCGCTGGCCCGCGAGGCCCGCGAGCGCGGCGTGGACGGCGTGATCTGCGGCCATATCCACCATGCTGAAATGCGCGACATTGACGGTGTACTCTACTGCAATGACGGAGACTGGGTGGAAAGCTGCACAGCACTGGCCGAAGACGATACGGGCCAGCTCAGCATCATCAACTGGCAGCGCTTCTCATGGACTCAGGAAGGATATTCCAATCCCGTGGAAACCGAAGCCGACGACATCAATGTGCTGAGCGCCGCATGATTTTTCTCAAAAAGACGTATCAGGTTGCGGACCCCGCTCTTGGCCGCGCCGAAAAAAAATTACGCATTGTAATCGTTTCCGACGCCGCCGCACCGCAGGTAAACGGCGTCGTACGCACACTGGGTAAGCTCCGGGAACAACTCACATCTATGGGTCACGAGGTCATTCCTATCACGCCTGACCTGTTCCGCACCGTGCCTATGCCAAGCTATAAAGAAATCCGGCTGGCGGTGCTGCCCGGAAGACGCATGGCGGCAATGATAGAAGCTGCCAATCCGCATGCTATTCACATCGCCACGGAAGGCCCGCTGGGTCTTGCCGCACGGCGCTTCTGCCTCCGTCGCGGTCTGCCTTTTACGACGTCATTCCATACGCGCTTTGGCGAGTATCTCCATGCACGCACAGGCTTTCCACTGAGTTGGTCCTATGCTTTTCTACGCTGGTTCCACAGGCGCGCCACAACGATCATGGTAGCAACCACCTCATTGCAACAAGAACTCGAAGCACGCGGCTTTGGCAAGCCGTCCATCTGGTCGCGCGGAGTGGACACAAAACTCTTCCGCCCGCGTCCCGACCTGCAAGGTGCTCATCCGCTCGGATTGAAACGACCTGTCTTTCTCTATGTCGGTCGCGTCGCAGTGGAAAAAAACATTGACGCGTTTCTGGAAGCAGACCTCAAAGGCAGCAAACTCATCGTCGGCGAGGGGCCGCGCCTTGAGCATCTGAAAAAACACCACCCTGAAGCGCATTTTGCGGGTGCGCTTTTTGGTGAAACTCTGGCGGAAGCCTATGCAGCGGCGGATTGTTTTGTGTTTCCGAGCCGCACCGACACATTCGGCCTTGTCCTCATCGAAGCCCTTGCTGCCGGTACACCTGTGGCGGGTTATCCGGTACAGGGGCCGGCCGATGTCATCGGCGATCATCCGGCAGGCGCCCTCGACGACGACATTGAAGTGGCGGCACGGCGCGCGCTGACCATCCCGCGCGAGACCGCCCGCGACTTTGCGCTCACGTTTTCATGGGAGGCCTGCACGCTCCAGTTTCTGACCAATCTGGCGCTTCGGGATGATTCTGACCTACCCACACGCAGAAGTGACGATGTGACGCTGGCCGGAGGCCCCTTAACGCAAATTCAGCCCGTTTAGGGCCAATACCTGTGGCCAAAAGGCCGAGATTAACCATCCGAAACCAACTATCGGCACACATTGACCCTCAACTTGGCCCAAGGGGCCTTGCTAAGACTTGTCCAAAACCCTCCTCCCGATATATAAGGCGCGCAGATTTGGCCGCTTTTTGCGCGTGATTTCCCGCGCTGCTGGCCCACATGACCCCGGCGGAAAATATGTCCCTACGTAATATCGCGATCATCGCCCACGTTGACCATGGGAAAACGACACTCGTTGACCAGCTCCTGCGTCAGTCAGGCACGTTCCGTGAGAACCAACAAGTTCAGGAACGCGTCATGGATAGCAACGATCTGGAACGCGAACGCGGCATCACCATTCTCGCAAAACCCACCAGTGTTGACTGGGTGGACGACAATGGCGTGCATACACGCATCAACATCATCGATACACCCGGCCATGCCGACTTCGGCGGCGAGGTTGAACGCATCCTGTCGATGGTGGACGGCGTTGTGCTTCTCGTTGACGCGGCTGAAGGCCCGATGCCCCAGACAAAGTTCGTGACCTCAAAGGCGCTCGCTCTCGGCCTGCGCCCCATCGTTCTCGTCAATAAAGTTGACCGTCCCGACGGGCGCCCAGATGAAGTGCATATCGAAGCCTTCGATCTTTTCGCAGCCCTCGGCGCGACCGACGAGCAGCTCGACTTCCCCTGCATCTTCGCTGCTGCCCGTCAGGGTTGGGCTTGCGAAGATCTGAACGCCCCCGACGCCAAGGACAATGGCCTCAAAGTTCTGTTCAACAAGATCGTCTCCTATTTCCATGAACCCACGGCAGCGACCGACGGCTCAAAAGACGAACCTTTCGCGATGCTTGTGACAACCATCGAAAACGACCCCTATCTCGGTCGTATTCTTACCGGCAAGATCGAAAAAGGCATCGCCCGCACCAACACCGCTGTGCAGGTTCTGCGCAAGGGTGATGGCGTTGTCGAAAAGGGTCGCATCAGCAAAGTACTCGCCTATCGCGGCATTCAGCGCATTCCCGTTGAAGAAGCCATGGCAGGCGACATCGTTGCCATTGCCGGTCTGACACAGGGCACCGTTGCCGACACGATCTGCGATGCATCTGTGACCGAGCCTCTGAAAGCGCTCCCGATCGATCCGCCAACCCTGTCGATCACCGTCTCCATCAATGACAGCCCGCTCGCCGGTCGCGAAGGTTCCAAGGTTCAGTCGCGCGTTATCCGTGACCGCCTGATGCGTGAAGCCGAAAGCAATGTGGCGATCCGCGTGTCCGACAGCGAAAGCGGCGACGCTTTCGATGTGGCCGGTCGCGGTGAATTGCAGCTCGGCGTTCTCATCGAAACCATGCGTCGCGACGGCTTCGAACTTGGCATTTCGCGTCCGCGCGTTTTGTTCACCGAAGACGAAAACGGCAAGCGCCTTGAACCCATCGAAGAAGCCACAATCGACGTGGACGATGAATTCTCCGGCGTCGTCATCGAAAAGATGGCCGCCCGTAAAGGCGACATGGTTGACATGCGCCCGACCGGTGCAGGCAAGACCCGCATCATTTTCCATTGCCCGTCGCGCGGCCTCATCGGCTATCACGGCGAATTCCTGACCGACACGCGCGGCACAGGCGTGATGAACCGTTTGTTCAAAGCCTATGAACCCTATCGCGGCGAAATCGAAGGCCGCCGCAACGGCGTACTGATCTCGACCGGCGACGGCGACGCGGTGCCTTACGGTCTCTGGTACATCGAAGAACGCGGCACGCTCTTCATCGCCCCCGGCGAGAAAGTCTATAAGGGCATGATCATCGGCGAAAACGCCCGCCCTGATGACCTTGAAGTGAACCCGCTGAAGGCCAAGCAGCTCACCAACATTCGTACAACGTCGAAAGACGAAGCTGTGCGCCTAACGCCGCCGCGCCCGCTGACGCTCGAACAGGCCATTGCCTATATCGGACCCGACGAACTCGTCGAAGTGACGCCGAAATCGATCCGTCTGCGCAAGCGGTATCTTGATCCGAATGATCGCAAGCGCTTCGCTCGCGCCATGGCGGGTTAAAGGTTCAAATACACTTTCTGAAAAGGCCGCACATGTTGCGGCCTTTTCTTTTGCCCTGTTGTCTCTTGGTCAGCCCGATGTCACTCTCAGGGCAAAGAAATAGGGGAGGAAGAACAACATGCCGACAGATGACGAATGGCTGGCGCTGGTGACCGAAGAGATCGTGGAACCCGATCTGCCGATTATTGATCCGCACCATCACCTGTGGGACTTCCCCGGTTCGCGCTACATGCTGGATGAGTTAAACGCCGACACCGGCTCGGGCCACAATGTGCGCTCGACGGTCTTTGTCGAATGCACGGCCATGTATCGCGCCGAAGGTCCTGATCATTTAAAACCCGTAGGCGAGACAGAGTTCGTCAACGGCATCGCCGCGCAATCGGCAAGCGGGCAATATGGCGAGATGCGCGCCTGTAAGGGCATTGTCGGCTTTGCCGATCTTGCCTTAGGCGCAGCGGTCGAGGAAGTGTTGGAAGCGCACATCATCGCAGCACCGGATCGCTTTCGCGGTATCCGTCACGCGAACGCTTTTGACGATAGCGACGAGGTACGCCCCTCACATACCAACCCGCCCAAAGGTCTCTTCGGACATAAGAATTTCCGCGAGGGCTTCGCCAAACTCTCAAACTATGGTCTGAGCTTTGACGTCTGGACCTTTCACCATCAGATCGCTGAGACAACGGCGCTGGCGCGTGCTTTTCCTGACACCACAATCATCCTCGACCATTTCGGCGGACCGCTCGGCATCGGACCGCATGAAGGCAGGCGCATCGAGATTTTCGCACAATGGATGAAAGACATTGTGGACCTTGCAGAATGTGAAAATGTGGTCGTCAAAACCGGCGGCATCAACATGGCGGTTAATGGCTTTGACTGGCACAAACGTCCGACACCACCGACATCGGATGAGCTGGTCGCGGCAACGGGCGATTATTTTCTCCATACGATTGATGCCTTTGGCCCCAATCGTTGCATGATGGAAAGCAATTTCCCCGTAGATAAACAGAGCTGCTCTTATCCCGTCATGTGGAACGCGATGAAAAAAATCGTGAAAGATTTTAGTGCCGACGAGAAAGCCGCACTATTTCATGATACAGCCAAACGCATATACCGGTTGGATTGAGAAAGTTTAGAGATGCTAACACCTGATGAAATCAACACGCTGACAGGTTTTGCCGACACCTTAGCGGATGCCGCCGCCAGGGTGACGCTGCCGCATTTCCGCTCGGGACTCGCAGTCGACAATAAGCGTGGTGATTTTAAGTTTGATCCCGTCACCGCCGCTGATCGCGATGCGGAGGCAGCGATTCGTGCACTCATCACAGAGCATTATCCAACCCATGGCATTTATGGTGAGGAGCACGGGCGCGAGACTGGCACGAGCGAGAATTATTGGGTCATTGATCCGATCGACGGCACACGTTCGTTCATTTCCGGTGTACCGCTTTGGGGAACGCTCATCGCGCTGAATGACGGCACCAAACCCGTCATCGGCATGATGGACCAACCCTATACGGGCGAGCGCTTCATCGGACGGCCCGGTCTATCGGAGCTTGTGACGCGACATGGCCGCAGCAAACTCCGAGTGAGCACCTGCACGGCGCTGGACAATGCGATCCTCGGCAATACGGATCCCGCTATGTTCAAAACCGAAAAGGAACGCACCGTGTTCCGCACATTGAGCAGCGAAGTGAAGCTCAGACGCTTCGGCGGCGACTGCTATTTTTATGCGCTGCTCGCAGCGGGCACGATTGATCTCGTTGTCGAAGCATCGCTCCAACCCTATGACATTCAGGCGATGATCCCGATTATCGAAAATGCGGGTGGCATTGTCACAAGCTGGACGGGCGGCGACCCACAAATGGGCGGACACGTCGTAGCTGCTGCAACGCCGGAACTTCACACCGCCGCAATAGCTTTGCTGAAGACGGCCCTTTAGATTTTCAGAACCGGAATTTTTCGGGCGATAAAATCATCGAACGCAATCCAAAACTGCGCACGTAAGGCATCAGTCTCGATCAGTATTTCGTGGTGCGAACCTTCGATGGCGACAAGCTCGGCCCCTGTGATATGAGCAGCGGCAAATGTCAGCGCCGCGCGATCAATCAAACGATCTTCACCCGCCATAATGATGAGAAGCGGCGTTTTTATTGTGGCAAGATAGTCAGCGCTCAAAATCTTGCGGATGGAACGGAAGCTCGCCGCAAGCCATGAATAGGTCGCACCGCCAAGACCGAGCGCTGGCTCTGCTCTGATTTGTGCCTGATGGATCTCATAACGCACGCGGTCATGCGTCAAAATGTTTTGCTCAAACAGCACTTCATCATTCGCGCGCGGCGAGCCCCCTGGCACATAGCGCTGCGCGAGGCCGACACTTTTGCCGATAGCGGCGGCAAGCGTCAGCGTTGTCGCCACAAATCCACTGCCAAGACGAAGACCCAGCATGGGCGCCGTCAACACCACGGCTGAAAACATATCGGGGAGGTCATGCATGGCGCGCACGAGAATATTACCCCCCATGGAATGCGCAAGTCCGATCCATGGCTTCGGGAAGGCGGGCGCAACATCGCTCATAAAAGCACGCAGATCACTGTCAAACTCGGCATAGTCGCGTACATGGCCCTTGCGCGGATCGGCAAGGGCCCGATCAGACAGCCCCTGACCGCGCCAATCGACGGTGGCAACGGCGAAGCCGCGCGCGATCAACTCACCCACGACCTCAAAGTATTTCTCGGCATATTCCGTCCGTCCACCGAAAAGTAAAACCGTCCCGCGCACATCTGACATGCCCGCTGCGGCGGGAGACCATTCGATAACACGGAGCTTTGTACCATCAGCCGTGCGCAGCCAATGTGATTGCGCACCATGCGGCATAGGCGCTTGCGGCACTTCGACGATGGGTGGAGAAGTGTCGATCACGTTCACCTTGCGCCTTGCACGCCGGTGGCAAAGAGCAATGCACCAAGGTGCACGGCAATGGCCACATCACCTGAAATACGCATATGTCCCTGACGGAAAGCCTGCCCCTGATCGGCTTCGCGATGGAGCAGCCTGAGATGCAATTCCGGATCAATGACCACGGTGCAATCAGCCGCCTCGTCTCGGTTATGGACGACATGAGGCAACTTCCGCCCGTCGATAAAGACGAGACCGACATCCGGATAGACAAATTTGAGACGTGCCCCCAGAGGCCTATCCGCAGGGAGTTTTTCCTGCAGAAAGCTTGTAATGGCGGCAACCGTTTTTTGGGCTTCTTTGAGCATGGTTTGGTTTGTTCGCTCCTTGTTGCTATTTCACCACCTTGTGCCCGTGTACTCAATGGTTTTGGCAGGCAATGACTTTGCCAAAGAGAGCCGAAATCTTCTAGGCTCTGACCGAATTTGATAGGGACCGATATTTCAATGCCGCCACGCCAACACAATGCTCTGAACGTTAATCCCGATGCCTTGCCCATGCGCGTGGCAGGGCGCTACGATCGCGTGGTCTGCGCCAGCATCGCGCGGGCATGGGAGAATGTGCGCGACTGGGAACACCTGCCTTACCTTCACGCCAACAGTTTTTCGCAATGCCTATTGGAGGAGGAAGGCGACTGGGGCTGGCGCGCGACAACCAAGGGCGTCGGCCAGGCCGCCGATCAGACAAGCGTGATCGAGGTAGCTATTGACGCCAAGGCATCACGCTATGTCTCACGCACGCTCGAAGGCGGACTGCCTGGCGTTGAAATCTGGACACAGCTCACGGTGCTTGGAGACAGGCAGACGCGTGTTGAGGTTGAATTTCATTTGCCGCATCTGACTGAATTGCAAGCCGCCAAAGCGGGGGAAAACCTTCTCCACCTCTACACGCAATTATGGGACGAAGACGAGGCCATGATGATTGCGCGGCAAGAAGCGCTGGATGCGCGCGACGGGCGCATGCGTATTGATGTGGCGCTTGGGGCTATCAACGATCTGCGCACTTCGTTACCGCGGTTGATTGAAACGGAGAGCGGCCCTGTTTGCATCCGTGAGTTTGACAGCAGGCTGGTCGCTTTTCCCGCACGCTGCCCGCATTTGAAAGCGCCGCTGCAAGATTTGACGCCTGACCAAAGTGGCACGATCACCTGCCCCTGGCATGGCTACAAATTCAGCATCACCACCGGGCAATCAACCGATGGTCGCGGCTTGCAGCTTGGTCTCATGCCGCGCGTGGAGGTGGACGACAGAGGCGAGGCAATGTTGCGTTGGTGACAACAAAAAGCCCCGCCTAAGCGGGGCTTTTCTCGTCATAAGCGAACCTTACTTGCTGAGGATCGCGCCGGTGAAGGCGTTGATGATCAGTGTCACGCTGCGGCCTTTTTCATCACGCGCATTGGCTGAATAATAATCGTCATAGGCAACGACATTTTCAAAGCGAGAGTATTTGTTCTTTTCGAGCATCGGACGAAACGAGTCGAAGTCGCGATATTCAGACCGCGCATAGGACGGACCATTATATTGGTTGACCGCCTTCTTCGCGAAAATATTGCCTGTCTTGGCATTGGCCATGATCTGGACCGGCCTGCCGATACGATTGAGGCCACGCACCACATAGATGCCTTTCTGATCCTTCAGGCTCACAAGGTCGAAATTGTGAAAGCCCTGCTGACGTAGCTTAGCAAGGAGGCGCGCAATGGGCATACCCTTCGGGTCGTAGTTCGGACGATACTGCGTCGCCTTCACATTGCTGACATTGCCGGTGAAGGCATCAGCATTGGCGCGCACGATGTAACCGCGCTCTGTGACGCCTTCGAAATTATAGACCTTGCCGTTCTTGGCGAGCTGAATATCAGTCACGGTGGCACCGGTGCGACGCTCCAGCAAGTTCACAACATTGGCAAGCGGCATGATGCGACCGCGCATCTGGCGGTAGCCGTTATAGTCCTGCGCAACGCGTACCTGCGTCTTGGTGACGGTCACGGTTCCATGAGAACGCGCATCGCCATGATCGCGCGACTGGGGAGCACCACGGCCCTGATCATAAGGCTGGGCGAGAGCGAACAGGGGCGTCGCAACAATGAGAGCGGTGCTGAGACCAGCGATTTTCAGAAATGATTTCATTTTAGTCTCCTGGGGCAAAATGGACCGAACACCGATCCTTGATAATGAGAATGACACCTACCGCCTGAACCTATTCTGGGACTTACATTCAGATATCGTTCATAGCGCATTTATTTAGAAAAAAATTTCTGGTCCAAAAAAGAGGCCCCGCTGGGACGGGGCCTGAAGTCAAGGAACATTCGCAGAGGGATTAACGACCGATAGACAAGATCACGCCGGTATAGGCATTGACGTTGAGGAACACGACGTGACCACGACGATCGTGAGCACGGACGCGGTAATAGTCATCGTAGAACACCGGACGACCAAAGCTGCGGTAGTGCTGACGCTCAAGATGCGGGCGCCAATGCGAAAACTCATGACGCTTCATGCGGCGATAGTCACGGTGATCACGACGGTCGCTGTGGCGATACTCACGGTGATCGCGGCGATCATTGTCGCGATAATCACGTGAATGTCCGCCGCGACGGTCATCATGACGATTGCTGTCGGCCTGAGCAGCCATCGGCGTGCCAATCGCAAGTGTCGCGGCGATAACGGCAGTCGTAAGAAACTTGTTCATATCAGCCTCCAAATTATTTCTGTGAGGTCGAACCCCATGAACGCGACAATATGGGGAAGCGCCTGAACACTGGCTGGGGCACGTGTTCATCTGACGTTCAGAAAAAGGTGAAACTGAGATGGTCGTTAAGAACCGAGAAAAAGCCTGCCAACCTGCGGGTTTTCGAGGAGTTCGCGACCCGCCGCGGCAAGCGCCACGCGACCGGATACCATCACGTAACCGATATCCGCGAACTCAAGCCCGCGCTTTGCATTCTGCTCAACCATAATAATCGACTTGCCATGCCCATCGCGCAGATCAGCGAGAATCTCAAACACCATATCGATCATACGCGGCTCAAGCCCGATGGACGGCTCGTCCACCAAAAGCACATTAGGGTCCATGATCAGTGACCGGCTGATTTCAAGGAGACGACGCTCACCACCCGACAAGACGCCTGCGCGCTCGCGGCGGCGCTTGGCCAGACGATCATATTGCGCGAATATTTTTTCAGCAGCCTCGTGCGCCTTACGCTGATTGTTGAGCAGATAACCACCCATCAACAGGTTTTCCTCAACCGTCATGTCAGGAAAAATAGAATTGTCTTGCAGAATATAAGCAATCTTCGCGTCGCGTAACTTGTCGCTGGGCGTGAGCTGCGTGACATCACGGCCAGATGTAATGACAGTGCCGCCTGTAATTTTGGTAAAACCGAAAATCGAATGAAGCACCGTGGACTTACCCGCACCATTCGGCCCGACAATGCAAAGGCTCTTACCCGCACCAATCGCGAGATCAATGCCATGAAGAATTTCCATCGCGCCGTAACCTGCGTGAAGGTCTCGCAATTCGAGCACGGGTTCGGGGCCGGCGAGCGCAAGAATATCACCGCGCGAGACGCTCGCGCCCATGGTCTCAGCTTCACGTGCCACATCGCCGACCGACATCGCAGGTGCTACGCCGCCTTCGCCATAGCCAGCGGCCCGTTTTTTATCCTGTGGTGTCTGACCCTCAGACATCAATGTGCCCCCAGATAAGCATCGAGCACACGGGGATCGTTGCGCACCTCTTCCGGCGCGCCGGAGGCGAGTACACAGCCATGCGCGAGGCAGGTAATGTGTTCAGCAAGATTCATAATGACGCGCATATTATGTTCGATGACGAGAAGCGTCACGCCCAGTTCTTTATTGGCGCGCTGCAAACGATCTATGAGACCGTTGATGAGTGTCGGATTGATGCCGGCCGTTGGTTCATCGAGGAGCAGAAGCTTCGGCTCGCACATCAGCGCCATCGCAAACTCTAAAAGCTTCTGCTGACCGAAGCTCAAGCGACCCGCATGCTCGAAGCGTTTTTCATAGAGGCCGACGAAAGCAAGGAGATCCTCCGCCCGCACATCCACCCCGCGCGCTTTAAGACGCAGCAGCGACAAGACATTGCCCTGCGAGGCGCGCGACGAAACCTGCATATTTTCCATGCAGGTCATTTCGCTATAGATGCGTGTTTGCTGATAGGTCCGCACAAGCCCCGAACGCACGATGGGCCCAACGCGAAGTTTTGAGATGGGCGCACCATTGAACATGACCTCACCGCCATCAATGGGAAACGCGCCCATGATCGCGCTAAACAAGGTGGACTTGCCAGACCCGTTGGGACCGATGAGACCGGCGATTTGCCCCGTGCGCACCTGCAACGACACACCGTCATTGGCCGTGACGCCGCCAAAACGCTTGGTGACATTTTGCACATCGAGCAAAAGGGTCATGGCGTGACCACTGCGCGTGATTGTTGACGTGCTTTGACCCAGCCCATGATGCCTTGGGGGAAGAACAGAACGATGGCGACGATCAACAGGCCGAGCGCGACGCGTTGCCAACCGAGCAAATAAGTCCAGAACAATTCCTTGGTGATGTGGAAAATCACCGCACCGATGACCGGTCCCCAAAGCGTGCCCTTGCCGCCGAGAATGGCCATCAGCACCATCCAGACGCCGAAGGTCGCGCCGGAGAACGCAACGTCACGCGGATCGATGAAGCCGAGCATATTGGCAGCAACGCCACCTGCGAGACCAAGAAACACCGCAGAGATCGCCCATGCGATTGTTTTGATGGCGGTCGTATGCAAGCCCATCGCTTCGGCTTTGTCTTCATCGTCGCGGATGGCGTTCATCGCCAGACCAAAGCGCGTGCCGTAGAGCCAGCGCAGCGTGAAGAAACAACCTGTCGCTATCGCGAACATCACAAAATAGAAAAACAATTCGCGCGAGCCGAGTGCACCGGGATAGAGCGGCATAGCAAGGCCGGAGCCTGCGCCGATATAAGACCAGCCCGCCGCGATCTCACCCGCCGCAATGCCGAGACCCAGTGTGGCAATCGCAAAATAATGGCCGCGTATGCCGAGCAACGCCGCGCCGAACACAAGAGCAGCAACAAGTGCGAGGGCGGCGGCCAGTGCAAGGCCAAGCGCCAGAGCTTCATAGTAAGGCAGGCCGCTGTCACGCTGCACAACAGCGCAGGCATAGCAGCCGATGCCAAAGAAGATGACATTACCGAAGGAGTTATAGCCAAGCTGACCGCCGAGCACGTCCCATGTCTGCGCGAAGACGACCATGAGCCAGAGGAAAGCAAGTTGCGTCGCGAGGCTTGGCGCAACAAAGGGCGCGACAAGAGCGAGAAGCCCGAGGCCCGTAAGCAAACCCCATTCGGGAATACCCTGCACACGATCAAGAATAAGATCAATCATGAGAGATACGTCCTGCGGCGCGCAGCACGCCAGTTGCGCCAAACCAGTATCAGCACCATGAGCGCAAAGACGAAGGCAATCTGATACTCAGCGCCGAGCACGAAGCCCGCAACATTTTCAAGAGCGCCGAGCGACAGACCCGCCGCGACGACACCACCGACATTACCGAGACCGGCAACAACGACAATCATGAACGAGCGCACCGTGTAAGGCAGGCCGATATAGGGATGAATGGTCCATGCCATGACAGCGAGACTGCCTGCCGCACCACAAAGCGCGCCGTTAAGGCCATAGGTGATGGCATAGACGCGACCCGTGTCGATCCCGAGGATATGCGCGGCACGCGGATTTTGCGCTGTGGCACGAATGGCCTGACCCAGGCGCGCATGGCGCAGGAAAAGCCAGAGCGCAGCACCGGAGACAAGCGCCAGTGCACAGGCGATGAGCTTGATCCATGCAACCGTCACGGCTCCGTCAAGCATGTAGAAGGAGCCAAGGCCCGTATCGATGCTGCGCACATCGGAGCCAAAAACCGTGTTCATCAATTGCTGTATGACAATCGAGAGGCCGAAGGTCGCGAGGATCGAGATGAAGAGGTCTTTATCCACAACACGAAAAATGACCGTGTAGTAAAGCCCGTAACCGACGCCGAACATGACAGCAGCGGAAAGCGGCAGTGCGAAATAAGCAGGCACACCGGCTCCCATCGCAACAAACGCCAAATAACCGCCGAGCACGACCAATTCGCCCTGCACGATGTTGACGATATTAAGCACACCCCAGACAAGCGACATGCCGTAAGCCGCGAGCGCGAAGATCGCGCCCGCGAGCAAGCCGTTCAGCACAACATCAAGCGCGAAGGACGGGTTTTGCAGAAGTAGAAGAAGATTGTCGATCACGCGCCCTTACCTTTTATCCCAGCTGGGTGTCGGTGTACGCAATTTAGCTTCAGCCCACTTCTCGGGATAGACGACCACATATTTGCCGTCCTGCACCTGATAAAGAATCGTGGGCTTGTCAACATTCTTGCCGGTTTCATCAAAGCGGATGGGGCCGTAGAACGTTTTCATATTGGTTTGAGACAGCGCATCACGCACGGCTTTGGGATCAAGACTACCGGCGCGTGCAAAGGCATCAGCAAAGACCTGCACAGCAGCGCTTGATTCAGCCGCCTGATACGGTGCGGGTTCTTTGTAGGTTTTTTCGTAAAGCGCCGCATATTCACTCGCCTTACCGAAAAGTTCATCTGAGTAAGAAAGTGACGGCGCCCATTGGGCCGCGCAGAGTGTATACTCAGCGATTTTGCCGTGCTTCTCAGCAATCTGCGCGCTGTCACAATGGGTCATGGCGAGCATAGGAACATTGACGCGCTGATCGGCGATCTGACGCACCGCTGTCTCCGCGCCTTTTTCATGGCCCGATACGATGAGAATATCGGGCTTCAGCAATTTCACTTTGGTGAGCGTCGCCGACATGTCGTTCAGGTCCGGCGGCAGCTTGTCATCAACCACAATCTTCATACCGAAACGCTTTGCGTCTTCGGTAACACCTTCGCGCACGTCCTGCGAGAAGGGGTCGTTCTCAAAGGCCATGGCAATGCGAAGCTTGGACGGATCAGCCGAACGTGATCCCGCAAGATCAACCGCACCCTTGAGATACTGGTCGGTCGTTGACAGAACGGCGAAGAGATATTTGTAGCCTTTGCGGAAGAGCGAAATCGCCGCACCATTGGCTTCAACCATTGGCACACCGTATTTTTCGGTGACGGGGGCCATGGCCTCAACGAGACCTGACGAATAAGGTCCGAGAAGATATTTAACGCCGTCCTGCTGGATCAGACGCTCGGCAAGCTGCGCACCACGGGCAGGCGTCGATTCATCGTCGTAATAGACGATTTCAAGCTTGTAGGTCTTATCGCCGACTTTAACACCACCGCGCTCATTGATGCGGGCGACCGCGAGGTCATAGCCGTTGCGGGTAAAAACGCCGTTGGTGGAATATTTGCCACTGAGGGAAACGGCTGCACCGAGACGGATGGTCGCGGGGTCTTCGGCGCGGACTGAACCCGCCGCCGTCAGAGCCGCCATAAGAACCAGCGCACCGAATTTCAACTTCATCTTCACACCCCAAAATTCAAAAAAACCGGACCCCGGCGGTCTTGACGCAAATTACTCTGCTTCCTATGTCGTTTCCACGGACGCCGCTTTAGGCGGGTCCGAATGTGACAAAATCCGGCCGGCCAAACGGCGGCACACGAGTTTTGCACATATCTCTATAGCATTGCTTTCGCTCTCCTTGACCTGAAAAGGCGGGAGGCATCAAAAAAGGATGACTGACCCATGCGTACTTTCGATTTTTCCCCCCTTTATCGCTCCTCGGTTGGCTTTGACCATCTGCAATCGCTGCTCGACAGCGCATCGCGCGAGGCTGATACGCCGACCTACCCCCCTTACAATATCGAGCGTCTCGGCGAGCATGATTACCGCATTTCCGTGGCGGTCGCAGGCTTTGCTGAAAGCGAACTCTCGCTCGAAGTGAAGCAGAACGTGCTGACGATTTCGGGTAAACGAACCGATGTCGCCCAAGGCAATTATCTCCATCAGGGTATTGCCGGTCGCAGCTTTGACCGTCGTTTCCAGCTTGCCGATCACGTGGAAGTCAAAGGTGCGAGCCTTGAACACGGACTCCTCCATGTGGACCTCGTGCGCCGGATTCCCGAACAGCTGAAACCGCGCCAGATCGCGATTACAACTGTCGCGCCGAAAGCGTCGGCAATTGAAGGCAGCCTTGCCGCTGCAGAGTAATCAGGTCTGATAAATGGCACGCCTCTCCCTCACGGGAGGGGCGCTGTCATGCTTGAGGCCTGAGATCAAGGGTCACTTCCAGCACACCCGGCTCCCCTTCAAGGCTGGTGCGGTAGAAACCAAATTCTTTGCACATATCAAGCATGGA
Source organism: Parvibaculum sp. (assembly GCA_030645235.1). Taxonomy (GTDB): domain Bacteria; phylum Pseudomonadota; class Alphaproteobacteria; order Parvibaculales; family Parvibaculaceae; genus Parvibaculum. Next base: position 146,466 of record JAUSMV010000012.1, on the reverse strand, counting down.
ATGGTTCTCGCGCAGCACATGGCCGAATAGCTCACCGACGCCGCGCGCACGGGCAAAGGCGATGAGGTGTACCATCATCGCATAGCCAAGCCCCAGGCCCTGCTGATCGGAACGCACTAAAATTGCGTATTCCGCACGCTCACGGCCTGGGCTTTCAGACAAGCGGCCGACCACAGCGACGGCGGATTGCGTGTCATCAGTGAAGACAACAAAGGCCATCTCGCGATCATAGTCGATTTGCGTCAAGCGCGCGGCAAGCTGGCGCGGCAGACGACGCAGCGGCGACAAAAACCGCATACGGCTGTCTTCAGGATCCGTGTGGTCGAGAAGATCGTCGATCAAAGGTGTATCAACGGGCTTGATCGGCCGCATCGGATAGGTGCGGCCCGCGCGTGCGATGAGTGTGCCTTCAAGATCGGACGGATAGGGTTTCACCGCAAAGCGTTGCGTCGGGTCGCCCGTTGCGCGCTTCACCCGCACACGCGCATCAAGCGCAATGACACCGCTTTGATCGGCCCAAAGCGGGTTGATGTCGAGTTCTGAAACTTCCGGCAAATCGGCCGCGAGATCACCGAGAGCCATCAGCGCCCCGACAATAGCTTCATGATCCGCCGGACGTCGTCCACGATACCCTTCGAGCAATTTGGAGATACGTGTGCTGTGAATGAGGTCATCGGCAAGCACACGGTTAAGCGGCGGCAGCGCCATGGCTTTATCGCGGATAATTTCAACCGCCGTGCCGCCCTGCCCAAACAATAGTACGGGACCAAAAGTGGCATCATCCACAATACCGAGAATCAACTCAAACGCCGACGGGCGGCTCACCATGCGCTGCACGGTGAAACCTTCAACGCGCGCGCCATGCGCGATCATCGCGACATTTTCGAGCATGTGCTGCGCGGCCTGACGAACAGCATCGGCACTTTCAAGATCGAGCGCGACGCCGCCCACATCGGTTTTATGCGTGATGTCGGGTGAAAGAATTTTGAGTGCTGCGGGAAAGCCAAGCTCGGAGGCGACGCGCGCTGCCTCGTCAGCGTCTTTGACCATGCGTGTTTCGACAACAGGAATGCCATAAGCGGCAAGAAGTTCTTTGGCTTCCCATTCATTGAGCCATTCACGGCCATCAGCAAGAACCTTCGCGACAAGAGAGCGCGCCTTGGTAATATCTCGGTCAGGCCAGGCGGGTCCGTCAGAAGGTATTTCCATAAGCAGGCGCTGATTGCGCAAATAGCGGACCTGCAGCATGAACGCATGAATAGCCTGATTGGGTGTCTCATAAGTCGGCACACCACGATCCATAAAAACCTGACGGCCTGCACGTGCGCCCTGATCGCCGAGCCAGCTTGTAAATACGGGCTTCTGGCTTTTAACAGCGGCGTCCGCGACCGCATGGGCGGCGGCCACATTATCAACAACGGCGGTCGGGCAATTCAGCACCAGCACTGCGTCAGTGTCCTGATCACGTAATACGATATCAATGGAATCCGCATAACGCGACGCCGGTGCATCTCCGATCATGTCCACCGGATTGGCGCGGCTCCATGTGCGTGGCAAAACGGCATCAAGCTTTTCAATCGTCTCGGGCGAGAGTTTGGCGAGCCGCGCACCTTCATCAAGCGCAAAATCAGTGGCGAGCACACCGACGCCACCGCCATTGGTGAGAATAGTAAGACGATTGCCCGCAAGGAGGCGCCTTTCCGGATGGGTTGAAAGCGTTTCAACCGCATCAAACAGATCTTCAATGCCATCAACACGGAGCATACCAGCGCGGCGGAAGGCAGCCTGATAGACCGCGTCTGATCCGGCAAGCGCGCCTGTATGCGACTGCGCAGCTTTCGCGCCTTCGGCGTGACGGCCTGATTTGATGACAAGCACAGGCTTTAGTCGCGCAGCATGTCGCGCCGCTGACATGAACTTTCGCGCTTCGGTGATCTGCTCGACATAAAGCAGGATCGAACTTGTCTTCGGATCATGTGCGAGATAGTCGAGCATGTCGCCGAAATCAACATCCGACATACCGCCGAGTGAAACGATATGCGAGAAGCCGATACCGCGTGTTGTCGCCCAATCGAGCATGGCTGTTACAACAGCCCCTGATTGCGAGACGAAAGCAATGCTGCCTTTAAGCGGCGTCAGATGTGCAAAGGATGCATTAAGGCCCGCACCCGGCGCCATGATACCGAGGCCATTGGGACCGGCAATGCGCAAGAGACTTGGCCGCGCGGCGATAAGCATATCGGTTTGCAATTTACGACCGGCTTCACCCAGCTCACCAAAACCCGCCGTAATGACGACAGCCGCTTTGGTACCTTTGGCAGCCAGATCGGCAATAAGCCCCGGCACCGTGGCAGGTGGCGTCGCTATAACGGCAAGGTCAGGCACATGCGGCAGGCTTTGCACATCGGGGTAAGATTTGATGTCGCCAAAAGATGTGGCATGCGGATTGACCGCCGTAATCTCGCCTGCAAAGCCCGCACTGGTGAGATTACGCAGCAAAACCTCGCCGACGCTATTCTTCCGCACACTTGCACCGATAAGTGTAAGCGAACGGGGGGCAAACATCTTATCAAGATTGCGAACCGACATAGGCGGGAAGCTCCTGCTATTACCTCACGGGGGGGGTGAGGCGGATATGAGGGTGCTGGCATCCGCACCCTGAGGCAACTAGAATAATGACCACTGGCGAATGTGCCACGTGAGGAGTGACAAAATAATGGCATCGTTCCGCGCCCGTCTGCTCGACCGTGCTTTGCGCATTCTGACCGCGCGTAAAATTAACCCCGGCACTGATCCGCGCATTATCCGCGACAAGATCAACCGTTTTGTGAAACGCTATCGCAAGCCTCCACGCGGCGTCACCATTGAGCATGTCGATATTGACGGCATCCCCGCCGAGATCATAACACCTGAAGGACGTACGCCGGAACGGACGCTGCTCTATCTGCATGGCGGCGGCTATATCCTGTGTAGCCCCGACACGCATCGCCCGCTTGTATCCGCACTCTCCAAAAAATCAGGTTCACGCGCCTTACTGATTGATTACCGGCTGGCACCGGAACACCCTTTCCCTGCAGCCATTGATGATGCCGTAAAAGCCTATCGCTGGCTTATTGCACAAGGCACAGACCCTAAAACAATTACGCTCGCAGGTGACAGCGCGGGTGGCGGATTGACCATGGCGACGCTCTTTTCATTGCGCGATGCGGGCGACCCGATGCCTGCGGGTGCCGCCCTCCTCTCGCCCTGGACTGATCTTGCCATGTCGGGTGCGAGTCATATCACACATCAAAAGCGTGACCCGATGTTATCAGTTGAAGGTGCTCTTATCGGCGCACGACATTACCTCGGAGGTGCCAGCCCGACAAACCCGCTGGCCTCGCCGCTTTACGGCAACTTCGACGGTCTGCCTCCGCTCTTCATTCATGTTGGTGGCAATGAAATTCTGCTTGATGATTCATTAAGACTTGCCGAGCGCGCGAAGGCGGCCGGCGTCGAAGTGACACTCAAGGTCTGGCCCGACATGCCGCATGTCTTTCAGGCGGCCCGCTTTCTGCCCGAAGCGCGCTCATCTGTTAACGAAATTGCAGCGTTTCTGGCTCGCGTCCCGCGCAAATCGGACCTCGCAAACAGCGCCGCAGACTGAACGTTTTAGCCGCCCGTTAACCCCCCGCAGTGTAAAAATGTAACAGGCATTTTGGGCTAATTGGGCAATGAAACGTGGTTGAGAATTGGGCGCTGTCATCAAGCGCAATTCATAGGACATTGCTGTCCGTCGAGACCGCGGCTCCGTGCGGGAGAAAACCCGCGTGAGCAAGTTTGGTGCCTTTTTCCGTATACCCCGTTTATCACGCGCTTTCGCGCTGCGCTTCCTGGCTGCGTGCGTCGTGCTCACACTCATTCAGCTTGTCTTTGAATATCAAAGCATCCGCCAGATGATGTTAAATCAGGCTGCCGAACGTGCTGAAACAGTCGCTGGCAATTTCACACTCATCAGCCAGAGCAACCCGCGTCTTGTCCGCCACGAGGCCAAGCGCATTGCCGACTGGAACCTGACACGCTTACGCAATGCAAACGCCCTGTATCTGATTGATCCGCAGGGACACATCATCACCAGCGCTTCGCACAAGCAATCAACGACCACCGACGAATTGGCCGTTCTGGGCAACACCGCCGTGCGCAATGCACTGGATCAGAGCTTTGCCGATATGCAAACCCGCAAAGTTGATTTTATCGCCAAAGACGTGCCGCTACGCGCGCATATTATTGCGGTGCCGGCGCTCAACGCGAATATAATTGTTACAACCGATCTTGCGACCGTGCGTACCGAAATCACAAATGCGGTTCTCGCCTCAACCGCCTACCGCGTGAGCGCATTACTTGCGCTGCTCCTCATCATCTTTGCGATGATCCGTTCGTCCGTTTTACGCCCGCTCGCGGCCCTTGCTGTCGCTGTCAAAAGAAGCCAGACGAGCGGGGCTTATGTTGCTCCCGCGTTGATGCCACAGAATGAAATCGGCGCACTCGCCAATCTCTTTCGTGATGTCTTCACCGAGCTCGAACAATCGCTGGAAGAAAATGAGCGTCTCGCGCAAGTCGCCAACGGCACCCATGCCGGCGTACTGATCGCTGACGCAGTGGGCCGCATCCAATGGGTCAATGCGGCATTTACCCAAAAGACGGGCTATACGCGCAACGATCTGGAAGGCCGCACGCCCGCCGAGATTCTCAAAGAGCATCAGCCTATCGGCGCAATCGGCTTGCTCGGACAGAGCCTGCGCTTTGGTCTCGGTTGCAACATTGAAGCCCAGAATAACACACGTTCCGGCGAGATCTACTGGGCCTCCATTGAAGTACGCCCCGTATATGACCGCGCGGGTTCCATCAAAAACTTCATCATCGTCGAGACAGATATTTCGGCCTCCAAAAATGCCGAAAAGGCACTGAAGCTTGCCCGCGCGCAGACAGACGCCCATGTCGCAGAACTCGAAGCGACACAAAGGACATTAGAAGCCGAACGCAGCAAACTTGCCAGCAGCGCAACTGATCTTGCCGGCGCCAAAGAAGCGGCTGAAAAAGCCAATCAGGCAAAATCTGACTTCCTTGCCTCGATGAGCCATGAAATCCGCACACCAATGAACGGCGTGATCGGAATTTCCGAGCTTTTGCTGCAGGACAATCTGACAACACGCCAACGCGAACAAGTCGAGATCATCAAGGAGTCGGGCGAAGCTCTGCTCTCGATCATCAATGACATTCTCGACCTGTCAAAACTTGAAGCCGGTCGTCTTGAACTTAATCTCGATGCCTGCGCACCGCGCGACACCGTCGCTTCGGTCCTTGATCTGTTGCGCTCACGCGCCAATGAAAAAGGTCTGGTCCTGTCAAGCAGCTCATCCGCCGATCTGCCTGAGAGCTTCCTCTGTGATCCCAAACGCCTGCGTCAAATGCTGCTCAACCTTGTGGGCAATGCGATCAAATTTACGCAAACCGGTTCTGTCAAAATTGATGTAACACGCCAGTCTAACGGCAAGGGCGAAGAGTTTATTGTCTTTGCGATACAGGACACCGGCATTGGCATTGCAGAAGATGTTTTGCCAAAACTTTTCAGCCGCTTTGAACAAGCGACCACCACCACGGCAAACACACATGGCGGCACAGGTCTCGGCCTGTCGATCAGCCGCGAACTTGCCGCCCTGCTCAACGGCACAATTCAGGCCGAAAGCAAATTGGGTGTGGGTTCTACATTCCGCCTGACATTACCGTTAAAAGAAGCGGTGACGCGCGCGAAGCCTGCAGAAGTTGCACGTCCCGCACGTGTGGTCCCGATACAGCCAACGCCTGCTCCCGCCGCGACGCCTGTTGCGCATCAGAAAACAAAGCCCTCAGGTCTGCGCGTCCTGCTCGCCGAAGATCAGATGGTGAACCAGAAACTCATGCGTGCTGTGATGGAACAATTGGGCCATACGCTCACCATCGCGAACAATGGCGTCGAAGCTGTCAAAGCGATGCGGTCAGCACCGTTTGACATTGTTCTGATGGACATTCAGATGCCTGAACTTGACGGCGTGCTGACAACAAAGGTGATCCGCGCATCTGACGAAGACTGGAGCAACATTCCGATTATTGCCGTCACCGCGCATGCGATGGAAGGCCACCGCCAGACTTATCTCGCCGCCGGTATGGACGGATTTGTCTCCAAACCTTTCCGCATGGACAATCTCGTAAGCGAGATGAACCGTGTGCTGAACAATGCGCCGATGGCGGATGCGCCTGCGGCTAAGGCCCCGAAAATCCAGGCAAAATCCGACTCCAAGGAAGACGTTTTAGCCGGTGCTTTGGACGAATTGGACAGCCTGCTCGCCTGAAGAAACGGGCTCCAGTTAAGAGCCGTTCGCACGAATTTCCTTGTATTTCTTGCAAGAGATTCGAGGTTTCCATGCAGAGATCGTTGATCAGTTCGTCGAGTGTCACATCAGATCGCGAAAAGAGAAATCCCCGGGCGGGGATAAAAACTTAGGGTGCTGCAAAAAAAGTTATCCCCGTTGCGAAGACGGATCGCGTCGCTTCACCCGCAATGACGGAAAAATAATCAACGCGTCAGGGCTGCGAGCTTGGCAACGATACGTTCGCCGGTTTCGCCGCCCGTGCCCGCGATGTCGTTTTCGCCGACCATTTTCAGAATTTTGATATGGGCATGGACGATGTTGATTTCGTCGGCGCTCTGACGCGTGCCGGAGCGGATGTAATCGCAAAGCGAAGCGCCGATGGACGTCACGAGATCATAGCCGAAGGAACCGCCCTGACCTTTGACATTATGGCTGATGGCATGAACCTGATGCATGACCTCGGCGACGGCGACGCCGCGTTCAAGACCTGACCAGATTTCAAGCAAAGACGCCACATCGACCAGGAGCTGTTCGCGATAGCTGTCACGCAGCGCCGCAACGGCTGCTTCAGCCTGCGCAACCATCGCATCGAAATCCATCGATTTTTCGGCAGTGCCCATCATTCACCTCACCAGAGCTGCTACCGGAATACCCGTTCATCGACAGACCGGAACTCTGAAGACATGAGTTTAGGGAAACTGCATTAATGAGTTCTGAAGGAATATGGTTACTCACCCTTTGGCCAGCGTCAGAAAACGGTCCACTTCGTCTTCTTTTGTCGCAAAAGACGTCACCAGACGGACGAGCTGGCGGACATGGCCTTCCTTTGCATCTTCGGCATTGTCCCAAGGATAGAAAGCCGCTTCCGACTTCATCAGCCGTTTAAAAAGCGCAATCGGTAAACGCACAAAAACTTCATTGGCATCGACGGGACTGCCAAGCGTCACGCCGTCAATGGTGAGGAGCCCGTCGGCGAGACGCTTCGACATCGCATTGGCGTGGCGGGCATTGCGAAGCCAGAGATCGTTTTCAAGATAGGCTTCAAGCTGCACGGATAAAAACCGCATCTTGGAAAAGAGATGCCCTGCCCGTTTGCGACGGAACGCAAAGTCCGCGGCTTTCGCCGGATCAAAAAACACAACGGCTTCGGCAGCCATTGCGCCGTTCTTCGTCGCGCCGAAGGACAAAACATCAATGCCGGATTTCCATGTCATCTCGGCAGGTGTGCAACCGAGTGACACAAGCGCATTGGCAAAACGTGCGCCGTCCATATGAACATGAAGCTCATATTGACGGGCAAGCTCGGTGAGACGATGCAATTCAGCAAGAGTGTAGACGCCGCCCAATTCATTGGATTGCGTGATTGTGAGCGTCGAAGGCACGACCTGATGAACGTCACCCTTGCGCGGCAGAGAAAGTTTCAAGGCGAGGGCGTCGGCGTCGATCTTGCCATTGGCCCCGCCGATGCCGACAAGCTTCGCGCCGCCTGAAAACATTTCCGGCGCGCCGCATTCATCCACATTCACATGCGCAAATTCATGGCAATAGATCGCACCATAAGGCGGCGTGAAGACACTAAGCGCAAGTGAGTTTGCCGCCGTGCCGGTGGCAACGGGAAAGACCGCCACATCGCGCTCAAACACGTCTGAGAATTTTTTTGTGAGACGCGCCGTCACATCGTCAGCACCGTAAGATGCAACGGCACCGACATTGACACGGGTCAAAGCTTCGAGAATCTCCGGCGATGTGCCGAAGGCGTTATCACTGGTAAAAATCATTATGCAACTGCCTCAACGCGTTCAGGATGACCCGACCAGAACCATGCCATGCTTGGGCGCGACAGGCCCAGCATCAATCCGCCAAGCGTGCGCGGGTGAAGCCATATCTGATCGGCGGGGAGATGAGCGGCTCGGGTCGCAGGGCGATCCACCGTGAGACCAACGCCTTGCGCCAAGCTACGTTTTTCAATTTCGACCATATGGGGCGTTTCAGCGAAAGCCATATAGAGGCTTTGGCCGAATTTGGAGAAGTAGCGCTCCATCGTCGTACCTTCGCGCGTCGGCGTGATGACTTCGAGACGATCAAGCTTGTCTTTTTCAAACAGCGTCAGCGTGCCCGTATAGCCGAATATCTCGGAGGTGATTTCGGAATAGTTTTTCGGGTCCAATCCCAGCATGTCATTGAGATGATCCATCAACCCGTCGCGATTGGCCGACAGGATCGTTGCCTCATAGAAAAAATCAATGAGGCCGATGCGGGGACGCGTCTCTGCTTTGCTCAAGACAAGGCGCAAGCCCGTGATGCCCGTGTCTTTCTCATCCATAAAAAGCTGACCCGTCTCTGCATGGGGTGTCACGCCTTTTGACTGAATACGCGCGGCGAGACCTGCAAGATCGTGTGTGGACGCGCCGGCAGCGAAAAGGTGATTGCCGCGTGCGGCGACCGCATCTGCAATCGTGCCCGCGCCGTCCGGTTCCAGAAATTCGATCATGCCGGTGCCGATGCGAAGCGTGTGACGTTTGGCGCGGAGGCCGGACAGCGTGTCCACGCGGTCGGGTTCGGCATCCAGAATGTCGATCCAGCCCTGCATGGCAGCTTTGGCATCTGCGACGGCCACCTGCACCCGGTCAATTTTTGTAAGCATTCTGCATCCCTTTTTTGGCATTGGCTTATTTAGCGTAGCACGAAACCCTTTCCTCAGATGACCATATCGATTTGCGGAGAGCATCCGCTCATACCCATATCGCGATGCTGGTTGACATCTGTATGCATGTGTCCGAGCGTCAAGGGCTTCTTCAAGTTGTTATGCAGTACACCGCAATCGGCAAACCGATAGTTTTTTCGAACTGGCCCGGTATCGAGCAATTGGTCACAGATGGAACGTAAGAAAACGCTTAACTCGGTCCAGGCATTACGCGCATTTGCTGCTGTGAGTGTAATGGTCGGCCATTTGCTGGGTGAAATTCGTCAATCTGAAGGCGTGCAACTGGATATTGTTGGCTATCCTTGGGGCTCTGGCGTTGATGTCTTCTTTGTCATCAGTGGCTTCATTATGATGTACACAAACTATAATGAATTTGGGGTCAAAGGCGCGCCACTTAGATTTTTAGTCCGACGCATTATTCGTGTAGTGCCCCTTTATTACATTTTTACCTCGATGTTGATCGGGGTAATTATCTTTATGCCGCACATTCTCGATACGGCGCGCTTTGATATTTGGCAGTTTCTGTCTTCTTATTTGTTTTGGCCATATGAGCGCTACGACGGGGAAATCCGCCCGATCCTATCTCTGGGTTGGACGTTGAATTTTGAAATGTTTTTTTATGCTCTATTTGCGATTGCGCTGAACGTTCGACGTTGGGTTGGTGTATCAGCGCTCCTGTTGACGATGATATCACTTGTTATTCTGAAGCTGTCTTTGAACATTGACCTCCTACCGTTTCGTTTTTGGTTCTCTTCAATTATTCTGGAGTTCTGTTTCGGTCTGGTAATAGGCTATGGCTTTTATCGAATAGGAAAAATAACTCTCGGAAAATGGATAAGATTCATTCCGTACTTATTACCGATCGCGGCATTTGCTGTGTTCGACGCACCAAATCCTAATAGCGGCTACCCAAGGTTTATTTGCTGGGGCATTCCTGCTGCATTGTTAGTAGCCACATTTGTGTTTTTCCTGTCGTGGGAACGTGAAGAGAAATTGTCGCGACTACTGCTTGCGCTCGGAGACAGTTCTTTTGCACTGTATTTGTCGCATCCATTTTCTTACAACATCATTGTTCTTATCTGGGCACTTTTCCTGCCGGTCAGAGGCGCTTGGGCATTTGGTTTATTCGCTGTCTCACTTGTCTTCTGTCTCGTCGTTGCCCATCTCGTTTGCGTCTTAGTTGAGAAGCCAACACTCAAATATCTACAAGAAATGCAAAAAGGCTGGTCACGCAGGAAGCGCGGCACCGCAAAGAATGCGGTAGATTAAATTAATTGAAGCTGGCGCTTGCCCGTTTTCACCTGAGTGTTGCAGCTATTAGAGATTTTCGTTTCCGCTGAGGCGCAAAATCTTTGTACGGAGTGCTCCTATTGCTACCTTGCTAGCTAGTCTTGCTTTTGCGTGAGAACGGAAAGCTTTGGTAGGCAAATATTCTTTTCAAATTCACTTCCCCGCTCCTTTTTGTTCGTGCCTACACGCGAGGTATGGGAGGCCAAAATGTTCGCCTTTGTATATTTTGGATTGGGAGAGGTCAGCCATCTTTATTTACCCATAATAATATCATAACTCTCCAATAAATCAGCGCCTGCGAAAGAGTCGCTTTTAGGTCAGCACTCCTGTCTTATTTACTTGATTCAATGTCGCCCTTCCGGCATATTCCATTCCGCTGGAGAGGTTACGCCTCGCCGGTCGGCTGGGCTGCGAAAAAATGACGTCTCAGTCCGGTGAAACAGCGGCTAAACCGCTGGGACATGACAGGGCAAAACCTGTCTTGCGAGAAAATTTGTAATTGGCGTGCGATCCGTTTGCGGTCTGCGCCCCAAGGTTTGACGGGATTTATCCCCGTGAACCAAAGGGGAGCTAGGCTCGGGCGGAAACGGCGAAAATCCGCCTCTTCCCAAATTAGGGGACGCGGAGGACAACAAAGGACGAGAGACGGGTATGACGGAGAAGCTGACAGGAGCGGACCAGACGCTGTTCAACGCAGGGAGCCTCACAGGCGCTCGCGCGGACGACAGCAAACCGGCCGCATCGTCGCTTCCTGCGGGCCTGCCGGGTGCGCAGGGGCTATACGACCCCCGTAATGAGCATGATGCCTGCGGCATCGGCTTTGTGGCGAATATCCACAACCGAAAATCTCACAAGATCATCGAAGATGGTCTCAAGATTCTTGAAAATCTCGAGCATCGCGGCGCTGTCGGCGCTGACCCGAAGGCGGGCGACGGCGCGGGCATTCTCATTCAGCTGCCGGACGCTTTCTTCCGCGCCGAAGCCACACGTCTCGGCTTCACGCTGCCCGCCGAAGGCCAATACGGCGTCGGGCAATTCTTTTTGCCGCGCGACGTTGCCGAACGCGACATGGTGAAGAAGCTTGTCGAAAAGCTGACCACCGAAGAGGGCCAGATTTTCCTCGGCTGGCGCGATGTGCCGGTGGACAATTCCGACCTTGGCTATTCGGTGAAGCCGACAGAGCCTTTCCACGCGCAGGCTTTTGTAGCGCAAGGCCCGTCGATCACCGACCAGAACCATTTTGAGCGTAAGCTCTTCGTGATCCGCAAGCGTATCTTCAACACGCTTTACGCGGAACGCTCGGGCATCCCGCGCGGCATCTATGTCGCGTCGTTCTCGTCGCGCACTATTGTCTATAAGGGCATGTTGCTCGCCGCTCAGGTCGGCCTTTACTACAAGGACCTCAAAGACGAACGCATGATCACCGCGATGGCGATGGTGCATCAGCGTTTCTCAACCAACACGTTTCCGACATGGAGCCTTGCGCATCCTTTCCGCATGATCAGCCATAACGGCGAAATCAACACGGTGCGCGGCAACACCAACTGGATTCAGGCACGCTACGCTGCCATGCAGTCGGACATTCTGGGCGACGACTTAAAGAAGCTCTGGCCGATTGCCGTTGAAGGCCAGTCGGACACGGCCTGCTTTGACAATGCGCTCGAACTTCTCGTCATGGGCGGCTATTCGCTCGCCCATGCGATGATGATGCTCATTCCTGAAGCCTGGGCGGGCAATCCGCTGATGGATCAGGACCGTCGCGCCTTTTACGAATATCACGCCGCGCTGATGGAACCATGGGACGGTCCGGCAGCGATTGCCTTCACCGACGGTCGCCAGATCGGCGCGACGCTTGACCGCAACGGTCTGCGCCCCGCGCGCTATTATGTGACGGATGACGGCGATGTGATCATGGCCTCTGAAATGGGTGTGCTGCCCATTCCGGAAGAAAAGATCGTTGAGAAGTGGCGCCTGCAACCCGGCAAGATGCTGCTGATCGACCTTGAAGAAGGCCGCATCATTTCAGACGATGAAGTGAAGGCGAAGCTCGCCAAGCTCCATCCCTATCAGCAATGGCTCGACCGCACGCAAATCGTGCTCGAAGACATGCCGTCTGTTGCCGCGATCTCACCGAAGCTTGTCAGCAATGCCGAATTGCTCGATTTGCAGCAGGCCTTTGGCTATACGCAGGAAGACCTGAAGTTCCTGATGACGCCGATGGCGCTTGAAGGACAGGAAGCCACCGGCTCCATGGGCACGGACACGCCCATTTCGGTTTTGTCGTCGAAGTCAAAGAATCTCTACAACTACTTCAAGCAGAACTTCGCACAGGTGACGAACCCGCCGATCGATCCGATCCGCGAAGAACTCGTGATGTCGCTCGTCTCCTTCATCGGCCCGCGCCCCAACCTGCTTGACGTCAAGGGCATGTCCGGCGTGAAGCGTCTTGAAGTGCGCCAGCCCATCCTGACGAACGAAGATCTTGAAAAAATCCGCATGATCGGTGAAGTCGCCGACAATCACTTCCGGTCTGAAACGCTCGACATCACCTATAAGGCGACGCGCGGCGCAGAAGCGATGGAAGACATGCTGACGCGTCTTTGCGCGCGGGCCGAAGAGACCGTGCGCGGCGGCACCAACATCATCATTCTGTCTGACCGCATGGTCGAGGCAGAACGCATGGCGATCCCTGCTTTGCTCGCCACATCCGCCGTGCATCACCATCTGATCCGCACGGGCCTTCGCACATCCGTCGGTCTCGTTGTTGAGACAGGCGAAGCGCGCGAAGTGCATCACTTTGCCTGCCTTGCGGGCTATGGCGCGGAAGCGATCAACCCCTATCTCGCCTTCGAGACACTGAAGGCGATGCTGCCCTCGCTTGACGAGGATCTGACGCCTTATGAAGCCAATAAGCGTTTCATCAAAGCCGTGGATAAGGGTCTCCTGAAGGTCATGTCCAAGATGGGCATTTCGACCTACCAGTCTTATTGCGGCGCGCAGATTTTCGACGGTGTCGGCCTCAACTCTGTTTTTGTGAAAAAGTATTTCACAGGCACATCGACACCGATTGAAGGCGTGGGCTGCACGGAAATCGCGGAAGAAACCTTCCGTCGTCATCAGCTCGCCTTCTCCGATGCGCCGGTGCTGAAGACCATGCTCGATGTCGGCGGCGAATATGCCCAGCGCATGCGCGGCGAAGAACATGCCTGGACCGCGGACTCTGTGCGCGACCTGCAACATGCGGTGCGTGGCAACTCACAGGACAAGTACCGCGAGTTTGCCAAGCGCATCAACGAACAGGGCGAGCGGCTGCTGACGATCCGTGGTCTCTTCGACATCAAGACCGCCGAACAGGACGGCCGCAAGGCTGTGCCGCTCGACGAGGTGGAACCTGCCGCCGACATCGTGAAGCGTTTTGCGACCGGCGCCATGTCCTATGGCTCGATCAGCCGTGAGGCCCACACCAACCTCGCCATAGCCATGAACCGCATCGGCGGTCGCTCGAACACGGGCGAAGGCGGCGAAGAAGCCGACCGCTTCGTGCCGATGGCAAACGGCGACAGCATGCGCTCCTCGATCAAGCAGGTCGCGTCCGGCCGCTTTGGCGTCACCACGGAATATCTCGTCAATTCCGACATGATGCAGATCAAAATGGCGCAGGGCGCAAAGCCCGGCGAAGGCGGACAATTGCCCGGCCATAAGGTCGATGCGACGATTGCCAAAGTGCGCCATTCAACACCGGGCGTCGGCCTCATCTCGCCGCCACCGCATCACGACATCTATTCGATCGAAGACCTCGCACAGCTGATCTATGACCTGAAGAACACGAACCCTGACGGGCTTGTGTCGGTGAAGCTCGTCTCGGAAGTCGGCGTCGGCACGGTGGCCGCAGGCGTCTCGAAGGCGCGCGCCGACCATGTGACGATTTCAGGATTTGAAGGCGGCACGGGTGCCTCGCCGCTGACCTCGATCAAACATGCCGGTTCCCCATGGGAAATCGGTCTGGCCGAAACGCATCAGACGCTGGTAATGAACCGTCTGCGCGGCCGCATCACCGTGCAGGTGGACGGCGGGCTTCGCACCGGCCGCGACGTTGTGGTCGGCGCTCTGCTTGGCGCGGACGAATACGGCTTTGCCACAGCGCCGCTGATCGCGGCAGGCTGCATCATGATGCGCAAGTGTCATCTCAACACCTGCCCTGTCGGCGTCGCCACACAAGACCCTGAACTCAGGAAGCGTTTTGTCGGCCAGCCCGAACATGTCATCAACTATTTCTTCTTCGTCGCCGAAGAAGTGCGCGAGCTGATGGCAGCGATGGGCTATCGCACGATCAATGAAATGATCGGTCAGATCCACATGCTCGACAAAAGCAAGGTGATCAAGCATTGGAAGACGCAAGGCCTCGACTTCAGCAAGATGTTCCACAAGATGGACGTGCCTGCGGACGTTGCGGTCTTCAAGTCGGAAGAGCAGAACCACAACATCGAGAACGTGCTCGACCGCAAGCTCATTACGCTGGCAAAAGACGCGCTCGAAAAGAAGACACCTGTGCAGATCGAAGTCTCAATCGGCAATACTGACCGCTCGGTCGGCGCGATGCTGTCGGGCAAAGTCGCCAAGGCCTATGGCCATGCCGGTCTGCCTGAAGACACGATCCATGTGAAGCTCAACGGCACATCGGGCCAGAGCTTTGGGGCGTGGGTCGCCCATGGTGTGACGCTCGAACTGGAAGGCCAGGCCAACGACTATGTTGGTAAGGGTCTTTCGGGCGGACGCCTCATCGTCTATCCGCCGAAGAACACGAAGATCATTCCCGAACGCTCGATCATTGTCGGCAACACGGTGCTTTACGGTGCCATCAACGGCGAATGCTATTTCCGTGGCATCGCGGGCGAACGCTTTGCCGTGCGCAATTCCGGCGCGATTGCCGTTGTTGAAGGCACAGGCGACCATGGCTGCGAATATATGACAGGCGGCATTGTCGTTGTGCTGGGCCGTACCGGTCGCAACTTTGCCGCCGGCATGTCGGGCGGCATTGCTTACGTGCTCGACGAAGACGGCATGTTTGAAAAGCGTTGCAACATGGCGATGGTCGATCTCGAACCCGTCGAAGCCGAATTCGAGGCGATGGAAAAGATCACCAACCAGCGCAATGACCTCGCAAATCACGGTCGCGTTGATGTCATGTCCGACATGTCACGCTTCGATGCTGAACGTTTGCGTCAACTCATCGAAAACCACGCCCGCTACACCAATTCAGGTCGGGCCAAAGACATACTGGCCCATTGGGACGCGAAGCTGCCGAAATTCCGAAAAGTCATGCCGGTTGAATACCGGCGTGCCTTGAAGGAAATGGCGAAGGCGCAAGAGAGCGCCCGGCAAGCAACAGTAGCGGCAGGAGAATAAGACAGTGGGAAAGACAACCGGCTTCCTGGAAATCGACCGTCAGGATCGCAAGTACCTGCCTGCGTCCGACCGTATCCGCAACTATAAGGAATTCGTCATTCCGCTCGGCGAGAAAGCCGTGCGCGATCAGGCGTCGCGCTGCATGGATTGCGGCATTCCCTATTGCCACAATGGCTGCCCCGTCAATAACCAGATCCCCGACTGGAACGATCTGGTCTACAATGACAATTGGGCAGAAGCTCTGCGCAACCTGCACTCGACCAACAACTTCCCCGAGTTCACCGGCCGCATCTGCCCCGCCCCTTGCGAGGCGTCCTGCACGCTGAACCTGACGGAAGCGCCCGTCACGATCAAAACGATTGAATGCGCCATTGTTGATCGCGGTTGGGCCGAAGGCTGGATCGTGCCGCAGATCGCGCCCGCAAAAACCGGCAAGCGCGTTGCTGTTGTCGGCGGCGGCCCTGCCGGTCTCGCCTGCGCCCAGCAGCTTGCCCGCGCGGGCCATGACGTGCATCTCTATGAAAAGAACGCCAAGGCCGGTGGATTGCTGCGCTATGGCATTCCCGATTTCAAAATGGAAAAGCACACGATTGACCGTCGCATAAAGCAGATGGCAGCTGAAGGCGTAACCTTCCATTACAACGCCAATATCGGCGTCACCCAGAAAGCCGCAGAGCTTGTCGCGGAGTTCGACGCGGTCGTCCTGACAGGCGGTGCTGAAAAGCCGCGTGACCTGCCTGTTGAAGGCCGCAATCTGTCCGGCGTCCATTTCGCGATGGAATTCCTGCCGCAGCAGAACCGCCGCAACTCGGATGAGCCTTTGATGAATGTCGAGCCGATCCTTGCAGGCGGCAAGCATGTCGTCGTCATCGGCGGCGGCGATACGGGCTCGGACTGCATCGGCACATCCTTCCGTCAGGGTGCTGTGTCAGTGACGCAACTTGAAATCATGCCGACACCGCCCGATAAAGAAAACAAGCTCCTCACCTGGCCCGACTGGCCGCTGAAGATGCGCACATCATCAAGCCAGGCCGAAGGCGCAACCCGCGACTTCGCCGTGATGACACGCCGCATCATCGGTGATGCCGGTAAAGTCAAAGCCATTGAATGCGTCCGCGTGGACGACAAGATGCAGGCCATTGAAGGCAGCAACTTTGAACTCAAGGCCGATCTTGTGCTCCTCGCCATGGGCTTTGTCTCGCCCGTGCATGAAGGCATGCTGACCGAGCTTGATGTCGAAATCGACAAGCGCGGCAATGTGGCCGCCGATACGGCGACCTACAAATCGAGCTGCGACAAAGTGTTCTCGGCAGGCGATATGCGCCGCGGCCAGTCGCTGGTCGTCTGGGCGATCCGCGAAGGCCGTCAGGCCGCCCGCGAGGTCGATTTCTTTCTGATGGGTGAGACACTTTTGCCGCGCTGACCGGCCTTTATAACGCTGAGACTGGCAAGATGCGGGACGCTCGCATCTTGCCAGTCACTTTTGTGCCGTTTTCATATGTGCCATTGCCACATATGAATGGCACATTACTTTTCCACCCCGTCAATGGCAGCGGTTGCTTCATAACATTGCTGGACATTGATACGCCGGTTGTTTTCACTTAAGACCGGATTGGGTCAATAGGAAACCGTTCATGTTGTCGTCGCTGCTTCGAGCCGGGATCGGAGCCAGAGTCTTTGCATTTCTGTGCATCTGCCTTTTGCTCGGCACTGGCGTCGGTGTATGGGCGCTTGGCCGCTATGCCCGCGTCGCTGACGAAATCGCCCATGACATGGCGTTGCGCAGCACGGACCTTGCCGAAAGCCTCAAATCGCAGGTCATACGCAATGCCTATATGACACTCAAAGCCATGTCAGGCTTTCAACGTGTACAGGGCAAAAATCCGGAAGATTGCAGTAACGTCGCTTACTTCTTTCTGATGAACACCAATGGTTACGTCAATACGGGTTCGATCCTGCCCGATGGCGAGATTTATTGTGCAGCACAGCCCTCGTCGCTCCAGGTCAACGCATCAGAACTGCCCTGGTTCAAAGACGCGATGCATCACGGCGAATTCACGATGGGCGGCTATGATCACAGCCCCATCACCAATAGCGAAGTCGTCATCTTTGCACTCCCCCTCAAAGACGAAGACAACAATATCACGCAGGTGCTCAGCCTCACCGCCGACATGCGCTACATCAAAAAGGTGCTCGACTTCCCGCAATTGCCTGACGACACGACTCTCATTGTCATTGATCAGCACGGCATCGTGCTCATCGGCGGCGAAGGCAGCGGTGTAAACCCGGGCGAGAACATTGCGGGCTGGAATGTTGCGCGCCAGGCCATGACGGCCGATGCGCCTTTTATTATTGAAAGCAAAGGGCCGGACGGCACAGACCGGATTTTCGCGGCCACTTCATCGCGCATCAATGACACAGCCATTCCCGGCGCCAGCCGCACCGACATCCGCGGTTTTTCCATTTTAGTGGGCATCCCCGCGCGACGCATCACTGCGACCATCATGGCACCGGTGCAAATGGCCGGCATCGCCATCGGCATTTCCTTCACCATTATCCTCATCATCATCTATTTCTTCGTCTCGCGTACGCTGATCATTCCCATCCGCGAAATTCAGATGATGGCCGAGCGGCTCACCTTTGGCGATCTGACAGCCCGTGTACCCAAGCGCAATCGCGCCGGTGAAATCCGCACGCTCGCCAATGCCTTCAACATCATGGCCGCAACACTCGCCAAGCGCGAAGACGATATCCGCACGTCCAACACACGCTTTGAACGCATCTTCGAAACCGAACCCGCCGGCATCAGCCTTCTCGATACCGATTTGCGCGTCATCAATATCAACAAAGCCGGACTGGAAAACATCGGCGCAGACAGTCTCGCGCAGGTCATCGGAAAACGTCTGCCCATGCTGGTGATTGAAGAAGACCGCGAGAAATATCTCAAGCACCTTCGCAATGTCCGAAATGGACTCACAGATCAGGTGCTCGTGCAGATCGTCGATTTGAAAGGCAAAAAACGCTGGCTCGACATGCAAAGCGCCAATATCCAGTTTGATGACAGCACGACACGAAACTATATTTCCATCGCGCGCAACAAAACGCAGGAGATTGCGACATCCGAACAACTCGTTCAGGCGCAAAAGATGGAGTCAATCGGACGCCTGACAGGCGGCGTGGCCCATGACTTCAACAATCTGCTCACCATTGTCATGGGCAATGCCGAAATCCTGCGCGAAGATCTTGAAGATCGCCCGAAGCTCCAAAGACTCGCCGCGATGATTGAATCAGCGGCCCAACGCGGGGCGGAGCTCACCCATCGCATGCTCGCCTTTGCACGCCGTCAGGTCCTGCGCCCCGCAGAACTCGACACCAATGCGTTGCTCACCCGCATGATCGACATGATGGGCCGCCTGCTCGGCGAAGACATCCGCATTCTCATGGAGACATCAGACGATCTCTGGCGCGTCGCCGCCGATCCCGCCCAAATGGAAGCGGCCATCCTCAATCTCGCAATCAACTCGCGCGACGCGATGCCCAAGGGCGGCACGCTCACCATCGAGACGCGGAACGTGACGCTGGACGATGATTATGTGGCCACCAATCCCGAAGCGACGGCGGGCGATTTCGTGCTCATCGCGGTATCTGATTCCGGCACCGGCATGACGCCTGAAGTGCTCGCCCATGTGTTTGATCCGTTCTTCACAACGAAGGAAGTCGGCAAAGGCTCAGGCCTCGGCCTCAGCATGGTTTATGGCTTCGTCAAACAATCGCATGGTCATATCAAAATCTATAGCGAAGTTTCATACGGCACGACTGTCCGCATTTATCTACCAAAGATTTCGGACGAAATTGAACTTGATAGTCCCGAACTGGAATTATCAATCACCGAAGCACGCGGTACCGAGACGATCCTCGTCACCGAAGACGAAGATTCGGTACGCGCCTATGTCACCGAACAGTTGCGTAGCCTTGGCTACACCGTTCTCGAAACCACAAACGCTGCGGCCGCCCTTGCCATATTGGAAGAGCGCAGCGACATTGATCTGCTTTTCACAGACGTTGTCTTGCCCGGTGGCATGAACGGTCGCCAGCTTGCCGATCTGGCGCTCACAAAATTCCCGACGCTGAAAGTGCTCTACACGACCGGCTACACCGAAAACGCTGTCGTCCATCATGGCAAGCTTGATGTAGGTGTTGAACTTTTGAGCAAACCCTATCGCCGCGCCGACCTCGCCCGTCATATCCGCAAAGTGCTCGATAAGACGTGAAAGATCAGCCTTCGGAACCATCCGACGCAGACCCGCGCAGATTATGCGCGCCCTGATCCGGCGCATCGCCAAGCCCGACATCGCTCCAGTCGAGATCATGCAGATATAAAACGCCCTCACGGATCACACGGACGGGTTCGCTCAGGCCCTGCTTTTCCATCTGCGTGTTCCATGTGTCGGCCATGACAACAATCGTGTCCTGCACCGGCCCGACGCCAAAGCCGTTGACCACCGTGACTAGCGCGGCTGAATTGAAAAGCAGCAGCACAGCAACAGCAATCCACATGGCACCTTTAAAGCGCGTGATCTGCGCCTGGGTCTGAATTTCCATGGCCCATGCCTCTTCAACCGAGAGTGTCTCGGCATGGTCCGCGCGCGGGTCGATGAGGTCAAGCATGGTCCGCGTCCCCTCAGAACTGGAAGTAAATGAACGGCGCAACCCCTTCAGGGGCCACAGACCAGATGACAAAAATGCCCAAGCCCAACAGCAAACCGAGCACGGGTGCGGGCAACTCGCGCAGATTTATCGCAAGCTCACGACCCATCTGGCGCGGGGTGAACTGAAAGAGAAGACCCACAGCGACAAGACCGACAACGAACGGCGTGACATAAGCATTGGCCGACGACCAATCCCCGAAGCCGATAAGATAATCCATAGCGGTCGAAAAACTATCGGCGCGGAAAAATATCCAGGCAAAGCAGACAATATGAAATGTCGAGACAACACCCACGACATGCTGCGCACCATTCCCCAAACGTGTGAGAAGACCCGGCGCATCAGCAGAAACAGGCGCGACACTTTCGAGCTTGCGCTTGAGCCATTGCTCAAGGCCGAGCATCGCACCGTGAAATGAACCCCAGATGATAAAGGTCCATGCAGCGCCGTGCCAAAGTCCACCGAGGAACATGGTGATGAAGAGATTGCGATAGCGTTGCGCCTCGCCGCCCCTGTTACCGCCCAGGGGAATGTAGAGATAGTCGCGGAGCCAAGTGGACAGCGAAATGTGCCAGCGCCGCCAGAAATCCTGCAGGCTCGCCGCGCGGTAGGGTTGATCGAAATTGGCAAGGAAGCGATAGCCAAGCAGCGCCGCCACGCCAATAGCAATGTCACTATAGCCCGAAAAGTCGCAATAAATCTGGATCGCATAGGCATAGATGCCGATGAGCAGATCAAGCGCACTCACAACGGAGGGATCAAAGAACACAGGATCAACAATCTCGGTTGCGAGATAATTGGCAATCACCATCTTCTTGGCAAGACCCGTGAGAATGAGCACAACACCCACTGACACATGATCACGCGTAAGCTGCACCGGCGCTTGAAGCTGCGGAATAAAATCAGCGGCGCGCACGATGGGACCGGCAACAAGTTGGGGGAAGAACGACTTGAACAGCATCACATCAAGCAGCGAACGTTCCGCGCGGACATGCCCGCGATAAACGTCAACGACATAAGAGATGCCCTGAAACGTGAAGAAGGAAATGCCGATAGGCAGGATCACTTCCATAAAAGGCAGATCGCGCGCAAGACCAAGTGTGCGCATCACACCATCAAGAGATGTCAGGAAGAAGTCATAATATTTAAAGAAGGCGAGCACACCGAGATCGACAACGACAACAAACCCGACAATCCACTTGCGCGTCGCATCACGCTTGGCCCGATCAAGCGCCAGCCCGCCGAGATAATTGATGAGCGTTGTCCCGAACAACAAAGTGGTGAAGCGCCAGTCCCACCAGGCATAGAAAAAATAGCTTGCCCCGACGAGGAACCATTTGCGGGGCTCCGGCGTCCAGTGCATGGACCAACTGACCGTGAAAACGATCAGAAAGAAAATGCCGAACGTAAGTGTCGGGAAAAGCATTGCCCACCAAACTCAAATACCAACGCAAACAAACCGGCACGAATAAATTCGCGCCGCAGCAAATCACCGTCAGGGGGGCGTGACGGTCAGTCTCAATAAAGTCTGTCTCAATATCGAACAACCAGCCAAAAAGCTCAATCATTCCCTGAACTTATGGTTAACAGGGGAACGAGGCTTTTGCTGCGTTATCGAAGGTCGCCCGTTCAGAACATGAAGGACACAGTTGCAACACCCTGATGCGATGTGAACTTACTTCCAAGCTGACCGGTATATTCAAATGACAGGCGTGAATAGCCGCCGACAACCGAAACACCCGCACCGACAAACGGCGCGCTTTTATCAAGCTCGGTGTTTTGCAGCGTGAAAGTCGTGCCGGTGGAGACAAAGCTACCCGATGTCTCCGTCTTGGTGTCCATCAGCTCCTGGCTGATGCCGCCGCGTATGTAAGGCACAATCTGCGGTTCCTTAGAGAAGATGCCGCTCACACGCAATTCAACATTGCCCCGCAAAGAAGAGAAAGTGCTGGAGTCAACTTTGAGGTTCACACCCGTACCACCGCCTTCTTCGCTATAACCATCTTGCGACAGATAGGTATAGGAAAGACCTGCTGACGGACGGAACGTGAGAAAACCAAGCCTCCCGGCAACGCCGACCTGGCTCGACAGACCACCCTGATAACCGGTCCAGTCAGCGCTGGCCGTCCGCGCCACGGCACCCGCCGTCACAGTGCGATTGGATTCATAGGAATTCCAGGCCACAGACCCCATCGTATCCCAGAAGAAGGCACCACGATTAAGCGAATGATAGACTTGCGCCATGGTCGTGCTGGCAACATTGTCCTCTTCGCTGAGGCCCGCGTCATATGACATCGACGCATAGGTCAGCGAACCGCCCCAGACGTCGCCATCATCGTCACGCGCATCATAGCCGAGCGCGAGCGCAATAAGCTCGCCGTCATAGGCCTGCGTACCGACATCGCCATCGCCTTTTTCAAACGATGCAGCTTCCTGCAGCCACAGGCCGGCGCGACGGTAGCGTTTATTATACCGTCCACCGCCGTCACCCGCGCCTTGTTCTGCTGTGCGCATGAGGTTCAGACGGTCATTAACGAAGCCAGACGCCACATCCTGCATCCGCATGGCCTGCTGTTCGCGCGCACTGCTCAGATCAGGCAGAAGTTGATTATAAAGGCTGACAACGCCTGCAACTGTCCCCAGGTTACCGACGGCTGCACCGAATGTTGTATCCGCTTCAAGCGCATCAACCGACGCATCATAAATCACCGCCGCATTGCCAACGAGACCCAGCTGAGCCGCAGTCTTGCGCGACAGTGTTACGGTGAGGTCCGCATTGGCATTGGCGGTTGCAAGCACGGCATTGTAGCCCGCACCAATGCCGCCAATGACAAGACCCGAAGGATCGGCAGGCGTATCAAAATTGAGCGCCGTATTGGTCTCGACAACCGTGATGGTCGGCGTCGCTGCACCGAGATAGGAGGTCAGCGTCACGTTGATGATCGCGCCGTCATGCAATGTCGCTGTATCAGCCGCAATATGGCCTGAAGGCGTTGCCGTTGCCGTGTCATAGCTCACGGCATAAGTCGAACCGCTATCAAACGTTATGTTGGTCACGTTGAAATTATTGGCATTCGCACTGAGCGTTGTGCCTGTGGCCGCATTCAGATCGAGCGTACCGCCGCCAAGCAGCGTGCTGCCTGCGGTCAAACTCGCGTCACCGGTCAGATTAATGACGGCAGCACCTGCATTGATTGAGAAATCGGAGATGATAACGCCGTCCGACGCGTTCAACTGATAGTTGCCGGCGCCCCAATTGATCTGACCGACGATATTACCGGTATTGTTGATAATCGTGTTGCCCGCACCCGCGCTCAGATCAATAGCAACAGCTGTACCGGTCGCCGTTGTCGCTCCCGAAATTGAACCGGCATTGGCAATCATTGCAAGTGTGCCGGACTGATCGCGGATCGCTGTCGCATCATCACCAGCATTTGACGCCGTCGCAAAAATGCTCGAACTGGCATTGTTGGTAATGGTGGTCAGAGAGCCGAGCGCATCAACGTCAATCGCAAAGGCATCGCCACCGGCCGCCCCCGAGCTTGCACCTTGAATGGTACCGCTATTGGCGATCTCGGTCACCGAACCGTTTGCACCGATATGAATGGCTGTCGCAACGCCTGCGTTATTCGGAGAGGCAATGCTGGCCGTGATGGTACCACCATTCACAATGCCCGGACCAGTGATTGAGGTGAAGGCGCCAATATCAATCGCCGTTGCATCATCATCGGCCGACGTCGCCTGAATGGTGCCGCCGGTTTCATTATTGATACCAGGAATGGAAATCGGATTGGCGATCGAACCGACAAAGCCCATTGCTGTTGTCGAGTTACCGTTGATATAGCCGATCCCGTAAATCGTGCCTTTATTATGAATGCCGTAATTCAGCGCCGCGTCACCCGCGTCGATCACGCCGAATGTAATGGGAGCGCCGACGCTTTGAATGAGAACGGCATAAGGATTGGTTGACGAAGCAATCGACGAGATGGTGCCGGTATTGTTAAAACCCGTACCGAGATCGGCTTCAATAAGAACCGCCGCATCGGCACCAACACCTGTAATCACGATAGCGCCGTTCGAATCCGTTGTCTGCGTCGTACCGGTCTTGATCGTACCGATATTACTGACCCCGCCGGTCGTCGCCGTCGTAACCCGAATGCCGTTCTGTCCGAGGTTCTCCGCAATCGTGCCCTGACCGGCGGTGATCGAACCACTATTGGTGATTGATTCCGTCGGGCTGTCGAGCGTGACCGCCGCTCCGACATCTGTCGGATCAAGCGTCACAGAGCCTGACGTCAAAATGTCGATATCGCCAGCTCCACCGCCGTCGCCAACGCTGGTCGAGATCGGATCAGTCAATGCCGTCGATACCGAAAGATCACCGGCGAAGGCGGCCCCTGTATGAGCCAAAAGAACCGTGCTCAAAACAGACGAAGCAAGAAGGCTGCGGCGCAAATTGCGCCGTCCGTTGGACGATACAAAAGTCACGTGATCTCTCCCCGATCAATTTTCGCCAACACACCTGCTTCAGCAGGTATGCCCCCAAGCGAAGTCTTAATTGATCAGATACTACCCATTAAACCAGAGGACGCAACTCAGTGTGAAGACAAACAAACGGCTGTTTCAAACGGCTGCATCAATTGATGCCAAAGAAATCTGCCGACCGTTTCCGCACCGCTCTTTCGCAAATGCACATGGTCAGGCCAGGCCAGCGGCGGATCGGCCTGCACCCATTGAGAAATGCCGCACGGGCCGCCCATGGCCGCACTCAGATCAACAAAGCCGTGACCCCGCGCGCGCATGACGCCGCGCTGCGCCTCACGCAAAACGGCGAGCTTCGGCGGCACGGCAAAACCGTCACCGCAAGTCTGACGATCAGCAGGTCGCGCGCGGCGTGCGCCATCCACCGCACCCAGCGTGACGATGGAGGCATGCGGCGCCAATCGCTCAAGCCGCGTCGCCAGCGCCTCATAGCGCCGCGTATAGGCCGCCACATCGGCATTGTCGTTAAAGCCTTCATTGGTGCCATAGCCAAGCAAAATGAGGTCGGGCGCTAAGCGTGCGATTTCCTCATCCACAATCGCCTCGTCCCAATGGCTCACCACATCAAGCGTCGCACCTGAAATGCCATAACTGTCATAGCGAAGGCCGGCACCGGATTTCAACATCGACCAGCCGAGCAGAGTGACAGGGCCATCGCCTTGCGGCATCAGCACAACATCGCGCACCTGTGCCGCCGGAAGCCGCAGGAACACGACGCCCGGTGTCGCGCGCCGCGTTGAGAGCCTGAGCGGCGCAGCATTGCCAAGGGTCAGCGACAGCGAGCCTGATTGCGGTCCGCCATAGGCTTCAATCTCAACACCATCAACGGGCGTATCGCTGACAAGCGAGATGCGCGCCGTTGCATTCGACGCCTCAATGCGAAAACCGGCAATGCCGAAGGGACCGGCGACGCCTGCCTTGAGGCTTGAAACAATTGTCCAGTCGGATGTCATCGAGACTTTGAAACCGCGTGGCGAAAAATAGGGGTAAGGCACACCGGCGGGAAGGCCGCGACCGGCATCACCAAAAAGCGTGACCCATTTTTGCCGGAGCACACCCGTCATGTGATCAAGCGCGATATGACTGTCGCCCAAATGCAAAACGGTGACGGGGTGCGTGGCCGTACCTGATTTCAAACCATCAAGGGCCGCATAAAATTTATTGAGGCCGGCGGGCGACGTTGGGGCGCTCAATGACGGCGAACAAGGCGTTGCGGCACAAGCGGCAACAGCAAGCACCATAAGAGCGGCAGAGGCAAGAAGCGCTGGCCGCAACCGGCCCATCAGAGATTGCCCTTGTGAGGGATCAGCGCGCGGCACCGGACCAACGCCAATCATCGCTGCGACCCGGACGGCTTTCGACCATGTCGTAGATTTGCGTCTTGAGGCCGATTTCAGCGGCAGATTTTTTCGTGCTCCCGGTATCTGCCTCATTGGCTGCCGCCGAAACAGCAAGAGCCGACGCGTCCGCTACAATGAGCCCGCGATCCACATCACGCACAATCGCATGGGCCACCGGCTTTACGAGCTGGCTATAGCCATCCATCGTGAAATGAATGCCGTCTTCGGCCCGCATCAATCTCTTACGCCCTGCAGCATCCTCACGATAGGCGACATAGTTGCCATCTTCATCAGCAAGAAGATCATGCGTCGGTAAAAAATAAACCGCATTGGCCTCGGCACGACGTTCAAAAATATCGGAGAAAGAAACCATGTCATTTTCAAAAGTCTGACCGCGCATGACCGGCAATCCGACCCAATAAATCCGTGCGCCCGTGGCTTTCAGCGTCGCCGTAAAATCATCGACGCGCGCTTCATAGACCTTGCGCCATTCCGGCGTGAAGAGCGCATAGCGCCCGCCATCTTCAACAATGGTCTGGCGGTCATTCGTGCCCATGATGACAATGGCAATATCGATCACCGTGTCCGCCGCGACCTCGCGCACGGCTTCGTTCCAGTCGTAATAATCACGCCGGACAAAACCTGTGGCAACTTTTGATTTGCGGATGACGTTGAAGCGCTTGTCTTTGCGCAACGCATGATAAAGCCCGGCCCAGACACCATCGCCAAGCGAATCCCCGAACACGACCACGTTATAACGCGACTTTGGTTTCACGGGCTTGGTGAGCACCGGCGCGGCCGTTGCCTGTTCTGCCACTGATGCGGGAACCGGTGGCTCATCGCCCGGCATGGTGGGGGCAACAACAGGCGCGGGCACAAGCGTGCCCTGAGCTTTCGCGACCTTGGGCGGTGTCAGCGACATGGGTGCGGCATGAACGGGTAATGAGGCGCACAGAACCGCTGCCAGCGCCAAAAGCGCCAGCGCCCCAACTCTGACCGATGAAACGGCTAAATAGCCCCGAACGCCCACGACTGCCCCAATTCAAAGCAATATACCCGTCAAAACGGGCTCCTAACCCCAGCGATGCAGGGCTTGTGCCTCAAGCGGGGCAAGGTTAATCGCATCAAAACGGGACAGGCAAGGGCGGCCAGGCCACAGAGCACAGAATACTAACTGGCGTGACGTAATAGCTCAGATACGACGCGCTCAAGGTCTTTCAGCGAAGCGCAGGTCACAGCCGTATCGCAATAGGGCTGCAAACGTTTCATTTCGCTGTCACCCGAATTCCACATGCTCTTGCCTTCGGGATTGAGCCAGATGACACGCCGCGCCCGCGAATGAATTTTCTTCAGAATATCGCCGCGCGGGTTGGAATAGTTCGACCGCGCATCGCCGAGAATAAGAACGGTGGTGCGGTGATCCACATCATCAAGCGCGAGGCGCTCGAAATCGACGAATGCCTGACCATAATCCGTCGAGCCGCCGCCATGATCGCGCAAGGCCTTGGCAATCGCTTCTTCGATCTTTTTCGTCTGCTCAAACATATCGGTCGTCTCGCCAAGTTGACCGGAG
Organism: Parvibaculum sp.; assembly: GCA_030645235.1. Classification (GTDB taxonomy): domain Bacteria; phylum Pseudomonadota; class Alphaproteobacteria; order Parvibaculales; family Parvibaculaceae; genus Parvibaculum. The sequence continues at coordinate 118,515 of JAUSMV010000012.1, read as the reverse complement.
AAAGCAAAAGAACGCACGCGCGGCAACACTTCCTGAACGCTGTAGAGGAACATCAGCAGAAAACGGGCGACTTGCGCCACGGAACCTGACACGTCACAAATCGCCATAACCTTCGGCCGGTCGATTTTCTTTTGCTTCCAGATCGTGTGGAACATCAACCCGTCAAATTCGACATTCGCGCGGATCGTGCGGCGCACATCAAGATGCCCGCGACGATCGACTTTCCTGCGACGCGAATGCAGCGCTACAAGGCGCTTGGCCATTTTGGCGACGAGCACCCGCATGATTTTCATATCGCGCGCATCAATATTGCCGAGGCGCACCTGTGACAGGACTTCTTCGCGCAACTGACGGCCTGCATTGGCCGTGAAAATCTCGAGCTGCTTTTCAACATAGTCGCGCACATCGGCGCGCAACTGATCGCGAAGGCCGCGCAGATTGTCAGCGCGATCCTGCTCACCATTGTCTTCGCGCCGCTCGATCTCATCTTGCAGACCGTTCAGCCCCATGATCTCCATCATACGCCGCACATACATGCCGCGCTGCGTAAAGAGACGAATACGGTTGAGTTGCGCTTCGCGTGCGGCGTCCGCCAGCGCCATTTGCAACGCCGCCTGATCACCGCTTTCAAGCATCTGAACGAGGTCGGGAAACTCCGCTCCGCCCTCGCCCTCAGCGTCACCTTCCGCGCGTTCACCGCCTGAAGGTTGCCCCTCGCGATTGCCGCCACCCGATTGCGGCTGGCCGCCCGCCGAGCCTTGCTGCTCGCCGCCTTGTTGGTCTGCGTTTTGGTCGCTGTCTTCGCTTTCACCATCCTCAGAATTTTGAGGATCGCCGGGGGCCTTTTGTTTGAACTGATCAAACGCAAAGAAGCGATCAAACGTGTCGCGAAAGGCTTCTTTCTCATACTCGCTTTTGGCAAGCACCTGAGAAAGCCCGTCGCGCAAGGTCTGCCGGTCACCGAAACCGACAATGTCGAGCACATTGCCTGCATCAATGGACTCAGACGTCGAGACCCGCACATCAGCGGCCCTCAACGCCCGAATGAAATCGCCCAGAACTTCAGTCATGGATTATCTCGCCGCTTCGATGGCCTTGGTCGTCAGCGCATTGACTTCAGCATCCACATTGTCGATATCATCCTGAAACTTCAGCAACACATTCAGCGTGCGTCGCACAAGCTCGGCATCAAGTTCCTTCGCATGGAGCAGAACCATGGTGCGCGCCCAATCGATGGTCTCGCTCACCGCCGGCTGCTTCTTCAGATCAAGCTGACGAAGCCCCTGCACAAACGCGACAAGCTGATTGCGCAGGCTCTCTTCGACTTCCGGCACACGCGAACGGATAATGCGCTGTTCGAGCGCTGTATCGGGGAACGGAATATAGAGATGCAGGCAACGACGTTTCAGCGCGTCGCCAATCTCGCGTGTGTTGTTGGACGTGAGGAACACAATCGGGGGCGTGCGCGCCTTGATCGTGCCGAGTTCGGGAATCGAGATTTGATAATCCGACAGAATTTCAAGGAGGAACGCCTCGAACTCATCATCTGATTTATCAAGCTCGTCGATCAGCAGAACCGCGCCGCCGGGCTGCCACAGCGCCTTCAGAAGGGGGCGGGGTTCTAAAAATTCTTCGCTGAAAAACGTGTCGTCAAAATCATGAAGACGCGCGATGGATTCTTTCAGGCCCTGCGCGCCCGTCATCAGGTCGCCGAGCTTCTCTTTCAGCACCTGCGTATAGAGAAGCTGCTTGCCGTATTTCCACTCGTAAAGCGCCTTGCTCTCGTCCAAGCCTTCATAGCATTGCAGCCGGATCAGCGGCTTGCCGACAAGCTCGGCGGTCGCCTTGGCCAGTTCCGTCTTGCCGACACCGGGCGGGCCTTCAACCAGCAGAGGCTTTTGCAAGCGTTCCGCGAGGAAAATGGAGGTCGCAATGCTTGAATTACAGATGTATCCGCTGCGTTCAAAGCCCTGCTGAATGGATGTGATGGCGGCTTCTGCCGAGCCCTCGTTCACGCTTGAAATGCTCTTGTTCAATTTCGTTCCAGGGGCGATCTTTGCCACCCCTTCCCTGCTTTATTCAGTTTCAATTGGGCTATAGGGTAGCACACAACAAAAATCCACAAGCAGAAACGACCATACGAAAAAACGACAAGGTCCAAGGGAGCAAACCATGACTGCTATCAACGAAGTCGGCGATCTGACCATCGAAGGCGATGTTGCCGTCCTCACATTGAACTCACCCCCCGTCAACGCGCTATCAGCGGGCGTCCGCGTCGCCATCGACGGCGGCATCCGTCAGGCACTGGCCAATGACGCCGTGAAGTCCATTGTGCTGATCTGCGAAGGCAAGACCTTCATCGCCGGTGCCGACATCACCGAATTCGGGAAGGCACCTTCAGGCCCGAGCCTGTTCGACGCCCTTTCCATGATTGAGAACGCCTCCAAGCCCGTCGTTGCCGCGATCCACGGCACGGCTCTGGGCGGCGGTCTCGAAGTGGCGCTCACCTGTCACTATCGCGTCGCTGTTCCGTCAGCCAAATGCGGTCTGCCGGAAGTGAACCTCGGCCTGCTGCCCGGTGCCGGTGGCACGCAGCGCCTGCCGCGCATCGTCGGCGCACAAAAGGCGTTGGAAATGGTCACATCCGGCCAGCATGTCGGTGCCAAGGCCTGTCTCGACATGGGCCTCGTCGATGAACTCACCGAAGAAGGCAAGCTGCGTGAAGGCGCCATTGCGTTTGCCCGCAAGATCGTCGCTGAAAAGCGTCCCCTGAAAAAAGTGCGCGACCTTCAGGACAAGATGAACGCCGACCGCGCCAAGCCGGAAATTTTTGCAAACTTCCGCAAAGAAAATGCTCGCAAGTTCCGTGGCTTCCTCGCGCCTGAATATAACATCCAGTGCATCGAAGCTGCTGTGAACCTGCCCTTCGATGAAGGTATCAAAGTCGAGCAGAAGCTTTTCCGCGAACTCGTGACCGGCACACAGTCAGCCGCTCAGCGCCACGTGTTCTTTGCTGAACGTCAGGTCTGGAAACTGCCGGATGTTCCGGCCGACACACCGCAAATCCCCGTCAACACCGTCGGTATCATCGGTGCCGGTACGATGGGCGGCGGCATTGCCATGAACTTCCTCAACGCCGGCATCCCCGTCACCATCGTTGAGACAAAGCAGGACGCGCTCGATCGCGGTCTCGGTGTCATTCGTAAGAACTACGAAAACACCGCCAAAAAAGGCCGCATGACGCAGGACGATGTTGAAAAGCGTATGGGGATGCTAAAAGGCACACTGGCGCTTGAAGACCTGGGCCAGGCCGATCTCATCATCGAAGCCATTTTTGAAAACATGGCTGTCAAAAAAGAGGTCTTCGGCAAGCTCGACCAGATCGCCAAGCCCGGTGCGATCCTTGCGACAAACACGTCTGCTCTGAACATCGACGAAATCGCCACGGCAGTGAAGCGTCCCGAAGCCGTGATCGGTCTACACTTCTTCTCGCCCGCCAACGTGATGAAGCTTCTCGAAGTTGTGCGCGCCGACAAGACCTCAAAGCCCGTCATCGCCACCTCGATGGCGATTGCCAAAAAGATCGGCAAGATCGCAGCCCTCGTCGGCGTCTGCCCCGGCTTCGTCGGCAACCGCATTCTCGCGCAGCGTCAGCGCGAAGCGCAGAAGCTCATCATGGAAGGCGCCATGCCGTGGGACGTTGACCGCGTCCTCTACGATTTCGGTTTCCCCATGGGCCCCTTCGCCATGTCCGACCTTGCCGGTCTCGACATTGGTTGGTCCAAGGACAAATCCAAAGGCGAAACGATCCGTGACCGCCTCTGCGAGATGGACCGTCGCGGCCAGAAGACGGGGGCGGGCTTCTATGACTACGACGAAAACCGCAACGCCAAGCCGTCGAAAATCACCGAGGACATCATCCTCGAATTCGCCGCCAAGAAGGGCATCAATCGCCGCACGATTTCCGACGAAGAGATCATCGAACGCTGCATCTACCCGATGATCAATGAAGGCGCAAAAATCCTTGAAGAAGGCAAAGCCATTCGCGCCTCCGATATCGATATCGTCTGGATCAACGGCTATGGCTGGCCGGTCTATCGCGGCGGTCCGATGTTCTACGGCAACACGATTGGCCTCGATAAAGTGCTGGCAAAGATGAAGCAGTTTGAAGCCCAGATGGGCGCAGACTTCAAACCCGCCGCGCTCCTTGAAAAGCTGGTGGCCGAAGGCAAAGGCTTCTGAAGCTTCAGTACAAAAATCTAAATGGGGCAGCATGACTGCCCCATTTTTTTGAATTTTTATCAGGGAAAAACCAATGGAGAAAAATCAAGATACAATCCGCGCCTTCATCGACACATGGCCGAGTCACGATGTCGAAAAGATTGTCAGCTATTTCACCGATGACGGCATCTATCACAACATGATGATCGCGCCGGTACAGGGCCGCGCCGATCTCCAAAAATTCATTTCCGCATTCCTGACGGGTTGGAGCGAAACCCGGTGGGAAATTCTCAACATCGCATCGTCGGGGAACATCGTTTTTGCTGAACGCGTCGATCGTACAAATATAGGGGACAAAACCGTCGCTCTCCCTTGCTGCGGTGTATTTGAAATGGAAAACGGCAAAATCAGGATATGGCGTGATTACTTTGACATGAATACCTACACGCAAGCACTTACCTGAATTCTGAAGCTTCAAACAGACACAACAAATGCCGAAGAAAACGGGGGGCCCTTAAAGCCATCCCGTTTTTGTTTATACGGAAGACTCCCTCAAAGCCCGACATAGGCATAAGCTATCAAAGATGGCAGAGCGAAGATGATTACGGTGCCGCATGACCACGGACCAAACATGAAAGTTGAACCAACCCCGACAGCCGAAGATCACGTGAGCAAGCTCGTTGCCCGTGAAACACGTTTCGGCGGCATCGCACTTCAGGGCGCTGCTCTGCTGACGGGTTTGGGTGCGCTTATCGGCGTTATCGTCGGTGGAAAGTTTCAACTGACGCCCGTCGAATATTGGTCGGCTGTTCTCTTTCTTCCGTTTGCAGCATTCATCTTTGTCTATGCCCGCCTCTATCCCAAGCGCTCTGTCGAAAAACTCGGCGTTCCTACATCTGTCATCACTTGGATCTATGTCGTCATTAACACGTGGTCGGTCGCAGGCTTTGCCAGTGAGCCCGCCAACATCCTGATCCATCTTGCTTGGGGCACACCGCTTTCAATTTTCTTTTTCATCGTCCTGTCGCGCCGGATCGCACTCATCCTCAGCATCGCAGCGACGTTCATGCAGGGATTAGCTCTCGTCTATTTCGTCAACCGGCCGGGCTTGGCCATACCGGTTTCCTTTTTACCGGTCTTCGGTATCTGGTCACTTACTCAATGCGTCAGCATCGCGCTAATATTTGGCGTCAACCGCCTTCTTGAATCAAACCTCATCGAGTATTCGACAGTTCAAGCACGACTTGAAAGTGCCGAAAAAGAATATGCATTACTCAAACAAATCCGCGAAGAGCGCAACCGCTATCGCCGCCTCATCGATGCATCGCTCGACATCGTCGCCGAACTGAAGCCCGATGGCACTCTGGTGGAGATCAGCAAAAACTGCGTTGAACTGACAGGTTTCACCCGCGACGAGTTGATCGGCACGCCTTTACAAGAACTCGTCTCGGACGAATTTGCCGACACCGCCTTCAGCGCGCTCAGCAACGTCATAGCGGGCAAACCTTCCAGTGCCATTGAGCAGGAAATCATTGCCAAAGATGGCCGGTGCGTACCGATCCTGGTGTCTGCGGTCTATTCTCCACAAGATGAAATCATCTTTGTCATTATCCGCGACCTGACCGAGCGCATTAAGCAAGAAGAGCGCGAGCGCCATGCCTCGCGCCTCGAAGCCTTGGGACAGCTTACCGGCGGCATCGCCCATGATTTCAATAACCTTCTCACCGTGATGTATGGCGAAGTTGAACGCATCGAAAGCATCGTCGAGAAAAACGACATCAAAGGGATCGACATGTCGCGCCTTATCCGTGCCACAGACGGCGCGGTCGACCTCACACGGCGCCTACTGACCTTCTCGCGTAAAGATCCGCTCTATCTCACACGCACCAATCTCAAAGTCACCATCGAACGCACCATCGAACTCATCGCCTCATCTATCGGCAAAGACTACAACATTGTCGCCTTCACCGAAGACCTATGGGCACGCGTTGATATTCAGGAACTACAGGCCGCGATCATCAACCTCGCGATCAATGCACGTGACGCAACACCTGCTGGTGGCACCATCAACGTCAACGTAAAAGCACGCCACCTAGCGCAGTCGCTTGATCTGCCATGGGGCAGCATAAAAGCCGGCGACTATGCTGTCATCGAAATCCGAGATCACGGCACAGGCATTCCCGCCGATATGATTGCGAGCGTGGTCGAGCCCTATTTCTCGACCAAAGGCCAGGGACAGGGCACAGGCCTTGGACTCAGCATGGCGTTGCAACTGGCCGAAAAACTCGGCGGCGGTCTCGCCATCGAAAGTGAAATGGGCAAAGGCACATCGGTTTCGCTCTATATTCCGCAAGACCATCAGGTCGAACCACCAAAAGTCCATATCACCAGCGAGACAAACACATGACCATCCGCCTCTACGATCTTGTTGCCGCCAATGGCCGTTCGCTTAGCCCCTTTGTTTGGCGTATCAAATATGCGCTGGCGCATAAAGGTCTGTCGTTCGAGGCAGCGCCCGTAGGTTTCACCGACATTCCGAAACTCTGCGGCGGAAAATACAAAACCGTGCCGATCATCGAAGACGGCGCGACAACGGTTTGCGATAGCTGGGCCATTGCTGATTATCTCGACAAGACCTATCGCGACGCGCCCACCCTGTTCACCTCGCCGCAAGAGCGCGCGATGGCACATTTCTTTGATGGCTGGTTTGGTCTCGAAATTATGAACCGGATATTTCAAATCAACGTGGCCGACATCCACAATCACGCGCGGCCCGAGGATCAGCCCTATTTTCGTCAAAGCCGCGAAGCGCGCCTCGGCGGAAAAACGCTTGAGCAATTTGCTGAAGGCCGTGATGCGCGTCTGGACGAACTACGCTATGCGCTGCGCCCGATGCGTGCGGCCCTTCTCTCTGCACCCTTCCTCGGCGGCGACACGGCTAATTATGCCGATTATATCGCTCTCGGTGGCTTCCTTTGGGCCGGTGCGGTTTGCACGATCCCGCTCCTTAAAGCCGATGACAAACTCAATGACTGGCTCAAACGCGGCTTCGATCTCTATGACGGAATAGGCAACGTCGAACGCTATCCTCTCACTGCCTGATGCCTCAGCGCGACAATACCCAGTCCTGCGCTTCATCAGGCGAAAGCCTCACGCAGGTTTGCACAAGCCCTAGCATGTCATTGAGCGAACCCGCACTCACCGCACATCCCATACGTTGTTGGGTTATGACAGGCAGCGCCGCCGCATCTGCGCTGACAATCTCACTGCCATTGGTCACGTAGCAACGCCCAACGCTCCAGCCAAAACCAAAGGCACTTTTGCCTGTGCTCACGGTTGCCGTCAGCACTGCATCCACTTGCGTTACCCCGCCCGCAATAATTTTAAGACCGACGCGATCACCCGCACTGATATAGGCCCGCACCGCGTTGGTTCCGGTCCCGTCACTCAGCTCAAACAATGTGCGCTCAACACCGTCTCCCACATGCGAAAGCGCCAACGTCACAAGAACGCTCGCACCCGCATCGCAATCCATTCCATCGTACCAATCGAAGTTTGATGACTGCACCAGATCAGCTGAACGTGTGCTGTCGCCCGGCACTCCTGCAGGCGGCATGATCGGATAGACAGGCAAATGTCCGGCACTCAGTAATTTCATCGAAAAATTATCAAAATAGCAGATGCCCGCCTGCGTCGTGAAAGGAAAAAGCCTGCCGCTTGTTGTGCTCGCCAAAAAATAGGTCGTGAAGTCAACGTTCGTAATCGAACCGCTCGGCCCCATAATTGCCTGATTAGGGCTCGTCCAATTCAATTGAAAATTCGCTGTGCTTTTACGCCCACTCCACGTAGTACGATAGACAGCGCCAACTTGTGTTGGTACTAAAGGACTTTGGGCACCTTTGTTCGCGCCGTCGGTCGTGATTTCAAGTTCGCCACTGACAACTGCAAGTGAGGCCGCACCCACTGTTGCCCAATCTGTAAGGCCGTTTGAAAAGTCACCATTGAATACCAGCTCCGGCCCATCAAGGGTCGGGAGGTTACATGCCTTAGCCGGACCGACGCGAAGCGTCACGTCTGTCATCCCCGGCGTCACCGACAGTGGCGTCAAACGCAATGCAAGCGTAACATAAGACGTCCGCGTGGGAGCAATAGCTTTTACTGAAAAATAATTCTCCGAAAGCGCACCCGCCGTCGGAACGACGCTTGTAGAGTTGACCGATCCTACTGCTCCGCCTTCACTGTCACGCCATTGCAGCTCAAGTGCCAATGTCGTGCTGGCAAGACTCCCCGCTTGCAGTTTCACAAAAACATCAAATCCCCAAGCTTCACCCGGCAGAGCCGCAATCTGCGCGTTACTCTGCTCAAAGAGAATACGCCGCGGTGTACCTCCGAGATTTTGAATGCGAATATCGGTAGCAGACAGCCCGCTTTCGCTTTGTCCGACTGTAAGCGTGTAATTAAAATTGACACCCGCCTGCTCAAAGAGCCAGTTCGTCGGCGCAACACCGCCCGAACCGATCAAACCGCTCGCACCACCTTCACCACGTGGATTGCGGATCTTATTCGTGAAAGCCCCGCCAATATAGGCACCCGCATCCGCACGCAGAGCGAGCGCATTAACGTTATAAAATTGATAGAGGCCTGCATTATCGGAGAGATAAGACGTTGTTGCCCGCGCAGTCGTAAGGCATGAAGCGAGGAGCGTATTAGCCAACCCGTTCATACCACGATTGTTTTGAAAATCGACGGCATAAACAGATTTCGCATGCCGCCATCCGTCACACCGCCCGCCGCGCCAATTAGGATTGCATGATGGTTCCCAAGCAGGCGACCCCACGGGGACATAGCTCACATATTTAGTTTGCGCGCTCATATATCGTCTCCCGCAATTGGCATCTCACGGGACATGGGTAGACGCGCTCAAAATGAAACTGGGGAAATCTTTTGTTCGGGTTAGAGCTTCACCATCACATGGCGCACAACAGTGTAATCCTCAAGCGCATAGGGCGACAGATCTTTACCGTAACCGGACGATTTCATACCCCCATGCGGCAGTTCATTGGCCAACATGAAATGAGTGTTAATCCATGTGCAACCATATTGAAGTTGCGCCGCTGTCGACATAGCGCGGCCAACATCCTTGGTCCAGACAGAGGACGCCAATCCGTACTGACTGTCATTAGCCCAAGCAACAGCATCCTCAGGATCGCTAAACCGCGTGATCGAAACAACCGGCCCGAAGATTTCACGTTGCACGATTTCATCTTCCTGTCTCGCCCCCACAACGACGGTCGGCTCAAAGTAAAATCCATCTCCGGCGCGCACCTTACCGCCTGTAGTCACCTCAATGTGCTTCATCTCACGCGCACGATCCACAAAGCCGGAAATGCGGGTACGCTGCTTCTCTGAAATAACCGGTCCCAATTCGCCGTCGTCTTCATTGGGATCAGCAAATGCGATACTTGATACGGCACTTGTGAGATCCGCCGCGAGCTTTTCATATATCTTGGGACCCGCATAAATACGGCAAGCTGCTGTACAATCCTGACCGGCATTATAATAGCCAAAGCCGCGAATGCCCTCGACCACTTCATCAATATCCGCATCATCAAACACAATAACCGGCGCTTTGCCGCCGAGCTCCAGGTGCGTGCGCTTCAATGTTCCGGTAGCAGCCTCCAGTACTTTCCGCCCTGTCGCAATGTCACCCGTGAGTGAAGTCATGTGCACACCTGCATGACTTACAAGTGGTGCGCCGACGCTATCGCCGCGGCCGAGCACAAGATTGAATACGCCTTCGGGAAAAATTTCTGCCACAAGCTCGGCGAGCTTCAGCGCGGTCAACGGTGTTTGTTCCGACGGCTTCAGCACCACCACATTTCCGGCCGCAAGCGCAGGCGCTATCTTCCATGCCGCCATCATTAACGGATAATTCCATGGTGCAATCGACGCAACAACACCCACCGGATCGCGCCGGATCATGCTCGTATAACCTTCAATATATTCACCCGCCGCACTGCCTGACATGCAGCGCACCGCACCTGCAAAAAAGCGAAAACAATCCACAACTGAAGGAATTTCATCTTCGAGAACGCGCAGATAAGGCTTGCCGCAATTCAGGCTTTCAAGCCGCGCAAAACTTTCTGCCTCTGCCTCAATCCGATCAGCCAGTTTCAGAAGCAACCCTGATCGTTCACCGGGCGTCGTACGGCCCCAAGTCTTAAAGGCACCCGCCGCTGCCGCCACTGCAGCATCAATCTGATTCTTAGAGGCTGAAGGAATTTTGGTAATGAGTGCGCCCGTCGCCGGGTTCAGAATATCTTCGCCCGCTCCTTCACCCTCAACAAATGAACCACCAATAAAAAGTTTGGTCTGCATCAACATCCCCTATGCGAAGAAAATTTGAATTAGCGACGCAAGTGATCCAACAAAGATGATGTCGCATAGCCATCCGCCGGCAACTTTGCCGATACCTGATATGACCGGATCGCTTTGCGCGTGTTAAAACCAATAATGCCATCGGGCTCGCCGAGATCATAACCTTTATCGTTCAACAGGCTCTGTAATTCTTCGCGCTCGGCGCGCGTCAGAGGCCGCTCATCCGTGGGCCAGTTTCCGACGATCTCGCCACGCCCACGAAACCGATCCGCAAGCAGGCTTACCGCCATCGCATAAGAGGTGGACGCGTTATATGCAAGCACAGTCCTGAAATTATTCATCACCAAAAATGCCGGACCTTTGTGACCCGCAGGCAAAAACAGTGAGGCTGCCGCTGTTTCATCTTTCTTGGCAAAGGGTATCCCTTTGACACGCTTCACACCAAGCTTGCCCCAGGCGGCTACCGATTTTTTCACGCTCATATCAGCTTGCGCATAATCAAAACCTTTGGGTGTTTTGACTTCATAGCCCCAAGTCGCACCAGGCTCCCAGCCTGACACATTGAGATATTGCGCAGTGGAGCCGAGCGTATCAGGCCGCGATGTCCAGATATTGCGTTTACCGTCACCATCAAAGTCAACCGCATGAGCAAGATAGGTTGTGGGGATGAACTGCGTCTGCCCCATCGCACCGGCCCATGAGCCGAGCAATCCATCGGGACCCACATCACCGGCCTGAATGATCTTCAAAGCAGCAATGAGTTGCGTGCGCCCATAGGACTGGCGTCGGCCTTCATAGGCGAGCGTCGCAAGTGAGCGGACAACATGCTGCGAGCCCATGAAATCGCCGAAGTTTGATTCAAGCCCCCAAATCGCAACGATCACATTGCGGTCAACGCCGTACTTTTTCTCAATTGCGTTAAGCAACGATTTATTCTCTTTCAGCAGCACTTGCCCGCGCGTCACGCGCTTTTCGGACAGTGCGCCATTGAGATAAACCCAAACAGGTTTCACAAATTCCGGCTGGTTCTGATCGCTGTCCACAACGTCCATGTCAGGCGTCACGCCTGCCATCGCGCGATCAAACGTCTTAGCCGTCACGCCTGCTTTGAGAGCATCCACACGAAATTTGGTCAACCATGCTGCAAAGCTCTCGTTTACATCGTGACGACCGACAGGCGGGGCCATAGGCGTGCGGCTTTCCGGCACACGCGCATCCGCACAGCCGCTCATCGCCAAGCTCAAAATCACGACACCGGCACCAAGACCATGACGGGGCAGACGAACAGGGGGGATATTCATAATGCACAAATACTCCAACGCGAACCGGTAGTCAGGCTAACACGGGCACTGCGCAAAATCACAGGACACAATAATCAATTGCAAAGCCATTTCGGTTCAGCGTGCTTCCCGCGCCACGGCAATATCCCCCACCTCAAGGCGCTTTCCGCCAACCACAATGTCGCCTTTGAGATAGTCGGATACTTCGACAGGATCAGGGCCGTAGTTGAAAAGGAAGCGATAGCGCCCGCGCCCGCGCATCCGGACGCCCGCCGACAAAATTTGCGTCTCTACGCCCGCCTCGCGGACGAGCCGCCCGAACAGACGTTCCATCAACGCACGGTCAGGCGATCCGGTGAGATAACAGGCCCTGACCTTCCGTGTCAGAGCCGGATGGCCGTCGCCGTCGCGAGCAATCACATCCGCCGATTTCACTTCAACAAATTCACGCCAGCGGTCAAAGCGGAATGTCTCATTGTCATAGGTGACCGGCACAGCGGACCCCACCCTGAAACTTTCAACACGGGTGACTTTAATACCCAGCAGATCAGCAAGCGGTCCGGGGGCGAGATTGTCGGGAATATGGTGCGACCGCGTGCGGCTCCCCGTACGAGGCATCACGAGCAACGTGCCCTGAAAAGCTTTCAGGGCCGACGCAAAAGCATCCGGCACATAGGGCATCGACGGGAGGATGACCAAGGCATAAGACGCAAGATCGGCATTCGTGCCGACAACATCGATATCAAGGCCAAGCTCGCGCAAACTGCGATAGGCCGAGAAGACCTGATCAATATAAGAAAAATTCCGTCCCTGCGGTTGTTCGCGCAACATCCATTGCGCTTCATAGGAATAGACAATCGCGACGCGCGCAGGCGCTGCCGTTCCCATATCGCCCAGCATTTTCAAATCGCGCGACAATTCCTCGACTTCAAAGAAGGCGCGATCCGGCGTGTTGTCCGGCATATTGAGACCGGCATGAAATTGCTCTTGTGCAAAAGGCGCCTGCCGCCATCTGAAATAGGAGACGAGTTCGGCACCATGTGCAAAACCTTCCATGCCCCAGAGCCGGATCATGCCGGGTTTCGCGTCCGTGTTGTACTGCGCCCAGTTCACAGGTCCCGGTTGCTGCTCCATGATGCCAAAACGACCCCGACCGGTTCCGCGGTATAAGTCATGGTGGAAAGCTTGGAGGTCCGGATCACCCGTCCTCGCATAAATCGACTTACGCACGAGGTCGCGCTCGAACACATCTATGCTCCCCAGCGGGTAAGAATCCCAGGTCGCAATGTCCATGTCGTCCATCACAGCGAAATGATCGAAATCAACATGGAACGTCATGAAGTTGTGCAGAATTTGATGGGTGGGCGCACGCGCTCGGATTACATCCGTCTGCACTTTGTTGAAAGCGATCACCTGATCCGACGAGTAGCGGTCAAAGTCCACCCGATGCGAAGGGTTCGTTTCTGTCACCGCACCCGATGGCAACTCTATCTCGTTGAAGCTTGAATATTCCATGCTCCAAAACACATTACCCCATGCCTCATTAAGCGCAGCAACTGTGCCATAGCGTGCTTGTAACCAATGACGAAAACCCAAAAGCGCACTCTGCGAATAGGAACGCACAGTGTCATGGCAGCCATACTCATTATCCGTCTGCCACGCGACAACGCCGGGATGCGCACCAAAGCGTTTGGCAAGCTCACTGACAATACGCGCACATTCGCGCCGGTAGCCAATATGCGAAAAGCAATAATGTCGACGCGATCCGAAGCTCCGCACGCGGCCATCATCGCCGACCGCCAGCATATCCGGCATCGCATCCACCAGCCATTTCGGCGGTGTCGCTGTTGGTGTACCAAGGATGACGCCAAGACCTTCAGCATGAAGCGTATCAATAGCGCGGGAAAGCCAATCGAACTCATAACGGCCCGCTTCAGGTTCAAGCCGCGACCAGGAAAACTCGCCGATACGTACACGCGTAATGCCGACCTCACGCATCCGGCGCGCATCATCCGCCCACATGCTTTCCGGCCAATGCTCAGGATAGTAACAAACGCCGATTGCTGCTGCCGCGACCATCGTATTCCCCCTGCTTTTACCTTACGTTGGCGGCATTTGACGTCCTGCGCAAGCTCGGCAATGCTGCACGCGCGACTAAATATGCAAGGGATATGACGTGACCAAAATTTGCCTGATCGGTGCGGGTAGCACGGTTTTTATGAAGAATCTCGTCGGCGATATTTTGCTGAATGATATATTTGCCACCTGCCATATTGCACTGCACGACATTGACGAGGCCCGTCTCAAAACCTCCCGCATCGTCGCCGACAAAATCGCATCATCTTTGGGTATCACGCCAACGATCACCGCAACCACAGACCGGCGCGAAGCACTTAGAAGTGCGGACTTCGTCATCATCATGATTCAGGTCGCGGGTTTCAAACCCGGCACCGTGATTGATTTTGAAATCCCCAAAAAATTCGGTCTGCGTCAGACCATTGCCGACACCATGGGTATTGGCGGCATCATGCGCGGACTTCGCACCGTGCCGGTACTGCTCGACATAGCAAATAATATGCGCGAGCTCTGCCCCAAGGCGTTGATGCTCCAATATGTAAATCCTATGGCGATCAATTGCTGGGCCCTGAGTCGCCTGGCACCCGACATTGCCCATGTGGGTCTGTGCCATTCGGTACAGGGCACAGCATGGGAGCTCGCACAGGATTTGGGCGAGAACCACAAAGACCTTCGCTATAAATGCGCGGGCATCAACCACATGTCTTTCTACACCCGCCTTGAAAAGCTCCATGCAGACGGCACGCGTGAAGACCTCTATCCGCGCCTGAAAGCCATTGGAGCCGAAGGCCGTATGCCTGCCCATAACAAAGTGCGCTACGAGATTTTGAAACGCACTGGTTACTTCGTCACGGAGTCAAGCGAGCACTTTGCCGAATATGTGCCGTGGTTCATCAAACGCGACCGGCCTGATCTCATTGCCGAGTTCAATGTGCCGCTTGATGAATATATCAAACGTTGCGAAGATCAGATTACGGCATGGGATGCGCAGGAGCGCGATCTCACCTCCGCCAATCACATTGACGTGAATTTCTCAGGTGAATATGGCGGGCGCATCATCCGTTCCGTGGTGACGGGCAAACCCACAACAATCAACGGCAATGTCCCCAATCGCGGTCTCATCGATAATCTGCCGGAAGGCACATGCGTCGAAGTCCCCTGCCTCATCGACAGTAATGGCGTAACACCAACATATGCGGGTAATCTACCGCCCCATCTGGCAGCGCTCATGCAGACCAATATCAACGTGCAGGCCCTGACCGTTGAGGCCCTCGCCACCGGCAAACGCGAGCATATCTATCACGCGGCCATGCTCGATCCGCATGTCGGCGCAGAGCTGTCACTCGATCAGATATGGAGAATGGTGGATGAGCTGATCGACGCTCACGGCAACTGGTTACCGAAATTCACCTAGCTTTCCTTCAGGTGCGAATGAAAAAGACGTCAGCCTGCAGCAACCGGCCCGTCTTTTTTTCGCCGAACCCGTTGCAGAAGGCAAAGACTGAAAAACCCTGATCAAGCACGCCTTTGATGAGATCAAGCGCCAGCGTCTCGCCGGAGTAAAGCTCTACAAGCGCGACTTCGATCTGCATGGCCACGACCTGATCCATGATGCCGGTCGCCCCGTCGAGAACGTTCTGCTCATAGCCCTGCGTATCGATTTTAAGAAGAATACGGTCGTCTGGTTTGATGTATTGGCGCGCAATGTCATCAAGGCGGAAAATATCCACCGTTTCCTCACCGACATAACCCGTATTCGGCGCTGCATTAAGATGCGTATCGTTCATGGGCCGGAGCGAGGACGAACCCGAGAAACTGGAAATATTAATTTTTGTCACGCCAGATGCTTCGCCAATGGCACAGCGTTTAGCGACCTCCCATCGCGGGTTGCCCCGCGAAGCCTCCACAAGCATCCCATGCGCTGAACTAAGCGGTTCAAACGACACAACTTTGTGGGTTCCCGGCGCGCTCAGGGCATCGCTAGCGAACTGCCCCTCGTTGCCGCCGACATCCAAAACAAGAGTGGGTTTCACCTGCTCAATAAACCGCCGCACCAAAGCTTCTGCACTTGAACTCTTCCGAATGCGCAAAAGGTCAAAACCCAAGGCCCATGCGATTTTACGACGTAGTTTCATGATCATTTCCCCGAATTCGCGCTCAAGCCCTTATACGCGCGCCGCCCGCGTCATTTCCACCCACTTCTTAACGATCCGAAGCTTTCACTTTAGCGCCAATTAAGATCCCCGCCTTGTTTCAGACCATATCTCAGGACCAACGCCATAAGCTTTGCAGTCGACGGCGCTGCCCTCAATATGTCAGGCACATTGCCTGATCTCTATATCTGAACGCACCAGGCGGAAGGATTACGCGCCGCGACGCGCGACCACCATTTCGATGTATCACACGCAGGCAACAGAGCAACGATACAGCCACCAAAGCCCGCGCCTGTGAGCCGCGCACCATAGGCACCTGCTTCAAGCGCACTATCAACAAGCCGGTCAAGCGCCTCCGTCGACACTTCAAAATCTTGCGCAAGTGAGCGATGGCTTTCAACCATCAAAGTGCCGAACCGTTCAGCTTGACTATTCTTCATCGCTCCAACAGCAGCTAAAACACGCTCATTCTCACCCACGACATGGCGCGCGCGCATTCTCAGCAAAGGGTCGACAAGGCTCTCCGCCATCGCAGCACTTGCATCGCGCAACGCTCGCACACCTAGCAATCCGGCAGCCGCTTCAACCGATCTGCGCCGCTCATTATAAGCGCCCTCAACCAAACGGCGCTCCTGCCCGCAATGAACAACCGCAAAGCGGAACACGGACGGTACATGGATCAACTCACCTCTATTTGTCCGACAATCAAGCAGCAGCGCCTCTCCCTGACGCCCGACGGCGGATGCCATTTGATCAAGGATACCGCATTGCATGCCGCAATAGAGGTTCTCGGCCCGCTGCGCTGCCTGCGCGACGGCGACATCATCCAAGGTCACACCGGCAAGCTCCAGCGCCGCGCGGATCGTTGCGACCTCGAGAGCCGCCGACGACGACACGCCGGCACCTTGCGGCACGTCCGAACGCACAAGCACGTCAACAGGCGGGACCTCAATGCCAAGTTTGGAAAGTTCAGCAAGCGAGCCTGCAATATAGTCCGTCCAATTCCCGCGTGGCAGCCCGGACGGATCAAAGCTTTGCATCTCACCATTGGTAAGGCTCATTGCCTGAAAAGATTGTGCCGGTGCAACAGCGACCTCGATCACATGTACAAGCGGCATCGGCAAACAGAAACCTTCAGCATAATCCGTATGATCACCAATGAGGTTGACGCGACCCGGCGCTCGCCCGATGGCGACAGGAGTTCGTCCGAAGGCTTCCACAAAAGCCGACTGCATCAAAGCACCGCGCGGAGCTTCTGCGCCGCCTGCTCCGGCAGCACATCAACGAGAAAGACGCCTGCTCCTTGCTCAACACCGGCGAGATACTTGAGTTTGTTCACGTCGCGAAGAAATGGTTTTATTTCAACCATCATGTGAAACGTATCTTCAAAGCCTCGCGGTGCGGTCTGAACAGTGAGGATATAAGGCATGGGCTTACCAAAAAGCTTGTCCAACCGGCGCACGGCATCGCCAAGCGTCACAGCAAGCGCTTCACGCTCCATATCATTCAGCAATTCGGGCGAAGCGACCCGACGACGCGGCGCGAGCCATATTTCATAAGGATGCATGGCAAAGGGTGGCACGAAGGAAAGAGCGTCGCTTTCATCGCGCACCAGCAATTCACGATCAAGTGTTTCAAGTAGCTGCGCAATGACAGGCACTGACGCTTGTGCCTCTGCCGCACGCTGCAACTGCGCCGGCACAAAGGAGAAGGCATAAATCTGGCCATGCGGATGATGAAGCGTCACGCCGATTTCTTCGCCGCGATTTTCAAACGGCAAGACACAGGGATAGCCCATAATGCGTAACGCGCTGACACGCTCACCCCACACCGCAATAAGACGTGAAAGATGCGCGTTAGAAAGCTGCCCGATACTCGCATTATGATCGGATGAATAAACGAGAACTTCACAACGGCCCGTTGCAACTTTCACATTCTCGCCGGGTAGGGTTTGCTCCAATGCAGCATCGGCCGAAAACGCAGGAAAGCGGTTTTCAAAAACAGCTATGTCGTAGTTGGAAAATGGTATTTCACTGACGTGGCCGTCGCGAGCGGGACAAAGCGGGCAGTCATTGGCTTGTGGTAAAAACGTGCGCGCCTGCCGCGCGGCCGCATATACAACCCATTCGCCCCGCAAAGGATGCCAGCGCATATGGGATGCAGAACCACGTTCGCTCGCAATCTCCACCCCCACCGAAACGTCGAGGGGCATGTCGCTATAGAGCAACAACTCGCGCCCATCAGATTTCACATGGCGGTGCATGTTGAGCGGCATTGAGGATCAGCTGTTCATTTTTTCAACGGTCTTCGTCGTGCTGAAGCCCGGAACAAGGTCGATAATTTCGATGTGACCGCCATAAGACTGGACAAAGGAAGCACCGACAATAGTCTCAACCGTATAATCACCACCTTTGATGAGCACGTCTGGCCGGATCATGCCGATGAGATTCTCCGGCGTGTCCTCTTCAAACATCACCACAAGATCAACATTGGAGAGTGACGCCAACACAGTCGCACGCGCAACATCAGGCTGAATGGGCCTCGTCGGTCCCTTGAGACGTGAGACAGACGCATCACTATTAAGACCCACAACAAGGCGATCACAGAGCGCACGCGATTGCGCAAGTAATGTCACATGACCCGGATGCAGGAGATCAAAGCAACCATTTGTGAAACCAACGCGCAGACCTTTACGCCGCCAGTTCTCTGCAATGTCCTGTGCAATGTGCTGTGTTGCCACTTTATTGTCGAGCGTTGAAAGTTTTCTCTCACGCAGCTTTGCCGTGAGTTCATCGCGATAGACAACAGCAGTACCAACCTTGCCCACGACAAGCCCGGCCGCGACATTGGCAAGGCCAGCCGCATCAACCAATGGCAAGCCAGCCGCCAAAGCACTGGCCAGAACGGCGACCACGGTGTCACCGGCACCCGACACATCGAAAACTTCGCGCGCTTCAGCAAGAAGATGCGTCACAGTACCGTCCTGCGCCACGATGCTCATGCCATCCTGACTGCGGGTAACCAAGACCGAATGAATAGAGAATTGTCCGATCAAGCTACGGGCACCCTCAACAATGGATGTCTCACTATCAACGCTGTAGCCGGTTGCCTCACCAAGCTCACGCTTATTGGGCGTAATCACCGTCGCGCCGCCATAGGGACTGTAATTTCGCCCCTTGGGGTCAACAATGACCGGAATATTCAGATCGCGCGCTTCTTCGATCACCACGCGGCAAACCTCCGGCGTCAGAACGCCTTTGCCGTAATCAGATAACACAAGCACCTGCACATGAGGCAAGAAAGAACGCACATGGCCGATGACATCATCCTGCCGCGCCAGGCTCAAAGCTGCATCGCTTTCCTGATCGGCACGTAGCATTTGCTGGTTCATACCAACGTAACGCGTTTTGACGGTTGAGCGGCGCGTAGCATCGCGCACGAGACGGGCATCCGTCTCGCCAAGCGTTTCAAGCATGGCTGCAATTTCATCACCCTCGGCATCTGCACCAACGACACTGACGAAAGAAACTTTCGCACCTATAGCTGCAAGGTTCCGCGCAACATTACCCGCGCCGCCCAGCATGGCGCGCTCTTCACGCACTTTCAAAACGGGGATCGGGGCTTCCGGTGACACGCGCACCACGTCGCCATAAACATAGCGATCAAGCATCACATCGCCTACGCAGAGTATGCGCGTATCGCGGAGCTGCTCAACGTCGTCGGCAAGGCGTTGCTTATAGCTCATATCGGTTTCCGCTATTCCGCCGCCGAGGCATCGGACTTGCGCCCGTACACATCGTCAAAACGCACAATGTCATCTTCACCAAGATAGCCGCCCGATTGCACCTCGATAATGCTCAAGGGTTCGGTGCCAGGATTTTCAAGCCGGTGCTTTGTCTCCACGGGAATGTAGGTCGATTGGTTTTCATTGAGGATTTTGACTTCCTCGCCGACCGTCACTTGCGCCACGCCTTTGACGACAACCCAATGTTCAGCACGGTGATGATGGAGCTGGAGCGACAGAGACGCTCCCGGATGCACCATCAAATGCTTCACCTGATGACGCGGACCCGCATCAAGGCTTTCATAAAAACCCCAAGGTCGATGTACGCGATTATGCACCTGATGCTCGCTACGGCCTTCAGCTGCAATACGCTCAACAATCTTCTTCACGTCCTGTACGCGGTTTCGATTAGCAACAAGCGTAACGTCGCCGGTCTCAACAATGATGAGATCTTCAACACCCAAAGTAGCAACAAGCCCAGTCTCGGCGCGAATATAGCAGTTCGCCGTATCGACCGACATCACGTCACCTTGAGAGACATTGCCCGCTTCGTCTTGCTCACCCGTCTCCCAAAGTGCCGACCAACTGCCGATATCGCTCCACCCCATATTAACGGGCACCACAACGGCAACACTCGTGTGTTCCATGACCGCATAGTCGATGGAGTTTGACGGGCAGGCTTCAAAAGCTTCGGGCTGAAGCCGCAGAAAATCAAGATCGCGCTTGCCCTTCACGACAGCTTCAGCAGAGCGCGCAACAATTTCAGGACAATAGACACGCATTTCATCAAGGATGACATCGGCACGGAACATAAAAATGCCAGCATTCCAATCGTAGCCGCCATCGGCCATATAGGTTTTGGCTGTTTCAACATTCGGCTTTTCAACAAAGCCACGCACGGCATAGGCACCGGCACTGATCGCCTCGCCGCGACGGATATAGCCATAGCCTGTTTCAGGCGCTGAGGGGACAATGCCGAATGTGACAAGCTTGCCCTGCTGCGCAAGCTCGGCCCCCTGCGCCACGGCGGCGCGAAAAGCGACAACGTCACGGATATGATGATCGGCCGGCAAAATCAGCAGCACGCCTTTAGGATTATAGGTCTGCACAAAGGCGGCGGCGGCAGCGGCGGCAGGTGCTGTGTTCCGCCCCATAGGCTCAAGCAAATGGGCAAGTGGCATGATGCCTGCTTCGCGCATTTGTTGGGCAATAATGAAGCGATGTTCGTCATTCGAGACAATAATCGGGGCTTCAAAAAGCTTCGGGTCGCTTACACGGCACGCCGTTTCCTGCAGCATGGTCAGTTCGGACACCAGAGGCAAAAGCTGCTTGGGGTAGAGCGCCCGCGACGTCGGCCAAAGACGCGAGCCAACACCACCAGACAGGATCACCGGAAATACACTCACGACAGAACCCCTTCATGTGGCGCAATCTGCCCCACAGACACCAAAAACCACCCGCTTGCCCCTCCGCTTCTGCTCATAAACTGCCATTTGTCGCGAAGCACGGACATTGCTTTCATTTTAACAGGTTTGGCACAGAACAAAAGAATAGCAATTCTTGCGGTCTCCCGCCCTTTTATGCGACACATTTTGCCAGCCAGTTGCCCCCAACCAATCTCCTGAAGGAACACCATGTCCGCAAAGTCTCCGAGAAAAGTCCGCAAAGTCGTCTTTCCGGTTGCGGGCCTCGGCACGCGTTTTCTGCCCGCAACCAAGGTCATCCCTAAAGAGATGCTGACGGTCGTGGACAAGCCCGTCATTCAGTATGCAGTTGAAGAAGCGATCGAAGCAGGCATCGAACATTTCATCTTTGTCACCGGACGCGGCAAAAATGCCATCGAAGACCATTTTGACCTCGCCTATGAGCTGGAAGCCACGCTGAAGGCACGCGGCAAGACGGCTGAAATCGAAATACTAAAGGCCACACGTCCCCTTTTTGGAGCGGCAAGCTTTGTGCGCCAGCAGGAACCTTTGGGTCTCGGCCACGCCGTCTGGTGCGCCCGCGACATCGTCGGCGACGAACCCTTCGCCCTGACACTGCCCGACATGCTGATCCACGGCAAACCCGGATGCCTTGCCCAGATGATCGAGACTTACAACAACCACGGCGGCAACGTTGTCGCCGTTGAACAGGTCCCACACGAGCACGTGAACCGCTACGGCGTGGTAGCCCTTGGCAAGACCTTTAACGAGCGCACGCACTCGATCACAGCGATGGTTGAAAAACCAAAGATCGAGGACGCTCCGTCCGACCTCATCATTTCAGGTCGCTATGTGCTGCAGCCGGAAATTTTTGAAAAACTCGCGACGCAAAAACCCGGTGCCGGTGGCGAAATCCAGCTTACCGACAGCATGATCGCGTTGCTCTCGGAGCAGGATTTCTTCGCCTATAAATTTGATGGCAAGACTTACGATTGCGGCGACAAGATCGGTTATCTAGCGGCAAACGTCGCCTACGCGCTTGACCGGCCCGACATCGGGCCGCAGTTCCGTCCGGTTCTTGACGATTTGATGCACAAATAAACGCCGTGAGTTGGGCGCACACTGAATTTAAAAAGCGTTGCGCCCAAACAGACCCAGAAACGGAGTCAAAAACAAAATTTTGATGTCAAGCCAGATCGACCAATTTTCAATGTAGTAAAGATCAAACTCAACGCGCTTACGCATTTTTTCCGGCGTGTCGGTCTCACCTCGATAACCATTGATCTGCGCCCAACCCGTAATACCGGGCTTAACTTTGTGACGGCTCGCATAATTGCCAAGGATTGCAGCATAATACTCATTGTGAGCAATCGCGTGAGGTCGCGGACCAACCAAAGACATTTCTCCGCGCAGCACATTGAAAAGTTGCGGCAACTCATCAAGACTCGTCATGCGTAAGAATTTACCGACCCTTGTCACGCGCGGATCACCTCGCTGTGCTTGCGGCACATATGATCCGTCTTGCGCCACTTTCATAGTGCGGAATTTATTGACCAAAATGACCTGATGATTAAAACCATGACGGCGTTGACGAAAAATCACCGGCCCCGGACTGTCGAGCTTCACCGCCAGCGCTGTTAAAATCATGATCGGCGACACAAGCACAAGCGCAATGCTGGCAAGAACACGGTCTTCGATACTCTTGAGAATAGGTGCCCAATTTTCCATCGGGGTTCGCACAATCTCCAATGTCGAAACACCGTCATAATCCGCAACGCCAACAAAACTTAAGTTAAAGGCCACCAGATCAGGGCAGAGGCGGATACTCGTCGGCAAAATTGATAGCTGCATAACAGCATTTGAAATCTTGTTCTTTTCCGACATGGGCAAGGCGATCAGCACCTCGTCAAAATGCATATCCTGGCCAACCCGGATCATGTCAGACATGCCGCCAGCGACCACAACTGTCGGAGTTGAGCCGACAGGCAAATCATCAAAGACACCATAAATGCGAACTTCATCAGCGCATGTGCCCAAATGTTCGACGAGCTTACGCGCAACCTCACCGCTGCCATAGATAGCGATCCGCCTCGAAAACAGTCCAAACGACTTCCAACGCCTCAGAACACGCGCCACACTTACATGAACAAAAAATAATGTAAGCGCACTGAGTGAAAACCAAATTGCCAGCCAGCCGCGTGAAAAATTCGCCGACATCTTGAGCATATAGGCAACGCTCAAAAGAATAACAAATGACAAGCCCAGACCAAACAGAAGAGGACTCAATTGACCACGAAAAGAACCCAATTTTTCGACACGATATATGCCACGGCCTCGAATAGCGGTAACTGCAAAAAAGGCACCCACAACACCTACCGTCAGATAAGTCTCAACACTGAGCGACGTTCCCAAATAATTAATAAGGTAAATCCATTGCGCTACCAAAGCACAAAGACAAATAACTACAAAATCAATCAGCATAACGCTGTCAGCTATAACCCGCTTTGAGGGCTGAGCCATTTGAGAAAATTTTAGATTTGCGGTGAGCGCCTCAGCCCCTTCATTATCTGGCGCTTTAACGGCCGGTCCATTTTTCACACTCATAGAAAATCTCCAGAACCGTCGATAAACAACATCTCCCCACATACTTCATTCAGGGCAAATTTTCACACAACGCCGAGGCATACAGGTCACCTATCTAAACTGACGGCTCACAAACCACCAGCCCCAAAAACAACGTATACGGATCAAGCTCGACGCCACACACATTAGTTCGACAGCGAACATATCGCCGCACTGCGAGAGTATTAGCGGGAAATCAAAAAAAATCAGATTTAATCTATTCCATTACATTTAGACAATTTATCCAGCTAGGATGAATACTTATACCACCGGCAATATGTGAACAAATTGACCTTAGACAATGCATTGTAGGAATATACATTGCACCTTCACAACGATGTGACAGTCAGTGCGCAGGTACGATCACCTGATCGCAATACCAGCGATAGACCGTCTGGATACCTTCTTCGAGTGATGTCTGAGCCTTCCAACCGGCCTGTGTCAAACGCGACACATCCATCAGCTTACGTGGCGTACCATCCGGCTTGCTCACATCCATGATGATTTCACCATCAAAGCCGACGATCTGACGCACAAGCTTTGCAAGGTCAAGAATGGAAATGTCATGCCCGACACCGACGTTAATGTGCTCTTCCCTAGCATAGTTTTTCATCAGATAGACCAGAGCGTCAGCACAATCATCGACATAGAGAAATTCGCGCAATGGCGTGCCCGTTCCCCAAATCGTGACGGAAGTAGCGCGCGACACTTTGGCAGCATGTGTCTTAGCAATAAAAGCGGGTAACACATGGCTCGATTGCAAATCAAAATTATCGCCGATGCCATAGAGATTTGTCGGCATAGCCGAAATGAAATTGCAGCCATATTGGCGACGATAGGCCTGACAAAGCTTGATACCGGCAATCTTTGCCACCGCGTACCACTGATTGGTGGACTCAAGCGGCCCTGTGAGCAAAGCGTCCTCTGCCATGGGTTGCGCAGCGAACTTCGGATAGATGCAAGATGACCCTAGAAACAGAAGTTTTTCGACACCGACGCGCCATGAGGCATGCATGAGATTCGTCTCAATCATCAGATTGTCGTAGATAAACTCTGCCGGCCTTGTGTCATTGGCGAGGATACCACCAACTGTTGCTGCTGGTATAAAGACGGCATGCGGGCGAGCGTCGTCCATCCACGCCTCAATCTCAGCCTGACGTCGTAAATCAACTTGTGCCCGCGTTGCGGTCAGAATTTCACAACCTTCACTCGCAAGACGCCGCAACAATGCCGACCCCACCATACCCCCGTGCCCTGCGACATAGACGCGCTTTCCCTGCAAATCATAAGTTTTGTGAGCATCAGTCATTACGGGCTTTCCGGCCTTCTTCCAATGCGACCGCCTTGAGATCCGACGCAACCATTTCCGCCACAAGCTGAGGGAACGTCGTCGTGTGCGACCAGCCTAACTTCTGCTTGGCCTTGCTCGGATCACCAAGCAAGAGCTCCACTTCAGTCGGGCGGAAATAGCGCGGATCAATTTTAACAACCGTTTTTCCGCTTTGAGCATCAATGCCAACCTCATCGACCCCTTCGCCCTTCCAGACGATCTGCGAACCTGTTTCCGCAAAGGAAAGCTCGATAAATTCGCGCACCGAATGCGTTTCACCGGTCGCCAAAACATAATCATCCGCTTCATCTTGCTGCAAAATACGCCACATACCTTCGACATAATCGCGCGCATGGCCCCAATCACGCTTGGCATCAATATTTCCGAGATAAAGCGTATCCTGAAACCCAAGCTTGATGGCAGCAACGGCACGCGTGATTTTACGTGTGACAAAAGTTTCACCACGCGTCGGCCCTTCATGGTTAAAGAGAATGCCGTTCGAGGCATGCATATTGTACGCTTCACGGTAATTCACAGTGATCCAGTAGGCATAGAGTTTGGCCGCCGCATAAGGCGAGCGCGGATAAAAGGGCGTTGTCTCTCGCTGCGGTGTCTCCTGCACTTTGCCGTAAAGCTCGGACGTGGACGCCTGATAGAAGCGGGTTGATTTTTCCATACCCAGAATACGCATCGCCTCAAGAATACGAAGCGTGCCGATGGCATCGGAGTTCGCCGTATATTCCGGCGTCTCAAAGCTCACCTGAACATGACTTTGGGCCGCCAGATTGTAGATTTCATCCGGCTTCGTCTCTTGAATGATACGGATCAGATTTGTTGAATCGGTCAGGTCGCCATAGTGCAAAAAGAGGCGCGCACTCTCGACATGGGGGTCCTGATAAAGGTCATCGATCCGCGCTGTGTTGAACGACGACGAACGACGCTTAATACCGTGCACTGTATAGCCCTTATCGAGCAACAACTTTGCAAGATAAGCACCGTCCTGACCCGTAATACCGGTGACAAGAGCAACTTTTTTAGTCATGCGAATTCCATATTATTGTTCTGGCCTCATCCCGGACGGGATTCAGACTTTGTAATAATCCCTGTACCAACCGACAAAGGCACTTAAGCCTGTTTCCAAGGACGTCCTCGGCTTGAAGCCAAAATCCCGCTCGATTGCATCGGTATTGGCGTAAGTCTGCACCACATCCCCCGGTTGCATAGGCGCCATCTCACGGATTGCTGAAACCCCGATAATTCCTTCAAGAATATCAATAAACCGCGATAGCTTCTCAGGCGAGTTATTGCCGATATTATAGACACGGTGGAGGGGCTGTGAACCCTTGGCGGGACTGTCCAGAGCCGCCACCGTCCCCTGCACAATATCGTCGATATAGGTGAAATCCCGCCACATTTCGCCATTGTTGAACACGCGGATGGGTTTTCGTTCAAGGATACTCTTCGTAAAGCTCCAATAGGCCATATCCGGCCGTCCGAAGGGTCCGTAGACCGTAAAATAGCGCAACCCCGTTTGCGGCAGACCATAAAGATGAGAATAGGTATGACTCATCAATTCATCAGCTTTTTTGGTCGCGGCATAGAGCGACACAGGTGCGTCGACCCGATCATCTTCGCTGAAAGGCACTTTTTCATTACCGCCATAGACCGAACTCGACGAGGCATAGACCAGATGCCGAAACCCTTTGATGCTCCGGCAAAGCTCTAGAATTTCCAAATGGCCGGAGATATTTGAACGAATATAGGCACGCGGATTATCGATAGAATAGCGAACCCCCGCCTGCGCTGCCAAATGCACCACCCGATCAATAGCCCGCCCGCGCGTTGCAGCTTCAATCGCATCCGCTTCGGCAATATCCCCCTGGAAAAACGTAAAGCCACGCTCTGATTTCAAAGTTTGCAAACGGGCCTCTTTAAGAGTTGGGTCGTAATATGCATTCATACTATCGATGCCGACGACCTCTTCCCCACGATCAAGAAGCGCCCTCGAGACGCAGGATCCGATAAACCCTGCCGCTCCTGTCACCAAAATAGCCATCCCAACTCCGAATCCACTTTAGTGACGTCTCACGTCACGATCAAAAAACAGGCAACTGCACATCATTTGCCGCATGCGTATCATGTTTCGCTCTCGACCAAATTCCACTGACAATCACGAAAATGATCCTGTACATTCTTAAGACGAGAGCGCAATGCCAACTTAACACCACGGTCGAAAACCTGACGTTAACCTCCCCCGACGCCCCCATCGATGAGACCGCCAAGGCGTTTGCTTGCCAGATTTAAACACGAGTAGCCATAGGACGTGAGATGAAAGTTGCAATGATCGGTGCCGGATATGTTGGTCTGGTTTCAGGTGCGTGTTTTGCTGATTTTGGCCATGAAGTGGTTTGCGTTGACACTGTTGCAGCCAAAATTGACGCTCTCAACCGCGGTGAAATTCCAATTTATGAACCGGGTCTCGACGTACTGGTAAACGGCAACCGGTTTGCGGGCCGCCTCTCTTTCACCACCGATATCACAGAAGCAGTGAAAGGGGCAGACGCCGTCTTCATCGCCGTTGGCACCCCGACGCGCCGCGGCGACGGCCATGCCGACCTGACTTACGTCTATGCCGCCGCCGAAGATATCGCGAAAGCCATGACGGGTTACACAGTCATTATCACAAAATCGACGGTCCCCGTCGGCACAGCCGACGAAGTTGACGCGATCGTCCGTCGCATCCGGCCCGACGCCGAATTTGCCGTCGCCTCAAACCCCGAGTTTTTACGCGAAGGCGCAGCCATCGATGATTTCAAACGGCCTGACCGGGTTGTCGTCGGCGTTGAAGAAGAACGCGCCCGTGACGTGATGCGTGCGCTTTATCGCCCCCTCTTTCTCAACGAAACACCGATCGTTTTCACAAGCCGTCGCTCTTCCGAACTCATCAAGTATGCAGCTAATGCTTTCCTCGCGACAAAAATCACATTCATCAACGAGATGGCTGATCTTTGTGAAAAAGTTGGTGCGAACGTGCAGGATGTTTCACGCGGCATCGGCCTCGACGGACGCATCGGAAAAAAGTTCTTACATGCAGGTCCCGGCTATGGCGGCTCCTGCTTTCCGAAAGACACAATCGCGCTGGTACGCACCGCACAACAATACGGCGCGCCGACAAGGATCATCGAAACAGTTGTCGAAGTCAACGCAAAGCGCAAAATCCGCATGGTCGATAAAATCGTCGATGCTTGCGGCGGCTCCATCAGCGGCAAAACAATCGGCATCCTTGGACTTACCTTTAAACCCGAAACCGATGATATGCGCGATGCGCCCTCCCTCGATATTATCCCCGGCCTCATCGCCCTGGGTGCCACGATCCGCGCCCATGACCCGCAAGGCATGAAAGAAGCAAAACACCTTCTGCCCGAAAAAGTGGAATATTGTGATGGTCCCTATGAAGCAGCAATCAATGCAGATGCTATTGTAATCATTACTGAATGGAACATCTATCGAGCACTAGACTTCGAAAAACTCGGCGCCGCAATGAAGGAACGTGCATTGATCGATCTGCGAAACATTTATGACCCTGAGCAAGTCAAACGCTCCGGCTTTCAATATGTCGGCATAGGCCGCTGACCATGTTGATCTTGTCACCCTTGCATGATGAACGTTCAGACAAGGACCAAGTATTCGCATGTTAAAGATTGCTCACATCATCACACGATTTATCAACGGCGGAGCTGACGAAAACACGCTTGAGACCTGCAACTATCAGGCAGCAGCAGGTCATCAGGTCACGCTCATCTACGGCGATGAGTTCACCGATCGCATGCTGAACCGCCTAGACAAACGCGTCAGCGCGCTACGCGTGCCACATCTCGTTCGCCCTGTCGCTCCCGTCAAAGATATCATTGCGCTCGCAAGGATATCGCGGCACCTCGCCAAATTAAAACCCGACATAGTGCATACACATACAAGCAAGGCAGGCTTCATCGGCCGCCTAGCCACTCTCGCCACTCCCCAAAGCATCATTGTACATGGCGTCCATATCCTGCCTTTCACCAGCGAGAACAAAGCGAAATTTCTGACCTATCTTGCGCTTGAAAAAATAGTTACGCCGTTCACAGATCATTTTATTGATGTCAGCGACGGTATGCGCGACCTATGTCTAAACCACAGGCTCGGAGCCCCTGATCAGCACAACGTAATTGCCAGCGGTATGGACATTGACCAGTTCCGCAGCGCAAGTCCGGCTGAGGACCTGCAGCTTGCGAAACACAATAACGAGGGCAAGCCGGTTCTCACCATCGGCTATATTGCCGTACTTGAAAAGAGAAAACGGCATCGTGAACTGATCGAGGCTATCGCTCCGCTGCTTGCCCGACACAGTATGGTGAGACTCGTTTTTGCGGGAGACGGCCCCGAGAAAGAATCTCTTCAGTCCTTGATCAACAACCTAGGGCTTGCCGGGCGCATCAACTTGCTTGGTTTTCGCGACGATCCTGAAGCCGTGATTGCAGCTTGCGATATTTGCGTCTTCTTTTCCGAACGCGAAGGTCTGCCACGCTCAGTTGTTCAGTATGCAATCGGTGCCAGACCTATTGTGGCAATGAACCTTCCGGGACTTGAGCGCATCGTTCGGCATGATGAAAACGGTTATATCGCGAATAGCTCCGCCGAGTTCAGCGACTTTCTCGAAACGCTGATCACCAATCCTGATTTACGCAGTGCCATGGCGAAAGCCAGCGGCGACATGAACCTTTCCGCCTGGAGCGCCCGTGAAATGGCGCATCAAATCGAACAGGTTTACCACAAGCTTCTCAGCTCACCTTCGGCAATGGCGCCCAAGAACCAGACGATGTAATTTGATTCTATGGAATATCTAATCTCGCTAGCCATCATCAGCATGTTTGTCAGCTTCAAATTGAATTTAGGCTTGGTACAACTTCGACCGTTTGATGCCATCGCTATTGTGATTTTCCTGATTGTCCTACGCCAAGGCGCTCTGCTCAAACGTTTGCAACTGGGATTCCTGATCCTCGTACCATACTTCCTCTGGCATGTAACATCGGCCTTTACAGTCTCCACCGACAACGGCTTGCGCGAAGGCCTGCAAATCGCCCTCGTCGCTGTCTTTGCCTATTCCACGGCATCCAAACTCGAAGACATCGACTATACAAAAATTGCTCGTCTCATTCTGATTGGCTTATGCATTATTACAGCCTTCAGCATCATCTGGCATATCAACAACGGACAATGGACCGGCTGGAAACGCCTCAATGATCCGAAGGCCACCTTTACATTCCTTCCCCTTGTACTTGGCCTGCTGGTCCTGTTTGCCGATCCGTCGGAGCGCCGTCGCCATTTCTTCATGTGGGCCATTCTCGCCGTCATCATTTTTCTGTCGGGCGAGCGCAAGGCCCTTGTCATCTACGGCTTGCTGACAATCACGCTTTTCAGCGGTGGACGAATTGTGCGCGCGTTACCGATCATTGCCGCAGGCTATGCCCTAGTCGCCTTCCTCGCCGCCACCGTGACAGATCCGTATCTTGAGCGACAACTCCGCACATTTCTGGAATTTGGCGAGACATACCAATCCTACGAAGGCATTGCGCAGGGTGTTGCGCCTGTTTCACTCAGTAACGCGCAACGTATTTTCACACTACATGTTTCAGGCGAAATGATTGCCTCCAATCCGATCCTGGGCGTCGGAACTAACGCCTATACCGACCTCGTACGTGATCGCTTTGCCTATCTACCCGATTATATGCTTATCGGTATTCACGGCGAATTTCTTCGCATCCTGGCCGAGAACGGTATTGTGGGCTTCATGCTATATCTGCCAATCTGGATCTTCAGCCTGTTGAGAACAATCAAGGTTCTTCGTCTGTTTGCTCATGCCGGAATTATCACTGAAGACCAGATCAAAATTTTACCTGTTATCCCGTTCTTGCCGTGTTTTTTCTACACAGCGTTCGAAGCATCAGGAACACATTCATTTGTGGTGCTGATCTTCATCTCCCTGCTGCCGGAAGCTCTTTACTACGCATTGTCACAGCATGGACGAAAATTAAAAAGACGGGCCACGACCAACCCCTCCGAAATTGCACTCAACGGACCTGATGCACTTCCCGGGGACTTAATCTGATCCGACACATCTTCGTCGATTGAAGCAGGTGACTCTGTAGATGCTGATTGATTCCCGACATATCGAAAGTTTACTTAGGCGTCCCGGGCAACCGGAGACACCCGTAAAACTCGATCGGATAAACGGAGAACTGCGCTCGGTCACCTCCGACGAACTCTCCTATCCCGTCGTTCTGAGTCAACCTGTCCTGATAGATTTCGCTGACAGCATCATTTCCCGCGATTGGTTCAACCTTGCACATACCGATTACTCAATCATCGGACATCGCCAAAGTCTGCCGCGCATCATCAAAAGTTACCTCGTCGGCACGTCTGCTATCTGCAATGAAAATTTCAGAAAATTCCGTAATTTGATAAAATCAAAACAGACCTCACGTCCGCTACTTCTCATGATCGGAAGCGCAACAAGAGGAATCGGAACAGACATTCTCTATGATGATCCTGACATTGATCAGATTTCCTTCGACGTCTATCCCTCTCCCCTGACGCATTTCGTAGCCGACGCACACAAAATACCACTCCCCGATCACTCAATAGATGCCGTATGCATTCAGGCTGTTCTGGAACACGTATTGGAGCCGTCTGTCGTTGTGAGCGAAATATTCCGGGTCCTGAAGACCGACGGTCTTGTCTATGCGGAAACCCCGTTCATGCAGCAGATCCATGAAGGTGCTTACGATTTCACGCGCTTTACGGAACTGGGGCATCGCTGGCTATGGCGCAATTTCGCCGCTATTGAACGCGGCGCAATGGGCGGACCGGGTCTGTCCCTCTTTTGGGCAGCTAAATATTTTTTCCGCGGCCTCACGCGCCACAGACGGCTTGCGGATATCCTGAGTGCGCCATTTATGATCTTCGGATTATTTGACCGGCTGATCTCCCGAAAATATCAGATTGATGGCGCAAACGGCGTCTACTTTCTGGGGAAAAAATCTGAAGGTGCCGCGGATACCAACACAATTGCGCGCCAGTATCTTGGCGCTCAGTGATCCGCAATCTATGCCCTACTGAATTTTCTCATAGGCCCGCACATAATCAACGATCAAATCTGACGGACTTTCCGCCCGTGCCATATCCTTGTCGACCATCGCCAGGTCAACAAGCATATACATCGGCCCCTTGAACACTTCAAAAGTCGGAACGCGATAAATTTCCTCACTGTCGAAATAGAATTTTATCCAAACCGAATCTATTGAAGCTCCGTAACGGTGAAACCCCTCCATCATTGTCGGCTGCTTAAATTGCTTGGAAAAATTCCAACGCCTGTCGCCGCGCGGACGAATATGCAGCGCGAAATGAATAACACCATGTTGTGAACCATAGGCCTCCAGAATGTCGATCTCGCCGCGCGTCGCCGTTGTGTCGACATAGGTTCGCTGCGTCAACAGCCAGAAGGCCGGCCAAGTGGCACGCCCTTTCGGCAACTTCGCGCGCATTTCGAAATAGCCATATGCTTGTGAAAATCCTCGGCCCGTTGAATCCACGGTTTGCATCAGTCCTGATGTCCATTTTCCATCCTGAACGCTGGCTCGGATGGTCAACTTTCCGTCTTTGACAAAAAAAGGTCCGCTTGGCGACGGGGGGGCAAGGAGAGCTGCTCCGAAGGTCACATGCACCGGTGCAAACCAGGTGCCGTCTCCCTTGTCCGGCACAATGCTCATCTTGTCAAATTCATCATTGAACGTCAGACGATAGGCGCTCAGATCAAGTGGCGGAGGAGGAGTTTTCTTTTTCTTCTTTTCTTCGGTTCTGGTTGCCTTCCGCTCTGGCGGAGAATCCTGTTTCTTCTGAACGTTTCCGTCTGCCACCACACGGGGAGAAGCCGCATCTGCGCTCAGAGGTTGCGCAACAGAAGACGCACATCCGCCAATCAGAAGTGACGACACCAAAATGAGGATCGAAAAACCAGAATTTTTCATACTCACCTCAGAACTGACACTCATTCATGCAATGCGCACAATCTCGACATTCAACAATGGGCAAAAAGGACTCGTACGCAATACTTTATTGTCTAGAACGGAAATCATAAGGCGCACAAGCGCGCCCTTCCATGAGCTGGCACCCGCTATCTGCGGATAATCCTTGATCGAAACGCTGCGCACCTCAACACGACCTTCGCCGATTGCCTTTTCAGCATAACGCCGAATATCATTGACAGACGGCAAAAAATTTTCACGGTGCCATGGCAGGGAAATACCAAATCGCGGTTTAAACACACGGCTCAACCAGCGTCCAAACGCATGATACTTGTGCGGATGTCCAACATCGATCAGGCATAACCGGTTCGACGTTGTCACCAACAGCTTGCCTCCGGGCTTGATCATCAGCAAGCACGCCTTCAGATAATCAACGCGCTCCGCCTCAGCATCGGGGCCCAATGTGGTTTTGAAGTCCACGCAACCTACATGCTCAATGACTTCCAGAGAATATCCATAGTCAAAGCGCTTATCTCCGAATGGCATATCCTGAGCTGTGCCTTGCCTCAGAAATGGCCTGACACTTTCCTTGCGTTGATCAAAAAATTTATGCCTGACCGGGTCAAAACCAAAGGCCTGCAGACCATGGTCCCGCAGCAGCTCCACATCATCTCCGCCGCCACAACCAATGCTGACAATATCCCAGTTGGACTCAATTCTCGGTACAATGTAGGTTGGCACTAGATATTCCATCCGGCTATGCCATTTCTTGCTGGGCGCGTATTCCATTCCGAAATTCTCCGGTTTAATGCGACAACTCACCTAACGACACAATATCCTTATAAGTTTTTTCAACACAGGCTTTCCAAGTGAACCGGACGGCCTGAAGACCTGCAGCCTTGCCAAGTTCATTCCGACGCACACGATCCGTCAGCATATCCTTCAGCGCAATTGAAAGTCCTACAATATCACCGACATCGACCAATATGCCGGATATCTGATCCAAAACCACTTCCGGAATACCTCCGGTTCGGTTTGCAACGGAAGGAGCATCCTGCGCCCCGGCTTCCAGCGACACAAAGCCAAACCCTTCCATCTTTCCTTCAAGCGGAAGGGCCGGAAGAACATGACATACCGATTTCCGGTAGAGAGTTTTCAGATCATTCTCCGACAGCAATCCGGTGAAAATTGTCTTCACACCAAGCTCTTCAGCGAGCATGGCCAGCTCCGCCCTGTAAGCTTCATCAATCACCGGCCCTGCCACGACATAAGCAACTCTCGCTCGCTCTTCACACGACCACGCAGCCATCGCGCGAATGACCTGATCCTGACCCTTGCGTCGCTCTATGCGGGCAACAGTACAAAAATATGGGAAGGACGCGGCCAACTGCTCAAGATCACTTCTCTCAAAAGCGTCAAGGTGCCGGTCGAACCAGCGCGCTTCGATACCGAGATAGCTCACGCGGCCCGGCACCTGCTTGCCGACATTTTGTTCAAAAATAGAAAGGGTTGATTGCGAGTTTGCGAATATAACGTCGGCTTTTTGGTAGGCAATCCGCGCGACCAATGATCCGATACCTCTGCCTGTCAGCTTGCTGACTTCACTGCCGTGAATCATAACGCCATAGCGTCGCCCGCTCAGAAGCCGGACAAGAAGCAGCAACAAGGCAGCGCGAATATCGGCGGCATGCAAAAAACAGTCTTTCGGATGGCACAGAATAGCACGGAGAGCTTTGACAACGGCAGAAGGCGACAAACGATGATGCGTTAGCGCCCGGACAACCGGAAACACCTGGCTGTTCTCCTCACCCCCCTCATAATAGGGCGCGATGATTTCCACAGGCACACCGCGTTCCACAAGCACAGTGGCAACCTCTTTAACATAAGTGGCAATGCCACCTGCAAATGGTGCGAATTCATGCGTGATGATCGCAACGCTGCGATACATATCCGGGCTACCCCTCACAACGATCTTCGCGAATGCACTTTGTAAAAGACAAATCTTATTGCATCACGAAGAGAACTAGTTATGCGCTGCGGCGCAAGAGCGAGCATCAGATAAGCATAACTGCGCCAAAATACCGGATCATTTCCGATGGCACGCAGAATATAACCGACACCAATTCTGAATTCACCCTGCCGCGCGCAATCATTGCCGGCACGCGCCAGTCGGCGAGCCCTTCTTTTACACGCAAATGCTTCAAGTTGAGGGTTACGACGGACAAACCGATCTGTCACAACTTCGGAAACAGGCAACAATGCATCAAGGCGTCGCGTTAGATTGCGCCCGTGCCTTCGTTTAAAGATCATTGCTCCGGGCACGTACTGAAAACGCCATTTCTCAGCAACGCGCAGAAACATTTCCGTGTCTTCTCCGAGACGCATTTCCGGATCAAACAATCCGACATCTTCGAACGTTTCACGTCGGATAATGCAGGATGAGGGAACGATCGGCGCATCATGAACGAAATAGGTCTCAAGCGTCCGCTCCATATCGACATCATAGGGTCGGACATATATATCCTGTGCATCAGATGCATCGGCTCGTGTAAAATCCACATAGTCACAATAGACAAGGCCGACACGCCGATCCTTGAATGCAGGCATCTGCTTTTCAAGTTTCTCCGGCACCCAATAATCATCACCGTCAAGGAAAGCAATAAACTCGCCGGCGCTCGCCTGAATGGCCCGGTTGCGCGCAGCCGGAAGCCCGATTCCGCTTTCCGTGATCACCACAAGCTGCGGGATCTCTGCAACAAGCCCGTCGAGTATTTCAGCAGAATTGTCACTTGAACCGTCATTGACCACAATCACGGAGTCGATTTGATCAATCAAAGTCTGCGCGGCAACGCTGCGCACCGCTTGTTCAATATACTCCGCTTCATTGTGACAGGTGAGAATTACAGCAACGCCCATGGCCTTACCCTCCGACCATTTGATGTGCATCGCTATATGAAGTCCAAAGGGCCTTCCGCGTCGTTCGCGCACCGTTTACAAATTTCATTGCGCTGATCGCCTCTGCATCAGACGCTATCAGAACCACGGGCGAGATCTCATTCTGCCAAGTCGAAATATAAGATGACAATTTTCCGTAGCTGTTGTCGACGGCAAAGACCGGTTTACCAAGCAGCAAACCCATGATGAATCCATGGAGCCTGCTCGTTACCCAGACCGGATGCCTGCCCATACGCCGCGCAACGCGCTCCACCTCGCGGCGAATAATGTCAAAATACAACCGCTCGGAATGAAGAGAAAAGCCGAACCTGTTTTCAGCGACAGCCAACCCTTCAAAAAGGCGCTTCCAGATACGCAGCGAATTGGCATTAACATCCGCCCAATCGACAAACGCATCGCGATATACATCAACTGCCGGGTATGATTTTCCGGCCTCTTCATCATCGCGCATGAAGAACAATGGAGGAATGCGGTCACCCTCATTATCCGGCGACAAGGTTGCTTCACGCAAAGCGGGCCAGAGCTGATGCGCCATATCCGGCACCAGCCGAACGCGTTCACCAAAATAAGGTCGTGCCATTTCCGCGCTCACAGTGTCACGTACAAAAAAAGTGAGATCAGGATGACGGTTAATTCTTTCGGCAGCCCGCGCAAATAATTCTTTGTTTTGATAAAAGATAGTTTGCGGGAAAATCAGAATGCGATGATCGGGATATTCGTCAATAATCCTCTCACGATAATTCTGGATATGCGGATAGAGATCGCCGAAATTTCCTCCGCCCTGCAAAACAATTGTATCGCCCTCGCCGATTGGCAGGCGACCTCTTGGCTCTGTATTGCGCAAATTACGCGAAAGCCTGATAGAGAGCCCGTGCGTCTTGAAAAAATACAGCGTGCCGAGCATGATAAGAAGATCGCCGACATTTTTGCCGAGCGGATAATCCAGAAAAATAATCTTCTGATCACGCGGCATCAACGCAGCAATCTCCGCATGGCGCGCAGCGAGTGCCGTCATACCGGCATTGCGGGGCAGACCTTCACCCTTGTCCATCTGCGCCCATCACTGAAATAATTTTCTGCACCACAACCTCTGGCCGGAACTTCGATGTGAAAGCCGACACATCTGACAAATATTTTTTCTCAAATTCAGGCGACGAAAGCCGCTGCTCGTATAGCGCACGGGCTTTCAGAAAGGCCGCATCGCAGCTCTCCTGGTCGTCCGGATCAAAACTGATGCCCATCCCGCCTGTCGTCTCCGGCAATCCGCCCCGATCGGTATGCACAACGACAGCTCCGGCTGCCAGCGATTCAAGTCCGACAGCGCCAAAAGGTTCTTCCCAAAGCGACGGCACAATTGAATAGGCTGCATGCCCCATTTCGCGTGCAGTTTCTGCCCGCTGCAAATGCCCAACATGAACCACATGCGGCGCAGAGCCCGACACCACGCGGCGCGCCACTTCTTCCGTAAGGCTGCCATTGCCGATGACACGCAATTGGTCAACGCCAAGGATTTGACGAATGTACCTCCAGTGATCCAGCAGCCACAAAATGCCTTTCTCAGGCTCAAGCCGTCCGACAAACACAGCATCGCGGCGCGCTTCTATGGACGCTATCACATCAGCGGTTATATGATGCGGATTTGCAAAAGGATGGGTAATCGAAAATTCTGCAAAGCCGCTTTTACGGCCGATATAGGCGCTCGTCATGAAATGCTTCGCGCGCGGAAGCACCGCGCGGCGCAATACATCAATTGAAAATGGAGAATTCGAAAGTCTGAATGCACTCTCCGAATGATGGCGAAGAGCAAACGGCCTGCGAAGCACCAGAAGCGGATAAATGAGCTTGATCGCAAGATTTGAGAGGATCAAAAGATCAGCGTCCCGGTAAAGCTTGAAGAGCACCCATGGCATGGGCCTGCGAACCACCTTATGGCCGTAACCATCAGTCGGACCAGGGCTGAGACTCACGACACAGACATCATGTCCCGCCGCCACAAAACCCTTTGCCAGTATCGAAACATTAGTCGAAACGCCGCCGATATTGGGCAAAAACCCGTGCGTGGCAATGACAACTTTCATATTTGTGTCCCGCCCGTCAGCTTCGCATATAGCGCGCGATAAGCCGCTGATATCAATTTCATATCGAAACGCTCCCGCGCATATTGACTGACACGTGCCGAAAGTCGCATCCACTCGTCTTCCTGAATGGTTTTCAGGTGTTCAAGCGCCGCGGCAAGACTGTCCCGGTCAACACCCTCAAAATAAAACCCTGTCTCGCCTGAAGTGATGTGATCAACGCAGCCACTCACCCGTGTCGTCACCGGCACCACGCCCTGCGACATAGCCTCAATCATCGAATTAGACAGCCCCTCTGCGTCTGATGCGAGTAATAGATAGCCATAATGGAGCAAAATGGGTGCCGGGTCCGGCGTCCAGCCGCAATATGAAACAGCCCCATTTGCGTTACGTTCAATCGTCTTCTCAAGAAGGGCCTGATCACGTCCGCGTCCATAAAAATCAACTTCAAACACGCCCTCCTGCGCCACGCGCGCCGCAGCATCCGCAAGAGCCGGCGTGTTCTTGTCGGGGCCCAGTCTGCCAAGAAACAACGACCGCCCGCGCCGGCGCGCCGGAGGTTCACCAACTTCCAATGGCCCGAGTTCTAGTCCGTTCGGAATGACTATGATCTTGTCGGGCGGAACGCCGTAAGTTCGCAGATCGCTTACCACCGTCTCCGTCGTCGCGACAAAAATACTCGTATGACGGATCACAAAACGGCGTCCGCCTGCGCCAAAATATTTGTGCGACCCAATGGTAATAATGTCGGCGCCCGCTCCACCGGTTGCAGACTTGAGTATTGTAGGAATTTTGAAGAGCCTGTTGGCGAGGGCCGCCGCAAACGCATGAATACGAATTTGGTGGCAATGGAACACTGAAATCTTGGCACGATGCCAGGTGATCCAGAAGAAAAGCTGAGCCGCCCAGAGCAATGCCGCAGGCAAATGCCGTCCTGCAATCTGAGGCGTGTTAAAGGTCCAGAAATAACGGACGCGAACCCCTTCATCAGTCACCCAGCCCGCGCGGCTCCATTTCCGCGTGCTTGCGAGCATCACGACATCTTCACCGGCCGCACTCAAAGTGCGACTCAGGAGCCGCGCCTGTTTATCCAAACCACCGCTCGAATTTGTATCGTCATAGTGGCAGATCATCATGACGATCACAGGAGGTACCTCATTCAATCCTCAGGCGATTTGATAAACTCTACACTTTAACGTCTCCAAAGAGACGCAAGCGAGAAATGCTCCCGTCCGGAATAGTTCCGGCCAAGAAGGCGCTCATCCAAAATATCTACAAAGAGTATAACGGGAAGAAAATATGCGGACAGAGTTTTATTGCGGTGCCGCAAGCCCGCGCGCCTGCCGCAACTTGCCGCGATAGCGGTTAATACGCACCGTCAGGAACTGCGCAACAATCCGAGAATGGGCCCGCTCTGAAAAGCTCGGCCCCTTTGCAATCATGGCACGATCACAATCATAAGCGAGCTGCTCAAGCAGCCATCCGGCCTTGTTCTCAAATATCTCGACCTGACGCGCGGTAAAGTGAGTTTTCCATATGTCTTTCCGGCTGCTCTGGACGCCTTGACCAACGAGCGCGTGTTGAGCACGGGTGTAAACCGGGACTTCAGAGCCACCGCCCAAAAGCATGGCCGGACAATATCCCAAACCCGTTGACTTGCAGAGCCGCTGCAGCTCAACCTCAGGACGTTCCACAATATCTTCGTAGCGCATCCGGTGCACATGGCCCGTGAGCGTAGTTTCGGCTGCGAGCCCGTAAGCCGTGCGCGATGTCCAGAAGTCAGCTGCGGTCAGAACGTCATTAGCACCCCAATCAAGCGGTATCACCGAATGTGCCACCGCTCGCCCGTCCCGCACCACATGAACAAACTCGGATGATAAAAATACCTTGTTGAGAAAACTCACCCAACGAATATTGTCAGGCCGGTGGTCGATCCAAACTTTCCAGTCGGGCTTACCCTGCGCCCTGGCATAATGATCGACCACATCAAAGATGACTGCCGCATAGATTGCCCAGATGTTATCGTGATCCGTGACATCAAGCCGATGATTACCCAGCGTCACGTTCCAGAATCTGAACCGCCAATGGCCAGAAATGAAGGCTCGCATTGCATCCACAGTCGGTGCAACTTGTCCCGCCTTCAACGCGCGCGCCAATGGAATGACAAAGTCAGACTCAGGCGGTGCAACACATTCAGGCGATGCGCCAAGCATAGAGGCCAACAGCGTTGTGCCACTGCGGGGACAGCCCCCTACTAAAAAATATGTCTTGCCCGAATTGTCCATGCGCCTAACGCAAACTATAAATACCATTCTATCATCTGATGGCACCAGACAATTACTTGAAACACACAAAACACTATTGTGATTTCAACAACTTTGCAACTTTAAGCTCGCTAAGCCCATTAGCGCCACAGTGCAATCGGCAAGTATTCAAGTATGGTATTGTTTAATTCGGCAGACTTGCAAATTCAATAAGCAACGAACACCTTAACTGATTTTATAATATCATAAGTTTGCACAAATAACTTTCTTAACATTCCTAAGAACTGGTTCTGGTTTTTGATCGGCGCTGAAATTCAACAACGGAAGTTTTGTCAAATTTCAGTATCGCAGCGAATTTTGCTTTTTCGCATATATACCCAGAGCCATGGTCAAGCTTACATTTTGCCGTCATTTACGCATTCATATTGAGACATGGCCTTCTCCCATGGCAGCCTCAAGTATTTGACATACTTAATACCCGACAAAGGCACATAGTGAACCTCCATATGCAAAATCACGCCAGTCGTGGAATCAAGGCCGAGCCAGTCTTCGATGCCCGGATAACGCGCCGAGGGCAGACCCAGCATACGGATGAATTTGAGTTCCAACAAAGCCTGCTCAAAAATGCCGCTTTGTCCCGACGCTGACCAGAACATCAATATCTATCGCGCTGGCAAGACCGGCAGCGAAATTGATATTGCTTTTCAAATGAGCAAAGGCCACATCTTCGGCTGTCAGCCTGATGCACAGCTCGCGCACCAGCTGCGTGACAGCGGGTATTTGTCTCTCGGAAATATAGGTCACAAACAGACTCAAATGATGTGACAAAAACAGGAGCGGCCTCTCAGGCCCAGCTCACTGCTTCGCCGGACGCCGGAGCTTCTGCTGCATTTTGGTCATAAAAGTGTCTTTAAGCCAACGTCCTTCCTCACCAAAGAGCGAAGGAATATAGCGGAATGCACCAAGTGCGACCAAGGCGAGCACGGTTCCGACGACAATAAGAATAACCGGCTTCGGCGCTCCCGCCTCAAGCAGAGCAAGCTTACCTGCCAGTGCAACCCCACTCCATCCCATGCCGATCAGACTGTAGCGAAACAGCGTGCGCAAAGTCGTCAAAGGCGACAGATCAATCAGCACATAGCACAGCTGATAC
Organism: Parvibaculum sp.; assembly: GCA_030645235.1. Classification (GTDB taxonomy): domain Bacteria; phylum Pseudomonadota; class Alphaproteobacteria; order Parvibaculales; family Parvibaculaceae; genus Parvibaculum. The sequence goes on along the minus strand of JAUSMV010000012.1, from coordinate 76,740 downwards.
ATCAGCAGATAATTGAGCAGGATTGCCGCCCCGACACCGACAGCCACACCGGAAACGCCCCATGCCTGACCGATCATCGCACCACCAAGCACGGCCCCGGCATAAACCCACTGCCGCCAGGCACGCCGATAGACTGTGCCGAGCGAGCGGGAAAGCGTATCGCTGAGCTTGTAGGCCGTGCGGAACGCAAGCATTGAAATCAATATCTGGAAGGGCAGAACCACCCCGCCCCATTGCCCGCCAAGGACAGTCAGAATGATGTCATCAGCCAACACAATCATCACCATGCTCAGTGGCAGCGTTACAAGCACCACCGCCGCTGTCAGGCGTTCATAAACCCGCGCAAGTCGCAGCTTGTCGTCCTGCACGCTCGACATAGCCGGAAAGAGCACAGAGTCGACAACGGTTCCGAACAGATTGGTCGGTTGCATGATGAGCTGATAGGCACGCGCATATAAGCCCAGGGCCTCAGCACCAAGCCAACGCCCCACTATAAAATAGTCAGCATTAAGCGCCGTAAAATTGCCGAGCTTTGCCAGCGTATGCCCGCCCCCATAAGAAAGCAGCTGGCGCAGCGCCACCATGTTTATTGCCAGCGAAAAAGGCTGGCGGATAAGAAAACGATAGCTCACGCGAGTCAGGGCGGCCTGCGCCAAGACACCAAATGCGAGCGCCTGTGGACCATAACCGAGCATCGCAAGACCAATCGCCACAGGCGCATAACCCAGCACATAGCTCACAGTTGAAACCATCGCCATCGCCCGAAACCGCATGTTCCGCTGCAAGAGACCTTCGGCGACAACAGCCATACCTTTCAGTGGAAAGACAAAGGCAAGGGTTCGCACTACACCCGCAAGCCCGTCAATCCTGTAAAGACTCTCAATAAGGGGGGCTGCAAAATAGAAAATCGCGCCGGTCACAAATCCCATGGCGAGCGAAAGCGTTTGTCCGGTGCGGATATGCACGTCTTCAAGATCAGCGCGTTGTACTATGGCAGGACCGACACCAAGCTGTGTCGTCGTATTGAGAAAACTTATGACCACTGCCGCAGCGCCCACCACACCAAAATCATGCGGCGTCAGCAGTCTCGCCAATATAGCTAAAACAAGCATTTTCAAAACGCTCTGAACGCCCGCTCCGGAAAAGGCCCAAAAGAATCCTGAAACAGATCGGTCACTCAGGGTACGGGTAACACGCTTCTTTCCACCGCCCGGCTGCACAACTTTTTTATCCCCGGTCGGGTCACCTTCCTCAAGGCTCAAATCCACGTTCCCTCTTGCTGTATCCGGCACCGGTTTGGTCCGGAACACCCAATATCACTTTGCGATTAAGTCACCTTATCATCGAATTCAAATTGGACCCAACAGCATGAATATCTTGAGGGAATAGTCATTTCAGGCGATAAAAAGTGAGCGTGTTGACATTAGTTGACATGCACCCCTCCCGTGAAAGTTCGCCCCCCCGATGAGCCCGTCGCAGATCAATTCCAGCCCCCATGGCTCTCTCAAATACCGCAGTGACATCGACGGACTACGCTCAATCGCGGTTGGCTCGGTAATTCTCTATCATGCTGAACGATTTGGCATCACGGGCGGCTTTATCGGCGTCGACATTTTCTTTGTCATTTCGGGTTACCTGATCACGCTCATTCTGCACAATGACGTTTCGGCCAACCGTTTTTCCCTTTGGAAATTCTATGACCGTCGTATCAGGCGTATTCTCCCGGCTTATTTTGTGGCGGTCGCTGCGACGTCAGCTGCAGCGTGGATTATTCTTCCGCCTAATGAATTGGCAGACTATGGACGTCGCCTGGCTTCAACAGCGCTCTTTGTATCAAATTTTCTTTTCCAGGAAGAAACCGGCTATTTCGCCCGCAGCGCCGCGGCCAATCCGCTCCTGCACACATGGTCACTATCGGTTGAAGAGCAGTTTTATGTTTTCTGGCCTCTGGCCATCTTCACACTGGCATTACCCGCCTTAGTGCGCTTTCGGCGCGCGTTGATAGTCACAGCCTTCATTTTGTCCTTCGCCATGGCTTGCTACGCAACCAATGTGCGCCCGACCATTGCATTCTATTCATCGCCCCTTCGCGCGTGGGAGCTTCTACTTGGAGGCATGATCGCAATGGGCTTTGTTCCGAAGTTTTCGGCACGCATGAATGAAGCCCTTGCGGCACTGGGTCTTGCTTTAATCATTGCACCAATGTTTCTCTATGTCAGCGGCGAGACGCCGTTTCCGGGCCTTGCCGCTCTCCCCCCCTGCCTCGGAACAGCACTCATTATCGCCACCGGACAGTCATCGCCGACGCAGGTCAGCAAACTCCTGTCTCTTCGGCCGCTGGTGTTTATTGGTCTCCTGTCCTACTCCCTCTATCTGTGGCATTGGCCGGTCCTAGTATTTGCAAATATATATCAGGGGCAGGAACTCAGCATGCTTGAGACGCTGATCGCTCTTTGCTGGATATTTCTCCTCGCTTGGGCAAGCTGGCAATTCGTTGAGAAGCCATTCCGCACGCCCGGCAAAACGCACTCACAGACAAAAACAATCACCGTCGGCGTCTCTCTTTTGGCCATCCTTTTTGTAGCGGGTGTGACGACAGCCTGGAACAACGGCTGGCCGTCGCGCGCATCAGCCAGTGTGCTGGAAGCCGAACGTGAACTCTCCTTACCCGCACGCGGAGTTAAAGGTTGCGTCCTTGATGTCAGTCGCGGTGAACACCCCCGCAAACAAGGCTGCTTCATGGGGGCGGGATCTGAGCAGGATGCGTCTGTGGTCCTGCTCGGTGATTCACATGCCGGTGCCTATGCCGCGGCTGTAGATGCCATCGGCAAAGAATTGAATCTCGGTATGTTGCAATGGACCAAATCATCATGTCGTCCGGTTCTCAAAGAAACCGTTCCAGCGGGCACGATCATTCGCAGCCAGAGTGTTCGAAGCTGCCGTGCTTTCATGCTGAATGCACTCCGCGCACTAGAACAGAATAAAAAGATCAAGACCGTGGTATTGGCGGGTTTCTGGTCAAACAGCACAAGTGACGATGATGCCAAAACCGACAGGCAGCCCTCGCCGCGTTCCGCTTACCGCCAGTTTGAAAAGGAAATTGAAGCCCTTATCGTCGCCTTGAGACGAATAGACAAGAAAGTCATTTTGCTGGGCGAAACACCTGTTTACCCCAATGGCGGCGGTGACTGCGTCATCCGGCAACGATTTTTGGGCCGGAACGATCACGAAATGTGCAAAATCAGCACCTCCTATTCAAATGCCATGCTCGCACCAGTCAATGCTATCTTTGCCGAACTGGCGGCAAAACATTCTGGTGTGTTTGTCTATGACGGTTCGACAACATTCTGTTCAAAGGAGTTCTGCTATGCTGACTTTGACGGGCATCTGGTTGTCCGCGATGAACACCATCTGAGTTTGCTGGCCTCACGCCACCTCGCTCCAAGCATCCGGCCCGTCTTTGAAAAAGCAGGGACCGGCACAGAAAAAGAAAAAAACTGACAAAGGCTCTCCGTGCAAGACACTTCCGACAATGTGGAAACACAAGATAGGCCGAGCAGCAATGTACTGCTCTATCTAACCCTTGCACTCGTTGCGCTGGCTCCCCTACCCTTGGGAAGCAATCGTCCTTTGCCCGCCGCCATTCTAGCCCTGAGCACAGGTTGCCTCATTGTCGCATGGGGCGTTTTCTACGGCAGATCGCCACAAGTCGCTTTACGGCGCGTCATCTGGCCGATCGGCCTATTCGCACTTGTGTGCTTCTGGATTTTTCTTCAGGCCACGCCGGTTCTCCCCGACAGTTGGTCCGATCCGATATGGGCCTCGGCAAGCAATGCCCTCGGCGGGAATTTGCGCGGACGCCTCAGCGTCAATCCAGATGAAACACTAAACGGCCTTATGCGTTTGATGAGCTATGGCGGATTGTTTTGGCTCGCATTGCAACTGACCCATCGCAACGCCTCAGCCTGGCTTGCCATGCGGGCCATCGCGGCCATCGGCGCACTCTATGCTTTGTATGGCATCATTATTTTTCTGATGGGCAATGACACAATCCTCATCTACGAAAAATGGGCCTATAAGGATTCACTTTCCAGCACATTTGTTAATCGCAACTCTTACGCCACGTTTGCCGGTCTCTGTCTTCTCTGCGCGCTCACGGTCCTTCTTGAAAAAACTCGCCTCATTCTCAATGTGCCCGCACCCCTGCGCACGCGCGTCATCATGCTGGTTGAGATGCTAGCGTCAAAGTCTGCTTTCACGACCTTTGCTGTATTTGCCATCGCCTTCTCACTCATAATGAGCGCGTCACGCGCAGGCGTTGCATCATCGGTCATCGGTCTCATTGTGCTGACAATGTGCCAATTCAACCACAAGAAGATGAAGTGGCGCCAGATACTGGTGATGCTCGCCATTGTGAGCATTGTCACCAGCCTTGCCTTCTGGGTGGGCGGCGGCTTTCTGATCGACAGGCTGAGCGAAGATGACGCAAATCTCGGCAGCAATCCCCGCACCGAAATATACAGCAGTCTTTATGCTGCGATCGACTCGGCTCCCTGGACCGGCACCGGCTTTGGAACATTTGCCGACATCTTCCCTGCTTATCGGGATATGAGCAATGGCCCGCTCGTCTTTTGGGACAAGGCGCATAACACCTATTTGGAAAACGCGATTGAGCTTGGTGTCCCGATGGCAGCCTTGCTCAATATCGCCATTGGCTGGACCGCCTTGTTCGCCCTCTGGGGTGTCGTCACGCGCCGGAGGAACTGGCAAATCCCAGCCGTGGGTGTCGCCGCCACAACACTGGTCGGCATTCATTCGCTTTTTGATTTCAGCCTGCAAATTCCGGCAATCTCTGCTCTTTACGCCTTCATCATGGGCGTTGCCGTTTCACAATCGTGGAGCAGAACCGGCTGATCTCGCAAGGTCAGCTATTCTTGCGGCGCAATCTCTCAACAAGATACCGGTCAAATCGGCGAACTTCCCTCGAGTCACTGAATGCCAAGGTCCGGATCATCGTCCGGCCCTGAAAATTCTGCGCGAGATAGATCGACACCAGATACCGCCTGAGAACTGGAAACTCCCAAAGCATACGTGCATCACGCCTCGTCACTGCCTGCAAATCATCCGGCAACTCAGTCCAAATCGGAGCCATCACTTCCAGACGCCGTATGACATTTGAGACCTCATACGGTCCGAGCAGGGAGGACAGACGCAGCATATTTTCATAGTCACCGCTTGGCAGCGCCCAGTAGCTTTCCACCCGCGCAAGATCAGCCCAGATCAAAGGCCGACCCGGCGCCGCGCGCGCAGCCGACATAAGTTCGCTTTCAATACGATCAGCAGCAGAGCGAAACTCAGGTTCCTTCCGCTCCTTGAAGTTTTTCTGTTGCATTAACAACGAAGCATATCCGTGGCGCAACATCCCGCTTTGCGGTTGCCAGGAAAGCGCCAAAGCATAGTGGTCAATTGCCTGTGTCAATTTTGGTTCGGACAATGTAGCACCGGACTTGAAAGCCATCCGAACATCGCCGCTCACGACCGCGACAGATGCTGACGCCACGACGCGAGGCAATGACAGTGCAACGAGCAACAACCCAAGCCCGATGCCGACAACCAGGCCCGCATTGGAAACGGGCTCACGCGACCCGGTGCGTTTCACACGCCCGCCTTTCGCATGAACCCGCTTGGGCTCAGAACTAGTCTGCGTAATAGCCATTGTACTGCTTGTAGTAATAGCCCCCGTCACCATAGCCATAGCGCGATTGCTTGGCCGTATCGACGGCTGTAAGAACGGCCCCAGCAATATCCGCATGAGCCGCCTGCAGTGACCGAATTGCATTGATCGAAGCATCACGCGGCGTTTCGTTCCAGCGGACAACAAAGACTGTTTTGTCCACTATCGCGGAAAGCACTCGCGAGTCCGACACGGGCAAAATCGGCGCAGAGTCGAGAATGACAAAGTCATATTCTTGCCGCAGGCGCGCCACCAGACGACGCATCTGGCTCGACCCCAACACATCCGGAGGATTACTGGAGCCGGCTGCCACCGGAATATGATTGAGCTGCGATTGCGGATCGACAACGATCACATTCTCCAGCGTACACATGCTTGCAAGAACTTCCACAAGCCCCTGCTTGGCTTCGCCCAGACCCAGAATTTTATTAACCGATGGATGACGCAAATCGCAGTCAATAAGGATCGTTTTCAATCCAGCCTGAGCCGAAGCGCGCGCAAAGCTCACCGCCGTCGTCGTCTTACCTTCGTTGGGAAGCGCCGACGTGAACAAAATGACCTTGGGCGGATTGTCAACATTGGACAGTGTCAGGGCGCTACGCAAACTACGCAGGGATTCAGAAAAGGCTGAAAGCGGTTTGGCGAGCACATATTCGACCGGCATCAACCGGCGTCCGTCTGCCGCCTTTTCCTTGGGAATTTCAGGAACCGACACGAGATGCGTCAGCCCGAGAATCTGCTCCACTTCTGTGCTTGTCCGGATGCCGCTATCAAGTTGTTCGAGCAGCAAAGCAATCGACAGGCCGATCATGAGAGAAATGATCAGGGCGAGACCGATTGTCAGTCCACGCTTGGGATATGAAGCTGATCCCGGAATCGGCGCCTTCGAAATCACACGCGCATCAGCCGTCTGAATATCCTGCTGCTGCGACGTTTCTTTATAGCGATTAAGAAAAGACTCATAAACAGTGCGGTTGGCTTGCGCTTCGCGCTCCAGTTCATTCAGGCGGATAGTGGCCTGGTCATTGCTACCGGATGTTCCGGCAAGCTCGCGCAAACTGGATTCAAGAGAAGCAACACGTGTCGATGAGATTGCCGCTTCATTCTGAATACTACCGACAATACGGCGAACTTCCGCACCGATCTGCTTTTCAACGTCGCGACGCTGTGCCTCCGTATTGACGATTGCCGGATGGCGCTCACCATACTTGGACGAAAGCTCGGCTCGCTGACGCGCCAGTTCGGCTTCCTTCGCACGCAGATTCGAAATCGTGGCAGATTGCAAAACGTCAACGACAGATTCTATGCTGCCGCCGGTCGCAAGGATCTGACGCGCACGTGAATATTTGGCCTGCTTTTCGGCAAGATCCGTTTTGGCCAAAATTAATTGCGCATTGAGTTCGGAAAGCTGTTGCTGATTAATTGTAATACCGCCTCTTGCTGTGCCTTGCAGACCGTTCTCGGAGCGGTACAACTCAACCGCACGTTCAGACGCTTCAACCTGCATACGCAAATCGGCAAGCCGCTTAGCGAGCCATTCATTAGCCTGCTTGGTTGCATCAAACTTGGCGTCCAGCTGATCAACAACATAAGTGTCAGCAATCGCATTAGCGATACGGGCAGCCTTGGCCCTGTCGATCGATGTGAACTGGATGGACAAAATATAGGTCAGGTTCTTACGCGTAATCGCGGTGGAACTCACGACCTGCCCGATGATCGAATTCATGCGCGCTTCATAGGCCGACGCAGGATCAACGGGGACAGGCTCATCAGAGAGTTTTGAAAACCAGAAAACCGGATCAACGTAGCGGAGGGCAGAAGGCGAACGCAGGGCCGAATTAAACTCGGGATCTTCAATCAGGTTTTCAGCCTCGATCACCTTTCGCGCAATGGTGCGTGAGCGAAGGATTTCGACCTGACTTTCAATCGTCGCCATATCCGACCCAAGACCGGACATGACCGTTTCCATGTCCACAACTTGCGTCTTCTGCGGATCAAGCAGAACCAGCGCCTCGGCCGTAAACCGGGGCGTGATCTGAAACACCGTGACTGTCACAATGGCCGTCAGCGCCAGAGTAATGCCGACAATCACACCCATCCATTTACGCAAGGTTCGCAACAGTCCGAGAATATCAAGATTCAAAACGGAAGTCGGATTAACGAGGTGCGCATCACCATAAGGACTTGTCGGCAATTGCGGACCACCACTCTTTATCGGCGCGTTCATCATTTTTCCTGTCGCAAATCCAAACCTTGCCGAAAAAGCACACTCAATCTCTCAAAAAAGACGTAAGGCAGGATACGAAATTCGCTCCTGCCCTACACTTCTCCGTTTGCTTAACAGCTCTCAACTGTCTCCGGAACCCGCCCGTCTCAGAGCTTACCCGTCAGCGTCAAACCAATCTCGTTACGCTTATAGTCGGAGCCGATCTGGTCAGAGTCTTTATCCGTGTAGCCATAATCGACTCCAAGGGTAAAGTTACGGTTTACCAGATAATCAAGCCCCAGACCGCCACGAAGTGTATCATCTGAGCGCGCAATGCCTTCGTACTCGTCATCCGAATAAGAAACACGCGCATTAAGCAGGATGTTGCGGACCAGTTCGTGATCCACACGCACGCCGAATGACTGGGAAAAATAACCCGAAGCACCGACCGATGTCGTTTCCTGAATTGACGCATCAGCATCGAACGTCACTGTCGTCATGGGCGTGACATACCATTCAATGTTGGCGCCATAGCTCGGACCATCAATCGAGGGGTACAGAGCGGAGTCATATTTCTGCTCCTGATAACCGCCGTAGATGCCGCCTTGAAACAAGGCGCCCAAACGGAAATCCGAACCGATGACAGCATCATAACCATCCGAATTACGGTTCGTCGCAACAGCCGGCGGCTGCAAATCATATTCGCGCTGGTTGAGCCCTGCCTGCACATAGATATTCGTGTCGGGTGTCACGTCATAACCAAAGCGCAGCGATTCCAACGTTTCGACACGATCACGACCGTCCTGATCGATGATGCCGCCAATGGTGTTTTCGACATCATCATAATCATAGTCATTATATTCACCGGCCAACTTGACCGACAGGCGGTTGAAGCGCTGCAGCGCGCTCACATTGCCTGAGAAGAGCGAATATTCGGTGGGCTCCTTTGCGGCCGCAGGCGTGCTCGGGTCACCACGATCTTCATGAAGCTGCGCATAGCTCAAACCACCGGCAAACTGCGTATTACGCGTCACATCGATGACGCCGTCAGCGCCGATATTCCAGTCAAGACGATCTTCATCATCATTGTCGGTATAAAGATACTGTTTAACCCCGGCATTGAAGTTCAATGCGTGGCGGCTCCAGTTCGATTGCACCAAAACAGACGTTCCCAGCGTCGTGATGAAGTCATCAGTCTCATTCACGTCTGTGGCATAGATATTGTCGTCATACGTGCCACCGAGAGTTGCCTTCGGGAAAACCGTAAACCCACCGGCGCGAATGCCGATAGCGTCATAGGCCGGGCGCGCCCGATCAACAACGCTTCCGCGCTGATCGGCCATCGGTGTTGCAGCATCGTCGGCAGCCATAGCGGCACCCGCTGTCAGGGCAATCAGCGCAGCCGAGAGCATTCCCCTCAGAAAAATCGTTGGCATTGAAAAGCTCCACCTAGCAAATGTAAGGCGACACGACACAGCGAGACTATGACTGCCGCGAGTTCAACAAACCGGTTCGTCTAATAGAAGCAGATCGCGGAAAATACTCAGCTTGCGCTGGCGGGGTTTTCCGGCGTCGAGTCTTCGTTATCTGCATCGTCATCGCCAGTGTCGTTCTGTTCGTTCAACGACGCTGTCTTGATGTCTGTACCGCTCTGAACCGAGGCAATCAATTCCGCATTTCCTGAAGCGACAACATTTGCAGTCATCTTCGTCGCGAGATCAGGATTGGTCAGCGCGATAATCGCAATGGCAGCACCGAGACCCTGGCCCATGGCAGCGCGGAGATCGGCATTGGCCGCAAGCAGAGCCCTGACTTCCGGGTTGTTCGAATTGTCGAAAACAAACAGAACAGCATTTCCGGCTGCTTCGGGATCTTCGGAGGTTGCAACATACTGCTCAATCGCAGCCTGCAAACCTGCCGGATCATCTTTATACTGGAGAACAAGCGTCTCAATGGCACCGATTTTGGCATCAAACGCGGCTTGCTCAGCAGTGACCGGATCGCCTTCAGCGGCTGAAGCAACCGAAATCTGCGAAACGCCAACCAAAGCCGCAAGACTCACTGCCACGGCGAATAAAAACTTCTGCATCATTCAAGCCTCCCAATCCTGCTCATTACACGATGATCAACATACGCAATGATCAACAACTCAAGAATGGCTCAAATACACTGCAATTGTGGCACCGATATAAGAGCTTTACGAATTCCTAACGATATATGAAAGAGTCTCATCTGTCGAAAGCTTGCCGCACTGCACACCCCGAATGAGTCGCTTTTGTTCTATCACGTGGCAACATTACCATACGCAACCATACGTACCGTGAACGTTTCAGAACCAAAATTAAAAGAACCGTTCAGGAACACGCACAATATCGCCCGGCAGCACACGGATCGACTGACCAACCTGATAGGCGGCTTCCTCGCCGCCGTTGCGGGTTATGTAAACTTGACTGTCATTGGCGCGATAAGTGAAGCCCCCCGCTACGGCAACCGCATTAAGCACTGTCATTCCGTCCGTATAGGGATACTCACCCGGCTTGCCGACCTCGCCGATAATATAAAAGGGGCGATAATTGAGGACTTCGACGGTTACTTTGGGGTTTGTGAGGTAACCTTCTTGAAGTTTCTCACGAATCTCACCTTCAAACTCCGAAAGCGTCAACCCGCTAGCTTTCACCTGACCAATCAGCGGCAGCGATACATTTCCATTGCCGGGCACATCAAACTCTCCCGAGAGATCCGGCTCGCCGAAAACACCGACCCGCAGCTTATCACCCGCCCCTAAACGATAGGAGAGTGAGGACTGATCCACCGTAGCGACAGCAACCTGCGCCTGAGCGGTTAACACCACTGACGAGTTCGACTGATCTCCACCGGCACAAGCAGAAAGACCCGTCAGGGCAATGATCAAGAAGCCTACGGCAACAACCCCGCGCTTAAAGCCACCAAAAAGCTGCAAAACAAACCCCTCTCTTATTCACAACTTGCAACGGATGATCATCCTGATCGGTCTTGGCTGCAAGTGCGTCGGACATAGCCCGATATTTAATAGCCCGGCATTTGAGAGCCTAAGCTCAAAATTCGTCAAAATTGAAACGAACCCGTTCAGTCGCGCATTAGTCCGCTAAAGCCATTTCTGCCTTGACGTCTCCCGTTTGGATCAAAAAGCGGGACGCACCATCCAACACAAGACATGTCAGCACACCGGTCACATAAGCGCCCGTATCAATACCTATGCGGTTAGAGCGAAAAACAGCGTCTTCTTGCGGCGTATGCCCGTGCACCACCACTTTGCCAAAAGAGCTTCTGCTATTGAGAAAGTCATCGCGAATCCACAAAAGATCATCTTCAATCTGGCGTGCAAGCGAGATACCCGGACGGACGCCCGCATGGGTGAAGAAGTAATCTCCAAACGTGACAGACAAAGGCAGGAACTCCAGAAACTGGCGGTGACGAAGAGGCAAGATTTCATTGAAACGACGACGCGCCGCTTCAAAATCATCCGGGTTATCAGACAGAGTTAACTCATTAATGCCATAGGAATGGAGTGTTTCGAGACCGCCGTAATATTTCCAGGTCCGGCCAAACTGCGCGTCACCCAAAAACTGCATCATGGCAAGCTCGTGATTGCCCTTCAGAAACACTGTCTCAAAGCCCTCAAGGTCAAGCGTTGAAAGCCGCTCAATGACCTGACGGGACTGGAGACCGCGATCTACATAGTCCCCCAAAAAAATCAGAACTTTACGTTTATCAGCGTAAAGACACCCATCAGCCGCGACATCGGTCAGCAGCTGTTCCAGCAAGTCGTTGCGCCCGTGAATATCGCCGACGGCGTAAAGACGCATATCTTCCGGCACACTGGGCTGCACGTTCGGTCCAGACTTCAACCGACCCAAGAACCTACCGAAAACCAAAGGACCCTCAAACTTTCCGAGCTCGTTTCCCACCAATGAATTCATGTCCGCACGAGCAAGAATTCACGAATGCCTATTATCGACATCTAAAGGATAATTTCCAATACGCATTCGCAACCCTTATGCCAAGTTGCGCCATTTAAGTTTAGCTTCGGAATATACGCGTAACAGTTAAACACCCTTGAAGGCTAAATAATGGCGGACATCATTTCTGAGATTTTCGCCACGCCCGCCTTCTGATACACCCCCAGCAACAGACATACCGCAAAAGGAGACGCGACGTGACCAAAACCGATGGCAAAAAGAGCCAAGCGACCGCCGCCGCTCTCGCTTCGGCCAAAAACACTCTGTCGCTCGAAATCGACGGCCTGAAAGCGCTCGCAGATTCGCTCAACGCCTCTTTTGCTGACGCCATTGAGACTATCATTGCCGCCAAAGGTCGCATCATTGTGACGGGCATGGGCAAGAGCGGACACATTGCACGCAAAATCGCCGCGACCATGGCCTCCACCGGCACGCCCGCGCAATTCGTCCATCCCGGCGAAGCCAGCCATGGCGACCTCGGCATGATCACGACAAACGACGTCATTCTGGCTTTGTCATGGAGCGGCGAGAGCGCGGAGCTACAAAGTATCATCACCTATGCCAAACGCTTCTCAATCCCGCTCATTTCAATGACATCCAATGCCGACAGCACTTTAGGTCAAGCGGCGACCGTACCGCTCATCCTCCCGAAATCAGAAGAAGCCTGCGACGCGGTCTCCGCCCCCACGACGTCAACAACAATGCAGCTTGCACTCGGTGACGCGCTCGCCGTCGCGCTCATCGAAAAGCGCGGCTTCACGGCGAGCGACTTCCACGTCTTCCATCCCGGCGGCAAATTGGGCGCGGGCCTTCGTCACGTCTCCGACATCATGCACAAGGAAAAAGACCTACCGCTCGTCGCGATGGGCACGTCTATGGGAGATGCGATCTATGTCATGTCCGACAAGCGGCTTGGCTGCATCGGTGTGGTGGATGCGAGCGGTGCGCTCAAAGGCCTTGTAACGGACGGCGACCTCCGCCGTCACATGAACAAAGACCTGCTGCAAAAAACGGTTAACGACATCATGAACCCGTCACCCAAGACCGTTCCGCCAACCATGCTCGTCTCCGAAGCCTTGAACGTGCTCAATACAAAGCGCATCACAAGCCTCTTTGTTGTGGACAAAGGCAAACCCGTCGGCGTCGTTCACATTCACGACTTCCTGAAGGCCGGCGTCGCATAAGCGGGACTCCGAAAAGCGTGTTGCGCAATCACTGCCGTTGCCATAACGGAATGCAAAAGGCGAGGCCGCAAAATTCTGCATGCCTCGCCTCCGGCATCAGATCATTTAGCTATAGACGAATTCGGCACCATCAAGATCAATCGCCGGAATTTCATTCCGCTCAGCCCAATAGTCCTGATTATGCATCCATTCAGGCTTGTCACCGCGCTTGGGCAAGAGATGCATTGAGCGCGTGAGATAACCCGGATTGAAATTCTCCGAGTCGATCCAGTCAAGCAAAGGCATATTGCTGTCCTGCGGTCGCAAGGCGACACGAACTTGGCGGGCGCCCTTCTCATCCATCTTTTTCAGCAAGCGTGCAAAAAAGTCGCCGAGCAGATCAACACGCAATGTCCAACTCGCGCGGAAATAACCGAAAACCCAGATAAGGTTCGGCACGCCCGTAAACATCATACCGCGATAGTTGATCGTATCGGGCCAAGACACCGACTTGCCATCCACCGAGAATTTGATGTCACCCATCACGCAAAGGTCAAAGCCTGTTGCAGTCACAACAATATCAGCTTTCAACACCTCACCCGATTTGAGCTTGATGCCATCCTCCACAAATGAGTCGATCTCATCGGTAACGACAGAGGCTCTGCCCGACGCGATGCCCTGAAAAATATCACCTTCCGGCACGAAGGCGATACGTTGCCGCCACGGACGATAAGTCGGCGTGAAGTGCTTCTTCGCAATATCTTCGCCGACAAACATTTTCACAGCTTCAAGCAATTCCGCCGTCAATGCTTCGGGTTCTTCAAAGGAGCGCCGTGTCAACTCACCGGCATCATGGAGAATCTTCTTACGCACGATCTGATGCACCAGCATCGGATCAAGATCAAGCGGTGCCAGCATGTCAGCAAGTTCGTTCCTGTTGAGCCCCGGAATAAAATAGGTCGGCGACCGCTGCAGCATCGTTACATGCTCAACATCTGCGGCAATAGCCGGAATAACGGTTGCGGCTGTTGCACCCGATCCGATGACCACAACGCGCTTGCCTTTGTAGTCAAGATTCTCGGGCCAATGCTGCGGATGAACGATCTTGCCCTTGAACTTGTCCATGCCCTTCCACTGGGGCGTATAGCCCTTCTCGTGGTTGTAATAGCCTGAACCCATGAACATGAAATTTGTCGTGAAAGTCACAGCTTCATTCGTCGCAAGATTTGTCGCTGTCACCGTCCAGAGATTTGTCTTACTTGACCAACTCGCTTTTTCGATGCGGTGGCGATAACGGATATGCCTTTTGAGATCGTTCTCGTCGATCACTTCATTCATATAGGATTTGATTTCAGCCGCTGTCGCAATCGGCGCGCCGACCCACGGCTTAAAGCGATAGCCGAATGTGTAGAGATCGCTATCGGAGCGAATGCCGGGATATTTGTGTGTATGCCACGTACCACCGAAGGTCTCGAACTTGTCGAGCACCACGAATGTTTTATCGGGGTTCTGTGTTTTCAAATGATAGGCAGCACCGATACCCGAGATACCGGCACCGACGACGAGAACATCGAAATGTTCAACTTTGTTTGATGACGCGGACGTGGTCCGCTCAAGTGTTTCCGTCCCTGACATGATAAACCTTCTTGGTTTTTTGATGTCAGCATTGTCACTCTCTAATGCCTCTCACGCAAGCAACAGAATTGTCGCGCACCCTAATTCGGCGCACGCCAAACCTCACATGCGACGCACTATGAAAGAGGGTGCATTCCTCACAATGAGCATGATGAGTGCCCAAAAGCGCGGTGTGTACATGACACCGGACCTGCCTTTGGCGACGGCAGAAACAATGGCGCCACCGACGTCGGAAGCGGATGCCCAGAGCGCACCTTTCTTGAAGGCGGCTGTCATTTTTGTGTCCACAAATCCCGGTTTGACGACCAGAATTTTGATGTCGGAACCGGCATGCTGAAGCGCCATACCTTCGCCCAAAACCGATAAAAGTGCTTTAGTTGCGCCATAAAAATAGTTCGACGGCCGTCCTCTGTCGCCCGCCACGGAAGACAGAACGACGAGATGTCCCCGCCCCTGCGTCTTGAAAATGCGCAGCATTTCGATCATCAAAAGGCTCGGTGACACTGCATTTACTTGCAAGAGATCGAGCGTTTCCATGCAGAGATCGTTAGTCACTTGTTGATCGGGCAAGACGCCGTGAGCGATCAGCGCGACATCCACTATCCCCAGTGTATTTTGCACATCGTTGCAGAGCGCAGGCAGCGACGCGACGTGCGACAAATCCGCTATACGTGATTCTACGGATGCCGCTCCCCGCACTTTGAGGTCGGCACAAAGGTCATCCAAAGCACGGGGATTACGCCCGACCAAAATAAAACTTGCCCCCGCTTTCGCAAAATCGCGCGCGGCGGCCTCTGCTATGTCTGACGTCGCACCAAAGATCACAATCCGCTGCATAACTATTTTCCCATGACGCGTCGTTCAAAACCTGAGCTGAAACGCGGATCAATAAATTTCCGGAATTCGTCCAAACGAGCGTAACCCGCGCGGAACGTCGCCGCCGACATGCGCGCGTCTTTGGCGGCATAAATCCGCCCGCCCGCCTCCACCACAATCGCATCGAGCCGGTCGAGAAGGGCGAATGTACGCTCACCTGCAACCGGAAAATCAAGCGCCAGTGTCGCCCCTTCCATGGGGAAGGACAAAAGCCCCGGCGATTTCACCGCGCCGAAAGTTTTGAAGACGGCGAGAAATGATCCTTGTCCGGATTTTTCTATTTCGAGAAACAACGCATGCGCGGCCTCCCGCTGGACCGCGACAGGTACGACACATTGATATTGCAGGAAGCCTTTGGGCCCGTAGATGCGGTTCCAATGCGCGATAGCATCAAGCGGATAATGGAACTGATCATAGCTCCAGAGCTTCTCAACAACACTTGCTTGCTGGCGCTGATAATAAAGCGCGTTGAGCGGCCTCAGTGTCAGGCGGTTGACAAGCGAAACGGGCGGCACGAACGGCACAGACAGAGGCAGACCTGCGCCTGTCTTGCCACCGCGCGCGGCGACAAGATCGGATGAGGCGATATTGGCGCGGAGAAAATGACCCCGCCCCAGTGACGTGCCGCCACTCAGACAATCAATCCATGAGACGGTGTAGTCGTAATTCACAGAAGAGCTTTCCGCGAGAGCAAAAAACTCGTCCAAATTGCCGAAACGGATCGACTGACCGTCAAGAAAGGCAGATGCCGCAGGCATCAATTGAATTGTCGCATGCGTGATGAAGCCGGTGAGACCCAGCCCGCCGATTGTGGCGGCAAAGAGATCGGCATTTTCATCCGGCGAACAGGTGCGGCGCCCACCATCCGATGTCAGTAATTCAAACGAGAGGATATGCGCACCAAACGTGCCCACGCGATGATGGTTTTTGCCATGCACGTCGTTGGCAATAGCGCCTGCAAGCGTCAGATACTTGGTGCCGGGCGTAACGGGGAGGAACCAGCCGCGCGGCAATACGGTGTCGATAATCGTGGCGAAAGTGATACCGGCTTCGGCGGTGAGAACGCCGGTTGCAGCATCAAACGCGATGAAATGATCAAGCGCCGCAGAGCCCAAAAGCGTGCCGCCGGTATTGAGACAACTATCGCCGTAAGAACGCCCTGCCCCGTAAGGCAGCACCGTCTCGTCACCCGTAAGCGGCAAACCGGCATGACGGCTCGTAAGCTTGCGCATATGCTGCGGCTCCGGCGGATACATGCCCCAGCTTGCGTGTGTGATCTCGCTCTCGGCCATCGTCAAAACGCAGCAAGTTCGAGGACGAGCACAGCAAGGAGCCCGACAATGCGGCTTGGCGAGTCCTTCAATGCGAAAACAATCGGATCATCATGCATTTCACCGCGATGGGTGATGAGCCAGACGCGGCTGATCCAGAAGAGAACAAGCGGCGCAAAGAGCCAAAGCAATTGATGACGGACATAGAGGATTTTACTCTCAGGCGCGCTGACATAAAGCGCCAGCACGACGACACTCGCATAACCCGCTGCCACGCCCAGAATTTCAAGCATGGCCAGATCGGCATGATGATAGCCGCGCCCTGCAGGGTCCGTGACACCACGCGCATGCAGCGAATGCAATTCGGCAACTCGCTTGACGATGGCAAGGCTGAGGAAAATGAAAACGGAAAAACCCAAAAGCCAAGGCGACAGCACAACACTGGCAGCGACGGCACCTGCGATGATGCGCAACGTATAAAGCGAGGCGAGCGTGAACACATCAACAAGGGCGCGCCGTTTGAGCTCAAACGAATAGGCGACCGTGAGCGCGTAATAAACACCAAGAACAGCAGCAAAAGCGGGACTGGCATAAAGCGCAAGCGCGAAACTTGCAACCAGCAGCACAGGCCAGAGCGCGAGGCCAGAACGGAGCGACAAATGGCCTGCGGCAAAGGGGCGATGCTTTTTGCGCGGATGGGCACGGTCGGCGGCAAGATCAAGAAGATCGTTCAGCACATAGACGCTGGAGGCCGCGATGTTGAACGCCATAAACGCCAATATAAGGGTCGTCAGGCGCTGCATATCGTCAACCTGATGCGCGAGCACCAACGGCACAAACATCAGAACATTTTTGACCCATTGATGAAGGCGCAGCGCGCGCAGCCACAACAGAGGTTGTGACGAGCGATTAAGCGGAAAGACACGCTCAAATGTGATGTCACGGCCAAAGGCAGGCTTGCCGGAAGGCGAGGACACGCAAAGGTAAGATTTGCGCGCGGCGCGCCAGACAGCGACATCAACCGGCGCATCGCCGACATAATCGAATGTGCCGAAACGCGCGGTAAGCGCATTGGCCTTGGCGAGACCTTTGAGGTTCTCGCCCTCGTTGCTTGAAAATGTTTCGGTGAAAAAACCAAAATGATCGGCAACCGCATGAACGATGCGGCGATTGGCACCGGACGCGAGCACGAGCATGCGGCCGGACGCGGCCTCCGCACGCAGCCAGTCCACAAGGTCCGCACGATAGGGCAATAACGAGGCGTCAAATTTCACGCGCCGCGCGATCTCGGCTTTGAAACCGGCGCGGCCGCGCAGGAGCCAGAAGGGCAGATAGAGGATCAGCCACGGCTTGCGTTTGATGAGCAGCAGAAAGAGCTCCACCAACGTATCACTCAGAACAAGCGTACCATCGAGATCGACGCAAAGCGGCACGCGCGCCGACGCGGCGGGCGCGTTGTCGCTTTTATCGACGGCAGCGGAGACGGTGAAAGTCATTTCAAAGCGTGGCCTCTTTTCATGCCTGAAGACTAACGCAGAAAAAGATCATCAAGAATGAACGGCCAGGCAAAAAGCGCCTGTTTCGGTGCCCTTGTCCTGCTATCCTTTGCACAATTGAACCAATTTGAAACAGTATAGCGATCAAGAATGAGCGACGGGATGATTGAACTGAAAGCGGGCCGCTTACACGCGCTTGTCGCCCCGCATGCGGGCGGCAGCCTTGCGCGGTTTGAGGCTGCCACCTTTGACACAAAAAACGCGGCGCTGATGCGACCGGCACCGGACCTCGCATCAACCGATCCGCTCACCATGGCCTGCTACCCTCTCCTGCCCTTTGTCGGGCGCGTCGCCTTTGGTCATTTCCGCTTTGAAGGCCGCGACGTGACCTTGCCGCCGCATCCGATTTCAGCGCCCCATGCGCTCCACGGCATCGGCTGGCAGCGGCCATGGAGCGTGACGGCAGCAGGCGATCGGACAGCAACGATTGCGCTCGACCATGACGGCGGCGCGGGCTGGCCCTGGCGTTTTCGCGCGCAGCAGACGTTTGCGCTGGATGAGATGAACCTCACCCAAACGCTCACCATCACCAATCGGGATGACACCAGCATGCCTGCAGGCCTTGGCGTCCATCCCTTCTTCCCGAACCGTCAGACGGCACGGATGACAGGCGATTTACCGCTGATCTGGGAATCATCCGCCAACGGATTGCCGACCAACCGCGTCGATGTGATCGCCGTGCGCAATTTTGCTCATGGACGGCGCATTGCCCCCCTGACGCTCGACAATTGTTTCTCCGGCGGGCGCGGGCCGATTGACATTCACTGGGATGATGAGGCGCTGGGTATCCGCATTCATGGCCGAGAGGCGGGCCACACAGTCGTCTATACGCCCCAGGCCGAAGATTTTTTCTGCGTCGAGCCGGTGACGATTGTGCCCAATGCTTTTAACCGGCAGGAGGGTCCCGACGTGACGGGGCTCAGGGTGCTCGCGCCGGACGAAACCATGTCTTTGACGGTCCGCTATGAAGTGCTCGGCCTCTGAGGCTCAGCGCATCTGCTCAATGGGCTCGAAGACGGCTTCCTTGGCCGTTTTAAAATCTTCGACCTGCTGTTCCGAACCTTCGCGCAAGGGTCGCGCGGCGGCAGTTTTTTCATCCGCCTGACGGAAGAAACTATAGGACAGCGTCACTGAACGGATCGACTTGCTTTCAACGTCAGTGAGCATTTCGGGGTCAACGAAGAACACAACCGGCATACGCGCCGTCTCGCCCGGGGCCAGTTTTTCTTCAGTGAAGCAAAAGCACTGCACCTTGGAGAAATAATAACCCATCACATCCGGCGTCACATTATAGGTGGCGCGCGCCGTGATCTCTTTGTCCTCGAGATTCTTCGCGGTGAAGTAAACCGTGGTCGGTAATCCGATATGGGTTTTAATCGTGCGTTGCTCGGGCTGAAATTCCCAGTTGAGATCAGACGAGACATTGGTATCGAAACGCACTTCAATCTCAGGCCCGACGCCGGAAGTCTCCTTGCTGGTATCAAGCGACCGCGCCACCGACACCGCGCCGCCATAGCCCGTGGCTTCGCAAAACATCTTGTAAAGCGTCGGCGAATAGGCAACCGCCGCCGTCATCAGCGAGACGATGGCAAGCGAGAGAAGCACTGAGGGCAGCATGTCCCAGCGGATGGTAAAGGCGGGGTTTTTCATAGGCGTCACCCTAACGGCCACGCCCCATCCCCCGCAAGGTTTGAGCGCGTGACCTATTGTCTCGCAATTGGCGTCGCGTCAGCCCTGAAATGTGGTTTGGGGCTTGGGTTTCCGGTGAATTTTCGTCATGCTGCGGCAACGAAAAAATTCGATACGGGCGGGGGACGATTGTGGGTAAACGTGTAAGTGCTGGTGCGGTGCTGGGCCTGATGGCGACCGCGATGATTTTGCCTGTGGGCGCAACCGCCGCTGAGAAGCCTGCGGAAGATGAAGCGACGCTGACGCTTGATGAACTGGTCATCACCTCGACAGGTTATGGCGAAGCGCGCGCCACACATGCGGGCAACATTGCCAAAATCAATGCCGGTGAAATCGACTTTGCCAAAACACAGCAACCGGCTGAACTGCTGAACCGCGCAGCGGGCGTCGGCATTGAACAGGGATCGGGCGTTGAGCACCTCACCGCCATCCGCTCGCCGGTGCTCACAGGCGGCGCGGGTGCGGGCTCCTTTCTCTATCTCGAAGACGGCGTGCCGATGCGCGCCGCAGGCTTTGGCAACAACAATGCGCTGATGGAAGCGATGACGGAGGAAGCAGGCGGCATCGAAATCGTGCGCGGGCCGGGCTCCGCCCTTTACGGCTCAAACGCCGAACACGGGCTCATCAACGTGCTGAGCCGCGCACCATCGGATGAGGGTGATGCCTCGCTCACCGGCTGGGCGGGACCCCATGGCAGCCGCAATCTTGACGGCACGGCATCAACAACCGTCAAAGGTGCCAATGACACGAGCCATGGCGTGCGCGGCTCATTCGCACTCAACGAGGATGATGGCTGGCGCGTTGACAGTGGCTATGGCCAGCAGAAGGGACAACTCCGTTACGACTACAAAGCACCCGACACACGCATCCGCGCGACGGCCTCGGCGATCAACGTCAATCAGGAGACTGCCGGTTTCATCACCGGTTATGAATCTTACAAAAACGAAACAATTGCTGAATCAAACGCCAATCCCAACGCCTATCGCGATGCCTGGGCCGTGCGCAGCGCCATCCGCATCGAGCATGATCTCGGCACCGATACGACCATCGCGCTGACGCCTTATATGCGCACCAATGCGATGAATTTTCTGATGCATTTTCAGCCCGGTGCCGCCACTGAAGACAGCGGCCATTGGTCAGGCGGGTTGCTTACAAGTTTTGAAAAGCGCCTGAGCGGCGGCCACAAGATCATTGTCGGCTTTGATACGGAATATACGCAAGGCCGTCTCAACGAAACGCAAACAGGACCGGCCGCGTCGGGCTATATCACCGGCGTCCACTATAACTATGACGTCGATGCGCTGGTGCTCGCGCCTTACATCCACACCGTCTGGGCCGTGGCACCGGCAACCGAACTCACCGCCGGATTGCGCTATGAATATACGCGCTACGATTACAAGAACCATGCAGGCCCGACGAGCGGCCTTCTCTATGCCGCTGACCGCGTGGCAAGACCTAATGACCGCGTTGATACATTCTCCAATCCGACCCCGAAGCTCGGCCTCACGCATATTTTTTCTGACGAATTCATCGGCTTTGCCAATATCGCCCGTGCCGCACGCGCACCGCAGACAACCGACCTTTATCGCCTGCAAAAAATTCCGGGCACCGCAACGGCGATCGATCCGGGCACCATCAAATCAGAAGTGCTGAACAGCCTTGAACTCGGCACACGCGGCAAAATCGGCAGCATGGTCTATGAAGTCGCGACCTATTATATGGACAAGGATAATTTCGCCTTCCGCGATGCGGCGGGCAACACCATCACGAATGGCAAGACGCGCCATATCGGCATTGAGGCGGAAATCGCGACACCACTCATGTGGAATTTCGATCTGGCAGCCAGCGCCACCTATGCGCGCCACACCTACCGCTTCAACAATACTGCCGAAGGCATCCGCGAGGGCAATGACGTGGACACCGCGCCGCGCACTCTGGGCTCCGTGCGCCTTGGCTACAATTTCGCGGGCGATGCCGCGCGCATCGAAGCCGAATGGGTGCATATGGGCGAGTATAAGACCGATGCGGCAAACCTGCATGATTATGCGGGTCATGATCTGATGAACCTGCGCGGTGAATATGAGCTGACCGACAATCTCTCGCTCTTCTCGCGGCTCTCCAATGTCTTTGACACGCGCTATGCCGACCGTGCCGACTACACAACCTTCACTGCCGACCGCTATTTCCCCGGCGAAGGCCGTGCCCTTTATGTAGGTGCAACCGTGCGCTACTGATACTTACCCTTGGCTTTCGGTGCACACAGGCCCAAATTGTCAGCAGGCAAGCGGAACGAACCGCCGGAAAACACGAGACATCTCATGGCCAAACAATTTCCCGCTCTCGACAAAGCGCAGACCGACTTCATTGAACGCCAGCATATGTTCTTTACCGCAAGTGCCGCCGCGACGGGCCATATCAATCTCTCACCCAAAGGCCTCGACGGCTTGCGCGTCATCGGACCCAATGCGGTTGTCTATATGGACCACACAGGCAGCGGCAACGAGACGGCGGCCCTGCTGAAGCAAGACGGGCGGCTCACCATCATGTTTTGCGCCTTTGACGGCGTGCCGATGATCCTGCGCCTCTACGGGCGCGGCACGCTGCTGAAAAAGGGGAGCACGGACTATAACAGCCTCCTCGCTTCGGCCTTTAACGGCGTGGAGCCGACGGGCGCACGCCACATGATCCGGCTCGATTTTGATTTGGTGCAGACCTCATGCGGCATGGGCGTACCGCTTTACGACTACAAGGAGGAGCGTGCCTCTTTGACCCGCTGGGCCGATGCACAGGGACAAGACGGGCTTGAGACATATCGTCGTCAAAAGAACATGATCAGTCTTGATGGTTGGTCAACAGGTCTCGCAGACGATAGTCTGACCCCTGCCGACTGATCCCGCGCCCCAACAACACTCAAAGGCTAATGCAGTTTTTCGCCGACATCTGGCCCATCACGCTCGCAACCATTCAGCTTGCCGCCATGCTCGGTGCGGCAGGCCACGCCATGCTGAGCAAATCCGATGTGCGCTCGGCATCGGGCTGGGTGGGCTTTATTCTGCTTGTGCCCATTCTCGGCTGGCTCATCTATTTCCTCTTTGGCGTCAACCGCATTGAACGACGCGCACGCGAAATGCGCGGCCCGGCACAAGGTCTGCCAAGACTTGCGAGCGGGCGTGTAGCCCCGGAACACAGGCAACAGCACGAGCTGGAAAGCCTGGCGCAATTTGGTCAGAAGGTGCTTGCCGAGCGCTTTGATGCGGGCAATACCATCATTGTACTAACCAATGGTGACGAGACCTATCCCGCCATGATCGCCGCCATTGACGGGGCCACGCGCTCTCTCGCGCTCTCGACCTATATTTTCAACAATGACAAAGCGGGAAAACTTTTCCTCGACGCGCTCTCTCGCGCGCTCGCACGCGGCGTACGCCTGCGCGTCCTCATTGACGGCGTCGGCTCATGGTATTCGCATCCCTCAATCATACCGGCGCTGAAAGAACGCGGCATCAACCATGCCCGCTTCCTCTATTCATTGACACCCTGGCAGATGCCCTATCTCAATATGCGCAATCACCAAAAAATTCTGGTGGTCGATGGCACAATCGGCTTTACCGGCGGCATCAATATCGCGGAAGGCAATCTCATCAAAGACCGGCCGCGCAAGCCGATCCTCGATCATCACTTCAAAATCGAAGGGCCGGTTGTCGCCCAACTCATGCGCACCTTTGCCTATGAATGGACCTTTACCACCGGCGAAATTCTCGACGGGCCCGATTGGTTTCCGCCGCTGGAGACCGGCACATCCGCCAACACCGGCATTGTGGCCCGCGCATTGCCCGGCGGGCCCGATCAGGGCATCAACCCGATCCGCTGGACGATGTTGGCGGCCTTGTCCGAAGCACGCAAATCGATCCGCATTGTGACGCCCTATTTTCTGCCGGACTCCACCCTGAGCACGGTGCTCTCGGTTGCCGCCATGCGGGGCGTCGAAGTCGATATTGTTCTGCCCGCCAATAATAATCTGCGCTTTGTCGATTGGGCCGCAACGCCGCAACTGGCATGGCTCATCGAAGCGGGCTGCCGCGTCTGGAAAACCGAAGGACCGTTTGAACATACCAAGCTCATGACCATTGACGGCATCTGGTCAATGGTGGGCTCGGCCAATTGGGACGGACGCAGCCTCAGGCTCAATTTTGAGTTGAACCTCGAATGCTACGACCGCGCCTTTGCGAGCCGCCTCGACCGGCTCATTGACGCCAAAATCGCCATCGCCAAAGCCGTGCAGCGCAAGGACATCACCTCACGCTCATTGCCTGTACGCCTGCGCGATGCGGCAATACGTCTGGCATCACCCTATTTATAAGTTTATCTCCGGACTTTCATTTACCCGCCAATAAGGCGATGCTCACCCCTGCAAAGGCGTGGGGCGCGACTGAACTGCAAGGACCATCAGCCATGAGCGAAAAGACCGCGAAAGCCAAAGAAGCCGTCAGTGAGGCCGCCGAGGAGTTGAGCGCGACTCTGGGCGAGGAAGTGCGCGAAGAATTACGTGCAGGTGCCGAAGACTTAAGCGAACGGGCGCAGGAGGGCTTGCAGGAACTTGAAAGCCTGATCAAAGCGCATCCTTTGCAAAGCACGCTCATTGCCTTTGGTCTCGGCTTCATGCTCTCCCGCCTCCTGTCGCGATGAAAGACAAGGTCATGCCCAACACATCGACGAAAATTCGCCGCCTTGCCGAAGTTGAAATGCTGCGCGCCGAAATCAAAGCGCGTCGCGTTGCCCGCCGCGCTCTGATCATTTCAGCGGGCGTCATCGCAGGCGGCATTGCCATTGTGTTTTTGTCTTACGGTTCTTTTTTGTGGCTGGCAGAGCGCTATGGCGCAATCAACGCGGCCATGTCAATCGGCGGCGCACTTCTCGCCATCGCCGCAAGCGCCATTGCCTATTCCCTGGTCGGGCCGGGCAGACGCGAGGAGCTGGAAAGCGAAATTCTGAACCGCGCCATCGAAGAAGCCCGCGACGATCTGCGTGTGGATATCGAAGCCCTGGAAACCAGCTTTAACAAAGTGAGCAGCGGCCTTGCTAAATTCATCGACGGCCGCAAAGAAAACGAACCCGCCAGCGGCAACGTCAATCTTGCAATGATCGCGATGGTGCTCTCGGCCATCGGTGCGGTGAGCCCGACGCTCAACCGCTATATTCAACCGATCTTAAAAATCATTTCATAAAGACACCGCATCACGGGGCGACGCATGAGAAGGTTGGGTGGGATTATCTTTTCCGCAACTGTCCTGCTCGTCATATGGGCGGCACTGGTCGTCGGCGGCGCGCGGGAGGGTTGGTGGCGCGCGATGCCCGCGGCAAAAGGCGATACGGCAGGTTTCCTCAACTGGGCGGAAGGTCGCTACGCGACGGAGTCAAAAGGCAACATTGCGATCGTGTTGCTCAATCGCGGTCAGATTGCAGAAACCTTTTACGCGTCGCATGGCCAGCCGGTCGATGGCAATTCCCTCTTCCAGGTTGCCTCAATGAGCAAATGGATCACCGCCTGGGGTGTTATGGCGCTGGTCGAACAAGGTTGTCTCGATCTCGATGCGCCGGTGTCGCAATACCTGACCCGATGGCAATTGCCGCCAGGCACATTCGACAACAACGCTGTAACGGTGCGCAGACTACTCGCCCACACGGCGGGCCTGACCGACGGGCTGGGCTTCCTCGGATTTACGCCGGAGCAAACCCTGCCCTCAATCGAAGAGGAGTTGACGCAGGCAACGGATACGCTCCCGGGCGCTGACGGCATCACACGCGTTGGCGCGGCACCGGGCACAGACTGGCGCTATTCCGGCGGCGGCTATCTGCTGCTGCAGCTTCTGATCGAAGAGGTGACGCAGGAACCGTTCAATGACGTCATGCGCCGCTTGGTTTTTCAGCCCCTTGGCATGACAGCATCAACCTTTGTCGATCCCGATCCGGCGCATCTTGCCGACTTCTACGACGCCGACGGATCAAAGGCGATCCACTACAAGTTCACAGCACTTGCCGCCGCTTCGCTTTATACCTCGGCGGACGATATGACCCGCTTCCTCGCGGCGCAGTTTCCCGGAGCCGACGGCGCTCCGCCCGGCCGTGGTGTATTAAGCCCCGCGACGCTCGAAACCATGCAGACCCCGCAAGCCTTCCTCTTTGGCTTGGCCGTATGGGGATTGGGCGAAACCCTCTACGTTCCCAACGGAACAGGCAGCTATGTAATCGGTCACGACGGCGGCAACTACCCCGCGATCAACACCACAGCGCGTCTTGATCCGGCGACAGGCGACGGCATTCTGGTCCTTCAAACCGGTAGTGCCACGCTCGCCAGAGAAATCGGCGGCGAATGGACCTTCTGGCAGACAGGAACCGTCGGTCTCGACACACTGGTGATGTTCAACCTTCGCAGCATTCTGATTCAGCTCGCATCAGGTGCGCTTGTGATCCTGATCGGCAGCTTTATGTGGCATCGCAGACGAAGATAGGTCGCGCGACGACATTTAAGCAGCCTCAACCACGAGGACGCCGCCGCTTTCGCCAGTGACACGCACCGACGATCCGGCTGGCAGATCAGGACCGGAGGCGAGCCAGAGCGTGTCACCGATTCTGATTTTGCCGCGGCCGTTCACGATAGCCTGCTCCAGCACATAGCTTTTCCCGATATAGGTTTGCGCCCGCTGATTGAGAAGCGGGCTGTCAGATGCAATCGGGTGACGCTGAAACCACTGACGCGACACCCAGACAGAAATGAGCGACAGGATGGCAAAGAGCGCGACCTGACCCAATATCGGGATCGGAAAGACGAGCACAATCAATCCGACAACAGCGGCCGCCGCCGCAAGCCAGATGAAGAAAATGCCCGGCACCAGCAATTCCAGAATGCCGAGGACCACGGCGACAACCCACCATGCCCATTGGCCGAGTTCTGCAAAAAGCGTGTCCATCACCTATTCACCCCGGCTCACAGGCGGCACTGTGGCAGAGGTCCGGCGAACAGGTGCAGGCGCACCACCGCCGGAACCGCCACCGCCAAAAGCTTCACGCGCGATTTCGCTGATGCCGCCAAGCGCCCCGATAACGCTTGAGGCTTCAAGCGGCATGAGAACGAGCTTCTGATTGGGAGCGGACGCCACCGCCTGCAAAGCCTCGACATATTTTGTCGCCACGAAATAGTTGAGCGCCTGCACATTGCCGCCCGCAATCGCGTCCGACACAACCTGCGTCGCTTTCGCTTCGGCTTCGGCCTGCCGTTCACGCGCCTCAGCGTCGCGGTAAGCCGCTTCGCGACGACCTTCAGCTTCAAGGATCGCTGCCTGCTTCTTGCCTTCAGCCGCGAGAATGGCCGACTGACGGAACCCTTCAGCTTCAAGAATATTGGCGCGCTTTTCGCGTTCGGCTTTCATCTGACGCGCCATGCTATCGACAATATCCTTGGGCGGCGCAATGTCCTTGATTTCGATACGCGTGACTTTGAGGCCCCAGGGATGCGTCGCTTCATCGACCACATTGAGAAGCCGCGCATTGATACTGTCGCGCTGCGAGAGCAACTCGTCGAGATCCATGCTGCCCATCACAGTACGCACATTGGTCATCACGAGATTGAGCACGGCAAGCTGCAGATTGCCGACTTCGTAAGTGGCTTTGGCGGCATCAAGCACCTGATAGAAAATGACCCCGTCAACCGTCACCATCGCATTGTCGCGCGTGATGACCTCTTGTGAGGGCACATCGAGCACGGTTTCCATGACGCTGACTTTGGCGCCGATGCGGTCAACAAAAGGCGTGATGATACCAAGACCCGGTGTCAGGCTATGGGTGTAACGCCCGAAGCGCTCCACCGTGTAGATATATCCCTGAGGGACAACCTTGATGGCCTTCAGCAGAAAGACAATGGCCAGAAACAGGCCCGCAAAAACCAACGTTGTGCCGCCTAACATAGACCATCCTCCATTTTGCGCGTGGTCGCCCAAGACGCCCGCTCATTTTCCCGCTAAAACATAGACCAGATTTAAAGACCGTGCCGCGTTTTATAAAGATGAGCCAATCACACCATATATGGGGCGTGAGCGGAGCCACAGGAGAGCCGGATGCAATTATTTTCGTCACCCACATCGCCCTTCGTGCGCAAAATACGTGTGCTGATCCGCGAAAAAGGCGCGACCGATAAAGTGCGTGAAACGGTGGTCGCCGCCCTCAGCGACCCCGCCGAACTTCATGCGGCCAATCCGCTGGGACAGGTGCCGGCCCTTCTGCTCGACAATGGCCGCCAGATCATTAACAGCCCGCTCATCTGTCAGTTTCTCGACGAGGAACTGGGTGGCCACAAACTCATCCCGCCTTTCGGCGAACCGCATTGGGACGACATGCGACTGCAGACAATCGGTGACGGCATTGCCGAAGCCGCGGTCTCGCTGTCCTTTGAAGGCATGCGGCCCGAAGAACAGCGCTCACCCGTCTGGACAGGACGCTGGCAGCGCGCGGTCAGCCGCTCGCTTGATCTGCTGGAAGAAGAAGCCGCCGGCCTGGAGGGCGATCTGACGCTTGGCCGCATCGCCGTCGCCTGTGCCCTCGGCTATCTTGATTTTCGTCACGACTATCTGGGCTGGCGCAACGGTCGCCCGACGCTGACGGCATGGTATGAAAAAATTTCAGGCCGGCCCGCCTTCAAAGAGACAGCACCGGCCTGATCTTAGCAATCAGATGTGACGAAAATTAGCGCCACGGTTCCACAAGAATCTTGGCGTGAATTTCCGGGTTCGCGAGATCCTTGAAGGCCTGCTTGACACCTTCAACACCGACGCGGCCGGTGACGAGCGGCGCACCATCGATCTTGCCTTCGGCCAGATGATGCAGCGTCAGCGCAAATTCTTCCGGCGTATAGCCGAGCACGAATTGCATATTGATTTCTTTGTTGATGCCGAAGAAAGGCTCAAACTTATCCGGCTCCATGCAAACGCCGACAACGACAATGCGCGCCCCGCGCGGTGTACCTTCAAGCATCTGCTGAATGATGCCGGGCACGCCGACACATTCAAAGAAAACACCGGGGCGCATTTTGGGGCCCATGCCGAGGATCGTCATAAGGCTGGTGGGATCAAACCCTTCCGGCGTCGCTTCATCGGTCCAGCGCTTATAGGGCGAGGACTTGGCGGGATCGAGCACGATGTCGGCACCCATCTTTTCGGCCAGCGCACGGCGCGCGGGGCTGAAGTCCGACGCGATGATCGGATGCACGCCTTTAATCTTCAAACCGGCAATGACAGCAAGCCCCACGGGGCCGCAACCGATCACGACCGGAATATCCTCAGGCGTCAGACGCGCCTTCTCAACCGCATGCCAGCCCACAGCCATCGGTTCCGTGAGCGCCGCCTGTTCGGTCGCCAAACCGTTCGGCACTTCCAGAAGAAGCATTTCGCTGAGAGCCATATGCTCGGCAAAGCCACCGGGCATTTCATTGGAATAGCCAACGGGATGCACCCGCGCCTTTTCACCGGCAACGGTCACAGTGATCGGAACCGAACAAACGCGCGTGCCGGCTTTCAGTGTCTTTTGCGTATTGGGACCATGCTCAATGATCTCGCCGACAAACTCGTGACCAAAAACGATGTCGCGCTTTGTGTCCATGCCGAACTCCGAACCCGAACGCTTGGCGACTTCCATCATCTTATCGGCATGGTGAAAGGCGTGAAGATCAGAGCCGCAAATACCGCAAGCCAGCGTTTTGACAAGCACTTGTCCGTCAACAGGCTTCGGATCAGGAATAGTATCGGCAACAAGATCGCCGTTACGGAAAATGGCAGCACGCATGGGTTTATCCTCCGGTGGCGCAGGTCTGGCCCCGCGCTCTTATGAATATGAATGACCCTATGGTCTCAGTCCTTTGCGCCACTTGCAAGAGCACGTCAGGCGACGTTGGGGAAACCTTTGTCACAGCGCCTTCTGCTTGCGCGCATTGTTAAGCGCAATGAGCAGAATGGGCAGCGCCAGCAAAAACGTCAGACTATTGGCGATGATGATCACAGGGTCTTCGCGCACAACGCCATAGGCAATCCAGAAGACAATGCCGGTGGTGAAGCTCAGATACATCAGCACCGAAATGCCCTCCGTATCGCGGGTACGGATCGTTTTGACCGCCTGCGGCACAAAGGCCGCCGTGGTGAGAAAAGCCGCGAGATAACCAATGAAGGTGCCAGACAACATAGGGAACTTTCAGATGAGAAAAAGACCTGTGAGCCCCGTCATAACAACAATCAGCCAAACGGGCAAAGGGCTCCATATGAGGAGCGCAAATGCCAGACAGGCAGCGGCGAAATCATAGATGCTCAATATGGCACTGGTGAAAACCGGCGTAATGAAAGCCGCCGCCAACAGCCCGACCACGGCCGCATTGAGCCCCATCAGTGCCGCCCGCATGGACTGCACCCGCGCCAGACGCGCCCAGAAAGGCAGCACGCCGGGCACAAGCAGAAACGACGAACCGAACATGGCGATAAGGCAGAGAGCCGCATGGACAAGCCCGCCGCCCGTACCTGCAAAGCCTACAAAAGCCGCGAATGAAAAAAGCGGACCAGGCACAGCCTGCGCCGCCCCATAGCCCGCAAAGAACGTCTCGCGATCAATAAGACCCTTCGGGATGAGCTCGGCTTCGAGAAGCGGCAGGACGACATGCCCCCCGCCAAAGACCAGCGCACCGGCACGGTAGAAACCGTCGATAAGTTGAACCATCGCGCCGCCCTGCGTTGCGAAAAGCGGCAGGAGCGCGAGAAGGACAAAGAAAAGCGCGATAAGCGCGGCCCCCGCCTTGCGGCTCACGGGCACGGCGAGCACAGGATGATCAGACGGCGGCGGGGGCGTAAAGAAACGATATCCGATGAGACCGCCCGCAATGAGCACACCGATTTGAGCAAATGTGAAAGGCACGGCGAGCAAAAACACACAAGTCGCCAGAGCAATCACCACACGCGGCGGATCGGGTGTCAGCACCCGCGCCATTTGCATCACCGCTTGCGCGACGACCGCCACCGCGACGAGCATCAACCCATGCGTGATGCCCTCCGCCAACGATCCTTCAAGCCTCTGAGCCACAAACGCAAAGCCGATCAGCAGAAAAACCGACGGCATAGTGAAGGCAAACCACGCCGCGAACATGCCTGCAACGCCGCCACGCAAGAGGCCGATGCTCATGCCGACCTGACTGCTCGACGGACCGGGAAGAAACTGCGCCAGCGCCACAAGCTCGGCGTAAGCCGCCTCATCAAGCCAGGCCCGACGCCCGACAAACTCGCTGCGGAAATAGCCCAGATGCGCAATGGGCCCACCAAAGGAGGTGAGCCCAAGCTTGAGAAAAACAAGAAAGATGTCTTTCACATTTTGCATGCTTGATCAGGCAACCCAGCCTTGCAAACGGGCCGCATCATTGCGCGCGCGTTCGGGACTGCCGAGAAGCTGACGTGCGAGACCAATGCGTTTGAACCAATAGTGCAGACCCAGGAGATCCGTAAAGCCCATACCGCCATGCACTTCCGTGGCGGTGCGGGCGACGAACCGCCCCACATCACCCATGAAAGATTTGGCATGCGCCGCCATCAGCGGAGCCTCGTCAGGCATATGGTCAAAGGCATAAGCCGCATACCAGATCAGCGAACGGCCCGGCTCGATCTCAGAGGCCATTTCAGCGCAAAGATGTTTCACCGCCTGAAACGAGCCGATGACGCGGCCAAATTGCTTGCGCTCTTTGGAGTAATCAACCGCCTTGTCGATCATCATCCAACCTGCCCCCAGCGTATCAGCGGCGAGCATGATGCGACCGGCATCAAGCACGCGTTGTAACCCGGCTTTGGCATCGCCGCTCGCAAGCGCCGAGGCTTCGACATTGTCGAACTGCAACTCGCCGACAGAGCTTGTGAGGTCGATAGAGGTGAGCGCGACTTTCGTGAGACCCTTGGCGTCTGCCTTCACGATATGGAGACCGCCTTTATTGTCACCGACAACAAAAATATCAGCAGCCCCGAAATCCATCACGAACAAGGTTTTACCCGTGAGCTTGCCGCCCGACGCTGTAACGCCCGCACTTTCACGCGCACCGGATGAGCGTTCGGCAATCGCGACACCGGCCACAATCTCGCCGCTGGCAAGCTTCGGCAGCCATGCTTCTTTCTGCGTGGGCGAACCGAGCGCCGCAATCGCAATCGGCGCCATCACGGCGCTGGCGACAAACGGCACGGGTGCCACAAAGCGACCGAGCATTTCGGCAATCAGCGCCGCATCAAGAAGCTGCAGGCCCATGCCGCCGAACTCTTCATCAATAAGGAGGCCCGGCACGCCAAGCTCGACCAGCGCGTGCCAGACGTCTGTGGCTTTGGCTTCTTTGGCCTCTGCCGCTTTGCGCACACGATCAAGCGACGACACTTTTTCAAGAGTACGGCGCACGCTGTCCTGCATGAGACGCTGGTCTTCTGACAATCCAAATTCCATGATGCGCCCCTATGCCTTTACCGTTTTCGGTTCACGCGGCATGTTGAGACCGCGTTCCGAAATAATGTTTTTCTGAATCTGTGCCGTGCCGCCGCCGATGATAAGGCCGAGGTCGAACATATAGCGGTGCTGCCACGAGCCATAGGCTCTGAGATGCGGACTGTCACCATAGAGCACGCCAAGCTCACCCAACGCATCAATGGCGAGCGCGGCCAACTGATGGTTGATTTCGCAGCCCTGCAATTTGACGATCAAACGCGCAAGACCCGCATCTTCTTTTTTTGCTGACGCCGTCAGGAGACGAAGCCCGTGGAACTGCATGGCGAGCACTCGGCTCTGCAACTGCACAAGGCGGTCACGGAACAGCGGATTGTCGATCAGACGTTCGCCGTCCAAAGTTTCTTTATGCATGAGATCAATGATCTCTCGTAAGCGCGCACCGGCCTGATTGGGATCGCCCAGCATGCCGCGTTCATGCTTCAAGGTCGCGTTGGCCACAAACCAGCCCTGCCCGCGCGCGCCCACGATCTGCGTTTTTGGTACACGCACATCTGTAAAGAAAACTTCGTTGAATTCCGCATGGCCCGTCATGGTAACAAGCGGGCGCACTTCAATGCCCGGCGTCTTCATCGAGAAAATGAGATAGGAAATGCCTTCATGCTTCGGTGCGTCAGGCTCGGTGCGCACAAGGCAGAAAATCATGTCGGACTGCTTGGCCGTCGAGGTCCAGATTTTCTGACCATTGATGATGAAATCATCGCCGTCTTCGGTGGCCTTGGTTTGCAGCGAGGCAAGATCCGATCCCGACCCCGGTTCTGAATAACCCTGACACCAGATGATCTCGCCGTTCAGCGTCGGTTTGATATATTTCTGCTTCTGCTCTTCGGTGCCCATTTCAAGCAGCGTCGGCACGAACATCGATATGCCCTGGCTCGCCATACCCATCGGCACTTTCGCCGCCGCAAATTCTTCGGCAATGATGCGCGATTTCAAAATGTCGGGCTCAGCGCCAAAGCCGCCATATTCCTTAGGGATCGTGCGCGCCGCATAACCATGGGCAATCAGAAGCTTCTGCCAGGCCAGCACATTCCCGCCGGGGCGCGACACACCAAAGCCGCCGGGCGCGCTTTTGCTATGCGTCTTGAGAAATTCGCGCACTTCGGCCCTGAAGGCCTCATATTGCGGACTGTAATTGAGATCCATCGCCTGCTCCCTGACGCCGTCATTGCGGCACCTTGTCATTAATTGGGAGCGAGTTTAGCGCAAGGGTCAGGTCCGTCCAGCGGCGAGGTAAAGAATTATGCCGGGCGCAGAGGACGCGACGTCAATTCAACGGAACAGGTAAATCAGGCCGCGCCGCTGACGTCGATACGAGCGGGGGCTTCATCGCCGATGAGGCGCGGCACCGCGCCGACAAAGGTGCGGATATCGGTGCGCGGATGGATGCCGCCTTCCGATTGAGCAAGAAACTCAGCAAACTCACCGGCAGGCATCGGACGACCGAGGAAATAGCCCTGCGCTTCGTCGCAGCCAAGCGTGCGCAGAATTTCGAGCTGCTCCATATCCTCAACGCCTTCAGCCAGCACTTCGACACCGAGCGCATGGGCGAGATCAATAATAACCTTGGGGATGATCATCCCTGAGCGACCGTCCGCAATATCGCTGATAAAGCTGCGGTCGATCTTCAGCCTCTTCACGGGAAACCGCTTCAGATAGGCAAGCGATGAATAGCCCGTGCCGAAATCGTCAATGCCGATACCAACGCCGAGACTGCGCAAACGGCGCAGCGTGCCGATAACGACATCAACGTCACGCATGACCATGCTTTCGGTGACTTCGAGCTCTAAATATTGTGGCGAGAGACCACGTGCGACAAGCGTATTCGCCACAAGATCGGTGAGATCCGCACGGCGCAGGTCCACGGCGGAGACATTGACCGCCACGCCGATTTTGGCAAGACCCATATCCTGCCACGCACGGTTCTGGCGGCAGGCCTCATCCATCACCCAGCGCGTCACATCGGAAATAATACCGCACCGCTCTGCGACCGGAATGAACAGATCCGGCGGCACAAGGCCGCGTTCGGGATGCATCCAGCGGATCAACGCTTCAGCGCCTTTGATCTCGCCGGTGAGAATATCAACCTTGGGCTGGTAATAGAGCACGAACTGACGCTGCGCGAGGGCCGCGCGCAAATCGCGCTCAATCGAATTGCGCTCCATCGCGCGCAGGTGCAATTCATGGCGATAGAGAACGCAGGCGCCGGAGCCTTCGTGCTTCGCCCGCGACAGCGCAAGATCGGCATTCTTCAGCAACACGTCCGCGTCGCGTCCGTCCTGCGGATAGACCGTGAGACCGACGCAAGCCGTCTGGTGCAATTCATGGCCACCGGCGCGGAAAGGCACACCGACCGCGCGGATAAACCGGTTGGCACTGTCTGATGTTTCTTCAAGCACGGAAAGACCGGTCAGGATCACGCCGAATTCGTCAGCACCCAAACGCGCGATAACATCGCCGTTGCGCTGGCAACCGCGCAAAATATCCGCCGTGCGTTGCAGAATAAGATCACCGACATCATGGCCGAGACTGTCATTGATGACTTTGAAACTGTCGAGATTGAGGATCATCACACCGACGAGATGATCCGTGTTCTGTGCACGCTCGATTTCGCGCGTCAGATGCGTGCGGAACTGCGCCCGGTTGTTAAGCCCCGTAAGCCCGTCGATTTGGGCCAGATCAGCGAGACGCTCGGCATTGTTGCTGGTCGCGTCATAAGCCTCGGTAAGACGGCTGGCAATAACAGCAATGTCATCGTTCGATCCCTCCGCATAGGCGAAGGGGCCGGAGCCGCGCCGCTCGGCAAAACCGCGCAAAGCTTCAATGGGCGCAACGACAATACGCTGCATAACAAGCGAGACCACAAGAACCGCCACAATGATCACAGCAACGAGCCAGACGAGCAGCCCCCAGGCCGTCGCCTGCACCAGCTCAAGCATCGGCAGCAGATTGAGCCGCACATAGATGATGCCCTTGCTATCGGAAAAACCGACATCGGCGCGGCGGGCAAATTCAGCGCTGCCCTTCTCAGAAAGTTCCGTGTCCCTCACCTGTGCGCGCACAAGCTTGCCGTTGCTCTCAACAAGACGCATGGAAATATCGCGCCAGCCGAGATCATTGATCGAGCGGCCTTTGAGATCGGGCATGGTGGAAGCAAAGATTTTACCCGACGGATCGGCGATCGCGACAACGCTGAGCGCGGGCAATGTGCGGAAGGCGCGCAGCAGCGTATTGACCTCTTCGGGCGAGCTCGCATCCGCCGACGCACGGGCGAGAATATCGGTAAAGGCAACCACGCGCTCACTGACGCGGCCCGCGATCTGACTTTCATAAACATGGAGCACAAAAACAACGCTCACCAGCCCGATCGCCACACCGACAGCACAAAGCAGCGCCACGACCTTAATGCGAACGGTCGGCAAAAGCGTATTCAGGCGGGCTTGCAAAAAGGCCTGCGCGCGGCGCATGGCTCCGCCGGGCACGGCGCTTTCGCCATGCTTCGTCTCGGCTGCTCTGGCCGAAAGGCGCATCAATCCTCGCATCCTTCGCGTTAACGGTTTCGCAGTTAAGCAAAGCCGGCTTCAAAACTTTCGGTCTATCTTATGAAGCGGACCGCTAAGAAGTGGTTACGCCATTTACTCTTTCTGACAGGCACTTAGCCGGAATCGGCAGAGAATTGAGCCAAAGTTTAACAAACTATGATCAAATCCCGATCTGCCCGCATCAGCGGGACAACCACCGGAGGACATAACGTGGCCAAATCCAAAAAAAACGGTGACGAAGATTATGGAGATGCGCTCTATGACCTGCAGGTTGAACTCGTCAAACTCCAGCGCGACGTCATCGCCAACAACCGCAAACTCCTCATCGTCATGGAGGGCCGCGACGGCGCAGGCAAAGACGGCACCATCAAGCGCATCACCGAACATATGTCCCCGCGCGAAACCCGCATTGTCGCCCTGTCAAAACCATCCGACAGAGAACAGACACAATGGTATTTCCAGCGCTATGTCTCCCATCTGCCCGCCGCCGATGAAATCGTGCTCTTCAACCGCTCATGGTACAATCGCGCCGGTGTCGAGCACGTCATGGGCTTCTGCACCGATAAGGACTATGAACGCTTCATGGCGACGGTAACGACCTTTGAAGACATGCTGATCGGATCAGGGATTGAACTGCTGAAATTCTATCTCGACATCAACAAGGACGAGCAGGCCGAACGCCTTGAAGACCGCCGCAACGACCCGCTGAAACAATGGAAGATCTCGCCCATCGATCAGGTGGCGCAGGAAAAATGGGATGATTACTCCAAAGCGCGCGACGCCATGTTCGCCCGCACCCACACGCCGCATTCGCCCTGGACACTGGTTTGCGCCGACAAAAAGAAGGATGCCCGCCTCAACATCATCCGCGACATTCTGAACCGCCTGGCCTATGACGGAAAAAAAGCCATACTGACAACGCCCGATACCAATATCGTCATGCCCTTCAACCCCGACCTTTACAAACTTGGTAAAATTGCACCATGACACCTGAGGTCCTTGTCAGCACCTTCAACCTTGAGCATATCGGCGCGCTCCTCGCTCTGGCCTTCTTCTTCGGCCTCGCCTTTGAAGAATATTTTTCCGGCAGCCGCATCAAGCCGCCGGGCGGTGTGCGCACCTTTCCGCTGCTGGCCCTTATCGGCGCTCTGCTCTATGCGCTTGACCCCGAGCGCAAATTTCTTTTGATCGCAGGACTTCTCATTCTCGGCCTCTGGCTCGCGCTCTATTATCGCGAGAGGTTGCGCCACGGTCTGCCCGCGATAGACGATGACGATGATGGGGACGATGAAAGCGCGCAGCTCGACGGCGGCATTATGGGTCCCGTCTGCAATCTGATCGCCTATCTCCTTGGCCCCGTCACGCTGACAACACCGCTCTGGGTGCCGGTCAGCATCGCCGTCTTCGCCGTCCTGCTCATCAGCGCCCGCGCCCGGCTCCATCGCCTGGCCGCCACACTGCGCGACGGTGAAATCGTGACGTTGGCCAAATTCCTCATCATCATCGGCATCATCCTGCCGCTCCTGCCCGATACGCCGGTCACAAGCCTCACAGACATCACGCCCTATCAGGTCTGGCTCGCCGTCGTCACGGTCTCGACGCTCTCTTATGCCAGCTATCTCGTGCAGCGTTTCATCGCGCCGGATCACGGCCTCCTCATTTCAGCCGCCCTTGGCGGTCTTTACTCCTCAACCGCCACCACCATCATTCTCTCGCGCCGCGCCTCGGACAAAACGCAGGGCGCAAACGCCGTCCAGTCGGCCATCGTGCTCGCCACCTCGATCATGTTTCTGCGCATCCTGGTCGTGGTCGGCGTCTTCGATCTCGATCTCGCCACCACATTGTTCATGCCGCTTGTCCTCCTTTGCGGCCTCGGCCTCGCCGCCGCCTATGCCATTCAAAAGATCGGAACCCCGCGCGACGGATCGAAAAGCAAAGCCACGCCCCCCGCCAATCCGCTGGAGGTCACGACCGCCATCACCTTTGCAGGCCTCTTCATCGTCCTTTCCGTCGCCGTCGCCTGGGCCAAAACCCGCTTCGGCGAGGAAGGCCTCTTCCTGCTGGGCGCTCTGGCCGGCGTCACCGATGTCGATCCTTTCGTGCTCAATCTCGCGCAAGGGGCCGGCGCCTTGAACCTCAACGTCGCCGCCACCGCGATCCTGATTGCCGCCTCCTCCAACAATATGCTGAAAGCCGGTTACACCTTGATCGTCGCAGGACGCCAGCACGGCCTCAAACCGGCGCTCACGCTTTTCGCGCTTGCAGCCATGGGCCTTGTCGCCGCCTTTGTGATGCTGCACCGGACATGAACTACCGCCACGCCTATCATGCAGGCAATTTCGCCGACGTGATGAAACACAGCGCGCTCGCCCTCGTGCTCGACCACTTAAAGCAGAAGGACAAACCCTTCTTCGTCCTCGACACCCATGCAGGCACCGGCCTGACGGACTTGCGCGGCATCGAAGCGCAAAAGACCGGCGAATTTCGCGACGGCATCGCGCGCGTCCTCGCCGAAGCTCACCCGCATGACGCCTTAAAACCCTATCTCGAAACGCTCGCCGCCCTCGGCTGCACCGGCCCCGCGCCCGCGCTTTATCCCGGCTCCCCGCTCATCGCTTACCAAATGGCGCGCGCCGATGATCGCTTGGCCTTTTGCGAGCTGCACCCGGACGACGCCGCAACCCTGCGCGCCCACTTCCCGCGCAATCCGCAGGCACGCGTCCATGAGATCGACGGCTACACGGCCTTGAAATCCATGCTCCCGCCCAAAGAGCGCCGCGGCCTCATCCTGATCGACCCGCCCTTTGAAGCGCGCGATGAATTTGACCGCCTCGCCCGCGAACTCGACGCCGCGCTCAAACGCTTTGCCACCGGCACCTATATGATCTGGTATCCGGTCAAAGACCCTTCTCTGTCGGGGGCTTTCCTCGATCACATGGAGCGCAACGGCCCGCCCAAGACGCTGCGCGCCGAATTGTTCATCCGTGCAACAGATCCCGCCACCATGTCCGGCTGCGGCCTCCTGATCATCAATCCGCCCTGGCAGCTTGATGAAACACTCACCGGCCTTTTCACCTGGCTCGCAAACATCCTGAAACAGGGCGAAGGTGCGCGCGCCCGCGTCGATTGGTTGCAAAAATAAACAGCCCCCCCGACGATCCCTGAATGACCCGAACCGTTGACCGGTCTATAAAGACGCGCAACGCTAGGAAATAAAACAGTGGCCGACACGCCCCCCGATATAACAGAGACTGAGCTCCTCCGCTCCGAACTCCACTGGAGCGCCGACCGCCAAAAGGCGGAAGCGGATTATCACGCCGAGGTCGAGACCAATCTCAGGCGCAACTTCGCGGCCAACCTCGCCCACGGATTGCTCGGACAAACAGGCTTCCGCCTCGTCACCGCCCCCACTTTCGTGCCCGCTTATATTTATCTGCTCTCAGGCTCCGAATTCATGGTCGGCCTCGCGCTCGCCTCACAATGGCTGGGCAATGCCTTGTCGTCCACGCTCGGCGCAACGATGGTGGAACACAGAAAGCGCGTGCTCCCCATCGGCATGCTGATCGGCTGGGGCATGCGCGGCGGTGTGCTCGGCCTCGCACTCAGCGGTTATTTCCTCCCCCCCGATTGGGCGCTCGTCTTCGCCTGCGTCTTTCTGATGTGTTTCGGATTGTTCAACGGCATCCAGTCGGTAATCTTCAATTACCTGATGGCCAAAGTGATCCCGCTCCGCCTGCGCGGCCGCCTCACAGGCTTCAGAAATTTCGCGGCAGGCCTCACAGCCTCGGGCGTCGCTTACATAGGCGGCAAATATTTCGTCGAGGCCAACGCGCTCGGCAACGGCTACGCCACCACCTTCCTCGCCGCCTTCATCCTGACGTCAATCGGCCTTAGCATGTTGATGATGGTGCGTGAGCCTGAGCCGCCCACCGTGCGCGCGCGGACAAACTTCTTCCACCGTATGCGCGAAATCCCGGGCCTGCTGCGCGAAGACAAGGAACTCCTGCGCTTCTATCTCGCCTCATCCGCCGCCGCCCTCGGCACACTTGCCGTACCCTTCTATATTCTCTACGCCACCAAATCGATCGGCATGACCGGCACCAACTTGGGCGTCCTCTCAACAGCCTTCCTCCTGTCGCAAACCGGCACCAACCTCCTCTGGGGCTGGATCGCCGACCGCTTCGGCAACCGCCTCGTCTTCCTCCTCTCCATCGGCACATGGGCGCTCGCAACATTGTTGCTGATGGAAGCCCACACACTCTGGGCGCTGGCAGCGGTCTTCGCAGGCCTCGGCGCAGGCCAGGGCGGCTTTCAGAACAGCACCAACAATATCATTCTGGAATTCGGCACCAGAGAAGACCTCCCCATGCGCATCGCCATGATGAACACGGCAGTATCAGCGATGAACGCCGTCGGCCCCCTGCTCGGCGGCCTCATCGCGCATTTCTTCTCATTCTACGCGGTGTTTTTCCTGTCAGCCGCGATGCTGGCGGTGAGCTTCGGCACGGTGTTGTTCGCGGTAAAGGAACCAAGGGCGAGAGGGTTGTTTCATTGAGAGCCGACCTGAACATCTGTAAAAAGACAAACCATCTTGTTTCTTTTCGCCTCCCCCTTGTGGGGCTGAGGCGGATAAGAAATTGATCCGGTGGATCAATTTCCCGCCGAAGGAAACGCAAAGCGTTTCGGCCTCCCCACAAGGGGGAGGTAAGGACGATCCTTCATTCGTGGTCCAAACCAACATCTCCCCAAACAATTACCTCCAAG
The DNA here is from genome assembly GCA_030645235.1 of Parvibaculum sp. GTDB lineage: Bacteria > Pseudomonadota > Alphaproteobacteria > Parvibaculales > Parvibaculaceae > Parvibaculum. Next base: position 35,751 of record JAUSMV010000012.1, on the reverse strand, counting down.
GTCATTGCCCGATCGCCCCTTCGGCCTGAGACTGTAAACCGGACTCGGGCCGCACCGGCCTCACGGGAGAGATTGATGATTTTGTTTCGCACTTATCTGATTGCCATATTCAGCGCCGTGGCGATCTACACCCTATTCGTCGCGATGAACCACGGGCTGAACCTGATCCCGCTCTTTTTTGGCGACATCGCGGCGATGACATGGGCGGGCCAGTTCAATCTCGATTTTCTCGGCTTCCTGATCCTGTCGGGCGCGTGGCTCGCCTGGCGGCATCACTTCTCGCCGCTCGGCCTCGCGCTGTTCTTTGCCGGTATTTTCGGCGGCATCGCCTTTCTCGCGCCCTATCTCTTTTTCGTCAGCCTGCAAAGCAAAGGCGACATAGCTGAAATCATGATGGGCCGTGAAAGAGCGCGGACGCGGTAAAACACCCCCCGCGACCGGCACCGCCCGCCCGCCGGACACCACCGTTCCGCGCCGGATCTCTTTCATCCGCCTACAGATCAAAAAGCGCGACGCTGATAAAGCGCCGCACAACACTACGCAATTATACGTATCATCGCCCGCCTTGTGCAGACGGGCGATATACGTCTGCGTCAAAACGCCCCTTCATCCCCCGGCCGGTTGCCGCGCGGAGAGAAGATGACCGCAACCGGCGGCAACGCTTGGTTTGTGAAAACTCAAACATCAAACGACAGAACATCCTTTCCGACAGATTAAAAAATCTGCGTTCTACCATTGGCAAGAAATCAAGATCGCAACCCGAAAATCGGGGCTTGTTACATAAACGATGCCACGATGAGAGGGAGAAACAAATCACCAAGGACCGGAAAGCAGGCGATTGCAGATTCTACAGACAGGCTGAACCGGCTCTGGCCTTCAATCAAACGCTCTTCACAACAACGTCCACTCATGCAGCAACCTGCGTTTCAACGATCTGCTCCGATAAAAACCGCTCACAGGACTGTGGCAAGGCAACCTACCAGCTATCGCTCCTGACCAACCATCCGTCATGGGGTCAGCACACACCGAAAGTTCACCAGGCGCACTCTCCGATGAAAATACATTCAATAAAATTGATGGAAGAATCGCCTCTCAATAACGACGAGAGCTTTATCACCGCCCTTTGGACCAACCATCCGTTGCCGCTCATCCTTTTCAAAAAAAACGGAAAGATACTGAACACCAATCCCACTCTGGATAGTCTGCTTCAATATGAACCGCGGGAATTGAACAGGCAGAACATCTGCCAGTTGATCCCTGACGAAATAGAAGATCAGGGCGACCTCTCACAAATTGATCTCATCGAGATTCTTAGCCAGATCAAAAATGAGAACAGACCACTACATGCCAGAAAGAAAAACGGAGAGTCAGTCAGAGTTGAATTTTCAGTTTTGAAAATTCAGGAGGGAGACGACTCAGGCTATCTCGGTTTCTGGCACGACGTCACTGACCGGCTGGCCTTGGCAGAGCAGCAGCAGGAAGTCGAAAAGCTCAACGCCCTGGGGCAGCTTGCCGGCGGCGTGGCGCATGACTTCAACAATCTGCTGATGGTCGTTCTGGGATATACAAAACGCGCCGTCGAAAAATATGATGACAAGGAAGTCGTATTGTCTTCATTGCTGGAGGTTATAAGAGCCGCTGAAAATGCGAGAGATTTAACGGCGCAGCTCCTCGCATTCGGCAGACGCCAGCCTTTGGATCAGCGAGAAATCCTTTTCAACTCTGCCCTGGATGATGCCGCCGGCCTGCTGGTCCCTCTGCTCGACGCAAATATCCGCCTGATCCTGCGCCCCTTCAGAGGCGAGAATGTCTGGATGAAAATCGACAAGTCCCTGCTGACGCAAGCCATCATCAATCTCGCGATCAACGGTCGCGATGCCCTGAACGGCACCGGATATCTCGAGATATCGACAGAGATTGTCGAACCATCGGAAAGACTGCTGCGCAAATATCCGACAATGACCGAAGAGCGCTATGCCACCGTGATTGTAAAGGATCAGGGCACGGGCATGGATGAGGAAACCATCGCGCGCATCTTCGAGCCGTTCTTCACAACAAAAACACAAGGCAATGGAACCGGGCTGGGCCTGTCCATGGTCCACGGCTTCGTTATGCAATCGGGCGGAATTCTGGATGTGGAAAGTACTCCGGGAGAAGGGACCACATTCACTTTGTATTTTCCTGTTTCGGAAAAGCCTGAGACCGTGAGTTCACTTGTGCTGAACGATGATTGGAGCGGAAAGGGCGAAACCATTCTTTTGGCAGAAGACAATGACTCATTGCGCAGTTTTCTGACAACGATGATTGAGGACTTCGGCTACCACGTCCTGGCAGCCAGAAATGGCTTCGAAGCTCTGGAGCTGGAAAGCATACACAAAGGCCGCATCGATCTGCTTCTGTCCGATGTCGTGATGCCCACACTCGGCGGGTTTGAACTGGCAAAAGCCCTTCAGGAGACGCGCCCCGACATCAGGATCATTTTAATGTCCGGGTACCCCACAAGAGGTGACGGCAAACAGGCTGAAAAGCCTGAAGGCGTCTTGCTCCTGCAAAAACCGATAGATCGCCAGCATCTGGCGCAGGTCATTCGCGAGACACTTGGTCAGGTGTCATCCGCAAACACAGACACAGACACAGACACAGACACAGACACAATAATTGGCAAAGAAGAAGGAGAAGGAGAAGCGAAATGAAAGATCTCAGAGTGTTGGTCGTCGAGGACAGTCCGGAGGCAATGAAGTTGCTGACTTACTTCTTGTCCGATCTCGGCATAGATCATGTGCATCCGGCAAATTGCGGTCGTGACGCGCTGACATTTCTCGACCTCTGCGGGGAGATGATCGATGTTGTGCTTTGCGATTGGAAAATGCCCGATATGAGCGGCCTTGATGTCCTGAAGCAAATACGTGGTGCCTGCATGGACATTCCCTTTCTTATGGTCACAGGGTCGGCCGGCATAACGGATGTCTCACTGGCAAAATCACATGGCGTAACCGCCTACATCAAGAAGCCCTATTCAAGGGACGAGCTCGCCAAGAAGCTCTCCGTGGTCGCCCGTCTTGTCCGTGCAAATAACCCTAACCGGGCTCCCGGCTATTGAGATCGCCGACACGGGATTTTTGATCAGCCGGTCGCGCTGCATCAGGCCACCATCGGACGCCGCTCTTCACCCCGGGCATAACTTATTTTGCGCCACCCTAAAATCTTATCCCCGCCCGGGGATTGGCTCACGCGGGTGACGCGGGGAGGCTCGACGAACGGACACACGATCTCTGCATGGAAACACTCGATCTCTTGCAAGAAATTGTGACTGACACGCGCCTTTTCGAGCCTTGTGTCAGGCCTCTTGCAAACCTGTCCCCGAAACGAAAAAGCCGGGCCTGTCCAAAAATGAACAGGTCCGGCCGTCCCGTTTTTGCCGTATGGGGATCAAAAAAACCCTATTCCGCGACCTTCACCTTGTCTTGTGTCTTGGTGTCAAAGTCGCTCGCGTCGTGGCGTTCCAGAAGCTGCGATGAGGGTTCTCCGAAAGCGCGATTGACCATGCGACCGCGCTTCACCGCCGGGCGCTCGCCGATTTCCTTGGTCCAGCGGATGACGTTTTTATAGGACGCGACATCGAGGAATTCGCCGCCCTCATAGAGGAGGCCGAGCGCCAGCGAGCCGTACCACGGCCAGATGGCGATGTCGGCGATGGAATATTCGTCGCCCGCCATATATTTATTTTTCGCCAGATGCTGGTCGAGCACGTCGAGTTGGCGCTTCACTTCCATCGCGAAACGGTCAATCGCATATTCGATTTTTTCCGGCGCATAGGCATAAAAATGTCCGAAGCCGCCGCCGAGATAAGGCGCGCTCGCCATCTGCCAGAACACCCAGTTCATGCATTCGGTTTTGGCATGGTGATCCTTGGGGATCAGCGCGCCGAATTTTTCAGCGAGATAGACGAGCATGGAACCGGACTCGAACAACCGCGTCGGCGGCGTCGTCGAGTGGTCCATCAGGGCCGGTATTTTCGAGTTCGGATTGATCTCGACAAAGCCCGAACCAAACTGATCGCCGGTGCCGATATTGATGAGCCAGGCATCATATTCAGCGCCCTTGTGACCGAGTTCCAGCAACTCTTCAAACATCACCGTGACTTTGACGCCGTTGGGTGTGCCGAGCGAATAAAGCTGGAACGGATGCTTGCCGACGGACAGAACCTTCTCGCTCGTCGCCCCCGCAATCGGGCGGTTGATATTGGCAAAGCGCCCGCCGGAACCCTTGTTCCAGGTCCAGACTTTCGGAGGGACATAAGGTGTTGATGCGTCGGACATGGTGGTCGCTCCCGTGTTTCAGTGATTTTGTTATGTGCCTATTGTTCACTGAAATGGGGCGGGGGCAAGAGCCGATCAAGTGCGGCGCCCGCCCCCGGTCCGTGTTTATGCCATGACGGAGGCGGGCGCGCGCAGCTCGCGGAAGGCCAGATAGAAAAGCGGGCCGAAGGAGCCGAGCGCCAGCGTCATCACGAGGAAGGGCCAGACCGTGATGCCGCTCTTGCGGGCGTCCTGGACCATCCAGATCATGGCGAGCAGGCAGACAATCACAAGATCCGTCAGCACCTGCATCCCGGCCCAGTTCTGCAAATGCTGCTCGAAAATACCGATATAACCGACCTCCAATAGCGCCATGGCGCTCAGTGCGCCGAACCCGGCGATAACAAGGATGAGAGCGATAAAACGTCCGGACATGGGGTACCTCCTGTTGTTGGTGCCGCCAACAATGAGATGTGCAAGTACATGCCGCAATTACCTCGCAGGTCATTGAACCCGCGCGCCTCTCGCCCGATATTGAAGACACACAAAGGGAGATATCCATGCCGCAAGCCACTTTAGCGCGCCCGCAAGACAGCACCGGTGCCTTCGCGCATCTGCTGAAAAGCTGGCGGCAAAAGCGTCGTCTGTCGCAATTGGATTTAGCCCTTGCATCCAACGTATCGCAGCGCCATGTGAGCTTTCTGGAATCGGGTCGCGCCAAACCAAGCCGCGCCATGATCCTGCAATTAAGCGAGACGCTGGAGGTGCCATTGCGCGAGAGAAACGACTGGCTCACAGCGGCAGGCTTTGCGCCCGTGTTCAAAGCGCGCCCGCTCGACGATCCGCAAATGTCGCAAGTGATGGCGGCGGTCAACATGATGCTCACCAATCACGCGCCCTTCCCCGCCATCGCCATCGATCGCGCATGGAACATCCGCATGGCGAATGCGCCGTTTGATATGCTGATGGGCATGTTCGGCGACGATCTCTGGGCGCGTGTCGGCGGATCGCAGCGCAATCTCATGCGGCTGTTCTTTCATCCGGGCGGCATCAAACCCTATGTGACCAACTGGTCCTCCGTCGCACCGCTTCTCTGGCACCGCGCGGGCCGCGAGGCGGAAGCCTTGGGCGGTCAGGAAATGAAACAAGTGCTGTTTGATCTCGCCGAATTTCAGGACGCAGAAACGCTCTGGTCGGCAGAAGACGCCGCCCTCGTGCCCGTGCTGCCGCTGGAAATCGAGAAGGACGGCGCGCGCGTCTCGCTCTTCACCGTGATCGCAACCTTCGGCACCGCGCAGGACGTAACGGCAGATGAGCTGCGCATCGAAAGCCTCTTTCCCGCCGACGAAGCAACCGAGACCTTATTCAGAGCAATGGCTTAAGCGCACCGGCAACGAGCCATCCCGTAAAGCGCTCTTTCATGTTGCGGGGCGCAGCAAGATCAAGACGCACGAGACACTCGACATCGGCAGAAGTCGGCTTTGAGAACAATCCGCGCGCAACGAGTGCAATTAATTGCACGGGCTTTGCGGATTTCAGAACCTGCAATGCGGGCAGAAGACGCTGCTCGACGTCGGTAAAATCAGTCCCGGACGGGAAGACAGGCAGATGACCTTGCGCGGCAAGTTCGGCGAGCGCATCGGCAATGTGCTCCGGTGTGTTGTGCCGATGCGCCTCAGGGATTTCGTAATCGCTTGCGATTTTCTTTGCGGCTTTCGCTTGCGCAAGCAACTCGCTCTGAAAGTGTGAATCCGTGATGGCGAGCATCGCCGCAATCACATCGGCATCAGATTTTCCGCGCAGATCCGCAACACCGTATTCGGTGACGATGACATCGCGCAGATGACGCGGCACGGTCTGGTGCCCATAGGACCAGAGAATGTTCGAGACGAGCTTTCCCTGCGCGACGCGCGTGGACGAAAGCGTGATGACAGAGCGCGCGCCTTCAAGCTCGAAGCCCTGTGCCACAAAATTATACTGCCCGCCGACACCGCTCACCACACGCCCGTCTTCCAACGCGTCGGAGACGACAGCACCGAGCAACGTCGCCATCATCGTATTATTGACGAAACGCGCCTTCATACGGTGACGGCGCTTGGTGGCTTCATCACCAAGAAGATCATTGGTGAAGGACACAGCCGACATCTGCAATTTGGCAAGCGAAGACGCATCCATCTCGCGCAGCGTTTTGTAGAACGCGCGCGGGCCGAGAAAGAAGGCCGCGTGCAGAAGCGCGCCATCGACTTCACGTTTCAGAATGCCCGCTTTGATGAGCGTGAGAAATCCATCAACAAACATTTCGCTGACGCCGTAGAGACCTTCGACGAAAGGCGCATCTTCATGTGCGCTTGAGCCGAGTTTCGCACCGGCACGCCGGAACAAATCATTCTTGTTTTGGCGCAATGTCAGCGCGTGAACAAGCGCATCAGCCTGTTTGCCAATGCCGATTTGCAATGTGCCACCATCGGGAATGAGGCGCGCGACATGAATGCCGATTGCATACTCGGTGAGACTCACGGGTTCTTTCGGCGCAGAGAACAAATTGAAATCTGTTGCCGGATTGTCGAGCATATGCGCGAAGACATCGGACGGCAGATCGCCCGGACCAGGCATGAAGGGCAGCTCGGAATTCACCTCGCCCACCAGCATGAATTTAGCTTTGCCCCTGGTGCGCGCATCGAGCAGATCAAGCGTCATATCAGTATTACAACTGAGGCTGTAGCGCTCACCTTTTTTCGCAACAAGCTGCGTGATGACATTAACGCCCTGATCAATCAGATAGCGCGAGGCGTGCGTGTAGTTGGCCGAGATATAATTTTGCTGGGCGGAAGGCGTTGAAAGCCAACGCCCGGCGAGAAAGAAAAATTCGCTGACCTCAACATTGACAGGCAGTTTTCCGGCGCGTTGATCCCGTGCATAGGCGAGCGCCGGATAATTACCGAAGACACGTTTAGCGAAAGGCTCAAGAAAGCGCCGTTCCAGATCACCGGACGCGCGCGGCACCTCAGGCGTCAGCGCGGTAAAGATTTTAAGATTGATCGTGGGGTCGGCCACAGCGCGGGCATAGAGCGCATTGACGATGGTGTTGGCTTTACCCAAGCCCAACGGCAGACCCAGCACAATATCTTTTCCCGCACCTGCGATGATGGCATCAACAATTTTGTCGGCATTTGTGAAAGGTGCAGCGCTCATTGTGCCGACGCCTGTTTTGCAATAACGCGTGGGCTGCCGGCATCATCAATCGCGACGTAAGTGAACTTACCCTGTGTGACGAGAATAGACTCCGTCTCATTGCGCCGGAGCGCCCAGGCCTCAATGCTCACGGCAACGGACGTGTTGCCGACGCGGAGCACATCGACATAGATACCGACAACATCACCGACATAGACAGGCTTGCGAAAACTCATCGCGTCCACAGCAACCGTCACGCAGCGGCTCTTGCTGACTTTCGACACAGTGATCTCGCCCGCCATATCCATCTGCCCGAGCAGCCACCCGCCGAATATATCGCCATTGGCATTCGTGTCAGCAGGCATGGCAAGCACGCGGATCGCGAGCTCGCCCTTGGGAGTAGTTGGAAGGTCGGGGGATTGAGACACAGGGCACCATTTGTTTCTATGTGCCGCAGAGTATAGGGCAGTTCACGGCAAAAAGAAAAAAGCCGGTGCGATTACTCGCACCGGCTTTTCCGTATTCAATCACCGAAAGATTAAGCGGCGTTGTAACCGAGCACGGCTTTGACTTCGAGGAATTCTTCGAAGCCGAATTCGCCCCATTCGCGACCGTTGCCGGACTGCTTGTAGCCACCGAAAGGTGCGTTGAGGTCGGGACCAGCGAGGTTCAAATGCACGTTGCCGGTGCGCAGACGCGCAGCGACCTTCTTGGCATGAGCGGGTTCACCCTGCACATAGCCGGAGAGGCCATAGACCGTATCATTCGCAATGGCGATCGCGTCTTCTTCGTCCTTATAGGGAAGGATGGAGAGAACGGGGCCGAAGATTTCTTCGCGCGCGATGGTCATGTCGTTCGACACATTGGCGAAAACTGTGGGACGCACGAAGTAGCCTTTGTTGAGGCCCGTCGGGCGGCCTGTGCCGCCGGTGACGAGCGTCGCGCCTTCGTCAATGCCCTTCTGGATGAGCGCCTGGATCTTATCGTACTGCACGTCCGAGACGACGGGACCCATTGTGGTGCCTTCGGCTGTGGGATCACCCACCTTCACCATTTCGGCAGCGGCCTTGGCAATCGCGATGGCTTCGTCCTGACGCTTGGCGGGGACGAGCATACGCGTCGGCGCGTTGCAGGACTGGCCGGAGTTCGACATCATGCCGAGCACGGAGCCGGTGATGGCTTTGTTGAAGTCAGCATCGTCGAGAACGATGTTGGCTGACTTGCCACCGAGTTCGAGCGCGACGCGCTTGACGGTATCCGCAGCGGCCTTCGACACGAGAATGCCGGCGCGGGTCGAACCCGTGAAGGACACCATGTCCACATCGGGATGGGACGACATGGGCGAACCGACTGAGGGGCCGTCGCCATTGATGAGATTGAACACACCGTGGGGCACGCCCGCTTCATGCATCACTTCAGCAAAAAGATAGGCGTTGATCGGCGCGACTTCTGACGGCTTCAGAACCATCGTACAGCCAACGGCGAGCGCCGGTGCCACTTTGCAGGCGATCTGGTTGATCGGCCAGTTCCACGGCGTGATGAAGGCGCAAACGCCGATGGGCTCGCGCACAATGCGCGTGTTGCCCTTGTCCTGTTCAAATTCGTAGGACTTCAGGAGTTCAAGATTGGTGTTGAAATGCGCAATGCCCATCGCGGCCTGAGCCTGCATGGAGAGCTTTGTCGGCGCGCCCATTTCCGATGTGATCGCAGCGGCGATTTCCGGATAACGCTTCTGATAGACCGCCATGATCGACTGCAAAAGCTCGATGCGTTCCTGCTTCGTGGTGGTCGAGAATTTCGGGAAGGCGGCCTTGGCGGCGGCAACGGCCTTGTTCACGTCAGCGGGCGAACCCATGCTGATGCGGGCGAAGGCTTCTTCGGTCGCCGGGTTGATGACGTCGAGCGTCTTGGGGGTGACCGGGTCAACCCATTTGCCATCGATGTAAAACTTCAGATAATCAGCCATGTTCTCTCTCCGTTTGGATGCGACTTCCCTGAACCCGCACAGACCCCGACGATAAGATCAGCAATACCGGAGCCTGCCCGTTGACCGGGGGCGTTCTTGATTGGGAGAGAAACTGACACATAGGGTCTCTTGGCTCAAGTGAGAGCGACCCGAAAGGTGCCCAAAAGGGGCGTGAATTTGGGGCTTGTAATCCGCAACCAAGGACATGTTGCACCCTAATCCGGCCAAAACAACCGCACCCTAAAATTCTTGGTTGCACCGCAAATTTGACAAGCTATTCAGGCACATCAAACTGGACACCTTATTCAGCTTAGGTTCACCTCCGGCCTGCTTAATGGCCCGGACGGCAAAGAAGAAGCCAAAGAAACGGAACATAACCCTGAAACGAACAGGGTTTTGAAGAGCAGGCGGGAGTACGGACGGACCATGTTCATCGACGGGCGTCAGGTGCCGGACGGCACGATCATCGATACCGACATCGCAATCATTGGCGCGGGTGCGGCGGGCATTACGCTTGCCCGCTCCTTTGCGGACAAGGCCATGACAGTCACACTGATTGAAAGCGGCGGATTCGACTTCGACCCTGAAACGCAGGCGCTCTATGAAGGCGAAAGCGTCGGTGTGCCCTACTCGCTTGATGCCTCGCGGCTTCGCTATTTCGGCGGCTCGACAAACCATTGGGGCGGCTGGTGCCGCCCGATGCAACCCATCGACTTTGAAAAGCGCGACTGGGTACCCCATTCAGGCTGGCCCATCACCTATGATGATCTGCTGCCCTATTATGAACGCGCCAATGAAATCGCGCAGGTCGGCCCTTTTCAGTACAACAATGCGGAATGGTGGTCAGACGGCGGCAAGAACGCACCGCTGCCGCTGCCCGGCGGCGAAGTGACGACACGCTGGTTTGAATATAGCCCGCCGACGCGCTTTGGCTGGCTCTACCGCAAACCGATTGATGCGGCCAAAAACATCACGACCTATCTCAATTCAAACGTGCTCGAAATCGTACCGACAGCAGATGCGAGCCATGTTGAACGATTACGCGTCGGCACATTAAGCGGCAAACGCTTTGAGGTAACACCGAAGCTTGTGATCCTGGCGACAGGCGGTATCGAAAATGCGCGCATGCTGCTCCTGTCAAACAGCGTCGAAAAGAAAGGCCTCGGCAATAGCCATGACGTAGTCGGGCGCTATTTCATGGAACATCCCCACGTCGACCGGCCTGCCGAAATCTTGCTAACTGATCCGAGCGTCGTGACGCCCTACTACAAGACCTATACCAAGCTCAACGGCGCTTCGATCCGCGCGGTCTTTATGTTCACCGACGAATATCTACGCGCGCAGCGCCGCCTCGGCACAGTGATGACGTTTTACGAGTCCAAGGAAATCCGCACCGACGACAATTACGACAAGGAAGATCCCGTCAGCCAGCGTTCACTCGAGCCCGATATTTTACAACTGATGCGCTCGGCAAGCGGCAATAAGGCGGACGGTCCCGTACTCGGCAAACGCTATGGCACGGGCTGCGCCACCGAACAGGCGCCAAACCCCTTGAGCCGTATCACGCTATCGGGCAAGAAAGACGCACTGGGCCTCAACCAAACAAAAATAGACTGGCGGCTCACCAATGCCGACCGCGATAATCTGCGCAAAAACCTCGAAGCTCTGGCGCGCGCCTTCGGCCAATGGGGCAATGGCACGGTACGCATTCTTTTCAAAGACAAAGACAAATGGGACGAGGCTGAAGGCTGGGGCAATCACCATATGGGCACGACGCGCATGTCGAGCGACCCGCGTAAAGGCGTGGTCGATGCCAATTGCAAAGTGCACGGGATCGATAATCTCTATGTCGCAGGGAGCTCGCTCTTTACAACATCGGCGACCGTCAATCCGACATTGACGCTGGTGGCATTGGCACTGCGACTGTCAGACCATGTGCAGCAAACATTCACGCGCGGAGTCTGAGCCATGGGTGACACATCACACGATAAGCACGAACCTCATCCGGCTATTTCCCGCCGCAACATTCTGATCCTTGGCGGCGTCGCGCTTGTGACGGCCGCATTGCCGCTGGCCTTCCCGCGCTTTGAACCGGACAGCCACACGCTCGTCGATGCTTTGGCGGGCCTGCTCGTGGACAGAGACGCCGCCGCCCGCCTTGGCCGCGAATGGCGGCTCAAAAGCACAGGCGCGCGCGAGCCCCGCGTCATCGCCGCCTCAATCGGCAAGCGCCTTGTGCCTTATGGCTGGCGCAAGGACGGTACGCCCGATGAGTTACGCACCGCGCTCCTCGCCCGCATCCGCCACGATTTTGAGGTGAGCGATATGGTCGGCATCAGCGGCTGGCAACTGGCGCGCACCTCAGCGGAACTCTGTGCGCTGGCGGCAAGCCTTGCCGATGAAGGCAAGCACGACGCGGCCTGACTAAGGGCAAGGACCGCCTGCTGCAAGCGGTACGCTCGCCATACGCGCACGGATGGTGGATGCACGATCTGAGATATAGGGACCCGGACGATCAGGCCGCCAGTTCAGCGGGTTGGGCAGGACAGCCGCCATGAGCGCTGCCTGTTGTGGTGTGAGTTGCGCGGCACTGACACCGAAGTAAGTCCGCGCTGCAGCCTCAGCCCCATAGATCCCCTGACCCCACTCAATTTCGTTGAGATAGAGTTCCATGATCCGGCGCTTGGGCAGCAGGCCTTCAAGCCAGACGGTGAGATAGGCTTCCGCCCCCTTGCGCAGGAAATTGCGTCCGGGCCAGAGCAACAGATTCTTTGATGTTTGCATGCTGATCGTGCTCGCGCCCACAGTGCGCTGCCCCCGCGCATTGCGTTCAATCGCATTGTCCACCGCTTCCCAGTCAAAGCCGCGATGCTGGCAGAACTTGGCGTCTTCCGACGCGATAACCGCGCGCTGGAGATTAGGCGAGATACGCGACAACGGCACCCAGTCCTTCGTGAGGCCATAGCCTTCGAAGAGACGGATGATCATAAGCGGAGTGACAGGCGGTGGCACAACGCGATAGACCACAAATATAAGGGCGGGGACGACGACGAGAACAAGCAAGACATTACCGAGCCAGCGCCTGAGGCCTGTCCGCTTGGTCCTTTGGCGCTCGCGCAGGCGGTGCCATTTGCTGTTCAGGCGATAATCTTTCACGCGGTCGAATTTAACGAAGCCTGCCAAACAGACAAGGCCCGCATCAGGATTTCACTCTTAATCTCACAAGAAAACAAAAAGAGAGACGCCATTTGTTCGGCGTCTCTCCCAAATTGCTTGCTCAGTTACTTAGTAGGCAACGCCGACGCGCAGGCCGAGCACGTAATTGTCTTGATCAACAGCGGCTTCGGTGTCGTCAAAACCCGGATTACGAATCCACTGAAGCGAAGGTGTGAGGTTGAGATAGGGCAACACGTCATACTTCACATAGACTTCAGCCTGTGTGCTGTCTGAAAAGCCTGCACCCAATTTGTCATTGGCACCTGTCTGGGTAGCACCGATACCGGCCAAAAATTTCTCGCTGAGTTGACGCTGAAGCGCAGCACCGACGAACCAATCAGCCGCCGACACGGATTCGTCCGCTACGCCGCCGCGCAAGGACCAGCCTGTGCCAAGCGCCGTGCCTTCAAGAACGCCGTAAACACCTTTGTTTTCGGGTTCACCCGGTGTGCCGTCAAGATAGGCATGGTCGGCCGTATTGGTCCAGGCGCCGACACGCACAGCACCATCATCGCCCAGAGCTTCAAGACCCCAGCCAAGCTCAGCCGCTGCAAAGACGCCCTTGCCGGAGCTGCGCACATCGAAGAGGTCGTTGTAATTGTGAGTCGGATTGTCGCCAAGGCCGCTGGAACTACCCGCGACAAGTGTGACGCCGGGAATGAGATCTTCGCCTTCGGTCGTCATTGCGACACCAAGCGTGTAGTCGGGAAATTCGATCGTGGCATTGTGGACAAGCGTCGCGTTCATGAATTGCGAATGCTCGTCGCCCGCAAAGGCACTGGCGTCAATAAAGGCGGATGTGTCGATCAAACCGGCACTGATGCCGACGCTTGCGACTTCGAACTCATAATAGACTTCTGAAAACTGCAAGCGGCCGTGACCACGGGAGTTGGTGGCAGGTCCGATATTACCGTTGGCATCGGGAAGATAGGTGGTGACACCATCCGTGCGCGGCGTGGTTGAGCCTTCGACATGAATGACGAGATTGCCGCCAACGGCCGGAACCGGCAGGGTGAAGATCACTTCAGGGCGCAAACCCGCTTCGTCTTTAACGCGGCCATCACTGGCAGCCTGATAAGTGCCAATGAGCGAGGCTTCAAATAAAGGCTCTCCTTCGCCGGATTTCGCTTCCTCCGCCTCGCCGATCTTGTCATCTGCATAGGCAACGGGCGCGGTCACAAGAAAGGCCGCAAGAGCGGGCGCTATCCATTTCAAATTCTGACGTGCAGACATATTCAACTCCTGAGAATGCGCATTTTGGGGCGCAAGGTCGTAATGATGTGAGGAATACAAAAAAACTCAAGATTGTTATATTATAACATCTTATAAAAGCAAGCACGGTAACGGACAAGTGAGCGATAAACGAAGACTGTCGCAGGAATGACAATAAACTGACGTAGCAAATAGCAACGGAAACCGATCCATTATGCCGTTTTATTCGAGATAATCTAAAACTCCCTGAGCATGCCCTTGTGCTTGCGTTAACTACTGAGTGACCCTCTGACCGGAAATGTCAGCTTCACCCAGCCGGCGCACGTCGCGCATCAGCAATCGGAAATACCCTTGTGATGAACCGCCTGAATAACCGCTGGGTCTATGTCGTAGGCGGGCTGCTGCTCCTCACTGTGTTTCTATTTCGCGGTTCTTTGGGGCTTGGCGGCGCTCAGAACGCAAAGGGCGAACAAGCCTCGCCTGTAACGGCAGCCATCGCTCAAATCAACGATGTGCCCGTCTACACGCAGACCATCGGCACAGTGATGGCCAATGCCACCGTGCAGGTGCGCCCACGCGCTGATGGACAGATCGTGGCCGTGCGTTTTCGCGAAGGACAGATTGTCAAGGCAGGCGATCTGTTGTTTGAAATCGACCGTGCACCCTACGAGGCAGCACTGCGGGCAGCACAGGCGAATTTGCAACGCGACGAAGCCCAGCTTGGCAATGCCTCACGCGATCTCGGCCGCGCCAATGAGCTATCCAAAAAAGGTTATGCCTCCGCACAGACGCGCGATACCGCAAGCGCCAGCAAGAAATCACTCGCCGCAGGCGTTGCTGCCGCTCAGGCCGCCGTCGATCAGGCGCAGTTGCAACTGGGCTATACCGAGATTCGCTCTCCTATTAACGGCAAGACAGGTCCCATACTGGTCGATGCCGGAAACATTGTTCAGGCGGCGAGTTCCACCCCACTCGTCACCGTCACGCAGATCCAACCGGTGAAAATTTCATTCTCATTGGCGCAGCAAAATCTACCGCAACTGCAAGAACAGATGAAGGCCGGAACGCTGGTCGCAGCCATTCATGTGCAAAGCACACCAGGGGTTCCGCCGAAAGCCGACGCCATAGCACCTGTTGATTTCATCGGCAATACGGTCAATACATCCACCGGCACGATTGAACTGCGCGCCACCTACGACAATCCCGACCTGAGCTTTGTGCCCGGCGAATTTGTTGACGTGAACGTGCGTCTCGTCGAATTGAAATCCGCCGTCACAATACCTCGCGAAGCAGTGAACACAGGCCAGAAAGGTCTTTATGTTTTTGTGATCGGCAAAGACAACAAAGTAGAAATGCGCACCGTCACACTCGCCTATCAAAACAATGAGATTGCCGCGATCAAGGAGGGTCTCAATGCAGGCGAACGTGTGGTCACTGACGGACAATTGCGATTGCTACCCAACACACTTGTCAAAATTGTTGAAGATGATAAAGGCCAGCCACAGCCATGAATTTGTCAGAGACATTCATTCTACGGCCTGTGATGACGACACTCGTTATGGTCGCCTTCGTACTCTTTGGATTGTTCGGCTATACGCAACTGCCGGTGAGCGAGCTTCCTGACGTTGACTTTCCGACGATCTCAGTTTCTGCTTCACTCCCCGGCGCGTCGGCTGAGACAATGGCTTCATCGGTCGCCACACCGCTTGAAAGTCAATTCACGACTATTGCCGGTATCGACCAAATGACATCGAGGTCGAGCCTCGGCTCCACCTCAATCACCATTCAATTCAAGCTTGACCGCAATATCGATGCTGCCGCCCAAGACGTGCAATCGGCGATCTCGGCAGCGCAGCGGCAATTGCCCGACGACATGCCAACGCCACCCACTTTGCGCAAGGTCAATCCGGCTGATAGCCCCATTCTCTTTCTTACTCTGACATCGCCCACCCTGGAACTATCGGAAGTGAACCGCTACGCCGAAACGCTGCTGGCGCGGCAGCTCTCCACCATCGACGGCGTGGCACAAGTCAATGTCTACGGCTCGCAAAAATATGCCGTGCGTATTCAGCTCAATCCTGACGCCCTCGCCGCCCGCGGCATCGGCATCAATGAAGTGACGGACGCAGCGCGCGCAACCAATGTCAACAACCCGACCGGTCAATTGAGCGGGCCGACACGCACCACCGTCATTCAGGCGCAAGGCCAGCTCACCGACGCAAGCGCCTTCCGACGCCAGATCATCACTTGGCGCAACGGCGCACCAGTGCGCTTTGGTGATGTGGCCGATGTGTTCGACAGCGTTGAGAACAACAAGGTTTCAAGCGCGGTCAACGGCGTCAGAGGCATCATGCTGTCCATACAGCGCCAACCCGGTGCGAACACGATTGAAGTCGTGGATGCGGTAAAAAAAATCCTGCCCGGTTTCCGCACAGACCTTCCTGCCTCAATTTCGCTCAATATTCATTATGACCGCAGCCAATCAATCCGCGCATCTGTTCATGATGTACAACTGACGCTCGCCATCGCCGCAGCTCTTGTCGTCATGGTGATCTTTCTGTTCCTGCGCAATCTCACCGCGACAATCATTCCCTCGTTGGCGTTGCCCATTTCGATCATCGGCACATTTGGCGGCATGGCCTTCTTCGGTTACAGCCTCGACAATCTCTCGTTAATGGCGTTGACGCTGTCAGTCGGCTTCGTTGTTGACGACGCGATTGTCATGCTCGAAAACATCATGCGTCACATTGAGGAAGGCAAAAGTCCTTATGAAGCCGCTTTGAAAGGCGCGCGCGAAATCGGCTTCACCATCTTATCGATGACCGTGTCGCTGGCAGCGGTTTTCATTCCGATCCTCTTCATGAGCGGCATTGTCGGACGGTTGCTGCATGAATTTGCCGTGACAATTGTGCTCACGATTATCATCTCCGGTTTTGTGTCAGTGACGCTGACACCGATGCTGGCGAGCCGCGTCATCCGCGATAAATCGAAGCAAAAGACCGACAAAAAACCGTTGGCCATCTTACAATGGAGCGAACGTCAATTTGAACGGTTAGAGCGTTTCTATGAACGCACCCTGATGATGAGCCTCACACATCGTCGCACAGTCTTTGGTATCTTTATCGCAAGTCTCATTGTAACCGCTGCACTCTTCATGGTGATCCCGAAAGACTTTTTGCCCAGCAGCGACACCGGACAGATTCGCGGTAACACCGAAGGCTCAAACGGCATTTCATTTCAGGACATGAAGCGCCGTCAGGACAAAGCGGCGGCCATCATCGCGGCTGATGCCAATATTGACGCTGTCATGTCAGTGATAGGCGCAAGCGGCTCTCGCAGCAGCATCAATAATGGTACGCTGATTATTCGCCTCAAGCCGCGTGGTGAACGCTCGCTGAGCGCGGATGAAATCATTCAGGAATTGCGCCCGAAACTTGCGATCATTCCAGGTTTCAAAGTTTATTTGCAAAATCCCCCCTCACTGCGCATCGGCGGCAGCAATTCCAAGGCCGCTTATCAATACACATTGCAGGATATTGATCCCACAACGCTCTATGCCAGCGCCACCCGTCTGCAGGAAGCTCTCACCACACAAACAGGCTTTCAGGATGTCACCAGCGACCTTGATCTCTCGACGCCGACTCTCAACGTCAAAATTGAACGCGACCGCGCAGCAGTGCTGGGCGTAACACCTGCACAAATTCAAGACGCCTTATCATCTGCCTTTGGCGGTGTGCAAATTTCGACGATCTATACGGCATCGGATCAGTTTCAAGTCGTGATGGAATTGCAGGACAAGTATACGCAAGACGCATCCGCCCTTGAGCGCCTCTATCTGCGCTCATCATCCGGCGCACTCGTACCGCTGACAGCTGTGACATCAACAAGTCCATCCGCAACATCACTGACGCAGAACCATCTGGGCCAGTTACCCGCCGTCACAATCTCGTTCAACCTCGCACCCGGCGTTGCTTTGTCTGACGCTGTTTCCACGATCAAAAAAGTGCAGAGCACAATCAATTTGCCGGAGAGCGTGACCACCAGTTTCCAGGGCACGGCCCAGGCTTTCCAAAGTTCGGTGAGCGGACTTGGCATGCTCCTCATACTCGCGATTCTCACCGTCTATATCGTGCTTGGCATTCTCTATGAAAGCTTTGTCCATCCATTGACGATCCTGTCGGGCTTGCCGTCAGCCGCCGTCGGTGCGCTCATCACGCTCATACTCTTTGGTGTACCACTGACGCTCTATGCATTTGTCGGCATGATCATGCTGATTGGCATCGTCAAGAAAAATGCCATCATGATGATCGACTTTGCTCTGGAGCGGGAGCGCAAGGAAAACCTCGCACCTGAGCAAGCTATATTGCAAGCTGCTATCATCCGTTTCCGACCCATCATGATGACGACCATGGCCGCTCTCATGGGCACGATGCCGATTGCGCTGGGGATGGGCGAAGGCGGCGATGTACGCCAACCTCTTGGCCTTGCGGTTGTCGGCGGGTTGATTCTGTCGCAAATTCTGACCCTCTACATCACCCCCGTCCTCTATATCTATCTCGACCGGCTGGGCCAAAGGTTCGCACCTAAAACCCAACAGGCAGGTGACACGGCAGCGCCTGCCGATTAAAGTCCGGCTCAGATTTGGGGCATCTGCGACGGGGGACTAAATATGCCGGACAAGAAGAAGACGGATCAAAAGCCAAAAGGCGGGTTAAAACGCCGTTGGCTCATTCCGCTTATATTCCTCCCCTTTTTCGCCGCACTCTGGGTGCCGTCCTACAACAAGCTCGAACCGGCGCTGGGCGGCGTGCCTTTCTTCTATTGGTATCAGATGGCCTGGATCGGCATTTCTGCCGTGCTGACCATTTTTGTCTACTTTGCGACCAATAACGAAGAAGAAGAATAAGCATCATGCAGTGGACAGCGACTTACGTTTTCGCCGGGCTCTTTGTCTTTGTCACCATCCTGGGATTTGCCGCTGCGCGCTGGCGCGCAGGCGATCTCAATCACATCAATGAATGGGGACTGGGCGGGCAACGCTTCGGCACAATCGTCACATGGTTCCTGCTCGGCGGCGACCTTTATACAGCCTATACATTCATCGCAGTCCCCGCCGCTGTCTTCACCGCGGGCGCACTTGGCTTCTTTGCCGTGCCCTACACGATCTTGGTCTATCCACTGGTCTTCGTGATCTTCCCGCGCATGTGGGCTGTCGCAAGAAAACATGGTTTTGTAACCGCATCCGATTTCGTCAAGGGCCGGTACGGCCATAGCGGATTGGCGCTTGCCGTCGCACTCACGGGTATCATCGCCACAATGCCCTATATTGCGCTCCAGCTTGTCGGCCTGGAAACTGTTATCGGTGCTCTAGGGTTTGATACACACGGCGCCACAGGCCACATGCCGCTCATCATCGCGTTTCTGATTCTTGCCGCCTTCACCTATTCGAGCGGACTTCGCGCACCGGCCATGATCGCCATTGTCAAAGACCTACTCATCTACATCACGGTGATTGCCGCAATCATAATCATTCCGGCACAACTCGGTGGTTGGGCCACAATTTTCGCCGCTGTGCCGCCTGAAAAACTGACACTGCCAACGCCGCCTGAAGGCAGCCTCGGCACGTGGAGCGCTTATGCGACTCTTGCCTTTGGCTCGGCACTCGCGCTCTTTCTCTATCCGCACTCAATGACAGGCGTGCTGAGCGCCAGCTCGGGCAAAGTGATCCGTCGCAATGCCGCGATACTGCCGGCCTATTCACTGGTCCTGGCTCTCCTCGCACTCTTGGGTTACATGGCTTATGCATCAGGCGTCGCAACGAAACCTGAATTTGCGGAAGGCTTTGCCAAATACGGCGCGAACTTCGCCGTGCCCGCCTTGTTTCTTGATCAGTTTGATGGCTGGTTTGTCGGCATCGCTTTTGCCGCTATCGGTATCGGCGCGCTGGTGCCTGCAGCCATCATGTCGATTGCCATTGCCAATCTCTATACACGCAACATCTACAAAGAATATTTGAAACCCGATTGCACAGCGGCAGACGAAGCGCGCATGGCCAAACTTGTCTCCCTCGTCGCCAAAGCAGGTGCTGTCGCCTTTGTGCTGGCGCTCGACACGAAACTCGCCATTCAGCTGCAACTTCTCGGCGGCATCTGGATCATCCAGACTTTACCTGCCGTGTTCTTCGGTCTCTACACACGTTGGCTTGATCCGCGTGCACTGCTGATTGGCTGGGCCATTGGCATCGGCACGGGCACATGGATGGCATGGACGTTGAATTTCAAAAATTCTATCTATCCGCTCGAACTCTTCGGCTACGTGATGCCGGGCTATGCAGCTTTCTACACCGTGATCCTCAACATCATCGTGTCGGTGCTGCTCACCATCGTATTCCGCGCGGTGGCCAAGCGCGAACACGGCGACGTGACGGTGGCGAGCGACTACGCCTGAACAATCAGCCGGTCAACCGGTCCAAAGGAACCTGCGACGAGCAAATCTCCGTCGTGGCGAGTTTTTTCCTGAGGCAGAGAGCGATCAATCTTGGCAACAGTGAGACCGGCAGCACGCGCGGCAACAACTTCTGCTTCCATGTCGGTAAGAAAGAGAATGTCGGCAGGTGCCACTCCGATTGACTTGGCAATGGCAGCATATGACGCAACATCCACCTTCGCACCGATAGCCGTATCAAAATAGCCGCCGAAGAGCCGCGTCAAATCACCGTGATCAGAAAATCCAAAAATAAGCTTTTGTGCGGCCACCGAGCCTGACGAATAGACATAAAGTACGATGCCCTTCACATGCCACGCACTGAGAACCTCTGCCGCATCGTCATAGATCTGACCTTTGAGCACGCCTTCTTCATAGCCCAATCGCCAGATCATGCCTTGCAATGTTTTAAGCGGACCTGACTTGCGGTCTTCATCCATCCATTGGAAAAGAACGACAACCGTCTCATCAAGTGTGAGAGACGCGTCGCCTGCTTCTTCTCGCACCGCTGCAAGGACCGTTGCAACAGCAGGCTCGCTCTGATGCGCCGCGCAAAAATCAGCAAGCCGTGCGCGCGCATAGGGAAACAAAACCTCATGCACAAAAGCAATCGGCGTTGTCGTACCCTCAATATCGGTAACGATGGCTCGGATGGTCATAGGAGTTCAATCGCCAAAAGCAGGAAAGCGCGTGGCGATGTCGTCGCCCGTGAAGTTACCAACCCAGCCGTCAGCGGACGTAAAAATACGGATAGCACAAAAATGCGGCTCGCGGCCTGTATCGAACCAATGAGTGATACCGGCAGGCACGCTGAGAAGATCATTGCGCTCACAGACAACGCGATAGACCCGGCCACCTTTGCGCAAATAAAACGCACCCGCCCCCTCAACGAAGAAACGCACTTCATCTTCGGCATGGGTATGTTCCGCAAGGAACTTCTGGCGCATGGCAACACGATCAGGATGATCCGGCTTCACGCGCACGACATCGACCGTCTGATAGCCGCCTTCGCGCATCAGCTTTTTCACCTGAGCATCATATGCGGCCAATACATCGTCTTGCCCCGCGTCGGAGGGCAACATGACCGAAGCTTCCCAACGCTCAAAATCAACGCCGATTTCGGAGAGCACTCTGGCGATTTCACTGCCGTCGCGCGTATCGATCAGAATTTGGGCGGGATCCGTATCCGGATAGACCGTGAGCTGTGTCATCGGGCATTCTCCTCGTGCATCTGAGCTGTCAGAAGAAAGTCAAAGGCTTCCATATGGCGGATCGCGTCTTTCGCGCGCGCGCCCCATACATAAAGACCGTGACCGGCAATGAGATAACCCGGCACCGAACCCGCCGATGCCATACGCGTTTCAACAAGAGCCGCAAGTCGATCAGTATCCTGATCATTGGGCACAATCGGCACATCAATCGAAGTCGCATGGGTAGTGATGCCGGAAAAGGCTTTCAGAAGCTCCCAACCTTCAAGCCGCAGAAAGCCCGCCTTCTCGTGGCGGCGCGACAAGAGCGTGGCAGGCAGAGAATGAATATGCGCAATCGCGCCAATGGCAGGTGTACTCGCATAGCGTGCAAGATGGAGCGGTGCTTCGGCGGACGCGCGAGGATGCTTCGGGCCCAGAATTTCCGCAGCGATCACTTCGCTTTCGGTTAAACGGGCTTTGTCCGCTCCTGTGGCGGTGAGTGCCGCGAAGCGCTCGTCCATGCGCACCGAGAAGTTGCCGCTGGTCGCGGGCACCCAATGGCGGCTCCCAGCAAAATGCGCCATCGCAATAACGCCCGATGCCGCTTCTGAAAGGAGCGCGGCATCGACGAAGCTGAGCGGGGTTTCATTAGCGTGCATCATATCAATCCGGACTTCATGGCTCGCCGGACGAAGAAAGCGTCAGGCACAAGCAATTCAAGGCCCCTATTTAAGGCCTCCGGCGCAAACATCAATTCATGCTTTTGAGACGTTTTGCCCATAACCGCCTTACAAAGACAAGTGGCCGCGAAAAGTCAGCCCAAATGCGACGCAAAGGCATACTGCAATATATCTCTATGGTTGCATCAAGAGGTCCATATATGGCGATGATTGCAGACCGCCCCAGTTGGACCTTCGTCAGGGCTAAGATTAGCCCTGACGTAACGGGCGGCGCAGGTCCGCGACGATGAGGCTGGCGCTGAGTAGAGCCAACCAGCCAAAAACACTCAGCCCCAACGCGATGACATGTTGATGCGTTGAGGTATCGGAAAGAAAAATCAAGCCACTCAGAGCGGCATAAGCAAAAACTGCATTAAGGCTCAGGAGCGAAGCCGACGGAGTTTTCCGCCGCCAAGCAAAGAGCATGAGCGACACGAAAAGCGCAACGAGAGCAACGCCCCCGGCGTAAGCACCCCATGCCTGATTAAAATATCCAAACGCCTGGTTCCATAAATCAGCGTCAAGAGCAAAGCGCCAAGGCAACGCAAACACATGCACTATCGGCACTGTGACCGCAAAAGAGACGAGCACGAGATTGGCAACAATCAGGCCTCTGAGCTTCATCGCACTCTCCCTCAATACATCACGCCGCGACCATGTCTTGGTATTCCGCATGCTTCTTAATGTAGGCTTCAAAGAACGGGCAGGTCGGCTTCACTTTGAGGCCACGGGTCCGCACTTGATCAAGCGCCGATTTGACGAGACGCGAACCGACGCCTTTGCCACCCAAAGCCTCCGGCACAATCGTGTGATAAAACTCGATCCCGCCGGGAAAGAGACGATATTCGGCGAAAGCCGTGATGCCTTCGACCACAAGTTCAAATCTATGACGCTCCGGCACATCACGCGCTTCATCAGCCATATTCTTACTCCTGAAATATCGTGTGGCGAAAGCCTAGCGCATTGGTTCAAAGATCACGAACAAGAAGATGTTCACCCGCCTGACGCACATCCGTGCAACCGGTGAGCATCATTGCGACCTCAAGCTCACGTCGCATCGTGGCAAGCATCGCGCGCACGCCCGCCTCGCCGCCGCCGCCCAGCGCATAGGCCCAGGCCTTGCCGATCAACACACCTTGCGCGCCAAGCGCCAGACCCTTGAGCACATCAAGACCGGAACGCACACCGCCATCCATGAGCACAGTGAGCTTATCGCCAACCGCTTTAACAATGGGCGGCAGAGCCTCAATGCCGGCGGGCACACCATCCAACTGTCGCCCGCCATGGTTCGACACAACAATGCCGTCAGCCCCGACAAAGGCCGCGCGTCGCGCGTCATCAGCATCGAGGATGCCTTTAATGACAATGGGACCATCCCAACGCTCGCGCACCCAGGCAAAATCATCCCAATTGACCGACGGATCAAAATTTTTGCCGATCCATGCTGCAAAATCGCTGGTGCCTTTGGCGCCCGGCATGGCCTCAACAAGATTACCGAAACTGGGTGGTCCGCCCTGCACCATCACATTCCAGAGCCAATGGGGATGCATCGCTGTATTAACGGCACGACGCAACTGATCAAGCCCCGTCAACTGACCGGAAAGGCCCGAGCGCATATCGCGATAGCGCGAACCCGGAACCGGCAGATCGACCGTGAACACCAACACGTTGGTGCCCGCTGCCTTAGCGCGCTGCAGCAGCGCCTCCATATAGCCGCGGTCCTTAATCATATAGAGCTGAAACCAGATAGGGTCCGGCACCGCTTTGCGCACTTCTTCAATCGAACAGATGCTTACCGTCGAAAGGCAAAAAGGAAGCCCCGCTTTTTGCGCCGCACGCGCCGCCTGCGTCTCCCCGCGCCTGGCATAGAGCCCCGCCATGCCAACCGGCGCAAGCACCAGCGGCATGGCCAGTTTTTGTCCAAACAACTGCGTTTCGAGCGAGAGTTTCGACACATCGGTCAAAATACGCTGACGCAAAGCGATCTCATCAAACGCCTCAGCATTGCGGCGTAGCGTCGTCTCGGCATAGGAGCCGCCGTCAATGTAATCAAACATCATGCGCGGGAGGCGCGACTTTGCCCGCAAACGCCAATCTGAAACTGATGCTGGTTGTGTCACGTCGTTCCCCCCGACTTGCTCATTTTCAGCACCAATATAAGCGAGTGCCGGGGTGAAAGCTCAGGCAAAAAGCCGATTTGACATTCACGAAGCAGGGAAATCTCTTATAAGGTCAGCAACAGCGCCGCTTATCAAACGACAAGGCAACGTCCCTATGCTCAAGCCCCTCAAGCGAGTTTTAAAAAAACTTCGCCGTCGCACACCATCTGCCAAAGTGATTTGGGCGCAACTCGCTCAAAGCAACTGCAAAGCCGTTATGCTCGACACGCCGCACGGCTTCTTCTGGACGAAGCCCGGCGACAGCGCGATCGGCTTTTCCTTGTTCGCCAACGGCGAGTTTGACTATGCCGACTTCTCACGCCTTCAGGCCGCCATTTCGTCCGGCACCCTCAAATTGCCGCAGGACGCTATCTTTCTCGATGTCGGAGCCAATATCGGCACACACACCATTTATGCGATGAACTCCGGACTGTTTGCCCAAGCTGTTTGCTTTGAACCAGATCCTGAAAACTTCAGGTTTCTGAGCCTCAACATCAAAGAGAACGGCTATGGCGAAAAATGCCATTTACTCAATATGGCGCTTGGCGGCGCAGCAGGTACCGCGGAGCTTGAACTGGCAGCCGACAATTTTGGCGACCATCGCATCCGGCAAAGCGGCCAAGGCACCGGCGTCGAAAATCGCTACGATGAAGAAAAGCGCAAGACTGTTTCTGTGCGTATGGAAACCCTGGATTCTGCCCTCGCAGAACTCGGCATTGATCCCGCGAAATGCTTTCTGCATATGGACGTGCAGGGCTTCGAGCCCTACGTGTTGCAAGGGGCCCCTAAATTTCTTGCCTCATGCAAAACAATTTTCACGGAATTCTGGCCTTACGGCATGGCGCGCACCGGCGGCATCGAAAGTTTTCGCGCACAGGCTGAAGCACAGTTCACGCATTTCATTGATTTCGGGGCCGGTGAAACCAACGCCCACGCAATCAGCGGTCTTGGCGACTTATTCAAAACCTATGCCGAAGGCATTGGCACAACATTGCTCCTGACAAAAAAATAAGACATCGCTAAACCTAGGCACGCACGGCAATCTTTTGCTCAAGTGCACTCAGGTTTTCCTCCATAAGCGCCACCCGCGCGAGGGCCGATTCATAAAGCCCGCTTAAGCGTTCCACCTCAACGCGCGCAGCCGCTGCATGAACCAGCACGGCATCAATGTCATTACGCGCCTGATCCGACCCGTCAGATGTCTTGAACTCTGCAAGCAATGATGCAACCGCAACGCGTAGCTCTGACACTTGCGCTTCAAGCGAGCGCGTCTTCCGTCCTTTGAAAAGATTTTTCAACGCCTTGACCATGCTGTGCTCTCCTTGAGCCTTCTCAGACAATCGCCTTGAGCCATTTCGGCGAATAGGGCTCGCCCATATCGCGCAGAGCTTTTGTCTCACCCGTCACAACGTCGACGACAGGCATGTGCGCAATCAATTCAAACCGTGCCATGCCACCAGCATGGGTGAGCTTGCCATCCGGCCCGCGGCTGTCGCGATGGCGTGGCGGATGAGCCACGACATCTCGAAGCTTGGCCAATACAGGTGCCGCCAAATCATTGCGTACGAAAAACGCATTAATGCCCGTCGAACTTGTACCGACAAAAGTGTAGCCCTTCTTAACGGCCAGATGACGAAGTGCGGCAATCGACGCTCCAAAATAAACGCCGCTTGAATGGGCGTTAAAGCGCCAGAAGGCCGGATCATAAGGTACCGTCACAGGATGCATGTCGCCAAGAACCGGATTAACTTCGCAAATCACAATCGCCGGATTGACGCATTCAATAGCCCGCCAAACCCAATAATCGTTGCCATCAATATCAACCGACAAGATGCCGAGCGGACCAGCAAAACCCACTTCAGTAATAAGCGAATTGATATTCTCAGCCGTCACAAAGGCGGGGACACCGGTAATGTCATGCATCCAATAAAAGGCTGCGTTGCACATCGCGCGCATATTATTCTCGCTGCCATCAAGCACGAGACCTTTCCAATTCCGGTTCTCCAACAGAAAACGACAATTTGCTTCTTTGAAGGTCTCAACACCAAACTCAATAAAGCGATCTTCAACGCCATCGAGCTGGCTCACCAACCATTCAACAATGCCATCCTCTCCCCATTGGGAAAAAACACGAAACTCCGCATCGCTCAGGCATGCAAGTTTCTTCGCCGGGTCAATTGCTTTCGCTGCAATCTGCCCCTGAAGGAATAGCGTGCGCTCAGCAAGGTCCACCAAATGACGTTGGGCCAATGTGTCACGACGTCTACGCACCCGCAGACGATTGAAGAATTTGGAGACCGGATTAGAAGCCATAACGCGTTGTCATTTCATTTGATCATCCGCCCACAAACCCTGTCGCGGCGTGTCGACCGGCTGTTTGCGCGCATCAGCAATTTGAGACTTCAATTCTTCACCAACATACCTGGCGGTCAGAAACAGCCAGGACGGGTCAAGCCTAAGATTTGGCACAATACGTTTCAAACCGAACTCGATCAGTTCTTTTGTCCAGCCATAACGCAGCGCTGTCGCCATTAACGAACGGGCACCATCAAGATAACGATGTCGGAAGAGCAGATTTTGCTCAATACTTTTAAAGTAGTGATCGAACTTAACCGGAATACGGCTGTCGAACTCACCAAAAACCTGATCAATTCCCTCGCAACAGACATCCGCAAAACAATCAGCAATACGCGCGGGATCCTCATCGGTCATTTCGAGGATCGTGCGATCTTTAATACCGAAATACTCAAAGTCATGCGCAAAGGAGGCATAAACCGAAGTCGACTTCTTCAAAAGCTGTATCATCGGTAAGGCGACCGATGACGTAGATGACGCAGCTACCGTGCCGCCGCTGCCGGAGCCCACAAACAGTGTGCAATGTTTTGTAAGATGCGCCGTCTCACGCAATGATAACGTACCGGCATAACGCGAGCGCTTGTCCTTCAGCGCCATCGGCAAATGTGTCGTGAAAATCACCGTCGCATTTGGCAGACGTTCATAGAGTTTAGCCGCAATTTCCTGCGCAATATCTGTGTTTACAAATGACTGACCGCTTTGCGCCGTGCATTCAAACAAGATGCGATGTTCAAACCGGTCAAGTTCCTGCACACGGGCAAACTCTTCCACACGTTCTATTTCAGCATCGGTGAGGTTGATGACATTCTCAATCGGCACCGTGATCGGCGCGCCATAGGCCCGCAACATGCTGGGCCGGATGGTACCATCATAGTTTTGAAAATTACTGGGATTGATTTGTGAAAAGACAATGCGGTCAAACTCTTTGCGGATGACACGGCGCAGAGCCTCGCGTTCAAAAACATCCCACATCATTGCCGTTTGACTGCGCTCGCCGAGCGGCACCGCCCAGACATTGTCGATATGGGGGTTATTTGCGAGAAGCTCCGCATTCTGATCGAAGATCGCCCATGTAATCTCCCCCGTCGGATGGTCGCGTCGAAGCTGACGCGCAAGGATCGTCGCATAGAGGCTGTCACCTTTGGCCCCCAACTGCCCCAGCAATATGCGCTCCGTCATCACGCCACTCCGCGCGAAAGCGAAGCATCCGCCGCCGAAACCATATCAGCGACGATGTCCGGCACCGATTTTACGGGCTTACGTCCCACCGCTTTTTCCAGCCGCTCAAGCGAGACGCGAAACTCAGGGCCGGGGTCTCGTCTAGCCAGCGCTTCAATGATGCAGGTCTCACCATCCAACCCGTATTGTTGAAAAAGCCCATGCACAATGGCGCGTGCATGATGCGTAACGCCGGATGCCAGAACAAATTCATCTACATCAGTGCGCGTAGCAATCTCAACCGACAGATCGGCAAACTCATCTGCTGCCGCCCAGTCGATCCGAAAGTCCAGTGTTTGCACTTTGAGGCGAAAGGCCGGATCAGTCTTGGCACGTAAAATCCCGTTGGCAATCGTAGGCAACAGGAATTGCAGCGGACGACGCGAAGACTCGTGATTAAACAAAATCAGATTTGTCGCAGCGACCTTGTGCAACGCCCTATATTGCATGATCAGATCGCGGGCCGCTATTTTGCCGATACTGTAAAGGCAGGTCGCACGTGCCGGCGTTGTCTCGTCAATCACGCCTTCAAGCGGATTTGGAAATATCTTTGACGATCCCGCATAAACCACACGCACGGGCTTGGAGCTGAGGCGTGCATGTTCCAAAAGAACATGCAGTGCCACAACATTGGTGGCAAACATATCGCCGACCACGGGCTCATATTGAAAGCCCGCCGACCCGTGAACGGCGGCAAAATGAAAAGCAAAATCAGGCGCAACCTCGCTTGCAAGACGACCGAGCGCCGCACCATCACGTAAATCGAGATCAACATAACGAAACTGCGATGACGGCACGATATAGCGGCTCGCCGTGTTGCGCCCGACGCCCACAACCTGATGGCCCCGCCGAAGCAAAGCTTCAGCGAGGTAACTGCCATCTTGACCATTCACGCCAAGGACAAGCGAGCATGGCATAACGTACCCCCCTCAGCCGAGAAGGAGTTGGGTGAGATATTCCGTACCCTGCTTGGCTGCAGCCAGCGCCTCATCATAATTGTCTTTGCTGACAACCACGACTTCCGGCAGCGGAAAAATCATCTTGGTGCCGGAAAAAATCATCTCACGCTCACGTTCCAGAAACTCAGATTTGAAATGCCAGGGCAGAACGAGATAATAGTCGGGCTTTGCGGCACGTGACTTTTCTTCCGACACAATCGGAATGTCGGTTCCGAGCGTGCTTGACCCATCCTTTTCGGGGTTACGGTCAGCGGCACAATCAACCATGACGCGATTGATACCATACCATTGCAGCAACACGTTGCCCTTGGTCGAAGCGCCATAAATATGGACCTTCTCACCTTTAGAGCGAATACCGAAAAGAAGAGAATTCAATTCATCCTTCAGCCGGTCGATATTGTTCTGAAATGTCACGTAGGGCGTGTCGGTATCGAGTTCCATCTCGAACTCTTTGATACGCAAACGATGGAGAAACGCACGGTCTTCCGCCGAACCAAAATCGGCCTTATGCGCACGGCAAGCATAGCAGCGGATCGATCCGCCATTAATATCGTTGATCGCCACTTTAAAGATGCGCAGATCAGCCCGCGCGGCAATCTCCTCGAGCGCGGCAAGGCTGTAATATTCGAGATGCTCATGACAGATTGTGTCGAATGAATTCTGCAGCAGCATCAGCGGCAAATAGGACATCTCAAAAACCCAAATGCCGTCTTCACTGAGAAGACGCTCAATGCTCTTGGCAAAATCAACCGGTGATTCAAGGTCGTAAAACATCGCAATCGACGTCACGATATCGATGCCATGCTCGGGCAAAACCTTGGTCGCCTGCTCCGACGGAAACACTGTGTTGATGACAACCGTGCCATCTTTGATATCACGCGCAATATCCGACGGATCAACGCCGTAACGCTTGCTTGTCGTCGGATAATTCGCGAGCAACGTGCCGTCATTGCACCCGATATCAAGAACAGTCGGTGATGCTTTCTTGGTCTGTGACAGCGCGCTTTTGGCGATGCTGGCCAGATGATTGCGCATGGTCGCGTTGGTACCGGAGCGGTACCAGTAATTGGCGTAGAGGATTTCCGGCGGGAACGAATGAGCAAGCTGCAACAGACCACAGCCATTTTCATTGCGCGTCACGTCGCAGCGCACGAGCTGAGTCGGCAGTTTGCGTGTCGGCGGCATCAGCACGCCGGGTTTTACAAACGAACCCTGAAGGTACTGACGGCCAAGATCGATCACTGGAACGAGATCGGCGGAGCCGCAGACACGGCAGGTTCGTCTATATCGAGGATGCACGCAGGTCTCCCATAAACATTACACTGGAGACGGGCCTATCAGCCTCGCCTCTGGATTCGTTTCCGGCAGAATGGCAGAAAATTGCCACCATCAATAGCCCCAAGAGAAATTCCAAAGCACAAATACAGGGCACAAGACGGGCTTTTCGGCCGTTATGCTTAAGGCAGAGCAAAACCTGACGGGCAGCATGATATTACCGTCGCGCCTCTTCAATGGAGAGGCTTTTCTGGCAAGACAAATGCAACTTCGCCCAATTCATGCACCTCGTCTGCAAACTAAACCTCCCGGGCTGAAACCCGGGAGGTTGTTATTTTGGCTTAATGGCAATATTCGTCTCGCTCAGACCAGATCGAAGCGATCCGCATTCATTACCTTGGCCCAGGCCGCGACAAAATCGCGGACGAACTTTTCCTTGTTGTCGTCTTGCGCATAGACTTCAGCATAGGCACGCAGGATCGAATTGGAACCGAAAACAAGGTCCACACGGGTCGCCGTCCATTTGACCTTGTCTGTCTTGCGGTCGCGCACCTCATAAAGGTTCCGTCCCGCAGGCTTCCACGAATAAGCCATATCCGTAAGGTTGACGAAGAAATCATTCGTCAGGGCGCCGACACGGTCGGTGAAGACACCATGTTTCGTGTCGCCATGATTGGTGCCGATCACGCGCATGCCACCAACAAGTACCGTCATCTCCTTGGCGGTCAATCCCATCAACTGCGTTCGATCAAGCAAGAGTTCTTCCGCATTCACCGCATAATCCATCTTCAGCCAGTTGCGATAGCCGTCGGCAAGGGGTTCTAGAAATTCAAAGGATTCAGCATCCGTCATCGCCTCGGTTGCATCACCACGCCCCGCAGAGAAGGGAACGGTTATATCAAAGCCAGCAGCCTT
Organism: Parvibaculum sp.; assembly: GCA_030645235.1. Classification (GTDB taxonomy): domain Bacteria; phylum Pseudomonadota; class Alphaproteobacteria; order Parvibaculales; family Parvibaculaceae; genus Parvibaculum. The sequence goes on along the minus strand of JAUSMV010000012.1, from coordinate 4,615 downwards.
GACGGCCCGCTCCACGCCCATATTGCCCGCAAGGACAATGACATCCGCAAGGCTCGCGCCCGTCGAAGCCGCTATTGGTTCAAGCACCGACAGCACCTTGGCAAGGCGCGCAGGCTCGTTACCAGCCCAATCCTTCTGCGGCGCCAGCCGGATGCGCGCACCGTTGGCACCGCCACGCATGTCCGATCCGCGGAAAGTGCGCGCACTGTCCCACGCGGTAGCAACCATTTCGCTGGTCGTGAGGCCACAAGCAGCGATCTTCGCCCTGACAATGGCCGGATTATATTTGGCGCTGCCGACGGGAATTGGATCCTGCCAGATCAGATCTTCCTTCGGCACGTCGGGACCGAGATAGCGAACCTTCGGCCCCATGTCACGATGCGTCAGCTTGAACCACGCCCGCGCGAAGGCATCCTTGAAGGTTTTCGGATCGGCCATGAACTTTTCGCAGATGGCACGATAGACCGGGTCCATCTTCATGGCCATGTCGGCATCCGTCATCATTGGATTGCGGCGGATCGAAGGATCGCTGGCATCAACCGGCTTGTCTTCTTCCCTGATACTGACCGGTTCCCACTGGTTGGCTCCGGCCGGGCTCTTCTTCAATTCCCACTCGTAACCAAACAGCAGATCGAAATAACCCATATCGAATTGTGTGGGATGCGTCGTCCACGCGCCTTCAAGACCCGAGGTAACGGCGTTGCTGGCCTTGCCGCCCATCTTTGGGTTTGACCAGCCCATGCCTTGTTCTTCAATACCCGCTGCTTCAGGTTCCGCGCCCAAAACGCTTGCATCACCATTGCCATGGGTCTTGCCGACCGTATGGCCTCCTGCCGTCAGGGCAACAGTTTCTTCGTCATCCATCGCCATGCGCTTGAAGGTCTCGCGAACCTGCGCCGCCGTCTTCATCGGATCGGGTATGCCATTCACCCCTTCCGGATTAACGTAGATCAGGCCCATCTGCACGGCAGCAAGCGGGTTTTCCATCGTCGAGGGACTATCGACATTCTCATATCGCCCGTCGCTGGGGGCCAACCATTCCTTCTCCGCGCCCCAATAAGTATCTTTTTCAGGGTGCCAGATATCTTCCCGGCCAAAACCGAAACCGTAGGTCTTCAGGCCCATGGACTCGTAAGCAATAGTGCCTGCGAGAAGAATGAGATCGGCCCAGCTGATCCTGTTGCCGTATTTTTTCTTGATCGGCCAGAGCAGACGGCGCGCCTTGTCGAGGTTGACGTTATCGGGCCATGAATTCAGCGGCGCGAAACGCTGGTTGCCGCTCCCGCCGCCGCCGCGACCGTCGGCGATACGATAGGAACCAGCCGAGTGCCAGGCCATGCGGATCATAAGGCCACCATAGTGCCCCCAATCCGCCGGCCACCATTCCTGACTGTCCGTCATCAGGGCATGGACGTCTTTCTTCAGTGCCTTAAAGTCGAGCTTCTTCACCTCATTACGATAGTTGAAGCCTGCACCCATCGGATCGGTCTTGGCATCATGCTGGTGCAGAATGTCGAGGTTCAGCGCATTGGGCCACCAATCCATGACCGCGATCCCTGTAGATGTGGCGCCACCATGCATCACGGGGCATTTGCCTTCGCTCATTTAAGTACTCCCTTTCAAAAAGCTCAGCGCCGCATGAGATGAGACATTGACCAATGACCACACTACACGCTCCATCCGCAAACAGCGCCGCAAATATAAGAATTACTCTAAACTAGAAAGACGAGGCGCGTCAATAAAATAGAATTATTCTAATTTAATGAAGCGGCGAAAAGAGGTAGCCTGCGCGCATCAAACACAAAAAAAACCGCCTCACAAATCCGGCTGAAGATAGTCGAGCAATTGATCCCTGAGGTCGCGGATGTTCTGAGCAAAGGCATAGTCATTGCGCGGCGGACCAGCATAAAAGATGCCGTCGAGCGCAATGCTGGTGAGGCGGGCCGTACGCACCGGATCGACGTTTCTAAAGCGTCCTTCCGCAATTCCCGCCCTGATCGCACCTTCAAACGTCTCGCGTTCACGGTGGTAAAATTCATCCACCATCTGCTGCGCTTCGGCATCCCGATTTCCCGTAGCTGAGAAATCCGCCATCAATTTAACCATGCGTTGCAGTCGTGGCGCGCTTGATGTCGTGGCATCTAACCAGGCATCAGCAGCCCCCAGCGGCGCTTTCGGATCCGGTGGTTGAGAGGAAAAATCACGAACAAAAGCATCAATCGCGTGACGCAACGTGGCCCGCACAAGCTCATCCCTGTTGCCGAAGTAATGATAGAGAAGCGCCATGTTGACGCCGCAGGCCGCCGCGATCTGGCGCATGCTGACGGCGGAAAACTGATTTTTTTCAAAAAGCCGTAGCGCTGCTTCCAGGATCATCTCCTGACGTTCCGCCGGGTCGAGCCGTTGGCGCACCTGCTTTTCTGTCATGGCTCTCCCTCGCCTAGCCCTGAAACACTGCCAACCATCCGATCGACAACGCCTTATTCGCATAAAAGACGCTTGACCGCACTATTAATCATTTGATTAATAGTGCGGTTGCTTACCCCTGCAGTCTAAGGACCCTCCCCATGACCGATAAACGATTCCATCTTGCCTGGTTCATGAATTTCACACCCGATGAATGGCGTGAACCTTTCACCCAAGGCGGCGGCTACCCGTGGGATGGTCAATTTTACGTGGAGATGGCGCAGACCCTTGAGCGCGCTTGCTTCGATTACATCATGATCGAAGACAAGCTGATGGTGCCTGAGACCTTCGGCGGCAATCGCGACTACTCCATCACAGCGGCCATGGTTGCCCCCAAACACGATCCGGCACCTCTCGCCGTTGCCATGGGCATGGCAACCAAACATCTCGGCGTTATCGCCACCATGTCCACATTGGGCTACCCGCCCTTCCTGCTTGCCCGCCTTTGCTCGACCATCGACAGTTTAACCCGTGGCCGCTTTGGCTGGAATGTTGTGACAAGCGCGGAAGATCTCGCGGCACAAAATTTCGGCCTCGATGTCCTACCACCACGCGAAGAGCGCTATGCCATGGCCGACGAATATATGGAGGTCGTCAACAAACTCTTCGATAGCTGGGAACCCGACGCTATGGTGCTCGACCGCGATAAGGGCATCTATGCCGACCCGAAAAAGGTTCACACCATCGACCACAAAGGCAAATATTTCAAAGTACGCGGGCCATTGAACACCGTGCCCTCGCCGCAAGGCCGACCTGTCTTTGTGCAGGCAGGCGCCTCGCCGCGCGGTCGTGACTTCGCAGCCAAGCATGCCGACAGCATCATCTCAGTCGCCAATGGCGTCGAGGGCATGAAAGAGTTTCGCAACGACATCCGCGCCCGCGCCGAAAAACTCGGACGCAACCCGAACGACATCAAAATCCTCTTCTGCATCACCCCGACATTAGGAGAGACCGAAGAAGAGGCACACGCTAAGTACACGCGCACCACCACATCCGATCATTTCGTCAATGACATCCTCGCGCAAATTTCGGCAATCACCGAAGTTGATTTTGCCCGCTTTGCACTTGATGAACCGCTACCGGAAAAACTGACGACCAATGGCGAAAGCGGCACGCTCGACAAGTTCCAGCAATGGGGCAGCGACAAGACACTGCGCGAATTAGCGTCTGCTTCTGGCGGCGGTCTGGTGTCATCGTTGGAGTTGATCGGCACGCCCGACCAGGTCGCCGACAAGATGGGGGCTGCGATGGCGGAAGTCGGCGGCGACGGCTTCTTACTCACCAATCCGGTGATGCGCGTCAGCCGACGCTACCTCGTTGAAGTCGCCGACGGCCTCGTACCAGCACTCCAAAAGCGTGGCCTCGTCCGCACTGAATATCGCCACCAACTGCTTCGCGATAACCTGCGCGAATTTTGAAACTTTCGCTGCAATCAAATGCAAAAACAAAAAACCCGCCTCACGAATGAGGCGGGTTTTTCGTATTTGGTTGCGGGGGCAGGATTTGAACCTGCGACCTTCAGGTTATGAGCCTGACGAGCTACCGGGCTGCTCCACCCCGCGTCAATTTCGTTTGCCGGACCAACAAAAGACGGACCGACAACAACTTCTTCAAACGCAAAAGGCTTCGCGTCCGGCGCTAGACCGAACACAAAGATCACGAGATGTGTGAGGCTTTTGCGCAAAGAAGTTCGTGAAGAAGGGATCTCTGAAAGATGTGCATTTGGCAGGCCTGGCAGCGACCTACTCTTCCATGCCTTAAGACATAGTACCATTGGCGCAGAGGGATTTAACGGCCGAGTTCGAGATGGGATCGGGTGCAGGCCCCTCGCTATAACCACCAGGCCGACAAAATGCACATGTTCAGGATACGAATGATTATCGTGTCTAGTCTTTAGTTCGTCATTTACTCTCTCATCTTAAGAATGAGCAGAGATAAATGAGAGTAATCAAGCCAATCGAGCGATTAGTACCGGTAAGCTACAAGCATTGCTGCTCTTCCACACCCGGCCTATCAACGTGATCGTCTATCACGGCTCTCAAGGGAAAACTGGTTTTGAGGTGGGTTTCCCGCTTAGATGCTTTCAGCGGTTATCCCGTCCATACATAGCTACTCGGCTGTGCCGCTGGCGCGACAACCGATCCACCAG
>JAUSMV010000002.1 GCA_030645235.1 Parvibaculum sp. | reverse complement strand
CCCTGACGTCGATCGACAAAATAGCTACTGCCCGCTGTCTGTTTAGCCAATTTCTTGCCATCCACCAGTCTTTGCGAGATTTCCGCATGGGATCCAAATTCACCGGCTTCAACTTTTACCAAGCCCGCTGACAAACTCACTATTGGATGAAACACGTCCAAACCCTGACGGTTTTTCGTGACAACTCCACCGGCTTTTCGATGCGCTTCAGAAAAGTGTGTTCGCACCGCCTCATCAAAATTGTCGAGCGCCTGTTGGACCCTAGACTCCCAATCGATGGACTTGAACACTTCAACAAAATCGTCACCCCCTACATGTCCAAGAAAATCGTGCACATGGTCAATTGCTTGGCTGATAATTTTTTCCGTCAACTGAATAACGGCGTCTCCGGCGCGATAGCCATACACATCGTTGAAGGCTTTGAAGTTATCAAGATCGAAATAGGCCACCACAAATCGGACGTCTGACTCCAGATCAGCCTGAATCTTTTCATCAATGGGCACATTCCCCGGTAAAAGTGTGAGCGGGTTGGCGTACTGCGCAGTCGTAATTCGTTGCTCGGCAACAGCCTTTATCAAGTCGGTCATGCGCCCGGATCCGATATACCGATCAGATTCCGTCACAAAAAAACCATCCACCAGTTGTCTGTCATTGAGATTAATCACCGCTTTTGACATATTGCGCAGCGATGACGAAGCGTCAAAGACCAAAGGTCTATGGTCCATGATTTCCGTGCATGACCGGAGTCCTAATAACTCGTCAAAGAAGCCCTCGGTTCCACGTCGGAGAATATCAAGAGAACGCAACACTCCAATCACATGACTTTCATCATCAAGCACAGCCAGACAGTTCAATTGCGGGTCAACGCGAAACATTTTGACCACGTCGCGGCAAGTAGCAGTGGCGGTTACTGTGTCTCGCCACGCCTGAGGAATTGCCTGGCAGTGACAACTTTGCCTTCAGCCGACTTCATACCGGAAATGTCTGATTTTTGGAGTGCGGTCATACGTTCAATTATGAATTAAAAAGCTCTGCCGACTGCGTAGAAGATCCGCATGCGTGAGATCCTCAGTACCCAACACATTGCGTGACTGGCGCCCTACAACCCGGCTCTTTCTGTAGGAGTTGATATCGCGCAAGGATGCCAATGGATAAGCACCTATATTGCGGGCTGCATCGATACGACCGTAATGCCGCCGCTGCACTTTTCCTTTGACTTACAGGAGATTTGAGATGCAACACTTACATGGCGAAACCGCGCATGCCAAGAAGCAAAAGACGACTAACCCTGCGGCGCCGGATGCCGATAAGGCAATCCATCCGGCTCAAACCAGTCTGCCTGATGAGCGTGAGCAAGTCATTCGTCAAACCGCCTACGCCTTCTACGAGGCGAGAGGCTGTATTGAGGGGCATGCGATGGAGGATTGGCTGAAGGCCGAAGCCCAGTTTTTATTAACGCACGCCGAGTCGCCAGCGGCCCCCACCAGTCATTGAGCGTCACTGGGAAGTGGGCGCTGTCAGAACCGCAAATCCGTAGTCTGCACTTGGACTGACATCGGGCACAGATTTGATGGAATGGTTATGAGTGAACAAACACGAATCAGCCACCCGAAGGAGCATCTACTGCCGACCGAGGTTGAGGGGGTGGTGGTCAAGTTATTTCGGACACATCAATAGGTTGTTGAGTTGCCGATTCACGCTCGAAAGCGTTGGGTGACAAGTTCCCCAGTTTGGAATGCAGTCGCGTGCAGTTGTAAAAGCCAACGATGTAGTCAGCCACATCAATCATTGCTTCGCTGTGGTTGGCGTAGTCCTTTTGCCAAACCCGCTCCATCTTCAAGTTTAGGAAGAAACGCTCCATGACAGCGTTGTCCCAGCAGTTGCCTTTACGGCTCATGCTGCCAACCAAGCCATACTTTTTCAACAGCCCTTGATGCTGGGCGCTGGCGTACTGCGTTCCCCGGTCCGAGTGCACAACCAGACCGGCAGCGGGATTGCGCTGCACGATAGCCATTTGCAGGGCTGTGCATACCAGTGTTGCGGGCATCTCCGGCGCCATCGCCCAGCCCACAATCTTGCGCGAATGCAAGTCCAGCACTGCTGCCAGATACAGCCAGCCACTGCGCGTGCGAATGTAGGTGATGTCGCTGACCCAGGCCTGGTTGGGCAGCGGTCTTTCGAACTGCCGGGCCAGCACATTGGGTGAAACTGGCATGGTGTGTTTGCTGTCGGTGGTATGCACAAACTTGCGTTTC
>JAUSMV010000086.1 GCA_030645235.1 Parvibaculum sp. | reverse complement strand
CATAAAGCGCCTGTAGAAAGGGCTGCCGAGGATTAGGGTTGCTCTCGACCCTCTCCAGCAATTGCAGATAGTACTGCTGTGCTTCCGAATAATTCTCATCGACAATGTTGATGGACCCGTAGAAATACCGGTTCGAATCCGTGGTGTTGTCAATTGCCCACGCTTCTTCAAGTAGCTCATCGCCTCTTTCCTTGTCGCCAAAACTCAGCGGCCAACCCGGCGCTCCGATATAGAGGTACCCCAGGAAAGCCTGAGTCAGCCCTCGGTTGCTGAGGCGGTCTAATGTGAGGGCATGCTCCAGTTCTTCACGAGAAAAATTCATCAGACGCGGTCCGTTGATAATTCCCTGTGTTGATGCGTAGCCGAAACGAATCCGCGCTGTGGCAACCCACGCGTTCGGATCTGTCACAGTGCTCAGCTTGCTGTGTTCCCAGTATCGGACTTCGCTTTAGAAGGGGATTCCCGATATTGGGAATGAGATTTGAAACACATCGATTTGTAGTAGCCTGATCTCCCGCTACATCTCCAGCGGCTGGCTCGAATCCCCGGCTCGCGGGGTCTACCTCAGAAAAGGCGGTCGTCTCCAATGGGAGGGAGTCGTCCGGACCCTCCAGTTTGCCGAACAATTATCCCTTCACGTAGGCGGTCGCTTCGCCCTCGTGCTGCACGGACATGAGCACTACCTCCGGCTGGGCGAGGCTGCCTCGATCTCTCTTTACGGACCCGACCGACTGCCGGGCTGGGTGGGCAAACTGCCACTCACGGAACGCTTCGAGTTGTGCGGTCGCGGGCCATTTGACTTCCCAGCCCTCCAGTTCGAGATCGACACGCCCGATCAAGTGTTGCTTGACCAAGGACTGCAGCGGCTGCAGATCACAGTGGGGTTGGTCCCAATCCTCGCGTCTTCTCCAGAACGAGCTATGCTTGAATTGTGCGACGCCCTCACGGACGCCGCGCTTGTCTACGAACTGGATGCGCTAATGCAGGGGATGACTACTTTACGCCTGCAGCGAGTCAGCATGTTGTTGCGCCATTGTCGGAGCATCAAGGCCAAGCGGCTGTTTCTGGCACTGGCAGATCGTCATCGTCATGCTTGGCTGGAGCATGTGTCGCTTGCGCAGGTCGATCTGGGCAGCGGCAAGCGTTCGCTGGTGCCGGGAAGGCGCCTGCATCCTGTTTATCAAATCACGTTGCCCGGAGATTTGGATGAGCAAACAAGATAACCTTGGTTGTCGATTAACAACCGTTCGCTAGGCAACTACTCTTCAGAGCAACGGATGGCTCGACTAAAGCACCCAAACAAGGAAGTGGAAGCCGCATTGCGCCATGCCGAAGTTAATGGTTGGCGCATTGTCACTGGTGGCAGTCACGCATGGGGCAAGATGTA
>JAUSMV010000085.1 GCA_030645235.1 Parvibaculum sp. | reverse complement strand
ACATCCATGCCATGGTGGAGAATGCCTACCGTATCACCCTGGCCGGGGTGTTCGTGCCCCTGACGGCGGGTCTGTTCTGGCGTCGGGCGAGCAATCTGGGCGCTACGTTGTCGATCGTCATGGGGCTGGGCAGTTGGTTGTACCTGGAGAAATATATCCCAGAGATCGCCTTCGAGCCGCAGTAGATTGGCTTGCTAGCCAGCCTCGTCGGCATGATTGTCGGCACTCTCGTATCGCCCAAACCCCATTTCGCGAACAAGCACGGGATTGCCGAGCCTCGACCCATTTGACAGGAGAGCTTGATGCTCAGTTATCGTCACGGGTATCACGCCGGCAATCATGCCGACGTGCTCAAACACCTGGTATTGCTGGGCCTGCTGCAGCGACTGCTTGCCAAGGACAAACCGTTTACCTACATCGACTCCCACAGCGGTGCCGGGGTCTACGACCTGAACAGCGCCGAAGCCCGCCTCAACACCGAGCACGCCTCGGGCGTCTCGCGTGTCTGGCATAGTCGATCTGATGACCCCCTTCTGAGTTTGTATGTGGGCCGCGTTCGCGCGCTCAACGAGGACGGCAAGCTGCGCTGGTATCCGGGCTCACCGATGCTGGCCGCCGACTGTCTGCGGGCAGATGACCACATGCATCTTCTGGAACTGCACCCGGCCGAAGTGGAGGAGCTGCGTTTCAATCACCTGCATGCTCTGGGAACCCATGATCGCGTCAGTATCCATCAGCGCGATGCCTTCGAGGGACTGCTGGCGATCACCCCTCCCGAGCCGCGCCGCGGATTGGCTCTGATTGATCCTGCATACGAAGACAAACAGGACTACCAAAAAGTGGTCAATACCGTGCTCAAGCTGCAGCGGCGCTGGCCCGTCGGCATCATCGCGGTGTGGTATCCCCTGCTGGCGCGTCAGCGTGATCGCAGCGCTTGGCTGAAGTCGGCGTTTGCCCGCGAAAACCTGCCCGATCTGTTGAGTATCGAGCTCAGTGTGGAAGAACAGGCAGAGGACTTCGGGATGCATGGTTCAGGCATGCTGATCATCAACGCCCCCTGGCAGTTTCGGGAGCAGATGCAGGCAACACTGGGGGCGTTGATGAAGGAATTGAGCGCGGGTTGCTCGTTCACAATTGACTCACCGGGCAGCGTTGTCACCCGAGGCTAGGCCGTCTTCAGAGCCAGATTGTTTGTTGGACTTGCCCTGAACCCTGCGCTAATCTTCGCCGCAGGGGAAGACCAAGGTTGCAACAGAAGCTGGATCGCTGTTTGTCTGCAGTTTAATTTTGCTCAGTGAGGAAAAAATAATGATAAGAGAGCATGT
>JAUSMV010000074.1 GCA_030645235.1 Parvibaculum sp. | reverse complement strand
TGGCAATGCTTCAGCCAATATGCCTGCTGGCTGGAGCCTGCCATCTTCAACGAGTGGGTGAAGCTGATGCAGACCTGGACCTTCCAGTACGATACCAACGTATACAGCGGCGCATTTCAGTGGATAGACGCCAAACGCGATACAACAAAAGTCAGTGAGCGCATCAAACAACTGCACAATCAGGGACAGCACGTTGAGTGCGTGTGGACACACAAGAGGCTGGTCATTGCCAATGAGAAATACGCCGTCGATCACTGCTTCCCATGGTCACGCTGGCTCAACAACGATCTGTGGAATTTGATGCCCACTACGACAAGCGCCAACAATTCCAAGAGTGACAAATTGCCATCGGCGGGTTTGCTTCAGCATTCGCGCAATCACATCATCCATTGGTGGGAGCAGGCATATCTTGAGAGCGATTCGATGCGGCAAAAATTCTTCATTGAAGCGGAAGCAGCATTGCCTCTTATGGCAACTGGAAGCACGGACATCGATGCGGTGTTTCATGCGATGCAACATCAACGGGCGAAATTGAGGGCTAGTCAGCAGTTGGCGGAGTGGAGTATTGCGCCTACAATCTCTGCCTAGACATATGTAATTGAGAATTCGCCTCCAACCACCACCAAGACCAATTAGCTCCAGTGCAGGAAAGTAGTAATGACCGTTTTCACGATTGGATATGAAGGCCTCAGCATTGAGTCATTCACCGCGCTACTAAGCAAAAACAAGATCAACACAATCGTTGACGTCCGGGAATTCCCCCTGTCCAGGAAACCAGGCTTCTCCAAGAAGGCGTTGACAAATCACCTAAAGCTGTCCGGCATTGCATACGTGCATATGATCAAACTTGGCTGCCCGAAGAACGTTCGGAATGCCTACAAAGAAGATGGTGACTGGGTGCATTACACGAAAGGTTTCATTGCACATTTGCAGGAACAAGACAGCGCGATCAGTGAACTCTCTGCCCTTGTGAGATCGTCAAACTGCGCACTCCTGTGCTACGAAGCAGACTATAACTATTGCCATCGCAGTATGGTTGCCAAAGCGGTCAGTCAGGTATCTGGCGCAGATGTAAATCACATACAAGCTGCTGTCGCTAGAAGAGAGATGTCTGCAGCATCGCGTCTGGCGGCAGCTTAGGCGGGTAGACAAGACTTATGATAAGCCATTGGTCCTGAAAGCGGTGCTGGTTGCCCATCAAGAACATCAAGTCTTTACTCGGCAGTTCATCCTCAATCTTTCTGCGGAACGGAGCCTCCCAAGCTCCGGCATATTCCGCTATGCAACGCCAGTAGAGTGCGCCTACCTCCCAGTCGACAATTTTGTGCTTGTGCTCTATTGAGCCACTCGGCGTATCGCATAAGTATCGGTAGTAGAAATCGAAGGGTATCTTTCGTAACTGCGCTATCTGCCGTCGCACATCGGCCTCCGTAAAAAGATCTCCTTGCGTCTGCTCACGTAGTAATTTCTCCCTCTCGTCATCACTCCAATCAGCATTTCGCGCCTTGACGATTTCCAATCCGACAATCTTCCTTGGAAGCAATAGAGCGATCGACACACCTCTTGCCACCCGGGCAGCGTTGACTGCCTCTGGGTTGGAAAAAGCAGGGATTTTGTCCAACCAAGGGCGTCTGTCCAACCAGTCTTTTCGCGGTTCAATCAAAGCCCCGCACACAATTGTATCGACATAGAGTTTGTGACTTTCCGGTCGATGATCTCTAACCGCTTTCTCAACACGGACGTCAACCCATTGCCATTTCTTGAACTGGCTGCCCTCCTCGATCAAACGAAACGGGACAGGATAAAGCCGCCGCATCAATCCATCATGGGTTATTCCAGCAACACATGAGGTCTCGACATGCTGTGCGCTTGGAGAAGGGTAGGTTTTTGCCAGAATCAATATACGTTCAAGACGTGATGCCATCCGTGAGCCCACCTCTACAATTGTTGGAAATATGTAGCCTGCAAAGTTCAGCCTAGTAGGAAAGTCGTAATTTGTCTAATCCACACTTCTGCGATGAACCGTCAATCAAAAATCGTCGTGCAGAAACGCAACTCCTCCTGGTAGTATCGGAATATGCTCCCATCTGCCAACTCAATAGCTCTACTCAATGCAGCGTTCGAACAAGTCAAGCGACTTGAGCTTATGTGGGGTGATGATATTCCTTGGAGCGTCATCGCCGAAGGTATACAAATCAACGGAGAGAAAGTCCATATTGCCAATAAAGCACGTGGTATTTTCAAACCAAAACAAATGGACCGCGGTCTACTGAGCATCAAAACCACGGAACCAAGAACTGGTCGCATTAACATCTACCAAGATACAGAAACTAGCGATCGCTTCTACCGGTACTCATTGCAGCGAGGTGATCCAAAGCAAGGTGGAAACAAACATCTCTGGGAGGCATATGAAGATAGATCTCCCTTTATATATTTTCATGCAGTCGCCGAAGGTGTCTACAAAGCGATATGGCCATGCTTTGTCAGCAATATGTTCCCCGGCGAGGGTTATTGCTCAGTAATTGTCGGCGTTCAAACACCATTGTCTATAGAGAAGCCCAAAGCAGTGATTTATGAAATACCGGCGGCTCCTGATCGAGCGTATGCTATTCGCGAATCAAGAGTACGTCTGTTCCAAGCAACTTTCAGAGAGAATGTATTACGTGCGTACGAAAATCGATGCGCAATCTCTGGGCTTCCGATAAAACAATTGCTCGATGCTGCACATATCACCCCAGACTCAGAGGCAGACAGCACTACAGATGTGACTAATGGAATCGCACTTAGCCTCGTCCACCATAGAGCGTATGACAGTAACTTAATCGGAATCAGTCCAGACTTGCAGGTTGTCGTAAGTGAGCGTCTTCTGGAGGTATCTGATGGAGCAATGTTGGAAGCGTTGAAAAGGAATAATCGAACAATTCTGCGGACTCCAACCAATGCGCGATACCACCCTGACCGCGTTAGACTGGAAAGGCGGTTCGATGTTTTCAATGCAGCAAACACCTAGCAAACGCGCTCAAAAATTCTTTGCCCATTTGTCATAGTGTTAAGTCACCCCCAGTTCAATTAAAGTCTATAAGCAAGCAGCCCCAATATCTCACTTGCAAGGAGCCCCCCATGCCCATCTGGACCCGCCCCCTCACCCTCGAACACGTCACCGCCACCAACCGCGACACCGCCGGGGAAAGCCTCGGCATCGAGTTCACGGAGATCGGTGACGATTTCATTCGCGGTCGCATGCCGGTGGATAGGCGCACGGTGCAGCCGCGCGGCATTCTGCATGGCGGGGCGTCGGTGCTGCTGGCCGAGACGCTGGGCAGCATCGCGGCGAACTACTGTCTGCGCGGGGAGCATCAGGCGGCGGTGGGGCTGGAGATCAATGCGAATCACATACGCTCGGTGGCGTCGGGCTGGGTAACAGGCACCGCGCGGCCGATTCACATTGGTGGCAGCACGCAGGTGTGGGAGATTCGTATCGAGAATGAAGAGGGCAAATTGACATGCATCTCGCGGATCACGATGGCGGTGATAACTCTACCGACCGCGGCCAAGTGATCGGCATGGTCAGATCGTCTGTTTTGTGAGCATTGGCTTGTTTCAAGCGAGCATCGCGGTTGTGATCTATCTTTGGTAGTCATCAGGGAGATGCTTTTTGATGACGACCAGCTTTGTTGCCTACATAGACGAATCCGGATGCGAGGGATTCAAATTTCTGCCCAACGAGCAAGGGAGCTCGCGTTGGTTTGTGCTCTCGGCGCTGGTATTCAGAAAACAGGAAGACCTACTTGCCGTTCAATTGGCACGACGGGCACGAGAACTTCTCAAGAAGCCCTTCAATCATGCCTTGCATTTCCGGGATCTGAAGCACGAACAGAGAGTCCCGTTAGCCAGACTGATTGGAGAGGCCAACGCAATATCTGTCAATGTCTTGATTCATAAGCCTTCAATCGGCGAGCCAGAGATATTTCAGCAGCAAAAATACTCACTTTACCGTCACGCAACGATGCTGTTGGCAGAGCGGGTCTCATGGCTTTGTCGAGACAATTACAGACCAAGGCAAGGTGATGGTCGTGTGGAATTGATCTATTCGAACCGCAGCGCAATGTCCTACGATGACTTGCGCGAATATCTGGAGCGCATACGCCACAGCAATGAAGCGCAGGACTCGCGGGTGGATTGGAGGATCGTTGATCCCTCTCTCTTGCGCGCCGTCAATCATGATCAGCTCGCCGGCCTGCAACTCGCGGATGCACTGGCATCCGGGGTCTACTATGCCGTGAACAAAAATCAGTATGGAGAGATCGAGGATCGCTACTTGCGGTTGTTGGCACCGACTCTCTATCGGCATGAGAGGAAGGTAGAGGGTTATGGCCTGAAATTTTGGTGTGCGGATTCACTGGCAATCGAGCGAATTATTCAAACAGTCAATGAAAAATACTGAGGTGGAAAACAAAACGCCCGCATGAGAGCGGGCGTCTTGAAAAAAATACAGGTCCTGAGTTCGAGGATCCCGCCCATCCGGGCTGCCGCCGTTTCCAGCAACCTCTACCAATCTCACGCTTACCTGTGGCTCGATTATAGGCCT
>JAUSMV010000060.1 GCA_030645235.1 Parvibaculum sp. | reverse complement strand
CGTTGGTCTTCGTTGACGCTTAAAAAAGAGAACATTAACGGTGGGGCTCGGAGGGGGCGGCTACCGCGATCTCAAAGGCGCGTGAGGCCATTGAAGGAGGGGCGATGCGTGCTCCGCGCTCGGACACGGACACGGACACGGAAGTTGTCATGTCTCCTGGCTCTTCAGCAGTTCTCGACTATCACCGCTCCCCACTATTTGTTCCATGGGCAATATGTAATACTTTAAATATCGTTTTTATATATTGCTTCATGGCCAAACTCGATATCGATTGGCTCGGCGTATTCGTCGAGATTTACAAAACGCGGAGCGTCTCCCGCGCTGCGGAGCGGCTGGGGATGGCGCAAGCCAGCGCCAGCATTGCGCTGAACAAGCTGCGCCACCACTTTGACGATCGCCTGTTCAGCCGAACATCCCAAGGCATGGAGCCGACCCCGAGAGCGCAAAACATATACCCCGAAATTCAGGAGGCGCTGCTGCGCATCGAGAAAGCGCGCGGAACACATGACGCGTTTTCCCCCGTGAAGGCGACGCGCGTATTCCGTATCGCCATGACAGACATCAGCGAGGTCGTACTGCTGCCGAAGTTGATCAACCACCTGCAGCGTACGGCGCCAGGGCTGGTCGTGGAAGCGGAAAATATCTCAATTGCCACCCGGCGGAGTCTTGAGTCCGGCAACGTAGACCTGGCTGTCGGGTTTACGCCCGACCTCGAGGCTGGCTTTTATCAGCAGGCACTGTTCGCGCAGAGCTTTGTCTGCCTGGCCTCGGTCACGCACCCGCGGATTCAAGGAGCGGTCAGCCGGCGCGCATTCTCAAGCGAAGGGCACATCGTGGTGACCACGTCAGGGACGGGTCACTCGATTGTTGACAAGGTGCTGGCAAAGCATCGCGTCGAGCGCCGAGCCGTGCTGCGGGTGCCCAGTTTCCTGGGCGTCGCCCGGATCGTGGCGCAGACCGAGCTCCTTGTCGTCGTGCCCAAATTTCTCGGCAGCGCCTTGGCGCTGCAAGAGCGTATTCAAGTGCTAGAAACCCCGGTGCCGATGCCGCAATACAAAGTCAAACAGCATTGGCATGAGCGATTTAACCTGGACCCTGGAAACTGCTGGCTTCGCAAAACGATGATGGATCTGTACGCCGGGACTGCCATGGATGCCGAATAGCCGGTTCAGACGCCGCCGCGACTGGGCGCTGGCATGCCATCACGTGCACCATCGGTGACAGAAGGGAAAGCAACGGCGCGCACCAGCGCAGCCGACGCAAGGGCATCTTCCATAAAGAAGTCCGGGGGCCGGTTTGACGGGCCTACGGCCCATGGCCTGCTACAAGCTGGTCATCAACTGCGCCGCCATGCGCCTGGCCGTGGAATCAAAGGATGTGGAAAGGTAGTCAACAAAAGCCGTCACGCGGCGTGCCTTCTGATGACGCTGGGGATACACCGCATAAATATCGGCGGGGGGCGTGGCGTAGTTCGCCAGCACCCGGCATAGCCGGCCACTTTGCAAGTACTTGTCGATATCCCATTGCGCCCGCATCAGGATGCCGTGGCCATCCAGGGCCCAGGCCACGGCGATGTCCCCATCGTTGGTGACCATGGAGCCCGTGACCTTGATCGCTTCGGTGCGTCGCCCGGAGGTCAGCCGCCACAATCCGTAGGCCTCGTCCCCGTGGTGAATGCTGATGCAGTTGTGCCGCGCCAGGTCTGCCGGTGCGCGCGGGGTGCCGCGTTCGGCAAGGTAGGCGGG
>JAUSMV010000056.1 GCA_030645235.1 Parvibaculum sp. | reverse complement strand
TGCGTACCTGGACTCAACTGGATATGTTCTATTCGTACCGAGGATATGAGGCAGTCGGTGGTGAGTTCAGCTTCTCAGTCGGGGCACGCAATCTCTTCGACAGGATGCCACAGAAGACAGGCATGATTGCCGGTGTCGCAGCAGAAAGCCAGGACGTACTCGGCCGAGTTATCTATGCAAGAGTGAACTACGCAATCCAGTAAACACACGCGCAGATATCTCATGTTGTCCTTCCAGCGCTGGTGATTCACCAGCGCTGGAAACAGGACGGAGAAGTGTGCCTTAATCCGCTGGTCGACTTCCAAACCTGACGTTGCTCCGAACGGCAGGAACGGAGGTCGGTCGGTGGATCCTTTCAACTCTTCGAGGCGACTTTCTTGAATTCTCGAAGCATCAGCTCATGTACTGGTTTATCCGGCAATTTGATCTCGCCATTCAAGCGCTTGGCCTTGGTCGCCGGATTGCTGATGTTCTCCAACCATTCGCTTGCCCAGGATTCTGCCGACCTCGACTCTACGGTGGTCTATCCGGCGGAGTATTTCGCCCGGTATTGTCCTGTCCACGTTAACGACATGATCGACCGGGTTTCTGGCATGTCGGTTGCGCTGAATGCTGGGACAACGAGGCGCGCACCCAGCTCAGCTGCATAGCCGCCAGTCAGGTGTGCTGCACATCGAAATCATCCGTGGCACCTCCGGCGATTTGGACGTCAGAAATGCGGGGCAGATCATCAACATCGTGCTGTGCGAGGGCTGCCGGGAACCACAGTGTCCGTCGAGGCGGGTGCTGTTGCCTATCATGATGGCGAAGTGATTCCTCAGGGTGGCGATTGTCTACAGCGGCAACCGCCGTGGTCTGAGCTATCTGATCAGTGCCGAACGGCGGGCTGCTTATGAGGTTTATGAGGCTTTGGAGAGCTGGGAGAGCTGGGAGAGCAGCCTCAACGCCAACTTCTCCCCCAATACAGGTTCTGGTAGATCAGGTGCGTGATCAGGCCAATGTGGCCTTGAATGGCAACTTGACCTATGACCTGATGCCCCATGATCGCATCGCGCTCAACATGCTCTACAACGAGACGGATCCGCTCACGTCACTGGACCGTGCCATTGAGCCGCAATCTGCTGGCCCTCGATCCCGTGCGTGATTTGCGCAGCGACACCACGCTTTGGTGGCGTGCAGCACAGACAGGTCAGTTCTATCATCACTGCCGTAATGACACCGAATTCGATCTCTGCAACTGGCTGGTGACAACGCCAGGCCAATCCTATTGTCTTGCCTGTTCTCTTAACCAGACGGTCCCCGGCATCAGCTCGGTCTTGCCTTTGCCTTTCTGGAGGATTGGCGCTCGAACCCGCTCGTGGACGAGGCGCACGTGTTGACCGGTCATGCCAAGGGGCTCATCACCTTGAATCTCTCAATAAGATCCGCTTCGTCCATCGGAGGATTTATCCCAACTCGACGCCCACGCAAACGGTGGCATCTGTCGGAATGCATCCTTGAGGCGCTGATCCCAGCTGCGCTTGAGTTCGCGCAGAAACTCGCTGTCTTCGTTGAAGCGCAGTGGTTCGTTGAGGGTGAGCGTGTCAGTGCAGCATAACGGTGCACTGTGACGGTTTTGTGGCCTCATAATGGGCCGCAACTGGCAGTAAACTGTGGGTGCTATGAGAGATTGTCTGGATTGTGGGATGCAGGTGCCGTTGACTGCGGCGCTGATCAATGTCTCGCGTTTACTGGCCGATCAGGCGGAAGTCCGGGACGATCACAGGGTTCAGCACTTCTTCAACCGCGATAAGCTCTGAGGCCGGACGCGCGTTCGGCCCGAAGGAGCCTCGGGCAATCAGGTTCGATGGGTCGAGCACCGCCCACTCCACTACGTAATAATCCGCTGCCGACAGTTCGGGCAGATTCCAGAAAAACACCCGGCTGGCTTCCGCCTGATAGCGAAAGCCGATATCGATCGGTTCGTTACCCGGAGCCTTCAGCGTCAGCTTCATCAGCCTCACATAACCGCTGAAACGCAACATCAAGTCGGCCGGAGCAGAGGGCAGAATCTCGTCATTGGCAGAAGAGGATTCCAGCACGACATCACTCTGGCTGCCGAGCGGGCCCATGACATGCTGTGCGTGACTGTTTTGTGGCGTGAGGGTGGCTGGCAAGAAAATGGCTAACAGCAGGCTGGTGACCTGGTTGCCACTAGAGGCGGCGTTCGCTGCTGATCTGCTCATGCCTTTCGAAAACTCCCCGCTCCGCATACCCACTACTGTCCTTTTATCTCACTGTGGCAGCCCCTGGCGCGGCTTTTTATAGCATGATCGCGGTCTGCGTTGTAAAGGGGATTATGGCTTGCCTCCGTGTCGATGCGCCGTATGGCCGTCGGCAGTCGAATAGGCGTCGGATCGCGTCAGAATGCCTTTAAAATGCGTCAGGAGGTTCACTTGAGGTCGGGCTGACTCAAAATGAAATTTCGACATTTCACGAATGCGTCAGAACTATTCTGAATTACGGGAGACGTTAGCGTCTGCTCAGTGCTTCACTGCGTGGCGCCTACATCTATGCCTGATAAGCTGAGCCGAGAAATAGACAAGCGGCATTGACAAAAAATATACAATAAAAAGAAGAGGTCCTGTCCAGAATGCGTGCATCCTTCACGGCTAATCGATTGCCGTCCGCGATTCAAAATTTTTTTTCATTTCTCCTGCTTTCAGTGCTGTTCAGTCAGGCGTCTCTGGGCGCTGAACCAAGCTATCGCAAGGGGCAATTCATCGAGCCTGCCTACGAAGGCTGGCGTCAGCTGGAAGACGGTTCCTACGTCTTCATCTTCGGATATCACAACGAGAACTGGGAAGAGGAGCTGGACATCCCCGTTGGCGAGAACAACTTCTTTGCTCCAGGCGCCGAAGACCGCGGACAGCCTACCCACTTCCTTCCTCGCCGCAACCGTTTCACTTTCGAAGTGCCTGTTCCCGCTGACTGGGGTGACAAGGAGCTGGTGTGGACGGTGACTTCGAACGGCGTCACTAGGATTGCTTACGCCACACTGGCTCGCGACTACGTCGTCGACAACGTGGTGATCGCCTCCGAGACCGGATCTCTGGGCGCGGGCACCAGCAGCCCGGAGTCACGCTCCAATCTGCCGCCGCTGGTCACCGTGCAAGGGGATCGCGTTGGTGAGCAGATCGTTCGCAACATCCGCGTCGGGGAGTCTCTCAACCTGCTCGCCCACGTCGACGATGATGGCCTGCCCAAACCGCGCCCCGCAGGCGTGAACGCCATCACGCCGGCGACAGAACTGGAGCGCTACCTGAGCCCGCCGAGACGCTCCACCGTCGGCAAGACCAA
>JAUSMV010000024.1 GCA_030645235.1 Parvibaculum sp. | reverse complement strand
GGCCGCTGCCCGCGCCGATGTCGCACGCGAGCCCGGCTTGTGCGGGCAGCAGGTCGAGCCAGCCACGGTGCACGTCGTCAGGATTCAGTGAACTGTATTGTCGGAACAGATCGCTGGCGTTCCGGGTGTAGTAGTCCATGGGTGTGTTTGGCATCTGCTAAGGATCAGGATGTCCGGAGTTTCGGGGGAGGGTGGGGGAAAGTCAACTGCGGAGGCGTTGCTATAGTTTGACAATCTTGTCAGCAACGACCTGACACGCTGTTATCAGATCGGTCACTAGCCTCTCGTCGACATTGAGGTCGCCCTCATATTCGCCGAGATTTCTAACATCGTGGCATTTCGCCAGAATGCGCCAGACTTCAGGGCCCACTTGCAAGGTTAGAGGCAGTACTTGGAAAACGATATAGCGATTGACTGGGCGATAGCCATGCCAGCGGAGAGCAGCGAGGGAGAGGGCGTGTGCCGCGTTGTAAGCAAGATCAAATCTGCTCTCAAGAGATAATTGTTCAAAAGTTGCGTCGTGAAGTCGTGCGAGTCCCGAGCGCTTTAGTCCTGCAAATTCCTGCGGATCTGCCGGTTCCGGAGACAGAGATTTACCCGGGCCACATAAATTTGTCAGATGAGATATCACTTTCTTTCCCCGCTATCCATAGCTTGGGCTGCTCCAGCACGCGTTTGATAAACGCATTGTCCTGGCCGATCCGCTTCATCAGTTCCTTGCGCGTATAGACGGTTGGATTGATTTTTCGCTGCAGCGAATGAGTTGTCTCTTCCAGTGTAGTAAAGATATCGGCATACGCCAGGCTGTCACTGATGATCATGAGATCGATGTCACTTGCAGCGGTGTCCTGCGCCTTCGCGACGGAGCCGAAAACAAATGCCATGTGAATCTGTTCCTGAAGGGGAGAGAGCGCTGTGCGCAGCGCATCGATGAGCCCGGTCGTTTTCAGGATCAAGCCTCTTAGTTCGCTGAAGACGGGAGAATTGGCATTGGCCTGGTAATGTTTTTGGCGACCGATGTGGATGGCTGTCACGAGTCCGGAGGATTCAAGGCGCGCGAGCTCGCGCTGCACGGCGCCGGACCCGGAGGCGACCAGACCGATGATCTCGTTGGCGTAGTAGTTGCGGTCGGGGTTGGCGAAGAGCAGGCCCAATACGCGTTGCTGCACTTTGGTGAAGAGCGCATCGGCTATGGAAACTGGTTGATTATTTGAGATACCCATTCCGGGCATGATAAGCCCCGATTTGGGTGTGAGCAAGCTGGCGCTGAACTCTTCAGAAATATAGGCGTACAGGGTCTGAAACCTGCAAGGCTGGAGCTATTTCGCCAACTGGGCCATAATCCATGCTGTAAGTATCGAGGTGAAGCCCATGCTGCTGGATGTCCTGCACACAAACAAAGACCGTATCAATGCGCTCGGCAGCCAGTATGGTGCGAGGCGTATCCGGGTGTTTGGCTCTGTTGCCCGGCGCGAAGAGCGGCCCGATAGCGATGTCGACTTCCTTGTGGATTTCCCAAGAGGGTACGACATGTTTGCCCAGCGGCTCGCTCTTGCTGATCAGTTGGAAATCCTGCTAGCTCGTCGCGTTGAAGTAATCCCGGAGCATGAACTGAATCGCCACATCAAGGATCGAGTGATCGGCGAGGCGGTGGAGCTTTGAGCAATCCGTGGCAGCCCTATGCCGGCCATATTCTTGATGCGATCGATAAGATACGTCGCATTCAGATGCGTGGTGATTTGACCAAGGACGACATCCTCTACGATGCCGTCCTGCGGAATCTGCAGACTTTGTCGGAAGCTACCCAGCTCTTGCCTGTAGAGAAAAAGCAGGCATACCCTTCAATACCGTGGCGTGAAATCAGTGGTTTCAGGAATATTCTGGTCCACAACTACTTGGGAGATATTGACCCGCAAACGATTGTTGCAGTGATCGAGAAGCATCTGACTCCGCTTGAGGCATGTGTTCGTGAGATGCTGCTGTCAGAGTAGCTTGACCTTCGTAGTTTCAAAACCCCTTCATCAACCCCTCCACCGCCTGCCGATCCAGCGTCTCCTTCTCCAGCAACGCATCAATCAATTTCTGCAGTAATTCGCTGTGCGCTTGCAGCGTGCTGATCGCCAGCTGCTCGGCGGCGCTGACGATGCGGCGCACTTCCTCGTCGATTCTGCGGGCGGTGTCTTCGCTGAAGTCTTTCTCCTGCGTCAGTTCATATCCCAGAAAGGGATGTTCGGCACCACTGCGGAAGTGCACGGGGCCGATGACGTCGCTCATGCCCCACTGGGTGACCATCATGCGGGCGAGGTGGGTGGCTTGTTCCAGATCGTTGGCGGCGCCGGTGCTGACGTTGCCGCACAGCAGCTTCTCTGCGGAGCGTCCGCCCATCAGTACGGCGAGGCGGGTTTGCAGGTAGTCTTCGGAGTAGTTGTGGCGATCCTCGGTCGGCAGCTGTTCGGTCATGCCCAGCGCGCGGCCGCGCGGGATGATGGTGATCTGGCGCAGGGGGTCGCTCTCTGGGAGCTTGAGCGCGACCACCGCGTGGCCGCTCTCGTGGATGGCGATGCGCTTGCGCTCCTGCGGGTTCAGCAGGTCCTTGCGTTCGCTGCCCAGCAGCACGCGGTCGTGGGCCTTGCTGAAGTGTTCGCGGGTGACGCTCTCGGACTTGGCGCGTGCGGCGAGCAATGCGGCTTCGTTGACGAGGTTGGCGAGGTCTGCGCCGGAGAAGCCGACAGTCATGCTGGCCAGCTCCTGGATGTCGACGTCGGCGTTGACGGGCACCTTGCGCAGGTGCACCTTGAGGATCTCCTGGCGCGCGCTGTGCTGCGGCAGCTCCAGCGTCACCTTGCGGTCGAAGCGGCCCGGGCGCAGCAGCGCGGCGTCGAGCACGTCGGGGCGATTGGTGGCGGCGAGCACCACTACGGCTACATCGGCGGTGAAGCCGTCCATCTCTGCGAGCACCTGATTCAACGTCTGTTCGCGTTCGTCGTTGCCGCC
>JAUSMV010000018.1 GCA_030645235.1 Parvibaculum sp. | reverse complement strand
AAAATCCTGCGGCATCCGTACTCTTGCTTGGTGATTCCACTATACAAACCAATTCAGGATTTCAGGACGATGTTCAAACCCGCTTCGCCACGCCTTGCCACTTGCGCACTCATCGCCACCACCACAGCGCTCTTGAGTGCTGGAGCTCAGGCCCAGATTACGGAGACCGTTCCAGCGACTGCTCAGAAGCAGGTGCGTGCCGTGCGTGTCGCGACTCCTCCGGTCATCGACGGCAAGCTGGACGAGCCACTCTGGCAAGAGGCCGAGGTGATCACGGACTTTCATCAGATTCGTCCCGGCAATGGTACGCCGCCTTCGGAGCGCACCGAGGTTTACGTCGTTTATGACGACGATGCGCTCTACATCGGCGCCCGCATGTATGACAGCGAGCCGGAGCTGATTGCGGCCCCCGTGATTCGTCATGGGCAGGGACTGGGTTCAGACGACCGCCTCGTGGTGATCCTCGACCCTTTCAACACGCGCCGCACCGGCTATCGTTTCGAGACCAATCTCAATGCAGTGCGTCACGATGCGCTATACCAGAGCGTCAACTCTTTCCAGATCGACTGGAACACCATCTGGGACACTGCCACCAGTGTGGATGGCAACAGCTGGATCGCCGAGCTGGAGATTCCCTTCAAGTCCCTGCCCTTCGATGCCAGCATCGACACTTGGGGCTTCAACTTCGGGCGTGGCATTCGTCGTCGTGGAGAAGAGATGGCGTGGGTGTCCTATAACCGTACCTACAACCCTGGTATCTCTGGCGTGGTGACCAACCTTAGCGGCATGGATCAGGGCGTAGGGCTGGACATCGTGCCCTCACTCTCGGTGAACCGGCAGAAGCGTTTCAGCGTCAACACGACCGAAACCAACACCGACCCATCGCTGGATGCGTTCTACCGGCTGATGCCCTCACTCAATGCTGCGTTGACCATAAACACAGATTTCTCCGCCACCGAGGTGGACAACCGTCAGGTGAACCTGAGCCGCTTCAATCTGTTTTTCCCGGAGAAGCGCGACTTCTTCCTCAACGATTCGGATCTTTTTCAGTTCGGCAACATCAGCGGCGCTGCCGGCAGCAACGAGGCGGCCTCACGCAGTAGCCGCGAGAATGCGCGCCCCTTCTTCTCGCGCAACCTCGGCCTGAGTCAGACCGGCGCTCCGGTGGACATCGAATACGGCGGGCGCATCAGTGGCCGCGTCGGGCGCTGGAACATCGGCACCCTCGCGATTCGTCAAGACGAATTCAACACCGTGAACGCGTCCAACCTCTTCATCGGCAGGCTCTCCGCCAACGTGCTCAATGAGTCCAGCGTCGGTTTCATCGTCACCGATGGCGATCCGGCGTCCAACCTGGAGAACTCAGTCTATGGCGCAGACTTCCGCTACCAACATACGCGGCGGGCGGGTGGGCAGACGATCGAGGCCGCCG
>JAUSMV010000001.1 GCA_030645235.1 Parvibaculum sp. | reverse complement strand
CTGCCCCTGAGGGCAGGCTGGTTGCCACTCTGTGGCTGCTGCGTTTTTATGGATCGCCGTCATAAGATCGAGATGGTTTGCCCATCTACTGAACAAATTCGATGACCTACTAACGCGTTAAGGGAATCGACTTGAGGCAATTTGTCGCTTATGTCCTTACCGGACGCAGAGAGCCCTCGGGCTGGACGAGAATGGAAACCAGGACATGAAGACCAAGATGAACCTCAAGTCGTCGGCTGTGAGCGCCGTCTTCCGTGCTGTCGCGGCGGTTTCGATCATTGGCGCGTCCACCTTCGCCGCCAGCATGGCGGTCGCCGCCCTGACGCAGGAGCAGCAGACCGCGGCCAACGCCTTGGCCGCAACCTTGGCCACGGCGATCGCCAATGCGTCAACGGGTACAGGAAACCAGCAGGCCGACGTCGAAGCGGCGATCGCCGCGGCCCTGGCGGGCCAGGATCCGATCATCGCCAATGCGGCCTTGGCCGCTGCGGCGAAATCCTCGACTGTTACGGCGGTCTTGACCATCCCTGGCGTTCAGGACGCTATCTTCGCGCAGAAGACCACGGTCTTGGCCGCCGCCATCGTCGAGGCCGCCAACGATGCCGGCAGCGATCCGGCCGCCATTCAAGCCGCCGTCTCCGATGTCGTCGCCACAGCGAGCGTCAGCCCGACGATCGCCGCTGCGGCCTTCACGCTCGCCCAGAACTCCGGCAATCTCAATTCGTCGACGACAACTGTCGTGGCCAACCTCGGCGACGCGGTTGGGACGCTCGTCGACAATAACGAGACGGGCACCATTCAGGTGGCGGCGCAGCCGAACCCCTCGCAGCCCGTGGTTCCGTTCTACGTCGGATAATACTTAGACATCACGCCGGACCAGAGTCCGGCGCAGATCAATTGCGACAGGGCGGTGAGGCGCATATGGAGCCTCCCGGCCGTTGGATGATGGGGATTTTTCGGTGACTTCAGACAGACGCATTCTCTTGGCGGGCGCCGCGCTTCTCCTGGCCGGCAGCGCCACCCAGGCCCTCGCCCAATCGACCGTGCAACAGGCCGGCGGCGGTGCAGTGAACTTCGCCCGCGACCGCAATATCGCCGTCACGGAGCGCAACCACCAAGGCTATGAGGCCCGCGGCCTGCACATGGGCGGCTTCACGGCGTTTCCCAAGGTCTCGCTGACCGGCGAGGCAAACGACAACATCTACGCCCAGAAGACGGGCGTAACGAATGATGTCGTCTGGCGGGTTCGACCCGAAGTGGTCGTCGCGTCGGACTGGAGTCGGCATTCGCTGCAGCTTTACGCCAACGCGACGGCCAATCGCTATCAGGACAACTCCAGCGAAAACACCACCGACTATAACGGTGGCGCCAATGTCCGACTTGATGCCTCCCGCAACGCCCACCTTGATTTTGGGGCCAGCCAATCGCGCAGCACTGAGCCGCGCACCTCCCCGAACGCCCCGACGGCCGCTCTGAAGCCGACCCGCTTCGACGCCACCACCTTCTATCTTGGCGGCACCAACGCATTCAACCGCCTGCGCCTCTCCACCCGCTTCGACTACGCCAAGAATGACTATCAGGACAGCAAGCGTCCTGGCGTGGGGCCCGCCAGCATCATTGACCAGGACTACCGCGATCGCACTCAGACCTCGATCATGGGTCGGGCAGACTACGCGGTTAGCCCCGATACGGCGCTGTTCGTTGAGGTCATCGGCAACAAGCGCAACTATCGAATGGACAAGCCCGCTGTCGCCCTGACCCGCGACTCCAAGGGTGTGCAGGCTCTGGTAGGCGCGAATTTCGAACTCGGCGCTCTGACCCGCGGCGAGGTGGGCGTCGGCTACCTGCGCCAATCCTATGACGATGCTTCTATCAGCGACGTGAGTGGCTTCGGCGCTCGCGCACAGGTCGAGTGGTTCCCCAGCCAGCTCACCACCGTGACCTTCGCCGGCAGCCGCACCATCGAGGAGAGCGCCCTGTCAACGACGCCCGCCTACGTCTCCAACAACATCTCGGCCAAGGTCGACCACGAGTTCCTGCGCAATGTGCTGGTCGCCGGCCAGATCGGGTACGGCAAGGACGATTACGAAAAGATCGATCGGGGCGACAAGCGCCTGAGCGCTGGTGTGAACGCGACCTATCTTCTGAACCACAATGTTGGCCTCAACGTCGGCTACAGCTACACCAAGCAGACTTCCGACGGCTTGGCGAATGGCCCGGAGTTCAAGGTCAATAAGTTAAACGCCACCCTGACTCTGCAGTTCTAGTCTCGATCACGCCGCCCTGGGGGCGGGGCTGGCGCGATCTTTGAAAGGCCGCGGAGAAGCGGACCCAATATGGGCCAGACGTTCGCAAGACGCCTGGCCCTAACTGTTAAGGCGTGAGTTGCATGAACCTGCATAGCCCCTCCCCCACTAGAATTGACGCCGATCTCCAGGAGCGCGGCGGTGGGGCCCCAGCCTGGCTGCCGGCGGTCGCCGAGGGGCTTGATGTCCGCCGCATCTTCGTGGCCTTCCGCCGGCGATTGCGGCTGTTCGCCGCCGTAGGCCTAGCCGTGCTGCTAGCGGTCATCCTGGTGACATTGCAGGCCACACCGAAGTACACGGCCACCGCCAATGTGGTGCTGGACACCCGCAAGGAGCGGGTCAGCAATGTCGAGGAAGTCCTGTCCGGCTTGCCAGCCGACTCAAGCGCTGTCGATACCGAGGTCGAGATCCTCAAATCCCGGCAACTGGCCGAACGCGTGGTCAAAGGCCTCAAGTTGGAAGAGGATTCCGAATTCAACGGCGCCCTTCGCAAGCCGACCGGCGTGAAGGCGTTGCTGGGGGGGGTGGGCTCCATATTCGGCGCCAAGGCCCCCGAAACCGTCACCCTGAGTGGCGAGGCCGCGCAGAAGCACCATGAACAGATCGTCGACGCCGTGCTCGGCGGGCTGTCGGTCAAACGCGCCGGTCTGACCTATGTCATCAACGTCAACTACGAGTCCGACAGCCCTACCAAGGCCGCGAACATCGCCAACAAGTTCGCCGAACTCTATCTGCTTGAGCAGATGGAAGCGAAGTTCGACGCCACCCAACAGGCGACGACCTGGCTCAACAGCCGGCTCGGTGAACTGCGCGGTCAGGTGCAGGCCGATGAAGCGGCGGTTCAGCAGTACAAGATCGCCAACAACCTACTGAGCGCCTCGGGGACCAATCTGACCGAGCAAGAGATCTCGAACTACAATCTCACCCTCTCCCAAGCTCGCGCCCAGGTCGCCGAGGATCAGGCGCGCCTGTCCACCGCGCGCTCCCAACTGGCCCGCGGTTCCTCGGGCGACGACGTGGGTGAGGCCCTGAGTTCCCCCGTCGTCCAGCAGCTGCGCCAGCAGCGCGCGGCGGTCAGCGCTCAGGTCGCCGACCTGCAAGGCCGCTATGGCGAGCGTCACCCCGAGATGCTGAAGGCCAAGCGCCAACTGTCGGACATCGACGCCCAGATCCAACAGGAGATCCAGCGGATCATTTCCAACCTTCAGGCCAAGGCCCAGGTTTCATCCCAGCGCGCCGCGGCGGTCTCCGGCAGCCTGGGTGGCGCCAGGGGCACACTGGCCGCCAACAGCCGGGCCATGGTCCGGCTGAACGAACTGCAACGGAACGCCGATGCCTCGCGCACCCTCTATGAGAGCTACCTGAACCGTTACAAGGAGACGAGCACTCAGGGCGGCCTTGAGCAGTCCGACGCGCGCGTCGTCTCCAAAGCCAAGATCCCCACCGGCCAGAGCTCACCCAAGGTCGCGCTCAACTTGGCGCTTGGTCTGGTTCTCGCTATCGGCGCCGGCATCGGCGCTGTGGTGCTCGCCGAAATGCTCGACGCAGGCCTGGCCACCGCCGAGGACGTGGAGCGTCGGCTTGACACCTCATATCTCGGCGCCATCCCTTTGCTCGCTTCGGTGGCGGAGGGGCGGACGGAAAGTCCCATCGACTATGTGGTGGCCAAGCCGCTCTCCAGCTTCTCCGAGGCCTTCCGAAACCTGCGGACCTCGGTGCTCTATTCCCGCCTCGGCGAACCGGTGAAGATCGTCGCCATCACCTCGGCCCTGCCCGGCGAAGGTAAGACCACCACCTCGGTCTGCCTGGCCCGCTCGGCGGCCCTGCAGGGCGCCAAAGTCCTGGTGGTGGACTGCGACCTGCGCCGCCGCACGGTGAACCGCATGCTCGAGGCCGATCCCGAAATCGGCCTGCTGGAAGTCCTGAACGGCGAGGCAACCCTGGACCAGGCGATCACCCTGGACGCGACCAGCGGCGCGTACATCCTGCCGCTCTCCAAGACTAACTTCACACCGAAGGACGTCTTTGGTTCGGTCGCCATGGACAAGCTGCTGGCGGAGCTGCGCAACCGCTACGACCTGGTCATCCTCGACACTGCCCCGGTCCTGCCAGTCGCCGACACCCGCGTCCTGGCGCCCAAGGCCGATGTCGTGGTCTTCCTCGCCCGCTGGCGCAAGACGCCGCAACACGCCATCGAGGCGGCGTTCCGGCTACTCTCAGGCACCGGCGCCCACGTGGGTGGCGTCGCTCTGACCCAGATGGATATGAAGCAGCAGACCAAGTACGGCTATGGCGATCCGGGGTACTACTATGCTGAGTACAAGAAATACTATGTCAGCTGAATTCCTTGGCGGCCGGAAACACCTGTTGAAGTGCGCTGCCTATCTGCGGACTCTAAATAATATATCTTGACTGGCGCGATTTGAGTGTGCGCGAAGCAACCGATAGCTCGATGAGGCCGAACATTTCTTGCGGCGACAGCAATAACGCAAGAGGATTTTCGACGCCCGTTCGAATGGGAAGTTGGACATGTACAGCGATCCGTCCGCGGTACGAGAGACGAGCGCTATCCTGGGCGGCTCCGCGGCCGTGACGGATAGCGGTTGGACGCCTCGATTTATTCAAACCAAAGCTTCCGTGTTTTGGAAGCGTGGCTTCGACCTGTCGGCGGCAATGCTTTCCTTGCTGTTTCTGCTTCCCCTGCTGATCGCCGTGGCGGCCTTGATATGGTTCGATTCCGGCGAGCCCGTGCTCTTTCGTCAGCGCCGAACAGGACGCGGCGGGGCCATTTTCACGGTCTTGAAGTTTCGGACCATGACAGTATCCGAGGATGGCAACGAGATCGCCCATGCCGTTCAGGGTGACCCGCGCGTGACGCGTGTCGGCGCCTTCCTGCGGGTCAGCAGCATCGACGAGTTACCACAACTCCTGAATATTCTGCGGGGCGAGATGTCCTTCGTCGGTCCCCGGCCCCACGCCTTGGCCCACGATGCCTACTACGGCGCGCTCCTGCCGCACTATGGCGGTCGCTTTTCGGTCAAGCCCGGGCTCACGGGACTGGCCCAGGTTCAGGGCCTTCGCGGAGAGATCCGAGTGCTGGACGACATGTCACGTCGCGTGGACGCCGACGTGGACTACGCCAACCACTGGTCCTTCCGCGACGACCTGCTGATCCTGCTTCGCACCATTCCGATCGTCTTGGCTCAGAAGAACGCGTACTGAGGCATGGCGTCGAGGTGGGGCGTAATCGACAATTGGATCTTCGGGCTTTTGGAAGGGCACCGTTTGGCCCCGCCGCCCCCTTGGTGGCCATGGGGGTGACGCTGATGAGCATTTCGGGTCCAGGCGCGGCCGGCGCGACCGCCCCGACCGCCGCGCTGGATCTCCTCGCCAGCCTCCGCAGCGTGGTCGCGGGCCGAGCCCGTCTATCCTCGCCCAACCAGATCACGCCGAGCCAGCGTAAGCCCAGTAACGGCACCGAATGAACATAAAACGCACCTTGTCGATTCGGTTTCGGGGAACGCCAGACACTATCTCAAACAGTGACCTTCGGCCGCCGAAGGTATCCATCAGAAAACGTATAGCCATATACGGTATCAACTATGCGCCTGAGATAGCCGGTGTCGGACGCTATACGGGCGAGATCGGCGATCATCTTGCGCAATTGGGACATCAGATTTTTGTAGTGACGGCACCACCGCACTACCCGGGATGGAAGCTAGGAGATGGATACACCACCTACGCATGGACCCGGGAAAAACTGCGCGGCGTGGATATCTACCGCTGCCCCCTCTACCTACACAGGGACATGAAGGGCTTCCGGCGCCTTCTTGCCCCCTTCACCTTCGCCCTAAGCTCAGCGGCGGTTGCCTTCTTCGAGATTCTCAGAAGACGACCGCACGTGGTCATCGCCGTAGAACCAACGCTTTTCGTCGCACCCGTCGCCCTGCTTGCCTCGAAGATCGTAGGCGCTAAGAGCGTGCTGCATGTTCAGGACCTGGAGATCGATGCCGCCTTTGCCGTGGGCCACCTCGGCAAGGGCGGCATCGCCGCTAAGGTCGCTGAACGTTTCGAGAAGTTTGTCGTACGTCGCTTCGACCAAGTCATTACGATCTCAAACCGAATGGCCGACAAGCTGCTGGCCAAGGGTGTAAGCGCAGATCATCTGACTGTCGTGCGTAACTGGGTCGATGTTGAGCAGATCAAACCTCAGCTAACTTCAATAACTTATCGCGAGGAGCTCGGCCTAAAGCGTTCCGACTTTGTAGTTCTCTATTCTGGGAATCTCGGTGCGAAGCAGGGTATGGGGCTGTTGCTAGACGCTGCCCGCGAACTGGCCCCTCACACAAACGTGGTATTCGTGATCGCCGGCCAAGGGCCGATGCGCCGCGACCTTGAGTGCGCCGCCGAGACCATGTCGAACATCCGGGTCTTCGACTTTCAGCCGGAGCATCGCTTTTGCGACTTCCTGAGTGTCGCCGACGTCCACATCCTGCCACAGGAACGTCAGGCCGCCGACCTTCTGCTGCCCTCGAAGCTCGGTGGAATGCTCGCGTCTGGCCGTCGCGTTATCGTCACCGCTGACGAAGGAACCGAACTGGCCGATTTTCTCGGGGCCTCCTGCGTTCTATCGCCCCCGGGAGATTCAGGGGCGCTAGCCGCGGCAGTTCTAACCGCCATGCGGGAGGAGCCTTGTCCGCACCAGGAGAAGCAGCGCCTTGAACTGGCCAACGGCCTCTCAAAGCAGACCAACATCGAAATCTTCACCCGAGCGGCGCTATTTTCACACGCGGACGCGCAAAGTCTCAAGCCGGCGCAACACACCGCCCAGAACTAGGATATACAGATGACGGACACACATGGCCCCAAGGTCGCACTCATCACCGGCATCACCGGCCAGGACGGCGCGTACCTAACGGAGCTCCTGCTCAGCAAAGGCTACGTCGTTCACGGCGTAAAACGGCGGTCCTCGTCGTTCAATACCGGCCGCATCGAGCATATTTATCAGGACCCGCACGAAGCTGACCCGCGCCTTATACTGCATTACGGCGACCTGACTGACTCAACAAACCTCATCCGCATTGTCCAACAGACACAGCCGGACGAGATCTACAATCTTGCGGCACAGAGCCATGTGCAGGTTAGTTTCGAGACGCCAGAATATACGGCGAACGCTGATGCCATAGGCACGCTTCGCATCCTGGAAGCTATCCGAATTCTTGGGCTTACAGAGAAGACCCGCTTCTATCAAGCCTCCACTTCAGAGATGTATGGCCTGGTACAGGAAGTGCCTCAATCTGAGACCACCCCCTTCTACCCGAGATCTCCCTATGGGGTCGCCAAGCTCTACAGTTACTGGATCGTTGTCAACTATCGGGAAGCCTACGGCATGCACGCATCCAACGGAATCCTTTTCAACCACGAAAGCCCGTTGCGTGGGGAGACATTCGTCACACGTAAGATCACCCGGGCTGCGGCGGCCATTGCGCACAGCCGACAGGATCGGCTGTATCTCGGCAATTTGGACGCCAAGCGCGATTGGGGCCATGCGCGAGAATATGTTCGCGGTATGTGGATGATGCTGCAGCAGGACGAGGCGGACGACTATGTTCTAGCCACCGGCGAGACGACGACAGTACGCCAGTTCGTCGAATGGGCATTCGAAGACGCCGGCTTCGCCCTCCGTTGGGAAGGGAAAGACGTGAACGAGAAGGGCTTCGACACCAATACGGGTCGCTGCTTGGTTGAGATCGACCCCCGCTACTTCCGGCCGACCGAGGTGGATTTGCTTCTCGGCAATCCGGCCAAGGCCCAAGCCAAACTCGGCTGGAAGCACGAGACCAACGTCCGCGAACTGGCCCGGGAGATGGTCCGTGAGGATCTGAAGGTGATGCTCACCGAGCCAATCGCCGCTTATGCCTGAGTTGAGTGACGGGTGAGCGAGTAGTCGCGTTATGAAACTGCTGGCACGAGGCATGCCCGCGCGGCTAAGCCGCGGAATCCAGGGGCTGGCGAGCTCGGGGACAGCGCTCACCCTTGTGAGCCTGGTCGTCCGGTTCGCCGGCCTGGCGGCTCTACTCCCGTTAGTCTTGCACGTCCTCAACGCGGCGGAGGCGCTGGTCTGGCAACTTCTATTCACCGTCACAGCGATGGTGCTTACGCTAGACTTCGGCTTCTCACCTACGTTCTCTAGGATGCTAGCCCAGGGCTTGGCGAGAGAGGCCGACGCAAGCATGAATTCGACGCCCCAATCCGCCGCGGGAGGAGGAATGGCGGCCCTACTTCAAGCGCACAGCCTGATATATCGGGTTCTCGCCGCCTTAGCTCTCATCGGAGCGGGCGTGCTCGGGGCCCTATCCCTCGTCCGGCCCGCAGCTCAGCTCAGCGCGCCCTTGGAAGCTTGGCTGTGTTTGGCGATATTAACTCTGTCCACCCCCGTCACGCTTCTGAATGGTTCAAGCGTTGCCATATTGGTGGGGTTTGACCAGATCCCTACAGCAAGGCGGAACGAAATAATTTTCGGTTCGCTGCAATTGCTGTCAACAGCCGCGGTGGCCATGTTGACGCGGAATCTGGTTTGCATCGTCGGTGTGTACTCTGCTTGGCTACTCCCCCTCTGGGCGTCAAATCTCGCCGCCGCGGGCAGATTTATCCGCCCCTATCCCAGGCCGACGGACCGACACGAGGTCCGTCAAAAGTTGTCAGAGGTGTGGGCCAGCGCATGGCGCAGCGGCTTGGGCGTTCTCTTCAGCAGCGGCATCCTTCAGGCGAGCGGGATAGTCTATAGCGCGATAGCCACGACGGGGGCCGCGGGCGCCTATCTGCTTCTCCTCCGCCTGCTGACCGCCACGAGCCAGTTGTCGCAAGCACCGTTCTACTCTGCATTGCCGCGCCTCACCCGCCTCCAGGCAGCGGGGGACCATTCCGGCTTCGTCAGACTTGCGGCTCAGAGGCTCAGCGCTTCCCTTTGCCTCTACGCTTTAGGCTCGGGAATAATTCTGTTGGCGTTGCCATACGTCCTGCAATTCCTACACAGTTCCATCTCCTTCCCGCCCGCTGCAATAAGCGGGACCATGGTTCTGGCCTTCTTTGCCGAACGCTATGGCTCCATGCACATTCAACTATATTCGCTCACGCGCCCAATTCTGTGGCACCGAATTAATGGAGCATCGGCAGTGATCGCCATGGCCTCGACCGCGATCAGCTACCAATTTCTTGGGGCCGCCTCGATCGCGCTAGGATTCCTGATCGCCTTTCTCGGCTTCTACGCCCCTTGCACGTCAATTCTGTCTTTCCGCGCGCTCGATATTCCGCGTTGGGATTTCGACAGAAAAACCCTCGCCGTCCCTACTTCAGCGCTGGTTGTCGTAGTAATTCTCTCAGCCTTCGCGCATAGGAGCTAAGAATTGTCTCTCCCTTCGGGCGAGTTGGATCCGATCCTCCAGTCCCACCCCACCATCAACCCCTATCGCCAGGCGGCATACCTTTTGGCAAAGCGCCTGCAGTGGGATGCAAACCCAAGGGCGTGGCTGTCCCGGAGGAAATTGCGCGCTTTGGCCCGCCCCCCGCACGACGGCAAGGCGGTTATTCTCTGCAACGGGCCCAGCCTCAACAGCGTTCCCTTTGAACTACTTCAAGAGACGTACACATTCGGCCTCAACAAAATAAATTTGCTATTTGACCGAGTTCCAGATTTTCGGCCGAAGGCCATCGTCGCGGTCAATACGCATGTAATTTCCCAAAATAGGGACTTCTACCAATCGACGGATATCCCGTTATTTCTGTCCCGCGCTGGCTCGCGGTGGTTGGGTTTTCGGGACAACGTGCATTTCCTAGATCCCGTCAGCATTCCGCGATTTGCGCGCGATGTCTCGATGAGCGTCTACGAGGGGTGCACTGTGACCTTCGTGGCGCTGCAGATCGCCTATCACATGGGTTTCCGAAAGGTCGCCTTGGTCGGAGCTGACCATAATTTTGCGGTTAAGGGCCCAGCGAACATGACGGTTGTCGCCGAGGGGCCGGACCAAAGCCATTTCGATCCAAATTACTTCGCCGAGGGGCTAAAGTGGCAGCTTCCCGACCTCTTCCAAAGCGAAGTCGCCTATACCATGGCGCGTGACGTATATCAGGCCTCGGGCGGCGAGGTCCTGAACGCTACAGTCGGAGGTAAGTTGGAAGTATTCCGGCGTGCGTCCTTGGAAGAATTCCTCGCCAGTTAGCTCTTGCCCCGGATCGGATTTCTAGCATGTGCGGTATAGCCGGCTGGCATCAAAACAACTCGCTTTCTTCGGAGGAAGGCGAGCGCCGGATTGCGGTTCTCGGCGCCGAGATCAAGAACAGGGGCCCTGACGGCAGCGGCTCTTGGGCGTCCAATGACTACTCTACCGGCCTAGTCCATGCGCGTTTGTCAATCTTAGATCTCACAGACGCCTCCGCCCAGCCTTTTAGGGACGAGGCTTCCGGTGCCATCATTGTCTACAACGGTGAAATTTACAACTATCGAGAGCTGCGGAGAGAACTTCGGGAATCCGGCCTTCAATTTCACAGTGACGGAGATACGGAAGTCCTGCTAGCCGGCTACCTGAGGCACGGAAGCGCCTTCCTGCGTCGCGTCCGCGGGATGTTCGTTTTCGCCATTTATGACCCGCGTAACGACAGCTTCATCCTCGCTCGGGATGAGAATGGCATCAAGCCACTCTATGTCGGGGCACATGATGGCGGCATATTCTTCGGGTCGACCGCGGGTGCCGTGGCCTCCGTCACGCTCCCGGGCGGTTCGCCGGCTGCGGCGGTGTCTCTCGCGGTGCTCGGCTGCGTTATTGAGCCGCTTTCGCCCTGGGCGGATGTGGTCGCCGTGGCGCCGGGCTCGATCGTTACATTCAAGAGGAACGACGGCGGGCTCACAAAGATGGTGGAGATGTTCGCAAGGCCCGAGAAGGGCGACATGGCGAGCCCGAGCCTGGAACGCCTCGGCCGGAGCCTCGCCGACAGCGTGGCCGCCCATTTCGTCTCCGACGTGCCTGTGGGGATTTTCCAGTCTGGCGGCGTCGACTCCAGCCTCCTGTCCACCCTGGCAGTCGAACAAGGCGCTCGCCCGACTCTAATAACAATCGGCTTTGATGAGTTTAGAGGCACGGATTTCGACGAGGTGCCGTCAGCCTCAATTGTTGCGAAGACTCTTGGTCTCGAGCATTGCGCGAAATACTACAGCCGAGAGGAATGTAACGAATTGCTCGTTAAATACTTCAACGACATGGCCACGCCTACCGTCGATGGGCTTAACAACTATCTCGCATCGCATTTTTGCCGGACTCTCGGCCTCAAGGTCGCCTTGAGCGGTTGTGGCGGCGACGAATGGACCGGAGGCTATCCCTCCTATCGTCAGATTCCGCTCGCCTCGCGCACTCTGAAGATCGCAGATCGGGTCGGCGCACGGGGTGCCGTCCAACTCCTGGTGCGCCGCCTGGGCCCCCTCATCGCGGATCGCTATCCGAAAGCTCGACACGCTGCAGAGTATCTTTGGCAAGTCCGCGATCTCTACCTACTGCGGAAGTCTCTGCATCTTCCGTCCGAATTGGGCGGCCTTCTCACACATGAGGCCATTGATGCGGGCCTGGATGAGTTCCTGGGAGCCTACGAGGATCTGGTCGGCGCGCCTACTGTAGCGGACGCGGCCGAGGTCGGACGGATGGAGAGCGCCGTCTACCTCCGGTGCATGCTATTGAAAGATGCCGACTGGACCAGCATGGCTCACGGGGTCGAACTTCGCACGCCCTTCGTAGACACGCCTCTGTGGTCCGAGGTGTTTCCAGCGCGCGAGACCCTTCGCTATTCGAAGTCCTCCATGCGGGCGCTTCTCGAGCAGCGCCGTCCGGAGTTGGCTCAGATCAGAAAGAAGAAAACGGGATTCTACGTTCCGCACCGACATTGGAATGGTCCCGACGAGGCGGCTTTGTCGTGGAGCGAGGGCCAGCGGGCCTGGTGCCGTAAGGTCCTTGTCGCGAAATTCCCCGAGTACGCACTGTAGCGATGGCTCGATCGGCTCCCCCGCGCCCCTCGGCAGACGAACTGAACCCTGCCGCGGACCCACGCACCAAACTTCTCCCCAAGATTGAGCGGTCAGCGAGGCGGGCTGCCAACAATATTTTGGCGAGCGTCGGCGATTTCACCCATCGGCAGTCGATAGCGAGGCTCCAATCCCTGACGACGGCACTCCGACCAACTCTCGCAGACGTCCCGAAGACGCTCCGCTTCGCCGTCGTGAAATCACAGTATCAGCCGAACCTATACACCACTTCGGGCGAGACGGTCGCGGCGACACTGCTCGCGTCGTCAATCAAGCATACGGGCCCCTTGGGCCTGTTCACACGCTTCAAAAGCCAGTTCCTCATCATAGACACCGATGGAGTCCCGGACGCATCCCTCTGGATGCAGAAAGTCGGCCGCCCAGGCCAGGAGCCCATCGAATACTACATGCGCGTCGCGCAGGAGCGCCATTCGGCTCTTGGCGGGCTAAGCCAGAAAGACGTCGCCGTCCGCGCCGAGTCGATAAATTGGAGTGACTATGATATAGTCATTGCACTGGATGCTTGCGTGCCCGCCTCGATAAGCTTGTCTTATCCTGACGTTCTCTGGTGCTATATGCCTTCAGAGCCCAACATGCCGCTTTGGGCGGCATCTCATCGCAAATGCCTCAATGGATACGATACGTTTCTGACGCAGCGGCCTTGGAGCGCTCCGGGCGAGCGACACATCTGCGACTTTCCGTGGGTCATACAGTATTATGGCCTATACGATGACATCCTTGGAGAGAAGTTGAGCTCCGAGCCGATCGTGTACCTGGAGCCCAATCTCGCACATTCTTTACCAAACCTTCCGATAATCAATGGATGCGAAATTACAGGCCCGTCGGGCAGCATGGCTGACGTTGCTCGGGAACTTCACAAGAGTAGATACTTCGCCTGCTTCGGCAGGTATGGACGGAGGCTCTGGGGAAACGCGACCGTGGAGGCGATTTGCGCTGGCGCGTTGCCCCTGGGAAGCCCCGGACTTCACAAGAACAGGGCCTTCTTCCCTCGCGAACTGACGTGCCGATCATTTCCTCAGCTGTCCAGGATGGTCGCTGACCTGGAGCTGAACACAGGCCGATATGACGCCATGGCGCAGGTCGTTAGAGAGATCACGGATATATCCCATTTCTACGGACCGGTAGGCGAACTCTGGACGCGGCTCGCCGACAAACGCATTGGCGCGGCCGTACTCGCCACAGGACAGGGATGAACATGCGACGAGTCTTGGTCACGGGCGGTTCCGGCTTTATCGGGGCGCATCTGCTTGAAGTTCTTGCCGCGCGTGGGGCGGTCCTGATGAACGTCGACATCGCTCGCCCCAGCGAGACGGTCGGGGCCTTGGCCGAATGGCGAGAGCTGGACATTCTTGACCAGCAGAGCCTGTCGGACACCATCCGCACGTTTGAACCAACCGCGGTGGTGAACCTGGCCGCCGAGACCCGCATTGGCGCTCACGGCCTCGCGTTTGAAGCTAACTCCATCGGTCTCTCACGGATCATTGAGGCTGTTAAGCAGTACGCGCCGGACGCACACTTGGTGCACACCTCGACCCAACTCGTGATCGGGCCGGGGTCCGAGGGGCTGGGCCCGCGGCAATACGATCCCTATGGCCCTTACGGACTTAGCAAGGCCCAGTCCGAGGAGATCCTGTGGAACGAGGGCTCGTCCCTGCTCTGGACGATTGTGCGCCCGACGACGGTTTGGGGCCCCGGCAACATGGCTATGGCCCGCGGCATTCTGAGGTTCATCGCCAATGGGCTCTATTCCCATCCCTCGGATCCGGATCCGCGCCGCTCCTACGGCTATGTCGGCAACGTCGTCGATCAGCTAGTTTCGGTCCTTGAGCTTCCGCGCGAGGCTATCCGCGCCCGCGTGTTTTACGTCGGTGACGAACCAGAACTCTCATCTGCCTGGGTGGACCGCTTCAGCCGCGCCTTGCGAGGCCGCCTCGCCCGACGAATTGACGCCCGTATCCTCAAGGCTGCGGCGGCGGCCGGAGACGTCTGCCAGACGCTGCGGCTGCCGTCGCCCATCAACTCCGGGCGGCTGGAACGAATGACCGCCGACTATGCCGTCCCCATGCTTCCCAGCCTTCAGGTGCTGGGCGCCGGGGGACATGACCTTGACGAGGGCGTAGCCAGGACAGTCGCCTGGATGCGAAGGCGCTAAATGGTGGGCAAGGTCCAGATCGTCGGTGCGTTCCCCCCCCCATTGGGCGGAGCCGCGAAGAACAACGAAATCATCGCTTCCGCGCTCGAGGGCAAAGGGGCGACCGTTGAACGTCTGTCGATATCCGGCAGCGGCTTGGCCCACCGACGCACCCTGACGCACCACATTCAGAGACTGGGGAAGAACGCGGCGGCTCTGCTTGCCCTCGTTCGCGAGCCGTCTCGAGCGACCCACGTCTATATCATTCCCGATGGCGGTCTCGGCCTCGCCTACTCCGCCGTGTTGTGGAGCGTCGCTGTGCTGTTGGGCCGCGAAGTTACGGCGCATCACAGGACCTATCTGTATTTGGACCGCCGCACGCCGCTGATGGCGGCGGTGGCGTCCTTCACTCGGCGAAAGACGCATCATGTGTTCCTCTCCGCGGGAATGCGACAGGCGTTCGAGAAGCAATATGGCGCGGTCGTAGGGTCGGTCGTCGGCAACGCCACCTTCGTCGAACAGCACGTCATTCCTGTCGCCACCCCGATTTCGCCCGCTCTCGTGCTCGGCCATCTGAGCAACCTATGCAGAGACAAGGGCTTCTTCGACGTCGCGCGTACATTTGAGATGGCTCGGGAATCCGGGCGCCGCGTCATCCTTCAGCTGGCGGGGCCCATTCTCGAACCCGAAGTTGAAACCGTTCTCGCGAACCTGGCGCAGCGGTTTGGTGACGACATCCAATATCTCGGCCCGCTCCATGGCCTGGAGAAGTACAATTTCTACATGGGACTGGACGTCTTCCTCTTCCCAACTCGGTTCGCCCAGGAGGCGCAGCCAAATGTCATATTCGAGGCGATGAGCGCCGGCGTCCATATCGTCGCCAGCGAAAGGGGCTGTATCGCCGAGATGCTGGACTGCGGGCGGCTCGCCAAGGTCGTGCCAAGAGGAGCCGATTTTTCGGCCGCGGCGGCCGAATATCTTGAGGACTACGAGGCCCACCTATCCACGCGTCGGCAGGAGAGGCGCTGTATCATCGATCATTTCCACGCCGCCCGGGGGACTTCGGAAATCCAATATAAGCAGCTCCTCTCCCGACTCCTGTCATGAGCCCTAAAGCACCTCCCCCCGAAGCAGCTCCGACGCTTTCCGACTATCTGGGTGTGTCACCCGCATGGCACGTGCATGCAGCCGATCTCGGGAAGCCCGGAGGCGTGCCCGGACGGGTTTCAATCGTCACCGTCTGCTTCAATGCCGCGACGACACTCCCGGACACCATCCACTCCGTCCTGCAGCAGACCTACGCCCTGAACGGTCGGGATATGGAGTACATAGTCGTCGACGGAGGGTCCGCGGACGGCACCGACATGATTGTGCGGAGCCATCGTGATTTCGTCGCTGCCTATGTCAGTGAGCCGGATGCCGGCATCTCCGACGCCTTCAATAAGGGAATATCCCTGGCTACAGGCGAGTATATTCTCCTCTTGAACGCTGACGACGTTCTCACACCCACCTCCATCGAGGCCGCCGCGAGGTTCCTGGATAACAACCTGGAGGACCATTTCTGCCACGGCGATCTTCAGCTTGTTGATGCAGATGGCCAACACTTGCGCTATACCTCGGGTCCGGAGAGCTACATCCAAATACTCCCCACCAAGATGCCGCTCAATCACCCGACGATGTTCGCCCGGCGCAGCCTGTATGAGCGCCACGGCCTCTATAGGTGCGCTTTACGTTGCTCCATGGATTACGACTTCATCTTCAGGCTCGGTGTAGCTGGCGTCAGAGGCTCACGCTGTGATGGCCTGGTGGCCGTGATGCGCGATGGCGGAGTCTCGACCCGCCTGCAGCAGACCGTCCGGCGGGAGAGCTATATCGTGCGGCGGCGACACGGAGTGCCATTCCACAACGCTGTATATTGGAGAATGTTGGAGCTATTGCGGATGAACATATCTCGGATGGCGATCGTTCGAGCGGCCAAGCGAGCTTTGCTCTCGCGATAGATGCAAGGCGCCAAGGGCCTTCAGGAGCACCTTCTGAGCAGGCTGCGTAGGGAGGCATTACCTTGCCCGCCCAATACTGTTCGCCGTCAATTATCTATATAATAAAAGTCCTTAGCCAAGGCCCAGCGTCCACATACAGGACGGTATGGAAAAGATCTGCTAAGAACAACTCTCGATCGACCTTGCTATCCTATAGCCGCTCCAGCGCGTCACGTCGGATGGACGCTGCAGAAACATTGAGGTGGAAGTGATATATCTTATCATCCTGGTCGGGCTGTCGCTGATCTGGGCGGGGACGCTAGCTGCCCAGCGGTATAGCGGTCGCGGTCAGCAGCTTCTGGACAACCAGTACTCATGGTTTGTCGCTCTGTGGATCCCGCAATTCGCCCTGCTAGCGATCCCACTGTTCAATTACATGCAGCCACTAAGCATAACCTCCGCACTTTACATATTATCTGGGCATTTGGCTTTTGCTTTGGGATCAATTTGCACAATCGTTCTGTCTCGCCGCAATATGATGTCGCCCCCAGACATAGCTCACGCGAACACATCCAGACTACAAATACGAGCTACCCTCATTGTCGGCCTCATCGCTCAGGCAATTTTGTCCATCAACAACTTAGTGGGATCCGGAATCCCTCTATCCGAGAGATTGAATCCTACCGCATTCCAACAGATTCGAATGTCAAATTTCGAGTATAGTTCATTTTTCCTCGGATCATTATCCGGCCCGATCAGCATTCTCTCGTCTCTGTGCTACGTCGCGCTTCCTATTTACTTCTTTTCTTGGGGCTCAGGCGCGCGCTGGGCACGGCAGTTTTCGCTTGAATCTGCATTAGCGATCGCGACGATCCTATTGCTCGCGGTAGATCAACTCCTCCTGCACGCCGGCCGAATTGGGATACTGTTCGTAATTATCTTGGCCGTCAGCCCCGCATTGCTCGCCAAGGACCTACGTACTCGCATAGCTAACCGGCCACCTCGAAAGACATCAAAGATCACCATCGTAATCGCTGTCGTTGCGTTGATGATCGGCTCAGCATCCTTTCAGCAATTTCGCGGCAACCGTCAGGATGCCGTCACTCAACTCCGCGGGCATGGTGCAGAACTCAGCTCGTGGGTGGACACTCCCGCACGCGCTAGTCCATTCTTCGCGAATTATATGCTGCAGATGAGCTATCTTACGACGCCATCGCCGACGCTCGGCTACTACCTCGACCTACCGCGAGCAGACACGCCCGGGCCATTTTACGGGCGCTATAACTTCCACGTCATTTATCGGAATGTATTCAGATTTCTTCCCACTTTTGACCGCGATTTTTGGGCTAAGGACAGGGCAGAGCTCTTCCTTCCCTTGGTCCGTTACGGGCGCGGCGCGGGAAACATTTGGGCGACCCTCTTCCGCGACCTGATGGCCGACTTCGGAAAGCCCGGCGCGTTGGTCGCACTGTTCCTGCTCGGTGGCGCGGGACAGGCCGTAGGCGATGCTTTCCGGGCGCAACCGACGGCCGCGAAGGCCGCTCTCTTGACTATTCTCCGAACGGTCTTCCTGTTTTCGGCCCTCTTGAGCATCTTCTTTCTTACTTGGACGGTCCCGGCGCTACTGATTCTAACGGCGGCAATAGTGTGGCGTGGATATATTGAGAAGGCACCATTGATGGCAAGGCAAGACAACGTAAGGCGCGCCGCGCGGGTGTAGCTCGCGCGGGCCCTCAGGACCACGTTGGCCGCCCATCGGAATATCGGTCACCGCCTCA
Organism: Parvibaculum sp.; assembly: GCA_030645235.1. Lineage (GTDB taxonomy): Bacteria > Pseudomonadota > Alphaproteobacteria > Parvibaculales > Parvibaculaceae > Parvibaculum. The sequence continues at coordinate 9,140 of JAUSMV010000001.1, read as the reverse complement.
CAATCGCCTGCCGCGACCACCGCCCAGATAACTCATGAACTCCGACTGCGCCCCGGGGGTGTGGGGGCACGGTAGGCGCTGATCTTGGGTTTCGGCCTGGTGGCCCACTATCGGGCCGTTTGTGCGCTCCGCAAACGGACGCAGAACCGCGATGAGACCCATCGGGGCCTCGACCGCTCAGCCTATTTCGCTCAGAAGGCATTTGATGCGGGACTGCCGCACCGGCCAACTCTAACGCTTGGCGAAAAGCTTCTCAGCTCGACCCATGTCCGCGTGGTCCCTGAAGCACATGACGTTGCCCCAACAGACCGCAGCATCGGCCGGCGGGTCACCATAGAGCCCCCGCCAAGTGTGTGACGTGCCGTAGCGAACGATCGGCTCCCACACTGAATAGAGAAGGTGGTAGCCCTGCCCCCTCATAAAGGCCGCGCTGTCGTCGAGGGTGTAGCCGAGCGGGACGGTCTTGTTGTTCTCGAACTCATAGACGGCAAACCGGGGGTGCAGCGCCCAATCGAAGCTTTGGAGGGCGAAGAAGTCGAACCCCTCAACGTCTATCTTTAGGAAATCAACCTTCTCCACGCCCCGGCGCTTCAAGTCGGCATCCAGGCGCACCGTATTTACGATGGCGAGAGGTTCATGAGAGGGGTGGAAAGCGCTTAGGCCGCTGATCCCCGTCGATACGTCGCTGGCGAACAATTGGACCTTCTCGCCATCCTTCAAGCTGATTGCGTCAGGGGACCACTGAACGGACGGGTTTGATCCGTGGGCTTCGATGAACTTGGCGCGGTTGTTGGGGTCCGGCTCATAAGCGATGACTTTCCAGCCCAGCGCGAGGAATTGTTCCGTAGAGCCGCCGTGGTGGGCGCCAACATCCACCATGACCCCGCCCCTGCCACAGAGGGCCGCCATCATCGCAACTTCATCGACATGCCGCTTGTGACGATATTGCGCCACGAACACCCGCGGAAGGACGCTGATTACGGCGCGTTTCAGTTGAGACAGCATGACCGCAGGCTCCGTTGAACGGCCTCCGTTAGCACAACCTCAACACGCATGCGATTCGCACCAGTGCTTGTAGGCGGTCGAATAAAGGATACGCGCATCGTCTGGCAGCGTGTCGCCGACTGCGTTGAGCGTCACCCCATCAGGACAGTACCTATTCCTCAGGCGGCGGGGCCGGGAGGAAGATCGTCTCGATCCTCCTGGGCCGCGCTCGGAATATCAAGTAGATATGCGACCATGTCCGGAGCCTGTGACAGGTACTCCGGATCGTTTACGATGCGGACCGGCGCGACGAAGTTGCCCACCAGGGGAACGGGGTCGCCGACGTCGAAGCCAACGGCATCCTGATTGGTGTTGATGCCCGAGCCCGGCGTTACACTGTCAATGCCGCGCGGATCAATCGCGACCTCCTCGCTATTGAAGACCATCGCAGCGGTGCGCTGGGTCGGGGTGAGGACGAAGTAGTTTTGCCTGGTCATTTTAGGCAGCTCCAACGCTCTGCATGTAGGCCTGGATGGCGGTGTAGAAACCCTCGCTCCGCGGCTGAGCCGGGTCCTATCGAGGCGGCCGTTCGAGGCCTCAACGCCTTACCCCGCAACGGATCGCCGACGGCCCTCGAACGCTCCTCGAATGTCTAGCCGCCAATCCGAATTCAACTGTCCAAAACCGCCCAACACCCTCAAATCGACGGACAAGGCTTCCCACGCCCAAGCCCGCCTCCGCCCGGCCCCAAAACGCCGCAACCGCCGACTTTTTCGGGGTTTCGTCCCATCTGATCCCGCCCCGTCCCGCCTCCACTCCAGGACCTAGTGTCTGCCCACATCCCGGCCGGTCGTGAAAAGCATCAGCTCCGCGCGGCGCCACTAATCCGCCTGCTCAACTCAGCCCGGCGCCTTGTTGGCCTTCCTCAGGAAGACGAACAAGCACTCGCCGCCAAGGATCGGCCGCTTCAGGTACTGATAGACCTGCATCAGCCAGTATATGACTGGATTTCCGAGATGGTACGCCGGCTCCGGACTCCACGTGTAGCTGAAGTGCCCCCAGGACGAAGGGGGGAAGAAGGCGCGCAAACTGCTCCGTGTGTTGAGCTTGTAGCAGGTCGGAAAGACGTCCCGCTCCTGCCGCCCCGGCTGAACCTGGGTCAGGACGCCGGAATGGCGCTTGTTCGGGATCACCGAGCTGGCGACGACCAGGAGCGAATATAGGTGAGGAGTCCGGGCGCAGAGCCAGCCTCCCGGCTTCAGAACGCGTTCGATCTCCCGCGCGAATTCGGTCGGGTTTGGGATGTGCTCGAAGGTCCAGTCCGACACGATCACATCGACATGGTTGTCCGGCAGCGGCATCACGCCGCCGTCATAGATGAACGCCTCGTCCAGAGAGGGATTTTCCATCACGATGGGATCCACATCGAGCCCGATCACCTTTCGGACCTTGCCCTTCAGGTTCGTCAGGGCGCGTCGATAGGCGCTCGTGCTCTCGGTATGTAAGCCGCGCCCGGCCCCGAGATCGAGGATGACCATGTCCGGCTCCAGCAAGGCGTTGACGCGCGAGAAGAATGCGACCGTTCCGTCAAACCGCGTGAAGCCGCCGGCCACCACCTCGGGATAGAATTTCGCGTCTATGTTTTCACGGCCCACGTCAGACATACTTCAATCCTTGAGTTAGGTGCAGATCGGCTGACCTAGATTCCCAGGCCTCGTCCCTGGCGATCGCTCACACAATAGCTTTCGATCATAGCTCGTATCGGCACAGCGACCATCGTCACGCTTCAAGCCTGGTGGTCAGTCCTGGCCTGCCATGACATGGCTTCTTGCTTCGACTGCCTCAGACCTCCAGCCAGCGGGCGGCGAGCATTGCTGATGAACGTGGCACATGATTCCTGCCCCCTCCGCAGCAGAGGGCGGCCCCATGTTGCTCCCGACGGCATGACCAAGCCCCGACCTGCGTCCCGCGCGCCGCCGAATAGAGACATTGAGTAACCCCAGACGACGCAACATCATAATAAGCGCCCCCTGAGACGTAAATTTGGGCAAAATCCATCGCGTCGGAGGCTAGATGCTGCTCGGCCCCTAGTTCGGTCAAGTGAACATCGGCGATTGCGACGGCGCAGGCCAAACAAAATGGCCACCCTCGGGCCGTAGTGCTGGAAGCTCGCTCCTGCGAGCGCTAGAATTGAACTTCGATTTCGCCGCAGTCGTTATCCTAGTTCATACGCAATGGCTCGCTCCGGCGGCGGCAGCCCCTCGGGAATAAGATGTCCACACTCTACTCGTTGCAAGGCAAGCGCATCTGGGTGGCGGGCCACCGCGGGATGGTCGGCGCCGCCGTGACCCGCCGATTGGCGACGGAGGGCTGCGAGGTCCTGACCGCCGGCCGCGCGGCCCTTGACCTGGAGCGGCAAGACCAGGTCGAGCGTTGGGTGGCGGCGAACCGGCCGGACGCCATTATAATGGCCGCCGCCAAGGTGGGTGGGATCTTGGCGAACGACAGCTTCCCGGCTGATTTCCTCTACAAGAATCTGGTCATCGAGACGAACGTGGTGGAAGCCGCTCGCCTCGGGAGCGTCGAGAAAATGCTGTTTCTTGGCTCAAGCTGCATCTATCCGAAATTCGCTCCGCAGCCGATTGCCGAGGACAGCCTGCTCACCGGCCCCTTGGAGCCCACGAACGAGTGGTATGCGATCGCGAAGATCGCAGGCATCAAGCTCGCCCAGGCCTATCGGCGGCAGTACGGGTGCGACTATATCAGCGCTATGCCGACCAACCTCTATGGTCCGGAAGACAACTTCGACTTGAACAGCAGCCATGTCTTGCCGGCGCTGATCCGGAAGGCGCATGAGGCCAAGCTGCGCGGCGACCGGGAACTGGTGATATGGGGAACCGGGACGCCGCGACGTGAGTTTTTGCACGTTGATGATTGCGCGGACGCCCTGGTCTTTCTGTTGAAATCCTATTCCAATACTGAACACGTAAATGTCGGTTCGGGAGAAGACCTGACGATATTCGAACTCGCGACCGCGGTCTGCAGAGTGGTCGGCTTCTCGGGCGACATCGTATGCGACACAACCAAACCTGATGGCACGCCTCGCAAGCTGATGAGCGCGAGCAAATTGCGCGCAATGGGCTGGGAACCCAAGATCGACCTGGTCGAGGGCCTGAGATCTACCTACTCGTGGTTCCTGTCGAAATTCGAGCCCCGACCCCAGTGAGCGCTAGGTGTTTCCAAGAAGGTTGTTCACCCATCCGCGATGGGGTGAGTCCGGCGATTCTGGAGTGAGGCCTGTTGAGATTGTAGGCGCTGATCCAGGGTTCGATGGCCTGGGTTCTCTCCGCTGAGGACCGGTAGGGCTTGGCGTGGGCACACTCCCTGAGGGCGGTTTGTATGAAGCGTTCAGCCTTTTCGTTGGTCCTGGGCGTATAGGGTCGGGTTCGGACATGACGGGCCCGGGCGTCGGCGACGGCCTTGGCGAAGAGCTTGGAGCGATAGCCCGATCGGCAACACCTTGAGAAGGTGGATGACGGTGAGCCAGCGAAGCGCGCCGCCATCAGCGCTTAGCAGGCGGTCGCGGCCGGCCCAAGGGATCTCTAAATTGAAGGTGTGGAAGACTCTACTTTTGAAGATCTAGACCGCCCACAACCTCCTCAAGCTGGCCACGGCGGCAAGATGATCGCCTGACAAACAAGCCGCCAAGCCGATGATTACAGAGACGGGCTCCTAGGGCAGCTTCCGAATAGTGGGCACGCTTTTCGAAGAATGCTCGAACTTTTTGAATTGGAGCCCGCTTCATCCGATCTCGCCCATTCAATTAGATCGGATGAGTAGGGCTCTAGAAGACTGGCCGGACCCTGACGCCCGAACTGCTCAGGGGCCGTTGGACATCCCCTTGACGCAGGCCGTCCTACATCCCGAATTTACCCACACAAATCATGTCGCCGGACACTCGGAACCCGTAGCCATGCTTGTCTACAAAGCGCTGAACGGACATCAGCGAAGGCCAACCGTTCGCCCAGATGAACTTTCGGGCGTCGTCTATGAGAATAATCGGCTCGATCTGGGGGTTTTGGAATATCGTTTTGAGCTCCTGGAAGAGGGGGCAATGCGAAGAGCCCTTGAGCATTCCCACTTGGTAGTGCGCATCTAGCCAGAACAGCGTGGGCCCGCTGACGTCCTTCAGGGCCTGAGGCAAAACCTCCTCGCTCGAACCGCAGTGCACGGTAATGTTCGGCTTCTCCGCACAATTCTGCGTCGCAACAGCCGCGGCGGCGGGATCGATCTCTATGGTGATGACCTTATCGACATGGTCAGCCAAGTGCTTTGAGGTCGCGCCGTGGTAAGAGCCCGTTTCGACAAACGTCCGCGCGCCAAAGCGCCGCGCGAAATACTCGATCCGGTCTTGTTTTTCATAGGTCGTGAGCAACAAGTGATCGTGAATTCTGTTCCAGTTGAACATATAAAACCAGAACTTCAGAACAGCCTTCATTCAACCCTCCAGCGGAAAGCCTGGACACAATCAACGCCGCATAACCGCTGCATCACCGCCACGCCCTCACGTTAACTTCAGGATACGGAAAGCATCCGCCTCGCTGTGTTCAGTTACCATCCTTCGCGCAAGATATCTAGAACCGCCCCAGTCTAACTCGCCTTCCCAAGGTTCGCACAAGAAAACACAATTACTAACTGAGTTTTCCGATTCGTTGACAGTTCGAGGCTCATAGATCATGGCTTTGTTGCTGCGAGATGGCGAGCAAAAGCGATCCTCCGCGCAAAAGGATGCGCGCCCAGCGGCATTCACGGCGATCGAGGCTGGGGGCTCAGCATAGAGCGCCGTCTCGCCAAACCCAACCACCCCCGGACCAATGGTCAAGTCGAACGATGAACCGAACGCTGAAGGAGACGACCGTCCGGCGGTAGCACTACAAGACCCACCGCCAACCCGAGGATCACCTGGAGGCCTTCTTCGACGACCACAATTTTGCCGGGCGCCTGAAGACCCTTCGCGGCGTCACGCCTTACGAAGCTATCTGGCGGCCTAGCCAACCAGCCAAACCGCTTCCGGCTAGATCCGGTCCACTTGACCGCGGGACTGAACACCAAGGCCCTGCGCCGCATCAGTCCAGCAGCCACCCAACGCGGACGAGATTGGTCCATCCATATACCCCGGGGCAGATCACCTTCAATGGGTGCCCCTTGGATGCGGAGGCGCGCCAAGGGCCGCGCTTTTGCCCCTTTTGGTTGACGCGGTTCCTGAGGTCGTATGTAGAGAGCGTGCGACCTGGTAGGGATGCAAAAGAGACGTGCAGGCGGGTGCGCATTAGCTCGATATAAAAGATCACCGCATATTCGGCCGCTCACTCGCCAATTCGACCTCGTATAATTGATAGCCAGATTGATAAAGTTCAACCTAGAATAACGCGCTTTGTTTGTGTTGACGGCTTAGAGGGCAATGGACGCAAGTATCGTCATCCGCACCTACAATGAAGCTAAGTGGCTTCCTGACCTTTTGGCCGCCGTGAAAAGCCAAACATTGGACGGCCTGTCAGCTGAGACCGTCATCGTGGACTCCGGCTCCACCGACGGGACGCTCCGTATCGCCGAAGAACACCAGTGCCGGGTGGTCCACATCCGCAAGGATGATTTCACGTTTGGCCGCTCGCTGAATGTCGGCTGCGAGGCTGCGCAGGGCGAGGCGCTGATCTTCATCAGCGGCCACTGCATTCCCGTCGGGCCGCATTGGCTGGCCAACCTCATCCAGCCGTTGCGCGACGGCCGGGCGGAGTATGTCTATGGCCACCAACAGGGCCACGAGTCCTCGAAATACTCTGAGCACCAGCTCTTCAGGAAGTACTACCCCGAACGCAGCGTCCTCCCGCAGGAAGACATTTTCTGCAACAACGCGAACTCCGCGCTGCTGAAGTCCGCTTGGACCGCCCATCCCTTCGACGAAACCCTTACGGGGCTGGAGGATATGGAACTCGCCAAGCGCCTTGTTTCGACCGGCATGCGCATCGGATATGTGGCCGATTCCTCAGTGATCCACATCCACGAAGAGACATGGGCCCGGGTGAAGAACCGCTATGAGCGCGAAGCAATTGCGCTCCAGTCGGTGTTGCCTGACGTGCACGTCAACTTCTGGGACTTCCTTCGCTACTTCCTCGCGGGTGTCCTGCTGGATTCCGGCCAGGCGATCCAGGAACGGGCCTTCACGAAGCACTTCGGCGAGATATTCATGTTCCGCCTGATGCAGTATTGGGGCACCTATCGGGGCAACCACCAGCACCGTCGGCTTAGCGCCCGTCGGAAGGAAGCCTACTTCTACCCCCGCTAACAACCTCAAGCCCACGCGAGATCATGGACCCCGCCAAGCACTACGGGCTCGTCGCCCTGCTGCCGATGAAGGCGCACAGCGCCCGCGTCATCTCCAAGAACTTCCGCACATTCGCGGGCAAGCCGTTGTTCCGCTGGATCCTCGACAACCTGCTGGCGACGCCGGCCGTCGAGCTGGTGGTGATCAACACCGACGCGCGCGAGATCCTGCGCGAGAATGGCCTGGAGGACGGGTTTGGCGGCAAGGTGCTGATCCGCGATCGCAAGCCCGAGCTCTGCGGCGATTTCGTCAGCATGAACCTGGTGCTGGCCGATGACGTGGCGGCGATCTCCGCCGATGCCTACCTGATGACTCACACGACCAATCCCCTGCTCTCGCCCGCCACGATGGGCGCCGCGATCGGGAAGTACCAAGCCGCCAAAGCGGCGAGCACGGCGGACTCGTTGTTCACCGTCAACAAGTTCCAGACGCGCTTCTACCGCGCCGACGGAAGCGCGGTGAACCACGACCCGGCCAACCTGATCCGCACCCAGGACCTCGAGCCCTGGTTCGAGGAAAACTCCAACCTCTATCTGTTCTCGCGCGAGAGCTTCGCGGCCACCAACGCCCGCATCGGCAAGACGCCGATCATGCACGAGATCCCCAAGCTGGAAGCCGCAGACATCGATGACGCCGAGGACTGGATGATCGCCGAGGCTGTGGCCCGTTACCAGGGCGAGCGCCCGGAAAGTGAGGCCGCGTAATGCGTGTCCTTGTCACCTGCCCCCCGATGCTGCGGCAGATCGATCGCTTCAAGGCGCAGTTCGATGAACACGGCTGGGAAGTCACGGCGGCTAATGTCGTGCAGGTTCTCTCAGTCGAGGAACTGGTCGAACTGGTGCCCCAGCACGACGGGTGGATCATAGGCGACGACCCGGCGACCGCCGAGGTGTTCGCCGCCGGCAAGGCCGGCAACCTAAAGGCGGCCGTCAAATGGGGTATCGGCGTCGACAACGTCGACTTCGCCGCTGCCCGCGCCCTAGGCCTGCCGATCATCAACACGCCGAACATGTTCGGCGGCGAGGTCGCAGACCTTGCCCTGTCCTATGTCCTGGCCCTGGCTCGCGAGAGCTTCGCCATCGATCGCGGCATCCGTGCGGGCCAGTGGCCAAAGCCGGCTGGCGTCTCGCTCAACGGACGCACGCTCGGCCTCATCGGCCTGGGCGACATCGGCCGGAACCTCGCGCGACGCGCGCTGGCCTGCGATATGAAGGTTGTCGCCTGGGATCCAGGCTTCAACACCCCGCCTACGGGGCTGGAGCGCGTCGAGATCGCCGCCTGGCCCGATCGCATCGGTGAAGCGGATTTCCTGGCCTTGACCTGCGCCCTGACGCCGGCCAACCGGCACATGCTCAACGCCGAGACCCTGGCCAAGGCCAAGGATGGCGTCCGCGTGGTCAACGTCGCGCGCGGCCCGCTCATCGATGAGCCTGCTCTCATCGCCGCGCTGCAATCGGGGAAGGCCTATTCGGCCGCCCTCGATGTCTTCGAGGTGGAGCCCCTGCCCGCGGCCTCCCCGCTTCGCAGCCTCGACCGCTGCATCTTCGGGTCTCACAATGGTTCGAATACCGTCGACGCGGTGGAACGCGCGAGTTTGCGTGCGATTGAACTGTTGGCGGACTTTCTGAAGAGCTAGGTCCTGTTGACGAAGTAGATTCCCAAATCATCTGATCGCTGATTCAAGGCTGCTCTTTGAGGAGAGCGGTTTTGGTTCGTGGCTTGATGTCGGATGATGAGTGGGGGTTCTTCGCGCCGTTCGTGATCGAGACCGGTC
>JAUSMV010000080.1 GCA_030645235.1 Parvibaculum sp. | reverse complement strand
CACCTCAAGGCCGTCGTAGGATTGGTAGGGGATGAGGTTGACAACGCCAGCCACTGCGTCGGAACCATACAGAGCTGCGGCGCCGTCTGTAACGACTTCGATGCGCTGCAGTGCTGAGGCGGGAAGCATGGATTGCACATTACTGGTCGGCACGCGTTTGCCATCGATCAGTGTCAGTGTAGCCCTTGGGCCGAGACCGCGCAGGTTGAAGTTCGTAGTGGTGTTGACGACGCCTTGAATAGAGTTAGTGACAGCAGTGCCATTGTTAAATGTCAGGTTTTGCACCACTTGCGCCATGTTGACAGTGCCTTGAGCCTCCAGATCTTCGGCGCTCAATTGCGTCAGTGGCGATGCGGCAACAATGCCTTCTGAACGCCGAATAAACGACCCGGTCACTACAACCTCTTCAACTTCAGGTGCTTGTGCCAGAGTTTGTCCAGCGCCACCCAGAAGCGCCAGGGCAATGGCGGAGTTTAGTAATTTGACAGTGAATCGGTGCTGTTGCGCTTGGTTAATTTTTCTCATTATTTACCTCAATATTAGTTGTTATTTTTTTGTCACGTCAATAACACCGCCACCTTCATGACGGAATACGCAACCCATTGCGGTCAGTGCGCCCTGGCCCGGTCAGCAATGCCAAAGAGCGAACTCACCTCAATTCTTGCAGGTCAGGGTGTGACATTCACAGTCACATACTGATCGTGGAACAGACCTCCATCGTCCGCGCGTGCCCACAGGACGTAAGTCCCAGGTTCGTCGAATGTAACGTTGACGGAATACATGCCATCCTCAGGCACTGGCGGTGGGGTCCAGAGCGGACCCCAGGGAGAATTGGCGGAGGTGCGGGTATCTTCCCAGGGCTTAGGCTGGGGCGGATCGAAGGTGACATTGCCTTCACCACGATATACGTTCCAGGACAGGAACAGGCCATTGGTCTTGCCGACGGTGGAGCGTCTCGGCGGGCTCAGGTAGCGCTCCAGTTCTGTCGCCGGCGTGATGGCGTTCACGCCTGCGGGGCGCGGTTTGGGCAGGCCATCATCGTCGACGTGGGCGAGCAGGTTGAGAGACTCC
>JAUSMV010000076.1 GCA_030645235.1 Parvibaculum sp. | reverse complement strand
TCAGGACTGAATGGTTTCACGAGCCAACCCGTTGCGCCCGCCGCGCGGCCCTCTTGCTTCTTCTCAGTGCCAGCCTCCGTGGTCAGTACTAGAATCGGAGTGAAGCGGTACGTGGGCAGAGCGCGCAGCTCCCGTACCAGGGTGATCCCGTCCATGCCCGGCATGTTGACGTCGGTGAGCACCAGATCCACCTGCGTTGCTCTGGCCTTCTGCAAGCCCTCCGTGCCACTGGCCGCTTCCACAACCTCATACCCGGATTGCTTCAGGGTGAACGCCACCATCTGACGTAAAGAATTTGAGTCATCTACTGCAAGAATTTTAGCCACGTTTTATCCCGCCATAGTTCACGTAAGGGAGTGTCATTTCAAAGTGGTCAAGGAGCGCATTGCTGCCTCAAGCCCGCTCGCCAGTACAGCCTCGTTCAATGCGGAGGACCCTGTACGCAGCGCTACAGACAGACCGCGCACCTGCGCTTCCCGAGCAAAGGCCACCAGTAATTGCAGACCTGCCGTATCGACTCGTGCGACACCCGCCGAATCCAGGATAATTTCGTCCATCCCATTCAGGGCGAGCAAAAGGTCCGCGTGCAACTCATTGACGGCACGGATATCAACGCATTCCTGTAGAACGATGGAATTTTGTTTCATGATGAGACCTTTGTTGAATCTGATTGATGCAGTGGATCTCGGTCGTTTGGAAACGCACTCGCGGCGCTTTTCATTGTTACTGAACATCGACCCGGCAACTGCAAGCTTTAGTGAATTCCCCCAGGTTAAGGGATACATTTATGCCGAAATGAGTTGCTGTCGTCGGAAGATTGCATCTGACGGGAGAAAATTTCTTTTGTTGTAGGGGAAAAGTTTTCAGATGTAGGGAATGGATTACTTCTTGTGAAAAGTTTCCAGAATTATTCTGCTCGCCGCTAGCGATGTCGGCGCTTATTGATATCGATCATGGTTAGTATCAATAATTTCTATTATGATCGCGACGCAGAAAAAGTAGGTTTCTTTCCGGCGTGGTCCCGCCACTCTCTTCAACCACTGCAATGATAAACCCCACACTCCTGTCTCATGTTGGCGAAAGGTGGAGTGTCTCGGGGACTCTCAAAAAAGTTAGATTTGCCCGTGAACAATTCATGAAAAAATATACAGATGCAAAATTTATCAAGAGCTTTCAATGGGCACTCCTGAAGCTCTGTGCTGCTCTGCATCCAACTCGCAGCTCCTTGCCATTCTTTATGGGCACTCTGGCGCTGCTGTTGGCGGTCGGGGTCGTCGCGGCAGGCGGATTCTTCTCGCAAGGGCATTCGGCACTGGCTTTGGGCGCGCTTCTGTCCGCAGTAATTCTGAGCTGCGTCCTGGTCGGCTATCGCATCGCCAACCAGATTAATGATTTGCGCAATTCGGGCGCTATGCTTTCACAATGGCGTCAGCTTTTTTTCAATGCACAATGGGGAATTGCTCTGGTCAGCGCTTATGACCGCAAGCTCCTTCTGTTCAATCCGGCCTTCGCCACCATGCATGGCGGCGAGCGGGTGGAGCTGTTTGGATGCACTGTCGACACTCTTTACGCCCCTGCATATAAAGAAGAATTGGCGTTTAATCTGGCTCAGGTTCTGGAGCGCGGGCATTGTCGCTTCGAGGCCGAGTGTGTAAGCGCCGGTGGCAACCGTGTTCCGGTGTTGATCGACGGCAGCGCCGTCAAGACGGCACAGGGTTTCACAGGATTTATCGTGTGGAATGTGCTTGATATCAGCGAGCGTCGCCTGGCGGAGCAGAGGCTGCGAGAGAGCGAATCTTTGCTGGCGCAGGCACAAGCTCAGGTACGTCTGGGCAGCTGGCGGTTGGATGTCGGGCGGGACCGGCTGGAATGGTCCGAGGAATGTCGCCGGATATTCGCGGCTCCGGCTGACGCAGCATTGACCTATCAAAGATTCCTGAGCGCCGTGCATCCCGATGATCGCGAGATGGTAAACCGTAGCTGGCAGGAAGCTCTGCAGGGGCAGCCCTACGATATTCAGCATCGTATCGTGGTGGGAGATGAGACCCTATGGGTGCGGGAGATGGCGAAGCTGGAGTTTTCTGCCGACGGGCAATTCCGCGTCGGCGTCGGCACAGTACAGGACATTACCGACATGAAGCTGAAGGAGCTGGAACTGCTGCGCTCCAGAGCCATGATCAGGGAGCTTGCCGCTCACAACGAAAGAATCCGCGAAGAGGAGCGCACCAGGATTTCCCGCGAATTGCACGACGAGATGGGGCAGTGGCTGACCGCGCTGCGGCTGGATGCAGCCATGCTGCAGATGCGCATTGCGCCTGAGGACCATCAGTTTGACGAGACGCTGTGCGACATGAAAGACAGTATCGACAAAATGATCAAAGTCGTTCGCGACATTGCGTCCAGTGCGCGGCCTGAGGCGTTGGATGTCGGCCTCGTGTCGGCTGCGCAGTGGTTGTTGACGAGTTTTCAGGAGCGCACTGGCGTCAGCTGTACCATTCACTGCGATCCGGAAATGACGGCGGATACGCTTGAGCTGGATGAGCCTCGCACAGTTGCCGCGTTTCGTATTTTGCAGGAATCCCTGACCAATGTGGCTCGCCATGCGAGTGCCACCGAGGTCTCTGTGTCCATGGCGAGGGATGACGAGGAGTTCACCATGAGCGTTTGTGATAATGGCATTGGATTCGATCCCGGAGTGGTGCGCGAGGGAGCGGGGTTTGGTTTGATGGGGATGCGCGAGCGGGTGTTGATATTCGGCGGAATCAGCAACATTGAAAGTCAGCCGCACAAAGGCACTCGGGTGAGCGTGCGCATTCCGCTGCGCTCTGTTGAACGTGGCATCGGGGTAGAAGCATGATCCGAGTGCTGGTGGCCGATGACCACACGATTGTGAGGCAGGGACTGCGACGCGTGCTGGCAATGGCAGACGATATTGAGTTGGCAGCGGAGGTTGCCAACGGACGGGACTTGCTGAAAAAAATCGAGATCGATCAGTTGGATCTCCTGCTCACCGACATGAACATGCCAGGAGTCACTGGTGTCGAGTTGATCCGGCAGGTGCGGGCGCTGCGGCCTGCGTTGCCGATACTGATTCTGTCGATGCATTCGGAAGCCCAGCTGGTAGGCCGCGCCATCAAGGCTGGGGCTACCGGGTATCTGACCAAGGACAGCGAGCCAGAGATGATTATTGCGGCCATTCGCAATTGTGCGCGAGGGCTGCATTACATTCATCCTGAGCTTGGAGCACGTTTGTTGTTTGGTGAGTCATATGCTGATGAATCTGCGCTGCATGAGCGCCTGTCCGATCGTGAAAGACAGGTGTTTCTGCTGCTGGCCAAGGGGCTTGGCATCAACCAGATCAGCGAAAAATTGCATATTTCCGGCAAGACTGTCAGCACCCATAAGTTCCGCATCATGCAGAAGATGGCACTTGGTTCGATGAGCGAATTGGTGCGCTATGCGTTGCGCAATCACATGATTGAACCCTGACAGGCTATGCTTGAATGACAGAGTTGAGAGGAGGTTGATGCGTCGACGCAGAAAATAAATAAGGCTTCCCCTACAGTAATTGCGGAACTTTGCCGATTTCCATAGTGGCAAGCTTGCCTGATTATCATTATCCCGCTTGGACGCCTGATGGGTCAGGGATCGATGTCATAGAACGGAACCATAGAAAACCAGCTCTGTACTGTATTCCTTAACGACATGGATGCTTGGAACGTATGGAAAATAATAATAATAAGAATGACAGCATGAATTCGTTACATCCGCTCCGCCTCTGGTTCAGAGGGCTGCTTCTGTTCAATCGCGCAGGGGCCGCACTGATTGTGTTTGCTCTGCCCTTAATGATGGTCTTGTCGTTGTTGGAGGGGGTTGAATTGCTGACTCTCCAGCACGCCATGTGGGTCCATTCGCTGCTGGAAATGTTCTCCATTGCGGCGGTAGCCTGTATCTTCGTCGTGGGCTGGCAGCTGCTTGATACTCAACGTTCCTATACCGCCGTACTGCTGGCCTGCGCCGCGTTGTCTGTCGCCGTGTTGAATACCGGCCATCTGCTTTCCAATGCGGAAATGCCAGAGTTCATCACCACGAACACCACTCAAAAGGAAATGCTCTATTCCCTCGCGGCGAGGCTGATCGCTGCTGGCGCGCTGCTCGTCTTCGTGTCGATGCCGCTGGAGAAAGGCGAGCAGCGCAGCCCCTCACTGCAGGCGCGCTTCTGGTTTTTGGGCATCACCGTCACGCTTTTGATCTTCGTCACTTTCCTCTTCGAATTCCGCTCGGCGTGGATTCCGTTGACTTACTCCGCAGAGGCGGGCGGGGACGTTGGCTTTTTGCTGGTGCAGGCTCTGACCGTTGGTCTGCATGTGGTGTCGCTGCTGGTCATTCGCAGCCGGGCAGAGCGCATTCAGGTCAACAATCTCACCGCACTCGCGATAGCGGTGAGCCTGCTCGCGCTTGGCGAACTCTTTTCCCTCAACTACAACAGCGTACAGCACCCCAGCAATATCGTCGGCCATCTGTACACCATGGCGGCGTATATGTTCCTCTATCGCGCCATCTTCCTGGACGGTGCGGCACTTCCGCTGGCACGTCTGCGGCGCCTCTACAGTGCCATGGATGTGTTTGCACGGCGCCAGGAGGACCTGTTCGAGAACGCGCCCGACGGCATTCTGACTGTCGATGGCTCGGGCGTCATCATCCGGCTCAACGCGCAGGTCGAAAGCATGTTTGGTTATTCGCGGCACGAGCTGCGCGGGCAGCCACTGGAAAAGCTGCTGCCGCTGGCCATGCGGCACCGGCACACTGATCTGCGTGCAGCCTATATGCGCATGCCGACCGGGCGACCAATGGCGGCAACTCGCGGGTTGGTGGGCAGACGCAAGGACGGCAGCGAGATTCCCCTGGATATTTCTCTAGGTAAATGCAACGGCTCGACGGGTATCGAGGTCACTGCTTTCATTCGCGATGTGTCCGAGCGCCGGGAGATGGAGCTGGCGATGCAGCACCGTGCGACGCATGACACGCTGACCGGACTGCCCAATCGCGCTTTGCTGCAGGATCGTCTGGATCGCTGCCTGATTCAGGCCACTCGCCAGAAAACCGGCTGTGCGCTGATGATGCTGGACCTGGACAACTTCAAGGACATCAACGATGGCTGGGGCCACAGTGTGGGCGACGAGCTGCTGGTGGCTGTGTCGCAACGCATCAGCGCGGCGCTGCGGCAGGGCGATACCGTGGCCCGCTTCGGCGGCGACGAGTTCGTGGTCCTGGTGACAGAGCTGGGTTCAAACGAAGCTATTGCGGCGATTGCGGAGAAGATCGTCAAGTCGCTGCAGCCCGCCTTCAACATCGGCAAGCACCACTTCCATGTCACCGTCAGCATCGGCGTCGCCAGCTATCCGCAACACGCGCGTGATGCGGAGACGCTGATCTCCCATGC
>JAUSMV010000072.1 GCA_030645235.1 Parvibaculum sp. | reverse complement strand
GGAGATAGAGGAGGTCTTCACGTCGGTGGTCTCGCGAACCTCGCCACCCAGCAGGTTGAAGGCGCAACCGAAGCTGAGTCGCGTGCGCGTGCTGGGCTCGAAGAACAGGTTGCCGAGGATGGCGCCGTCGAGCACCTTGGTCATCCGCTCGCGGTGGGCATAAGGCACCATGCCATCGGCCACCTCGAAAATTCTCTCGACGTCTGCACGTTCGAACTGATTGACACTGAGGATGTGGGCGCCGGGGAAATGCATTTTCGTTGTTCTGCCATGTGTTGATGTCGGGGCGAAATACTACTACTAATGCCCCGGCTGAAGGAATGCGCGGGGTGAAATATGCTATAACCTGCGGGAGCGGGCCTTGCCCGCGACAAGTCTCATGCAAAGCAATCGCGAGCAAGGCTCGCTCCCACAAATCGAGTTCAATTTGACCAACAGTATCTACTGGCACGACTACGAGACCTTCGGTGTTGATCCCCGCCGCGATCGTGCCGCGCAGTTTGCCGGGGTGCGCACGGACGAGCAGCTCAACATCATCGGCGACCCCTTGGTGATCTACTGCAAGCCCGTGCCGGACATGCTGCCGCATCCCGAATCCTGCCTGATCACCGGCATCACGCCCCAGAAGGCAAGAGCGGAAGGGCTTCCCGAGGCTGAATTCATCCGCCGCATCCACGAAGAATTCTCCCAGCCGCAGACATGTGTGGCCGGTTACAACAGCCTGCGTTTCGACGACGAGGTGACCCGCCAGCTGCTCTACCGCAACTTCAACGATCCCTATGAGCGCGAGTACAAGAACGGCAACTCGCGCTGGGACATCATCGACATGGTGCGTCTGTGTTGTGCTTTGCGGCCCGAAGGCATCGTCTGGCCGTTGAAGGAAGACGGCACGCCGGGATTCCGGCTTGAGCACCTGACTGCTGCCAATGGCATCGTGCACGCCGACGCTCACGACGCGCTTTCCGACGTGCTGGCCACCATCGCACTGGCACGTCTGATCAAGGACAAGCAGCCGAAGCTCTACGACTACGTCTATCAGCTGCGCGACAAGGCGCGTGTGCAGGAGCAACTCGACATCATCAGCAAGAAGCCTGTGCTGCATGTGTCCTCCATGTACCCGTCCAGCCGGGGTTGCCTGGCGCTGGTCGCGCCCCTCACGAAGCACCCGACGGACAAGAACGGCGTCATCGTCTACGACCTGCGCACAGACCCTGCCGAGTGGATGACGCTCACTGTAGAGGAGATTCAGCGTCGTCTATTCACGCGTCAGGATCAGCTGGCAGAGGGCGAGCTGCGGATTCCCCTGAAGGTGCTGCACATCAATCGCTGCCCCGTGGTGGCGCCCGCCAAGTTGCTTGATGTGGGCCTCGCGCAGCGTTACGAGATCGATCTGGTCAAGGCAGAAGAGTACCGGCAGGTGCTTCTGGACCACCCCGAGGTCATTGCCAGGGTCGCCTCGGCTTTCGACAGCAGGCCAGAGGCTGGCTCTGACGGCGCGCCTGCCGATCCCGACTTCATGATTTACGGCGGGGGATTCTTCGGGCAGGGCGACAAGCGGGCGATGGCGCAGATTCGCGCCTCTTCTGCGCAGCAACTGGCTCAGTGGCACCAGCCCTTCGTGGACCCGCGTCTCGACGAGATGTTGTTTCGCTACCGGGCGCGCAATTTCCCCGAGAGCCTGAATGCCGAGGACGCACTGCGTTGGCAGGATTTCTGTCGACAACGCCTGCTGCGCCCGGCGGACGTGCCCGGCGCCGGTGTGCCGCTGAGTGTATTTGTCAGCGAGCTTGCGCGGCTGCGCGAGCTGCATGCCGATGCGCCGACCCAGCACTTGTTTGCAGAGCTGGAGCACTACGCGGCAGAGATCACTGAACCTGTGGGAGCGGGCCCTGCCCGCGATCTAGACATACACTGAACTCAATCGCGGGCAAGGCCCGCTCACATGAGACACATGAGAATTGACGCGAGAGCAAACCATGACAGACCCCAAACCCGGCATCTCCAGCCTGCGCAAGGCGCTCGCCTTCATGCGGCCTTACAAGCTGCAGATGGCGCTGGCGACCCTCGCGCTGGTGTTCACGGCAGGCGTCACACTGGCGCTGGTGCAGTTCGTGCAGGTGATCGTCGATGAGGGTTTCGTCAAAGCATCGAGCGAGTCGCTGGGGCTGGCCATCGCGGGTTTTTTGGTCGTGGCGGTGATTCAGGCCCTGGGTACTTTCGCCCGCTTCTACTGGGTGTCCTGGCTGGGCGAACGCGTGACCGCCGATATCCGCACCGCGGTCTTCTCCCATCTTATGACCCTGCATCCGGGCTACTTCGAAGAGAACCTCAGCGGCGAGATTCAGTCCCGCATCACCACTGACACTACCTTGCTGCAGACGGTCATCGGTTCGTCCGTGTCGGTGGCGCTGCGCAATTTCCTGATGCTGCTCGGCGGCACCGTGTTCCTGTTCATCACCAATCCGCGCCTCACCAGCATCGTGATGATCTGCATTCCGCTGGTGATCGGGCCCATTCTGATCTTCGGGCGCAGGGTGCGGCAGCTCTCGCGCAGCAGCCAGGACGAGATCGCCAACGTCGGCGCCTATGTCTCTGAGAGCATTCAGCACATCAAGACAGTGCAGGCCTACAACCATCAGACCGTGGACGTGCAATCCTTCTCCGGTCATGTGGAGAAGGCCTTCACGGTAGCGCTTGATCGTATCCGATCGCGCTCCTTCCTCATTACGGTGGTCATCACGCTGGTGTTCAGCGCCGTGGCGGCGATGATCTGGGTGGGCGGGCAGGACGTCATCAGCGGGCGCATGTCGGCGGGGGAGCTGACCGCGTTCGTGGTGTATGCCGTCATCGTGGCTTCGGCGGTGGGGGCCATCAGCCAGGTCATCGGCGATCTGCAGCGGGCGGCTGGTGCGACTGAGCGGTTGATGGAGCTATTGTATGCACCCAGCAACATCGTCTCACCGTCGCAACCACAGTCCTATGTCGAGCCCTTCCGGGGCAAGATCGAGCTGCAGGAGCTGCGTTTCTGCTATCCCTCACGTCCCAACACCGCTGCCATCGATGGTCTGAATCTTCATATTCGCGCAGGCAGCAGCGTGGCGCTGGTCGGGCCTTCCGGCGCGGGCAAGTCGACGCTGTTCGATCTGTTGCTGCGTTTCTACGATCCTCAGCAGGGTCAGGTGCTGATCGACGGTCTGGATAACCGTAGCGTCGATTTGCTGGCGCTGCGCAGCCATATTGCCAGCGTTTCCCAGCAACCGGCCATGTTCACCGGCAATGTGCGCGAGAACATCCGCTATGGACGCCCCGATGCCAGCGATGAGCAGGTGATGGAGGCAGCACAGGCGGCATTCGCCAGTGAGTTCATCGAGCAGTTGCCGGAAGGCTACGACAGTTATCTGGGCGAGTCCGGCATCCGTCTCTCCGGCGGGCAGCGCCAGCGTCTCGCCATTGCCCGCGCCATTCTCAAGAACGCGCCGATTCTTCTGCTGGACGAAGCCACCAGCGCACTGGATGCGGAGAGTGAGCGCAAGGTGCAGATGGCTCTCGATGCGTTGATGCAGAATCGCACCACGGTCGTGATCGCTCATCGTCTCGCCACAGTGATGAATGTGGACACCATCGTGGTCATGGACGCAGGACGCGTGGTCGCGCAGGGCACGCATCAGGAGCTGCTGGTCAGTTGCCCGCTGTATGCCAATCTGGCCGAGCTGCAATTTGCCGCCAACAGGCAAAATGAGTAGAATCGCCGCCCTCATTCGGCTCATCGGGAGATCACCTGCAGACCATGGATCAATTCAAGGACATCAGGCCCTATCACGACGACGAAGTACGTCCTGTCATTGACGGGCTGCTCGCCAATTCCGAATTTATCCGCAGCATTGCCGGGTTCAGTTTTCCGAAAGTGTATCGATTGTTGCCCGCGCTGGTGTGCTGGCTGACCAAGCGTAAACTTACCGCGCAGCTCGAACACGTCAACAGTGTGAAGAGCATGCAGGGCATCATTGCGCTATATATGGACCAGATGATCGAGAAGACGGCGTCCAATCTCACACATTCGGGATTGGAAAATCTCTCGCGCGACAAGCCTTGCCTGTTCATCAGCAATCATCGCGACATTGCCATGGATCCGGCCTTCGTGAACTACATGCTCTACCACGCCGGCTTCGAAACTGTCGACATCGCCATCGGTGACAATCTCCTCAAACGTCCGTTCGTCACTGATCTGATGCGGTTGAACAAGAGCTTCATCGTGCGTCGTTCTCTGAAGGGACGTGAGCTGTTGAAGTCCTCGAAACAGCTGTCTGAATATATTCACCATTGCATCGATACCAATCGCAGTGTGTGGATCGCGCAACGCGAAGGGCGGGCAAAGGACGGAGTGGATCGAACGGATACCGCGCTTCTGAAAATGCTCTCGCTGGCAAAGCGGGAGCTGGGTTTGCAGGAGTCGCTAAACTCGCTGCAAATAGTGCCGGTTGCCATTTCCTACGAATTCGATCCCTGCGATACCCTCAAGGCAGACGAGTTGTATCAGAAGGCCGAACTGGGCTCCTACCAGAAGGACGAGCAGAGCGACATCCACAGCATCGTCACGGGCATGATTGGCTTCAAAGGTCATGTGCATGTGAGTTTCGGCGTGCCAGTGCAGCTCACCAGTGACGCTGCCGAGGATGCCGCCGCGCAGATCGATGCGCAGATCATTCACAACTACCTGTTGCAGCCCACCAATTTCCTGGCACTTGAGAAGCTGCGTGAGTGTGATCCGGCCCGCGTGCCTCCGATTGCACTTCCTCCCGACCTCGTTGTGCCCGTCAACCGCGAGAGTGCAGAGAAGTTTGAAGCGCGTCTCACCGCCGCCGATCCGAAGATTCGCTCCTACCTGTTACAGATGTATGCCAACCCTGTCATCAGTCGTTACGCTGCGGGTAACGCAGATCCCTTTGCCGGACAGGTGATGATTGATACGACCGAGGAATGAATTTGCATTTGGGTAAGTTAAAGTGACTCAGCCACTTGGAAAACCCACCGCCTATGGCATATTATCCGCCCCGGCCGACCGGTTCGACAGAGCGGGTAACGGACAGTAAGCAAGCAAGAGATCGGAGTGTAGCTCAGCCTGGTAGAGTGCTACGTTCGGGACGTAGAAGCCGGAGGTTCGAATCCTCTCACTCCGACCATTTTGATGTCAGACAGTGGGCAAGCGTCGTTCAGGCTCGGCGCGAACGGCCTGCAACAGCAACGCCGCGAGGCTGCGGCAGCGATGCCGCAATAGCTCAGTTGGTAGAGCAACTGATTCGTAATCAGTAGGTCGGAGGTTCGATTCCTCTTTGCGGCACCAGTATCCCCCTGTGGTGATGCCTGGTCGCAAGAGTCACGTTTCAACACCCCTGCGGGTGTAGTTCAATGGTAGAACGAAAGCTTCCCAAGCTTTAGACGTGGGTTCGATTCCCACTATCCGCTCCATTTTCTCTGCGTGTCCTCTCCGTTGTGTCGTTTGTCGCCTCAGACATCGAGGATCATCTGCAGGACCGCATCAAGGCGCTGGAGCTGCTGGCTGGCAGTATCGATCAACAGGCGTTGGACAATCGTGCCGCCGCGCAGTCGTTGTTGGCCAATCAGGTCGTATTGCAGAGCTTGTTCAGTGGCGGGGTGCTGATCGCCAATGCGGACGGCATCGTCATTGCCGAAGCACCGCTGGAAAGGGGGCACACTCTGCAACCGCTCAGCACGCCCGGAGAGATCCCTGCCATCGACCGCTTCGTTGACGGTTATGAGGGCACCCAGGTGTACGTGAATCAGTTTGGCGAAGAGGTGATGAACTCCGTCAAGCGCCTCGTGGGGGGTGGATTGGGCTGTGTCGGCGTTGCCTTGTTCGCGGGGGAGAGCGAGTCCCAGAACGTTGTGCTCAAACGCGCCGATGACGCGATGTATCAAGCCAAGCAGGCGGGGCGCAATGCCGTGCGCTACATGGCCGAGAACGGCGAGTTACACAACGCCATAGATGGTGCTACAGTGGCCTAGCCAGTCAAACACTGTCGCTGGCGTCTAACAGCAAGGGATTCGCTATGTACAATCGTCCAGCTGTCGTTCTATTTCTCAGCTGCCTCACTCTGAGCGCAGCCGTTCATGCCCAACCCAACAACGGTCGCTGGTCGTTCAATGGCTACGGTACTCTGGGCGCCGCTCACTCCAGCGAACGCAGAGCGGACTACATTCCCAACCCTGTCAATTCCGAAGGCCCTGGCCGCAGTTACCGCTGGGATCCATTGCTGGACAGCCGTGCGGCATTGCAAGTAAGCGTCGAACCCAATGAGAAACTCTATGGCGTAGTGCAGGTGGTGGTCGAAAAACGCTTCGACGGCAAGTTCAAACCCAAGGTCGAGTGGGCCAATCTGCAGTACAGCCTCAGCCCCTCATTCAGCGTACGTGCCGGGCGCATTGCTCTTGGCACCTATCTGGTTTCGGACCACCGCAAGGTTGGTTATTCGCTGCCCTGGTTGCGTCCGCCTGCTGAGCTTTATCAATTGGTGGCCATCACCAACAGCGACGGTGTGGGTTTCACCTATCAGCACGATTTCGACAACAGCACCTACTCGCTGACGACGCATTACGGCAGCAACAAGGCGGAGGAGTTTGTGGGGCTGCTGGAGGCCTCCAATATCTGGGGAGTGGTGAATCAGATAGAGAGAGGGCCGCTGACTCTGCATGCCAGTTACACCGCCACCAAGGTGAAATACGGTCCAATATTCCAGAATCTGTGGAGTGGCTATAGAGCGTTCGGGCCTGCCGGTGCTTCCGTGGCGCAGCGTTATGACGCGACAGGCAAGTGGTCGCCGTTCATTGCAGCGGGCATTAGATACGATCCAGGCAACTGGTTCGCGATGGCGGAGTGGGGCAAGGGAGATGTCGGTTCCGATTTCGACAATCGCAGTGGCTGGTATGTCAGCGCCGGTTACCGCGTCGGCACCGTGAGTCCTTATTTGACCTTTGCTCGCGCTGACGGGGGCCATCGTTCGGTAAACGGGCTCAACGCGGCGGCCTTCCCTGCCGCTCTGGCTCCTGCCGTTGCCAGTCTCAATTTCGGATTGCTGGAGATGCAACAGGGCTATGCAGCTCGACAGCAGACCACAAGCCTCGGTGCACGCTGGGACGTGATCCCCAGTGTCGTCGCGAAGCTGCAGATCGACCACATCAAAACTCGTAAGGAATCCATCGGAACGTTCAATAACATGGCCCGGGGCTACCGGCCCCGTGGGGCCGATGTGGTCAGCCTAACCGTAGACTTTGTGTTCTGAGGATCCGAATCATGACAGGGAAAATAGATCAGGCAGTTGGTTTGCTTTTACGCCTCGTGTTGCCGATTGCGCTTCTGGTTATGGTTCTGGTTGCAGTTCTGCCTGCGTTCGCGCAGTCGGCTTTTGCAGCAGATGGTCGCACGGGCAACGACAATGCATCGCTCAACGACGACATCGTGGTGATCGTGTCGAGCCTCAACTCCGTGAAGACGCTCACACGCGACCATGTGGAAGACATCTTCCTCGGCAGAATGCAGCAATTCCCCAATGAGCAGCGTGCCGTGCCCATCGATCAGGCCGAGGGTTTAGCTGTGCGCGAGCACTTCAATATGGAGATGCTGGGCCGCACGTCGGCTCAGGTGCGCGCACACTGGTCACGAATTCTGTTTACCGGTCGCGGCCGTCCACCGCGCAGTGTTGCGTCGAATGAGGATATGCTGCACGCCGTTGCTGCCGACACGCACGCGATTGGCTATATCGAGCGCCGTTTCGTCGATGACAGCGTTGTCGTGGTATTTGAATAGTGACCCGCCGCGCGATCTACAAACTGACAGAACCTCTGCTGCAGTTCTCGCTGCTCACCGTGGCGCTGCTGATGGTGCTGTGGGTGACTACATTGAATCTGATCCGCGTGGAAACCGAAGGCGCCGAGGAGATTGCGTGGATCTCGACGCTGGATTTAGCCGAGACCTACGAGGCGCAGATGGTTCGCGCGCTGCGCGACATCGAGCAAACCCTGAACCTGGTGGCCTACGTCTCCGGGCAGGGCGATCCCGAGACGATTCTCTCCGAGCTCTCTGCGAGGGGCCTGTTGCCCCCCGATGTGCTGTTCATCATCACGGTGTTCGCGGCCGATGGCAGCGTGCTGGTCTCCACCCGACCGCCTGGCACGGTGCCGACACTGAATATGTCTGCACTACGGACTTTGCCAGGTGCCGATGCTTTGCTTGTCAGCCAGTCTCGCTTTGATGCTGGCAACCAGCAGTGGTGGCTGGATTTCAGCATTGCGCTGTTCGCGCCGGATGGTGTTGTCAACGGTGCAGTGACCGTTTCTGCTGACGCGGAATATTTTGTCAGCGGTTATGACGCTGATCAACTGGGTGAGCACGGGCTGTTGGCCGTCATCGGCGCTGATGGCAATTTTCGGGTGCGTCGCAGTGGCGCAGACACCAGTTTCAGTGGCACCGAAACAGTCCTGCAGGGGCTTCTTGCCGGTGAAGACAGTGACCTGTCTGCCGTCAGTGTCCTGCTGTACGAGAGTGATGGAGTGGAACGCTACACCCATTCTCGCGAAATTTTCGGGTTTCCGTTACGGTTGGCAGTGGGGCTCTCGCTCTCGGAGCAACACGCCGGTCTTGCGGCGAGTATCCGCACATATCTCTGGCGTACGGTGGCGGGCAGCCTTCTGATTCTATTGGTGACGGGTACTCTGGGGCGCATGAGTTCGCAACTGCATCGCACCCGCGCCAGAGTTCTGGAAGAGCAGCTTGAGCACGCACGACAAGTGGAATACCTCGCCTTTCACGACAGCCTCACCGGCCTGCCCAATCGCAGCTTCTTTGCCAAATTGCTGCGTCAGCGCATTATCGATTCCCGTCGTGGCAAGAAGAAATTTGCGGTGATGTTTCTCGATATCGACAAGTTCAAGATCATCAACGATACCCTTGGTCACGACTCGGGTGATCAGTTGCTCAAGGAAGTGGCGCAGCGCATTCGCGCCGCCTTGCGCGAAAGCGACGTGGTAGCGCGTATGGGCGGGGACGAGTTCACCATCATCCTGCCGGAAACGGGTGAGGATGCGCAGCTGGTCGATGCCTCGCGCAGGATTCTGAACTTGGTGCGCAACAGTTATTTGCTGGCAGGGCAGGAGTTGCGCATCACCGTGAGCATTGGTATCAGCGTGTATCCGCGTGATGGTGAAGATGAAGACTCACTGATGAAGCGTGCCGATATCGCCATGTATTACGCGAAGGGGGAGGGCAGAAACAACTTCAAGTTCTACACGGATGAAATCAATACCGACTCGCTGGAGCGGCTCACGCTGGAGGCCAGCTTGCGCAATGCAGTCGAGAAGAACCAGCTGGAACTCTTCTACCAGGCCAAGCGTGATCTGAGCAATGACCGCATCACCGGCATGGAGGCGTTGCTGCGCTGGCATCATCCGGATCTAGGCCTGATACTGCCCAAGCAATTTATCCCCATCGCCGAGGAGACCAGATTGATTATTCCGATCGGTCGCTGGGTGCTGGAAACAGCATGCAGGCAGAGTGTCGAGTGGCGCAACAAGGGCATCGATCTGAGCATGGCCGTCAATCTTTCCACCGTGCAGTTCCGTGACGACTATCTCCTCAACGACATCGAAGAAGTGCTGCAGAAGTCCGGTATGGTCCCACGCATGCTGGAGCTTGAAATTACCGAGAGCATGATCATGGGCGACCTGACCAAGGCCATTGCGGTGATGCAGGGCATCAAGTGCCTGGGGGTGCGCATCGCGATAGATGATTTTGGAACGGGCTACTCATCTCTCTCGGCACTGAAGGACTTTCCGATTGATACGATCAAGATCGATGGGTCGTTTATCTCCGATATTGTCGCCAACAAAGACAGCCAGGGTCTGGCCGCTGCCATCATCGCCATGGGACGCACGCTGGGCCTGAATGTCATCGCCGAGGGCGTGGAATCCAAGGATCAGATGGACTACCTGAAGTCTGGTGTGTGCGACGAATTCCAGGGCTTCTATCTCAACATACCCATGCCCTCTGCCGAGTTCGAAAGGATGCTGCGCAAAGACGCCGCGAACTGAACGTGTGAAATGAATGTGACGACAGACTCCACCGAAAATCTGTCGTCCCATTGCTGTCTACAGTCACGCCCTGGGCGTACACAACGTCGTGAACAGTTCGAAATAAGTTGGAAAGGTCTTTGACGTGCAGCCCGGATCATTGATGGTAATCGGGCTGTCCCCGAATGCTGCCAGCGAGAAGCACATGGCCATGCGGTGGTCGTCGTAAGTGTCGATGGCGGCAGGCTGAATCTTCAGTGGTGGCGTGATCTCGATGAAATCCTCGCCCTCTGTCACCACAGCACCGACCTTGCGCAATTCTGTCGCCATCGCGGTCAGCCGATCAGTTTCCTTGACGCGCCAGTTGTAGATGTTGCGGATTGCCGTCGGTCCTTTCGCAAAGAGCGCGGTCGTGGCAATCGTCATCGCCGCATCGGGGATGTGGTTCAGATCGACATCGACGCCGCGCAATTCGCCCCGGCTCACCTCAATCCAGGTGTCGCCCCAGGTCACCTTTGCCCCCATCTGTTCCAGCACCTCGGCGAAGCGGGCATCGCCCTGTACGCTGGCACTGCCGGTGCCATGCACCCGCACCGTACCACCGGCAATTGCCGCAGCGGCGAGGAAGTAGGAGGCCGAAGAAGCGTCGCCTTCCACCATCATGGTGCCGGGTGACACATAGCGCTGTCCGGCCTTGATGATGAAGCGCTGAAAGTCATGGTTCTCAACCTGCACACCGAACTTCGCCATCACATCCAGTGTGATGAGAATGTAGGGTTTGGAGGCCAGTTCACTTTCCACCACGATCTCCAGATCGCTGCTGCAGAAGGGCGCTGCCATCAGCATGGCGGTGAGAAACTGGCTGGAGATGTTGCCCTTGATGCTGACCTGACCGCCGCGCAATCCGTTGCCGCGGATGCGCAGGGGCGGGTAGCCCGCATTGCCCAGATAGTCGATGCTGGCGCCACAGGCACGCAGACAATCGACCAGATCGCCAATCGGGCGCTCGTACATGCGTGGCTCGCCCTTGAGGGTGAAATCGCCCTGGCCGGCGCACAGCATCGCGCACAGTGGGCGCATGGCGGTGCCGGCGTTGCCGAGGAAGATCTCCAGTGCACCTTCGAAATCCAGAGGCCCGCCGCAGCCCTGTAGCGTGCAAGTGCTCTTGTCCGCGCTCAGTGTGCAAGACACGCCGAGTGCCTTCAGTGCATTGAGCATGTGCCGCACGTCGTCGCTGTCCAGCAGGTTGCTGATGCGTGTCTCGCCCTCTGCGACTGCTGCCAGCAGCAGAATGCG
>JAUSMV010000068.1 GCA_030645235.1 Parvibaculum sp. | reverse complement strand
CAGTTCACGTTGCAGTAGGGCTTGTTTTGCCATCTTGCGCCTTCAGTTCTTGAACGGAAAACGGAAGGCGGTGAGCAGTGCTTTGCACTCTTCATCGGTCTTGGCCGTTGTGGTAATGCTGATATTGAGACCGCGCAAGGCGTCAACCTTGTCGTACTCAATTTCAGGGAAAATAATCTGCTCTTTCACGCCGATGTTGTAGTTGCCGCGGCCATCAAAGGCCCGACCGGAAATACCGCGAAAGTCACGGACGCGGGGCAAAGCCACGGTCACGAAACGATCCAGGAATTCGTACATCTTCACGCCGCGCAAAGTCACCATGCAGCCGATCGGCAGATCTTCACGGATCTTGAATCCGGCGATTGCCTTGCGGGCCTTGGTCACTACAGGCTTCTGGCCAGCGATTTTGGTCATGTCACCAACTGCACTGTCCATCACTTTTTGGTCCGCAACGGCCTCGCTCACACCCATGTTGAGTGTGATCTTGGTGATGCGCGGCACCTGCATAGGTGTCGTGTAGCCGAATTTTTCAATCAGGGCTGGCGCGATTTTTTCGCGGTATTGATCTTGTAAGCGTGCCATGTTTATGCAGCCTTAATTTCGTCGCCGCTGGACTTGAAGACGCGCACTTTTTTGCCGTCAGCCAACAACTTGATGCCAACGCGATCCGCCTTGCCCGAAGCAGCATTGAAAATAGCTACGTTGGACTGGTGAATCGGCATGCTCTTTTGAACAATGCCACCTGTGGTGCCTTTGAGCGGATTAGGCTTGGTGTGTTTTTTCACCAGGTTGATCCCGTCCACCAGCACATAGCTGTCGTCCACGCGCTGCGAAATCGTGCCGCGCTTGCCTTTGTCGCGACCCGTGATCACGATGATCTCGTCGCCTTTGCGAATCTTGTTCATTGCCTTTTGTCCTTACAGAACTTCAGGAGCCAAAGACACGATCTTCAGGTACTTTTCAGTGCGCAACTCGCGCGTCACTGGGCCGAAGATGCGGGTGCCGGTGGGCGCGAGCTTGGCATTGAGC
>JAUSMV010000066.1 GCA_030645235.1 Parvibaculum sp. | reverse complement strand
GTTCAAAAATTCATCGGCAAGCGGACCGTGAGCGACACATCCGGCGTGTCGCGCGTGAGTCCGGCACCGACCGACACATTCAAGGTGGTTTTGGGGCTGAGCCGGTAGGAGTAGCCGAGTAGCAAGGTGGCCAACTGGGTTCTGACTGAACCCGGTACAACCTCGCCATTGCTTTCGGTTCTGCCCACTGAACTATGGTCATAGCCAAGGCTGAAGGAGGACTTTTCGTTCAAGGCCAGGCCCATCCCGAAGTTGAAACCGAAAACGTCGCCCGGTTTGATCGACCCCAGAAACTCTTCCTCACCATTCAAGACCTTGCGACTGACGTTGTCACGCCCGAAATTATGCAAGTACGTAATACTCCCGAAAAACACTGCAGGGTCGGACGGGTAGAGCACGGTCAGGCCCGCTTGCGCAGAATAAAAGCCGGAGCCGGTCGGCAAATCAAGGGGCAAGCCCGTACCGCTGGCATTGGTACCAACACAGCGCTGATTGCAATCAGTCACCACATCAAAAGGGTCGGTGCCGGTGCGGGTTTTGAAGCGCAAGCTGCCTATGTAAAACGGTGAGTCGATGCCGCCGTCGTTCAGTTGGTAGCGTGCGCCAAACTCAAGGTCGCCAAGGTGCATGCCGTTTGCCGAAAAAACTTTTTCGGTTGCACCAGGGATTAATGGTTCGCGGCTCACCGTGGTATCTGTTCGATAGACATAGGGCGCCCGGACTTCCAGTTCGAGCCGATTGCTAACGCCAAAACGGCCCGAAAGTGCGGCGGTGACCGTGTTGCGCTTGACTTCGCGCACATCAATCAACCCAATCAAGAGCGCCGGAATGATGGTGTAACCCACCAGGGCAACCCGGTTGCTGGACGAGTAACCATACTGAAGCGAGGGCTCAAGCACATAGTGGTCTTTTGGGGTGAGCACGCCGGGTTGCTCAAACAGGGGGGCCACCTCCGGCGGGCGACCGTCCGAGGCCGGCGCTTGTCCGACCGGCGCCGGTTCCTTTGACTGGGCTTGGGCTAACAGCTCAGGTTCGCCTACTTTTCCGGCGCCTCGTTGAGTGGCAAGTTTGTTCCAACTTGCGACGCCTCGCAGTTCATCAAGGACCACTTGCTGTTGCGTCACCTGCTGCTCCAGGGACTTGAGCAAGGCTCTTTGCTCAAAATATTGTTGGCGGAATAGCTCCAGATCTGCCAGCAATTTTCTTTGCTCGGCCAGCTCCTGGGTCAGCGACTCCAGCCGTGCCTCCATGTCCTGCGCATTGCCCGACGACGATTGCGCGTGGACCGTGCCCCCCAGCAGCAAAATAACAGCGCATCCCACCGCACTGAGGGCAGGTAGTTTCAGATGTGTCATAACTCGTTTCTCCACTTGACCGAAACACAAAAAAAGCCCCAATCCATAAGACTAGTGTTGAAGCACATGCCGGATTCAGAGTTGCGAAAAATCAAGCCGTTCGAGAAGGGGTTTGCGCCAATGACCGTTGCCATCGTGACAAATATCAAATCACCTAAAACTGGTGCCGCTTACGCTACGGACGAATCAATGCGGGCGCCTGCCTCTTGAATGAGAGTGCTGGCATTCTGAAGCCAGGACATAGAGGGAACAAAAAAAAGGAATTGCACATGTCGATGAGAATGTTGTTGAGCGTGACGTTAGGGGATGCATCGCTCTTGACCGTTCCCGCCTTGTTGTTTTCGTCATGGGATGTTTGTGCCGTCAATGACTTGAGTGCCGCCCGCAAAGCACTGAACAATCATCCATATCCGGTAAGCCTCTTGTTGCTCAATAGCGCCAGGGACTCCGATGTCGTCGAATTAGACGCCTTGCTTGAGGCGCACCAATCGACTCAATGGGTCGGTGTTTTTCCAGCAAAAATGATCAAACTGCCCGCGTATCGGGCGTTGATTGTTCAACACCTGTTCGATTTTCATACCTGGCCCATTGACCCTTTTCGGCTTAACCACACCCTGGGCCATGCCTACGGTTACGCAGAACTGAGCAGGTCATCCGACGTAGCGATCTCCGGCAAGGGCGACATGGCACTGGTGGGTCAAAGCGAGGCCATTGAACATTTGCGCCGACAAATTGCCAAAGTCGCCCATGCCAATGCACCAGTCCTGATCTCGGGCGAGAGTGGCAGCGGCAAGGAGCTGACAGCACATGCAATTCACAACCATTCGTCGAGAGCAGGCGGGCCCTTCATCGCTGTGAATTGCGGTGCCATTCCCGCCAGTCTGATCCAGTCGGAACTTTTTGGTTACGAGCGGGGTGCATTCACGGGCGCAGCCAAGGACAAGCGCGGGCTGATCGAGTCTGCGGCCGGGGGAACGCTCTTTCTCGACGAGATTGGCGACTTGCCGCTTGAGCTGCAGACGAACTTGCTGCGTTTCCTGCAGGAGGGAACCATCAACCGGGTCGGCTCATCACGCAGTGTAGAGGTCGATGTGCGGGTTATCGCGGCGTCGCACATGCGCCTTGAAGACGCGGTGAAGTCTGGCATATTTCGGGAAGACCTGCTGTACCGGCTTAACGTGCTGCCACTGTCAGTGCCGGCGCTTCGCGAAAGAAAAGAAGATCTGGAACTGCTGGCCACGCACTTCTTTAAAGCGTTCGCGCATGACAAGAATCCCCGGCTCACAGGATTCAGCAACCGGGCCATGCTCGCCATCAAAGCGCACGATTGGCCAGGTAACGTGCGGGAACTCATCAACCGCATCCGAAGGGCCATGGTGATGTCCGAGGGACGCCTGATTACCCCGGAAGACCTCGATCTGCTCATGCCAACGGGGTTGCGCAATGGCGAGCCGTTGGAGGACGCCCGCATCCGCGCCGAACGCGATGCCATTCACGTCTGCCTGCAAGGCAGCGGCAGCAACGTCACCCGCGCAGCGCGTGATTTGGGTGTGTCCCGCATGACGCTGTATCGTCTGATGGAAAAACACGGCATCAGCCCCTGAATTCCGTCAACGTTTCGACTCGCGATTTTGGTGGGGAGTATTTCCCAGCGGGCCGGAGCATTGCCGACCTTCTTTACCATCAAGTTTCAGGTGTATCAACTCTGATACACATGCTGGGAGCACAACTTATTTCAATGAAGTCGTCTGCACCCTTGAATCTAAAGGCGGCATTTTGGACTCTTTGCGATATCTCAAAAACAGTAGCACCCGCTGTCCGAGTGAACTGTAACGCACCTGTTACAACTCCCCTTTCGTCAGGTCATCTTCAACGGCTTTTTGATGTGAAAAAGTAAGTCTTCAACGGTTAAGAAACAAATTATTTCCTTATTTATCAATGACTTAGAGGCACTATTTTTTCCCTGGCATTGAAGTTGCAGTGTGTAAGCTGGATTGGCGTATTTCGTACGTCGAGCCATGTAAAT
>JAUSMV010000048.1 GCA_030645235.1 Parvibaculum sp. | reverse complement strand
TCTCCGCCGCTGCATCTCATGCGACTTCGCGATGCTCTGATCCGCTAGCCCGCCGCGTATCCGCGCCCAAGCGAGCTTTCAATTGCGCGTGTGTATAATCCATAAGTGCCCAGCCGACGTGACTGAGTTGCTCGCGACCGTCTTTACCCTCGATCAAGCCCAACTGTCGCAAGCGCGAGATCACAACCGGTTCACAGTTGCGCAGCGAACCGCCACCATACAAACGTTGCAGAGCGTTTCGGTTCGGTCGGCTTAATTCTTTCCAATCCATCATCGCATTACTCGGCGCCAGACTTCTTCCGAAGATGGCCCCGCCTGGCCCCGATAAAGTCTTAATGATTAGTAAGCGCCAATTTTCCTGAAAAGAGAGTCACATTTTTGCAACAATCTCCAGGAAATCCGGCCATCGGCCACTGCGCACGCACGCAAGGACTTTCATCTGTCCGGTCCTCGATTCAGGACGACGGCTCCGCGCCGTCTACTATTTGCCGCGTGGTCGAGCTTGAAATGCCATCCCGTTTCTTGATCCTTCCAATGGGCGTGCCGCCCAGATCGCCTTATAATCGTCGGCGGCGATGGTTTCGGGATTGTTGGGCATCCTTGGCATTGAAACGCAGCGTTCTACGCTGGGCAATGGCAGTGGTGGGGTCGGAAGTGAGCAGTGGCTTATGTTGATTTACCGCTTCACAATCCACAACGTTGATGGGAGCGACCGAGAAGAGGCTGGTCGCATGGCACTATGCGACGACGACGCAGCACGCGCCTTCGGCAAGGCAGTGATCCGGGATCTTATGATCGGCGATGCTACGCGATACGCGGGCTGGACCATGAACATTACGAAGGGAGGGCACGCGGTTTGCTGCCTTCCTTTTGGCAGACCGCTCAACACCTAGCCAAGGCGTTTTACCTTCTTCTTTTGTCTTGGCTCCTTCGATCTCACAAGTTCCCTTGCAGCTTACGCTCCACAAGACAAGTTATGGGCACGCTTTCTTATGGGCGCGAGACTCACCAATTCAAATCGTGCCAGTGGTGGCAAAAGAAGCCGAGCCGGAGGGCTGCGCAAGGATATTCAGGGCTACCTGAGCATCGGGCAAATAAGCCGTCTCGGGGGCGGCTGCGATCAGGGCCCGATCCATCCTGCATGCACCTACTTCGCACATGACTTGCGAGACGATGTCTCCAAGCTCCTTAAATTCGTCGGCAAGACATTCAAACTGCGCCCGTGCTTGGCGTATCGTTGTTTCCGGCGCAATGAAGTGCGTCTCGCCAAGTGCTGTATCACGATCTGCTAACAGCGCGTTGCCCTCGCCAGCTTGATCTTCCGTTGTTTGATTTCCCAGAAATCCAATTCGATCAAATGCCCGGCGAAGCTCAGCACGTTTA
>JAUSMV010000047.1 GCA_030645235.1 Parvibaculum sp. | reverse complement strand
CCACGCCGGTGTCCGCATGGTGCAGGTGGCGCACACCCATCACGACTTCTTCCAGCGCCGCATTGCCGGCGCGCTCGCCCAAGCCATTGACCGTGGTGTTGGCATGCGTGGCGCCAGCGCGCAGGGCCGCCAGGGTGTTGGCGGTGGCCATGCCGAGGTCGTTGTGAGCGTGGATTTCGATCTCGATGTCCACCGCCTCGCGCAGTCGCGCAATGGCGTCATACGTGGTGAAGGGGTCCAGCACACCCAGGGTGTCGGCAAAGCGGATACGGCTGGCGCCGCAGTCCTGGGCACGCCGCGCCACCTGGGTCAGAAAGTCAACATCGGCGCGGGAAGCATCTTCGGCGCCGAGTGAAATCTTGCGGCCGCTGGCGACCGCTTTTTCGATCACCTTGGTGACCTGCGTCAACACCCATTCGCGCGACTGGCGCAGCTTGTGGCGCAGGTGAATGTCCGACACCGAAATCGAGAGGTGAACAATGTCTGCCTGGCAGCGCAGCGCACTGGCCAGGTCGCCGTCGGTCAGGCGGCCCCAGACCATCAAGGCAGCGGGCAGTTCAAGGGATGCAATGGCGTTGATGCAGTCAATCTCTTCCTCGCCCATGGCGGGGATGCCGATTTCCATCTCCGGCACACCGGCTGCGGCCAGCGCGCAGGCAATGGCACATTTCTCATCGACCGTGAAGGCCACCCCGGCGGTCTGTTCGCCATCACGGAGAGTCGTGTCGTTGATGATGAGGTTGAGGGGCATGGTGTGGCGTCCTTTGCGTACCTGTATTGCAAGGTGCATGCCACATGTTTTTGAGGCCTTTATCGTCTTGAAGGACGGCCCGCGGGGCGGGTTTGTCGGGTCTTTGGCCAGCGGCCCGGTTTAGCTGCCAGGGGCGGTTGTCGGGAATGTGTTGTTTCGGACAGAGCGTTGTGGACCAGGGCTCGCCCCGGTGGGGGCGGCTGTTTAGCTGTCCACTACTCCCTCCGTGATGAGGCGGAGAGTAGCGCAGGGCTAGATGGAGGGTTCAGGTTTCACAGATCAGCCCCGACTCAAGGGCTTGGGTCGGGTTCGCGAATAGGGCCATCGCGGTCGTCATTCGTTTGAAGCCCAACTTGCGGTAAAAGGGCTCCTTGCCGGGGACCGCATACAAGATGATCTTCTTGTGATTTTTTGACAGATTCACCAGTGTCGACACAATCTCTTTGCCGACCCCCGAGCCTTGATGACTCGGGTGAACGGCGATGTCGCAGATGTAGGAGCAATCAAGTCCGTCGGCCAGCGCCCGGCCGGTCCCGATCAGCTTGTCCGAGTCGTAGATAAAGCACTTGAACATGCTGGCTGTAAACACGACCTTCAAGTCGGACGCCTTCTTGTTGCCCAGCGGGGCAACGCGGTAGAGGTCGGAGAGCTCGTCCCAGTCGACGCCATCCAGCGCGTAGCGCCATTCGAGTGCCATGGGGATCTCCTTGTAAAACCTAATGTGCTAGGGGGACATCACGAGCCGGGGCACGCGGCAACCCCTCATGTTTCGGCCTTTCCCACCCACTTTTGAATGCTTGGGGGTTCGTAACTGGCGAATCGATCCAGCAGTGCTTCGGGCTCATGCTCAACGAGCAATATTGAACGGTGCGCCTTTTTGACGAACTGCTCCGCGACCGCGTGATCCAAAAACGTCGTTAACGAGTCAAAGTAGCCCGCCACGTTGAGCAAACCACAGGGCTTTGCATGAAATCCAAGTTGGGCCCACGTCCAAATCTCGAAGATTTCTTCAAGCGTGCCTATGCCGCCAGGCATGGCAATGAATCCGTCAGAAAGTTCAGCCATCAGGGTTTTGCGCTCATGCATGGACTGCGTGACATGGAGTTCGGTCAGGTTCTTGTGTGCGATTTCCTTTCGCACCAACGCCTCAGGCATGACCCCCACGACCCGCCCGCCGAGTTGCAGCACGGCATCTGCAATCAGCCCCATGATTCCCACGCTGGCACCCCCGTAGACAAGCCCCAGGTTTCGATCAACCAGCGCCTTGGCAAGGTCACGCGCGGCGCTGGAATACGCCTCCTGCCGACCAGGGTTGGCGCCGCAATAAACGCAAATATTTTTCATGATGTTGTCCGATCATTGGTATGGGTTGTCTTCCATTTTGACAAATAGCCGTGGTTGTAAAGAGTTGCCAGTGGCGCAAACAAGGGCTCTGGCAGCGTTTCCCATTCAAACCATGCCCAGCCCTCGCATTTGTCCGGTTCCAGCACTTGAGGCTCGCCGCCTGCCGGCGTGGCCACGATGAAGACCGTCACGTAATGCTTGTTGTCGGCTTCGAAGACGTTGTTGGGCGATCTCAGGGTGACCGAGCAAGCTGTCGTTTCATGGGGTGAGGAATGATTGTTTTTCATTTTTTCAAGTCTACGCGGCGAATTCCGCCCCGGTAAATCTCGCGGTGCCGTCCAGTACGGCTTGTTCTGATGCGGATGGTCAGGGCTCAATAGAGGGATCAGATTTCACAGACCAAACCCGACTCAAGTGCTTGCGCCGGGTTTGCGAATATGGCCATCGCGGTCGTCATTCGCTTGAAACCCAACTTGCGGTAGAAAGGCTCCTTGCCGGGGACCGCATACAGGATGATCTTCTTGTGATTTTTGGAAAAATTCACCAACGTCGCCACAATCTCCTTGCCGACACCGCTGCCTTGATGGCTCGGGTGAACCGCGATGTCGCAAATGTATGAGCAATCAAGTCCGTCCGCCAGTGCCCGACCGGTTCCTATCAGCTTGCCCGAGTCGTAGACAAAGCACTTGAACATGCTTGCCGCAAACACGACCTTCAAGTCGGCCGCCTTCTTGTTGCCCAGCGGGCGACGCGGTAGAGGTCGGAAAGCTCATCCCAGTCAATGGTGTCCAGCGCGTAGCGCCATTCGAGGGCCATGGGGACTACCCCATGGCCTTGTCGAGAAGCGACAACCCCTGCGCCTCCTGCCCCGTGCCACGAGCCGCACGCAGCTGAAAACGAGTTTCGGCATCGAACTCAGCCAACATCAGGGTCGTCATCTCATCAATCAGGCGGTTCAGCGGGGTGCCACGGCTCTTGGCCAGTGCCTTGAGGCGACGGTGTTTTTCGTCAGGTAAACGCACAGTCAGGGCAGTCATTTCATAACTCCTTCAAAAAATCCTCGGGCGAAATCGCCCGTAATGGGGCAAAACGCAACTCGTTGCCGCGCAGGTCGCGCAGATTGCGCGTCACGATAAAATCTGCGCCGCCAGCGACAGCGAGTTCAATCAAGTGGTTGTCGGACTCGTCTGGCAGATTGGGGCGCCACAAAAAATACACACGCGTCCACTCGCAAAGCGCCATAAACGCATCAAGCAAATCGCTCCTCTCTTGCCCATTCAGGCGACCCTTGGCAAATAGAGCCTCCCGCCCCAATACTGCCTCGTACTCTGTCAGCAAGGACGCGCCCATTAACGGAACAACCCGATGTTGCAGGCACGCACGAATCACGGCATTGGACGCCCCCACGCCGATGCAAGCACCTACAAAAACATTGGTATCAATGACAACACGCATGAAG
>JAUSMV010000040.1 GCA_030645235.1 Parvibaculum sp. | reverse complement strand
CTGATCAATAGAATCCGCGTGACGAAGGAGTTATCGGCCAGGGAAGCCGTTTTCTGAAGAGCGAAATGAAGAGTGAAATGAGGAACCCGGCGGCGCTCGCGAACATATATACAGCCGACAATATTTGTTTAGAATAGACCGCGTTTCCGTCCAGACCAGATATTTTTTGAGCCCGCAGTGGCAGTGAGTTTTCAAGATGACAAAATTGTTGGCAATGATCCCGGGCTCGAGAAATCTCAACCTGCTGGTGTTCGCGGCGTGCACGTCGATGATCCTCATCGCCCTGTACATGGAACACGTGATGCTTCTGCAGCCTTGCGGCCTGTGTATCACTCAACGCGTGTTCGTCATCCTGACCGGGCTGGTGTGCCTGGCAGCGGCGATACACAAACCTTCACCGGCAGGCGTGCGCAATTACGCCCTGCTCGCAGCCAGCATGTGTGTGGCGGGTGGTTATTTCGCTGGACGCCAGATCTGGCTGCAGCATCTGCCCGAAGATCAGGTTCCTGCCTGCGGCCCCGGCCTGAGCTACATCATGGACAACTTTCCGCTGATGGACATGTTGTCGTTCCTACTCAAGGGTGATGGCAACTGTGCCGAAGTCAGCTGGCGTTTCCTCGGCATCTTCTCCATCGCCGAACTCTCGATGATTGGTTTCGTCATTTTGTTCGGCATCTGCATCTTCCAGGCTGTGCGCCGCAGCTGATCATCATGTGGGAGCGGGCCTGCTCGCGATGGATTGCGCGCGAGATTCATCGCGGGCAGGCCCGCTCCCACATAAAGGGCTCAACCACGGCGCCAGCGGAAGTAGCGCTCCGCCCACGGCAGCAGGTGCGTGGGAATGCGGGCGCTGCGCCAGGCGTTAGCGGTGAAGCGATTGGCCTCGGACAGCGTCGGGTAGATGTGGGTCGTGGCGGCAATCTTCTTCAACCCCAAGCCATGGGTCATGGCCAGCACGAACTCCGTCAACAATTCTCCCGCGTGATAACCCACGATAGTCGCCCCCAGAATGCGGTCGCTGCCCGGCTGTGTCAGCACCTTCACGAACCCATGAGCCTCCTCGTCCGCTATGGCACGGTCCAGATCGTCGATCTCGTAGCGGGTCAGTTCGTAGGCAATCCCCTGCTCCTTCGCCTCCTGCTCGCTCAACCCCACACGCGCCACCTCCGGGTCAGTGAAGGTCGCCCAGGGCACCACGGAGT
>JAUSMV010000011.1 GCA_030645235.1 Parvibaculum sp. | reverse complement strand
GCGATCATGCTCCAGCGCTTCAAGCCTCTTCTCGGGGACCTTGAGCAACGCCGCCAAGGCAGCAATGTGAATGCCCGCGGCCTGTCTGGCCGCACGGAGCAATGCACCTGCCGTGGGCTCTGCAGGCATCGCACCGGTGTTGGTCTGCAGGTCAACGCCGACTGACTCTGGACGCGCGGTTCCGCCGAACACTGAGGCAAGCTCACTCATTGAAGGCACCTTTTTCATAAGCGGCTGCCTGTGACGATTGTGCAAAGCGCTTTTTCAACTGATCGGCCAGTTGCATTGCATTCTCCCGATTGTTCAGCTTGCGCTCAATCTTGATCCCAAGCCAGAGCGTTTCAGCATTGGCCAGTTCGCTGTTATTCAAACGGCGAATGTAGAACTGCGCACGGGTCAAGTCACCCTTCACATAGAGAAGGTTGGCCAGGTTATAGGCGGTCACCGGGTTGCCTGCATCAAACTCGTAAGACTGTTTAAGGCTCTTCTCTGCGTCATCCAGTTGCCCTGCGCGAACCTGGCACACGCCCTGGGCCATCAAGGTCTTGGCTTTTCCCGTGTAGGTTGGATTGGCGGCAGCCTGGGCAAACAACTTGAACGATTCGGGGTAACGCGCATGCTGGCAAAGCAGCCAGCCATAGTTGTGGGCGACATCCGCATCACGCGGATTCAACGCGAATGCGCGACGAAAGCTATCTTCCGCCAAGGGAATGTCATTCAGACGCATGTACACCAACCCCCGCAAATTAAATGCATTCGCGTAACCTGGGTCTATGGCGATCGACTGCTTAATCTCATCAAGCGCGACCTTGGTCTGCCCCTCCTCGAAATACCCTGTCGCCAGTTCAAGCCGCAACCGCGCGCGCTTGCGCTGGTCAGGTTCATCAGACTCGGTCACCATGTCACTTTGAGCGCTGGAAGCCCCCGGGGCGCCAGGCTGGTTCGCGCAACCCGCCAGCAAGAAAACTGACCAAAAAAACGGAATCCGGAACACCTTAAAGACAGACTTCATTGACTTAGCCCCTTGAGCACCACCACTTTGATGCCGCCAAGCATACCTTGCCGCTGCGCGGCCATACGCCGGTCTACGCTGGTTCGGTCCTGAACGTCGCCAGCCAGTTGCCCGCACGCGGCGTCAATATCGTCACCACGGGTTTTACGGATGGTCGTCACGATACCGGCATCCATCAGAATCTTTGCGAAAGCAGCAACCTGCTGCATTTCAGAGCGCGTCAGGCCAGAGGCAGGAAACGGATTAAAGGGAATCAGGTTGAACTTGCAGGACAAGCCGCGCGCAGCGTGGGTCTGCATCAGGGACACCAGCTGACGGGCATGCTCGGGCTGGTCGTTGACGCCGTCCAGCATGCAATATTCAAACGTGATGAAGTCGCGTGGCGCCGACGCCTGGTAGCGCGTACAAGCCTCCAGCAACTCTTGAATTGGGTATTTTTTATTCAGAGGCACCAGGTTGTCGCGCAATGCATCATTGGGCGCGTGCAGCGATACCGCGAGCGCGACAGGGCAATCCTTGCCCAATCGGTCCATCATGGGAACGACGCCAGAGGTCGACACCGTCACCCGGCGGCGCGACAGCCCATACGCATGGTCGTCAAGCATGACCTTTAGCGCCGGCAGTAGCTGCGCATAGTTCTGCAGGGGCTCGCCCATGCCCATCATGACCACACTGGAAATCACCCGATCCTGCCGGTTTTTCCTGTACAGATGCCCGCGCAGAAAATGCTCGGCAAACCACAACTGGGAGACAATTTCCCCGGTGGTGAGGTTGCGGCTAAACCCCTGATGTCCTGTAGAGCAAAATCGGCATCCAACGGCACAACCAGCTTGCGATGAAATGCACAAGGTGCCGCGATCAGCTTCAGGAATGAAGACCGTCTCAATGACATCCCCGGCGCCGACGTCAAACAGCCACTTGATAGTGCCGTCTGTCGATTCATGGCGGGATACCACTTTCGGCCCCTGTATGCAGGCTGAAGTTTTAAGTTTTTCGCGCAAGGACTTCGCCAGATCGGTCATCTGCTCAAAGTCCGACGCTCCTTTTTGATGAATCCAGCGGAACAACTGCGTGGCGCGGAAGCGCTTTTCGCCAAGCTGCTCGCAAAACGCGACCAACCCCTCCAAGTCATAGTCAAGGAGGTTGGTAGTCATGACAGTGCGCGGCAAGCTTCGCCGCCCCAAGCAAGTGACGACCCGGTTGCGGGGAGGCAAAGCCTGGGGACGAACATCATTAACGTGCGTAAACGTTCATGCCGGCAAAGAAGAAAGCGATTTCTTCTTTTGCCGTTTCAACAGCGTCAGAGCCATGCACCGCATTGGCGTCAATGCTGTCAGCAAAATCAGCACGAATGGTGCCAGCATCCGCTTTCTTCGGGTCAGTAGCACCCATCAGGTCGCGGTTCTTAAACACAGCGCCTTCGCCTTCCAGCGCCTGAATCATCACAGGGCCGGAGATCATGAAGGAGACGAGGTCCTTGAAG
Source organism: Parvibaculum sp. (assembly GCA_030645235.1). Classification (GTDB taxonomy): domain Bacteria; phylum Pseudomonadota; class Alphaproteobacteria; order Parvibaculales; family Parvibaculaceae; genus Parvibaculum. The sequence goes on along the minus strand of JAUSMV010000011.1, from coordinate 67 downwards.
AAAGGACGCTCTTTGTGAACAGCGTAGAAAGCTTCTGCTTCACCTTGCGACAGGTGCACCATTTTGG
>JAUSMV010000005.1 GCA_030645235.1 Parvibaculum sp. | reverse complement strand
TGTGGCACGCGAAAGATCACGAGACCGGGACCGGGAAGAGCGCGATAGCGAATTTGTGGACAAGCTTGTTCACATCAATCGCGTCGCCAAGGTCGTGAAGGGTGGCCGTCGTTTCGGCTTTGCGGCGCTTGTCGTCGTTGGGGACCAGAAGGGCCGCGTTGGCTTTGGTCATGGCAAGGCACGTGAAGTGCCCGAAGCCATCCGTAAGGCAACCGAAAGTGCAAAGCGCGCGATGATCCGCGTTCCGCTGCGCGAAGGCCGCACGCTTCATCACGACATTGATGGTCGTCATGGCGCTGGTCGCGTTGTGCTCCGTGCGGCTCCGGCCGGTACGGGCATCATCGCCGGTGGCCCGATGCGCGCCGTCTTCGAAACGCTGGGTGTGCAGGACGTTGTGGCCAAGTCGCTTGGTTCGTCCAACCCCTACAACATGGTGCGCGCGACATTCGACGCATTGAAGCATGAACAGAGCGCGCGCATGGTTGCTGCGCGTCGCGGCTAGATGGTGTCCGACCTGGTCGGTCGTCGTGCCGATGGCGCCGCCGATGCCGGTCTCGAATAAGTATTGAAGTAGAGGACCTGGATTATGTCAGCGAAAAAGACAGCGTCTGTTCAAAAGACAGTGACCGTTCAGCAGACCGGCAGCCCGCTTCGCCGCCAGCCTGATCAGCGTGAAACGCTGGTTGGTCTTGGTCTCAACAAGATGCGCCGCACAAAGACACTGGAAGATACTCCGGCTGTTCGCGGCATGATCAAAAAAGTGGCCCATCTCGTCCGCGTCGTGGACGAAGCCTAATCTGTTTTGAGCTTTTGGCTCGCGAGGCATTCCGATGAAACTGAACGAAATTATCGACAATGAAGGCGCCCGTCGCCCGCGCATCCGCGTTGGTCGTGGTATCGGCTCCACCAAAGGCAAGACCGGTGGTCGTGGTGTGAAGGGTCAGACCTCACGTTCCGGCGTGGCGATCAAAGGCTATGAAGGCGGCCAGATGCCGATTCATATGCGTTTGCCCAAGCGCGGCTTCAAAAATATTTTCCGTCTTGATTACAACGTGATCAATGTCGGCAAGATTCAGGAAGCGATTGACGCGGGCAAGATCGATGCGAAAGCAACGGTTGATATTGCGGCTCTCGTGGCAGGCGGCGTCATCCGTCGTCCTCTCGACGGTGTGCGTTTGATGGCCGAAGGCGAACTCAAGACGAAGGTGTCCTTCGTCGTTGCGGGCGCGTCGGAAGCAGCCAAAGCGGCTGTCGAAAAGGCAGGCGGTTCGGTTCAGGTGATTGAGCGTAAAGTGCCTGAGAAAAAGAAGAAGCCGGCAGCAGAATAATACCGGAGACAAGATGCGGTTGGGGCGGATAGCCCCATCGCTCTTTTTGCGGCGCACGGGGTAGGTTTTATATGGCATCGGCGGCAGAGCAGCTTGCAGCAAATCTGAATTTTTCTGCCTTTGCGAAGGCTGACGAGCTGAAGAAGCGCATTTGGTTTACGCTCGGCGCGCTCATCATCTATCGCCTTGGCACCTATATTCCCTTGCCCGGCATCGACCCTGCGGCTCTCGCCCAGGTGTTCAAACAACAGCAGTCCGGCATTCTCGGCATTTTCGATATGTTTGCGGGCGGCGCTGTCGGCCGCATGGCGATCTTCGCCCTCGCGATCATGCCCTATATTTCCGCCTCCATTATCATTCAGCTGATGACCTCGGTGAGCCCTCACCTTGAGGCGCTGAAGAAGGAAGGCGAGCAGGGTCGCAAGACCATCAATCAATACACGCGCTACGGCACGCTGGTTCTCGCCATTCTGCAAGGCTATGGCATCGCCGTGGGTCTCGAAGGCGCGCAGAATGTTGTGATCGATCCGGGCCTGTTCTTCCGCGCCACAACGGTCATCACGCTCGCCGGTGGCACCATGTTCCTGATGTGGCTGGGTGAGCAGATTACCTCGCGCGGCGTCGGCAACGGTATCTCGCTCATCATTTTCGCAGGCATCGTCGCCCAGCTTCCGCACGCCATCGCAGGCACATTGGAACTCGGACGTCAGGGGGCCATCTCAACCTTCGTCATCCTGTTCCTCGCCGTCATGGTCGTGGCCGTCATCATGGCCATCGTGTTCATCGAGCGCGCCCAGCGCCGCCTGATCGTGCAATATCCCAAGCGCCAGGTTGGCAACAAGATGTATGGCGGCGACAGTTCGCATCTGCCGCTCAAGCTCAATACGTCAGGCGTCATTCCGCCGATCTTTGCCTCGTCGCTTTTGCTGCTCCCGATCACCATTGCGAATTTCACGCAAGGGCAGGGACCGGAATGGCTCAACACCATCACGGCTATGCTCGGCCACGGTCAGCCGCTCTATATGCTGTCCTATGCTGCCGGTATCGTGTTCTTTGCTTTCTTCTATACAGCGCTTGTGTTCAATCCGAAGGACACGGCTGACAATCTGAAGAAATACGGCGGCTTCATTCCGGGTATCCGTCCGGGCGAACGCACAGCGACCTATATCGACTATGTGCTGACGCGGTTGACGGTTGTGGGTGCGGCTTATCTCGTCGTGGTCTGCCTGCTGCCGGAAATCCTGATCTCTGCTTATAAAGTGCCGTTCTATTTCGGTGGCACGTCCCTGCTCATTGTTGTGTCAGTGACCATGGACACAGTGGCCCAGATTCAGAGCCATCTGCTTGCCCATCAATATGAAGGCCTCATCAAGAAGTCGAAGTTGCGGGGGCCGCGTCGATGAAACTCATCCTTCTCGGACCGCCCGGTGCCGGTAAAGGCACTCAGGCGCAGCGTCTGCAAGAAACCTATGGTCTCGTCCAGCTCTCCACCGGCGATATGCTGCGTGCGGCTGTGAAGGCGGGCACCGAGATCGGCAAGCAGGCCGAAGCCATCATGGCGCGCGGCGACATGGTTCCCGACGCCGTTGTGGTCGGTATCATTGCCGACCGTATCGCCCAGCCCGACGCCAAAAACGGCTACATCCTCGACGGCTTCCCGCGCAACGTTGCGCAGGCCGAAGCCTTGGATGCCATGCTGGCGGGTAAGGGCGACAAGCTCGACGCCGTGGTTGAGCTTGAAGTTGACGATAAGATTTTGCTTGGCCGCATCGAGACCCGCGCCGCTCAGACGGTGGGTGGCCCGCGTGCCGACGACAATGCAGAGGCGCTCGCAAAGCGCCTCAAGGTCTATCACGAGCAGACAGCTCCGCTGGTGGCCTATTACAAATCCCGTGGCGTCCTCAAGGGCGTGAACGGTATGAGCGATATGGACGACGTGACCCGCCAGATTGAGGCGGTGCTCGGACTGACTAAGAAAAAGGGAAGCTGGCTTAAGCGGTTGACGGGACGGAGTTAAATCCTATAATCCCGGCCTTCGTGACGGTACTGTCAGAACATTCACCGGTTCTGGTCAAAAAATGGCAGATTTCTGCTGTTTTTTACCCAGTTCGACCGGGTTTTGACATAGGTGCCGCAAGAGCGATTCCCTCATGTGTGACGTGAGGCTTGCGCCGAAACTGGGTTTCAGGCGCTGGAAGCAGGAGAATAGAAGTGGCTCGTATTGCTGGTGTCAACATCCCGACCAATAAGCGGGTCGTTATTGCACTGACCTATATTCATGGCATCGGCGATGCCAAATCGCAGGAAATCTGCACAAAAGTTGGCATTCCGGCAGAGCGCCGCGTCAACCAGCTGACCGACAGCGAAGTCATCCAGATCCGTGAATCGATCGACCGTGACTTTATCGTCGAAGGCGACCTGCGTCGCGAAGTCGCAATGAACATCAAACGCCTGATGGATCTGGGCTGCTATCGCGGTCTGCGTCACCGCAAGGGTCTGCCGGTTCATGGTCAGCGCACGCATACAAATGCGCGCACCCGCAAGGGTCCGGCCAAGGCAATCGCCGGTAAGAAGAAGTAATCACTTCGGTTTTTTGCCAGTGGCGGTTCGCTCTGGCGTATTTAAGGTTTGAGACGGATGGCCAAGGAAAAGACCCGCGTAAAGCGCAAGGAACGTAAGAATATCTCGTCGGGCGTTGCCCACGTGAATTCCACGTTCAACAACACCATGATCACGATCACCGACGCGCAGGGCAATGCGATTTCCTGGTCGTCGTCGGGTCTGATGGGCTTCAAGGGCAGCCGTAAGTCCACACCCTTCGCCGCTCAGATGGCCGCTGAAGATGCAGGCAAGAAGGCGATGGAACATGGTATGCGCACCCTCGAAGTTGAGGTGACGGGTCCGGGTTCAGGTCGTGAGTCAGCCCTTCGTGCGCTTCAGTCTGTTGGCTTCACTGTCACAACGATCCGTGACGTGACACCCATTCCGCATAACGGTTGCCGTCCGCCCAAGCGTCGTCGCGTCTAACAGGTTCACCTGTTTTCGTTTGACCGGTTCGCTGGTCCCGTCGGCTCGCACGATTGAATGGTGGGGCGGACGTTAAAGAGATCAAGTGGCGGAGGTCTCCCGCCCGGACGCAGATTGCGCCCGTAAAATGACACGAGGTTTTGAAATTGATCCAGAAAAACTGGGAAGAGCTGATTAAGCCGAACAAGCTCGAAATCAATCCGGGGCACGATGCCGGCCGGTTCGCGACTGTTGTTGCCGAACCGCTGGAACGCGGCTTTGGCCTGACGCTCGGCAATGCGCTGCGTCGCGTGTTGATGTCGTCGCTTCAGGGCGCCGCCGTCACCGCCGTCCAGATCGATGGCGTGTTGCACGAGTTCTCGTCGATTGCCGGTGTGCGCGAAGACGTCACCGACATCATCCTGAATATCAAACAGCTTGCTCTGCGCCTTCACGCTGAAGGCCCCAAGCGCATGACGCTGTCCAAGACCGGCCCCGGCACGGTTACGGCCGGCGACATCACAGTCGGTTCCGACATCGAAGTGCTGAACCCCGATCTCGTGCTCTGCACGCTTGATCAGGGTGCGGACATTCGCATGGAATTCACTGTCGCTCTCGGCAAGGGCTATGTCTCTTCCGACCGTAACCGTCCTGAAGATGCACCGATTGGTCTGATCCCGATCGATAGCCTCTACAGCCCCGTCAAGCGCATCTCGTACAAAGTCGAGAACACGCGCGAAGGCCAGATCCTCGACTATGACAAGCTCACCATGCAGGTCGAGACGAATGGCGCCATCACGCCGGACGACGCCGTGGCCTATGCCGCGCGCATCCTGCAAGACCAGCTTCAGGTCTTCGTGAACTTCGAAGAACCCGAACAGAAGCATGTTGAAGAAACCCGTCCTGAACTTGAGTTCAATGCGGCGCTCCTCAAGAAGGTTGACGAGCTTGAGCTTTCGGTTCGTTCTGCCAACTGCCTCAAGAACGACAACATCGTCTATATCGGCGACCTGATCCAGAAGACGGAAGCGGAAATGCTCCGTACACCGAATTTTGGCCGCAAGTCGCTCAACGAGATCAAAGAAGTTCTCGCCCAGATGGGTCTCCATCTCGGTATGGAAGTGCCGAATTGGCCGCCGGAGAACATCGAAGAACTCGCGAAACGCTACGAAGACCAGTATTGATATTGAACGCCGCGTATCGTTACGCCGCTTATGAATTAAGGAGACAGGGTCATGCGTCACGGTAATTCCGGCCGCAAGCTCAATCGGACAGCCAGCCACCGCAAGGCCATGTTTGCAAACATGGCAATCGCGCTCATCAAGCATGAGCAGATTGTGACCACGCTGCCCAAAGCAAAAGAGCTTCGCCCCTATGTCGAAAAGCTCGTGACACTTGGCAAGGTGGACTCACTGCACACACGCCGTCAGGCCTATGCGCAGCTCCCCGACAAAGTGTGGGCCGCCAAACTGTTCGACGTGCTCGGCAAGCGTTATGCCGAACGTCCGGGTGGTTACATCCGCGTGCTCAAGGCGGGCTTCCGCTTCGGCGACAACGCCCCGATGGCCGTCATTGAGTTCGTTGACCGTGACGAAAGCGCCAAGGGCCAGGATTCAGGTCCGGTCCTCGTCGAAGGTGACGAAGAAGGCGCGTTGCAGTCAGCATAAGTTTTCGCATTCATGCGAAATGAAAAAGGGCGGTCCTCACGGATCGCCCTTTTTGTTTTTCTAAAAGTCCTCTCCCTCTATCTGGGAGAGGGTTGGGTGAGGGTCTTGCTTTCTTCCCACGGGGATAGATTTATTTTGCGGGATATCTCGTCTATCCCCGCCCGGGGATTGCTCTTTTTTTGGTTCCCACAAACCCTCGACGAACTGACACACGATCTCTGCATGGAAACACTCGATCTCTTGCAAGAATTACTGTTGTTTTCGAGCTTCATGGCGAGCCCGAAAAAACTTATTCCCGCTTTTTTCTTACCAACACGTAACCCCAAATCCTCACTTCCATCTTGCATCGCGCTCCCCACATACACACTATTCAGGTCAAGGGCAGTCGCCCGTCCTCACGCATGGACGAGCAGGATGGTGTTAGAATTTATGTCACAATCAAATCTTTCAGGCGGTCTCGTCATGTCGGCGACGGCCCTCATGCTCGCCGTCGCGCTCGCATTCTTTCCGTGGACGGCACATGCCGACACGCGCGCCATGCCGGCGTCATCAGGTGAGGTGACGCTCTCCTACGCCTCCGTCGTCAAGCGCGTCGCGCCCGCCGTGGTCAACGTTTATTCGCGTCGCACGGTGCAGGCGCAAGCCATATCGCCCTTCGCCAATGATCCGTTCTTTCAGCGCTTCTTCGGCGGTCAATTCGGCAAGCCGCGCGAGCGCGTGCAGCAGTCGCTCGGCTCCGGTGTAATCGTTGGGGCAGAGGGATATATCGTCACCAACAACCATGTCATCAAAGGCGGCGATCAGTTCCGCGTCGCACTTGCCGACCGTCGCGAATTTGAAGCGAAGCTCGTGCTCGCCGATGAGCGCACCGACCTCGCCGTGTTGAAGATCGACACCAAGGGCGAGAAACTTCCTTTCCTTCAGTTCAAAGATTCAGACAGCGTCGAAGTCGGCGACCTCGTGCTCGCCATCGGCAATCCGTTTGGTGTCGGCCAGACAGTCACCACCGGCATTGTCTCGGCGCTTGCCCGCACGCATGTTGGTGTGTCCGATTATCAGTTCTTTATACAGACAGATGCCGCGATCAATCCCGGCAATTCCGGTGGTGCGTTGGTGACGACCGACGGCAAAGTCATCGGCATCAACAGCGCTATCTATTCGCAGTCGGGCGGCAGCATCGGCATCGGCTTTGCAATCCCGTCCAACATGGTGAAGCTCGTTGTCGATGGCGCGCGCAATGGCGGTCATCTCAAGCGTCCGTGGACGGGTGCGCAGTTGCAGGCCATTGATGCGCAGATGGCATCGACGCTTGGTCTTGATCGTCCGGGCGGTGCGCTTGTCGGTGATCTTTATGCAGGTGGTCCCGCCGCGCGTGCGGGCCTTAAAGCAGGCGATGTCATCCGCGCCGTCGATGGTGTCGATATCGAAGATCCCGAAGCGCTGCGTTACCGCTTTGCGATGAAGCCGCTCGGCAGCAAAGTGAAACTCCGCTATGTCCGCAACGGCGCGACGCATGAGACAAGCATGAGCGTTGAGGTGCCGCCCGAAGTGCCCGCCGCTGATCGCTCGCTCATCAAAGGCCGCACGCCTTTTGAGGGCAGCACGGTCGCCAATCTCTCGCCCGCTCTCGCCGATGAGATGAGCCTGCCATCGCTGGCGGGTTCCGGCGTCATCATCGTGTCCGTCTATGAAGGCTCCACCGCCGACCGCATTCAGTTTCAGGCAGGCGACGTCATCGTCGCCATCGGCGATACAAAAATCGGCTCCGTCAAAGAGTTCAAAGCCGCCATCGCCGCCAAGCGCGAGCGTTGGGACTTCACGATCAAACGCGGCGACCGCACTTTTGACGCGAGCGTCGGCGGGTAAGGGGGCGGAGACTTCCTTCCTTCAATCTCACCCCCAAAACGTGCTAAACCCACTCCATGAGCAATCTGTTTGAAGCCGCTGGGATGGATGTGGGTGCGCCGCGCCCGCTTGCGGATCGTTTGCGCCCGCAGGTGCTCGAAGAGGTCGTGGGGCAGGATCATCTGATCGGTCCCAAAGGCCCGCTCGGCCGCATGCTCGCGCAGGGCCATCTCTCGTCGATCATTCTTTGGGGCCCGCCAGGCACAGGCAAGACCACCATCGCGCGATTGCTCGCCGATAAAGTCGGGCTTGAGTTCCAGCCCATGTCGGCGATCTTTTCCGGCGTTGCGGATCTGAAAAAGATTTTCGAGATGGCGCGCGGCCGTCGCTCGACCGGCAAAGGCACATTGCTCTTCGTCGATGAGATACATCGTTTTAACCGCGCCCAGCAGGATAGTTTCCTGCCCGTGATGGAAGACGGCACGATCACGCTTGTCGGCGCGACCACCGAGAATCCATCCTTCGAGTTGAACGCCGCCGTGCTGTCGCGCGCGCAGGTCATGGTGCTGAACCGCCTTGATGATGCCGCGCTCGAACTTCTGCTTGTTCGTGCTGAGGAGCACATGAAGCGTAAGCTGCCGCTTGATGATGATGCCCGCGCCACGTTGCGGGCTATGGCCGATGGCGACGGACGCTACGCCCTCAATCTGGCGGAAGAGGTTTTCTCGCTCGGCATTGAAACCACGCTCGACACAGCCGGTCTCATCAGCGCCATTCAGCGCCGCGCGCCGCTCTACGATAAGGGCAGGGAAGGCCATTACAATCTCATCAGCGCGTTGCACAAATCTGTGCGCGGCTCAGATGCCGACGCGGCGCTCTATTGGCTCGCCCGAATGCTCGAAGGCGGCGAAGACCCGCTCTATATCGCGCGGCGCATGGTGCGTATGGCGAATGAAGATATCGGCCTTGCTGATCCGCAAGCTGTGCAACAGGCGCTTGCGGCGAAAGACGTGGTGGATTTTCTCGGCACACCGGAGGGCGATCTGGCGCTCGCGCAATGCGTCGTCTATCTGGCGACAGCGCCAAAGTCGAATGCTGTTTATATGGCCTTCAATGCGGCGAGAGCGTCAGCCCGCGAGACCGGCTCCGTCTCGCCGCCCGCGCATATTCTCAATGCGCCGACGCGGCTGATGAAAGAGTTGGGCTATGGCAAAGGCTATGTCTATGACCCCGATACGGCGGACGGTTTTTCCGGCCAGAACTATTTCCCTGACGAGATGGAGCGCGAAGAGTTCTATCAGCCCTTCGAGCGCGGCTTTGAGCGCGAGATCGTCAAGCGTCTCACCTATTGGAAAAAACTACGCGCGGAGAAAAACGAATGAATAGTTTGATTGCGGTCGCTCTTGGCGGCGCTCTGGGCTCCGGTGCCCGCTATCTCTTCAGCGCTCAGATGCTTCGCCTCTATGGTCCGAATTTTCCGTGGGGCACGCTCGGCGTTAACCTCATTGGCTGCTTCATTATGGGTGTTTTGGCCGAAAGCTTCGCCCTGCGCTTTAATGTCTCTGCTGAATTGCGCAGCTTTCTGATGACAGGCGTGCTCGGTGGCTTTACGACCTTCTCAGCCTTCTCTCTCGATGCGGGCAATATGATCGAACGGCATGATTATACGCTTGCCGGTCTCTACATTGCCGCCTCAGTCATAGGCTCCATCGCCGCCCTCTTTTTTGGCCTTTACGCCGTCAGGACCGTTCTCACATGAACGCCGTTGCCGCCTATTCGATCACAGCCGATGAAGACGGTATCCGTCTCGATCGCTGGTTCAAGCGCCGCTTTCCGATGCTGACTCATGGTCGGCTCGAAAAGCTGTTGCGCACGGGGCAGGTGCGTGTCGATGGTGCGCGTGCCAAAGCCAATACGCGTCTTGAGTCCGGCCAGACCGTGCGCGTCCCGCCGCTCGGCGATAGTATGGAACCGGCGCCGAAGCTCGTGAAGCCTGTGAGCGACGAAGACGCAGAGATGATTCGCGCTTGCGTCATCTATAAAGACAAATCCGTTCTCATACTGAACAAGCCCGCCGGTCTCGCCGTGCAGGGCGGTACGTCCACGCATCGTCATCTCGACGGCATGCTTGACGCATTGCAGTTTGAAGCCGAGGAACGCCCCAAGCTCGTCCATCGTCTCGACCGTGACACAAGCGGTGTCATCGTGCTGGCGCGCTCCACGCGTGCCGCCGCCGCGCTGGCGCGTCAGTTCCAGCACAAAGATGCAATCAAGATTTATTGGGCGCTTTGTGTCAGCACACCTCTGCCGCATCGCGGCACGATCAATCTGGCTCTCATCAAAAAAGAAGGCCCGCGCGCTGAACGTGTGATGCCCGCTTTTGAAAAAGACGAAGACGCAAAAAATGCCGTCACGCATTATTCAGTGATAACCTCGATCTCGACAAAATTCTCATGGGTCGCTTTCATGCCTATGACAGGTCGCACGCATCAGATCCGCGCGCATGCCGCTGCCATTGAATGCCCGATTGTCGGCGACGGAAAGTATGGCTCGTTCGACAGCCACCCTGGTGGCGAAATTCCGAAACAGTTGCATCTCCACGCCCGTTCCATTTCCATTGCCCATCCGGATGGCGGCGGCAAACGCATCAATGTCGAAGCGCCGCTGCCGCCCCATATGGCGACAAGCTGGAAGCTGTTGGGACTTGAAGAGCGCGACGCGAAAGGTGCCTTTGACGGGTTGGAGTTGTGATGATCCAGCCCACTCGCCTCGTCGTCTTTGATTGCGACGGCACACTCATCGACAGCCAGCATATGATCGTTGCGGCCATGGCGCATGCGTTTGAAGCCCATGGTCTTGAAGCTCTGCCGCGCACGAAAGTTCTTTCCATCGTTGGTCTCTCGCTTGATGAAGCGCTCTTTGCGTTGATCCCGCACGAGGAAGCCCCCAAGCGTCGCTCGATCACGGAAGGTTATAAGGACGCCTTTTATCACCTGCGCGATAAGCCAGAACTCGCCGAACCATTGTTCCCCGGCACCCGCGAAGCAATTGAACTGGCCGCCGCGCGCCCTGACACCTTGCTCGGCATCGCCACAGGCAAGTCGCAAAAAGGCCTGCGTCACATGCTTGAGATGCACGGTCTCGTGCATCATTTCGTGACGCTGCAAACAGCCGACGACGCGCCGTCGAAGCCGCATCCTGCGATGCTCCAGCAGGCGATGCGCGAGGCGGGCGTTGATGCCGCCAACACTGTTCTCATCGGTGATACGACCTATGACATTGAAATGGCGGTTGCTGCCCGCGCGCATCCGCTGGGTGTTGATTGGGGGTATCACAGCACGGACGATTTAAAGCGCGCCGGTGCGCCGCGTGTTCTCGCAAGTTTCAATGATCTCGCGCCTGCGCTTGACGCGTTATGGCCGCAGCCGGAATTCCAGCCATGAGCAAAGACGACGAGAACACATCCGTGTTCAATATGGGCCTCGGTCGCAACAAGGCGCTGGACGAGCAGGTCGAGCATCCGGGTCAAAACCCGTTTCGCAATTTGCCGAAACGTTTTTATAAAGCCGCGACAGCCGCACCGCTTGGTGAAGGCTTCACCGTGTTGCTCGATGGCAAGTCGGTGAAGACACCCGCGAAGTCGCCGCTCGTTGTGCCGACGCTGAAACTTGCCGAGGCCATGGCCGAAGAATGGGGCGGGCAGGGCGAGCGCATTGACCCGCGCACCATGTGGCTGACGAAACTTGCCAACACCGTCATTGACCGTATCACACCGCGTCGCGATGCGGTGGTTGATGAGCTTGCCGCTTTTTCCGGGACAGATTTGATCTGCTACATGGCGGATCACCCGATAGGTCTTGCTCAGCGTCAGGCCGCTCATTGGGCACCGCTCATTGTCTGGGCCGAGGAAGAGCTTGGCGCATCGCTCCGCGTCACGCCGGGTTTCATGCATGTGGCGCAGGACGAGGCGGCGCTCGTCGCGTTGCGTACCGCCATCGAAGCCGCCACGGATTTCGAACTGGCGGGTCTCCACAATGCGGTGACCCTGACCGGCTCCACGGTCATCGGCCTCGCCCTCATGCGGGGTCGGCTCACCGTTCAGCAGGCCTTTGACGCCGCCCATGTGGATGAAGCCTGGCAGGTTTACTTAAGCGGTGAGGATGAAGACGAGGCCGCCCGCCTCGCCACCCGCCTCGAAGAGCTTGAAGATACAGCGAAATTTTTGGCACTGACCCGCCAATAAGGCGCGGACGCTACGTAAATCCCGTTCTTTTACCCCTCCCTAAGCGGTTGGCATTTTTGGACTTTCGGTGCTATTCAAAGCCCCTGATAGGGTGCCCTTCGGGTGCCTGATTTTCCGCACGTCCCGGTCGCCTGTTGCGCGGCCTTCATGGGATTTCTGGGGGCAGAATGAAAGAAATTATTCGCCAGCTCGAAGAGCGCCGCAAGGTTGCGCGGTTGGGTGGTGGTCAGAAACGTATCGACGCGCAGCATGCGCGCGGAAGGCTCACGGCGCGCGAGCGTATCGAGCTTCTGCTGGACGAGGGCTCGTTTGAAGAGTTCGACATGTTCGTCGAGCATGATTGCCACGAGTTCGGCATGGACGGACAGAAGATCCCCGGCGACGGCGTTGTCACCGGCTGGGGCACAGTCAATGGCCGCCCTGTTTATCTTTTTGTCAAAGACTTCACGGTCTTCGGTGGTTCGCTCTCCAAAGCGCATGCCCGCAAGATGACGAAAATTCAGGACATGGCGCTGCGCAACGGCGCGCCCATTATCGGGTTGTTCGACGCAGGCGGTGCGCGCATTCAGGAAGGCGTCGATGCCCTCGGTGGTTACGGCGAAGTCTTCACGCGCAACGTGCTGGCATCCGGTGTCATTCCGCAAATCTCCGTTATCATGGGCCCCTGCGCGGGCGGCGACGTTTACTCGCCTGCCATGACCGACTTCATCTTCATGGTGCGCGACACGTCCTACATGTTCGTGACCGGCCCTGATGTTGTGAAGACCGTGACGAATGAAACGGTGACATCGGAAGAACTCGGTGGCGCGTCGATCCACACGACGAAGTCTTCTGTCGCTGACGGTGCATGGGACAATGACGTCATCACGCTGACGCAGATCCGTCGCCTCATCGACTTCCTGCCCGCGTCCAACAAAGAAGACGTGCCGGAACGTCCTTTCTTTGATGAAGCCAACCGCGTTGAGAAGTCGCTCGACACACTGATCCCCGCCAATCCCAACATGCCTTATGACATGAAGGAATTGATCCTGAAGACAGTGGACGAGGGCGACTTCTTCGAAATTCAGGAAAGCTTCGCCAAAAACATCGTCATCGGCTTTGCCCGTGTTGAAGGCAAGACGGTCGGCATCGTGGCGAACCAGCCGATGGTTCTCGCCGGTGTGCTCGACAGCGATGCGAGCCGCAAGGCCGCGCGTTTCGTGCGCTTCTGCGATTGCTTTAACATTCCGATCATCACCTTCGTGGACGTGCCGGGCTTCCTACCGGGCACCGCGCAGGAATATGGTGGTCTCATCAAACACGGCGCGAAACTTCTGTTTGCTTACACCGAAGCGACGGTGCCCAAAATCACCGTCATCACGCGCAAGGCCTATGGCGGCGCTTATGACGTGATGTCGTCCAAGCACATTCGCGGCGACCTCAACTATGCATGGCCGACCGCTGAAATCGCGGTTATGGGTGCCAAGGGCGCGGTCGAGATCATTCATCGTGCCGATATCGGCGACGCGCAGAAGATTGCGGCGCATACCAAAGCCTATGAGGACCGCTTCCTCAATCCGTTCGTGGCCGCAGAGCGCGGCTATATTGACGAAGTCATCATGCCTCATTCCACCCGCACGCGCATCGCGCGCGCGCTCGCTCTCCTTGCCAACAAGGACGTCGAGAATCCGTGGAAGAAGCACGACAACATTCCGCTTTGAGGGCGATCTAAATGTTCAAGAAAATCCTGATCGCCAACCGAGGCGAAATCGCCTGCCGCGTGATTAAGACGGCACGCAAAATGGGCATCAAGACGGTCGCTGTTTACTCGGCTGCCGACAAGGATGCGCTGCATGTCGAAATGGCCGACGAGGCCGTTGCCATCGGCCTGCCTGCGGCGTCCGAGAGCTATCTCGTGATCGACAAGATCATCGCCGCGTGCAAAGCCACCGGCGCTGAAGCGGTCCATCCGGGTTATGGCTTCCTGTCGGAGAACGCCAAGTTTGCGCAGGCGCTCAAAGACGATGGCATCGCTTTTATCGGTCCCAATATCAAAGCCGTTGAGGTGATGGGCGATAAGATCGAGTCGAAGAAGTTTGCCAATGCCGCCAAGGTCAACACTGTGCCGGGCGAGCTTGGTGTGATTAAAGACGCAGCCGACGCCATCCGCATCGCGGGTAAGATCGGCTATCCGGTGATGATCAAAGCGTCGGCGGGCGGCGGCGGCAAGGGCATGCGTATCGCATGGTCCGAGAGCGAAGTTGCTGAAGGTTTTGCCTCGTCGAAATCCGAAGCTAAATCGAGCTTTGGCGATGATCGCATCTTCATCGAAAAATTTGTGACGCAGCCGCGCCATATCGAAATTCAGGTGCTGGGCGACAAGCACGGTAACGTGATCTATGTGATGGAACGTGAATGTTCCATTCAGCGCCGCAATCAGAAGGTCATCGAAGAAGCGCCGTCGCCTTTCCTTGACGAAGCGACGCGCAAAGCGATGGGCGAGCAGGCGGTGGCGCTTGCCAAAGCCGTTGATTATGAAAGCGCCGGTACAGTCGAATTTATCGTCGACAAAGACCGTAATTTCTATTTCCTCGAAATGAATACGCGTTTGCAGGTTGAGCATCCGGTGACGGAACTCATCACCGGCATCGATCTTGTTGAACAGATGATCCGCGTCGCTTACGGCGAAAAACTTTCGATCAAACAGTCCGATGTGAAAATCAATGGCTGGGCGATTGAAAGCCGCATCTATGCCGAAGATCCCTATCGCAACAATTTGCCTTCGACTGGCCGTCTCGTGCGCTATCAGCCGCCGGCTGAAGGCACCGAAAACGGCCTGACGATCCGTAACGATACGGGCGTTTATGAAGGCGGCGAAATCTCGATCTATTACGATCCGATGATTGCCAAGCTCTGCACACATGGTCCTGATCGTCTCACCGCGATTGAGCATATGTCTGTGGCGCTCGACAGTTTCCGCATCGAAGGCATCCGCCACAATATTCCGTTCCTTGGCGCGATCATGGAACATCCGCGCTGGAAGTCCGGCAATATTACGACAGGCTTTATCGCGGAAGAATTCCCCGATGGTTTCCACGGTGTTGAACTCGCCGAGGCGCGTCGTGTGAAGCTTGCCGCCGTCGCCGTCTACATGAATAAGATTCATGCTGATCGCGCTGTGCTCATCACGGGTCAGTTGTCCGGCCGTCCGCGCAAGCTGCCGACCGAGTGGGTGGTGCAGATCGGTGAGTGGTCGCAGCCTGTCCGTGCGCGTTTGATCGACGCGGGGCTTGAAGTCACCTTTGTTGATGACAAGGGTGCGAAGGTCAGCGAAGCGCTCGTCGCGTCTGATTGGATGCCCGGTCAATCGGTCTTCACCGGCAAGATCAACGGCCAGTCCATCGTCGTGCAGCTTGACCGCGCCAAGCAGGGCTATCAGCTCTCCTATCGCGGCTCGAATGTGCTGGCGGTTGTGCGTACTGCCACAGGCCACCGCCTCGCGGCTCTGATGCCGGAGAAGATCGCGGCGGATACGTCGAAGTTCCTTCTCTGCCCCATGCCGGGTCTGGTGAAGTCCATCGCGGTCGAAGAAGGTCAGGACGTTAAAGTCGGCGATACGCTCGCCGTCGTCGAAGCCATGAAAATGGAAAATATTCTCCGGGCTGAGAAGGACTGCAAAGTCGTCAAGATTTCCGCCAAAGCCGGTGACAGTCTTGCCGTTGACGCAGTCATCATGGAATTCGGTTCGTAAGGTCCCGCTCTTCCGGCCCTCTCCCTCTATCGGGGAGAGGGTCTTCACTTTCTTCTCTTCCTAACTCGCGCTAGCCTCTCTTCAACCAGAGAGGCCCCCCATGCGCCATATTCTTCTTGCCCTCAGCCTGCTCCTTCTCGCCGTTGCCCCCGTGCGCGCCGACAGCGCCCCCGTCGAATGGGCGCTTGGCGATGCCACCTATTTCGCAGGCAGCGACATCACCGTGAACCGCGCTGTCAACGGCTCGCTCACCGCGACAGGCGAGACGGTTGCGCTCACCAATAACAGCGCCGTCAAAGGCAATGCCTGGATCGCCGGTCGCCATGTCGCCGTTGAAGGCACTATTGGCGGCGACCTCTATATCCGGGCGCAGGACGGGATCATCAACGGCACAGTCAAAGGCAATGTGAGTTTCTACGGCGCATCTCTGGTTTTCGGTCCCGATGCGCGTATCGCTGGCAATGTGAGCTATTTCACGGCGCTGCCCGCTGAGATCGACAAGGGGGCTGAGATTAAAGGGTCGATGAAATCCGGCCTGTTCCGCAATGACCCGCGCGATGATGAAGCCTTCGTCATTCCGCCGTCCATGATGCCGAGGCATGACAGCTTCTCCGCCATGCGCGGCTGGTCCGCGCCGGGCTATGGTCTTTCATGGGGCGGGGCGGTGTTCTTCGGTTTCATTGCAGGTCTCATTGCGGCGCTTTGGCCTGCCGAAGGCGCGCGCCTTGGCGACACGCTCAGGCAGGATCCTTTCATGGCGCTCGTCTTCGGTGCGTTTATCTTCTTTGGTGTGCCGGTCGTTGCGGTCATGGCGCTGTTCACGATTGTCGGCATCCCTCTGACGCTGATCCTGCTGCTTCTCTGGCCGCTTATCGTGCTGGCGGGGATCGTGGCGATCATCCTTGCGCTCGGCGCTATGGTTGACGAGAGGTTTACATTCGTCGATGCGGGCCTCGCCCGCCGCCTCGCAGGCATCATTGTGGCGACGGTGTTGCTGCGCATCGGCATCAGCCTGCCGGTCCTTGGCGGGCTCATCTGGCTTGGTGCTGTGCTCGTCGGCATCGGGGCGCTGGCGCTGGTCGGGCGCTCGCGCCTTCCGTCCTGATACAAATTTTGTATCTTCCTGCAAATACGCCGGATTTTATTCAGAACTTATAAACCGCACTGCGCCAGACTGGGGCAATCAAACGCACACGGATGGATGTGCGGATCGTCCAAGGATATGGGAAAAGGTGCCATGAAGGCGTCATTCAAGTTCACAGCAATGCCCTCGCTTACACATATTGCCTTGTCACTTTTCGCGATTGTCGGTTTGTTGATGTTCGACGCAACCAGCAATGCCGATATCATCGACCAGACACAGGTCGATTATGCGACCCTGCAAAAGACGATGGCGAAGGTCGGCATTACTTACCCGAATAAGTAATCTTCCATCACCGGCTCCGTCATGTCCCGTTTGAACTTGTCAAACGTCCATGGCCATGATGCCACGTGACCATCCTTGTTGATGTACCAGCTCTTGCAGCCCGACGCCCAGACCGTGTCGGGCATTTTTGCTTTCACGGCGTCGTTGAAGGCGCGCAGGGCTTCAGGCTTGGGCGATAGCTCGCGCACATTGCCGGTGCGCAAAGTCTCGATGAGTTTCAGCGCATAGCCGAATTGCAGCTCCGCCGTTTGCAGCCATGAGAAATTGCCGACCGGACTGTTCGGTCCGCCGATCATAAACCAGTTCGGAAAGTCGGGGATCGTGACGGCGAGATAGGCTTCCTGCGCGCTCGCCCATGTCTCGTCCAGCCGCTTGCCGCTGCGGCCTTTGACGATCATGGGTGACATGATCTTGTGTGCGTCAAAGCCTGTGGCGAGCACAAGCACATCAAGCTCATGCAAACGCCCATCTTTGGAATTGGCGTCGCTTGTACGCACGCCTGCGGGTTCAATCCGCGTAATAGCATCCGTCACCAGTTCGGCATTGTCCTTCTGGATCGCCTGATAGAAATTTCCCGACATGATGAGCCGCTTGCAGCCGACCCTATAGTCAGGTGTCAGACGCGCGCGTAAATCAGGGTCCGTCACGAGATTGAGATGGTCTTTGCAATAGTTTTCCAGCGCTTCATAGGCGCGCGGATTTTCACCCACGACAGCAGCCGCAAAGCTTTCGGTTTGTTGCGCCGACAGCCGCACAAATTCTTCTTCGAGCAGCGCCGGGTTGGCGCGATAGGCTTCGCGCTGCTCTTCGGGAATGGGGTCATTGGCGAGCGGCAAAATCCATTGCGGCGTCCGCTGGAAGAGCGAGAGCGATGCGACCTCGTCAATGATCGCGCCGGTGATCTGCGTCGCGGTTGATCCTGTGCCGATCACGCCGACGCGCTTGCCCTTGAGCGAGAAGTTGTCCGGCCAGCGCGCGGTGTGGAATGTATCGCCTTTGAATGTGTCGAGACCTTCAATGTCGGGATAGGCCGGATGATGCAGCACACCGGCGGCGGCGAGCACCACGTCAAACGCACCTTCATCGCCCTGCGATGTCGTCACATGCCATTGCCCGTCGCGGAACTCAGCGGTCCGCATTTCCGCGCCATAGCGAATGTCGCGTTCAAGGTCGTAACGTGCGGCGATGTCTTTCAGGTATTCCAGAATTTCCGGTCCGGGCGCGCAGACATGGCTCCATTCCGAATTGGGCGCGAAGGAATAGCGATAGGCGAGCGAGGGCACGTCGCAGGTGAGGCCGGGATAGCGGTTGTCGCGCCATGTCCCGCCAAGACTGTCCGCCTTTTCGAAAATTGTGACATCCGGCAGCCCCGCCTCACGCAATTTGATGAGCGCCATCAATCCCGATGCGCCCGCGCCGACGATGGCGATTCTCAGTGTTTTTTTGCCCGTCATATCCAACTCCTCTTCCCGACCCGATTATCGCGTTAGCACCCCCCTCTGTCCCCCCTAAATCTGCCCCGAAGATGGTTTTGGCCACGCGAAATGGAGCGGAAAATAGTATTCTGCATGTACTTGATCCTCAGAGTCGCCGTCGTCAGAAAACCGGTCCTTTATGTCCCTGTCCGCCCGTCAGATCGCCGGTCACGCCGGCCTGTTGCCCCTTTTGCGGCTTCAGGCGCAAACCCTGCTTACCGCCTATGAGAGTGATCCGCGTCTGGCGGCCAATTTCGCCAGCCAGCAGCGCTGGCTTTTGGGGCAGTTGGCGGCGTCTCTTCATTTCCGCAGTGAGTTGGAAACCAATTCCAGTGGCGTGCCGATCTCGCGTTTCATCGATCAGGCTCAGGCGCATGGCATAGCAAGCCGCAACACGGCGGATGCCTTTATCAAAGAACTCATCAACTACGGCTATGTCGAACTGGCGGGCGAGGCGGGTGACAAGCGTTTACGTTTGTTGAGGGCCACCTCGTTACCTGTCGAGTTGCTTGACGGTTGGGTCGCGCTCCATCTGTCCACACTCGACCGGCTTGATGGTGGCGCGAGGGGTGCCGCCTATTCCGCTCACGGCGATGGTCTCATGCGCCTTCAGCCCCTCATCGCCGATGGATTGCTGACGCTTGAAGAGGTGCGCAAACCGTCCGGCACTTTTTCGCTTTTCACATGGCTCGACAAAGGCGGGATTGTCATGGAACGGATGATTTCCGGTATGGACGAAATCGACAAAGGTTCTGCCCGCATTCCGACCTCTGTTATGTCGGTGTCCGATATGGCTGAATGGCTGAAACTGTCGCGCACGCATCTCACGCGCAAATTGCGCGAGGCCGAGGCGCTCGGCAGCATCGGTTGGGACGGCAAGAGATTTCATTCGGCCATGTGGCTGTCAGCGGAGTTTTTGGCCGAGATGGTTGCGGCACAGGCGGCCAAGCTCGCGGTCATTGATGAAGCCTATGACAAAGTGTTCGGTGTCGCCGCGCGCTAAATTCCGCCCAGAAAAAGTCAGGTTTTCAATTACAACTTTGATTATCTTCTGCTCATAGATTGTTTGGGTGATGAAGATGTTGAGGACCGTTGGCGACATATGACGACACTCTCTCCCTTCTGACGGGGAGAGAGGTGGGTGAGGGGCTGGCCCACATCCGTTGCGGGGACCACCTTCCTTAGCAACAGATCCGGTCCCTCACCCAAACTCTCTTTTGCAGTAGAGGTCTTTCCCCGTTCGGTATGCGCGGGTCAGGTTCGGCTATGGCGTCGTAAAAACTCTGCCCAATAAAAGTCAGTTTTCGGATGACTATACCGATTGACCGTCTTTAGGTCCGACCATAGTTTCGTCCGCATTCACTCGGTGGCACTGCGTTTGCCGAAGGTGAAATTTTTTAAACAACGACATCGGTGACGATGGTGCGTGAGCGCCATTGATTGCGAAGCCTTGCCCGGTGCAAGGCGGTGCGTGCGTATGGGGTGGGGACGATGATGACACAGATAATTTTTTGCGGTGTGCGGTTTCGAATCGAGTTGCGTGCGGCCTTGATGGTCTCAACGGCGCTCACGGCTTCCGTATTGCTGGCAACACCGGTGCATGCCGCAAATTGGACCGGGGCAACTGGCGACTGGTTCGATCCGACGAACTGGAACAGCGGCGTCCCCACATCTGGCGCTCAGGCAAACATCAACAATGGCGGCACGGCTGAGATCGGGGCCGATGGCGCCGCCGCGTCGAGTATCTGGATCGGTCAGAACGCGGGGCAAAGCGGTGCCCTGGAGGTGATTGGCTCCGATTCGGAACTGACGGCGTCCAGCGGCGTCTTCGTCGGCTTTTCCGGTAGCGGCACGCTCGATATTTCGGAGGGCGGTGTCGTTAACAGTGGCGGTACCTCAATCGGCGCCACGACCAACGGCAGCGGCAGTGTCACGGTTGACGGTGACGGATCGGCTTTCAACAACGCCGGTCTCACGGTCGGCGGTGATGGCGAGGGCACGCTCGACATTACGAATGGCGGCTATGTGTTCAGCACATCCGGCAGCATCGGCTCCGGCTCGGGCAGCGGCCACGTCACCATCGACGGCGAAGGATCGTCCTGGCAGAACCTCTACACCCTCTATGTCGGTTATAGCGGCGAAGCCATGCTCGACATTTCGAATGGCGGTGCCGCGAGCAGTCAGGGCGCCTATGTCGGCTTTCAATCCGGCAGCACCGGCGCCGTCACGGTCGATGGCGAGGGATCGTTGCTGACCGATTCCGGCACTTTCTATCTCGGATATGAGGGCGAAGGCTCGTTGACCGTCGCGAACGGTGCGAGTGCCGGATTCGTCTGGCTGAGCATTGCCGAATTAGCCGGATCCACAGGCATTGTGAATATCGGCGCGGCGGCAGGCGATGCTGCCGTCGCGGCAGGCACTCTTGACGTCGGAACGATCGTCTTCGGCGAGGGAACAGGCGAAATCGTCTTCAACCATACGGATACGGATTATCTTCTGGCATCGAACATCTCCGGCGCCGGCGCCCTGCGTTTTCTCGATGGCGTCACGACGCTTTCGGGCGACAGTTCCACCTTCTCGGGCACGACGACGGTCGAGGCGGGAATGCTGATCGTCAACGGTTCGCTCGGCGGCTCTATGAGTGTCGGCGCGGCGCGGCTCGGTGGCTCAGGCACCATCGCTAATGTCTCTCTTGGCAGCGGCTCGGTCATCGCGCCGGGCAATTCGGTCGGCACATTGACCGTCATGGGCGACATCACCTTCCATGCAGGCTCGACCTATGAAGTGGAGGTCGATCCGGCCAGCACGGATAATGATCTCATCCATGTCACGGGTACGGCCTATCTCAATGGTGCTTCGGTCGAGCATATCGGTTTGAGCGGCACTTATCCTTGGTACCTAACGCGGACCATCCTCACGGCGGATGGCGGCATCGACGGGACATTCGGCAGCATCACATCCGACTTTGCCTTCCTGACGCCGGACCTTGCCTACGACGCCAACAATGTTCGCATGACGCTCCTGCGCAACGACGTCGACTTCACCGAAGTCACGACGACGCCGAACCAGACGGGCGTGGCTGGTGCCACCAATACATTGGGAATTGGCAACCCGATTTATGATCAAATTCTGTTGATGACTGAAGATGAAGCGCGTGCTGCATTTAATGCGCTGTCGGGTGAAGCCTATGGCAGCACGGACAGCGCCGCCGTCAGTTCGGTACAGCAGATCCGCAATGTGCTGCAAGCCCGTCTGCAGATGTTCGCCGGAGGCGCGTTGAAATCTTCCGGCGGCGTACAGGTTGCAGCCCTGGGTGATTTCATGCCATCGGCAGACACCCTTTCATCTGATCGCCCGGCGGTTTGGGGGCAGGTGTTCGGGAGCTGGGGTGTAAACGATGAGAGCGTCAATGTGGCAAAACTTGAACGCCGCTCAGCCGGATTTCTTGGTGGTGCGGACAAGTCGGTCGGTGAGGCGAGCCGTGTCGGTGTGGCGCTCGGCTATAGCCATTCGAACTTTGATGTCTCGGCCCGCTCGTCCTCCGGCGACAGCGACAATTTCCATGTCGCGGGCTATGCCGGTACGAAACTGGGGATCGTCGATCTGGGGTCAACGCTCAGCTACAGCTATGGCCGCTCAGAAGCAGAGCGCACCGTTATTGTTGGTCTGCTGACGAATAATCTTTCGGCTGACTATGATACGCATACATTCCAGGCCTCTGTCGAAGCCGCCACGGATATCGATATGTCAGCCGTTGTGGTCACACCCTTTGCCGGTCTCGCTGTGACCCATGCGCGCGCCGATGGTTTCACCGAAACGGGCGGACCGGCGGCGCTCACTGTTTCGGCGTCGGATAACACCACGGGCGTTTCGTCTCTTGGTCTGCGCCTTCGTCGTGAAACCGGTAAGGTTGCGCTTTCAGGTTCCCTTGCCTGGCGTCATGCTTTCGGTGATGTGGATCCGGGCTCCCGTGTCGCCTTTGCTTCGGCCCCTGCGTCGAGCTTCCTCGTTCGCGGCGCGCCGGTCTCCGACGATGCCTTGGCTGTCGGCTCCTATCTTGGTCTGGAACTCACCGACCGGACAACGCTCACGCTCGGCTATGACGGTGAGTTTGCCTCAGATGTTCGCGATCACAGTTTGAAAGCGGAGGTGCGCGTCGAGTTCTGAGGCAGAGCGTCAGGAAAACGCGCCGAAACAGGCGGAATCTGGTGTATCATCTGTTCAAATTGACCGGATGATGTACGAGTTGATTCGCGCATGGCACTGACTGTCGACGATATTGCCGCTCACCCCGCCTTGCTCGGTCTCGTTCAGCGTCAATCCCGCGCCCTGTTCGCGGTCTATGAAGCCGATCCGCGGGCGGCCGCTGTTTTCGGCAATCAGCGCTACCTGATGGCGCATGCCGCCTTCGCCCTCCATTTCCGGCGCGACACCGCCGACCCGCGCAGCGGCCTGACGGTGGCGCGCTTCTTCGATGAGATCGCGAAACACGAGATCGCCAGCCGCAACACGGGTCATGCCTTCATCAATGAAATGCTGAAATACGGCATCGTGCAGCACACGCCGGGCGCCGGCGACGGGCGCACCCGCCCGATCGAGCCGGCGCCGTCCGCCCTCGAAGCCCTGACCACTTGGGTGGCGACGCAGTTGATGACGCTGGATGCGCTCGATGGCGGTCGCCGACTGGAAACCTTTCGCGCCGTGCCGGCCGCGCTCGAGGCGATACAGCCGTGGATCGCTGACGGTCTTTTCGCCTCCGGCGCCACGCGTGCACCGGAGCACACATATGCCCATTTCATCTGGGTCAACAGCCGCGGCTTCGTCATGGACTGGCTGACCGCCGGCATCGGCGACGTCGGACCCGATGCGGCGCGCATCACCGCCGGCCTCGTCTCGGTCGCTGAAATGGCCAAGGCGCTGAAGCTGTCGCAGACGCATCTGACGCGTCGACTGCGCGACGCGGAAGCGGCGGGCGGTATCGGCTGGGAAGGAAAGCGCGGTCGTTCGGCGATGTGGGTGTCGCGCGGTTTCCTCCATGAATATTTGCAGGTGCAGGCCGTCAAGTTTGCCCTCGTCGACACCGCCTTCGACCTCAGCCTCGGGCGTCGGCGGCTGGAAAAACCGTCCCAGTAAAAGTTGGTTTTCGGGCAGGTTGCGAATTGACCCCCGGCTGAGCCGTCCGATAAGTTCGCATCCAGATGCTTGGCGAACGGATATTCGCCGTACACGGAAAAAATCCTGAAGAGCGACATCGGTGACGATGGTGTGTGAGCACCCTCGACGGACAGCCTTGTCTGATGCAAGGCCGTGCCGTGCGCCGGGGAACTGAAGTTGGGGGACCTGAAGATAATGGAAATCATCAAAGCGGGCCGCGCCTTGCGTACCGCGCTGCTTGCCACAACGGCGCTGAGCGCAACGGCCCTTGCCGCGGCGCCCGCCCACGCCATCGACTGGCTCGCCGGCACGGGCGATTGGCACCTGGGCGCCAACTGGAATACCGGCACCGTTCCCGGTCCGGGCGATTCTGCCCGCGTCGACAATAACGGCGTCGCCCGCATCCTGTCCGGCACCGCCGAATCCGGGGTGACCTTTATCGGTCATTTCTCCGGTCAGACCGGCCGTGTCGAGGTGGACGGCACGGGCAGGCTCAACAACAGCGGCATGTCCGTCGCCGTGCTGGGCAACGGCAGCTTGAGCATCGCGAATGGCGGCAGCGTGACCACCACCGGGTTCGGCTATCTCGGCGAGAACGGCGGATCGAACGGTGTCGTAACGGTTGATGGAAACGGTTCGGTCTGGAGCATCACCGGCCGCCTGTTCAACGGCCTCGACGGCAACGGCACGTTGAACGTCACCGATGGCGGAGCGGTCGCGACCGGCGATCTTGTCGCGATCGGCACCAATGCCTCCAGCCTCGGTTCCGTCGCGGTGGACGGTTCGGGTTCCACCCTGACGAGCGGGACCAGCATCTTTGTCGGTGCGTCGGGCAACGGCACGCTGACGATTTCGAATGAGGGGCTCGTCTCGGCCGCCGGCGGCGGCGGACCTGTGAACATCGCCCAACAGGTCGGTTCCACGGGCGTGCTCAATATCGGCGCCGCCTCGGGCGATGCCGCGACGGCTGCGGGCACGCTCCTTGCGGGCACCATCCTCTTCGGCAACGGCGCGGGCTCGATCCTCTTCAATCACACCAGTAGCGATTTCGAGCTCGATGCCGATATCTCCGGCAGCGGCACGCTCCGGCAGATCGGTTCCGGCACGACGACGCTCACCGGCAACAACAGCACCTTCGGCGGCGATACTTTCGTCGAAGCCGGTACCTTCATCGTCAACGGTCTGTTCGGCGGCGGCATCGGCGTGATGAACGGTATGCTCGGCGGCACGGGCACCATCGGCGCGACGACGCTCGGCGCGGGCGCCATCGTCGCGCCCGGCAATTCCATTGGTACGCTGAATGTCGCCGGCACGTTCGATTTCGGCGCCGGATCGGCCTACGAGGTCGAAACCAATGACGGCGGCAACGCCGCCGGCACCAATAATGACTGGCTTCACGCAACCGGCGCCGTCACCATCGACGGCAGTGCCATGGTGGCGGTGCGGCCCGAAAACGGCACCGATAACGGTCTCACCTGGGCACCGAGCACGCTCTACACGATTCTGACCGCTGGCGGCGGCGTTACCGGCATCTTTGGTGGCGTTACCGACAGCTTCGCCTTTCTGGATTCGCAACTCTCCTATGACGCAAACAATGTCTACCTGACGCTCAACCTGGTGGCGGACCTTCAGGATGCCGCGCGGACGCCGAACCAGTTCAACGTCGCCGTCGCAGCTAACGATCTCGGTCTTGGCAATCCGCTCTATGACGCAATCTTGTTGATGACCGAGGAAGAAGCCCGCGCGGCCTTCGACTCTCTCTCGGGCGAGGCTTATGGCAGCGTCGGCACCGCTATTTTCAACACGGTGCAGCAGATACGCAATGTGCTGCAAGCCCGTCTGCAGATGTTCGCCGGAGGCGCGTTGAAATCTTCCGGCGGCGTACAGGTTGCAGCCCTGGGTGATTTCATGCCATCGACAGACACTCTTTCATCTGATCGCCCGGCGGCTTGGGGGCAGGTGTTCGGGAGCTGGGGTGTGAACGATGAGAGCGTCAATGTGGCAAAACTTGAACGCCGCTCAGCCGGATTTCTTGGCGGTGCGGACAAGTCGGTCGGTGAGGCCAGCCGTGTCGGTGTGGCGCTCGGCTATAGCCGCTCCAATTTTGATGTCTCGGCCCGTTCGTCCTCCGGCGGGAGCGACGGTTTTCATGTTGCTGGTTATGGCGGAACGAAACTGGGGATCGTCGATCTCGGATCGACGGTCAGCTACAGCTATGGCCGCTCGGAAGCAGAGCGCACCGTTATTGTCGGTCTGCTGACGAATAATCTTGCGGCTGATTACGACACGCATACATTCCAGGCCTCTGTCGAGGCCGCCACGGATATTGATATGTCGTCTGTTGTGCTTACACCTTTTGCCGGTCTTGCTGTGACCCATGCGCGAACCGATGGCTTCACCGAAACGGGCGGACCGGCTGCGCTTACTGTTTCGGCATCGGACAACACCACGGGCGTGTCGTCTCTTGGTCTGCGCCTTCGTCGTGAAACCGGTAAGGTTGCGCTTTCGGGGTCTCTTGCATGGCGTCACGCGTTTGGTGATGTGGACCCGGCCTCCCGTATTGCTTTTGCCTCGGCACCTGCGACGAGCTTTCTCGTTCGGGGCGCACCGGTCTCTGAAGATGCCTTGGCCGTCGGCTCCTATCTCGGTCTGGAAATCACCGACCGGACAACGCTCACGCTCGGCTATGACGGTGAGTTTGCCTCAGATGTTCGCGATCACAGTTTGAAAGCGGAGGTGCGCGTCGAGTTCTGAGGCTTTCACCCGAACATCTTCGGCAAGGTCCTCCGGGAGTTTATGGTCTATATTGGTGCAATTCGGAGCTTCACCCCGTAGGGGGGCATGATATGTTCGGGATGAATGGTTCATCCCTCCCTTGTCGTGTTTCCAGATATCCCTCCGATGGCATTGACCGCATCCCAGATCATGGCCTTCCCCACCTCGGTCGAAGCCCTCAGGCAACATGCGCGGGGTCTGCTTGACGCCGCTGACCTTTTTCCCGGTGTCACCGCGATATTTGCGACAGAGCAACGCGGCATGATGGCGAATATCGGCCTCAGTCTTTATTTCGAAGGCGGTAAAGACGAGAGACAGCGCCACATCGTTCTGGCGCGTTTTCTCGATCAGGTCGAAGCGCGGGCCGTTGCCAGCCGCAACACGGCGGATTCTTTCATCAAGGAAATGCTCAAATACGGCTATCTCAGCCAATCCACAAAGGGGGCGGGGGATAAACGCGTTCGTCCGCTTGTGCCAACCGAAAAAAGTATGCTGGCCGTCTTTGCTTGGGCCACGGAACATCTGAAGACGCTTGATGGTTTTGACAGCGGCAACCGGACGGGCAATTTGATACGTGCGCCGGAAGTGCTGGCCGACCTTCAACCCAAGATCGCTGTCGGGCTTGTCGGCAAGGGCGGTGACTATGTGGCCACCGGCACACTCGCTCTGTTTGCATGGGCGAACAAAAGTAAGCTTTTCTTTTTGCGTATTCTGGCCAGCCTGATGCCTGTTGAAGGCGATGCAACGCGTTTTCTGACAGATGTCAATTCGATCGCTGATCTTGCAGCATGGATGAGTGTGTCCGCCTCGCATATCGCGCGTCCGTTGCGTGAAGCAGAAGCGATCGGTAGTCTCGGCTGGACCAGCACTCGCGGGCAATCGCCGATGTGGATAGCAACCGGATTTCTGCAAGAGATTATGAGCGAGCAGGCGGCGCGTCTGGCGTTCTTCGACGAAGCCTATGAGCTTGTATTTACCAAGGACACGAAAATAGCATCAGCAGTACCGTCAGTGTGAGCTATCAGATCAGTCTCTGATCTGATAGCACCTGTGCAAACGTATTCTGCATTGCCGCGCCTAATACTCTCTCTTTCGGAGAGAGCGGGGTGAGGGTCGTGCCCGTGGGGATAAGCTTTTTGATCAAGTGTGCTCACCTGACCCGGGCACAACTTTATTTTACCCCTATCCCCATCTGAGGATTTTCGTCAGCACACGTCGCGCGCACCCTCTACGAACTGATCAACGATCTCTGCATGGAAACCTCGAATCTCTTGCAAGAATTTCCAACTGTCCGCGATGAGGTCATGCCTCATCCGAACACTTTCCCGAACGTCTTGCGCATGGCCACGTCCACATCTTCCATCGTGGCGGTGATGCCGAGGTCGGCGAGGCTCGTGACGCCATGCTGACTTATCCCGCAGGGTACGATGCCGTCGAAATGGGATAAATCGGGATCGACGTTGAGGCTTACGCCGTGATAGCTCACCCATTTGCGGATGCGCACGCCGATGGCGGCGATTTTATCCTCGCGCCCGATGCCTTTGTCGGGACGGCGGACCCAGACGCCGACGCGGCCTTCGCGCAGCTCGCCGGTCACGCCGAACTCCGCAAGCGCGGCAATCAGCCATTGTTCGAGGTCGCCGACATATTTGCGAACGTCCTGGCCCCGTTTTTTCAGGTCGAGCATCACATAGCCGACGCGCTGTCCGGGTCCATGATACGTGTACTGACCACCGCGTCCGGTTTGGAAAACGGGGAAACGATCAGGCGATAAGAGGTCTTTGGCGTCGGCGCTGGTGCCTGCTGTGTAGAGCGCGGGATGCTCGAGCAACCACACGAGCCCGCGCTCGTAACCCTCGGAAATCGTTCGGACTCTGCTCTCCATGCCTGCGAGCGCCTCTGAATAGGGCACGGGTTCGTCTGAGATGCGCCATTCGACAGCATCAGATTCTTGCGGGGGAGTTGGGGATAAGATCGACGTTTTAACCATGGCGTAACTCTAACATGCGAACTTGAGCAAATAGTGAAGTCGCCCATGCGCACTTTGGAGCCGTAATTGAACGCTGTCAGCACAGTATTTGTGGAACTTTCGGTTGTCCTTGGCCGGACCAACCTGCCTATCCAGCAATTGCTGAAGATGGGTCGCGGTGCTGTCATCGAACTCGACGCTGACGCGAATGACGAAGTGTGGGTGCTCGCTAATAATGTGCCGATTGCCCGCGGTCAGATCACGGTATCCGGCGAAAAGATAGCCATTTCAATTACTTCTACGGTTCGCGCCTTCGGCTGAGTGATGTTTCGGTGTCAGTTGGGGTAGGGGCGGAGCGGGGCACTCACTCTCATTCGCGCATCTCTATTTCACAGTAAAAACTTGATGTAAATCAATTAATACATTCCTATATTGAATTATATCCCGCGCTGGCCTATCTCTTTGGGGAACAGTAAGGAACCCTGCAGGTTTCCTCATTTTTCAGGTGTCTCATGCTCCCGATCCTCCTCGACCTGGCATCTCTGAAGGTCATTCTGGTGGGCGAGGGGGCCGCTTTTGAGCAGCGTCAGGCGCTACTCAATGCCTCAGGCGACGGTGCGCATGTGGTGGTCTATACCAACGGCGCACGGCCGTCTGAAGAGGCTCTGAAAGAGGCCCGTATCGTCTTTGTGGCGGGGCTCCCGGATGAGGAAAGTGGCGGTATTGCGCGGATTGTGCGCGGTTCCGGCGGGTTGGTGAATGTCGAGGATGTGAAGGCTCTTTGCGATTTTCACATGCCTTCGATGGTCCGGCGCGGTGATCTCGTGCTGACAGTTTCGACGGGTGGGAAGTCGCCCGGACTGGCGCGCAGACTGCGCCGTCACCTTGAGACTTTGTTCGGACCCGAATGGGCCGGACGTTTGAATGAACTGGCGGAAAAGCGCGACGACTGGCGCCGCCAGGATGTGGGAATGGCCGAAATCGGCCGCCGCACAGATGCATATGTCGAGGATAAGGGTTGGCTCCCATGACCGTTCTGAACCTCAAAGCCCATGAAAGCCGCGCCGCTGCGATGGATGCGCCGACGATCCTGTCGCCGCGCCTCGAATCGCTGCGCACCAAATACAATAAAATGGTCGGGCCGAACCTGCTCGAAGCTATGATCAAAGAGGAATTTCCCGGCGACATCGCCGTTGTCTCGTCCTTCGGGGCGGAGTCCGCCGTGCTTTTGCATATGGTCGCCGACATTGATCCGACGACGCCTGTGATATTTCTCAACACCGGCAAATTGTTTGGCGAAACCTTGCGTTACCGCGACCGTTTGCAGGAGCGCCTTGGCCTCACAGACGTGCGCGCCGTCGGCCCGCATCCCGATGATCTGCGCCAGCGCGATCCCAATGGCGGCTTGTGGAATGCAGACCCTGATGCCTGCTGCTATGTGCGTAAGGTCTTGCCGTTGGAGCGTGCTCTGGCAGGCTTTTCCGCCTCCATAACGGGCCGCAAACGCTTTCAGACCAATGCGCGTTCGGAAATGCACCCCATTGAAGAAGAGGCGATCCGGGGCACCGGCGGGCCGGTTCCGGCGGGTGGTTTCGGTACCCGTTTCAAGATCAATCCGCTGGCCTTTCTGGGGCAGGCAGAGCTTGAAACCTATAGCGAAACCCATCGTCTGCCCAAGCACCCGCTGGTCAAGGACGGCTACCTGTCCATCGGCTGCATGCCCTGCACCGAGAAGGTGCCGGAAGGCGGCAGCTACCGTGACGGCCGCTGGGTGGGTCGCGATAAGGACGAATGCGGCATCCATCTGCCCGTCAATACGGATGGCGACGGTATCTGAGCGTATATAAAGCGTCGCGGTCCGAAATTGCCGCTTGATGTAGCCACTGGGGTTTGGTACATCGGCCCCGTCCTTCAAAGACATGACGCGGTCGTGGCGGAATTGGTAGACGCGCAGCGTTGAGGTCGCTGTGCCGCAAGGCGTGGAAGTTCGAGTCTTCTCGACCGCACCATGATTTTGAAGAATGAGTTAGAAAGCCGGTCTTCCGTGTTGCCTCAGCAATGGAAGCCGGCTTTTTCATTTGGACTACCCGTTCTGGGTCTCGCCACCGCGTCGCAAATCGCGCAAACTCCCGCATCTTCGCCCCTGATTTGTGCATGTGCACGGGGGCCGTATCGGAGTTTGAAGGCGTCATGCGGTTTCCTGTTCTCATCAGTTTGCTCGCCCTTGTTTTTGCTGTCCCGGCCATTGCCGCGACCGGTTGGCGTGAAGGTCAACCCATGATCACGGCACGCGCCAATGCGGGTGGCGTGTTGGTGGGCGAGGATTTCTACGTCATCGGCGGCAGCAGCACGTCCGGTCCGCGCCGCCTCACGGAAGTCTATGACACGATCGGTAATATCTGGCGGGCCGCCGCGCCCTTGTCAGTTGGTCTTGAGCAGTTTGGCATAGCCACTGATGGCGGGCATATCTTTGTCGCGGGCGGTTATGAAACTGAAGGCTCGGACGAAAATCTCGGCATCGAAAGCAACAGCTTCTGGATTTACGATGTGCAATCGGGCGGATGGGGTGCCGGTCCTGATATGCCGTCCGACCGTATCGGATTGTCGCTCGCTCATGTCGGCGGCAAAGTTTACGCCATCGGCGGCACCGGTGATAATGCCTCGCGTGTCTATGTTTATGACATCGCCACAAGTGCGTGGACCACAGCCAGACAAGCCAATCCCGCCCCGCGCACCGATGCCGCGACCGTTGTGGTTGGCGGTGAGGTTTATGTGATCGGCGGTAAATCCGGCAACGCCGCCAGCGCCCGTGTTGATATTTTCAATCCGGCCACCGGCGCATGGAGATCCGGTCCTTCATTGCCGAATGCGCGCGAGGGTCACATTGCCGTGTTTCTCAACGATCAGATCCATGTCAGCGGCGGCCAAAGCATTTCGCCGCCCAAAACCTATGCTGATCACTTTATCCTCGATGTGAAATCGAACAGCTGGGGCAAAGCCGCGCCCATGCCCACACCGCGTCATGGCGCCGTCGCCGTCGCGGCCAATGGCAAAGTCTTTGTCGCCGGTGGTGCTGCAGGTGCAGGCGTCTATACGGTGTTCACGGCGTCCGACGTCGTTGATATTTTTACGGCTCAATAACAAGAGAGTTCCAACTCCATGTCAGTCTCCGGTTTCCAATCTCTCGACTTCGATCTCGGCGAAACCGCCGACATGATCCGCGACACGGTGGCCTCTTTCACCGCAGACAAAATCTCGCCGCGTGCTGCCGAGATCGACAAGACCAATCAGTTTCCGCGCGATCTCTGGCCGGAGCTTGGCAACCTTGGGTTGTTGGGGATTACCGTCGAAGAAGAATATGGCGGGGCAGGGCTCGGCTATCTTGAACATGTCGTGGCGATGGAGGAAATCAGCCGCGGTTCCGCCAGCGTCGGTCTTTCCTATGGCGCGCATTCAAACTTGTGCGTCAATCAGTTGCGTCGCTGGGGCACCGAAGCGCAGAAGCATAAATATCTCCCCAAGCTCATTTCCGGCGAACATGTCGGCGCGCTTGCGATGTCCGAACCTGGTGCGGGCTCCGACGTTGTATCGATGCGTTTGAAGGCCGAACGCAAGGGTGATCGCTTTATCCTCAACGGGAATAAAATGTGGATCACCAATGGTCCCGACGCGGACACGCTGATCGTCTATGCGAAAACCGATCCCGCCGCCGGTCCCAAAGGTATCACGCCGTTTCTCATCGAAAAAAGCATGAAGGGTTTTCGTGCCGCGCAAAAGCTCGACAAATTGGGTATGCGCGGGTCTAGCACAGCCGAGCTTGTGTTTGAAGATTGTGAAGTGCCCGAAGAAAATGTGCTGGGTAAGTTGAACGAAGGCGTCAAAGTTCTGATGTCCGGTCTCGATTATGAACGCGCGGTTCTCTCCGGTGGCCCGCTCGGCATCATGCTCGCCTGTATGGATGTTGTGTTGCCCTATGTGCATGAGCGCAAACAGTTCGGCGAACCCATCGGTACGTTCCAGCTGATGCAGGGCAAACTCGCGGACATGTATTCCACCATGAATGCCTGCCGCGCTTATGTGTATGCCGTTGCTAAAGCGTGTGATCGTGGCCAGACCACACGCAAGGATGCGGCGGGCGCAATCCTCTATTCGGCAGAAAAAGCCACATGGATGGCGCTCGAAGCCCTGCAAACCCTAGGCGGCAATGGCTATATCAATGATTACGCCACAGGCCGTCTGCTGCGCGACGCCAAGCTCTATGAGATTGGTGCAGGCACCTCCGAAATCCGCCGCATGCTGATCGGGCGCGAGCTGTTCAACGAAACGAAATAAACGAGTAGTGATATGTCTGTTGATGCTGTCTATGAATTGAAAGACGGCGTGGCCACTGCCACGCCTCATGCCGCCGGTCCGTGGGATCCCACAATGCAGCATGGCGGCGCACCGGCGTCCCTCATCAGCCATATTGTCGAAGCTATCCCCACCGCGTCACCGATGCAGGTGTCGCGCCTCACGATTGACCTGTTGCGTCCCGTGCCCGTCGGTCCGCTTATTGTCAAAAGCAATGTCGTGCGCGAAGGCAAAAAGATTCAGCTTTGCGCGGTTTCGCTTTTTTCAGGCGACAAAGAATGCGTGCGGGCCTCCGCGCTTAAAATACGAAGCGGGGATTATCCCGAACTTCAGGGCATCGGTGACACGAAGGTTACTTTGCCGGACGCGGCGTCATCCAAACCCATTGATGAAATGGTCCGCCGCAGCAGCGGTTTCATTTCCGGCCTTGAGGTGCGCGCCTCCAAAGGCGGTTTTAACCTGCAGGGCGCGGGCGGGCCGGGTGCCTGCTGGTTCCGCTCCGTGCGTCCTATCGTTGCGGGGCAGGTGAACTCACCCCTGATGCGTGCAGCGATGACAGCGGATTTTTCCAACGGTGTCTCGTCTGCCTTGCAGCGTCCGTGGACATTTCTCAATGCTGATCTCTCGATCAGCCTGATGCGCATGCCGGTGGGCGAGTGGATTTTGCTTGATGCGGAAACATGGATCGATCCCACGGGCATCGGCATGGCGGCTGGCCGCCTTGCCGATGAGCGCGGATATTTCGGACGTTGTGTCCAAAATCTTGTGGTCGAAAAACCGTGAAGCCTATTTGACGAGCTTCACAGCCCGGAAGGCGAGCGGCGCGAGGCAGGTCATGTAGAAGCCGAGGATGCCGGACACGACATATTCGGCCACCGTGCCGGTGAGACCCACGGCGACAACGCCTTTGGTCAGCGCGGCGCGGAGCGCAAACAAGACGATGATGCCGCTGATGGCCATGGCGATCTGGCCGATCCAGTTCGGCAAAACCGGTTTATCCGGTGCCAGGCGGTGGTCAATATCCGCGCCGACAAGCCAGCCCGAAAGCAAGACGAGGACGCCGACGGTTGAGTCGGCATGGTGACCGTTGGGCCATGTCGCAAACAGAATTGCGCCGATAACGACGATGATGCCGATGTGAACAACCGTCGGTAGAGAGCGGATCGGGGCGAAGACCGATGATTGCATCCAGACAAACAGCACGATGCCGACAATACCAAGTGCGACACCCGTCAGCACGTCGTCAATGTCATGGACACCGAGATAGACGCGGCTCATGCAGACACCGGCCACAATGATCACAGCGACCGCCCAGAACCACGCGCGATTGATTTCGTAAGCAATCCACATCCACATGGCAAAGGCGACCTGGGCATGGCCGCTGGGGCGTCCGAAGCTTTCGCCGACGCGCGGATCAAGCGAGTATTTGAGATCAGGGCGCGGGTCTTGCCACAGGTCTTTGAGCCAGCCGTTGAGCACTGCCGTGATGGCGATGATGACCACGAGGCGCATGGCCTTGGTGCGGTCCCAGAGCCAATAGGCGATCGGCAATGCGATCAGAAAAAAGGTCACATAGCCAAGCCATGTAAAGCCATTGGCGACTATTGTTGCCGTGTCGCTGCGTAAAGGCAGGACCCAATCCATATTGTGCAGAAAATCCACGTCTCACTCCCCCAGAAGGTTCTTTTGGGCTAGGGTCTCAATCCAGCGACCTGCCATTATATGCATCGAATAGTAGACCGAGGATTTCACATGGCCCAACCCAATTCCGCATCCGACCCTGTTGTCATTGTCAGCGCCGCGCGCACCGCCATGGGCGGTTTTCAGGGCGTGCTGTCCGATCTGACCGGACCGGAAATCGGCGCGGTTGCCGTGCGGGCGGCAACGGAGCGCGCCGGACTGTCCCACACGGCAGTCGATGAAGTGCTGATGGGCTGTGTGCTCTCGGCGGGGACCAAGCAGGCACCGGCGCGACAGGCGGCGATCTATGCCGGACTTGATGAGGGCACGCCTTGTACGACCATCAACAAGATGTGCGGCTCAGGCATGAAGGCGGTGATGATGGCGCATGACGCGCTCGTCGCCGGTCAGGGTGATGTTATCGTCGCGGGCGGTATGGAGAGCATGACCAATGCGCCTTATCTGCTGCCCAAGGCGCGCGGCGGCTTTCGATTGGGTCACGGCGAGATCAAGGATCATATGTTCCTCGACGGGCTTGAAGACGCTTATGAGGGCCGCCTGATGGGGTCCTATGCTGAAGAGACTGCGAAGTCGCATCAGTTCTCGCGCGATATGCAGGACGCCTATGCAATTGAATCTCTGGCACGTGCCAAACGCGCCAGTACGGATGGCAGTTTTGCGCCGGAAATCGTTCCCGTCGCGATCAAGACCCGCAAGGGCGAGGTTGAGATTGTGACCGACGAGCAACCGGGCAAGGCCGATCCGGCAAAAATCCACACGCTGAAACCAGCTTTCGCCACAGACGGTTCGGTGACGGCGGCAAACTCCTCGTCGATTTCCGACGGTGCGGCGGCGCTTGTTCTCATGCGCCTGTCCGAAGCGACACGTCGCGGCTTGCATCCTCTTGCTGCCATTCGCGGTCATACGATGCATGCGCAGGCACCGGCTTTGTTTTCCACCGCGCCCATCGGTGCGATTAAGAAACTTCTGGAGCGCACGGGTTGGACGACGGGCGATGTCGATGCTTATGAAATCAATGAGGCTTTCGCGGTTGTTGCGATGGCGGCGATGAAAGAGCTTGGTCTCAGTCACGACAATGTGAACGTGTTTGGTGGCGCCTGTGCGTTGGGTCATCCCATCGGCGCGTCGGGCGCGCGTATTCTTGTGACGCTCCTTAACGTGCTGAAGAAAAAGGGCGGTACGCGCGGCGTCGCGTCGCTTTGCATCGGCGGCGGCGAAGCAACGGCCATGGCCATTGAGCTGATGTAATCAGGCAGTGATGCCCTGCATCACAAGGCGCGTATGGACAGCTATTAGCTCGTCGCTGTCGATGCGGCCTTTGGGTGAGTACCAGGTGCAAATGCCCGTTAGCATGGCGAGGATCGCATAGGTGCTGACGCGGATGTCACCGGTCCTGAATTTCTTGGCGGCGACACCTGCTTCAAGGATGGCAGCGAGCCGGTCTTCATAGTCGCGGCGCAGATTGACGATGCGTTTGCGGTTTTTCGGTTCAAGGCTTCTGAGTTCTGCCGAACCGATGAAGACTTCGCGTTTGCGCTCAATGTGATAGGTGAGGTGAAAGGCGATAAAGGCTTCGAGCCTTTTCTTCGGATCACTTATCCCCGCCAGCGCCTCGTCCACGCGTTCCATCAGCACAACCATGTGATTGTGGATGAGCTCAAACAGCAACTCCTGCTTGGTGTTGATGTGATTGTAGAGAGAGCCGGGTTGCAACCCGACTTTGGCTGCGAGATCACGCAAAGACATGGCGTCATAGCCGTGTGTATAGATGAGCTGCAGCCCCGCCTCGTGAATGGCGGCAAGCGTTTTCGGTCCTGATGAGCCTGCGGTTCTTGCCATTGGATCAAATATTTCAGCGGGTTAGAGACTTATCCCCAGAGAGGGCAAGGGCCGTATCGCCTTGCTTGCCACTCTGATTAAACGAACGTATGATCGTTTTTATAAAAAATCCAGCACAGGTTTTGGAAATGGCTGTTCTGACATCTAATATCAACACGCGCGACGCCCGCTACAAGGATAACGAGCAGGCGATGGGCAGGCTCGTCGATGCGTTGCAGGCGGAGCGCGACAAGGCGGCGCTTGGCGGCGATCAGCGCTCGCGCGAGCGGCATGTGTCGCGCGGCAAGCTTCTGCCGCGTGAGCGTGTCTATGGGTTGATTGATCCCGGCACACCCTTTCTGGAACTCTCGCCGATGGCGGCCAACGGCATGTATGGCGAGGCGATCAACGGGGCGGGGATTATTACCGGTATTGGTCGCGTGGCAGGTCAGGAAAGCGTCATCGTCTGCAATGACGCGACGATCAAGGGCGGCACCTATTATCCCGTCACGGTGAAGAAGCATTTGCGGGCGCAGGAAGTCGCGCTCGAAAATAATCTCCCCTGTTTTTATCTCGTTGATAGCGGCGGTGCGAACCTGCCCAATCAGGCTGAGATTTTCCCCGACCGCGAACATTTCGGACGCATCTTTTTCAATCAGGCGCGCATGTCCGCCAAGGGCATTCCGCAGATTGCCGCTGTTATGGGCTCTTGCACGGCGGGCGGTGCCTATGTGCCTGCCATGTCAGATGAGACCATCATCGTGCGCAAACAGGGGACAATCTTTCTCGGCGGTCCGCCGCTTGTGCGCGCGGCCACAGGCGAGATCGTGACGGCGGAAGACCTTGGCGGCGCGGATGTGCATTCGCGCAAGTCGGGTGTCACCGATCACTATGCAATGGATGATACACATGCGCTCGCCATTGCGCGCCAGATTGCGGGTACGCTTAATCGTCAGAAGGAGGTGAACATCCCTCTGCGTGAACCGCGCGACCCGCTTTACGACATCAACGAATTGAACGGCGTCGTGCCGACATCTCTGTCGGTTCAGTATGATGTGCGCGAGGTGATCGCGCGTCTTGTGGACGGGTCGGAGTTTGACGAGTTCAAGAAACTCTACGGCACAACCATTGTGACGGGCTTTGCCCATATTTGCGGCATGCCGGTCGGCATCATCGGTAATAACGGGATTTTGTTTTCAGAATCCGCGCTCAAGGCCGCTCACTTTATTGAGTTGTGCTGTCAGCGCCGTATCCCGCTGCTGTTCCTGCAAAATATTTCCGGCTTCATGGTGGGCCGCGAATATGAAACCGGCGGCATTGCTAAGGATGGCGCGAAGATGGTGATGGCGGTCGCTTGCGCCGATGTGCCGAAGATCACTCTGGTCATTGGCGGCTCCTATGGTGCGGGTAATTACGGCATGTGCGGTCGCGCTTATAGTCCTCGTTTTATGTTCACCTGGCCCAACGCCCGCATTTCGGTGATGGGCGGCGAACAGGCCGCGAGCGTTTTGGCGACGGTGAAGCGTGAAGGCATGGAAGGCCGTGGCGAAGCGTGGAGCGCCGAAGAGGAAGAAGCCTTCAAGGCCCCCGTGCGCGAGCGCTATGACGAGGAGGGGCATCCCTATTTTGCCACCGCGCGGCTTTGGGATGACGGGATCATCACACCTGCCGAGACCCGCCGCGTCTTGGCTCTTGCCTTTTCCGCCACACTCAACAGACCCGTACCGGATTCACGCTTCGGCGTGTTCCGTATGTGAGGAGAGACAACATGTTCAAATCTCTCCTCATTGCCAATCGCGGCGAAATCGCCGTCCGCGTCATGCGCACCGCGCGCGAGATGGGTATCCGCACCATTGCGGTTTATTCCGATGCCGATGCCAATGCGCTCCATGTGCGCGAGGCCGACGAGGCTGTGCATATCGGACCCGCTGCGGCGAAGGAAAGCTATCTCGTCATCGACAAGATCATTGCGGCGGCGAAGGCGAGCGGTGCGGAGGCGATCCATCCGGGTTACGGATTTTTGTCGGAGAATGTCGCCTTTGCTGACGCCTGCGAAAAGGCGGGGATTATTTTCGTCGGGCCGCCTGCCTCCGCCATCAAAGCGATGGGTCTCAAGGATGCCGCCAAGGCGCTGATGGAAAAAGCTTCTGTGCCGGTTGTGCCCGGCTATCACGGTGACATTCAGGACGCGCGGTTTCTGGAAGGCGAGGCCCAGAAGATCGGCTATCCGGTGCTCATCAAGGCGGTTGCCGGTGGCGGCGGCAAGGGGATGCGCCGCGTCGATGATCCGGCACGGTTTGAGGCGGAACTCAAATCAGCCCAGCGCGAGGCGGGGTCTGCCTTTGGTGATGAGCGTGTGCTGGTTGAGAAATATGTCTCGCGCCCGCGCCATATTGAAATTCAGGTCTTTGCTGACGCGCATGGAAATGCGGTTTATTTGCACGAGCGCGATTGCTCCTTGCAGCGTCGCCATCAGAAAGTGATCGAGGAAGCGCCAGCCCCCGATATGCCGGAGGATATGCGCCGTGCGATGGGAGAAGCGGCGGTGGCGGCGGCAAAAGCCATCGGCTATCGCGGGGCAGGGACAATTGAGTTTATCGCTGATGCCTCGCGGGGTTTGAGGGCGGATGCCTTCTGGTTCATGGAAATGAACACGCGGCTTCAGGTCGAGCATCCGGTGACGGAAGCGATCACGGGCACGGACCTTGTCGAATGGCAATTGCTTGTTGCCGCAGGTGAGCCTTTGCCTTTGACGCAAAAAGAAATCCCGCTGGAAGGCCATGCGGTCGAAGTGCGGCTCTATGCGGAAGACCCTGCGAATAACTTCTTTCCCTCGACGGGCAGGCTCACGCGTCTGCGTGCGGCATCGTCTGACCATATCCGCACGGATATGGGCGTTGAAGAGGGCGACGAAGTCTCGATGCATTATGATCCGATGATCGGCAAGATCATTGCTCATGCACCGACGCGGTCGCTTGCTCTCGCGCAGTTGCGGAGTTTCGTGCTCGATATGGAAGTGGTCGGTCCGAAGACCAATCTTTCGTTTCTGGCGGCAGTTCTCGGTCATCCCTCATTCGAGAAGGCCGATATTGATACGGGCTTTATTGACAAGCATCTGGCGGAACTGGTGCCAGCCTTCTATTTATCGCCGGAGGTTGTGGGTGCGGCTTTTATCGGTCACGTCCTCTTGCGTGCCAAACGCTCGCGTGCCGCGCAGGCGCAGACGAGCGATCCGTGGTCGCCATGGGCCGCAACGGATGAATGGGTGCTCGGCGGCCACCGGACCGAGGTGCTCAAATTTATCGTCAATGGCGAGGCGCTCTCTCTGCCGGTGACGCCGAAGGGCAAGGACGCCGAATTTGTGTTCAACGGCGTGACGCATAGCGCGTCCGGCTCTCTCAGTGATGACGGGGATATTGCGGTCCTTGTTGACGGCAAGCGCGTGACGGCGGCGATGGTGAGCGAGGCTCACGGTTTCACGATTGTGCATCGTGGCGCGAATTATACATTCACAGTCCCCGATCCGCTGGACGTTGATGTTGTCTCGGATGGTGATACGGGCGCGCTGAAAGCGCCGATGCCGGGAAAGGTTGTGCAGGTTCTGGCGGAAGCAGGGGCCGCCGTGAAGCGCGGCACGCCGCTTGTTGTCATGGAGGCCATGAAAATGGAACAGACGCTTGCAGCCCCGGCTGATCTCGTCATAGCTTCAGTCAATGTTGCGGCGGGTGATCAGGTTGAGGCCGGTGCCGCATTGGTTGTGTTTGAGCAAAAGGCGGATCAGTGAGCCTTCATATTATCAAACTGTGTGTCGGTGCCGACGATGTGGACGATCTTCGCACCTGGCAGACGGCGCGGCTGAAAGAGAAGAAGAAAAACAAAGAAAAGCCCGTGCTGGTGCATGTCACCCGCATGACGCCGACGCGCGCGGCCGAAATCCTCGACGGCGGCTCGCTCTATTGGGTGATGAAGGGTTTTATCCGTTGCCGCCAGCGCCTGATCGACATTGAACCTTTCGTCGATGGCGAAGGGATCAAGCGGTGTAAATTTGTGCTCGATCCTGAGATCGTGCTGACGCGGCGACGCGAGCGGCGGCCCTTTCAGGGCTGGCGTTATTTTGACGGCAAGGACGCGCCTGCCGATGTGAAAAACGCCGCTGAGGCGGACGAGGATATGCCTGACACTATGCGGGCGGAGCTTGAAGCGCTGGGGCTTCTTTAAGCGATAGGGGGCGGGTGTGACGCGCGAAGTGCCCGGAAAGTCCCCCTTCTAAATGAGGGGTGACAGGCCGGTGTGCATATGTTTCGCTTTGTCAAAACGTGTCTGATTGAACAGACGTGGCCTGTACGGGGAGAACTGCATGCGTCGGGATATTGAATTTCAAACCGAGGACGGCGTGACGCTGAGGGGCTGGCTCTATGCGGCCAAGGGGGCGAAGGGACCTGCGCCGCTTGTTGTCATGGCGCATGGTTTTTCCGCCGTGAAGGAAATGTTTCTCGACGATTTTGCGGCTTTTTTTGCCGAGGCGGGCATTGCCTCGCTTGTGTATGACCATCGCAATCTGGGGGCGAGCGATGGCACGCCGCGCGGCCATATTGATCCGACGGAACAGATCCGCGGCTATCGCGACGCCATTTCATTCGCGCAGACCCTTCCTGAAGTTGATCCGGAACGCATAGGCATTTGGGGGTCAAGCTATAGCGGCGGCCATGTGCTGGTCGTGGCGGCGATTGACCGGCGCGTCAAATGCGTGGTGTCTCAGGTGCCTCTGGTCGGTGGTCTGGAGTCTGCCCGCCGGCTCATTCGCGGCGATCACTGGAAAGGCCTGCGTGCCGGTTTTGATGCTGACCGCATGGCCCGCTTGCGCGGCGAGGCACCTGCCCGGATCGCGGTGACGGCATCGGAGGGCGAACCAAGCGCGTTGCCGACGGCCGATACTTACGAGTTCTTCATCGACTACATGAAGGACCACAATGATACGGCATGGCAGAATGACATCACCCTGCATTCGGTCGAACTCTTCACGGAATATGAGCCGGGATTCTATATCCCGCGGATTTCACCGACGCCATTGATGATGGTGGCGGCGCTGGGCGATCATCTGACGCCGTTTGACATGACGGCAGCAGCCTTCGAAACCGCGCTGGAGCCGAAAAAATTTCTGGCTTTACCCTGTATGCATTTTCAGGCTTACACGGGCGACATGTTCAAAATGTCCGCCCCGGTGCAGCGCGACTGGTTCAAGGCGCATCTCTGAGGTGTGGTTCAGACGGGCATATTGTCAATAAGACGTGTGCGTCCTATTTTTGCGGCGACAAGAATCCGCGCCGGTGCTGTTGCGTGGCCGGTCGGGAAAAATGCGAGTGAGCCTGCGTCGCGCACTTCGAGATAATCCACATGATCAAAACCGAGCGCGCGGATGCGGTCGATGCCTTCGCGTGTGGCCTCGGGGATGATCGCGCCCGCTGCAACCTTTGCCGCTGTTTCGCGGACGATAATGTTGAGACTGCCCGCGGCCTTGCGCTCACTCTCCGAGAGATAGACATTGCGCGACGACATGGCGAGGCCGTCGCTTTCGCGCAGGATCGGACCACCGAGAATCTCAACGGGGATATTGAGATCGGCAACTATGCGCTTGATGACCTGCAATTGTTGCCAGTCCTTTTCGCCGAAGACAGCGATATCAGGCAATGTTTGCAGGATCAGCTTGGAGACGATGGTGGCAACGCCTGCAAAATGGGTCGGGCGCATTTCGCCTTCGAGGGGGCCGGAGACACCCGCGACACTGACGGTCGTGGAGAAGCCCT
The DNA here is from genome assembly GCA_030645235.1 of Parvibaculum sp. Classification (GTDB taxonomy): domain Bacteria; phylum Pseudomonadota; class Alphaproteobacteria; order Parvibaculales; family Parvibaculaceae; genus Parvibaculum. Next base: position 359,255 of record JAUSMV010000005.1, on the reverse strand, counting down.
GTGGATACATCTCATCGGGTGTCGGCGCGAAGATGAGATCGCCGCGCCCGATGAGTTTCGCAGCATCGGCGGCTTCCGTGCGCGGATAAGCGTCGAGGTCTTCATGTGGTGCAAATTGTGTCGGGTTCACAAAGATGGACACCACGGCGCGGTCGCATTTGCATTTCACGAGATCGACAAGCGACAGATGCCCCTCGTGCAATGCGCCCATTGTGGGGACAAGGCCGATGGTGAGCCCCGCCTTGCGCCATTCGGCCACGGTCGCGCGTAAGTCGGCAACACTGCGGGCAACGGGAATTTTGTAGCTTGTTGTGTCGATCGTCATCGGCGGCACTCGTTGAACTGGAACATATTTCGGCGCGACCTTAGACGATCAAAGTCGGAGGCTCAACGGGTTGGAATTGGGATCAACGCGTCCCATATGAGATGGATGAACAGTAAGACCATCAGGCGTCTCGTTCTCGTTGCAGCCTTTGCGTTTGCGGCAACGGGACCCGCTGTTGCGCAGGAGTTCCCTTGGGAACCGGCGTCACCGCCTGTTTATTCACCACCTGCTCCCACGCCGCCCGCGAGCGTGCCGACGCCGAAGCAACCCACCCATATCGTGCCCGGTCACAAAAGCAGCTATGGCTATGTCGCCCCTTACGAGAGCGATGGTCCTGTTGTGCCACCGCCTGCACCGGGCGGTGAAACGCGCGGCTGGGTGCCCGGCCACCATGACGCCAAGGGCGCCTGGGTGCCGGGGCATCCTCAATAATCAGAATAAAATAATCAGACGAGACGACCTTCAATCGCATTGCGATAGAGGGTTTCATAGTCGCCGCGTGTCATGGGCAGCGGATTGCCGCCGGTTGACGGATCTTCGAGCGCCATCGGCGCGCCTTCGGGGATCATGTCGAGATCGACGCCGATGTCTTTCAGTGTATTGGGAATGCCCACGTCTTCGCGCAGTGCCAGAACCCAATCAACAAAGCCGCTATAGGTCTGGTTTTTGAGGCCCATATAGCGCGCGGATGCGGCGAGGCGCTCTTCGATCATCGATTTATTGTGGAGAAGCACATAGGGCATGACGACGGCATTGGTGAGACCGTGATGTGTGCCGCGCAGCGATGAGCAGGGATGGCTCATCGCATGCATCGCGCCCAAGCCTTTTTGAAAAGCTGTCGCGCCCATGGATGATGCGACCATCATGAAAGAGCGCGCTTCGATATTGCTTCCCGTTTTGACGGCGGCGGGTAGCCACTCTTTGCAAAGGCGCATGCCTTCAAGCGCGATGCCCTGTGCAAGCGGATGGAAGAAGGGGCTGCAATAGGCTTCCAGACTATGCGACAGCGCGTCCATGCCGGTCGCTGCCGTGATATGGGCGGGCAGGCCGAGCGTGAGTTCGGGGTCGGCGATCACTTCGACGGGCAGCATCTTGGGATGGAAGATGATTTTTTTCGTGTGGTCGCGCTCATCCACGATGACAGCGGCGCGGCCGACTTCGGAGCCGGTGCCCGCCGTTGTCGGCACAGCGATGACAGGTGCGATGCCGGCAGGGTCCGCGCGGCTCCACCAGTCTTCGCGGTCTTCATAATCCCACATGGGCCGCGTCTGGCCGGACATGAAGGCGATGGCCTTGCCCGCGTCCATGGCGCTGCCGCCGCCAAAGACGATGATGCCGTCATGCTTGCCGCCGCGATAAATTTTAAGACCGGCTTCAACGTTGGCGCCGACAGGATTGGGATGCACGTCAGCAAAGAGCGCGCAGGCGAGACCCGCATGTTCGAGCGTGCCGATAGCGTCCATGATCATCGGCATGGGTTTCAGGCCGGGATCAGTGACGAGCAGCGGACGGCGAATGCCCGCCGCGCGGCAGGCATCGCCCAGTTCTTTGATGCGACCCGCACCGAAACGGATTTTCGTCGGGTAGTTCCAGTTGCCGACGAGCGAGGCATATTGGTCGATCATGATGTTTTGGTCCGCAGGTGATGGCTTTTGGGTCTTGTCAGATATTCGTAACCGACGCGCGAGAGTGTTGCACCGCGTCCTGTATCTTTGATGCCGGTCCAGGGCAGCGCGGGATCGAGATAGTCGCAGCGGTTCATAAAGAACGTGCCGGTCTCCACGCGGTCACCGATGGAAATAGCGGCCGCTTCGTCCTCGGTCCAGACGGCGGCGGTGAGACCATAGGGACTGTCATTCATCAGTTGGATCGCTTCGTCGTCGGAGCTGACTTTCATAATGCCGATGACGGGACCGAATGTTTCTTCGCGCATCACATCCATCTGGTGATTGACGTTCACGAGAACCTGCGGTGCCAGATAGGGCGTGCCGGCTTTCGACGCGGGGAAAAGTTTTTCGTCGATCAGTGCTTTCGCGCCGCCGCGTATGGCGCTTTCGGTCTGGCCGCGCACAAAGGCGGCGGCAGATGAACGCACCATCGGTCCGAGTGTCGTGGCGGCATCAAGCGGCGAGCCGAGCTTGTAGCCCTTAGTGAGATCAACAAAACCTTCAACGAATTTGTCGTAAACGTCGGCGTGAACGTAGAGACGTTCCATGCCGCAGCACGACTGACCGGAATTGAAGAAGGCACCATCAACGAGATTTTCAACTGCATGGGCAAGGTTCGCGTCATGGCGCACATAGGCGGGGTCTTTGCCGCCGAGTTCGAGGCCGACATTGATGAAGCGACCGGCGGCGGCTTTGACAATGGCGTGACCACCGGCGACGGACCCTGTGAAGGCCACATAGTCAACGCGATTGTCACCGATCATTTTTTCGGTGAGGTCATGGCTCATATGAATGGCGGCAAACAATCCTTCAGGCGCACCGGCGAGTTTGAAGGCGGCGGCAAAGCGTTCAGCGCAAAGCGGTGTCTGGCCGGAATGTTTGAGGATCACGGCATTGCCCGCCATGATCGCGGGCAAGACGACATTGACAGCGATGAGGTAAGGGTAGTTCCACGCCGCAATGGCGAGGACGACGCCGAGAGGCTCGCGGCTGATCCAGCGGTTGAAGCCTTCCTTCTGACCAACATCAATGTCGGCGAGTGTGCTTTCGGCAATGTCGACCATGTAGCGCGCGCGTTCTTCAAAGCCGCGCACTTCACCTGCGCCGTAAGCAATGGGGCGACCCATCTGCCAGGCGAGTTCGGGCACGATTTCGTCCTTCATCGCCGTGAAAGCTTCGACGAAACGCAAGACGAGCTCAGCGCGTTCGGCGATGGAGGTGTGGCGCCATTCAGCGGCGGCGCGTTTGGCTTTGGCCAGGGTTTCGTCGATCACTTTGGCATCGGCCAAAGGCAGTTCGGCATAGATGCTGCCGTCCACGGGGGAGACGACTTTGAGCAGGGTACTCATGAACGTTCAAATCCTCTTGCAACTTCCCAGTCGGTCACACGCCGGTCATATTCGAGCTGTTCCCAGCGGCCTGTATGGAGATAGTGCTCTATAACATCTTTGCCGAACGTGCTCTTGTACATTTTCGACTTATCAAGGTCGTCGAGCGCCCCGCGCAAGGTTTTGGAGAGCAAAGGCACATCGCCGAGATAGGCGTCGCCCCTGAATTCGGGCTCCAGTTTGAGCTTGTTGTCGATGCCTTCAAGCCCTGCTGCGATCATGGCGGCAAAGGCGAGATAGGGGTTGAGGTCCGCGCCGCCGATGCGGCATTCAACGCGCAGGCTTTTGCCCTCACCGCAGATGCGGTAGCCCGCTGTGCGGTTATCGTTGGACCAGACGATATTGGTGGGCGCGAAGGTGCCGTTTACAAAACGCTTATAGGAATTGATGTTCGGCGCGAGAAAGTAAGTCATTTCGCGGGCATGTTTGATTTGCCCGGCGAGGAAGTGCTGGGCGAGTTCTGACAATCCGTGGAGTTTGCTCTTGGGATCATGAAACAGCGCCTTCTTTCCTGCCTGATCCCAGAAGGACATATGGATGTGGCAGCTTGAGCCCGCCTTTTCATAATCCCATTTGGCCATGAAGGTGACGGCTTTGCCGTGCAGATGCGCGATTTCCTTGATGCCGTTTTTGAGGATGGTGTGGCGGTCGGCCATTTCCAGCGCTTCGGCGTAGCGGATGTTGATTTCTTCCTGACCCGCGCCCCATTCGCCTTTGGAGTTTTCGACAGGGATCGCCGCGCCTTCCAATCCGTTGCGGATGGCGCGCATGATCGCTTCTTCTTTGGTCGTCGCGAGGATGTGATAATCCTGAATGTAACTGCTCTCGGTTTTGAGACCGTGAAAACGCTTTTCATACGCGCTCTCATAGGTCTCGTTGAAGAGATAAAATTCAAGTTCGGAGGCGGTATAGGCCATCATCTTTTTGGCGGCGAGGCGCTTTAGCTGCTTCTTCAGGATCGAGCGCGGCGCATGCGGCACGTCTTCGCCGTGATGGTTGAGTGTGTCGCAAATGACAAGCGCGGTACCGGGCAGCCACGGAATGCGGCGCAGCGTTGCCATGTCGGGTCTCAGAACGAAATCGCCATAGCCGTCCGACCAGCTTGCGGCTTTGTAGCCGGGCACGGGTTCCATGTCAGTGTCCACAGTCAGCAGATAGTTACAGGCATGGGCGTCATTGACGGCTGTGTCGAGGAAGTAACTCGCCTGCATCCGCTTGCCGACGAGGCGTCCCTGCATGTCTGGCATGGCCATGATGACCGTATCAATGTCGCCTTTGCGGACGAGGGCGGAAAGCTGATCGAGGGTGAGCAGGCCGGGCATAGAAAACACTCCTGAGATACGTTTCGGGCATTCGCTGCGCGCAGATGCGCTTTGAAAGACCGGGATTTGAAGAACGGCGGCGCTGATATGCTTGACCGCAATATCAGCGCCGCTGCTTATCTGATGAATGGCTCAGACTTTGGTTGAGCCGTAGCCTTCGGTTTCCGGATGGCCCTTTTTGCCTTTGGTGAGGGCAAATTCTTCTTCCGGTGAGAGGACGAGTTTGTGTCGTCCGATCAGACCGAAATAGATGATGCCGAGAATGTACCAGGCGGCGGCACCATAGACGCCGACCTGATAGACGGGATCCTGCAACTGATAAAAGAGCGTCACAGCGGCAATGATCAGCGTCAGCACAGCGCCGCCGATGCCGAGCGGGCTGCGATAGGGCCGCTCAATATCCGGCATCACCATGCGCAGGCGGATGAAGCTCACCGCCTGGAAGAAGTAGGAGATCATGGCCCCGAAGACCGCCATGTTGAGCAGCGTGCCGCCGATAACGGCACCACCGGCTTCTGCGCCAAGCCCGAACCACATGATGAGCATGACGCCATAGCCGAGCACGGCACCGGCGATGAGCGCGATGTGTGGTGTCTTGCGTGTGCCATGGGTGACGGAGAGACCGCGCGGGAAATAGCCTGCGCGGGAGAGCGAGTAGATCTGACGACCGAAGGCGAAGATGATCGTGTGGAAGCTGGCGATCAGGCCGATCACGGCCGCGAGAGAAAGAGCGGCGGCGATATTGCCGCCGATGGTTGAGCGGAAGCCGTCGAGCAGAGGTTCGCCTGACGTGGCAATACCAAAAGCACCCGGCGAGACGGAGGTGTTGAGGAAGAGGATCATGAAAGCCGAGAGCATCAGCGTGAAGATGCCCGCGATAATGCCGCGCGGCATATCGCGTTTGGGATTATGGGTTTCTTCGGCCGCAAGCGGTAATTGCTCAATGGCAAGGAAGAGCCAGACCGCAAAAGGCAGAGCGGCGAGGATGCCGTAATAGCCCATCGGGAACCATGAGCCGCCGCCATCCACCAGTTCGGTGCCGTCGGCTGCGATGTTGAGGGCCCAGCGCGAGAAGTCCATGACGGGAAAGGCGCTGAGCCAGAAAATGACGAGGACAGAGAGCGCCGCGATCGTGACGACGAGCGTTGATTTAAAGGAGAGTTCGACGCCTGCAATGTTCAGCGACACGAAGATAATATAGGAGCCGAGCCACCAGAGTGGTTGGTATTCAGGTGGCGTGCCGAAGACCGCGGTTAGGTACGAGCCGATGAAAAAATTGATGACGGCCGGTGTCAGTACATATTCGATATTCTCGGCAAGACCCGTGACGAAGCCGCCCCAGGGTCCGAGTGTTGCGCGGGCAAATGAGTAGGCGCCGCCGGTATGTGGTAGTGCGGGCGACATTTCGGCGATGGAGAAGGTGAGGCCGAGATACATCACCATGATGATGACGGCGGCCACGAGCATCGGCCCGAAGCCATGCGCGAGTCCGAAGTTCCAGCCCGAGAAATGTCCGGAAATAACGGCGCCGACCCCCAGCGCCCAAAGCGACCAAACGCCTGCATAGCGTTTGAGGCCACGTTTATCAAAATAGTCGGCACCCGGATTCTGATAGGCGACCGAGCCGACCTGTTTAGAATTGTCTGACATGTGTTGTGCCCCTTTAGAAGTTGAACTTCGAAGTCTCACGCACGCATGGGACAAACACAGAGAGTGACATATAGCCATATCAGGCGACGATGACGTCGATGCCGCCGGATCGGATTTGCAGGTGCGGCAACGCGGGCAGAAGGTCGAAAGCGGCGTTGCGGCGCGAACAAATCGTCAGTGAAATTGTCCCGGAAATAAAGTCTGCACAGTTTCAAATTGGTTTGTCATCTGGTGAATTATGCTTTGATGTCGAATTCTGTGCGTAGTTTCTGATGGTTGCAGCCCGTTACCAATCGCCGTGTTGACGTCGGCGCGCCGCCCCCTGAGACTCGCACAAGTGATTCCAGTAAAACAGGCTTTGGGGGCCAGATGACCAATTCGGCTCATGGGGCGGCAGCTCGCAGGCGCGGCGTTGCGCATGCCATTGTTCTTGGCAATGAAAAGGGCGGTTCAGGCAAGACCACAACCGCGATGCATGTCATTGCCCTGCTGCTGCATGAAGGGGCCAAAGTCGGGTCCATGGACCTCGACGGACGCCAGCGGTCGCTGACGCGCTATGTTGAGAACCGCAAGGCATGGGCCGAGGGCGCGAAGGTCAATCTGGTGATGCCGGATCATGTCGTACTTCCCAAATCCGAACTCGGTTCCGTGGCTGAAGCGCAGGCTGCTGAGCGCGCCGCGTTTGAAGAGGCTTTCACGCGGCTTGCGGTCGGGAATGATTTTGTCGTGATCGACTGTCCCGGCACGGACAGCTTCTTGTCGCGGCTTGGTCATGCGGTCGCTGACACACTCATCACGCCGATGAATGACAGCTTTGTGGATTTCGATTTGCTGGGTCGCGTTGATCCGCAAAACTGGAAGATCAAAGGGCCGAGTGTTTATGCCGAGATGGTGTGGGAAAGCCGCAAACGTCGCCTGATGGCCGATGGTGGCGAGATCGACTGGATCGTCATGCGCAATCGTCTGTCCACGCTGGCGGCCAAGAATAAGCGCCGCATTGAAGGCGTGCTGGATGATCTGGCCGCGCGTATCGGTTTCCGCACTGCGCCGGGTTTCGGTGAACGCGTGATTTTCCGTGAGATGTTTCCCTCCGGCCTGACATTGCTCGATTTGCGCTCAGAGGGTGTGGACGCACAATTGTCGATGTCGCATGTGGCGGCGCGCGCCGAAGTGCGCGGGTTGCTCGATGCACTTAAGCTGCCGTTTTTTGAAGAGCGTGCGGAGCGACAGATCGCAGGCGCGGCCTGAACTTTAGCCGTTATCCGTCGGCATGATCCAGTTGGCGGGCGGAATGGCGATGCAGGAAATCTTCTGGCGCGCCAGACGGCCACAGGCATTGCGCGCCTGCTTCTCACCCTCAAAACCACCAAAGCGCGAGCGGTAGAGCGTGCGGTTATCCGCCGAGAGAACCGGAATAGTGACGGGCACGGCGGTCGCCAGTTCAGTCGGTGCGGCTTTGATGGCGTCGCGGATGCGCGAGACGGCATCGCCCTGATCGCTATAGGCGCCGATCTGGATGATCCATGTGCCGCTGGGGATCAGAGGGTCCTTTTCGGTCCAGCCGCGTTGGGGCGTGCGTAACGTGGATTCATTGACAGCCATGCGCAGTCCGAGGACCGGAGCAGCAGGTTGCGGGCCTTCGCTCGCATTGGCGGGCGTGATGATCATGTTACCAAGCTCACGGCTGGCGGAGCGTACCGGACCTTCGGCTTTGCCCAGTGCGGCAAGCGCATAGGCGGTGGCCTGATCAAGCGGCGCGGTGGCCACTTTCGATGATGCCGGTTTCGGCGCAGCGATGACCGGTGCCGTCACGGCCGCCAGAACAACCGGCTTGGCGACAGGCGCTGCGGCTATGGCAATCGGGGCCGGTGCGGGCGCTGATTTGGGGATCTCGGCAACGGCGATTTTCTTCACAGGCGGTAAGACTGTGGGGACCGGGCGCAGCGGCGTATGGGCGCGCAGGCTCGCGACCTGTTCAGTGCCTGTGTAAGAGGCTTCATCGGGATCGGGCTCATCCTCGACAGAGGCGACAAGCGCGTCGAGGGCTGCTGTGTCAGGCCGGCTGACGGGTTTGGGTGCCGGGCCGGTGCTGAACCGTGTTGTTGTGTCCAGTGAGGCGAGCTTTGTGTTGCCGTCGCGCATGGCAATGGCCGTGGGCATGGTGCGGTCGAGAATGGAGATCATTTGCAGATCACGGGCGCGCGCTGTCTTGCCGCCCAGCACAACGCCGATGACGGATTTGCCGTCGCGCTTCACAGTCGTTGTGAGGTTGAAGCCGGAGGCAGCGGTATAGCCGGTTTTGAGACCGTTGGTGCCTTCATATTTACCGAGTAGATGGTTGTGGTTCTTGAAGACCTTGCCGTCCCAGGCAAACGTTTTGGTGCCGAAATAGGCGTAGTAGCGCGGGAAATCGGTTTGCATGCGATGGGCGAGTCTTGCCTGATCGCGCGCCGTCGTGAGCTGTTGTTTATTGGGCAGACCCGACGCATTCATATAGCGCGTGCGGCTCATGCCCAGAGATTTGGCCTTGGCCGTCATGAGGGTCGCGAACTGTTGTTCCGTGCCGCCGAGATGTTCGGCGACGACGACGGCAATATCATTGGCGGATTTGGTGACGAGGGCGAGGATCGCGTCTTCAACACGGATCGTCGCGCCGGGATTGAGGCCGAGGCGCGAGGGAGCCTGCGCGGCAGCGCGGCTCGATACCTTCATGCGCGTGTTCAGCGTCACTTTGCCCTGCTGGAGTTTTTCAAACAGCAGATAGAGCGTCATCACCTTGGTGAGTGAAGCCGGATAGCATTGAAGATCGGCATTGCTCGAATAGAGGATGCGACCCGAATAGGCGTCCATCACCAGCGATGCGGCTTTGGGATTGTAAGGGGTGGCTTTTTTCTTCTTGCGGGCGGCATCGGCGTCGGTCGCACTCAGGCACAGAGCCAGCGTCAGCAGGCAGGCAACGAAAACTTTGTGCAGACCTGTGCTGCCCTTTTTTGACGAACGACTTGTCATCAAACTGCCCACCAATGCTCTGAACTCAGACGCAAACACACACTGAGTACGCTTTAACGAACCGGGCTTGCCGCCCGGATGTGTCCCACTCTTCAAATCCCCTGTGCAAACACTAGTCCGATCATTTGCAAATGTGAATCCCTCAGACCGATAAAATCCAAAAAACTTTGAAATATCCGAGGCTTGCGGCGAAATTAGCGGTTGAGGCGAGATTAACCCCCGGCGATTGCTAATCCCTTAATTCACCAATGGTTGTTCGCTCAGGAGCGCCTGAGATTGTTAATGAGGGGCAATGTGCCGGTCTGCCGCCCTTTTTGGCCGTCTGTGGTCAGGCATCGCGTCATTGCGGATAGATTATTGCGGGGCTTTGAATTTCAAAGAATTAACCTACATGATAGGGGCAATGGTCGCGGTGATTTGCGGCCAGCTCTTGAGGTGCCGGCTTGCCGGGATGGGAGTATTGGCCGGGTGTTGAGCGGAATTGCGGGATTGATGCATGTCTGATGATGACAGACGGCGGGGCGACGACGACGGTGTGAACATCGGCGTTGTTACAAAAACCAAGCCGAAAACAAAAAAACCTTCGCTTTATAAGGTTTTACTGCTCAACGACGACTACACGCCGATGGAGTTTGTTGTGCTCGTGCTGGAAGAGATTTTCAACAAGGGCAGGGAGGACGCGACGCGCATCATGCTTCACGTCCACCAGCATGGCGTCGGGCTATGCGGTCTCTACACTTATGAAGTGGCAGAGACCAAGGTCACGCAGGTGATGGATTTTGCAAGGCAGCACCAACATCCGCTGCAATGCACGATGGAGAGAGAGTAAGCTAGTAGCGCAGGGTCGAGTCGCAAGCTCGCAGCGGAAGGAAAGGTCTTAAGTGCCGACATTTTCACGAAGTCTGGAGGAAGGCCTGCACCGGGCTTTGGCTTTGGCCAATGACCGGAACCATGAATATGCAACGTTGGAGCATCTCCTGCTCGCGCTGCTGGACGATCAGGATGCGGCAGCGGTGATGAAAGCCTGCAACGTCGATACGAATGTCCTGAAAAACCAACTGACCAATTATATCGACAATGAGCTGTCGAGCCTTGTGGTTGACGATGGTGAGGATTCAAAACCCACCGCCGGTTTCCAGCGCGTCATCCAGCGCGCCGTCATTCATGTGCAGTCGTCGGGTCGCGAAGAAGTGACGGGAGCCAATGTGCTCGTCGCCATGTTCGCTGAACGCGAGAGCCATGCTGCTTATTTCCTGCAAGAGCAGGACATGACGCGCTATGACGCTGTGAACTACATCAGCCATGGCATCGCCAAGCGTGGCGAAATGAACGAGACACGCCCTGTGCGCGGCACCGAGGATGAGCCTGCACCGCGCGGCACCGAAAAGCCGCGCAGTAAAGAGCGCACAACCGAGGCGCTTGATGCCTATTGCGTCAACCTCAATGACAAAGCGAAGTCGGGCAAAATCGATCCGCTGATCGGGCGCGAAAAAGAAGTTGAGCGCACGATCCAGATTTTGTGCCGTCGTTCCAAGAACAATCCTTTGTTTGTGGGCGATCCCGGCGTCGGCAAAACCGCCATCGCCGAAGGTCTCGCGCTGCGCATCGTCAATGGTGAAGTGCCGGAAGTTCTGCTCAACGCCACGATCTTCTCGCTCGACATGGGCACGTTGCTTGCGGGTACACGTTATCGCGGTGACTTTGAAGAACGCATCAAAGCGGTCATCAAAGAACTTGAAGCCTATCCTGGCGCCGTCATGTTCATCGACGAAATCCACACCGTCATTGGTGCGGGCGCCACGTCAGGCGGCGCGATGGATGCGTCCAATCTGCTGAAGCCCGCGCTTGCCAGCGGTACGCTGCGTTGCATCGGCTCGACCACCTACAAAGAATATCGTCAGCACTTCGAAAAGGACCGGGCGCTTGTCCGTCGCTTCCAGAAGATCGACGTGGCCGAGCCGTCCATACCGGACTCGATCAAAATCCTCAAAGGTCTCAAGCCTTACTATGAAGAGTTCCACAAGGTCCGTTACACCAATGACGCGATCAAGTCGGCGGTTGAGCTGTCTGCAAAATATATGCATGACCGCAAACTGCCGGACAAAGCCATTGACGTGATCGACGAAGCGGGTGCCTCGCAGATGCTTCTGCCGGAATCGCGTCGCAAGAAGACCATCGGCGTTACCGAGATTGAAAACATCATCTCAACCATGGCGCGCATACCCCCGAAGTCCGTTTCCAAGACAGACACCGAGAAGCTCAAGGATCTCGATGTCGAATTGAAGCGCGTTGTCTTTGGGCAGGATCAGGCGATTGCCGCTTTGGCCGCGTCGATCAAGCTTGCGCGTGCGGGCCTGCGCGAACCGGAAAAGCCGATTGGCTCTTATCTCTTCTCCGGCCCCACAGGCGTCGGCAAAACCGAAGTGGCGCGTCAGTTGGCGTCGATCCTTGGCGTCGAGATGCTGCGTTTCGATATGTCGGAATATATGGAACGCCATACCGTCTCGCGCCTCATCGGCGCGCCGCCGGGCTATGTCGGTTTCGATCAGGGTGGCTTGCTCACCGATGGCGTCGATCAGCATCCGCATTGCGTGCTTCTGCTCGACGAAATCGAAAAGGCGCATCCCGATCTCTTCAACATTCTGTTGCAGGTCATGGATCACGGTAAGCTCACCGACCATAACGGCAAGAAGATCGACTTCCGCAATGTCGTCCTCATCATGACGACCAATGCGGGCGCGTCGGAATCGCAAAAGAACGCCATCGGGTTTGGCCGTGCCAAGCGCGAAGGCGAAGATGAAGATGCGATCAAAAAACTCTTCACGCCGGAATTCCGCAACCGTCTTGATGCGATCATTCCCTTCGCGTCTCTGCCGGCCGACGTCATCGCCAATGTGGTGCAGAAGTTCGTCATGCAGCTTGACGCGCAGCTTGCCGACCGCAATGTGACGATTGAACTGACACCGGAGGCCAATCACTGGCTTGCCACACGCGGCTATGACGAGCAGATGGGTGCGCGGCCTCTGGCACGTGTCATTCAGGAATCGATCAAGAAGCCGCTCGCGGACGAAGTGTTGTTTGGCCGGTTGGTCAAAGGCGGTCACGTCAAAGTTAAAGTCGGTGACAAGGACGAACTTGTCTTCGATATTCAGGAAGCGCCGCCCCGTGCCGCGCCGCCGCCGAAGAAAAAAGGTGGTGGTGTTGATGGCAATGGTGGCAGCACAACCCCGAAAGTGCCGCTTCTCGTCGAGTGAAGCTGACGGAATAAAAATTGTAACGGCCATGAATGATCTGGAAATTCATGGCCGTTTTCAATGTGTTAAGGCGAAACTTAAGATCAAAAAACGATAAGGGAGAACGAAATGATTGGATATGTAACGCTTGGTTGCAATGACCGCGTGAAGGGTGGCGCTTTTTATGACGAGGTGCTCGGTCTGCTCGGCGCAAAGCGCGCCATGGTTGACGGCGACCGTTTGATCCTCTGGTCCAACGGTCAGGGCCCGATGCTCGGCGTCATTAAACCTCATGACGGCAACAAGGCGACAGTCGGCAACGGCAACATGGTGGCGCTCGCCGTTGGTTCGCGTGCCAATGTTGACAAAGTTTACGCCAAAGCCATCGCGCTTGGCGGCAAGGATGAAGGCGCACCGGGCGACCGTGGTGGCAATTTCTACGGTGGCTATTTCCGCGACCTCGACGGCAACAAGCTCGTCGCGTTCCACATGGGCGCGTAAGCTCTTTGTACGAATGAAAAAGGCGCGACCTGCGGGTTGCGCCTTTTTTGTTTTACTAAAATATAAAAACCGATTTCGCCCGATTTTCCTCACCTCCCCCTTGTGGGGAGGTCAGAATATTCGCCTTCGAATATTTTGGGTGGGGGTTACTCGAAGATTATTGTCCGCTACTTACCCCCACCCGAAAAATCTACAGAAGATTTTTTGACCTCCCCACAAGGGGGAGGTGGGCATAACTTTATTTCGTCCCACCCTAGGCCTCTATCCCCGCCTGAGGATTAAATTTTTTTATCGACTTTCAGGTACTCAACGAACTGACTTACGATCTCTACATGGAAACACTCGATCTCTTGCAAGAAATGCTCGAAATTTCGAGCTTTCGTCGAGCCTCAAATCACCCTTATCCCCGCTTTTTGCGATCCTATTTTATCTCGGCTTTGATTCGTTCTGCGTGCTGTTTCAGTAGTTCAAAGTCGGCCAGTTGGCGTGCATGAAGCTTCATGTCAACGCCGTTGAAACGCGGGATGATGTGCATGTGTAAATGGAAAACAGTCTGTCCCGCTTCCGCGCCGTTGAGCTGCGCGACCATGATGCCGGGCGCTTTGAAAGCGCGTTTCACAGCAGGCGCTAGCTTCTGCGTGGTGAGCGCGACAGCGGCCATATAGTCCGGGTCAAGATCAAATAGGCTCTCTGCCGGAAACTTCGGAATGACGAGTATGTGGCCATCTGCTTGCGGCATCACATCCATGAAAGCCAGTGTTTTATCGTCTTCATAGACTTTGAAAGACGGTGCTTCGCCGCGCAGAATCTTGGCGAAAATGTTATTCGGATCATATGCCATGTGTCAGAAATCATCCTCTTGCGTGTCCGCATTTTCAGTGTGGCGGAAGGGTGAGTAGGTGCTGAGCATTTCAATATCATGCTCGACATGTTGGCGCTCGCGGTTGAGATAGTCAGCGACCGCGTTTGAGAAGCTTTCGTTTTCGATCCAATGCGCACTGAATGTTTTTGATGGCAGATAGCCGCGCGCCAATTTGTGTTCGCCTTGTGCGCCGGCTTCAACGCGCTTCAGACCTTTGGCAATCGCAAAGTCGATGGCCTGATAGTAGCAGCATTCAAAATGCAGGAACGGATGATGCTCAATCGCGCCCCAGTTGCGTCCGAACAAAACCTCCGAACCGATAAAGTTCAATGCGCCCGCAATCATGCGCCCGTTGCGTTTGGCCATGATGAGCAGCGTGTCATCCGGCATACGCTCATTGATGAGGCTGAAGAATTCGCGCGTCAAATAGGGGCTGCCCCATTTACGTTGGCCGGTATCCATATAGAATTCATAGAAGGCATCCCAATGGGATTCGGTGAGGTCTTTGCCTGTCACCCATTCGACTTCGATGCCGTTGCATAAGGCTTTTTCGCGTTCCTTGCGGATCATTTTACGTTTGCGCGATGAGAGATCGGCGAGAAAATCATCGAAATTTTTGTAGTTGTGATTGTGCCAGTGGAATTGTTGATCGTTGCGCAAAAGCAGCCCGCGCTCACCGAGCAGCGTCCATTGGCGCTCCGTCAGAAAATTGAAATGCAACGACGAGACATTCGTGCGCCGCGCAACTTCGAGTGCAGCAGCAAGCAGTTGATCTTCCGCCGCAGCCCGTCCCGCACCGGGTCTGGTCAGCAGACGCGGTCCCGTTGCCGGTGTGAAGGGAACCGCGATCAGTAGCTTCGGGTAGTAGCTGCCGCCCACGCGTTCGTATGCGTCGGCCCAGCCTTGGTCGAAAACATATTCGCCGCGGCTATGCCCTTTCAGATACATCGGTACGCAACCGGCAAGCACGCCCGTCGCGTCTTCAAACAGAAGATGATAGGGCATCCATCCCGTGCGCCGGTTGGCTGATCCGCTCTCTTCAAGCGCGTGCAGAAAAGCATGTGAGAGAAACGGATTGTATGGCTCACCCTCAGGGTTCGCGCAGGCATCCCATTGGGCAGGGTCCACGGCACCCAGCCCTTGCGCTACTTTGATGATGGCCTGTTCCGCGTCACCCATGAATTGAGTTTACTTGATTTCGAAGATGGCTTCGACCTCAACCGCAATGTCAACGGGGAGGCTCGGGGCGGAAACGGCAGAGCGGGCATGGCGTCCGGCATCGCCGAAAATTTCGACCATCAGATCCGATGCGCCGTTGATGACGAAGGGCTGTTGGTTGAACTCCGGCGTTGAGTTGACGAAACCCAAAAGTTTGACGACGCGGGTGACGCGGTCGAGGTCGCCGCCGACCGCATTCTTGAGTTGAGCGATGACATTGAGCGCCGTGAGACGCGCCGCTTTCTTGCCTTGCTCGACGTCAAAATCGCGGCCGAGCTTGCCCGCATATTCAACACCCTTTGGGCCCATCGGGCCTTGGCCGGAGATGAAAACGAGGTTTCCGGTGATGACAAAAGGCACGTAATTGGCGACGGGTGTGGCGGCTTGCGGCAAAGTAATGCCCAGCTCTTTCAGTCGTGCTTCAATGCGTCCGGCCATGTTTTGTCTCCCCGTTTCTGACTGTTGCGTGGCGATTGCGAGTAGGTATACCTAGCATACATGGCTCATGGGTGTGAAAGCCCTTCGGGAGATCGAAATGAGAAGTTCTGCGCATACACCTGCTGATGATGGTCTGTTCATGCCCGCCGAATGGGAACCCCATGCGCGTTGCTGGATGCAGTGGCCGTCACGCGGTGAGGTCTGGGGCGAGCAATTGCCGCAGGCCTATATGGCCTATGCGCAGGTCGCGCGTGCCATCTCGCAGTTCGAGCCTGTGTCCATGGTCTGTCGTCCGGCGGACGCGGCGCAGGCCCAGCTCGCATGCGGGCGCGGTGTTGAGATTGTGCCATTTGAAATTGACGATTCCTGGGCACGTGATTCCGGTCCGATTTTTCTCATTGATGGTAAAGGTCACACGGCCGGCGTTCATTGGCGTTTCAATGCTTGGGGCAACAGCTACTGGCCCCATGACAATGACGCTAAAGTGGGCGGGCTTATTCTCGAACACGCCAGGACAAAAAAATATGAAGGTCCGATGGTGCTTGAAGGCGGCTCCATCTGTGCGGATGGATACGGCACGTTGCTGACGACCGAGGAATGTTTGCTCAACGAGAACCGTAATCCGGAACTGACGCGGCAGCAGATCGAAGAACGTCTGGCGCTGCATCTCGGTGTACGCCGGATCATCTGGCTCGATCGCGGCCTCGAAGATGACGAGACGGATGGCCATGTTGATATGATCTGCTGCTTTGCCGGTCCGGGTCGCGTCATCCTGCATATGCCGGAAGACAAGAGTGATCTCAACTGGATGCGCATGCAGGACAATCGCAAGCGTCTTGAGGCGGCGAAAGATGCGCATGGCAACAAGCTCGAAATTATTGAGGTGCCGCAGCCCAAGCGGAACCTCACGCGCGGTGACGGGCGCAGGCTTTCAACATCCTATGTGAATTTCTATATTGCCAATGGCGGGATTGTAATGCCGTCATTTGACGATCCGAATGACGAAGTCGCCCGCAAGATTATTGCGGACGCATTTCCCGATCGCAAAGTGGTGCAGGTGCCGTCACTCGACATCGCGGCAGGCGGCGGCGTTATCCATTGCATCACGCAGCAGCAACCGGTCGGCACGCCGCTTTAGGATCAGCCGTTAATGATGAGGCGCGAGGCGTGGCTGCCTTTGCTCTTGTCGGCATACATGGCGCGGTCGGCGCGTTCGAGCAGGTCTTGTGCTTCTGTGTTGGCATCGTAAGAGGCAATGCCGAGGCTGGCACGCACAGAGATCTTGCCCGCTGGTGACGACAATCCCAGCTTGTTGAGGCCGCGCACGAGTTGGCGGGCGCGTTCGCGGGCAGGGATCTGTTGGGCGCGAACGAAGAGGATCGCAAATTCATCACCGCCGAGACGCGCCGCATAGTCAGTGGCGCGGACGCTTTTCTGGAGATGGCGGCCGACGGCGCGCAGCACATCGTCACCAATCAAGTGGCCGTGGCGGTCGTTGATGCCTTTGAAGTCATTGAGATCGAAATAGGCGAGGATGCCGCTTTCATCATAGCGTGCGGCGCTCATCAGATTGCGCTGGAGAATGCTGTCAAAGCCACGGCGGTTCAGGAGGCCGGTCAGTTCGTCAGTCATCGCCATGTTTTCAAGCTGGGCGACGCGGGCATTGAGTTCAGCGATGCGGCTTTCCGCTTCGACGGCATAGCTCAATGCGCTTGCCAGAATGCGATCGGGACGGGCTTTCAGTCCCTCATCGGTGATGAAGTGACGAAATCTGTTTGTCGCGTCGTCTGTGCCCGCAAACATGCTACCAGCCTTTGACGGCTTTGGAGCCGTAATGGCAATTTTTTCGCGTCTCATTTCGTTCCCCTAAGCCCATTAAAGACAATGGTCACAGGGTAAATTGCAAAGCTCTTGCCAGTCGTAATTTACCGGGATTCTGCCGTTTTCTAAATTAATGAACGTCCATTAGTCGGCAAATTATGCCGTCATACGAAAGTATTGCCGGGCAGGCGGCGTGTCAGACCACACGATCACGCGGTGGACGTCCGGCGAAGAAATCGTCGAGATTATCGAGCGCGCGAAAGCCCATCGCATTGCGCGTTTCGAGTGTTGCGCTGCCCAGATGTGGCAACAAGAAAGCATTGGGTAAGGTCCGGTAGCGCGGGTCAATGCGGGGTTCGTTATTGAAGACATCAAGACCGATAGCGGCGAGATGGCCGGATTGCAAAGCGGCGATGAGTGCATCATCATTAATGATGTCGCCGCGCGCCGTGTTGATGACGATTGCTCCTCTTGGCAACTGTGCGAGTGCTGCCGCATTGATGATGCCGCGCGTCTCAGATGTTGAGGCGCAGTTGATCGAGAAGAAATCCGAAACGTCGAGCAGACTTTCGAGCGTCGGATGAAAAGTCGCATTATCTATGCCGTTCACAGCGCGATGATTGTGATAATGGATATGCATCCCAAAGGCCCGGGCGCGTTTGGCGACCGCCTGCCCGATGCGTCCCATGCCGAGAATGCCGAGTCGCTTGCCGGTGAGTGATATGCCAAGCATACCCGTCGGTGCCCAGTTGGCCCATGTGTTGTCGCGTATCGCCGACATGCCGGAGGCTGCCCCGCGCGCCGCGCCGAGCAAAAGCAATAAGGCGATATCGGCCGTTGCATCGGTCAACACATCGGGTGTGTTGGTCACGACAATGCCGCGCGCTTTGGCAGCGGCGAGGTCGATATGGTCGGTGCCGACAGAAAAACTGGCGATGATTTTGATGCTGTCCGGCAGTTGTGCGATTGTCGTCGCGTCGAGCCGATCGGTCACGGTGGCGAGTATCGCGTCATGACCCACCGCAGATGTGATAGTGGATGCCTGATCGGGCAGGGCATCGTTCCGGTTTGTCTGAATGTGGAACGATTTTGCTGCGCGGGCTTCGACGTCCGGCGGCAGTTTGCGGGTAATAAGGAGTTTCGGCGCCATGCGAATGCTTTATATAATTGGCTTGATGTAATTCAACTGACGCTCTGGTTTACTGGATGGCGCGCGCGACGGAAAGCCCCAACCTTTCGATCGATAAGGTGAGAGATATGATGCAAGGTTTAATGCGACCGATAGGAGTTATGGCTGCGGTAGGTGTGGCTGTAGCGGCGACTGTGGCGGCTTCGGTTTTTGTCGTGGTTTTTGTCAGCACAGGTCAGCGCATCGTGGAGCAACAACCGCATCGCGCGGTATATGATCTTAGCCTCGATCAGGCCTCTTCGGCGGGCGGTGTCGCCAGCCTTGAAGGACGCATGGTTCTCGAATGGCGCGGCGGCCCGTCTTGTGATGGCTATACGTCTGAACAACGTGTGGTGACTAGGACCACCGATGATATGGGGCAGCTCTCAGTCAGTGATGTGCGCCTTAGCGCATGGGAGTCGGTGGATGGCAATGAGTTCCGCTTTGATCGCACGGAATATACTGACGGCGTTTTGGGTGCTCAGGAATTCGGCAAGGCTAAACGCGCCGACGGCAAAGTCATACTCGAACTTGAGTATGGCGACCCCATTGAGCTGCCCGGCGATTTGCAGTTTCCTAATGCCTTCAATACAGGCCTCAGCAAAGCGATTAGTCGGGGGCAGCCGTCCTATGTGAATCTTTTGTTTGACGGTGCACAAAAATACGCAACCAACGTCACTGCCTTTATCGCCAAGGGTGAGCAAATGCCGGGCGATGCGGGTAACATCCAGATTAAGAATGCAAGCGAAGGCGTCACTCTTGCGCAGATGAAGGTCCGCACTGTTCATGTCAGTTATTTTGACATGAACCCCGAAGAGCCGACCGATACGGCGGATACTTCGCCCAGTTTTGAAATGGATTACACAGCGTTTCCAAACGGCGTCATGGGTACTTTGAAACTCATTTATCAGGACGCGAGCATCAAAGGCACGCTGCAAGACGTTGAGTATTTCAAACCCGGCAGCTGCTAATCATCATTTCCGGTTTTGTCGGGCTTCTTGGCCGTTCTCATGCCGCGTCCTTTGATAATCGCATCGCGGCCAAAACGCGCCCGGACCTTGTCCATCGCGCGTTCAGCGTCGGCGCGGCGGGTGGCTGCGGGGTCCAGCATGTCAGGCGGGTCCGCATAGTCGGCGTCGTGCAACTGCGAAATGCCGACGCCGAGCAGACGAAAAGCCGTGCCATCGGCTTCTTTGGCAAGCAGAGGGGCGCTGGTGCGGAAGATCACTTCCGCAAGTTGCGTCGGATCGGGCAGGGTGATGCTGCGTGTGCGACTTTTGAAGTCGCCTGTCTTGAGTTTCAGCACAACGGTCTGGCCGGATTGACCTGCTGTTTTGGCTCGTGTGGCGACGCGTTCGCAGAGCGGCCAAAGTTTGCGGCGTAGTTCTTCGGCATCTGAAATGTCATCGAAAAATGTGGTCTCTGCCGAAATGGTCTTGGCACCGTTGCGGCTCGACACATGGCGGTCATCAAGCCCACGTGAGAGCCGCCAGAGCCTTCTCCCCATGATGCCGTAGCGCGCCATCAGATCGTTTTCTTCCATGCGCTGTAACTGAGCGATGCGCGTGAGACCGTCGCGGGCGAGCTTCGCCTCAAAGGCTTTGCCGACACCCCATATGAGCGAGATCGGTTTGCTCGCGAGAAATCCAAGCGCTTCTTCGCGGCCAATGGTGGAGAAACCGCGCGGCTTGTCTATGTCGGAGGCAATCTTCGCCAGAAATTTGCAATAGCTTAGGCCGACAGAAACTGTGATGCCGATTTCTTTTTCGATGCGGGCTTGCAATTTGGCCATGCTGATCGCGGGTGAGGCGTGATGTAAAAGCTCTGTGCCGTTGAGGTCCAGAAAAGCCTCGTCGATGGAAAGCGGTTCAACAAGTGGTGTCAGGTCGCGCATCATCTGGCGTACCTCGCGCCCGACTCGCGCATATTTTTCCATGTCAGGTTTGATGACGATGGCTTCTGGGCAAGCCTGCAAGGCCTTGAACATGGGCATGGCTGAACGAACGCCGCGAATGCGCGCGACATAGCAGCAGGTTGAAACGACGCCGCGCTTGCCGCCCCCGATGATGATGGGCTTGTCGTTCAGTTCAGGGTTGTCGCGTTTTTCAACTGAGGCATAAAATGCATCGCAATCAAGATGTGCGATGGCGAGCGAATGAATCTCGGCATGTCGCGCGAGGCGCGGGCGGTTGCAGTTGGGGCATCGTTTGGCGTTTGTTGTGACAGGCGCATAGCAGTCTCGGCAAAAACCGGAAGAGAGGTCTGTTCCAGTGTTTTGGTCTGCGTCGGTCATAGCTATTTGTCCGGCCAGAGCCATGCTGCGCCGCGCACGCCGCTTGAGTCACCGTGCTTGTTGCGGACGAGCTTGGTGTCCACGCGGTCCGAGAAAACATATGAACCCCAGCGCGACGGGATTTCATCATAAATTTCATCGACATTCGACATGCCGCCGCCGAGCACGATGACATGCGGGTCAATGATATTGATGACATGTGCGAGGGCTCGGGCCATGCGGTCAGAATAGCGCCGCAGTGCAGATTTGGCAGGTCGATGTCCGGCCCGTGCGGCGGTGACAATCTCTGTAGCGTTCAACGTTTCTTTTTCGATGCTCTTGTATTCGGCCTCAAAGGCGGGGCCGGAATTCCAAACCTCGATGCAGCCCTTCTTGCCACAATAGCAATCGGGTCCGGGCATTTCGTCGGGTAATATCCAGGGCAAAGGATTGTGACCCCATTCGCCGGCAATGGCGTTTGGTCCGCTATGCAAGCGTCCGTTGATAACAAGACCGCCGCCGACGCCGGTGCCGATGATGACGCCCAACACAGAGGGAGCGCCTGCGGCTGCGCCGTCTGTCGCTTCCGACAGCGTGAAGCAATCGGCATCGTTGGCGATGCGGACCGGGCGCTTGAGTGCTGCTTCGAGATCGGCGTTAAACGGCATCTCGTTCAGCCACGTGCTGTTGGCGTTTTTGATGAGGCCGGTCGCGGGCGATATGGCGCCGGGCATGCCGATACCGACGGTGCCGGTCTGGCCGGTTTCAGTTTCGATACGCGTAACAAGATCAACGACAGCGCTGATCGTGTCAGCATAGTTGCTGCGCGGCGTGGGTACGCGCTGGCGCGCCACTTCGCGTCCGTCATTCAATAGGGCAACACCTTCAATCTTGGTGCCGCCGAGGTCGATTCCAATACGCATCATGTGTCCCGGTCAGTGGCCGGTCGCGTCGAGACGCGCGGTGATAAATGCGTGAGCCTCAGTCCATTCGCTCGTATGGAAGTGGCTGTCGGGTGATTGTCCCATCAGCATCGCAAGCCGTTTGTCGGCAATAAAATGCAGGCGGTGACAGGGTTCGTGGGCCATAGCGACGGACGCGATATTGTGCGGGATGTCATCCAGGAAGAAGACGGGTGCATCCACGCGATCCGCCATCATGCGTACAGCGCTGCCTTTGAGGCCTTTGTTGGCAATGACGGGATAGTCCATGCCTTCGGCGACGAGGTTGCGCATACGTGCTTCCTTATCGACGAGCGGTATATTGGTTAGCACAACAATTTGCGCGCGGACGGAGAGGGCTTGTAGCGCGTCTGCAGCGCCTGCTACAGGCAATAGTGAGCCGGTAGAGGTCGTGAAAAAATCTTTCATTAGCGCCGGTATGTCGCTTGGGTCGAGCGCAATGTTGGTATCGCGACGTTTGATGTTGCCGGTCAGTGCATAGCTTTTCAGATCGAGCCAGAGGCCTTGTGTTTCCAGGTAGGTTTCAAGCCCAACCAGAAATTGTATCAACACTTCGTCGCAATCGGTGACGATGAGTGGGCGACCGCGCACAAGTTCCAGCGCCTCAATCTGCGGCACCACATCGGGGTCGATTGCCAATGGATCCTGCGCGAGCAACTGGGCCAGTTGGGGTGCAACAGGAGCGGGAGTGGTTGTGTCAGTCATGTCCAATGTACCTCTTCGCCGCCTGGCAGCAGTTTGCGGGCGATCCCCGGCATCTCGGGGCGCAGTCTTACAGTTTCACAAAAGGCGATGAGGCGCTGTTCGTCCATCAGGATAAAGTCGAGAACGCCGCCCAGAATTTCAGGTTCGGCGGCACGGGCGCGCAGATCGTCCGGCGAAAGGCCTGACATGTCCACAAAAGCATAGAGAAGCTCTTCCTCGGACGCGATATGGCCAAGAGCTTGTATGGCGATTAACTCGGCCTGATCAGCTTTCACGGTTGCTTCCTTTTCGGCCCGTTTTAGACTTCGTTCCGGCCCCAAAGCTGGATATGGCGGCAAGCGGGCACATATCCACACCTCTGTATCCCGCATAGGTCGTTTTTATGCAAATTTTCGCAGAATTGAGCCGCCTTTGAGGGTGAGCTTAAAGGGTCGTTAAGGATATTGGAGTGATATAGGCGTCAGCGGGGCTCGGGAATCATCTCCAGTGCTCGATATTACCAGTCTTTGAGCGCGCCGGACGGACTCGGCAACAAGTGGAGTTCTGGAGCATGGATGCGATGGCCAAAAAAGTGCTGATCGTCGAGGACAATGAGCTGAATATGAAGCTCTTCCACGACCTCCTTGATGCCCATGGCTACGAGACGTTGCAGACGCGCGACGGCATCGAAGCCCTCGAAATTGCCCGTAAAAACCGTCCTGATCTTATCCTCATGGATATTCAGTTGCCGGAAGTTTCCGGTCTTGAAGTTACCAAGTGGATTAAAGAGGACGATAACCTTCGTTCGATCCCTGTTATTGCCGTCACCGCATTTGCGATGAAGGGCGATGAGGAAAAAATTCGCGAAGGGGGCTGCGAGGCATATATCTCCAAGCCAATCTCCGTGACGCAGTTTCTGGAGACCGTTCAGCGTTTCCTGCGATAAGGGGACAGACCTGTGACGGCACGCGTACTCATTGTCGATGACGTTCCGGCTAATCTGAAGTTGCTTGATGCCAAGTTGACCGCTGAATATTTCGGTGTGCTCAAGGCAGCGTCGGGCCCAGAAGCCATTGAAATTGCCACCCGTGAATTGCCGGATATCATCCTGCTTGACGTGATGATGCCGGGTATGGACGGGTTTGAGGTCTGCCGCCGTCTGAAGGCGGCACCGACAACAGAACATATTCCCATCGTCATGGTGACTGCGCTCGATCAGTCGAAAGATCGTGTGCAGGGGCTTGAAGCCGGCGCTGACGACTTCCTGACGAAGCCTGTTAATGATCTCGCTTTGTTCGCCCGCGTCAAAAGCCTTGTGCGTCTGAAGATGGTAACTGACGAATTGCGTATGCGTGAGGCCACCGGTCAGCGTATTGGTGCTTTGATCGGTACCAGCACGGAACGCATGTTGATGACCGAGCCTGGTCGCGCGCTCATCATTGATGACCGTCCGACATCGCTCAAGCGCATGAGCGAAGCTCTGTCGATTGAGCATATGGTGACAGTTGCTGAAACACCTGACGAGATGATGCAACTCGCGACTATCGGCGATTATGATTTGCTGATCGTTAGCCTCACACTTTCGGACTATGACGGTCTGCGTCTTTGCTCGCAGTTGCGCTCGCTGGAGTCGACGCGTCAGACGCCTTTGCTGGCCATTGTGGAGGAGGGCGACACGCCACGTCTCGTTCGTGCACTCGATATGGGTGCCAATGACTATCTCGTGCGTCCTGTGGATCGCAATGAGCTGGTGGCTCGTTGCCGGACTCAGCTTCGTCGCAAACGCTTTCAGGATTATTTGCGCGAGAAGTTCCAGCAGGGTCTGGAGCTTGCCATCACGGACGGTCTCACGGGCCTTTATAATCGTCGTTACATGGAGAGCCATCTCGGTGCCATGGTCGATGAGGGTCTGCAGAACGGTAAACCCGTGTCACTTTTGATTTTCGACATTGACCATTTCAAGTCAGTCAACGATACGCATGGTCATGCTGCGGGCGACACAGTGCTCAAAGAGTTTGCGCAACGCATTTCGCAGAATGTGCGCGGTGTTGATCTTGCCTGTCGTCTTGGCGGCGAAGAGTTTGTTGTTGTCATGCCAGACACGGATATGTCCTTTGCCATGATGGTAGCCGAGCGCCTGCGTCAGAGGGTGGCGGAATACCCCTTTAAAATTGAAGGTGGTAACGAGCTTAATGTGACTGTCAGCATCGGTATCGGCATTGTAGAAGCGCAGGGCGATACGGTTGAGAAGGTGCTCGAGCGGGCGGACGCCGCCTTGTATCGTGCCAAACGCGATGGTCGTAACCGAGTGGTTGCAGAAGCTGCATAGGCTCGCATTTTACATCTGAAATATCTCATAATTCATTGATTTTATTGTTTAAATGATTGTTCTCAGAATTGCGGCGATGAGAAGGTTATTTTACAGCGTTAACCATGAAAATTCATGGTTAATCAAGTCTTTACTGCCCATTTCTATGATGTGACTTTATTTGGGACAGATGCGGTGTTAGCCTTGTTTCCGAAGGTTTCGCCGTCGCGCTCGTTCTCTTCGCTGGGGGGTGAATTGAGTGGGCTTGTGGCGGCGATATGTGTCCTCGCGGGAGTCCGGGTCCGCCGCATCTCCTGGATCCGTGAGGCACGGTCGGTCGGAACGTGGTGGTGGAGTGGCCTCCTCTGAAAAGCCAATGATCCGACCGACCACCCCATTTTCAAAATGCAAAAAGGCCGGTCCTGACGGACCGGCCTTTTGCATTGCACTGTCGGAGAACTGGCTTATTTGATCTTTGTTTCTTTGAATTCGACATGTTTGCGGACCATCGGATCGTATTTTTTGATGACGAACTTTTCCGTCATGGTGCGTGAGTTTTTCTTGGTCACATAGAAGTAGCCCGTGCCCGCGGTGCTTTCGAGTTTGATCTTGATCGATGCTGGCTTCGCCATTTGCGAAATCCTCGGAGTTATGCGGGCAGAATGACGTGCGCGCGGAGAATCTGTACGGCACCCGGCAAGGGTGCGATTTCGGCGCAATCTACTCAGGCGTAGCGGTAAGTCAAGGGTTTGATCCGGATTCCGCTATTTGGCCGCATTTCTGAATTTTGCATAACGCATGGCCGCGAAGATTGCGTAAGTGAAGGCTATCGCTGCGAAGGCGAGCGGCAGACCGTGGGGCGGGATTGCCTGCATGGCTGTGCCGCCAATGGCCGGACCGGCGAGGCCGCCGAAATTATACATCATAATGAAGGCTGCATTGGCGGCCGCGAGGTCGGCACCTTTGACCCGCTGGCCGAGAAGTGTCAGGCCCACTGTGTAGAGCCCAGCCGTGACACCACCGAAGACGAAGATGACGGGAAAGACGAAGATCGTTCCCTGTACGAGCGGTAACATCGTAATGGCAGCGCCGCCCACAAAAGCGCAACCTGTGAGAACGAGTCGGCGGTTGAACTTATCCGCGAGCATACCGAGCGGGATCTGGCTGAGGATGTTTCCTGCCGCGAAGGCGGAGAGCATCAGCGCTGCCATGTGCTCGTCAAGGCCCACACGCAACCCGTAGATCGGCATGAGCGTGAAGGTGCCCTGTTCTAATGCACCAAAGGTAAAGGCTGCCAGCGTCGCTGTGGGGACGATGCGGACGAAGGCGAATACGCCGTGGCTTTGACCGTGCGCAGATATCTGACTGGTCGCGGGCCCGGCGAGCCAGATGGGGATAGAGGCGAGTGCCATGAGGCACGCGATAACTGCGTAAGGTGCGAAGCCTTGGCCACCGACGATGAGGAGTATTCCCGGTCCGATGGCAAAGCCCACTGAGAGCACGGTCGCATAAACCCCCATCAGTCGCCCGCGCGAGTTTTCGTCGGCGAGTTGGTTGATCAGCGTTTCACTCAGTACAAATAAAATGACGAGCATCGCACCGTTGAGGAAGCGGATCGGGAACCAGAACCATATGTTGGGTAAAAGATAGAAAGCGAGCATGCAGGAGATTGATATCCATAGCGCTGTGAGGAGCAGTGCTCGCGTCTTCATCATGCGCATGAGTGACGGTAGCAATGGCGTTATAAGAAGTCCGCCAATCGCTGCTGCGGTCGCATTGAGCCCGATCATAAACGGTGTTTCGCCTTGCCGCTCAAGCGCCAGTGCGAGTAAGGGAAGGGATGCGCCAAGGCCGATAGCGACCGCCGTCAGGCTTGCAATGGCACTGATAATGCCGCGTCGTTTTTCATCAGATGACAGTGTGGCAGTGTGATGCTCACTCATCAGAAAGACCTAGCCTCGTACAACGGGCTTGTTGTTGCGATAGGAATAGAGCGGCACCTGCGCGCGCCGAACGCCGCTTACAAAAATGCCGCGAACCTCATGTAACACAAATTCAGTTACATCAATTACCGGAAGCTTGAGTGCTGCAGACAGCGGATACCAGTCGAGCTCTTCGAGCTCCCCGCTTCCTTTTAGCGTACCGGTGAGCTTTTCGGCTGTCGTCATAAAGAAGCGCGCGTGAAAGCGGATCGGGCTTTGGCGCGGCGTGATGGCGCGGGCAAGGCCCTTCAGTGCGCCAAGGTCGGGCGCCATACCGCGTGTTTGAAATGGCTCCCATCCTTTGCCGGCGTTGCCGCCGACATCGCCGGCCTTTGTGAGTAGCAAGCCCGTTTCCTCAAATGTTTCACGCACAGCGGCCATAGCGAGCCCTTGCGCCTTTGCCGGTGTACCGAAATGGTCAACACCAGCAAGCATGGTTGCTGGCTGCGCCAGCAGATCGCCCGCATCGAGCTTGCCGCCAGGAAAGACGAAAGCATCGGGAATGAATTTCATTTTCGCGTGACGCCGTCCCATCAGAATGCGCGGTTCTGCGCCCGTCGCATCGACGACGACAAGGCTTGCCGCATCGCGCGGCCGCACGGGCTTTACCACTGACATATCCATATTGGCCATCACAGGCTCAGCATGTCGCGGATCGGCTGATCTTTGCGAAAGTGAATGAAGGGCACAGGCCGCGCCCGCTGCGCCGCTGACGTGAGGCTCAGGCGGGTTTCGATTTCGGCCAAAATTGTGCGTGTGATGTTCGGCAAGTCGAGGCCTTGCGCATCTTTCGTCGTGATCCAGTGCAGGCCCTGTAATTCGCCCGAGCCCTTCACCTCGGAGGGATCGCCGTGAATGTGCGCGGCGTCGGCAATAAAAAACCGTGTATCAAAGCGTCTTGTGCGATAGGGCGGCGTGATCGCGCGGGCTACAAAATCGAGTGCGCCCAAGGCAGGCGAAACGCCGAGCGCAAAATATTCGTTCCAGTCTTTCTGCTTGCTCCTTTGTGGCGCATCGATGACGCGACCAACGGCAAGCCCTGTTTCTTCAAATGTCTCGCGGATCGCGGCCATGGCGAGTGCGCGCGCGCGATTGGCGCTTGGTGTGCCGCGCATCCGGTCCATCAAAAGTTGTGTGACATCACCACGTAAATCCTCAACGGGGCGGACACGACTGTCGGATGGATCTACGCGACCGCCGGGAAAGACAAATTTATTCGGCATGAATTTATGGTTTGCATGACGTTGGCCCATCAACACCTGTGGACTTGCGCCGTCATTGCGTACGAGGATGAGCGTAGCGGCATCGCGCGGGCGCACGGCCCGGCCCGTTGAGCCGTCCCGATATTCCTGATCGCGTGATAGTTTGGGGTCAAAGGCCGCTTTCTGCGACCCGCCTTGTTCTGCTGACATGGTGTCTGTCCCGTATCTTCAATTTTCTTATGAAGACAGGATGCCTGTCGTCTTAGGCGGTGTCCAGTCGCGCGGCCCGCATCTCAGAAGGCCGCAGGAAATAGCTCAATATGGGCCTCGCCCTTGCGTCCGTAATAGATGGCGCTGCGACCGACAAGCGTGACGATATAGTCGGTACAGCCTGCGGCTGCTATGCGCGTGCAGAATTCGCCATACTTAATCTCGCCTGCCTGGCTTGCGCGCACGGCGGCTTCGATGCCGCTTGCGGAAAATTCAACAGCGATTTGGCCTGCTACCGGCTTGCATGGCGTCATACACGATACCCCGTCGGGCAGGTAATAGGCTTTCTCCGAGCGGCAAAGGTCAGCGCGGTATCGTTCAATACCGACAGACATCAGCAATTTGAGAATGTCAGGAAAAATCAGACGCTCTTCATCAGATGCGCTGGTGCATTCCTGGGTGATTTTTTTAGCATGAGCATTCATGTGTACCGTCCGCTCTATGATTAGTCGATGGGAATGGCGCGCAATCCATTGCTGCGCGCGATTTGCTTCATGAGTTTCTCGATGAGGGTTCGTTCAGATGGTTTCAAACGACCGAAAAATTCTTTGTCGTTCTCGTCTGCGAGTGCTGACAATTTTGGCACCAGCGCTTGACCTTTCGTCGTTAGCGACAAAGTTTGAAAGCGCTTGTCCTCGGTGCTGAAGCTGCGCTGGATGAGGGCTTTGGTCACAAGTCGGTCGGTAAGCTTTGAGATCGCGCCACGTGTCAGCCCAAGCTTTGATGCCAGTTCGCTGGGGTTGAGGTCATCGGCCTCAAACATCTCGCGCAGCATCACCCACTCGGCCACCGTCACGTCCCGCCTTGCTAGTTTTTGCGAAAAGCTATGTGACACCTGATTGGAAACATATCTCAGCCAATAGCCAAGATGATCTTCCAATGCTGAAACGGTATGCTCGTGTTTCATGATGTCCTCATTAGTTGACAAGGAAACTATCAAATATAGTTTCCTTGTCAACTAATATGAACGGAGGTTCCGCAACGATAGGTAAAAGGGGGGAGGGATGGATTATGCGTCGTCCTTATCGGCAAAGTCATGCATCTTCGCCGCCCATTGCACACCGACAACAGCGCCTTTGACGCGTGGCAGCAGCCCCAGACAAAGACCCAGTGTCAGCAACGGCCAGATGGCAATATGAATCCAGATCGCGGGCATATATTCCATTTCAACGGCCAGCATGAGCGGCACGACAATGTGGCCGACAATGAGGATGGTGAAATAGGGCGGGGCGTCGTCGGCTTCGTGGTGAAACAGCTCTTCGCCGCAATGCGGGCAGGTATCATTCACTTTAAGATATTTACGGAAGAGTTTGCCTTTGCCGCAAGCGGGGCATCGTAGTTTCAGGCCATGCACCATCGACGTCCACAAGGAGCGCGGCGCACCAACGCGTGAAGCGCCATCTCTCGCTTCGTAAATCTTCGGGGCGTCTGCGTCCAAAACCTGGCTCATTCTGTCTGACGTTTCTCAATTTCGGCGCACGGGCGAACCGGCATTGGTTATTCAATGTCGGAGCATTTGGGACTTCTTTGCTTAACGAAAGAATGTGGCAGGTTGCCGCGCGACGGGTTGGCCGTCCGCAGGTCGGCAAGGTGCGGTCGATGGTCACGCGCATCGGAGAATTGATATTTAATCAGCTCTTGGGCGAGCGACCGACCTTCGATTTTGATTTAAATGGCTTGCCGCCCGAGGGTTTCGGTTTGCCCCCGCTGCGTTTCGGCAAACCCTTCGGACGCCCCTTGCTTGCGGGTCTGCCCGAGCCATTACGTCCGGCAGGTTTGCCGGGCCGTCCGCCCTCAATCATCTCAAAGCGCAGGCCGCCTGTGATGGGCACTGCTTCTTCTAGCCGTACAGTCACCCGTTCGCCGAGGCGATAGGTGAGACCGGAGCGTTCGCCAACCAGTGCATGCGCGGCCTCGTCGTGATGGAAAAACTCCGTGCCAAGATTGGCGATCGGCACAAGCCCGTCGGCACCTGTTTCTTCGAGCTTAATGAAAAGGCCAAAACGCGTGACACCGGAAATGCGACCGGGAAACTCTGCGCCGATGCGTGATTCAAGAAATGCGGCGATAAAGCGGTCATTGCTGTCGCGTTCGGCCAGCATCGAACGGCGCTCGGTTGTCGAAATATGCTCGGCGATTTCCGTCATCGCGCCTATCTCTTCGTCCGATTGTCCGTCTTTCGCCTTGGCGTCTGTCGATGAGACGAGTGCGCGATGGACAATCAGGTCGGCATAACGACGAATGGGTGATGTGAAATGCGCATAGTGGCGCAGGTTCAAACCGAAGTGACCGATATTGTCCGGCGAATAAACGGCTTGTGATTGGCTACGCAATACAATGGTCGAAACCATCTCGTCATATTCTTTACCCTGCACGTCATGCAGAATTTTATTGAATGAAGCGGGTTTGGTGACCTGACCTTTGGGGAATGAAATATCGAGCGTCTGCAAGAACTCTGACAATGCCGTCAGCTTTTCATATGAAGGTACGTCATGGATGCGGAAAACGAGCTTGCGACCTTTTTGCTGCAAGGTCTCCGCAGCGCAGACGTTGGCCTGAATCATAAATTCTTCGATGAGTTTCATCGATTCATACTTGGCTGCAATATGCACAGCGGCGATACGGCCCGTCGGATCGATTTCGGCTTTATATTCTGGCAGATCGAGGTCCAGCGGCCCACGTTTCTCGCGCGCAATGCAGAGCGTCTTGTAGGCGTTCCACAGCGGCCGCAACACGGGACCAAGCAGCGGTCCTGTCTTGTCGTCTGGTGCGCCGTCGATGGCTTCCTGCATTTGGCGATAGGTGAGGCGGGCGGCAGAGCGCATTAACCCGCGCACAAACTCGTGTGATTTTTTCTGACCATGCTTGTCAAAGACCATGCGGACAGCAAGGCAGGCGCGGTCTTCTTTTTCACGCAGTGAGCACAGATCGGTTGAGATGCGCTCAGGCAGCATCGGCACAACGCGGTCAGGAAAATAAGTCGAGTTGCCGCGCTTACGGGCTTCGCGGTCCATGGGCGAGCCGGGTAGGACATAGGCGGCGACGTCGGCAATGGCGACAATGACGATCTGTCCGCCTTCGTTCTGCGGGTCGGTGTCAGGTTCGGCCCAGACAGCGTCGTCATGGTCGCGTGCGTCCACAGGGTCAATGGTGACAAGCGGAATGTCGCGAAGGTCAGTGCGGCCTTCGATGCCCTTGGCTTTTGTCTCTTCCGCGGCTTTGATCACGCTTTCGGGAAAGTGATCGGGAATGCCGTGGCTGTGGATGGCAATGAGGCTGATCGATTTCGGATCGCTTGAGCGGCCAAAAGATTCTTTGACGCGAGCGCGGGCGAGACCATATCGACGACCGGGCAGTCCTTCAGCCAGAACGAGGTCTCCGTCTTTGGCGTCGCCCGCATCTTCGCGTGTCACTTCATATTCATTGCGTACTTTTTTATCGACGGGAACAATGCGACCGCCTTCCGACTTCGCGCGGAAGAGACCGAGAATTTGTTCAGCGCCCTTGCCGATACGGCGGATGACCTTCGCTTCGTAGGCGTAGATTTCGTTAGGGTCAGTGGATTTCGTCAGGCGAGCCAATACGCGATCCCCGACACCTGCCGGTGGTTCGTCTTCGCCTTTGGCCGAGCGGGCTTTCTTAAACTCCGGCGCTATGACAATGGTTGGTTCCGGTTCAGTGCTGCGCCATTCCATCGGACGGGCAATGAGTTCGCCGTCTGTGTCGCGGTGTGTGATTTCGAGCATCGAGACAGGCGGCAATTCACCTGTACGGTTGACCTTCTTGTTCTCGCGCTTTTCCAGCAGGCCGTCTTCGGCCATTTTTTTTAGCATCTGTTTCAGCGGAATGCGGTCAGCGCCTTTGATATTGAAGGCGCGGGCGATTTCGCGTTTGCCGATGGGGGCGGTGCTTGACGAGACAAATTCAAGCACCTGTTCGCGCGAGGGCAAGCCCCGTCCGCGCTCTCTCTCGTGCGGCGTGTCGCCCGCCTTTTTCTGCAGCTTTTTGGAGGGCTTTTTGTCTTTCACCGGTCCTAGTCCGCTGCTGCTTTAGCGCGAGGTTTCGCTTTGGTCGCAGGTTTTTTCGCGGGCGCTTTTTTTGCTGCCGGTTTTTTGGTAGCGGGTTTTGCTGTTGCAGCCTTTTTGACCGGCACTTTCTTGGCAGGTTTTTCTGCATCGTCAGCTTTGACGGCAGCTTTTTTGGGAGCGACTTTCTTCGCAGGCGCTTTTTTCTTTGGCGCGGCTTTCTTCTTTTTGCCGCCCGTTTGCATTTCACGCGCCGCGATGAGAGCGACGGCTTCTTCAAGCGTTACTTTGTCGATCTCGGCATCGTTGGGCAGCGTCGCGTTGGTTTTTTCGTGCTTCACGTAAGGACCGTATTTACCGTCCATGATCTGCACCGGCTTGCCATCTTCAGGATGTGCCCCGAGTTCGCGCAGAGCTTTGGGTCCGCGCGGCTTGCCGCCACGGGCTTTCTTTTCAGCGATCACATCGACGGCGCGGTTGAGACCGACGGTGAAGACTTCTTCGGCGCTTTCAAGATTGGCATAAGTGCCGTCATGCAGCACGAAGGGCCCGAAGCGGCCAAGACCTGCTGTGATCGGCAGACCTGTTTCGGGATGAAGCCCGACTTCGCGCGGCAGTGAGAGCAACTGCAATGCTTTTTCAAAATCGATATTGGCAGCCGTCATGCCTAAAGATTTTGGAATGCTGGAGCGTTTAGGCTTGTCGCCTTTTTCTTCCGGCTCACCGAGCTGGATGTAAGGACCGAAGCGGCCTGTCTTGACGAGAACAGGTTTGCCCGTGTCGGGGTCTACGCCCAATGTGCGGTCGCCCGTGGCTTCACCTTCGCCATTGGCGTTGACAGTGAGCTGGCGCGTGAAGCGGCATTCGGGATAGTTCGAGCAGCCGACGAAAGCGCCGAAGCGGCCAACTTTGAGCGAGATGCGGCCATCTTCGCAAGACGGGCATTTGCGTGCGTCGCTGCCGTCTTCCTTTTCGGGGAAGACGTGAACGCCGAGTACGTCGTTCAATCGGTCGAGGACTTCGGTAATGCGCAATTCCATCGCTTCGCCGACTTCGGCTTTGAAGGGAACCCAGAATTCACGTAGCACTTGCTTCCAGTCGAGTTCGCCCGCCGAAACCTTGTCGAGTTTTTCTTCGAGATCTGCGGTGAAATCGTATTGGACATAGCGTGTGAAGAAGTTCTCGAGGAAGGCCGTGACAAGGCGACCTTTGTCGTCGGGGATGAAGCGTCCCTTGTCCATCGTCACATAGGTGCGGTCGCGCAATGTTTGCAGCGTCGAGGCATAGGTTGACGGACGGCCGATGCCGAGTTCTTCCATGCGTTTGACGAGTGTAGCTTCCGAAAAGCGCGGTGGCGGTTCGGTGAAGTGTTGGTCGGCGCGGGTGTCATGTAGGCCGAGCTTGTCGCCTGCGGCGACTTTTGGCAGGCGCCCGCCTTCTTCGTCATCCGTGTCATCGTCGCGGCCTTCCGAATAGAGGCGTAAGAAGCCGTCAAATACGATGACGGAGCCTGTGGCGCGGAGACCGATTTTATCTTCGTCGGCTTCTATCTCGATGGTGGTGCGTTCCAGCGCGACGCTTTCCATCTGGCTCGCAATGGTGCGGTTCCAGACGAGTTCGTAGAGGCGGCGCTGATCGTCGTCGAGAAGTTTGGCGACTTTGGCGGGCAGGCGCGCGAGGTCGGTCGGACGAATGGCTTCGTGCGCTTCCTGTGCGTTCTTGGCTTTGGTTTTGTAGATGCGCGGGGCGGAGGGGACGTAGGCCTCGCCGAATTCATTGTTGATGACGGTGCGGGCCTGCGCGATGGCTTCGTCGGCGATCTGCACGCCGTCGGTACGCATATACGTAATGAGACCCGTCGTTTCGCCATCGAGCTCAATGCCTTCATAAAGGCGCTGGGCGATCTGCATGGTCCGGCTGGCCGAGAAGCCGAGTTTGCGGCTTGCTTCCTGTTGTAGCGTCGATGTTGTGAAAGGCGGATAAGGATTTCGTTTTGTCGGTTTGCTCTCAACCGACTTCACACGGAAATGCGAGGCCTTTATCCGTTTGACGATAGAGTCGGCCGTCGTCTTGTCAGGGATATCAAACTTGTCGAGTTTCTTGCCGTCGAGCGTGACGATCCGCGCTGCGAATTGGGCGGCGGAGCCGGTCTTCAGATCGCATTCAATGGTCCAGTATTCCTGTGAGCGGAATGCCTCAATCTCCAGCTCGCGATCACAGATGAGTCTCAATGCGACGGATTGTACGCGGCCTGCTGAGCGTGCGCCCGGCAGCTTGCGCCAGAGGACCGGAGACAGAGTGAACCCGACGAGATAGTCCAGAGCACGGCGTGCGAGATAGGCGTCGATCAGTTCTTTGTCGAGCGCACGGGGGTTTTCCATCGCCTGCAGAACAGACGATTTCGTGATCGCGTTAAAGACGACGCGCTCGACGGGGATGCCCTTTAGGGCTTTCTTTTTGTTCAGGACTTCGAGCACATGCCATGAGATCGCTTCGCCCTCGCGATCAGGGTCAGTTGCGAGGATGAGCTTGCTTGCGCCCTTGACGGCATCGGCTATGTCGTTGAGGCGCTTCTGCGATTTGGGATCAACGTCCCAAGCCATCGCAAAATCCTCGTCCGGCAGTACCGAGCCATCCTTTGAGGGCAGGTCACGCACGTGACCATAGGAGGCGAGGACCTTGAAGCCTTTGCCCAGGTATTTGTTGATGGTCTTAGCCTTAGAGGGCGACTCAACAATGACGACGTCCATCGAGCGTTTGAACTCTCTATTAATCTCAGGAAACGGCTTATTGCGTGGGGTCGGAATGACCGGCCGACGCAAAAATACATATCGCCGTTGGTCTATCTAACCGGGCCCGAACATGGTGAAAAGCCGAGTCTCTGTCAAATGTGGCTGAAAACTGAGGCTTTCCGGCCTTCACTGTTGAACCGGACGGGTTGAGGGTATCCGGAGTGAGACGGAATTAGGTCTTTAAATAGATCATTAGATTTGTTCTACTCCCTAAGAATATGTCCTTTAGGTATAGTTTTGATTCGGGGCGGAGCGAAATCAAAAGGGAAGATAGAGACATGTATCATGTGAAGCGGATGCCGGGACCGTGAGTGTCAGGGAGGGAGACGAGGGGGAGGATTCGGCGGCCTATCTGTTTGAATTGCTGGTGGCGGCGCGGCGTTTGGCGGTTGCGCGGCGGTATGGATTTCTTGCGTATCTGATTGGTATGGCGGTGGAGGAGGCGGGTCTTCTTGCGCGGGGGCGCTCGTCGGTCGGTTTGAAAATCAGACGTCCGGAATGAGGCTGATGCGGTCGCCGATGCCGCGTTCGATGCGGTTGGCGAGCGCGAGCTCGATCAGGACGGCGCTGACTTTGGCGGCGGACAATCCGGTTTCGCGGATGATCTCATCCTTAAGCATGGGCGTCGGTCCCAAAGCGGTGAGGACGCGGCTTCTCACACTCTCATCGATATCGTGAATCTTGTCTGTTGGCGGAATGTAGTCGGGCGGCGGAGGTTCGAGCAGACGGCGCACGGTGGGCATGTCGATGCCTGCCAATATGTCTCCCGCATTTTCGATCAGGGCCGCGCCTTGCTTGATGAGGCTGTTGGCCCCGCCGGAGCGCGGGTCGAGGGGTGAGCCGGGAACGGCGAAGACATCGCGGCCCTGTTCGAGTGCGTAGCGCGCGGTGATGAGCGAGCCGGAGCGGAGTGCGGCTTCGACGACGACAACGCCGAGCGACAGACCGGAGATCAGACGATTGCGACGCGGAAAAAGATTGGCGCGGGGTTGTGTGCCGAGCGGCATTTCGGCGATGAGCAATCCTGACTTGCCGATCTCATTTTGCAGGTCCGCATTTTCTTCGGGATAGACGATGTCGATGCCACCGCCGAGCACGGCGATTGTGCCGGTGCTGACGGAGGCGCGATGCGCGGCGGCGTCAATGCCGCGCGCGAGACCCGACACAATCACAAAGTCTTCCTGACCGAGATCGCGGGCGAGGATGCCGGCGAGCTTGGTGCCTGCGGCCGACGCGTTGCGCGAGCCGACAATGGCGAATGATTTTTTGGATAAGAGCGTGAGATCGCCCATGGCGCAAAAGACCGGCGGCGGCGGATCGAGCGAGGCGAGAAGCGGCGGGTAGTCGGCGTCGCCAAAGACAATCAGGGATGCGCCTTTTGCTGCAAGAGCCTTTATTTCACGCGTAATATCGGCCTCGCTTGCGATGCGCAGATTGCCATGGCGTTTGCCGCGTCGGGCGAGATCCGGCAGAGCTTCGAGTGCTTCAACGGCGCTCGGCAGATGCGTGAGCAGATCGCGGAACGTTGCAGGCCCGACTGACTCGCTGCGTGCAAGTCTGATCCGCGCCATGCGTTCCGCATCGCTCAGACCCGCCTTCATTTTGCGGTGCTGCCGATGCGGGATTCGTTTCCGGCCAGCAGTCGCGAAATGTTGTCGCGATGCGCGTAGTAGATGAAGACGAGAAGGAAAATGCTGAGCGGCAGCAAATCATAGTGCTCAAAAAAGTAGAGATAGACCGGTGTCGCCGATGCGCCAATGAGGGCAGCCAATGATGAGTAGCGCGTGATGACGGCGACCAACAACCATGTGAGAAGGAAGAGCAAACCAACGGGCCAGAAGAGCGCGAGGTTGATGCCGATGAATGTCGAGATGCCCTTGCCGCCTTTGAACCCCAGCCATACGGGATAGAGATGACCGAGAAAAGCGGCGGCGGCAGCGAGCATGGCGAGCGGCAAAACCAATTCGAGAGATGGTGCTAAATATGTGAAGAGCAGAACGGCGGCGGCTCCCTTGGCGGCATCGCAAAGGAAGGTCGCGCCTGCGACTGTTTTGTTGCCGGTGCGCAGCGCATTGGTCGCGCCGATATTGCCGGAGCCGATGTCGCGGATGTCACCGAGACCGGCCATGCGCGTGAAGATCAGACCGAAAGGAATCGATCCGAGCAGGTAGCCGATGGCAAGGCTTACGAAAACCCAGGGCAGGTTTGCGGCGTCGCTCAGTATGCTGATCATTGGTATTCCCTCAAATAATTGAGTGTGATCTTAGCGGGAGCGGGGTGGGGACGCTAGAGGGGATAAGTTTTTTTGAGGCCGGAAGCAACCCGGAAAAGGCTCGAAACAGTCTGCATTTCTTGCAAGAGATTCGAGGTTTCCATGTAGAGATCGTTAGTCTGTTCGTTGAGGGTCGGAGTGGGGCGTGAAAATAGTAATTCCCAGTGGGGGATAGGGAGTGGCGGCATTTATTTTCGGGAAATTATGCAGCAAAGATATTCCCGGGTGGGGGATAAAAGTCGGGGGTGTCCGAAAATAAAGTTATCCCCGTGGCAAAGATGGATTGCTTCGCTTCACTCGCAATGACGGGAGGAAGACGTGGATACGCGGGTCAAGCCCGCGCATGACGAATGTGGTTGGTGTCGGTGGGTGTAGTTTACCCCCCTCCCTAACCCTCCCCCGCGCGTAAGCGCGAACAGGAAGGGGGGGGATTCAGATGTTCCGGTCTTCCATCGTGATGTGTTTCGGATGTGCGGCGATCCGCGCGAGCCAGTTGCGGATGTTGGGGTAGGAGCCGAGATCGAAGTCGCCGTCTTCGGCTTTGTGCGTGTACGCATAAAGGGCGATGTCGGCGATGGTGTAGGTGTCGCCCACGAAGTAGTGTTTGCCGTTGAGATGCTTTTCCATCACGTCCAAAGCGGCGTAGCCCTTCTGGTGCCATTCGGGAAAGCGCGATTGCATTGATGGCGGACATTCGGGCGCGATGACGTTCCAGAAGCGGGCCACCGCGATGTAGGGCTCGTGGCTATATTGTTCAAAGAACATCCATTGCAGAACCTGCGCGCGGGCGAGCGTATCATCGGGCCAGAAGCTCGTGCCCTGCGCGAGATAAAAGAGCATGGCATCGGACTCGGCGAGGAATTGTCCGTCATCAAGTTCGAGGGTCGGCGTGCGGCCATTGAGGTTTTTGGCAAGGAAGTCGGCGGTGCGGCTTTCGCCTTTCAGGATGTCCACGTCCACCAGTTCGAGTTTCAGCCCGAGTAAATGCGCCAGCAAGCGCGGTTTATAGCAATTGCCGGAATCTTGCATCTGATAAAGGCGCATGGGGCTAGTCCTGTGTGTAAACCGTCCGTCCACCGACGACCGTGCGCAGGACGCGACCCTGCAAGCGGCGATCATCGAATGGGGTATTCTTGGAGATGGAGCGCAGGCCATCAGCCTGAACGATCCATGATGCGCCGATGTCGATCAGCACGAGATCGGCGGGCAAACCAACGGCGAGCCTGCCTGTGCCGAGGCCGAGCAGATCGGATGGCACATGGGTGAGTGCGCCCAAGAGACGCTGAAGTGTGATCTCGCCATTGTGAACGAGCGAGAGGCAAGAGGCGATCAGTGTTTCGAGACCGATGGCGCCGTAAGAGGCTTGCGCGAACGGGTGGCGTTTGGCTTCGGCGTCCTGCGGGTCGTGGCTCGAAACGACGACGTCGATTGTGCCTTCGGCCAATCCGGCGACCAGCGCGCGGCGATCATCCTCGGAGCGGAGCGGCGGTGAGATTTTGAAAAAGGTGCGGTAGGACTGCACGTCATTTTCATTAAGCGAGAGATGCGCTGCCGAGACGCCGCAGGTGACTTTGAGACCTCGCTTTTTGGCAGCGGCGATCACATCAACCGAAGCGGCGCAGGAGACTTGTGAGACGTGATAGCGACCGCCGGTCAATTCAAGCAGGCGCAGGTCGCGCTCAATCATGATGGTTTCAGCGACAGCGGGAATGCCTGACAGGCCGAGCCGTCCGGCGAGTTCGCTTTCGTTCATGACGCCGTGGCTGAGTTCCGGCACTTCGGCGTGCTGGACGATAAGGGCATCGAAATGCGCGGCGTAGGACAGCGCGCGGCGCATGATCAGCGCGTCGTTCAAGGAACGGTCGCCATCGGTGAAGGCGACGGCGCCTGCTTCTTTCAGGAGACCGATCTCGGTCATCTCTCTGCCGCCCAGACCTTTGGTGAGGGCCGCCATCGGATGAATATGGACGATGCCGGTGTCACGGGCGCGGCGTTCGATGTAATCAACGAGCGCCACATCGTCGATGACCGGATTGGTGTTCGGCATGACGATGAAGGTGGTGACGCCACCTGCTGCGGCGGCAAGGCTCGCGGTGCGCAATGTTTCGCGATGTTCGGCACCCGGCTCGCCGGTGAAGACGCGCATGTCGATGAGGCCGGGGCAAAGAACCTGTCCGCGACAATCAACAATCTCAATGCCGTCCGGTATTGCGTCGGCAAAGAGGCGGGAGCCGAGATCGGTGATGATGCCGTCTTCGACAAGAAGATTGCCGAACTCGTAGCGACCGGAGGCCGGATCGACGAGGCGCGCGTTGATGAAACCTGTACGGCTCATAGCGGACGCTCATTTGGCAGGTTGCGGGCGAGCGCATCGAGGACGGCCATGCGGACGGCGACGCCCATCTCGACCTGCTCGCGGATGACGCTGCGGTTGATGTCGTCGGCCACCGCGCTGTCGATTTCGACGCCGCGGTTCATCGGGCCGGGATGCATGATGAGGGCGTCGGGCTTGGCGAAGGCGAGTTTTTCGTAATCGAGGCCGTAATAGTGGAAATACTCGCGCTGCGAGGGCACGTAGGAGCCGGACATGCGTTCGAGCTGGAGGCGCAGCATCATCACGATGTCGCAGCCTTCGAGACCTCTGCGCATGTCGTGGAAGACTTCGACGCCGAAACGCTCGATGCCTTTGGGCAGCAGGGTCGGCGGGGCGACGACGCGGACGCGCGCGCCCATGATGTTCAGGAGCAGAATGTTCGACCGCGCGACGCGGCTGTGGAGAATGTCGCCGCAAATGGCGACGGTCATGCCTTCGAGCGTGCCTTTGCGGCGGCGGATGGTGAGTGCGTCGAGCAGCGCCTGTGTCGGGTGCTCATGGCTGCCGTCGCCTGCGTTGATGACGGAGCAGCCGACTTTTTGCGAGAGCAGTTCGACCGCGCCTGAGTCACCGTGGCGGATGATGATGAGATCGGGATGCATCGCGTTCAATGTCATCGCCGTATCAACCAGCGTCTCGCCTTTTTTGATGGACGAAGACGAGACGGACATGTTCATCACGTCCGCGCCGAGGCGCTTGCCTGCGAGTTCAAACGAGCTTTGTGTGCGCGTTGAAGCTTCAAAGAAGAGATTGATCTGGGTGCGGCCGCGCAGGACGGAGCCCTTTTTATCGACCTGACGGTTTTGCACGACATAGGTGTCGGCGAGGTCGAGAAGGGAGGTGATGTCGGAGGTAGAAAGCCCTTCGATTCCCAGCAAATGCCGGTGTGGGAAGAGGGGTTTTGTCTGTGCGTCCGCGTTGGTCATTAAAGCCGCATTGTATAGGGCGGTTTGGCGGGGGCTGCAAGTGGTTGGATTTGTTTTTCACCTTCCCCTTATTTTCCTTCCACCTCCCCCTTGAGGGGAGGTCAAAAAAATCTTCTTCAGATTTTTTGGGTGGGGGTGAGCGGCAAGTTCGGTGGGTGTGGTTCACCCCCCTCCCAAGCCCTCCCCCACCATGGGGGAGGGGATTCTTGAGGGCTGAAAATTAAACATAGCCGTCAAGTCCGGCCATGACGAAATTGAATTGTGGTTGGGGTTCTGGGTTGCCGCGTCGCTTCGCTCCTCGCAATGACGGAGTGAAAAATCTCCCCTCTGCATGTTAGGCTCATGGTTAAGAGCCACGGGAGGATGCCATGACTGACAGTGCCGCTTTCGCCACGCATGAGGTCTTTAATCAGTCGCCGCCGCTGGAGAATTACAATCTGTTCTCTTCGGATAAGGTGCTGAGCGAGATTGTGACACGCGAAGGCGGGGCTTATGCGAAGGCGTCGCTGACGGCGTTCGGGGCGCAGATCGGGACGGCGGAGGTCATTGATCTCGGGCGGCAGGCGAATACTTATTTGCCGGTGCTGAAAAGTTTTGACCGTTTCGGGCATCGTATTGATCGCGTCGAGTTTCATCCGTCCTATCATCAGTTGATGGCGCTGTCGGTCGGCCAAGGGTTGCACGGCTCGCCCTGGGACCACCTCGCGGACGGCAGCGCACCGAAGGCGGGCGCGATCGTCGCGCGGCTCGCGGGCACTTATATGATGACGCAGATCGAGAGCGGGCATGGCTGCCCCATCACCATGACCAATGCGGCGGTGCCTGCGCTGATGTTTCAGCCGGAGCTTGCGAAGGAATGGGTGCCGCGTATCCTGTCGCGTGACTATGACCCCACCTTCACGAAGGCGTCCGATAAAAAAGGTGTGACCTTCGGCATGGGCATGACGGAGAAGCAGGGCGGGACGGATGTGCGCGCGAACACGAGTGTTGCGGTTGCTGTGGGCGCGGGCGGGGCGGGGGCGGAATATCGCATCACCGGTCACAAGTGGTTTTTCTCCGCGCCGATGTGCGATGCGTTTTTGGTGCTGGCGCAGGCAAAGGGCGGGTTGTCGTGTTTTCTGATGCCGCGTTTCACGCCGGATGGGGCGCCCAATGCGATCCGGATTCAGCGGTTGAAGGACAAGGTCGGGAACAAGAGTAATGCGTCATCTGAAGTCGAGTTTCAGGGCGCGTCGGGCTGGCTGATCGGCGAAGAGGGGCGCGGCATCCGCAATATTCTGGAGATGGCGACCTATACGCGGCTTGATTGCGCGGTGGCGACCGCGGGCATGATGCGGGCGGCGGTGGCCAATGCTATTCATCATTGCTCGTATCGCACGGTGTTTCAGAAGAAGCTCATTGATCAGCCGCTGATGATGAATGTGCTGGCGGATCTCGCGATTGAGAATGAAGCGGCGGCGGCGCTGTCGTTTCGTGTGGCGCGGGCTTTTGACAAGGCTGCGGGTGACGAGGCGGAGGCGGCGTATAAGCGCATCATGACGCCGGTGGCGAAATACTGGGTGTGCAAGCGCGCGCCGAACCTTGCCTATGAAGCAATGGAATGCCTTGGCGGCAATGGTTATGTCGAGGAGGCGATTGCGGGGCGCATCTATCGCGAGATGCCGGTCAATGCGATCTGGGAAGGATCGGGGAATGTGATGTGTCTTGATGTGCTGCGCGCGATTGGCCGCGAGCCGGAGGCGCTCGACGTTGTGCTGGCGGAGTTTGACGCGGCGCGGGGTGTGAACGGGGCTTATGACGCGGCGCTTGAGGCGCTCAAAGCATCGTTTGCGGATCTGGGTTCGATGGAGGCGCGGTCGCGGCAGATTGTCGAGTTGATGGCGAAGGTTGCTGCGGGGGCGGTGTTGCTGAAACACGCGCCGCATGCGGTGGCGGATGCATTCTGCGCGACGCGGCTCGGGCGCGACTGGGGCGATATGTACGGGACGTTGCCGGTGGGTGTGGACCAGCGCGCGATATTGGAGCGGG
The DNA here is from genome assembly GCA_030645235.1 of Parvibaculum sp. GTDB lineage: Bacteria > Pseudomonadota > Alphaproteobacteria > Parvibaculales > Parvibaculaceae > Parvibaculum. Next base: position 316,556 of record JAUSMV010000005.1, on the reverse strand, counting down.
CGGCGGTTTGGCGCTAACCGTAAATCCAAAGCATCGACGGCATGGTGACGACGGATTTCAGCGTCGCTACGCTCCTCGCAATGGCGGAGAAATAAAGCGTTGCCTCTCTCCTTTTGGAAGGTGAGAAGAAAATTCCTTCGAACCCTCCCCTTGAGGGAGGGTCAAACGGCGTCTTCGCCGTTTGGGGCGGGGGCGGGGACTCTCGTCGAGTTCTGAGTTTTCTGTGAGCTTCGTTCCCCCGCCCCAAAAAATCTGAAGGAGATTTTTTGACCCTCCCTCAAGGGGAGGGTTCAAGAAGTTAAATGCTGTAGTTGATTTTTTGAGCTCCGGCGGGAAATTGGTCCACTGGACCAATTTCTTTTCCGCCTGCGACCCTCAAGGGGAGGGTTCAAGTAAAGTGAAGGGGAGAGGAAAATCTAGCCGTAAATCCAAAGCATCAGGGGCATCGTGATCACGGCGAGGATGGTGCCGCCGGTGATGATGCTGGCCATCAGGTTCATGTCGCCGCCGAGTTGGCGGGCGAGCACGTAGGATGACGTGGCACCCGGTACCGACGCGCAGATCAGCACCACGAGGCGCGGCAGGCCGTCAACGCCGAGGATGAAGCAGGCGGTCATCATCACCAGCGGCATGACGAGGAGCTTCAATGCGCTTGTGTAGAGGACGGGATATTTTTCTTCGATCATGTGGCCGATGGAGAGGCCTGCGCCGACGGAGAGGAGGCCGAGCGTGAGCGAGGCGTCACCGATGATCTTGGCCGTGATGGCGAGCGCGCCGGGGAGGCCGAGGCCTGACGCGTTGAGGAAGATGCCGAGGGCGCAGGCGATCAGCAGCGGGTTTTTGGCCAGCACCTTGCCGATGGCGACGGGGTGGATCGGTTCGTTCAAGGCGTAATGCGTCAGCGCGATGATGCAGCTTGTATTGGCGATGGGGACGAGGACCGCGACGGCGACGGCGGCCATGGTGAGGCCTGCGTTGCCATAGAGCGAGGCGATGGCGGCGAGCGCGACAAAGGTGTTCCAGCGCACGGCCCCCTGAAAGACGCTGGAGAAGGCGGGGCCGGAGAGGGGATAGAGGCGGCGTCCGATGATCAGGATCACGATGATGGTGATCTGGCCGATGGCAAGGGCGGCGGCCATGGGCCAGACGTCGAAGCTTTTGAGGTCGGCGGTCGCGAGCGTGTGCAAGAGCAGCGCCGGAAACATGATGAAGTAGTTGAGTTGATCAAGCGGTTGCCAGACGCCTTCGCCCGGAAAGCCGCGTCGCTTGAGCAGGAAGCCCAGTCCGATGACGAGGAAGACGGGGATGAGCGGTGTCAGGATGGCGAGCACTTCGGTGCCTCTTTATTTGTTATGAAGCGGGTCGATTTCCGGCGAGATGTCTTCGAGCGAGCGGCGGGCGGTTTCGGGAATGAAGAATATGACGGGGATGATCGCAAGCGGCGTGACGCCAAGCAAGATGACAATGGCGAGCGCGTGGGAGCCGACAATCGAGAAGAGTGCGCTTTCGGCGGCGAGGCCGGCGACGCTCGCTGTCACGTTGATGACGGTGCGGGCGGCCGACGAGGTGGAGCGGTAGGAGGTGGGGAAGAGTTCGGCACCCAATGCGGCGAGGGTGACGTCGGAGGCGAAGTAGAAGAACAAGGCGCAGATCCAGGCGGCAACGAGGATTTGCGGATTGTTGGTGAGGTAGAAGACATAGAAGAGCCCTGTGACCATCGCGATGGTGATCATCAGCACTTTGCGGCGGCCGACTGCGTCGCTGATGCGGCCTGAGACGAAGTAGCCGCAAATGGCAAGCATGCCGCCGAGGATCTGGAGCAGGCCGACATTGGCGGGGGTGAAGCCGTGTTCCTCCTGCAGGAATTTCGAGATGAAGGCGAAGGTGGCGGCGAGGCCGAAGGCATAAGGCGCTGTCGTGGCGACCAGCGCGGCGAAGCGGCCCGGATAGGCGCGCACCAGCGACATGATCGGCGAGAGATGTTCGCGTAATGTGCGGGTGGTGGCGGCGCGGGCGGCCTTGAGGCTCTCGAAACGTTTGGTTTCTTTGAGCTGGGTGCGGGCGAGGATGACGATGATGAGGCCTGCTGCGCCGATGAGATAGAAGTCGCGCCAGCCATGGGGGAGGATGTCGATCTGAGTATAGAGTATGGACGACAGGCCGTAGCCGAGTGTGCCCAAGGCGGCGAGGCGGCCCAAAGCCCAGCCGCGCATGCGGGCGTCGATTTCTTCGGCAATGATAACGAAGCAGAGCATGTCCTCGGCATAAGAAAAACAGCGAGCTGCGGTTTGTAGTGCCATGAATTGCCATGCGTTTTGGGCAAAGGCGGTGAGCACGGTGGCGATGGTCATGCCGGTGATGGTGATGATGAGGAGGCGCTTGCGGCCCACAATGTCGGCCATGAAGGCGAGCGGGAAGGCGAGCAGCACGCCGAAACGGATCAGGCCTGTGTAAAAGCCGATGGTTTCTTCAGGGATCTGGAGTGAGGCCTGAATTTGCGGCAGGGCGAGGGCGAAGATGCCGAGGTCGTAATTGTTGATGAAGAGGGAACTGCCGACGAGGAGAAGGAGCATCTTCTGTTCGCGGGGAAGGACAATTTTCTCGGCTGACAATTGACGCAAGCTCCGGCTTATAAGCGGGTGGAATTAAAGGGCTCTCAGGCGTTCAAGTGCGCCCTGAAGGATATAGGCGGCAGCCATCTTGTCTACGACTTCGGCGCGACGGGCGCGTGACGTGTCGGCTTCGAGCAGTGTACGGGTGACGGCGGCGGTGGAGAGGCGCTCATCCCAGAAGGTCACGGGGATCGGCGTCAGCTTGTCGAGATTGCGGGCAAAAGCGCGGGCGGATTGGGCTGCCGGGCCTTCGGAACCGTCCATATTGATGGGCAGACCGATGACAAAGCCGCCGATATCGTGTTTGGCGGCAAGTTCGAGAAGGCGGGCCACATCGGCGGAAAACTTAGTGCGGCGGATGGTTTCGAGCGGTGTGGCGACCGTCAGCGTGAGGTCCGCCGTCGAGAGGCCGATGGTTTTGGAGCCGAGATCGAGGCCCATCAGGCGCGTGCCTTTTTTGAGGCCGTCGCGCAGTTCGGTCAGTGTCTTTACATTGCCGCTCAAGCCTTGGAATCCCTTATCTTTATCCGCAACGGGGACATATCAGTCCGGCACCCTAAATCCCACCAAAATCATGTCTCTCTTTATACCCATATATATAGAGAGGGGCGTTGCGGCATCGCACTCCGCTTTGTTATGTTCCGCCCGAATCCTTACATTGGGGGGCTAAGGTGATGTGACCGTATGTGGGTCACTCAGACGGTCCTCAAGAACCAGAACAAAGGCACTCTTATGTCGGTCGATCAAGACACGGTCCGGCGCATCGCCCGGCTTGCGCGGATCGCGGTCCGGGACGATGAGCTTCCGGCGCTCGCGGGCGAACTCAATTCCATTCTCCATTTCGTGGAGCAACTGAATGAGGTCGATACTAAAGGTGTCGAGCCAATGACGAGCGCGGTCGATGTGACCATGAAGATGCGCGATGACGTTGTGACATCGGGCAACCTCCAGAAGGAGGTGACGGCCAATGCGCCCAAATCCGAAGACGGCTTCTATGTCGTGCCGCGAGTGGTGGAATGATGAGTGATCTGACAAAGCTGACACTGGCCGGTGCGCGCGATGCGCTGAAGGCCAAGGAGATCACGTCGAACGAACTCACAGGCGCTTATGTGAAGGCGATGGAGGGCGCGCGCGGCCTCAATGCCTATATCACTGAGACGGGTGACAAGGCGATGGAGATGGCCAAGGCGTCCGACGCGAAGCTCGCCAAGGGTGAGGGCGGGGCGCTGGAAGGTCTGCCACTCGGCATCAAGGACCTGTTTGCGACCAAGGGCACGCTGACGACAGCGGGCAGCCACATTCTTGACGGCTTCGTGCCGCCATACGAGTCCACCGTCACGGCGAACCTCTGGCGCGACGGCGCAGTGATGCTGGGCAAACTCAACAATGATGAGTTCGCCATGGGCTCATCCAATGAGACGAGCTATTACGGCCCCGTCATCAACCCATGGCGTCGTAAAGACAGCGACGCGAAGCTGGTGCCCGGTGGATCATCGGGCGGCTCGTCAGCAGCGGTGGCGGCTAGGCTTTGTCTCGCGGCGACGGCGACGGATACGGGCGGCTCGATCCGTCAGCCTGCGGCCTATACCGGCACGGTCGGTATCAAGCCGACCTACGGACGCTGCTCGCGCTGGGGCATCATTGCTTATGCCTCGTCGCTCGATCAGGCCGGACCGATCACGCGCGACGTGCGCGATGCGGCGATCATGCTCGGCTCGATGGCGGGCTATGACGAGAAGGACTCCACCAGCGTTGACCGGCCCGTGCCGAATTATGAAGCGGCGCTCGGACAGAGCATCAAAGGTCTGCGCGTGGGTATTCCGAAAGAATATCGCGTGGACGGGATGCCTGCCGAGATCGACGCGCTGTGGACGCGCGGCATCGAATGGCTGAAGGCGGCGGGCGCAGAGATTGTTGATGTGAGCCTGCCCAACACAAAATATGCGCTGCCGACTTATTATATCGTCGCGCCTGCCGAGTGTTCATCGAACCTCGCGCGCTATGACGGGGTGCGTTACGGCTTGCGCGTCGAAGGCAAGGACATCACCGATCTTTATGAGAAGACACGTGCGGCGGGCTTCGGGCCTGAAGTGCGTCGGCGCATTATGATCGGCACTTATGTTCTGTCGGCGGGCTATTACGATGCCTATTACCTCAAGGCCCAGCAGGTGCGCACGCTGATCGCGCGTGACTTTGCCAATGCCTATGCAAAATGCGACGTGCTGCTGACGCCGACCGCGCCTTCGGCAGCTTTCGGCATCGGCGAGAAGACATCTGATCCGCTCGCTATGTATCTCAATGACGTGTTCACCGTGACGGTGAACCTTGCAGGCCTGCCGGGTATTTCGGTGCCTGCGGGCCTTTCAAGCGACGGGCTGCCGCTCGGCTTGCAGCTTATCGGTAAAACATTTGATGAAGAAACGCTTCTGCGTGCGGCTTACGCGCTGGAGCAGGCGGCTGAGTTCAAAGCCGAACCGAAGACATGGTGGACAGCATGAGCGTCGTTTACAGCATGCAGCATCGCGACCCGCGCGATGAAGATCTGATCAAGGGTGCGACGGGCGACTGGGAGATTATTCTCGGTCTGGAAGTTCATGCGCAGATCACGTCCCAGGCCAAACTGTTCTCAGGCTCCTCAACCGCGTTCGGCGCTGAACCCAATACGCAGGTGAGCCTTGTGGACGCGGCCTTGCCCGGCATGTTGCCGGTCATCAACCGTTATTGCGTCGAGCAGGCGGTGAAAACCGGCCTCGGACTGCGGGCGCAGATCAATCTGAAGTCCACGTTCGACCGCAAAAACTATTTCTATCCTGATCTGCCGCAGGGCTATCAGATTTCGCAGTTCAAGCATCCCATCGTGGGTGAAGGCACGGTCATCATCGATCTGGCGGGCGGCCGCAGCGTTGCTGTCGGCATTGAGCGGCTGCATATGGAACAGGATGCGGGCAAGAGCGTGCATGATCTTTCGCCGGGTTACAGCCATGTCGATCTCAACCGTTCCGGCGTCGCGCTGATGGAAATTGTTTCAAAGCCGGACATGCGTTCGTCGGATGAAGCGCGGGCTTATGTAACAAAACTCCGCACCATCCTTCGTTATCTCGGCACATGCGATGGCAATATGGAGGAAGGTTCGCTCCGTGCGGACGTCAACGTATCGGTGCGCCGCCCCGGCGAACCGCTCGGCACGCGCTGCGAAATCAAGAACGTAAACTCGATCCGTTTCATCGGTCAGGCGATTGAATATGAAGCGCGCCGACAGATTGAAATCCTCGAAGAGGGTGGTTCGATCCGTCAGGAGACGCGACTTTTTGATCCGAAGGCGGGCGAAACGCGCTCCATGCGTTCCAAAGAAGAGGCGCATGACTATCGTTACTTCCCCGATCCGGATTTGCTGCCGCTAGTGCTTCAGCAGGCGGACGTTGACCGCATCGCAGCAAATTTGCCGGAACTTCCCGACGATAAAAAGGCGCGTCTGATGTCCGACTACGGCTTGTCGGCCTATGACGCGACCGTGCTTGTCGGTGAAGCGGCGACCGCTGACTATTACGAAGCGGTGATGAAAAGCGGTTCCAAAAAGCGTGACGGGAAGATCGCCGTGAACTGGGTCACGGGTGATTTGTTCGGTGCTTTGAACCGCGAGGGACACACGATTGAGGCCTCTCCGGTCACTCCAAAACAGCTCGGAGAGCTCGTTGATCTCATCACGGATGGCACGATTTCAGGTCGAATCGCGAAGGACATTTTTGATTCGATGTACAAAACGGGTCGTGACCCGCTGGAAATCGTCGAAAAAGATGGTCTGCGTCAAGTGACCGATACGGGTGCGATTGAGGCCGCTGTGGACGCCATCATGGCGGCCAATCCGGATAAGGTTGCGCAAGCAAAAGAAAAGCCTGCGCTTGCAGGCTGGTTTGTCGGACAAGTCATGAAATCCACGTCTGGCAAGGCTAATCCGCAAGTCGTCAATGAAATTCTTGCGCGCAAGTTGGGCATATCGTCCGATAACTGATTAAAAAATCCACCGCTCCGGTGAACGATTTGTAAACTACTTTCTGTTGAGAGTGGCAGGGCCCCGCTTGCACAAAATTGCAACAGTGTGTTGCAGAGGTGAGCGACGACGCTCATATTATTTCAGCGTCTAAGGGGTACTTGGGCGCAAAGAGTGTGTGCGTTGCGAGTCAATGGATTGTCGCCGGACGATAACGGCACATCAGGAGCTAGAGAAAACAATGGCTACGAAAGCAAAAGCGAAACCGACAGCTGCTAAAAAACCTGCCGCTAAAAAGCCGGCAGCGAAGAAGGCAGCCGCCAAGAAGCCAGCAGTGAAGAAGCTTGCCGCCAAGACCACGGCCGCCAAGAAGAAGCCTGCTGCGAAGAAAAAGCCTGCCGCCAAGAAGCCTGCTGCCAAAAAAGCAGCGGTGAAGAAGCCCGCCGCCAAAAAGGCAGCGGTCAAAAAGCCGGCAGCGAAGAAGCCTGCTGCTAAGAAGGCAGTGAAGAAGCCCGCCGCCAAAAAAGCAGCGGTCAAGAAGCCTGCGGCTAAGAAAGCAGCACCGAAGAAGGCCGCTGCCAAGAAGCCCGCAGCCAAAAAAGCTGCGAAGAAGCCCGCTGCGAAGCGTAAGCCCGCCGCGAAGAAGTAATGACTGTTAGTCGCCGGCCTGCCGCAAGGAGTGCGGCGGCCACGCGCCCCTCGAAGTCGGGGACCTCTGGCAAGGCGCCTTCTGCAAAGAAGGCGCCTGCCAAAAGGAGGGAACCGAAGCCGATCGAATTGTTCTACTGGCCTACACCTAATGGCTGGAAGATCTCGATTATGCTGGAGGAGTGCGGTCTGCCCTATGTGGCAAGGCCGGTGAATATCGGTATTGGCGAACAGTTCGAGCCGTCTTTTCTGAAGATTGCTCCGAACAACCGGATGCCAGCTATTGTTGACCCGGATGGTCCCGGCGGAAAACCGATCTCGCTGTTCGAGTCGGGGGCGATCCTTCAATATCTCGGCCGGAAGACGGGGAAGTTCTATCCTGCGTCTGAACGGCAAAGGGTTGAGGTCGATCAATGGCTGTTCTGGCAAATGGCCGGGCTTGGCCCCATGGCGGGGCAAGCCCATCATTTTCGTCAGTACGCACAGAAAAAAATCCCGTACGCAATTGATCGCTATACCAATGAAGTGAACCGGCTCTATGGCGTGATGAATACGCGCCTGAAAGATCGGGATTATCTCGGCGGTCGCTATTCGATTGCGGACATGGCCTGCTGGGGCTGGATTGTTCCATACAAAAACCAGGGCCAGCAGCTCACAGACTTTCCCTACCTCAAGGACTGGTTTGATCGGGTCAGTGCCCGGCCGGCCGTCCAGCGAGGCTTTACCCTTGGTCGCGAAATGCGCAAGGGCACAGTCGGGGACAAAACCAAAGACGCCGAAAAGGCTCGCAAGATCCTTTTCGGGCAACGCGCAAGGTAAAGACGGAGCACACACCGTCAGGATACATGAGGGAATGGTGGCGCCAGCGCACCGCTTATCCCTTGCCAAGGCTCAGCGCGTTCGGGAAACTGGACGCGCTGATTGCTTTTGGGCGGTTTGCGACGCATGGTGGCCGGGTTGAGAGTGCTTTGGGTCAGGTGAGATGATGATGAAACGTGATTTCGGACGGTTTGCACTGATTGTTATGCTGGCAGCAGGTCTTGTTGCGCCTGTTCAGGCTGCCGAGACGGATGCCAGTTCATCCGTCGTGATGAAAGATGCGTATAATTCCAAGGAACAATGGGGCACCAAGCTGGTTTTGCCGAGTGAAGGCAAGATTACCCGCGTGATGGACGGCACCTATGGTTTTGATATCAAGACCGAGGCAGGCGTGCAGGTGGCGAGTTTTCTCGATCCGCAGCAGGCGGTCGGTCTGTCATTGCCCGCAGGCACCTATGTGATCGATCCCTATGTTTGCAAAAAACATCGCCATCACCACATTGAAGTGACCGCGACTTACTGAACCTGATTGAAATCCGGACATGCGACGGCGCGGGCTGCGATGAGCGGGTCGGCGGAGTTGCGCGCGACGGGAGATGGCGATGATTGATCTCTATACATGGACAACGCCGAACGGGCGTAAGGCTTCGATCATGCTTGAGGAATGCGGTCTGCCGTACACGGTGCATCCGGTGAATATCGGCAAGGACGAGCAATTTGCGCCCGCGTTTCTGAAAATCAGCCCGAATAACCGCATTCCGGCGATTGTTGATCATGATGCCGAGGACGGGCCGCTATCGGTGTTTGAATCCGGTGCGATCCTGATTTATCTCGCGGAAAAAACCGGCAAGTTTTTGGCACCCAAAGGCGCGCAGCGGGCCAAGGCGCTTGAATGGCTGATGTGGCAGATGGGTGGCGTCGGGCCGATGCTTGGTCAACTTTCTCACTTTATGAATGCGCCGGAGAAAATTCCTTATGCGATTAACCGCTATCAGAATGAAGCGGCGCGGCTGATGGGGATTTTGGACAAGCGTCTCGGCGAGGCGGCTTATCTCGGCGGCGATTATTCGATTGCTGACATCATCACCTATCCCTGGATCGCACCGGCCTTTGAACTGATTGCCAAGGCGAAACCGGATGTGGTGGGCGAGGGCGCAAATGTGCGGCGCTGGCTGAAAGCCGTCGGTGAGCGCCCGGCGGTGGTGCGCGGGATGGCCATTCCGAAAGTCTGAGGCAGCTTGAGAAAGCGTTGCGGCAGTAGGCTCCGATGGCGTTTGCGCGGGGCGCAAAAGCTCAAGCGTGGCGCAGCACGGCCCACATATTGTCGCTGGTGGGCAATGCCCATGTGAGGCCGTGGCGGGTTTTGAAGCCTGCGATTTTGGCCATGTCTTTCAGCGAGCGCGGCGTGAAATAATTCAGGTGATCGGGCAGGCGGATGCCGCACCATTTGCGGCCTGTCACCATGCGGTTCCATGAACCGTAATTCGGCACTTTGATGAGCACGATGCCATCGGGTTTCAGCACGCGTTTGATTTCGTGCAGTACGCCGAGCGGGTCGAGTTCGTGTTCAAGATAGGAGCGAAGCGTGACCGCTGACACAGTGCCCGCTTCGATCTGGCGCAAGCCTGTGACGGAGGGCGCATGGAGGCAGGCACCGCCGCGTGTTTTGAAATTTTCGTTGGCGCGGTGGGCAAGCTCTGCCGAGATTTCGACGCCGCCCGGAATGAATTTTTCGTCGAGACCGTTCATCATGCCGCCATCGCCGCAACCGAGATCGACGACGATACCAGCGGGCGCATTTTCGCTGAGCAGAAGTTCAGGCATTTTGCGCCGCGGCAGGATCTTCATGCGCCAGCGTGTGGCCTTGCTGAAACGCTTGGACACCGGGCGATCTGCCAAGCGGCGCTCGTCTTCGATGATCGAGGTTTTTTCCCAAGCGAGGTTCGTTGACAGTTCTTCATAGCGCGGGGCGCGCGTGAGATAGATGAAATTGCAACGGTTGCAGCGGACCATCGGCCATTCCTGGCTGCCATGGCTCAAAGAAATTGCGTCTGTATGCTTTGCGCTACACTGCGGGCAATCGCGGTCGAGAACCGCCGGCGCAGCCGCCTGCATGGCGCTGTTATCGTGTGGCGACATTGGACTTCTCCCCGGGAAACCAAGGCATTGCCTTGTATTTCCGCCCCATTGCATCTGTGCGCAGGTCAGAAATAGCATAAAACAGCGACATTGCCTGCATCTATATTCCGCCTGTCCTCCATGCTTTGTTTCGATTTGCTTGAATTATCTTCCGGCGGCATTAACCATTTTTTTAGTGGGACAATGGAATCCTCGTCTCAGGGCAAGGGTGACTTTGCATTTTGGGCAGCGGGACCGCGATAAGCCAGGGGCACGCGGACTGCGATTTGGGGAGATGGGCCGATGGCTCGCGTGCATATGGAAACGCTCGAAACATTCGAGCAGGCGGCCGAAGGGGGCAAGAGCGACGCGCTTTATGATCTGGGTCTGATCTATTCGACAGGCCGCGGCGTCGAGGTCGATCTCGTCACAGCGCATAAATGGTTCAACCTTGCCGCCGTGCGCGGCAGTGAACCGGCCCGTCATTACCGCACCGAACTGGCGCGTGAAATGAACCCCGCTGAAGTGGCCGAAGCCCAGCGCCAGGCGCGCGAATGGCTCGCTTCGCATTGATCGTTTTTGACGCTGCGTCATCGGTGGGGTGACAGGTCTTCTCGTTGCGCATATGTTGCGGGCGCGAACAAAGAGGACCCCCCTATGAGCGACAATGCCGTCGAAGATCTGATCCAAATTCTCAACCTCGAAAAGATCGAGGAAAACCTGTTTCGCGGCCACAGCCCTGATGCGAGCTGGCAGCGCGTTTTCGGCGGACAGGTGATCGGGCAGGCGCTCGTCGCCGCTTATCGCACAGTCGAAGACCGCGTTTGTCATTCGCTGCATGCCTATTTCATCCGCCCCGGCGATCCCAAAGTTCCTATCGTCTATGAAGTCGATCGCTCGCGCGACGGCGGCAGTTTCACCACGCGGCGTGTCATTGCCATTCAGCACGGCAAACAGATTTTCAATCTGGCGGCCTCGTTTCAAAAACCCGAAACCGGTTTTGAGCATCAGGCAAAAATGCCCGATGTGCCGATGCCGGAAGACCTGCCGACTGAAATCGAATTGCGCAAAGAAGCGATGAGCCAGTTGCCCGAGAGCATCGCCAAGCATTTCGCGCGGCCGCGCCCCATCGAAGTGCGTCCCGTCAATCCGCAGAAATATATCAATCCCGAACCGATGACCTCGGATAACTATGTCTGGTTCCGTGCGCGCAAGCCGATCGAGCCTGGCAACTATGCGCTGCATCAATGCATCATGGCCTATGCCTCCGACATGACGCTGCTCGACACCTGCATCCGTCCGCATGGCGTGAGCTGGATTTCGGGCAAGCTGCAATCGGCGAGCCTCGACCATGCGATGTGGTTCCATGAGCCGTTCAAAGCGGATGAATGGATCCTCTATGCCATGGACAGTCCCAGCGCCTCAGGCGGGCGCGGCTTTAACCGCGGTAGCCTTTATACCCGTGACGGGCGGCTGGTCGCGTCGGTGGCGCAGGAAGGGCTGATCCGCTACAGGGCTTAAGCCGGGCCAAGGCGTCGCCGCAAGATTTTGGGTCCTGGCGCAGGGTTTCACTTGAAGCCAAAGGCAATCTTGGGCATACACGGGGCACGGAGACGTGGCCGAGTGGCTGAAGGCGACGGTTTGCTAAACCGTTATACGGTGTAAAGCCGTATCGAGGGTTCGAATCCCTCCGTCTCCGCCAAAACCCCTTAAAAATCATAGAGTTTCTGCCATTTTAGGGTGTGTGCCCTAATTTGAGCTTGCGGATTTTTGTCCGAATGCCGACCGGTTGCATGGCGTTCGGCGAGACGTCGGAACGCTTCTACGGCTTTTTTAAAGGCGGCGTGAGGATCTGCGGGACGTATATCAATGGTCGCGCCGGACACGGACGCGCGAAGATGGGCATGAAGCCCTCATGCTGACGGGACACACCACCCTCGTTTGAACAGGACTGAAACAATGGCCAAACGCGATGCAATTTTCCCTGCCGGTCGGCAGGCGCTTTACGAGATCAACCGCTATTCGGCCGCGATCCGCTCGGGCGACCTTCTGTTTGTCTCAGGGCAGGTCGGCAGCCGTGAGGACGGTTCGCCGGAGCCGGATTTTGAGAAACAGGTTCAGCTTGCCTTCGATAATCTGGTGGCCGTGCTGGGTGCCGCCGGTTGCACGCTCGACGACATTATCGACGTTACCAGCTTTCACACCGACCCCGCCGTGCAGTTTGAGGCGGTCAACACCGTCCGCATGAAGATGATCGGCGAGCCGCCCTATCCGAACTGGACCGCAGTGGGTGTGAACTGGCTGGCGGGTTTCGATTTCGAGATCAAAGTCATCGCGCGCATTCCTCAATCCCGTAAACCGGTGGCCTGACCGACGATTTGCGTCGGAGGTCAATGGCGTTGAAGCCTATGCGTTGATTGAATGGGTGGCGGCGTTCTGACTACGCGGCGCGCCACGCCACAATCGCTCGCACCAGCGGTTTCATGTGGAAGCTCGATTCCGGTCGCACCGTTGGTTTGAGACCATGAGCTTCCAGCACGTTGTCCACGACGGGACCGATGGAGGCGATGGGCGTCTCTTTCATGGCTGAGAGAAACGCGCTTTCCTGACCAATGTCGCGGGCGACCGAGATCAGGCGGTCGATTTGCGGTGTGCTGGTAAACGCGATCATGCCGATGTCGCGGGCGATGATGGCGCGGATCATGTCAGCGACTTTGGCGGCCTCTGATTGCGTGGCGTAGCGATAGGGTGTGATCGCAATGACGTCAGCGCCGCGCTCTTTGAGCGATGTGATGAGGTGTTGGGCGCCGTCGCCGGGATAGAGTTGCACGCCGATGCGGCGGCCTTTCAGGTCTTCACCTTCCAATGACTCGAGCACACCCAATGATGTGGGGGTGGCGGCAGCGAGAATGGGGGCAAGGCCGATTTCGCGCAGCGCGCGGGCGGGTTTGGGACCGCGTGTGATGGTGCGGGTCTTTGCGAGCGCGGCTTTGAATTTTTCAAGGCGCGTTTCGTCGGATGCACAAAGTTTCAGGAGGCGGCGGAGACCTTCGCCCGTCAGCAGGACAAGATCGTCAAACGGCGCGGCGATGAAGCTGTCGATCCATGCCAGCGCTTCGGTCGGGTCTTCAAGATCAAGAATGCTGACAAGCGGGCAGCGCAGCACTGTGGCGCTTTCGGCTTCGAGCATGGAGGCGAAGAGATCAAGCTCGCGGCTTTCGGGGATCAGGATTTTCAGGCCGTCGAGTTTGGTGTTCATTTTACTTTGGGTTTCACTTTGCAGGTGCCATTTCAGTTTCCTTGTTTTGTTGTAGCAGTTTTTTCAACTCGGGGATGCAGGAGCCGCAATTTGTTCCCGCTTTGAGGGACGCGCCGATTTCGCCGACGGATGCGAGATTGTGGTCGCGGATGGCAGCTTTGATGCGCGCGGCATCGATGCCGAAGCAGGAGCAGATGACTTCTTTTGGCGCGGCGGTCAGTGCGGGCGTTGCAGCGGCCAGCAGCGAGATGCGTTCCAGCGGCGACATGGCGCGGCTAAGGAAAGTCTCGGCAAGATCGCGCGGGGGCAGCGCCGCCCCTTCGGGTGCGAGATAGAGGCAGGCATCGAGCCGCTCGCCGGTGAAGCCCGCATAACGGAAAACGGATTTTTTCGGGTCTGAGTATGAGACGAGTTCGGCGCTTGCCGGGATTTGCAGCAGGCGGCGCAATGCGCTTTCGGATGTGATCACCGTGTTGAGCGGGCTTGAGCCGCTGAGTTCAAAGGCGGTGCCTGAAATGTTGGGTGTCTTGGTCCAGAAGATATTCTCGTCAGAGTCGGGCAGGGCAGAGGATATGCGGACGAGGCGGCCGACCCAGAGTGTCTCAACAGGCGTGACCGTGACGTCGCTGCCTTTGAGGTCCGGCTGGCCGGAGACGGGATCAACATTGCTCGCAACAAGCTTGCCAACGACAGCGGCAGAGGCGAACTCGTCGGTCCAGTGCATCGGCATGAAAGCATCACCGGGCTGTTGATCGGTTGTGAGATTGGCGCGCATAAGGGCTGTGCCATGCGCGTTGGAAATGCGCACGAGCATATCCTGACCGATGTTGCGCATCTGAGCGTCGAGCGGGTTCATGGCAATGAGCGGCGCGGCTGTATGCGCCATCAGATGCGGCACGCGGCCTGTTCGGGTCATCGTGTGCCACTGGTCGCGGATGCGGCCCGTATTGAGGCGCAGTGTTGCGGGCGCACGCTTGGGTGTGCTGCTTGCGAGCGGGATCATGCGGGCGCGGCCATCGGGCGTCGGGAAGCCGCCACGGGTGAAGAGGCGGGTGCTGCCTGTGGATGATGCACGCTTTGGTTGCGGCCATTGCAGCGGTTCGAGCGCGTCGTAGTCGGTGTTGCTTAAGTTTGCGAGTGCGCCAATGTCGAAGAGGCGTTGGCCGGTATTTTCAAAGGCAGAAAGCGCGGCGTGTTCGCGGAAGATGTCGGCGGGGGATTGGAAGGCGAAGGCGTCAGCGTGGCCCATGCGGCTTGCGACCTGCGCGAACATCCACCAATCGGGGCGGGCGGAACCCGGCGCGGCGCGGAAGGCGCGCTGGCGCGAGATGCGACGTTCGGAATTTGTGACTGTGCCGTCTTTCTCAGCCCATGCGGCGGCTGGCAGCACGACATGGGCGAGTGCTGTTGTGTCGGTGGGCCATGCGTCTGACACGACGACGAAGGGGCAGGCCTTGAGCGCGTCGCGGACGTCGCCTGCGCGCGGCATGGAGACGGCGGGGTTGGTCGCGGCGATCCAGACGGCTTTGATTTTGCCGGATGCGATGTCGTCGAAGAGATCGACGGCTTTGCGGCCTGCTGCGGTGGCGATGTTTGGCGCGGACCAGAAGCGCGATACGCGGTTGATGTCGGCTTCATTGAACGACATGTGGGCAGCAAGCTGATTGGCGAGGCCGCCGACTTCGCGGCCGCCCATGGCGTTGGGCTGGCCGGTGAGTGAGAACGGACCCATCCCTGCGCGACCTATGCGCCCTGTGGCGAGGTGGCAGTTGAGGACGGCGTTGACGTTGTCGGTGCCGGTCGATGATTGATTGACGCCCTGAGAATAGAGCGTCATCACGCGTTCGGTTTTGGTGAACATGTCGTAGAAAGTTTGGAGGTCTGCGGGTGCGATGCCTGTGGCGTCGGCGGTGGCGTCGAGCGAGGGGGTGGCTTCCCATGCGGCTTCAAGTGTTTCAGCAAAGCCTGAGACGTGATCGGCGATCCATGTTTCGTCGATGGCGTTCGATGACGCGAGGTGAACGAGGAGACCGCTGAACAAGGCGACGTCGCTGCCTGCTTTCAAGGCGAGGTGGAGGTCGGCGGTTTCGCAGGTGGAGGTGCGGCGCGGATCGATGACGATTATTTTTGTGCCGCGTTTTTCGCGGGCGGCAATGAGGCGCTGATAGAGAACGGGGTGACACCATGCCATGTTGGAGCCGGTGAGGACGACAAGATCGGCTTCTTCGAGATCGTCATAGCAGCCCGGCACAATGTCTTCACCGAAGGCGCGGACATGTGCGGCGACGGAGGACGCCATGCAGAGGCGTGAATTGGTGTCGATATTGCCGGAGCCGATAAAGCCTTTCATCAGCTTGTTGGCGACGTAATAGTCCTCGGTGAGAAACTGGCCTGACACATAAAAGGCTACGCTGTCTGGGCCGTGGTCACGGATTGTATCGGCGAATTTCTGAGCGATGAGGTCGAGCGCCTCGTCCCATTCGGCGTCGCGGCCTGCGATGGTGGGTGTGTGCAACCGGTCGGGCAGATCGAGCGTGTCTTTCAGTGCCGCGCCTTTGGAGCAGAGGCGTCCATAGTTTGCCGGATGGCTCACGTCGCCCTTCAGCGTGCCGTTCGCAACCCTGAGGCCGCAGCCAACGCCGCAATAGGGGCAGGTGGTGCGGATTTCGTTCACGCTAATTCCCTGACCGGCAGGCCGACGAAAAGCTCGCCGCCTTCGACGCGCACGGGCAGCGAACGCGCATTGCCTTCATCGGGTGCGGCGACGTTGCCGCTGTCGAGTTCGATGACCCAGTTGTGCAGCGGGCACGTCACCGTGTTGCCTGCGATGATGCCTTCAGACAGCGGCCCGGCCTTGTGCGGGCATTCGTCGATCAGCGCGAAAAATGTGTCGGCGCCGGTGCGGAAAACCGCGATGGGTTTTCCTTCATGGCCGAAGCAGAGGCGGCGCGCGCCACGCACGGGGATTTCGGAGAGCGGGCCGATGTTTTTCCAGATATGCGTGTCCATGGCTCACACCAGTTCCGGCATGCGCGCGAATTCATGCGCGTCGGTGCCATTGGCGCGTTCGGCCCAGGGGTCGGATTGCGCGAAAGATTGGGAATAGAGGAAGCGGGCGTTGAGTGCGGCGCGGCCTTCGGCGTCATCGACGAGGCGCTTTTTCACATAGTCGATGCCAACGCGGTCGATCCATGGGGCGGTGCGTTCAAGGTAGTGGGCTTCTTCGCGATAGACTTGCATGAAGGCACCGGCATATTCCATCACTTCGTCTTCGGTGGCGACGCGCGTCAGCGGATCGGTGACACGCACATCGATGCCACCATTGCCGCCGACGAGAATGTCATAGCCTGCTTCGACGCAGACGATGCCCATATCTTTGATCGTGGCTTCAGCGCAATTGCGCGGGCAGCCGGAAACCGCGAATTTGACCTTGTGCGGTGTCCATGATCCCCAGCACATTTTTTCGAGCTTGATGCCGAGGCCGGTCGAGTCTTGCGTGCCGAAGCGGCACCATTCGCTGCCGACGCAGGTCTTCACCGTGCGCAGACCCTTGGCATAGGCGTGGCCGGAGACCATGCCCGCTGCGTTGAGGTCGGCCCAGACGGCGGGGAGGTCTTCTTTTTTGACGCCGAGCAAATCGATGCGTTGCCCGCCTGTGACTTTGACAGACGGGATCTGAAATTTTTCGGCAACGGAGGCGATGGCATGGAGTTCGGCAGGCGTTGTCATGCCGCCCCACATGCGCGGGATCACCGAATAGGTGCCGTCCTTCTGGATATTGGCATGGACGCGTTCGTTGA
The DNA here is from genome assembly GCA_030645235.1 of Parvibaculum sp. Lineage (GTDB taxonomy): Bacteria > Pseudomonadota > Alphaproteobacteria > Parvibaculales > Parvibaculaceae > Parvibaculum. The sequence continues at coordinate 299,312 of JAUSMV010000005.1, read as the reverse complement.
CGAAACGCGAGCGGCTGTCATCGACATATTCGCCTGGCCAGGCGCAGAGGAGGTAGTAGTTGAGCGCGGGGCGGCACTTGTGGCACCCATCGGGCTTTTTCCAGCCGAATGTCTCGCGTATGGCGTCCATGGTTTTGAGCGACTGCGCGAGGATGGCGGCGCGGACTTCGTCGTGGCCCGCTGTTGTGCAATCGCAGATGGCGGGGATTTTTTTCTCGGTCGTGACGCCGGTGGTGAAGGCCAGCAGGCCTTCGACGAGACCCGTGCATTGGCCGCAAGAAGCTGATGCTTTGGTATGGGCGCGGACTTCGGACAGTGTTGTCAGGTCCTTGTCTTTGATGGCACAGCAGATCGTGCCCTTGGAGATGCCGTTGCAGCCGCAGATTTGTGTGTCATCCGCCATGGCGGCAAAGTCGGGGCCGGTGCTGACGGCGCTGCCTGCCTCGGCGAAAGCGCGGCCGAAGACGAGGCGGTCGCGGAGTTCACTCACGTCCGTCTTGTCGCGCATCAGTTGCAGATACCATTGGCCGTCGCTGACATCGCCATAGAGGACGGAACCGACGAGCTTGCCGTCGCGGATGACGATTTTCTTGTACATGCCGCGATTGTCGTCGCGCAGCGTGATTTCATCGTCGGCTTCGTCGGCAGCGGTCAGAGCACCTGCTGAGAAGACATCAACGCCGGTGATCTTGAGCATGGTGGAAAGCGCTTGCGCGGCAAAGAGCGCATTGATGTCGCCTGCCATGCGCGCGGCGCAGACTTTTGCCTGATCCCAGATGGGGGCGACGAGGCCGAAGACGGACCCGCGGTGTTCGACGCATTCGCCGACCGAGAAAATATCCGGATCGCTCGTGCGCATATCATCGGTGACGACGATGCCGCGATTGACTTCGAGACCGCAGGCTTTGGCAAGATCGATATTGGGTCGGATGCCGATGGCCAGCACGACGAGATCGGCGGGAATGAAGCGGCCATCCGCTAGCTGCACGCCTTCGGCATGTGTCGTGCCGGTGATTTCTTCGGTCTGGCCTTCGGTGAAAAAGGCGATGCCGCGCCGGTCGAGATCGCGTTGCAGGAGTTGAGCGGCGGGCGCATCAAGCTGGCGCTCCATCAGCGTCGGCATCAGATGAACAAGCGCTACCGACATGCCGCGTTGCTTTAAGCCCCATGCGGCTTCAAGACCGAGGAGACCGCCGCCGATGACGACGGCGCGTTTTTGCGTGCGGGCGGCATCAAGCATTTTATCGACATCGGCAATGTCGCGAAAGGCGCAGACGCCCGGCATGCCGAGGCCGGGAATGGGTGGTGCCAGCGGCTTCGAGCCTGTGGCGATCAGTAGCTTGTCATATTGGACGGTAAGGCCTGACGCCGAGGTGACGGTGCGGATGGAGCGATTGATATCTGTCACCGCATCGCCCGTGATGAGGTTGATGCCGTTTTCGGCATACCATTCGTGCGTATTGATAACGATGTCGTCGATGGTTTTGTCACCGGCAAGCACGGATGACAACATGATGCGGTTGTAATTGACGTGTGGTTCGGCGCCGAAAACCGTGATGCGGTATTTCGCGGCGCCGTCGCGTTTCAACAGTTCCTCGACGGTGCGCATACCGGCCATGCCGTTGCCGATGACGACGAGATGTTCGAGCGGGTTTGCGATCATGTTCATGGTCATGTCCCTTCAGATACGCACTGTGGCGAGATCGGATGACATGTCGCTGCGCCAGCGCAGACGCACGCGGGCGATGCCGATGAAAGCGGCGAAGGAGAGAACGGCGAAGATGATGAAACCGCCGCTATAGCTGCCGGTATATTGCTGGACATAGCCCAATGAGGCGGCGAGGAAGAAGCCGCCGATGCCGCCTGTCATGCCGACAAGGCCCGTCATCAGCGCGACGTCATTGCCGAAACGCTGCGGCACGAGCTGGAACACCGCGCCATTGCCCATGCCGAGCGCGATCATGCTGAGGACGAAGAGGGCGAGCGTGATGTAAGGCGAGAATGTGCCGGGGCTGATGAGGAGAAGGAGGATGGCGACGACGGCATAAATCACGGTGAGAGATTTTGTGCCACCGACGCGGTCGGCAATCGCGCCGCCGAGGGGACGCACAAGCGAACCTGCGAACACACAGGCGGCAGTGAAATAACCGGCGTGAACGGCGGAGAGATTGAACTGATCGTGAAAATAGATGGGGAGGAACGAGGCGAGGCCGACAAAGCCGCCAAAGGTGACGCTGTAGAAGAACATGAACCACCAGGCGTCGGGTGTCTTGAGCATGGCGGCATAGTCACCCAGCGTTTTGCGCGGCGGGCAGGTGGGGCTGTTCTTGGCAAAGATCGCAAAGAAGGTGAGCGCCAGAAGCAGGGGGAGCATGGCGAGGCCCAGCACATTGACCCAACCGAAGGCGACGGCGAGCGTCGGTACAAACAGAGCCGCGAGAACCGTGCCGGAATTGCCTGCGCCTGCAAGGCCGAGCGCCGTGCCCTGATGTTCTTTCGGATACCAGAAGGAGACCATGGGCAGCGCGACGGCGAAGGAGGCACCGGCAACGCCGAGGATGACGCCGAGCGCGAGAGCTTGCGCGAAGCTATGGACGCCGAGAAACCATGCGATGCCCAATCCGCCGATAACAATGGCTTGCATGAGGAGTCCGGTGAGGCGTGGCTTGAGTTGTCCGACAAGAATGCCCGCGACGATGCGAAGCACGGCACCGGCGAGAACGGGTGTGGCGACGAGCAGACCTTTCTGGCCTGCGGTGAGGCCGAGGTCCTGCGCGATGAGCACGGCCATCGGTCCGAGCAGAACCCAGACCATGAAGCTCAGATCAAAATAGAGAAAGCATGTGGCAAGCGTGGGCAAGTGCCCGGCCTTGAGGAAAGGTGATGTCATTTGCGTGCGGCTCACTGCAACCAGCGCATAGGCGCTGCCGGATCTCGTCCGGGTGCGAACCGCCATTGGCCCGCTGTTTTTACCGTCAGACAGGCCGCCTTTAGCGGGTGTCTGAATTGCGGAGAGCGCCCGCCGTTAGGTGCTCTCCCACCGGCTCGCCTTATTTGTGAAAGCGTGGCCGATGCCTAGTCCTTCGCAAGAGACGGGCCAAGTCTGCCGCGATGCGAAAGACGGCGGGTTTCCGCCATAGAGCACTGATTCGCCAAGGTTTTCTGACTTTCACGCGCAGATGAAAATGCACAATTCGCAGGCAGGGACGATCAGGCTTTGTGCAGTGCGATGGTTTTGGGCATCACGATTTGACGTCAAAGGTTGCGCCGTCGCAGAACGTGTCGGCCCCCATGGTGATCGGACCTGATGTACCGTCGAGCTGCCAATCATCGCGATGCGTGCCTTCGCTCTTTATGTCGGCGAGCGGCGCGGAGAGGCCGAGTGTTTCGGCGGCGGCGCGGTAGAGATCGGGGCGATAGACCTGTGCGGCAAGCGCCACTGTATCGACATCGGCACCGATCAGCGTCCAGCGCTTCATCTGATTGAGAAGCCATATGGCTTGTGAGCGCCATGGGAAGTTTGTCGCGTGGCGGAAGAAGTAGGAGCCACCTTCGCTCGTGATGCTGCCGCCGGGCAATGATGACAGGATCGCGTGAGCGTCCACGTTCAGATATTTTTTGCGCGAGAGAAGCGCGCCTGTGTAGGACGCATCTTCCGGCGTATCACAAAACTGGGCGGCGCGGATCAAAGCGCGTTGTGCGCCGAGAAGTGCGCCCGTGTGTTCGGTTGCCCAGCGTTCCCGCACGGCAAAGGCTTTTTCAGGTGCGTTGCGCCAAATGTCTTTGGATGTGGCAATGCTCGCGCCGACACCGGCGCGCTCGGCAATGTTGCCCCAGGGGGCACCGGCGCAGAAGCCGGAGATTTTGGCCGATCGGAGCGCCTCGACGGCAAGCGCGGGCGGCACAACAGAGAGGTGCACATCGCGATCAGGGTCGATGCCGCCTGCGGCCAGCCAGTAGCGCAGCATGAGATTATGCGTTGAATAAGTATGCACGATGCCGAGCGAGAGGCCTTCGAGCTTTTCGGCGCGCAGCACAGAGGCGAAAGCCTGCGGCATGATGATGTTGTCTTGTGCGGCGACGGCGCGGACTTTGGCGGTCAGAGAGGGTTGCAGCGTGATTGTGTTACCGCCAAGGCTCAGGACATGCGGCACGATCAGCGGTTCGGCATGGCCGCGCAGACCCAGGGTCACGGCAAAGGCGAGCGGTGGCACGATGACAGCGGCGTCAAGAAAACCATAGGTGAGCTTGTCAGCGATATTGGCCCATGACGGTTCAATGCTGAGTTCAGCGTCGATGCCTTCATCCGCGAAGTAGCCGAATTCCTGCGCGACGATGACCGGCGCGGAGTCCGTGAGCCGCAGCAAGCCTATGCGGAGCTTCGGGGTTTTGTTTACGGGCTGTGTCATTGATCGCGCCCCTTCTCTTGTTGGCTCACAAAATCGGAGACGACCTGAGCCAGCTTCCGGTTCTCGTTCATCGCCTTGCGCTGTAGCCAGCGATAGGCTTCCGGTTCGGTCATTTTGCGGTCACGCATGAGGAGCGCTTTGGCGCGTTCCAGCAGGCGGCGCTCTTCAAGTTGCGCCTTGGCGGCGGCCAGCTCTGTTTCGACATGGTGGTAGCGTTTGAAGAGCGCGATGGCCGACGCGAGGATGGGTTTGACATCGTCGAGTGCCACACCGGACAGGTTGTAGGAGCAGACGCCTGCGGCAATAGCTTCTTCGGCAAAGGAAGGGTCATTGCCACCGGCAAACATGACCACGGGTTGCGCGCCGGACACGATGCGGATGTCGTCCAGCACGTCGCGGTCGGGCAGCGCCATATCGACAATGATGAGGTCCGGCTTCACACCGTCAATGGCGGACGCCATATCCGGCCCGTCCTGAATGCGAATGACCTCAGCAAAGCCGGCTTCGGACAGCTTTGCTTCCAGCGCGCGGGCGCGTTCGATGTCGGTGTCAATCAATACAATTCGCAGGACCATGACGACTTATATGTCATGCAATGATCCGGCTTGGCAATTGTGAGATTAGGCCTCGGCGAGTGTGGCCGGGACGTCTTCGTCTTCGTCGCGCTCGCTCGGATCGTGTTCTTCGGCCAGCATCAGATACATGGCAGGCACGACGAAAAGCGTGAAGAGCGTGCCGATGGCAAGACCTGTCGCAATCACGAGGCCGAGATTGTAGCGTGACGCTGCGCCTGCGCCGCTGGCGAGAATGAGCGGCAAGACGCCGAGCACCATGGCCGCTGTTGTCATCAGGATCGGACGCAGGCGGATGCTGGTCGCTTCCTCAATGGCTTCGCGCTTGCTCATGCCTTCTTCCTGCAACGTGTTGGCAAATTCCACGATGAGAATGCCGTGCTTGCTGATGAGGCCGATAAGTGTGACGAGGCCGACCTGCGTATAGATATTGAGGCTCGCGCCGCCGATGCCGGTGATGATGAACAAGAGTGCGCCACTGATCGACATAGGCACGGTCACAAGAATGATGACCGGATCGCGGAAACTTTCAAACTGGGCCGCGAGCGTCAGGAAGATGATGACGAGCGCAAAGAAGAACGTGACAACGATGGCGCTCGACTCTTTCATAAACTGGCGCGAAGGGCCTGCGTAATCGAGCGTGTAGCTTTGCGGCATGTTCTCGGTTGCGAGCTCGCTGAGATAAGCCAGCGCGTCACCCGTCGCGACGCCGGGCATCGCCACACCGGACAGGGTGGCGGCATTCAACTGCTGAAAGTGATTGAGCGTTTCAGGAACGGTTTTGGTTTCGAAATGCGCGACAGTCGAAAGCGGGATCGATTCTCCGGTTGCCGTGCTGATGTAATAGTTGGACAGCTGGTCGGCATTTTGCCGGAATTTTTGCTGAACCTGCGGAATAACTTTGTAGGACCGGCCTTCAAGGCTGAAATAGTTGACATAGCCGCCACCGAGCATGGACGACATGGCTGCGCCGATATCGGTCATGGTGAGGCCCATCTGAGCGACTTTGTCGCGATCAATGATGAGTTCGGTTTGCGGCTTGTCAAATTTGAGGTTTGAATCAAGGAAGATAAAATTGCCGCTCGCCTGTGCCTTGGCAAGAATGTTTTGCGCCACTTCATAAAGCTGGTCGAAAGATTCTGTTGTCTGGATTACGAGCGAAATAGGCAACCCGCTCGCGCCGGGAAGGGCAGGCGGCTGGAACATGACGACGCGGGCTTCGGGAATATGGGCGAGTTCCTGCTGCAGTTTTTGCTGCAACTGTGACGTGCTGACAGTGCGTTCGTCCCACGGCGTTGTCACGAGACCGGCGACGGTGAAGGACGGCGAGACGGACTGGAAGACGTGATCCATCTCGGGATGCGTCGCATAGGTATTGAACACCTTGGCGCTGGTGATCTGGCGCTGTTGCAGTGTTGCGGTCGGCGCTGATGTGACGAAGCCGATGACGATGCCCTGATCTTCTTCCGGCGCAAGTTCAGTTTTTGAATAGCTGTAGAGGAAGAAAATGCTCACCACCACGATGCAGGCAAAGACGGTGACCACAGGCAGTTCGTCAAGGCTCATGTGCAGCCATTGCAGATAGCGATGGCGTAATTTTTCAAAGCGGTCATCGATATACTTCACGATGCGCTTTTCCCAATCACTGGTGCTCGGATCATTATGCGGCTTTAAAAAGCGCGCGCACATCATCGGCGACAGGGTGAGAGCGATGACGGCGGAGACGGTGACTGCGCCGACAAGTGTAAAGGCAAATTCGGTGAAGAGCGCGCCTGTGAGGCCGCCCATGAAACCGATAGGGATGTAAACAGCGATCAGCACAATTGTCATGGTGATGATCGGGCCGCTCAACTCGCGCGCGGCGAGGATGGCCGCTTGTCGTGGTGGCTGACCGTCTTCCAGATGCCGGTTGACGTTTTCAACGACAATGATGGCGTCATCAACCACGAGGCCGATGGAGAGGACAAGCGCGAGCAGCGTCAGGAGATTGATCGAGAAGCCGAACATCACCATGAAGGCAAAGGCGCCGATGAGTGACAGCGGGATGGCGAGCGTCGGGATGAGGACCGAGCGCGGTGAGCCGAGGAACAGGAACACCACAAGCGTCACAATGACGAGCGCTTCAACAAGCGTGCGTACCACTTCATTGATTGAGCTGTTGACGAATTTGGTGGCGTCATAAGCGATGGCGCCGTTCAGGCCTTCCGGCAGCTGCGCGTGAATTTCCGGGAAGATATTGCGGATGCGCTTGGTGACGTCCAGAAGGTTTGCAGTCGGCGCGACTTTGATGCCGATTTGCACAGATGGCTTGCCGTCGAAATAGGCCGATGATTCATAGTCTTCCGCGCCGAGCGATACGTTGGCGACATCTTCGAGACGGACGGAGGAGCCGTTGGCGGTTTTGACGATGAGTTTGCGGAAGTCTTCAAGCGAACTGGCGCTTGTATCGGCCGTCAGATCGACCTGCACCATCTGGCCCTTAGTGGCGCCGAGGGCGGACAGGAAGCTGTTGCGCGCAAGTGCTGTGCGGATGTCGGTGGCGGTGAGGTTATAGGCAGCGAGTTTGTCGGGGTCCATCCAGACGCGCAGCGCGAAGCGTTTTTCGCCGAGGAATTCGACTTGTTGCACGCCTTCGACGGCCTGCAGTTTTGGTGCGACGACGCGGAGCAGATAGTCGCTGATCTGATTGTTGGCCAGCACATCGGACGAGAAGCCCATATACATGCTGCTGATTGTTTCGCCGACAGCAATAGTGATGACAGGTTGTTGCGCTTCGCTTGGCAGTTGGTTGCGCACGGCGTTGACGCGCGTGTTGATTTCAGTGAGCGCCTTGGCGCTGTCATAGTTCAGACGGATCTGGACCTGAATGACCGACACGCTGGGCGAGCTTGTCGAGTTCATATAGTCGATGCCGTTGGCCTGCGCGATGGAGCTTTCAAGCGGCGTCGTGATGAAGCCTGAAACGAGATCGGCGCTGGCCCCGAAATAGGTGGTCGAGACGGTGACGACGGCGTTTTCCGTGCGCGGAAACTGCAACACGGGCAAAAGCGAGACCGAGCGTAAGCCGAGCACCAGAATGAGCAGGCTCACGACAGTGGCAAGGACAGGACGCTTAATGAAGATGTCTGTGAAATTCATCTGGCTTACTGGTCCTGCATCACGGGGGCAGCGTCATTGGGCAGCGGATCGTCATTGTTGATTGTGAGCGGCGTGTCGTTCTTCAGTTTCAACTGACCGCTGGTGACAACGGTATCGCCTTCCGCAACACCTTCAATGACGGCGACCTGATCACCGCGCTTGGTGCCGGTTTTGACGAATTTTTGTTTCGCCTTCAGCGTTTCTTTGCCGTCTTCGTCCGGCTCGCCTTTGAGAACGAGGAAGACGGTTTCGCCATAGGGATTATAGGTGATGGCGGTCTGCGGCAGTGTCAGCTTCTTTTCTGTCGCGCCGGTTGTGATTGAGGCCGAGGCGAACATGCCGGGCAGCAGCTTGCGGTCGGGATTGGCAAGTTCGGCGCGCACCGAAATGTTGCGCGTCACGGGATCAAGCTTGGGGTCCATGGCCAGCACTTTGCCGGTGAAGGTCTGGTCGGGATAAGCGTCTGTGTGGATCGAAATGTCCTGACCGATGGCGATGAGACGCACTTCGCGCTGGGGCAATGTGAAGTCGATGAAGATCGGGTCCAGCGCTTGTAGCGTCGTGACCTTTTGGCCTGCATTGAGGAATTGGCCGATATCGACAAGGCGGATACCGACATGGCCGTCGAAGGGCGCACGGATTTGCTTTTTGTCCACCAGAGCCTGTTGGGCGGCGACCTGCGCTTCGGCGTTTTTGAGATTGGCGGTGGATGTGTCGAGCTGGGCCTGGCTCACCGCGCGTTTGCGGACAAGCTCTTTGCTGCGGTTATAGGTGAGGCGCGCGAGATCGGCGGAGGCTTCCAGCGCCTTCAGTTTGGCCACATCATCTTCATCGGCAAAGCTGATGAGAATGTCGCCTTCTTTGACGTCGCTGTCGGACTCAAACGAAATGTTCGAGACGATGCCGGAGAGTTGCGGCGTGATGTCGGTGCCCTTTTTGGCTTTCATCGTGCCGACGGCGTTGATTTTGGGTTCCCATTCCTCATAGCCGACCACGGTTGTTGAAACCGTCTGGGGTTGAGACTTCATGCCGGAAATGAATATGCCGGCCATGACGTTCATAAAGACCAACCAGGCGACAATGAGGCCGAGGATAGAGCCGGTGATGGCCAGCATGATGATCATGCGTTTCGTCAACATGGGGGACTCCGGAACGAAATGGGGCGGGGGTGAGCCCTTGAGTGCTTGGGGGGAAAGGGCTGCGTCTGAATATAGGGTATATAGCGGCGGTCGGGTCGGCAAAAGGGCCGGAGATGAGGTTTACGCGGCGCAAATGCGTCCTGAGCGGGGGGATGGACGCATAATGCAGGTAAAGGCGCAGAAAGCTGCGGGATTCGACGTGAACGGCCTATCTATATCCTGTGATTGCTGCATTGCATTAGGCCATGTGTCGCAGGCGCAATCCGGAGGCTCTTGGCAGGCTTCGGGCATTGGCGTAGGGTCGCCCGCGAAATAAGGACGAGATGATGACATTTTTGATTGGCAGCAATGGCGCATGGTGGACCACCTGACGGGTGGCCCAGACATGTCGCATATCGACCTGCCGGTTTGGCCGCCCCTTTTGGAGGCGGCTTTTTTGTTTTCGTAGGTTCCTTTGAAAACGCGCCGCCTTCCCTGAGGCGCGGTCTCCGGCTTTGAACGGAGAGAAAAATGATCGCGAAAAAAGAGACAAAACACCGACCCACGCACCGGCAGAGCGAGTTCAATCTCGACGGCATCGTGCCCTGGGGGCGTCGGCTTGATGAATATGAGGCCTTTTTCGCCTTGAGCGATGTGCCGTTGGCCGCCCGTATTCTTGATGTCGGCGGTGGTCCGGCCTCCTTTGCCGGTGAAGCCTCAGCGCAAGGTCGTCACGTCACGGCCATTGATCCGATCTATGCGGCTGAAGGCGGTGCCATCCGCGCGCAGTTTGAGCGCACAGCCAAGGCCATGAAGGCGGGCATGACAGCGGCGCGCTATCGCTTCAACTGGAAGTTCTACGGCTCGGAAGAGCTTGTCCATAAGCGGCGGCGTGAGGCACTCGATTTATTCCTCGCTGATTATGCGCGCGAGGGAGCGGTCCGCTATGTGCCGGGATCATTGCCCGATCTGCCCTTTGCCGACGGAACCTTCGATCTCGCATTGTCGTCGCATTTGCTGTTTCTCTATGGCGATGAATTGAACGCTGATTTTCACGTCAGTGCTTTACGCGAATTGATGCGTGTGGCGGGCGAGGTGCGGGTCTTTCCGCTGCTCAATCTCGACGGGCGACCATCGAGCCATTTGCCCGTGGTGATGCAGGCGATGCGGGCTGACGGTTTCGTGCCGGAACTCTGTGACGTTGATTTTGAATTTCAGATCGGCGCGACAAAGATGCTGCGTGTGCGGAAGGACTAAAAATTGCCGAGAAACGTATCAATAGCGGCAATGGCTTCCGGTTCATCAAGGAAAGGCACATGGCCGCGATCTTTTACCGTCACATGGGCGAGGTTCGGATGTTCTTTCGCCATGCGCGCCACGGTCCTGGCACTCAGAATGTCTGAGTTCTCGCCGCGCACAACAAGCGTCGGCACATGGCCGAGCGCCTTGAACTGGGGCCACATGGCGGGCGGACCATCGGGTGCCGCGTCGAGGCCTTTGCGCAGGCCGACACCGATTTTTGCGTCGTAATCAATTTTTGGCAGACCAGCTTCTTCGGCAAAGGTACGGCGCGCATAGTCGTACCAATCATCGCCGTTGAGCGTCGGAAAATCGCGCTCGTTCATCAGGCGCAATTTGAAGGCGGCTTCTGTCCAGCTTGGCGGATTTTCCATCACACCGGCATAAGTCGCGATGCGTTTAAGGCCCGCCAATTCCACTTCAGGCCCGATGTCATTGAGGATCGCGCCGCGCACGGTATTGGGGCGGTTTGCTGCCATCAGCATGGTGATGATGCCGCCGCGCGATGTGCCGATGAAAATAGCATGGCGGATGCTGAGGGCGCTCATCAGATCAAAAATATCGAGCATTTCATTTTGCGGCGTGTAGTCCGTCCAGCTCTCGCAATATTGTGAGCGGCCGCGACCGCGCAAATCGGGACAGAGCACACGGCGCGTTGGCGCAAGATGCCGCGCGAGCATGTCGAAATCTTTTGAATTGCGGGTGAGGCCGGGTAGGCAAATCACCGGCGTTTCGCGCGCCATGCGGTCGCCATAGTCGCGCGCATAGAGACGCAGCCCGTCTTGCGACGTATAGAAAAAGTCTTTCGGCTCGGTTGCGTCAGTCATGGTTTTGAGGTCATGGCCTTGAGGTCAGGGCTTGGCTTGTTGACGTCTGACGGGTGCGAGCGGCGCGCGAACAGACGGATCGGTTTCAACTTGCTCAATAACAGGTGCCATGCTGGGTGCCGGTGCCGCAAGCGGTGTCTGCCCCGGTTTAGGCGCAGGCGTTGAGATCGGTGCGCCTGTGTTGCGGCGGATGTCATCGGAGATGCGGATTTTCTGCGGCGTTGTGCTGAGTTGTGTCCGGTAAACTTCCATATTTTCAATCACGCGCTGCACATAGTTGCGTGTTTCAGAAAACGGAATGTTCTCAATCCAATCAATCGGATCGATAATAGTTGAGCGCGGATCGCCGTAATCGCCCCGCCATTCGCTGACGCGTGACGCACCTGCATTATAGGCGGCGATGCTCATAATGTAGGAGCCGTCATAGCCTTCGATGAGGTCGCCGAGATGGGCCGAGCCGAGCATGGCGTTGTAGGCCGGATCGCTGGTGAGGCGCGGCAGCGAATAGGGAACGTCGATTTGTCTCGCAGTCGCGCGCGCGGTCGCGGGCATCAGTTGCATCAATCCGCGTGCGCCGACCGGGCTTTGGGCTTCAGGATCAAACTCGCTTTCCTGACGGGACAGGCCATAGACAAGTGCTCTTTCAACTTGCGGACCTTTGATCATATAGGCAGGCATATATTTGGTCGGATAGGCGCGTTGCGGCAGCAGGAAATTGCGCTGGGCGGCTGTCTTTGCGACGCGCAACGAGAGTTTGGGGTCGCCAAATTGCAGGGCGAGATCGGAAAGCAGGACAAGCTCATGCGATGTCTGCAATGTGTCGGCTAGATGAAGCATGAAGCTCCATTTTTGCACGTCGCGATGGAAATCATTCAGCACCTGCGACACGATAACGAGTTCGTTCTTTTTGAACTCCGCTTTTTGTGCCGCCGTTGGCTTGGGTTCTGCGGGCAGTTTCAGAATGGCTTCACCGCCCTTCAGATGGGCGAGGGCGGCGCTGCCAAGCTGGCCGTAAAAGGTTGTCGGGTTGTTTGAGGCAAGGCGGTAATAGACTTCGGCATTCTGCTTATCGCCTTTGGCAGATGCTGAGCGACCCATCCAATAATCAGCGCGCGCGGTGCTGATCGGTGTCGAGACTGCATTCTTCAGTTTCTTGAAATGCGTCAGCGCAATGTCGGGCTTGTTCAGAAACTGAAGTGCGATCCAACCGGACATAAATTCGGCATCGGCAAAATCAGAGCCGTCCTTCAGTCCGTGCTTGGAGACGATTGTGTAAGCGTCCTGATATTGCCCGTTGGCAAGCGCCACACGCGCGGCGATTTTGCGTTCGAGCCACCAGGCGTCGGGGGCCACCATTTGATGCGGCAGACCGGGGGCGGTGAGGATCAGCGGTACAGTTGCCTGATCATTGCCAGCTTTGCGTTCATAGCGGATGCGGTCAAACAGCAGACCTGCATCACCTCTGAGGGCGCTTGGCACACGGTCAACAGCGTCGCGTGCGGCGCTGGAACGCGTCATCAGGCGGATGCGCGCCTCGGCAAGATGCGTTGCGTTGCTGCCGATGAGGGAGGCTGTGTAACGGGCGTCTGCTGTGCTGCGATCCCACAAGAGACGGTCGAGGCGCTCTTTATGGACGGCGGGCGTGATCTGCGCGCGATAGGTGTTGATGATCTCGCGCTGGCGGCTTGAGGAAAAATCATTCTCGGCCCATGCGCGTTGAATCCAGCTTTTACCGTCTTTGGCATTGCCCGATGCCATCAGCGCCTTGCCATAGGCGATCTTGCCTTCGCCGGTTTGCGGCGGATGGGTGACAAACCAGGTCAGCACATCTTTTTGACTCGGTGATTGTCTGAGCAAGGCCTCTTCGGCGCGGCGCTTCAGCGTGGCTATGCGTGGCCATGCCGGGTTCTTTTCCTGAAAAGCGGTGATCTCGGCCAGCGTTGCGCCGGAGTCTTTGTTGACCAGGCGATACCAGAGAATAAATTTCTGAACCGGTTTGTTGGTGATGCGCAGGCGGTGGCGCATGGCCTCGGACCAGTGGCCCCGGTCGGCTTCGGCAAGTGCGTCCTTGAGGGCCGATATGTCATTGGCAGAAAGGATGGCGGATGTGATGGGTAGTGCGGGTGCAGGTTTTGGCTTTGCGGCGGCGACCTCCTTTTTGGTTTTCTTTTTGGCCGCCTTCTTCGTGGTGGTCTTTTTCTTCGGGGTGGCTTCTGCCTTGGCCGTTGATGCGGCTGGCTTGGCGGTGGGCGTCGGGGCGCTGCTGGTCGCGGCATAGCCTTCCGGCGGCAGGGCGAAGACGAGGCCGAGCGCCAGACTCAGGGCGAGCAGACGTGACTTGGCAAATGTCCGGCGCGGGGTGCGGTCCAGCCTTGGCTTGCTTATGACGTCCCGCGATACGCTTGTTCGATCAGACACTTGGAACAATCCACTCCTTAATATGGCCTGTGAGGCCCGACCATTTCTAACCAGACTTTCATGCCTATATAAGGGACGCATCCCTATATAAAGTATGGAATGACGGATTAGGTCACTCTGACGCGCACGGGCCGCGTGGTTTGCGCGTTCTGGTTGCCACAATTGTGCTCGCATGAGCCTACCAACGTGCTAACAAACGCAGCAAGTGGACCTTCATAGCTATGGATTTTGGCTTGTTTCGGCCTGTTTCCTTGCCGCCTGCGGTCCTAATGGTTATCTTGCGCGCCGCCCCGCTCATTATTTTTGGGGCTTATGGAGCTTAATTATGTTTAAGGGTTCGTTCGTCGCTCTCATTACCCCGTTTCGGGACGGCAAGGTTGATGAGGACGCGTTCGCCAAACTGGTGGAGTGGCAGATCTCGGAAGGCACGCATGGCCTCGTTCCCTGCGGCACGACCGGTGAATCGCCGACGCTCAGCCATGAGGAGCATCGCCGTGTCGTCGAGATTTGCGTCGAGGTAACGAAGAAGCGCGTGCCCGTGATGGCCGGTGCCGGTTCCAACAATACGCTTGAAGCGATTGAACTCACAAAATTTGCCAAGAAGGTCGGGGCCGACGCTGTTCTGAGCGTGACCGGCTATTACAACAAGCCGACGCAGGAAGGCCAGTATCAGCATTTCAAGGCGATCAGTGATGCTGTCGATCTGCCGATCTTCCTCTACAACATTCCGGGCCGCACGATTGTTGATATCAGTGTCGAAACAATGGTGCGCATTGCCACGCTGAAGAATGTCGTCGGCGTCAAGGATGCGACCTCCAATCTCGCGCGCACCAGCCTGCAACGCCAATTGATCGGCAAAGACTTCATCCAGTTGTCCGGCGAAGATGCGTCCTCGCTTGGCTTCAACGCCCATGGCGGCGTCGGTGCCATTTCGGTCACGGCCAATGTCGCACCGAAGCTTTGCGCTGAATTTCAGACCGCAACGCTCAGGGGTGACTTCGCGCGCGCGCTGGAAATTCAGGACCGTCTGATGCCGCTCCACAATGCGATGTTTGTCGAGCCGAGCCCCGGTCCGGTGAAATATGCCGCGAGCCTGCTAGGTCTTTGCCGCGATGAAATCCGTCTGCCGATGACGTCGGTCACAGAGCCTGCTCAGGTCAAAGTGCGCGATGCCATGCGCCATGCAGGCTTGCTCAACTGAGCGGAAGGTCTGGTTGAGAGGTCATGTCAGCAAAAAGTGGTGGTGCCAAACGGAAGCTCGGTGAAGGTCGGACGCTCATTACCGACAACCGGAAGGCACATTTTCATTATGCGATCGGCGACAAGATTGAAGCGGGCATTCAGTTGCACGGCTCCGAGGTCAAATCTTTGCGCGGTGGGCAAGGCAGTCTCAACGAGGCCCATGCGCAGGCGACACGCGCCGGCGAGATCATGCTCGTCAATGCCTACATCCCGATCTATCTGCAAGCGCATCAGTTCAATCATGAGTCGCGTCGTCCGCGTAAGCTGTTGCTCCATCGCCGCGAGATCGACAAACTGTCTCAGGCGATCCAGCGTCAGGGCATGACGCTCGTTCCTCTGCGCATGTACTTCAATGAGAAGGGTCGCGTGAAAGTCGAAATCGCGCTCGCCGCCGGTAAGAAGATGGCCGACAAACGCGAGAGCGAAAAGCAGCGCGACTGGCAGCGCGATAAAGCCAGATTGATGCGCGACAAGGGGTAAGCATGAGTGACTTGACATGAGCGATGGGGACAAGCCGGGCTTCATCGGCAAGATCAAAGACAAGCTCATCGCGTCCAAAGAAAAGACGGCAGCGAGTGGTCGCCACATCACAGGCCGCGCCGACCGCGACCACGCCAACCGCTTGCCGCCGGGCCAGCATCTCGTTGAAAAATGGCCGGTGCTTGATCTCGGTATTCAGCCGGAGATTTCTCTCACCGATTGGCGTTTGAAAGTTGACGGCGCGGTGGAAAATCCGCTCGATCTTTCCTTCGATGATTTCATGGCACTGCCGCAGTCGCATTACATCAGTGACATTCATTGCGTCACGACATGGAGCCGCTACGACAATCATTGGGACGGTGTCGCCTCACAAACAATCCTTGATCTCGTGCGCCCGCGTGCTGACGCCACCCATGTCATTTTTCATTCCTATGACGGCTACACGACCAATATCAAACTCGAAGTTTTCAACGAGCCGGATGTCATCATCGCCCATAGTTGGGAAGGCAAACGCCTGACGCGCGAGCATGGCGGACCTGTGCGCACCATCGTGCCGCAATGGTATTTCTGGAAAAGCGCCAAATGGGTGAACCGCATCGAGTTCGCCAATGCCGACAAGCCGGGTTTCTGGGAGGAGCGCGGCTATCACAACGAAGCTGATCCGTGGACGGAACAACGGTATAGTTGATTTCTATTCACCCTCCTCGCCTCGCGCGTAGGCGCGAACAGGAAAGAGGGGAGGGTGGGTGTTCAAGTGGGGAAATTAAATTTTTTCATCTCTATCCCCACCCGGGAATTATCTTTTTTGTCTGACATTCAGACACTCGACGAACTGACTAACGATCTTGACATGGAAACACTCGATCTCTTGCAAGAAATGCTATCATTTTCGAGTTGGAGCCGAGCCTGAATTTTTCTTATCCCCGCTTTTGCGAGTGGGGTTACTTTGCGTCGAGATGCGTTTTTATGTCCTCAAAAACAGCATGAAACATCTCTGTTGTGAGCCGTCCCGTATTCGTGTTGTAGCGTGAGCAGTGATAGCTGTCGAAGAGTCGCAAGTCCTCTTTGAGGTCGTGGCTCGATTTATGTCCGAACGGAAAGCGCGCTTTGCGTGCGCCGAAAGTTGAAAGCACATTGTCATGCGCGACGCGGCCAAGTGCGAGAATGACTTTGAGATTTGGCAGTGCATTGATGCGGTTCACGAGGAACGGCCGGCAGGTTTCTTCTTCGAGTGGCGTCGGTTTGTTTTGCGGTGGGACGCAGCGCACGGCATTGCTGATCATCACATCAACAAGTTCCAGTCCGTCATCGCGATGCGCTTTGAATATGCCTTTGGAGAAACCAAATTCTCTGAGTGTCGAGTAGAGGAGGTCGCCTGCGAAATCGCCCGTGAACGGACGACCCGTGCGGTTCGCGCCCGCGACACCGGGGGCCAGACCAACGATCAGCAATCGTGCATTGGTCGGGCCGAAGGATGGAACGGGGCCGTTAAACCAATCGGGATGCACGCGCGCATTGGCCTCGCGGTAAGCGACGAGGCGAGGGCAAAGCGGGCAATCATGCGGGGCTTCTGCGGGGTTTGTGTCCATGAGCGTGGCCATCAGCGCGCGGGCACGTCGTCTTCTTCGTCCTCATATTCAAAGTCTTCGTCGAGATCCTCATCAATGGCGGCTGGTGCTTTGGTGGCGTTCTGTGCGTTCGGCGCACGGGTGATGACGCCGCGTAGTGTTTCAAGCTCGATGAACTGATCCGCCTGACGGCGTAATTCGTCAGCAATCATTGGTGGTTGTGAGCGTGTTGTAGAGATCACGGTGACGCGTTTGCCCTTGCGCTGCACGGCATCAACCAATCGGCGGAAATCGCCGTCGCCGGAAAAAAGGACGAGGTGGTCGATATTGGGCGCCATTTCCATTGCGTCGATGGCGAGCTCAATATCCATATTGCCTTTGATGCGGCGGCGCCCTTGTGCGTCGGTGAATTCTTTGGCGGGTTTGGTAACGACCGTGAAGCCGTTGTAATCGAGCCAGTCGATGAGCGGGCGCAGCGGTGAGAAGTCCTGATCTTCGATGAGGGCCGTATAGTAGAAAGCGCGGATCAACCGGCCTTTGCTGCGGAAGTGTTCGAGCAGGCGGCGGTAATCAATGTCGAAGTTGAGGCCGCGTGCGGCGGAGTAGAGATTGGCACCGTCAATGAAAAGGGCGACGCGTTCTTGCGGGTAAAAATTCATGGAAAAACCTGTTGCGTTCTATTCTTAAAATATGAGTTCAAGGTTATAGAAGCGATATGACTTTTGAAACGGTCAGGTCGGAATGACGGTGTGATTTTAAAGGGAAAGCGATGATCCTGATCGGATTGGGCGCAAATTTACCAACAGTTGAGGGAAGCCCGCGTCAAACGCTTGAAGCGGCGTTGCGGCTGATGCCCGCCTTTGGTATCTCGCCGGTCCGTTGTTCGTCCTTTTTCAGCACGCCCGCGCTCGCCCATACGGTGCAGCCGCCTTATGTGAATGCGGTCGCCGTGGTCGCGTCTGCCATGCCCGCGCGGGATCTGCTCGCGGCTTTGCATCGAATCGAAATCCAGTTCGGACGGGTTCGCCACACGCGCTGGGCGGCCCGCACGCTCGATCTCGACCTCCTGGACTATCAGGGGCAAATCGTCACGGCGCAGGGTCCCCGCGGCGCCGATGCCGGTGCGGGCCCATTGCCACTCGCTCTGCCCCATCCCGGCATCGAAGCCCGCGGTTTTGTGCTGGTTCCTTTGGCCGAAGTAGCCCCAAATTGGGTCCACCCGCGCTTGGGAGTGACCGCGGTCGCGCTTTTGGAGCGCCTGAAAGCCGCTGAAGGGCCGTCGGCGGTCGCGGGAATCCGCCGGATATGATCGCGAAAAGGGCGGAATCGCGGGCTTAAGCACCTGTTTTTGCTTGCCTTACCGGTCGCCAGCCCCTACATACGGGCTAACCTCATTTCACCTCGGAGTCCGTTATATGGCGCGCGTTACCGTTGAAGACTGTGTCGATAAGGTGCCGAACCGCTTTGAGTTGGTTCTGCTCTCGGCGCATCGTGCCCGCGCTATGTCGGCCGGTTCGGAACTGACGATCGACCGCGACAATGACAAGAACCCCGTCGTGGCGTTGCGCGAAATCGCCGAACGCACGATCATTCCGATGGACTTGCGCGAAGACCTGATCGGCAGCATGCAGAAGCGCGTGGATACCGACGAGTCTGAAACAGAAGCCGTGGCTTTGCTCACATCGGGCGAAAGTTCAGAGACGCCGGACACGTTCGGCGCGGCTGTCGGCTCCAGCGACCGTATGAGCGAAGAAGAGCTGCTTCGCGCCATTCAGACCCAGATCGACTCGCCTCAGCAGAAATCTGCCGACGCAGACGATATGGACGGAGACGACTGAGCGCAGGGAGGAGTGAAGCTTTCACTCACGAACGGCTAGCACATTTGAGCGCCGCCCCCGCCGGAAGGTTGGGCGGCGCTTTTGTTTGTGTCTAAGATAAAGAGTGTGTTGGAGTAAGGTTACGTCATGCTACGGCAATATGAGCTGGTTGATAGAGTTCTGGGCTACGATCCGCGCGCGGACGAAGCCCTGATCAACCGTGCTTATGTCTATGCCATGAAAAAACATGGTAGCCAGATGCGTGCGAGCGGCGACCCTTATTTTTCGCATCCGATTGAAGTCGCGGGCATCCTCACGGATCTCAAGCTCGACACAGCGACCATCGTGACGGCGATTCTGCACGATACGATCGAGGATACAGGCGCAACGGTCGGCGAGTTGGCCGATCTCTTTGGGTTTGAAATTGCCAATCTCGTTGACGGTGTCACGAAGCTCACGCGTATTGAGTTGACATCAGAGCGTTCCAAACAGGCTGAAAACTTCCGCAAGTTTTTGCTCGCTATGTCGAATGACATTCGCGTGTTGCTGGTGAAGCTTGCGGATCGCTTGCACAATATGCGTACGTTGCATTTCATCAAATCATCGGAAAAGCGTCAGCGTATCGCGCAGGAGACGATGGACATTTATGCACCGCTCGCGGGGCGCATGGGTATTCAGGAAATCCGCGAAGAGCTGGAAGATCTGGCCTTCAAGGAACTTAATCCCGAAGCGCGCGAGACGCTGGTGAAGCGCCTCAATGAATTTAATTCTGAGAGCGGTGATACGGTTGAAAGCATTGCCGAAGAATTGCGCCTCAAGCTCACGGCGTCCGGCATCAAGTGCGAAGTCGATGGACGGCAGAAGCGGCCCTATTCGGTATGGCGCAAGATGGAGCGTCGCGCGATTTCGTTGGAGCAACTGTCAGATATTTTTGGCTTTCGTGTGATCGTCGAAGATGTGGACGATTGCTATCGTGCGCTCGGCGTGTTGCACATGAACTGGCCGATGGTGCCGGGACGTTTTAAGGATTACATCTCGACGCCGAAGAACAACGGCTATCGCTCGATCCATACAACGATGATCGGACCGAAGCGCAAGCGTGTTGAAATTCAGGTACGCACCAAAAAGATGCACGAAGTCGCCGAACTCGGCATCGCGGCACATTGGATTTACAAAGAAGGGTCGAGCCTCGCGGAGCGGTCTGAGGAATTTGCCGGTACGTTTAGCTGGCTCAAGCAGCTCATTGAAATGCTTGAGCATGGCGGCTCGCCGGAAGAGTTCCTGGAGCATACAAAGCTTCAGATGTTCTCCGATCAGGTGTTCTGTTTCACGCCTAAAGGCACGCTCATTACCTTGCCGCGCGGCGCGACGCCGGTGGATTTCGCCTATGCCGTGCATACTGAAGTCGGCGACAGTTGCGTGGGGGCCAAGATTAACGGTCGCCATATGCCGCTGCGCACCGTGCTTGTGAATGGTGACGAAGTTGAGATCATCCGCTCGCAGGCGCAGCGCCCGTCGCCCGCATGGGAAGCCTTCGTGCAGACCGGCAAAGCGCGCTCGGCTATTCGCCGTTCCATCCGTTCCGCCAAGGAAGCAGAGTTTGGTCGCTTGGGTCGCCAGATATTGAAGGGTGTGTTTGAAGCCGCAGGTCGTGAAGCAACGGATGTTGTCCTGCAGCGTGCGCTGCGTGTCTTGCACCAGGATGACCTCAACGAACTCCTGGCATCGGTCGGTGACGGTACCATTACGGCGCAGCAAGTGCTGGAGACAGTCTTTCCCGAATTGCCGGTTAAAAAGGGTGGACGAAAGAAGTCGCTGAAATCTGTGACCGGTGATGATCATGCAGGTGTGGTGCGCATCACAGGTGCGGGACAGGGCCTTGCGATCCGCATGGCGACAAACAGTTTCCCGCTGCCGGGCGAGCGCATTGTCGGCATTATCACGCCGGGTGAAGGCGTTGTGATCTATCCGATTGATGCGCCCGCACTTGAGGAATTTGACGGTGAGACGACGCGCTGGCTCGACGTGGCATGGGATATTGATCCTGAGCATCCGCAGCTTTTTCCGGCACGGCTTAATGTGACGGTGCGCAACGAAGTGGGCGCGCTCGGTCATATTGCCTCACTCGTTGCGGACTATGGCAGCAATATCACGAACCTGATGATGACGCAGCGCGATACGGATTTTTTTGATATGCAGCTTGATCTTGAGGTGCGTGACTTCAAACATCTGACGCGCATTATGTCAGCGCTGAATGGCGTGTCTGTTGTCGCGCAGGTAATCAGGCCGCGCCGGTAGATTGGCCGGAAGACTTTCTGAAAAATTGATAAACGGGTGCAATGTCACCAAGGGGAACATAAGAAATGAAAACTGCGACTGTTCTGAAGGAATTTGAAAAAGCCGGTGCTTTGCTTAAAGGTCATTTCGTTCTGTCTTCAGGTCTGCACAGTCCTATGTTCCTGCAAAAAGCTTTGGTGTTTATGCACCCCAAGCGCACGGCAAAACTTTGCAAGGCGCTGGCCAAAAAAGTGGCGGAAGAAATCGACATGTCGAAGGTCGATGCCATCGTGTCGCCTGCCGTCGGCGGCATTATTCCGGGCTATGAAACGGCGCGTTATCTTAATGTGCCTGCCATGTATGTTGAGCGCGAGAACGGTGAGTTTGTTGTGCGTCGCGGATTTCCGCTGACCAAGGGCATGCGCGTGCTGATGGTCGAGGACATTGTGACGACGGGTGTGTCGTCACGCGAATGTATCGCAACGATCCGTGCGACGGGTGCCAAGGTTGTGGCGGCGGCGTGCCTTATCGATCGGTCGGGTGGCAAGGCCAAAGTGGGTGTTAAACTTATTTCGCTCGCTCAGATTGCCATTCCGGCTTATCCCGCCGATAAACTGCCGCTTGATCTTGCTGTGCTTCCCGCGACGAAACCCGGCAGCCGCGGTCTTGCCTGAGTGTTGATAGAAAGCAGCTATTGTGTTTCAGCGTAGGATCGAACTTCGCCCACTTACAAAATTGCGTGAATCGATCTGGCCCCGCATGGGCTGGAAGCGTGTTTCCGTGCTTTATTGGCGGCGCGTGCGGCGGCTCACAGGAACGCCTCATTCAGTTGCCCTGGGTATGGCCATTGGCGCATTTTTAGGCTGCTCGCCTTATCTCGGTTTTCACATTGTTGGTGCGATGCTTTTTGCATGGGTGTTCCGCAGCAATCTGGTGGCGGCGGTGCTTGGCACAAATGTCGGCAACCCGATCACCTATCCGCCGATCTGGTGGGCGAGCTATGACCTTGGCAACTGGATCGCGGGCACTCATCCGGCAAGTGATGTCGATCTCGTGGCAACGCTAATGAGTTCCAAAGCCTTTGACGTGATTGTGCCGTTCATTGTGCCAATGGCAATTGGCTCTATCCCGATCGGCATTGTTGCGGCATTGATTACCTATGTGGTCACCAGAAGTGCCGTCAGTGCTTATCAGGCACGGCGGCGTGAAAAGCTTGAAGAGCTTGTTTTGGTGCGGATGACGCAGCGTGCAGCAGATGGCGCAGAAGAAGAGTAAGGGCGGGGATCGCATGGTGAATTTGCGTCTCGGTGTGAATATCGATCACGTGGCAACCATTCGCAACGCACGCGGCGGGGAGCATCCCGATCCCGTGCGTGCTGCTGAAATGGCCGCTGCTGCCGGTGCCGATGGTATCACTGCGCATCTGCGTGAGGATCGCCGCCATATCCGCGACCATGACATTGAGCGTCTGATGGGAGAGATGTCGCTGCCGCTCAATCTTGAAATGGCGGCGACGGAAGAGATGCTGGCGATTGCCTTGCGTCATCGCCCGCATGCGGTGTGCATTGTGCCGGAGCGGCGCGAGGAAGTGACGACCGAAGGCGGGCTGGATGCCGCCGGTCAGCATAATCATCTGAAACCTTTTGTGTCACGTCTTGCCGATGCGGGTATTCGTGTTTCGCTTTTCATCAATGCAGACCGGGTGCAACTTAAAGCGGCAGTGTCGCTCGGTGCGCCGGTTGTGGAATTGCATACGGGGGCTTATGCCCATGCGGGTGACGCCAAAGACGCTGCCAAAATTGATGCTGAGTTTCAGCGTCTCGCCAATGGCGCGCGTGAAGGTTTTGCGCTGGGGCTGGAGGTTCATGCCGGTCACGGATTGACCTTTGATAATGTGACGCCGGTTGCCGCCTTGCGCGAAATACGCGAATTGAACATTGGTCATTTTCTGATTGGCGAAGCCATATTCGATGGGTTGCCCGCAACGATCCGGCGGATGCGCGATCTGATGGATCAGGCTCGCGCGCCGAAGAGGGAAGCATGATTATCGGCATTGGCAATGACATCATCACCATTCCTCGCGTTGAAAAATCGATCGAACGGTTTGGTGAGCGGTTTATCAATCGGATTTTTACTGAGATTGAACAGGACAAATCTGACAAGCGGAAAAATCGTACGGCATCCTATGCCAAGCGTTTTGCGGCCAAGGAAGCCTGCGCCAAAGCGCTGGGTACCGGTATGTCGCGCGGTGTCTATTGGCGGGATATGGGTGTGGTGAATCTGCGTGGCGGCAAGCCTACAATGGCGCTGACGGGGGGCGCGCTGGCCCGGCTTCAGGCCATAACGCCTGCCGGTTTTGAGCCCATAATTCACCTCACAATCACGGATGACGGGCCGCTTGCTCAAGCTTTCGTCATAATTTCGGCGGAACCTGTGGCTAACAAGGGGTGATGCAGCGATTTTGACCAAGCGCGACCCCATGCCAAGGGGGCGACGGCGCAGGTTGTTATGGTATGGTCCGCTGCTGCCGGATGCTGCCTTTAGGCGGACTTGGAATTGGAGCTGTAGGTAAAAGATGTCGATGTCTGAAAAGCTGAACAATGTGCGCCACAGTGCCTGGACGGAAAATTTCCGCACGATCGGCTATGCGCTGCTGATCGCATTGGTGATCCGCGCCTTCTTCTTCCAGCCTTTCAACATTCCCTCCGGCTCAATGATTCCGACATTGCTGATCGGCGACTACCTTTTCGTTGCCAAGTATAGCTACGGCTATTCCAAACATTCTTTGCCGTTTAGCCCGCCGCTGTTCGATGGCCGTATCATTGGTCGCGAGCCTACACGCGGCGATGTTATCGTGTTCAAAGTGCCGACGGATAACCGTACTGATTTCATAAAACGTCTCGTTGGCTTGCCTGGCGATAAAATTCAGATGAAGCATGGCGTCTTGTTCATCAACGGCGTTGCCGTGCCGCGTGTTCGTGTTGAAGATTTTGTACGCCGTGATGAGTTCGGCAATGTGCAGCGTATTCCGCAATATCGAGAGACGCTGGCCAATGGCGTGTCTTACAACACGCTTGATCTGGTCGAAGAAAGCCTGACCGATAATACGGGTGTTTATGTCGTGCCACCGGCACATTATTTCTTCATGGGCGACAATCGCGACAATTCAAACGATAGCCGCGTGCCAAGCGCCGTTGGCTATGTGCCCTTTGAAAATCTGGTGGGCAAAGCGGAAGTGATTTTCTTCTCAACGGATGGTAGCGCTGCCTTCTGGCAGTTCTGGCGTTGGCCGTCGTCTATTCGTTGGGAACGCATGATGAGTTGGGTGGATTGAGCCCCAACCCGGCAAGTTCCGTAGCAGCGCTTGAGGCGCGACTTGGCCACCGATTTGCCAATGACAGCGTGCTTCATCGCGCTCTGCGCCATTCGAGTGCGATTGCACGCAACGAAACCCATCTCAGCAACGAGCGCCTTGAATTCATGGGCGACCGCGTATTGGGTCTCGTCGTTGCCGAATGGCTGATGCGCGATTTTCCCGATGCCGTCGAGGGCGAGTTGGCTGTGCGCTATAATGGCTTGGTGCGCAAAGAGACCTGCGCCGATGTGGCTGAACGGATTGGCCTTGGCGAGTTTCTGGTTTTGGGTGCAGGTGAAGACAGAGCAGGCGGGCGCAAGAAACCCGCAATTCTTGCTGATGCCTGTGAAGCCGTGATTGCAGCGCTTTATCTTGATGGCGGATTAGAGCCTGCGCGCCGGTTTATTGAGACCGAGTGGGCGCGCTTTCTGTCCGAGCCGACGCAGCGCGTTGATGCCAAGACGTCGCTGCAGGAGTGGTCGCAAAAGCGCGGGCGCGGTATTCCGGTTTATAACGCGACAGGTCGCAGTGGACCGGATCATGCGCCGAGTTTTGAGGTGCAGGTAGAAATAAGCGGTCTGAAACCCTTGAGCGGGTCAGGCAGTTCAAAGCGCATCGCCGAGCAAGCGGCAGCGCGGGCAATGTTGCTCAGGGAAAAAGTTTGGAATGAGAATGACTGATACCGAAAACCCGAAATCCCCGACGGGTGAAACGCGCTCCGGCTTCGCCGCTATTATTGGCGCGCCCAACGCTGGCAAATCGACGCTACTGAACAGCTTTGTCGGCGCGAAAATTGCCATTGTCACGCATAAAGTGCAGACAACGCGTTCGCGTATCCGCGGCATCGCGATTGATGGCGCGACGCAGATTGTGTTCGTGGATACGCCGGGTATCTTTAAGCCCAAGCGCCGTCTTGATCGAGCAATGGTCGATGCCGCATGGGGCGGGGCGGGCGATGCCGATGCCGTGATTGCTTTAATAGATGCCGAGCGCGGGCATGATGATGATTTCACCCGCGTTATTGATGGCCTCAAGGGTTATGGTGATGGCCCGAAACGCAAGGCCGTGTTGGCGCTCAACAAGGTTGATGTTCTGAACGAGAAGGGTCGCGAGCGGATGCTGAAGCTTGCGACGGAACTCAACGAGACGGATTTGTTCTCTGACACGTTTATGATTTCAGCCCAGAGCGGCAGCGGCGTCGAAGACCTCAAGCATCATATCGCGGGTCTCATGCCCAAAGGTCCGTGGCATTATCCCGAAGACCAGTTAGCCGACGTGCCGTTGCGTTCGCTGGCTGCTGAAGTGACGCGCGAGAAATTATTTCTGCGTCTCCATGATGAAATTCCTTATTCGCTAACGGTCGAGACCGAGTCCTACGAGACCAAGAAGGACGGCTCTATTCGAATTCAGCAGATCATTTTTGTGCAGCGTGAGAGCCAGCGTAAGATTGCGTTGGGCGAGGGCGGGCAAACTATTAAAACGGTGGGAACGCTGGCGCGCGAAGAGCTGCAGGAAATGCTCGGCGCAAAGGTGCATTTGTTCCTGTTCGTCAAAGTGCGTGAAAACTGGGGCGATGACCGCGAGCGTTATCGTGAAATGGGTCTCGATTTTCCCAAGAACTAAGATCAAATCTGGCAGGCAAGTGCCTCACATATAGCTATAATCGCCGTATGTTGAGATTCTGCATTAGCGTGGTCGCTTATGGATTGGCATGACCAGGGCATCGTTTTGTCGTCGCGCAGCTATGGCGAGAGCGGTGCCATAGTCGAACTTTTCACGCGCGATCACGGACGGCATATGGGCCTCTTGCGCGGAGGTGCGGGGCGTCGCTATGCCAGCATGCTCCAGCCTGGGAACACGGTAACGGCGCATTGGCGCGCGCGGTTGAACGAACATCTCGGCGCATACACTGTCGAGCTTCTGAAGCCTCGCGCCGGTGTGCTGATGGATGATGCCTTCGCGCTCACGGGTCTTAGTGCGGCCTGTTCGGTCGCCGCCATTCTGCCGGAGCGCGAAACCCACGCAGGGTTGTTTGAAGCTTTCTCTTTCCTGCTCGACACGATGGAAGATGCTGATATTTGGCCGGCTATTTTCGTGCGTTGGGAACTTGGGTTGTTGCAGGAACTCGGCTTCGGTCTCGACCTTGCGCAATGTGCGGCGACGGGTGTGCGTGATGATCTGGCCTATGTCTCGCCACGTAGTGGCGGGGCAGTGAGCCGCACAGCGGGCGCGCCTTATGCTGACCGACTGTTTCGCCTGCCGCCATTTCTCGTGGGGTCGCAAGCAGGCATTGGTGATCCCGATGATATTGCTGAAGGTTTGAAAATCACTGGTCATTTTCTGGAGCGGCATTTTTATGCGCCGCTTGATCGGCATCTGCCGGACGCGCGAATCAGGTTGATGCAGCGTTTGGCCGCCCGAATTGCCTGATTGTCCTCCTATCACGTTACCCTGCCTCGAATCGTTGCTATAACGACGACTTGAGTTTCCTACCGAAAGTTGAGACATGGCCAAGGTCATCATGCCCCCAGAAGGGCCAGCGCAAGACATTAATTTGCGGGAGGCGCTGGAAGAGCGCTATCTCGCCTATGCGCTCTCAACAATTATGCATCGTGCGCTGCCGGATGTGCGCGACGGGTTGAAGCCTGTTCATCGCCGCGTGCTCTTTGCCATGCGCCAGCTCAAGCTTGATCCGGGTTCGGGTTTCAAAAAATGCGCCCGCGTCGTCGGCGACGTGATCGGCAAATATCACCCGCATGGCGACCAGTCGGTTTATGACGCTCTCGTGCGTCTGGCGCAGGATTTTGCTGTGCGCTATCCGATGATCGACGGGCAGGGCAATTTCGGCAATGTCGATGGCGATAATGCAGCTGCGATGCGTTACACCGAAGCGCGCTTGACTGAGGTTGCCGCTTTGCTGCTCGACGGTCTTGATGAAGACACGGTCGACTTCCGTGAAACATATGATGGCAGCGAAGAAGAGCCACTGGTCTTGCCGGGTGCCTTCCCCAATTTGCTCGCTAATGGATCGGCAGGCATCGCGGTCGGCATGGCGACCAGCATCCCGCCGCATAATGCAGCCGAGCTCTGCGAGGCGGCGCTCCACCTCATCAAGCATCCCAATGCGTCGGCCGCAACGCTCACAGGGATCGTGCCAGGGCCGGACTTCCCGACCGGCGGCATTATCGTTGAGAGCAAGGAAGCGATTGCCGAAGCCTACGCGACAGGTCGCGGCGGTTTTCGCGT
Organism: Parvibaculum sp.; assembly: GCA_030645235.1. Lineage (GTDB taxonomy): Bacteria > Pseudomonadota > Alphaproteobacteria > Parvibaculales > Parvibaculaceae > Parvibaculum. Next base: position 271,546 of record JAUSMV010000005.1, on the reverse strand, counting down.
GCGCGCGCGCTGGGAGATTGAGGAACTGCCACGCGGGCTTTGGCAGATCGTTGTTACCGAAATTCCCTATCAGGTGCAGAAGTCGAAGCTTGTCGAGAAGCTCGCCGAACTTTTGATGGCGAAAAAGCTGCCACTGCTTGAAGACGTGCGCGATGAATCATCTGAGGATATTCGTCTTGTGCTCGTGCCGAAGGCAAAGACGGTTGATGCTGAACATCTGATGGAGTCGATCTTCCGCACGTCGGACCTCGAAAATCGTTTTTCGCTCAACATGAATGTGTTGTCAGCGGGACAAGTACCTCAGGTGATGAGCCTGCGCGATGTTTTGCGCGCCTGGCTTGACCATCGCAAAGATGTGCTTGTCCGTCGTTCGAATTTCCGTCTTGAGAAGATTGCGAAGCGCCTCGAAGTTCTCGAAGGCTATCTCGTTGCCTATCTCAATCTCGATGAGGTGATCCGCATCATCCGCGAGGAAGATGAGCCGAAGAAAGATCTGATCCGTATATTTAAGCTTACGGATAATCAGGCCGAGGCCATTTTGAATATGCGTCTGCGCAGCTTGCGCAAGCTTGAAGAAATGGAAATTCGTGGTGAGCACAAAGCCCTCACCGCTGAGCAAAAGGCTCTGAAGGCTTTGCTCAAATCGGATGATGATCTGTGGTCGCGCGTTTCGGACGAGATCAAGGACGTCAAAACGAAATTCGGCAAGAACACACCGCTCGGCAAACGCCGTACGACATTCGCTGATGCGCCGTCAGTCGATTTTGTTCCGATCGAAGCGATGATCGAGCGCGAGCCGATTACTATTGTTTATTCGGCCAAGGGTTGGATTCGTTCGATGAAGGGTCATCTCGAAGCCGATGCGGACATTAAGTACAAAGAAGGTGACAAGGATCGCTTTATCATCCATGCCGAGACGACGGATAAGCTGATCCTGTTCGGAACGGATGGGCGTTTCTATACGCTACCTTGTGACAAGCTGCCCAGCGGACGCGGCCACGGTGAGCCGGTGCGTCTTCTGATTGATATGGAGGAGGGCCGCGACGTGGTGCAGATTTTTGTGCATCAGCCGGACCGCAAACTCCTTGTGGCGTCACATGAAGGCAATGGCTTTATCGTGCCGGAAGCCGAAGTTGTGGCCATGCGCCGAGCGGGCAAGCAGGTGCTTAATGTGACAGGTACGGACGAGGCAGTAGCCTGTACTGTGGTGCAGGGCGATCACGTCGCCGTCATTGGTGAAAATCGTAAACTCGTTATCTTTCCGCTGAAAGAAGTCAACGAGATGACGCGCGGCAAAGGCGTTCGCCTCCAGAAGTATAAGGATGGCGGGTTGGGCGATGTGAAGTGCTTCACGCTCAAGGAAGGTCTGATTGTCTATGACCGCTCTAACCGGGCGCGCAATTTCTCACAGAGCGATTTGAAAGAGTGGCGCGGCGAGCGGGCGCAAGCGGGACGTTTGCCGCCTAAGGGTTATCCGTCAGGCTACAAATTCGGCGGCGGCTTCGGCGCGGCGTAAGCGATTATTTAATTGTGATGTCTTGCGTCATTTCATGGCCCCAATAGCGCATGAACAATTTGTACTCGCCCGGACGCACGCGGGCGGGATCGAGTTGCAACATGAAGTTTTCTTGCATGGCCTTTTCACCTTCAAGCCATGTTGAGACTGCTGTTTTGGGGCAGACGTCTTCAGTGCCTTTTGCTTGTACAAATTCTTTGTCCGGCCCGGTCAGGAACCAGTTGAATGTATCGCATTGTGTCGGGACGGTCAGGGATATGCCTTCTTTGGTATTGTTGGAAAGTTTGACAGAGACGGCGACCGGAATGTCCTTGCCGGGCGTAGTGGTGCCCTGCGTCGCTGATATTTCCAGCGTCACAGGTTCGTCAGGCTGAACCTTGCCGGTGTAAACGAAATAGAAAATCAATAGGACCATGGCCGTGACCACGAAAGCCTGGTTCATCATGCTTTTGCCGAGGTCTTTCACCGGCGTTGGGTCGGCCATGGTCGTCTCCTGAATTTTCTTTTTGTCGGCTGTCAATCGGTTACGGCGTTCCAGCCGTCAAGTCCAAGGGCTTCCAATGGGCGGAAGCGCATCTTGTAAGACATCTTGCGGCAGTCTGCGACCCAATAACCGAGATAGACATAGGGTAAACCCAGGACGCGGGCGCGGGCGATATGGTCGAGCACCATGAATGTACCAAGGCTGCGGCTGTCATCCTGCGGATTGTAAAAACTATAGACCATCGACAATCCGTCCTGCAGCTGGTCGGTCAGCGCCATCGCATAGAGCGGCGAGGGTTCATCTTTCATTAGGCGGTACTCGATAAGCGAGCTGCGGACCGTTGTGTCTTCGATCATCGACACATAGTCGAGCGGCGTCATGTCGGCCATGCCGCCTTGCGGGTGGCGCGTGTCGAGATAAGAGCGCAGCAGTGAGAATTGTTCCTGCGTTGCGCGTGCCGGTTTTGAGGTGCTCACCAGATCATCATTGCGCGCAAGGATGCGGCGGAAACTCTTGTTGGGAGTGAAGTCGTTGACGCGAATGCGTACCGAGACGCAGGCCGAGCAGCCGTCACAGGCGGGGCGATAGGCTATGTTCTGGCTGCGGCGAAAACCTGCCTGGCTTAGTGTGTCATTGAGGGTGACGGCATTTTCACTCAGCAGGTGGGTGAATACCTTCTTCTCAAAACGGCCCGGCAAATAGGGGCACGGCTGGGGAGCCGTGATGTAAAATTGTGGAAACCTATTGCCGAAATGCTCTGTCACAGGTCGCTCTTGTTCCAAGCGTCGGCGGCTGGCCGACTGAGCTACAATAGGGCTTTAGGTGGAAAAAAACGAGTGCAACTCGGCAACGGATCGCGTCAGAGCGAACGAAAGCCCGGAGTGCGGATAAACACTGTGCCGCAGAGGTAGTCGTGCAAACAGCGGCGACGATAGTTGAAAAAGGGAACAAGGAGCAGAAAAACTGTGAATGTAACCACATAAAATAGAATGGTCTGAATGGCGGCCTGCACATAACCGGGGCGGTAGCCATCCCATGTGCGTAGTTCAATGCCCTGCCAGCGCATGCCCGGCGTTGCGGAGTCCGGCCCCCCCAGTGTGATGGTGAAATAAGCTAGGGGGATGAGCGGCATGAGCGAGAACAGAGGCAAAGCCAGCCCAAATGTCAGCAGACCGAAGATGCCAACCACGATTGATATCGCCAATAAGATGACGCCGATTATGATTATATCGGCGATGAAGGCGAGGGATCGTGCCCAGATAATGCCGTCGAATGTACCTTCTGGCCAGACATAGTCACTTGAGCGGCCAGCCTCGCGGTCGGCACGACTGACGGCATTGTTTTGCTCACTCATAGGCCCAGAGGCTCCCAATCCATCCTACAACCTGTCAAACATAGGAAGCAGGATGGGAAACGACAAGTCTGCTCCGTAATATCAGGGTTTCATGTCTGGAGGAGTTGGCGGGGCTTCTCGCAGCAGAACAACAGTCAGGCGACGGTTGGCCGCCATGCGTGTGTCCTCAGGGAACAGAGGTTCTGAGTCTGCCTTGCCAACGACCTGAAAAATCCGGTCGCTGGGCAGGCCTTCGGATGCGATCACACGGCGGGCTGCATTGGCGCGGTCGGAGGTGAGCTCCCAGTTGGAATAGCCAGGTAAACCCTGGTAGGGCGCGCTATCTGTATGGCCGGCAATGCTGATGCGGTTGGGCAAACGTAGGAGGATTTTGCCGACAGCTTCGAGCAGTGTGCGTGTGCGCTCATAAGGTTCGGCGTGACCCGAAGGGAACATGGAGCGACCATCCTGATCGATGATCTGGATGCGCAGGCCTTCCGGTGTTTCGTCGATGATGACGTTCTTCGATAACTCAGCGAGTTCAGGATTGTCCTGCATGGCCTGACGCAGGCTTTGTGCGGCGCTGCGGAAATTTTGCTCTTCGACGGAGTTTGTCTCAATGGTTGATGTATTCTTGCCGATTTGACCTTCAGCCGCTGCTTGCTCGGCAGTTGACTCGCGTGAGCCGTCGGATGCGCTTGCGGTTTTCTGATTGTTTGTTTCGGGACTCTTGGGCGCAGCGGGCGTTGAGATCGTCATGACGACGCGCGGCGCAGAGCCCGCCATGCGTGCGCCTTCCGTGTCGAATGCCGTGCCGCCGAGCACGCCGCCGGAGCCGCTGGTCGAGCGGCTGGCGCTGGCAGGCGCGAAATAGTCGGCAAGGCCTTGCTTTTGTTCCGGCGTGGTCATGCTGATGAGCCACATGAGCAGAAAGAACGCCATCATCGCGGTCACGAAGTCGGCATAAGCAATCTTCCATGCGCCGCCATGATGCACATGGGCGGCCTTTTTGACTTTCTTATAGATGATAGGAGCGTCGGCCATAATCTGTACCCGTAGTGTCTGTCGTTATGCCTGTGCGGGTTGCAGATTGGCAGTGGATGCTTCGACTTCGAGGAATGTCGGACGAACATCTGACATCAAAGCTTTGCGAGCGAATTCAATCGATACCGCGGGAGCGTAACCGGCCATGTGAGCAAGCAGGCCAGCTTTCATTGACAAGTAATATTTTGATTCAGCTGCAAAGATTGTCTTGAGCGATTGAGCCATCGGACCGAAGAAGCCATAAGCGACAAGCACGCCGAAGAATGTACCCACGAGCGCGCCGCCGATGAGGTGGCCGAGAATTTCCGGCGGTTGATCAATCGAACCCATGGTGTGAATAACGCCGAGCACAGCGGCCACGATGCCGAGAGCGGGCGTACCGTCGGCGAGGGCCTGAATGGCACCAACGAGTTGTTCGCGTTCCTGGTGATGGGTTTCGAGTTCTTCGTCCATGAGTGTTTCCAGCTCATGTGCGTTTTCGGTACCAAGCGTGATCATGCGCAGGTAGTCGCACATGAATTCAACGGCATGGTGATCGGCCATGAAAGTCGGGAAAGAATTAAAGATTGTTGAGTCTTGCGGGTTCTCAACATGTACTTCGAGCGCGAGGTTACCCTTGCTCTTGGCGAGCTTGAACAATGTGAATTGCAGGCCGAGGAGTTCGAGGTACGCGGCCTTCGCGTAACGGGGACCACGGAACAGGGTTCCTAAAATGCCGAGCGTACCCTTCAACACCGTAGGCGGATTGCCGACCACATAGGCGCCAGCGGCAGCGCCGAGAATGATGACATATTCAAAGGGTTGATAAAGAACAGCCAAATGGGCACCGGATGCTGCATAGCCCCCGAATACACTGCCTAATACTATGAGAATGCCCACGATTAGCCGCATCGCGTCCGCCACTTTCTTCTACTGAAGTCCCACCGATACGGGCGCAAGGTGCACCCGCAGACGTCCTGTCACGATGCATTGTGGTCAACGGCTATTAATACCAAGTGTATACCGGCCGTTTTGCATGAAAATCTGTTGAGTTGCATTCTCGCTGGGTTGCGCTGGGGGCAAACAACGTCAAAATCGCGGAGAACAGCGAAAAAGAGAGCCGTTTACGCGTAGTTAAAGGTCACGTCCGCGTATCTGAGTGTTAACAAAAGGTCTCCGGATGACTGACGACGTCAAAAGAAAATTCCGCAATGCGCTTGGGCACTTCGCCACGGGTGTTGCGGTCATCACGACATGCGGTCAAGGCAAGTCGCCCATCGGTATCACGGTCAATTCATTCTCGTCGGTGTCACTTGATCCGCCGCTCATCCTTTGGAGCCTCGATAAGAAGTCCGATACGTTCGCTTTGTTCAATTCCGTTGACCATTTCACCGTCAATATTCTGCGTGAAGATCATCGCGAGATTTCCAACCAACTGGCCAAGCAGGGCGATCATAGTCTTGAAGGCTTGGCGATCCGCAAAGGTAGCAACGGATGTCCGGCGCTTGAACAGGCGCTTGCACATTTCGAGTGCGATGTTTATGCGCGCCATGAAGCCGGTGATCACATCATCATGCTTGGTCGTGTGACACATTTTGAGTATAGCGAGGACGGTCGTCCGCTGCTTTATCATCGCGGTGGTTATCAGGGACTTGCCGTCGGCAATCTCTAAGTTAGCCCTTTATTTTCCGTCGGTGGCGTCTCGCTCTTTGCGATCTTGTGCACTCAGGTTTGAGCGCATCAGTTCAATACAATCGAGCATGCCCAGATAAGCTTTTTGGTCGATACCTTCGGTCGCTAAATGATGGACGGCGCTGTAATTCTCCAAGCCGATATGCTTCGTCGCGTGCAATAACGGTGTCAGGAAAATGCATTTGGCGCGGCGGTCTGTCGGATGTTGGCGACGTTCCACGAGGCCGAGTGATTCGAGTTCGCTGATGTAAATGCCGACTGACACTTTGTGAATTTCGAGCGCGTTGGCGAGGTCGGTTTGTGTTTGCCCGTCATTTTCAAGTAGCACACCGATCAGTCGCGTTTGCTGACGTGTCAGCGGGCTGCGCCTGTCATAAATGGTGGATAGTAATGTCCCCACATTCATCAGCAGATTAAGTAGATATTGCGGAGAAAAACGCTCGTCCTCCATGTTCGTCATGGAGCGGTTTTCCACGGCCACTTTTGCGGCGTTTGCATCCAGCTTTGTCGTCGTCATTTCGCCAAATTCCCAGCTTCTGATGCCTCTTTAGCACGGCTGTCACATTAGTTCGACTTGACCTTTGGCCCGCTCGATGGTTTCGTAATGTAAATTTACTAAAAAGATGTCCGGTGGTCATTTATTTTCCATAAGAGACGTCAGTAAAGTTTAGGGGAGACGAATATGGCTGGAGAACAAGTAGCCGTTGACGCGGCGCAAACGACGCAATCTGCGGCAGATCTTGTGACGACAACGCTTGTGAGCGGCAGTGCGGCAGAGCCTTGGTATGCGCTAGGACCCCTGATCGACAAGGGCGGGCCGATTGTCACAATCCTTTTGATCTTGTCCGTCATTTCGGCAGCCGTCGTCCTTTTGAAGGTGTTTCAATACTGGACGTCGGGTCTTTCCAAGCGCGGCTTTGTCGATCCGGCTGTCGAGCGCATTGAGGCAGGTGATCTGGAGGGGGCGCTTAAAATTGTTTCAAAAAATCGCACGCCGCTTGCGCGGGCTATGGCCGCCGGCATCAAAGCAAAGCTGCGCGGCGATTTGCGTGACGAGGATGTGGCCTCTGAAATTGCCCGTGTTGGCGCGGTCGAACTCGGCACGTTGCAGAGCTATTTCCGTTGGCTCGAAATCATCGGCAATATCTCACCGCTCCTTGGCCTCCTTGGCACAGTGATCGGCATGATCCAGGCGTTTCAGCAGATGGAAGCAGGCGGCAGTAAAGTTGATCCAGCTCTTCTATCAGGCGGTATCTGGACGGCGCTGCTCACAACCGCTGTTGGTCTCGTTGTGGCGCTTCCCGCGATCACGGCACTCAATCTCTTCGAAGGCAAAGTCGATCAGGTGCGCCTCTCAATGCGCGATGCTTCGGCACGCGTTATTGCGGGCTTGCACGCGCGACCGGGATCACCTCGGTCGAAAGCGGCTCAGTAAGTCAGGCCAGTACGTCAGAAGGGAGCGCTCGAAATGTTCGAGGAGCCAATCAGACGACGCGGTTTGTTCAGTCTTACGCCGCTGATCGACGTCGTATTCCAGTTGTTGCTGTTCTTCATGCTAACGACAACATTTATGCAGGCGCAGATGTTGACGGTAACGACACCGGCCGCGTCTGATGGTGGTTTGCCGCAGGATGCGAATGTCGTCGAGATATGGCTGATGGCTGACGGGTCCACGCGCGTGGCTGAAAAGCCGGTGACGCCTGAGAGTTTGGGGGATGCTCTTAAAGCCGTACTCGGTGGCCGGATCGACCTCACGGTTTCGATTTTTGCCGAGAAAGGTTCCCGTACGCAGGCATTTGTCTCAGCCATTGAGGCTGCACGTCAGGCAGGTGTTAAAAATGTTGCGACCGCCAGAGTGGATAAGTTCAAACCATGATCGAATTTGACGAACCACGCCGCCGGCCGCCTTATGAAACGATGGTGCCTCTCATCAACGTGGTGTTTCTGCTTATCATCTTTTTCATTCTTGTCGGGACGATGGGACCGACTCAAGAAGTTAAAGTTGATCTGCCGGCAGGCCAGATCGACGATAAAAACTCACGCCAACCGGCTCTGATCTATATGGAGAAGGACGGCTTTGTCTGGTTTGGGAAAAATATGGCGCCGCCGGAACTCGCCGACATGATGGTGAAAAATTATCTGAAGGAGCAGGGTACCGACCGGGTTGCAATCAGCGCAGATCTCAATGCGCCCGCTGATTCATTGCTGACCCTGATGGAAGCGTTGCGCAAGGCCGGCGTGAAAGAAGTGACGCTGCAAACGACACAAGCACAATGAGCATGGCTATGTCGCACACACTTTCCGATATCGAGACGCCGCGTTCTCCGAAGCTCACGCCGTTCGTCATCGTCGCAGTCATTGTTCATCTGGCGCTGTTCTTCATGGGCCTTTTGTTCGGCGGGATTTATGGTGTGCCCGGACCCGGCGGTGGCAATGCGCTGACATTTCAGTTGGCGGCAGGCGATGCGCATGATCGCTTTGCGGCACCAAAGACAGATATCGCCAAGACAAAGCCTGTTGTTGAAAAGCCCAAGGTCAAACCCAAGCCGAAGCCCAAACCAAAGGTCGAAGTCGCGCCCCGCAAAAAGAAAGACGAAGCGCCACGTCCTGTTGTTGAGGAAGTTATCGAAGAGCCGCAACCGGAGCTTACGCTTGAAGAAGAGCTTGCGGGCATGGGAGTCGCGGGTGGTAAGGGGCGCGGTGCCCGTGGCAATGCGCCTGAGACGATCTTGAATAAAAAAGGCAATTCACTTACAGGTTCAATGATTGCCACGGAGATGCGCGGTCGTTCGTTCATGCTCAACGTGATGGGCCGCGATGATTACAAGGGCGGGAACAATAATATCAACACGCGGATCAAGCTGAATTCAGATGGAACCACCGAAATCACGCTGACCCAATACTTTTTTCAAATGTATCACGAACAGTATTCTGCAACCCGTAGTGAAAGTGCGACGGGACGCTGGTGGATTGAAGGAAATCGTTGGTGTCACCAGTCGGAAGCGATCAACTACAATACAAAAGACTGCTATGATCTCACTATGGATGGCCCGACTTTGTACATGTACTATGCGCCCTGCACGCAGGAGAGTTCAGCGCAATGCAAATCCGGACGTCGCGCTGCTTTCGGCAAGGTTGAATAAACCTAGTCTGTTGTGACGCCTATTTATTTTGCGCTTCGCACGGACGAAAGCTCCATGCTTTGCAAGTCCGGCCGCAAGGCGGGTATGGGTAGGATTGAGTGAGCGTGAACATTCACGTTTTTTTGGGGGAACGAATGTCGCGGAAAAAAAGACAGAAGCGTTTTGAGCTTCTTGGTTTCCTCTGTCGTGCCAGCGCAGTGGTTGGAATGACTGCTTTCATCTTCGTTTTAGCGGACAACCCACTGCGTGCTGATTTCGTTACGTCATATAAATCACCGTCGGATAAGCTATTTTTACCTCCGCTTGTGGTGACGCTTGAAGAAGAACTCGACGCTTACCGAGCGTCCCATCCGCAGATGATGCCGACTGCTACACGGGTTCAACGCGGGAATATAATCTCCGTCAGCGAAATCCAGTCTCAAGTGACGGGTCATACTTTGAGGCTCAATCTTCTTGGTAGCGGGCACTATCAGGGTGAAAACGGTGCCATCAATTCTGAGATAAAACTTAATGCCGATGGCACAGCCGATATTTCTGTGACACATCGCTTCTTCCAGACTTATCACGAGAAATACTCATCAACGCGCAGCGAGACTGCAAAGGGCCGTTGGTGGATTAACGGCAATAGCTTATGTATGCAATCGAAGGCAATCAATAATAACACCAAAGACTGTTACGACATGTCGATGGAGGGGCCGACGTTGCATCTCTATTACGCACCCTGCACCGGTGAAAGCTCCATGCTTTGCAAGTCCGGCCGCAAGGCGGGCACGGGCAGGATTGAGTGAGATATCCCCCGTATTGAAAAACATGCGACGCGCCGCATAGCCTGCTAACTTTGCGCCAAATCAAATGCGTGAAGAGGCTGATATGGCGAGCGTTGCTTTTCTTGGACTTGGGGTGATGGGTTATCCGATGGCGGGTCATCTCATCAAAGCGGGCCACACGGTCACAGTGTTTAACCGGACAAAAGCTAAAGTCGATGCCTTTGTGAAAGATTGTGGCGGACGCGCTGCTGCTAGCCCACGCGAAGCCGCCGCTGGTGCCGCCATTGTATTCGCCTGTGTCGGTAATGACGATGATGTGCGTTCCGTTACGCTCGGCGCTGATGGTGCATTTGCAGGCATGGCGCGCGGCGCGGTGTTTGTCGACCACACAACGGCATCAGCCGATCTCGCGCGTGAACTTGATGCTGCGGCGAAAGCCGCTGGTCTCGGCTTTGTCGATGCGCCGGTGTCAGGCGGGCAGGGTGGTGCGGAGAAGGGTATCCTTACCGTCATGTGCGGTGGCGACGAAGCCTCCTACTCAATCGCTGAACCCGCCATCGCCGCTTATGCGCGCGCTTGTCGTTTGATGGGACCGGCCGGCGCAGGCCAACTCACCAAGATGGTCAATCAGATTTGTATTGCCGGTCTTGTTGAAGGCCTGTCTGAAGGCATCCATTTTGCGCAAGCGGCGGGGCTTGATCCAGCTGCTGTCATTGATGTGATTTCTAAAGGAGCGGCGCAAAGCTGGCAGATGGAAAATCGTTACAAGACAATGATTGCGGGCGAGTTCAATCACGGTTTCGCGGTTGATTGGATGCGCAAGGATTTGTCGATCTGTCTCAATGAAGCGCGCAGCAACGGTGCGCATTTACCTGTCACGGCCATTGTCGATCAGTTTTATTCCGAAGTGCAGTCCATGGGCGGCCATCGCTGGGACACATCGAGCCTTGTGGCTCGCCTGAATAAGGCCACAAAGCCGAAATAGGGATGGGGAATGAAAGAAACTCGATTCAGCTCTGTTGATGAAGTCGTGGCGCGACTTAACCCGTCCTATCCGGTGTTCGTGGTATTTCCCGATGTGCTCGCTCGGCGTGCGCGGGATTTCATTGCAGGTTTTCCGGGAACGGTGCTCTACGCCGTTAAATGTAATCCAGATCCGCATGTGTTGCGCGCGCTTTACGGTGCGGGCATCCGGCATTTTGATACAGCGTCGCTGCCTGAGATTGCCAAGATTTCGGAACTGCTGCCTGACGCACATTGCTATTTCAACCATCCGGTGAAATCGCGCGGTGCTTTGGAGTCTGCTTCCGATGTTTATGGCATTGAGCACTATGTCGTCGATCACATCAGCGAACTCGATAAACTTAATCAGGTGGTTGGCACCGACATCACCGTCGAAGTGCGCGTGACTACACCCAAAAACAATTCTGTCTATAACCTCTCCTCAAAGTTTGGTGCCCAGCCTGACGTTGCTGTTGAACTTCTCAAAGAAGCTCACAAGCGCGGTTCACGTACGGCCATATCCTTTCACGTCGGCAGCCAATGCCCTGATCCGAGCGCCTATCGCAAGTCGCTTGAAGTGGCGGTCGCTGTCGCCAAGCAAGCTGGCGTTGAAATTTCCTATTTCGACATTGGCGGCGGCTTTCCGGCTGATTATGGGGACCCTATTCCGCCGCTCGAAGAATATTTCGAGGTAATCCGGCAGGCTCAGCGTGACCTCGCCATCAACGTGCCGCTCTATGCCGAGCCTGGTCGTGCGCTTGTCGCCGATGGTTGTTCGGTGCTGGTGCAGGTTCAGCTTCGCAAGGGTGATGACCTTTATATCAATGACGGCATCTATGGCAGCATGTCAGAGATCCACCTTGCCGATTTGCGTCCGCCGGTTCGTGCTATTGCACGCAATGGCGAAGTGCAGGGGGCGAAGAAACCGTTTCGTATCTTCGGTCCAACTTGCGATAGCCTCGATGTGTTCAAAGTGAAGTTCGAGCTGCCCGCCGATATCGCGGAGGGTGACTGGATTGAGTTTGCCCGGATGGGTGCTTATTCCATCGGCATGCAGAGCGGCTTTAACGGCTTCTTCACAGACACAGTTGTGCAGGTTTCCGGCGCAAGCACGATATCTGGTTTTTGAAATGAATTTTTAACTATCCGTTCACGGACTGTTCTTGGTTTTCGCTTGACTTTTATGTTAACATCGATAACATTAAGCTTGTCGGACAAAAGAAGAACGGCGTTAAAATGCGTTCACGATTACGCGGACAGAAGACGAAATATCATCACGGTGATCTGAAGCGCGCATTGCTCGACGCCGCGATGACGCTGATCGATATTCGAGGTCATGATGCGCTGACCATGCGCGAAGCTGCGCGTCGGGCGGGCGTATCGGAGGCAGCGCCATACCGGCACTTTGCCAATCTTGATGAGCTGCTTGGTGCTGTTGCGCTTGAAGGTTTTGAAATGCTGATTGCAGATTTGGAATCATTGAGCAGCGCGAAACGCATCAAGAGCGCTTATCTTGCTTTTGCCGGTGATTTTCCGGGGCGCTATCAGTTGATGTTTGGTCCGCTCAATGACCGCAAGGTCGTCAAGCAACGTGTAGAGGAAGTGGTGCATGTCGCTGAACTCACCGAAGACGCAGGTGGCCTCGCGGTGTTGCATGGCATCGCGTCGCTTAGTCTTGTCGGTCTTGGGGCCGTGGTGGCTTAAAGTGCTTTGATGAGGCGCGCGGCGGCAGGCGCAAAGTAAGTCAGCACACCGTCGGCGCCCGCGCGCTTAAAGCTCATCATGCTTTCAAGGATCACGCGGTCGCGGTCGAGCCAACCGTTCTGGATAGCACCGGCCAGCATCGCGTATTCACCTGACACCTGATAGGCGAATGTCGGCAGGCCGAATTCCTGCTTCACGCGGGCAAGCACATCGAGATAAGGCATGCCGGGTTTCACCATCACCATGTCGGCGCCCTCGGCGACATCGAGCGCGACTTCGCGGATCGCTTCGTCGGAATTGGCGGGGTCCATCTGATAGGACCGCTTGTCGCCCTTGAGTGCACCGGTCGAGCCGATGGCATCGCGGAACGGACCATAAAAAGCGGATGCAAATTTCGCGGCATAGGACATGATCTGTGTGTCGGTGTGTCCGGCTTTTTCCAGACCTGCGCGGATTGCACCGACGCGGCCGTCCATCATGTCGGACGGCGCGATGATGTCGCAACCGGCTTCGACCTGCATTAGTGATTGCTGCACGAGAAGTTCAACGGTCTCATCGTTGAGAATGCGGTCGCCGTCCATCAACCCGTCATGGCCGTGGCTGGTATAAGGGTCGAGCGCGGCATCGCAGAGAACGCCGAGCTGAGGGAAGGCGGCTTTGATTGCGCGGGTGGCCTGTGCCACGAGATTGTTCGGGTCAAGCGCCAGCGAGCCTGTCGGGTCGCGGCGGTCGAGTGATGTATGCGGGAAGAGGGCGACCACGGGGATGCCCAGAGTTACGGCTTCTTCGGCAGCGCGCACGGCTTCGTCCACACTCAGGCGCTCAACGCCGGGCATGGAGGCGATGGCCTCGCGTTTGCCTCTGCCTTCGATCAGGAAAAGCGGCCAGATCAGGTCATTGACCGAAAGTGTATTTTCGCTGACGAGACGGCGCGACCAGTCGGCCTTGCGGTTGCGACGCAGGCGGGTGGCCGGAAACATAGGTGACGGGTTCGTTTTCATGGCGCAGACTCATAGCGAAAGGGCCGGTTTGATGCAATGTGCCGCAACGTCAGGGGAACGGAAACTTAGCGGTTTCGTTGACAGTGCAAAAGCCTGCCAGTATCAGGGGTTAACTGTGCAAAAAGCGCAGAGGGAGGCATCTATGAGATTTGAGCTGAACCCGGATCAGCAGGCGTTTCAGGACATGGCGCGTGCCTTTGCCGCAGAGGAATTGGCCCCTTACGCAGCCGATTGGGACCGTCGAGCGTTCTTTCCGGTCGAGACATTGCGTAAAGCAGCTGCCTTGGGTCTTGCCGGTATCTATGTGCGTGAAGATGTGGGCGGCTCGGCGCTGACGCGTCTTGATGCGGCGCTCGTGTTTGAGGCGCTGTCGGCGGGCTGCACCTCGACGGCCGCCTTCCTATCGATCCACAACATGGCCTCATGGATGATCGATACATTTGGTAATGAGACGTTGCGACGTAAATTTCTGCCGCGCCTCACGACAATGGAACTGATTGCGAGCTATTGCCTCACCGAGCCATCGGCGGGATCGGATGCCGCGTCTCTCCGCACCAAGGCGGTGCGCGACGGCGACCATTATGTGATCAACGGCTCCAAAGCTTTCATCTCCGGCGGCGGAACATCGGACATTTATGTCTGTATGGTGCGCACAGGCGGCGAGGGAGCCAAGGGTGTTTCCTGCATCATCGTTGAGAAGGGCACAGCGGGTCTTACGTTCGGTGCCCCTGAAAAGAAGATGGGCTGGAACAGCCAGCCGACAGCGCAAGTGAATTTTGAAGATTGCCGTGTGCCGGTTTCTAACTTGATTGGTGAAGAAGGTCAGGGCTTCAAGATCGCCATGATGGGTCTCGATGGTGGCCGCCTCAATATTGGCGCTTGCGCATTGGGCACAGCCAACGCCGCTTTGGTGCGGGCCAAATCTTATCTCACGGAGCGTCAACAATTCGGCAAGCCGCTTGCGTCCTTTCAGGCCTTGCAGTTCAAGCTCGCTGATATGGTGACCGAGCTTGAAGCCGCGCGTCTTTTGTTGCTTCAGGCTGCGACAAAGGTTGATGCGAAATCAGCCGATGCGACGATGCATGCGGCTATGGCCAAACGCTTTGCGACGGATGTGAGCTTTAATGTTGCAAATGAGGCGCTGCAAATTCACGGTGGCTATGGCTATCTCAATGACTTCCCGCTGGAACGTCACGTACGTGATTTGCGTGTACATCAGATTTTGGAAGGCACCAACGAAATCATGCGCGTCATCATCGCACGCGAATTGCTGAAGAACTGAATATGTCTGAGACAGCCGAACCTGAAGTCTTGTTTTCGCGCGATGGCGTTGCGGGCATCATCACGCTCAATCGCCCGAAAGTGCTCAATGCGCTCACCTTCGGCATGGTGCGGGCGATCCATCCGCAGTTGAAGGCATGGGCGGCGGATGATGCTGTGAAACTCGTCATCATCGAAGCGGCAGGCGAGAAAGCCTTTTGCGCGGGCGGCGATATCCGCGCGCTGCATGATTGGGGTAAGGCGGGTGACCGCAATGTGATCGATTTTTACCGCGAAGAATATCGTCTCAACGTCTATGTCAAAAATTATCCCAAGCCCTATGTGGCGTTGATGGGCGGAATTGATATGGGTGGCGGCGTCGGCATCTCGGTTAACGGTTCGCATCGTGTGGCAAGTGAGCGGTTGACGTTTGCGATGCCCGAAACCGGCATCGGCTTGTTTCCCGATGTCGGCGGCACTTTCTTTCTGCCGCGTTGTCCGGGCGAGATCGGCATGTTTTTAGGATTGACCGGTGAACGACTGAAAGCGGCTGATGCGATTTATGCGGGCATTGCCGATGTGTTTGTGCCGTCTGAAAATTTTGCGGCGCTGAAATTGCGTCTGGCCGCGGGTGATAATTTTGATGCAGCACTCAAAGGTCTCTCGGGTGATGCCGGTCCGGCACCTTTGGCCGTTCATGCTGTCGCCATTGACACGCATTTCTCCAAAGGGTCGGTCGCCGAAATCATCGCTTCGCTCAAAGCAGATGGCAGTGAGTGGGCTAATAAGGTCTTGGCGACGCTCGCCACCAAATCACCGATGAGCCTGCTCGTGGCTTATGCTCAAATCAGGGCAGGACGCTCGCTCTCGTTTGAAGAGGCCATGAAGCTTGAGTTTCGCCTCACCAATCGTTTCATGCGTGGCAAGGATTTCTATGAAGGTGTGCGCGCCATTATCATTGATAAAGATCAGGCACCGAAATGGTCGCCGCCGACGCTTGAGGCAGTCGCCGCAGCGGATGTGGAAGCGTATTTTGCATCGCTTGGTGATGATGAGTTGAATTTCGATATTTGAAGGCTCAGGGAGAAAACAAAATGGCGACCATCGGCTTTATCGGACTTGGCAATATGGGCGGTCCCATGGCCCGCAATCTCGTCAAGGCGGGACATACGCTTAAAGTGTTCGACCTGAGCGAGAAGGCGGTCGCCGTACTCGTCGCCGCCGGCGCCACGAAAGCAGCAACAGCGCCTGATGCTGCGAAGGACGTTGAGTTTGTTGTCACGATGCTCCCTGCAGGCGAGCATGTGCGTTCTGTCTATCTCGGCGACGGCGGTCTTATCGCGGTTGCCAAAAAAGGCACGCTCTTCATCGATAGCTCGACTATCGACGTGCCGTCTGCGCGCGATGTGATTGCCGCAGCAGGGGCCGCAGGCATGTGGATGATCGACGCGCCGGTATCGGGCGGCGTTGGCGGGGCGGAAGCCGGTACGCTTACCTTTATGGTCGGCGGCACTGACGATGCCTTCACGCTTGCCAAACCTGTGCTTGAAAAAATGGGCAAAAATATCTTTCATGCGGGTGGGGCGGGCAATGGTCAGGTGGCCAAAGTCTGTAACAATATGATCCTCGGTATTTCGATGATCGCGGTCTCGGAAGCTTTTGCGCTCGGTGAGAAGCTCGGCCTTGATGCGCAGAAGCTTTTTGATATTTCGTCCACCGCGTCTGGCCAGTGCTGGTCGATGACATCCTATTGCCCCGTACCGGGCCCGGTACCGACATCTCCCGCTAACCGTGATTACCAGCCGGGCTTCTCCGCTGCTATGATGCTTAAGGACCTGCGTCTCGCGCAGGATGCGTCCAAGACCGCTAAAACGCCGACGCCGCTCGGTGCGCAGGCCGCCCAGCTCTATGCGCTGATGGAAGCGTCAGGCCATGACGGATTAGATTTCTCAGGCATTATCAAAATGATCAAAGGTCAAATTTGAACAACGGACAGCAACAGGCGAAGCAATTGGTTCAAATTGCAAAATCTTCTCATGGATAATTTTTCGTGAACTTTAGTTCAACTGTTCTGACTGTTGTTTCTTTCTGAAACGAAACTGTCGTTTTTTAAGCCCTTGCGTAGACAAAAACACTGATATTTGAGTGTAATTCAGCACTCTGCAATTAGTGGTCAATCTGTGGTAGCGACTGCATAAACCAGTCGTTAGGAGGATGACCGTTAGATTACGTGAAAGGCAGGAGCCGAAGCGGCGCTGCCGCGATTCACGTGCGTCAGAAGGGCAGTTCTCATGGGCATTACAAATTCACAAGCCAGTGTGGTTGTAAGAAGCGAAGATCATGCGGCATCAAAGCCTGCATATCTCGAAGCCCTGACCTATGTGGAGCGTCTGCATCGCCGTTTGCTCGACGTGATTAAAGATGAGCTTGACCGCGTGGGTTGCTCGGAAATCAACTCTGTTCAGGCGCTGTTGCTTTTTAATATCGGTGACGCCGAAATGACAGCGGGTGAATTGCGAACGCGTGGTCATTATCTCGGCTCCAACGTGTCATACAATCTCAAGAAGCTCGTCGAGGCTGATTACATCAGTCATCAGCGTTCACGCCTTGACCGTCGTTCGGTGCGTGTGCGTCTCACTGACAAGGGTCGCGCCATCTGCAAGTCAATCGACGAGCTTTACAACAAGCATTGCCGTTCGGTTGCTGAAGTGGGTGATATCAGCGTCGAAGAGCTGAATCAGATCAACGCGACGCTGCATAAACTTGAGCGTTTCTGGACCGATCAAATCCGCTATCGCCTCTAATTCATCGTCCTGTCTGACGTTGCCCAAATCTTGCACTCTAAGAGTGTGAGCCCGGCTGCCTGCGTCTTAGCCCCGATTGCGGACAGCGCGAGACAAAATCGGTTATGATTTGTCATATTGGCAGTCTTAGTGCCGGATAATGTGCCGGAACGAAATGAGGGAATGAGTGACGCGGAGACGCATTTTCAAGCGCCTTGGGCTGATAGCCATGCGGGCCGCCGTATTGGTTGCGGCCCTATGCGGCGTCGCGTCTTCGGCTTATGCCGCATCGTCCTATGATTCAGAATCACAGTGGATCGACCCCTGGGCTCCCAGTTCGCAACTTCAGGTCACAACCGACCCGGCGCTTAAGTCCACAGTGCCGATGCTCGGTGATGCAGGCTTTTGGCCCGTTGTGCGTGCCATCTCAATGTATCGTCAAATTCAGAATTGGGGTGGCTGGGAACCTATCCCGCAAGGCGAACAGTTGCGTAAAGGCATGCATGACAGTCGCGTACCGCTCCTGCGTAAGCGGTTGCTGGCGACAGGAGACATGTCTGCGTCGGAAGGTGACCAGCGTTCGTTCGATCAGAGTGTTTACGATGGTTTGCGCCGTTTCCAGTCGCGCCATGGTCTCGTGCCCGATGGTGTGGGCGGGCGTGGTACTATCAACGCGCTTAACGTACCGGTAGAAAAACGTATCCGTCAGCTTGAAGTCAATTTGAACCGTCTTAGTAAAATTGCCCCGACGCTTGGGCCGCGTTATGTGTTCGTCAATATCGCGGGTCAGGAGGTCGAAGCGGTTGAGAATGGCGAAGTCGTCATCCGCAAACGTGTGATTGTCGGCAAGGAAGATCGTCAGACTCCGGAATATACGAGCAAGATCAATTTCATTGCGCTCAACCCTTATTGGAATGTGCCACTGTCGATCGCCACCAAAGACTTGCTGCCCAAGATTAAGAAAAATCCAAAATTTCTGAGTCGCATGGGTATGAAAGTGCTCAAGCCCACGGGCAGCGGCGGCGAAGTGGAAGTGGATCCCTCGACCATCGACTGGTCTGATCCGGCGGTGACAAGCCGCTATCGTCTCCGTCAGGATCCCAGCCGTCTCAATTCGCTCGGCACAGTCAAAATCAACTTTCCCAATACTCAGGCGGTCTATCTCCATGACACGCCGGTTAAAAGCCTGTTCGGACGTAATGCGCGCAATTTCAGTTCCGGCTGCGTACGTGTGGAAGAAGTGCGTGATCTCGTAGCGTGGCTTCTTGAAGAAACGCCGGGCTGGGATCGTCCGCGCATCGATAGAGTCATTACGAGCGGCGAGCATATGGATGTGACGCTCGCTAAAACCGTTCCGATTTATATGCTCTATCTGACCGCCTGGGTGGGCGAGGACGGCGTCGTCAATTTCCGTGATGATATTTACAAGCGTGACGCGAGGGCCGTGCCCAAAGTCACTACACCTTTCGTCCCAAACTAGCATAGGCTGACACGGGAAGAATCAACGGGCATTGCGTTCGTCGATCAGGGGAACTCACGCCGATGCCGCGCGTCGCAAAATATCCGTATCTTGAACATGACGGCATTCTGGCTTTTGCCCATCGAGGGGGTGCAGGTAATTGGCCGGAAAATACGATGCCTGCGTTTCAAGGCGCGATGGATCTTGGTTTCCGCTACATCGAGACTGATGTTCACGCGACGCGTGATGGTGTGTTGCTGGCGTTCCATGATGATCAACTTGACCGTGTGACCGACAAAGTCGGCGTCATTGCCGAGATGGATTTTGTCGATGTTGCGCGCGCCCGTGTTGATGGTCTCGAGCCTATTCCGCGCCTTGAGGAGTTGCTGCTTGCCTTTCCGCAAGCGCGCATCAATATCGATCCAAAACGCGATAATGCCGTGCAGCCATTGATCGCCGCCTTGCGCGATTGCAATGCGGTTGAGCGCGTTTGCGTTACGTCTTTCTCAGGCGCGCGCATCGCGGCCACACGTGAAGCCTTGGGGCCGAAGCTCTGCACCGGATTGGGGCCGATGGCGACGGCGCGTGTGCGGTTTTCTAGTTGGTCCGGCCCGCTTGGATTTTTGTGGGGTACATATACAGGCGGCTGTCTGCAAATTCCGATTGTGCAGGGCGGCATCAGGCTTGTTGATCCGCTGATGATTGCGCGTGCTCATGCGATTGGTTTGCAGGTGCATGTCTGGACGATTGACGATCCGGCTGAGATGAATCGTCTGATTGATCTCGGTGTTGACGGGTTGATGTCTGACGAGCCTGCGGTTTTGAAGGCTGTTCTGGTGGAAAGAGGCCTCTGGGCGTCTTAAATGACCAGCTAAGTCTGTGGATTTGTGCGACAATTAGCATATGGTCAGCCCGTTCAGGCTTGTTAAGTTAACGCCGGAAGCGTAGGGGAGCGGCACTCGATTTTGCTGCAGGCGCGAACAGTTACAGGATTGTGGCTATGGACTATCAGGCAAAGCTCAATGACGCGCTCGCTTCTGTAAAAGAAGAAGGTCGATACCGCGTCTTCGCTGACATCCTGCGTCATCGCGGTGACTTTCCCCGCGCCACATTTCACACGCCGCAAGGCAAGCGTGACATCATCGTCTGGTGTTCCAATGACTATCTCGGCATGGGCCAACATCCGGCTGTGCTCGACGCCATGCATAAGGCGATTGATGAAGCCGGTGCAGGCTCCGGCGGCACACGCAATATTTCCGGCACGACGCATTATCATGTTGAGCTTGAGAATGAGATTGCCGACCTTCACCAGAAGGAAGCGGCGCTTCTGTTCACATCGGGTTACGCGGCCAATGACGCGACACTCTCCACGCTGGCGCGTGTGTTCAATGATTGCGTCATCATCTCCGACGAGATGAACCATGCTTCCATGATCGAAGGTATTAAGCGCGGCGGTGGTCCGAAGCGCCTGTGGCGTCACAACGATCTCGGCCATCTTGAAATTCTGCTCAAGCAGCTCGATCCGGCCCAGCCGAAGATCGTTGCTTTCGAATCCGTTTATTCAATGGATGGCGATATCGCTCCCATAGGTGCGATTTGCGATCTCGCCAAACAATATGGTGCGATGACTTATCTCGATGAAGTTCACGCGGTTGGCCTTTACGGCCCGCGCGGTGGCGGCATTGCCGAGCGCGATGGCGTGCTCGATAAGGTTGACATCATCGAAGGCACCCTTGCCAAAGGCTTTGGTGTTATGGGCGGCTACATTGCTGGCTCGTCTGTCTTGATCGACGTGCTGCGCTCTTATGCGCCGGGCTTCATCTTTTCGACCTCCCTCGCGCCCGTGCTTGTGGCTGGCGTGCTGGCGTCGATCAAGCATCTGAAAGCAAGCAGTGCAGAGAGAGATCGTCATCAGGAGCGCGCCGCCAGGCTGCGCCGGATGCTTGCCGATGCTGGTCTGCCCGTGATGATGTGCGAGAGCCATATCGTGCCCGTGTTTGTCGGTGACCCTGTGATCTGCAAACAGGTCAGCGACGATCTTCTTCAGGATCACGGTATCTATGTGCAGCCGATCAATTACCCGACCGTGCCGCGCGGCACCGAACGTCTGCGCTTCACGCCTTTGCCCGTCCATACCGATGAGATGATGAGCGATCTCGTCAAAGCACTTGATCAGGTATGGACGCGCCGGAAGATTTCACGTGCCGCCTAGGCCAACAGGCAATAGCGGCGGTGGCGGCGGCGGCCGCGAAATTATATTTGAGTTTGTGCTGATGAACGGCAGTGTCCGTGCGTCTGCGATTGATGTGGCGACCGGCGTTGAAGTTCAGGTTGTCGGGCCTGAGGGCATTACGGCGCAAGCTGGATTGCGACGTGTGGCGTTGGCAAAGCTCAAGCAACGTCTGGTGCGGGAAGGCTATATTGCGGATGCTGGCGACGAGCCGCCTAAGGGTCCGGGCTCGTCATCGGGTGGCGGTATTATCGTCTGAACTTATTTTTTCTTACGGGCGCGCATGCTGCCGCTTGTTGCTGCTTTGCCAAGGCCAATTTGCTTGGCAAGTCGCGAGCGCTGCGAAGCATAGTTGGGCGCGACCATCGGATAGTCCGGCGGCAAGCCCCAGCGCGCACGATAATCTTCCGGTGACATGCCATATTGCGAACGCAGATAGCGTTTCAGCATTTTTAGTTTTTTGCCGTCTTCCAGACAGATGATGTAGTCGGGTGTCACTGATTTTTTGATGGGTACAACGGGCGTGAGGTCACGGTTCGACGTACGTTCGCCTCCACTTTCCAGCTCGTTCAGAGTGTCATGGACGCTGCGAATAAAATCCGGGAGGTCGCTCAGGGTCAGCGTATTGTTGCTGACATAGGCCGACACAATCTGACTGACCAGTTTTAGCAGGTGAGGCATTTCCGTTCCGGACTTGATGTCTTGATCACTCATTGCTGCGGGGTCCCTCGCAAACCCTTACGGTCGTCATCTTGCTGTTTGTATTATTACGCGGAAGGCTCGTCATCCTAGGGATAGTGAGAGGTTATATTCAAGTAGTTTAGCCCAGATGTTCTTGCAGACTAGGATGATTCTGAGTGAACTGCTTTGTTTACAGTGGAAGTAAACTTAAGATCTAATAGTGTAATTACGATCTAAGTAGCCATTTCCTAGACAGTAGCTAAAACTCACATTATTATTTCAAGTAACCCGCACCATTCCCCTTCTGCTCATGTATTTCAGCTGAGTATTGAGCCGTCAATTGAACAACTGGCGACTACACAAAACGGATATTTCATCTCCGGAACCTGTTGTGGCCGGTTGGCCCTGAGCCGCGATATGTGGTAAGACGCCAGCCAGCGGGACAGACGCCGGAGTGGGGTCGTTTCGGCTGTGGTTGGACCTTTCGCACTCAGATGTCGTTTCAGGTCCGTCAGGTATATTTCCGTTTGAGAAGGTCTAGTTGATGTCGTCAAGCAATGCGGTCGCGGGTCGGGCTGTTGCCTCTGGTTTTTTCACGGATAGTTTGGCCAAGAGTGATCCGGATATTCAGGCGGCGATCGACAAAGAGCTTCATCGCCAGCAGACCCAGATTGAGCTGATTGCGTCTGAAAACATCGTCTCGCGTGCCGTCATGGAGGCGCAGGGTTCGGTGATGACCAATAAATATGCCGAAGGTTATCCCGGCAAACGCTATTATGGCGGCTGCGAGTTCGTGGATATTGCCGAAGAACTGGCGATTGAGCGCGCGAAAAAACTTTTCAACTGCGCTTATGTGAACGTTCAGCCCAATTCCGGTTCGCAGGCCAATCAGGGCGCGATGATGTCGCTGATCAAACCGGGCGACACGATCCTCGGCATGAGCCTCGCCGCCGGTGGCCATCTCACCCATGGTGCCGCGCCGAACCAGTCCGGCAAGTGGTTCAACGCCGTTCAATACGGCGTGCGCGCTCAGGATCACCAGATCGATCTTGATGAAGTCGCCTCGCTTGCAAAACAGCACAAGCCCAAACTCATCATTGCCGGTGGTTCCGCTTATCCCCGCGTCATAGACTTCAAAGCCTTTCGCGACATCGCCGATAGTGTTGGTGCATTCCTGATGGTTGATATGGCCCATTTTGCAGGCCTCGTGGCCGGTGGTGTCCATCCGAGCCCGCTGCCTTATGCTGATATCGTTACGACCACAACGCATAAGACGCTGCGTGGCCCGCGCGGCGGCATGATCCTGTCGAACAACGAAGATCTCGGCAAAAAAATCAATTCAGCAATCTTCCCCGGCATTCAGGGCGGCCCGCTCATGCATGTTATTGCAGGCAAGGCCGTTGCTTTCGGTGAAGCGCTGCGTCCCGATTTCAAAATTTATGCACAGAGTGTCGTCGATAATGCGCGGGCACTCGCCGCAACATTGGCCGAAGCCGGTCTCGCCATTGTGTCGGGCGGCACGGACACGCATCTGATGCTTGTCGATCTGCGTCCGAAAAAGCTCAATGGCAAGATCGCAGAGGCGGCGCTCGAACGTGCCAACATAACCTGCAACAAAAACGGAATTCCGTTCGATCCTGAAAAACCGACCATTACGTCGGGCGTGCGTCTGGGCACACCGGCGGCAACGAGCCGTGGATTTGGTGTTGCGGAATTCCAGCTTGTCGGCAAACTGATCAATGAAGTCTTGTCGGGCCTGGCGGAAAACGGCGAAGATGGAAATGCGGCGGTGGAATCGTCTGTGCGTGGTCGTGTTGTCGAACTGTGCGGACGTTTTCCGATCTATGGCGGTCCGAAGTAACCGCTATTTGAGTTTGATTTAGGCTGGGGGCCAAAGGTATGCGTTGTCCGTATTGCGGCAATGAAGACACGCAAGTTAAGGATTCACGTCCGACCGAGGATAATACCTCGATCCGGCGTCGTCGGTTCTGCACCGCTTGCGGCGGGCGCTTCACTACATTTGAGCGGGTGCAGTTGCGTGAGTTGACAATTATCAAGACAAATGGCCGTCGTGTGCCCTTTGAACGCGATAAACTCATGCGTTCCGTGCAAATCGCGATGCGCAAACGCCCAGTTGAGCAAGAGCGGGTTGAGCGTATGGTGTCCGGCATCGTGCGCCGCCTTGAGAGCATGGGCGAGAGTGAAATCCCGTCCACGGTCGTCGGCAAGCTCGTGATGGAAGGTTTGAGTTCTATCGACGCGGTCGCTTATGTGCGCTTTGCTTCGGTCTACAAGAACTTCCATGAAGCAAAAGACTTTGAGGAATTTCTGGGCGAACTCAGCGGCCCGGGCGGCGACGGCACAGACAACGACTGAACCGTCTTCCGACCAGAGCTGAAATCGGGTGCCCTGAACTGACTTTCGGGGACCCGATGGCAATTGCCACTGACGCAGATTTTATGACGATGGCGCTGACGCTCGCAGAGCGCGGTCTTGGTCGCGTTGCGCCCAATCCGGCGGTCGGCTGTGTCATTGTCCGTGACGGTATTGTTGTCGGGCGTGGGTTCACCCAGCCCGGTGGCCGTCCCCATGCCGAGACAGAAGCGCTCACCCATGCCGGCGATAAAGCGCGTGGTGCTACCGCCTATGTCACGCTCGAACCTTGCTCACACACAGGTAGGACCGGCCCCTGTGCCGAGGCGTTGATTTCTGCGGGCATTGCCCGCGTTGTTGCGGCTGTCGCCGACCCAGACCCCCGCGTCGCCGGTCGCGGCTTTGCAATGTTGGAAAAAGTGGGCATTGAAGTTGTTGAAGGCGTCGGTATGGCCCGCGCGCTTTATCTCAATCAGGGCTTCTTTCTCAAAGTCACGGAAGAGCGCCCGCTGGTCACGCTCAAGATCGCAAGCTCCGTTGACGGACGAACAGCGAGTAAAACCGGCCACAGCCAATGGATCACCGGCAAAGCTGCGCGTGAACGCGGACATCTTCTGCGCGCTACCCATGATGCTATTATGATCGGCAGCGCGACGGCGATTGTGGATGATCCGACTTTGACCTGTCGTCTGCCGGGTCTTGAAGATCGTTCTCCTATCCGCATCATTGCGGACGGTCGCCTGCGTCTGCCGCTCACGTCAAAGCTCGTGCGTGATGCCCGCAAGGTTCCCGTTTGGATTTTGACTTTTGCGGGCGGCGACCTCGGACGACGCAAGGCCTTTATCGATTGCGGCGTTGAGGTGATTGACATCGTAGCGTCTGACAATGGTCTCATGGATATGAAAGCTGCCATGCACGCTCTCGCCGCGCGCGGCCTCACGCGTGTCCTCGTCGAAGGCGGTGCGCGGCTTGCGTCCTCGCTCGTGCGGGTCAACCTCGTTGATCGTGTTGAGTGGTTCCGCTCCTCATCCATCATCGGCGGCGACGGTTATCCGGCCATTGCCTCACTCGGCATTGAGAATGTGGATGACGCGCCCAAAATGTCATTGACCCGTCGTCTTGATCTTGGTGGCGACACACTCTCCAGTTATGTGATGCGGAGCTGAAATGTTCACAGGAATTGTCAGTGATGTGGGCCGTGTGCGCTCTGTTGAAAAACGCGGCGATACGCGCTTCGTGATTGAGACGGTTTACGACCCTGACAGCATGTTGCTCGGCGCGTCCATCGCCTGTTCCGGCTGCTGCCTTACGGTTGTTGAAAAGGGAACCGACAACGGTGCCAACTGGTTTGCGGTTGACGCTTCCGCCGAAACACTGAACTGCACCGTACTCGGCTCATGGGCTGCAGGCACGCCGATCAATCTTGAGCGCGCCCTCAAAGCGGGCGACGAGCTTGGCGGTCATATCGTCAGCGGCCATGTCGATGGTGTCGGCACTATCATTGATATTCAACCGGACGGTGATAGCAAACGCTTCACATTTGAAGCGCCGGAAGGTCTGGGACAATTCATCGCGGCCAAAGGCTCCGTCACGCTCGATGGCACCTCGCTCACGGTTAACACCGTCGAAGACGTTGTAACTGGTTCAAATTCCGGTGCCACGCGCTTCGGCGTCAACATCATCCCGCATACGCAATCGGTCACGACATGGGGACAGGCCCGCGTCGGACAACGCATTAATCTTGAAATTGACATGCTGGCGCGCTACGTCGCCAGACTGGCCAAGAAGGAATAGCCATCGTGTACAAAGAATATATTTCCACCATCGAGGAAATCATCGAGGACGCCCGCAACGGCAAGATGTTCATTCTTGTTGACGCGGAAGACCGCGAGAACGAAGGCGACCTTGTGATCCCCGCGCAAATGTGCACGCCCGAAGCCGTGAATTTCATGGCGAAATATGGTCGTGGCCTTGTTTGCCTCACGCTGACAGGCGACCGCGCCAAGCAGCTCAATCTTGAATTTATGTCGTCGAACAATCAGTCGCGCAACCAGACGGCTTTCACCGTCTCGATCGAAGCCCGCGAAGGCATCTCGACCGGTATTTCAGCCCATGACCGTGCTCATACGGTGTCTGTCGCCATTGATCCGACCAAGGGCCAGAACGACATCGTCTCGCCGGGCCACGTCTTCCCGCTCGTTGCCAAAGACGGCGGCGTCCTCGTGCGCGCCGGTCACACGGAAGCGGCGGTCGATATTTCGCGTCTCGCCGGTCTCTATCCCGCCGGCGTCATCTGCGAAATCATGAATGATGACGGCACCATGGCGCGCCTGCCGGATCTCGTGCAGTTTGCGCAGCTCCATGGTCTCAAGATCGGCACCATTGCCGATCTCATCGCCTATCGCCGCCGCTACGATCACTTCATTCATCGCGCCATCGAAACAGAGCTTGAGAGCAACTATGGCGGCGAGTTCAAGATGATGGTCTATCTCAACACGGTTGAATATGCCGAACACATCGCCCTTGTGAAGGGCGACATTTCAACGCCGGAACCCGTGCTCGTGCGTATGCATGCCACCAATGTGTTTGATGACGTATTGGGGGCCCATGGCGCACGTGCTGACGTGCTGAAGGAATCCATGCGGATTATTTCAGAAGAGGGGCGCGGCGTCATTGTGCTCATCCGCGATACGCAGGCGACTGTCGTGTCCGACCTGCTCCTGCGTAAAGGCGAAGGCGGCGATCAGACCATGCCGCGCCGTCTGCGCGAATATGGCGTCGGCGCGCAAATCCTGCTCGATCTTGGTGTCCATGAAATGATCTTGCTGTCGGACACAGACCGCAGCATTGTCGGTCTCGAAGGTTATGGCCTTTCCATCGCCGGTCAGCG
Organism: Parvibaculum sp.; assembly: GCA_030645235.1. Lineage (GTDB taxonomy): Bacteria > Pseudomonadota > Alphaproteobacteria > Parvibaculales > Parvibaculaceae > Parvibaculum. The sequence goes on along the minus strand of JAUSMV010000005.1, from coordinate 244,205 downwards.
TCCCATCACAGGCAAGTCCTCGGCCCTGAAAGCGGCCAAGACCAAGGAGAGCATCGCGTGACAACTCAGGCCCATGTCCTCATTGTTGAGGCCCGCTTTTATGATGATCTTGCCGATGAGCTGGCGCGTGGCGCGATTGCCGCCATCGAGGCGCGCGGCGCGAGCTATACGCGCGTCGCCGTTCCCGGCGTGCTGGAAATTCCGGCGGCTGTGAAATTCGCACTCGATGCGATGGCCCATGGCGGCCAGATCAAGAAGTTTGACGGTTTTGTCACGCTCGGATGCGTCATTCGCGGCGAGACGACGCATTATGATATAGTATCGAATGAATCCGCCCGTGCTTTGATGGATCTCGCGGTCAGCCGCTCTTTGGCGCTTGGCAACGGCATCCAGACCGTTGAAAACGAGGCTCAGGCTTGGGCCCGTGCCAAGGTTGACCAAAAGAATAAAGGCGGCGGCGCTGCCGATGCCTGCCTTGATATGATAGACCTCAGGCGCCTGCTTGGCGCCTGAGCTGTTTCTTTGAAAGTTGAATTGTTGATGTCCACGGCTCCTTCCACTCCCCCGGCCGGTTCTGTTCCCCCCGGGGCTTCCACAACGATGAGCGCGCGGTCTGCTGCTCGTCTCGGGGCCGTGCAGGCGCTCTATCAGATGGACATGGTCGGTACCGAGCTTGACGATATTGTCGAAGAGTTTGTGCATCACCGTTTCGGCAAAGAGATCGAAGGCGAGACATTCCCGGAAGTCGACGAGGCGCATTTTTCCGATGTGATCCGTGGCGTCGTGCGCGAGCAGCGTGACATCGATCAGTCGATCAACGGCGCCTTGGCGAAGGGTTGGACGCTTGCCCGCATCGACTCGACCATGCGCGCGGTCCTGCGCGCCGGTGTCTATGAGCTGCGCCGCTGTAAGGATATTCCTGTCAAAGTTGTCATCAACGAATATGTCGATGTCGCCAACGCCTTCTTCGAGGGTGATGAGCCGGGCGTCGTCAACGCGGTGCTGGATCGCCTCGGCGCGACCGTTCGCAAGGCCTGACGGGCAGGGGCGGGGATCATGCCGCGTCCGGATGAGTTTCAGATCATTGCCGATTATTTCGCGCCGCTCGCCTCAGGTGCCCCCGGTGCCTATGGCCTGGGTGACGATGCCGCGAGCTATGTGCCGACGGCAGGCAAAGAGCTTGTGCTCACGGTCGATGCCATTGTCGAGGGCGTCCACTTTCTCCCCGCTGATCCTGCTGCCGATGTGGCGCGCAAGCTTCTGCGGATGAACCTCTCTGATTTGGCCGCCAAGGGCGCTACGCCGCGCGGCTATCTGCTGACAACCGCATGGACTGCTTCGACTCCTGTTGAATGGATCGCCTCTTTCGCACGTGGTCTTGCGGACGACCAATCTACTTTCGGCATTTCCCTCTGGGGTGGCGATACGGTCTCAACGCCGGGTCCGCTGTCCTTCACGCTTACGGCCATCGGCGAAGTGGAGCAGGGCCAAATGCTTCGTCGCTCCGGCGGTAAGGTCGGCGATGATCTCTGGGTCACGGGCACGATCGGCGATGGCGCGCTAGGGCTCCTCGTCGCGCTTGGTGAGTTGCCCGCTTCACCCGACCTCCTTGCCCGCTATCATGTGCCGCAGCCCCGCGTTGCTTTCGGTCAGCGTCTCGTCGGTCTCGCTCATGCCTCGCTCGACGTGTCGGACGGGCTGATGGCCGATCTCGGGCATCTTTGTCAGCAATCGGGCACTGGTGCCCGCATTGACGTTGCGTCATTGCCGCTGTCGGCGGCAGCGCGTGTGTGCCTTGATGCGAAGCCCGTTTTGATTGAAACCATTATGACCGGCGGCGATGATTACGAACTGTTGTTTTCGGCATCGCCTGACGTTGCGTCGGCGATTGATTCGGCTGCGAACCAATCAGGCGTAACGGCCACGCGTATCGGAAAACTGGTGCCCAAAGGAGAGGGGATCAATGCGTTTGATGCCCTAGGCAGCGCTTTATCCTTTAAACGTGCGGGCTTTCGTCACTTCTGATGTGCGTCTGAGATAGACCGCAAATTTCATCTGTTTTGAAATTCCGGCACTTGTTCTCAGGTCCGGTTGCTTTCCCTTGCTGCTTTTGGCATCGTTCCTGCCAACTATGCTTCATATGGGAGGGGGAGGGACCATTTCTGAAGTTGTCGGAATGGTTCGTGTTCCCAAAGACAATAGGAACAGCACTATGAGTACGACATTGTGGGCGATCATCGGTTGCGGTGGTCTTGCCATTCTTTACGGGATTTTGGCCGGACGATCCGTTCTGGCAGCAGATGCGGGCAATGCCCGTATGCAAGAAATTGCAGCGGCTATTCAGGAAGGCGCGGGCGCCTATCTTAGCCGTCAGTACATGACCATCGGTGCCGTCGGTGCCGTTATCTTTGTTCTCATTTCATATCTTCTCGGTATCAAAGTCGGCGTCGGCTTTTTGATCGGCGCAACGCTTTCGGGTGCGGCCGGTTACATCGGCATGCTTGTGTCTGTGCGCGCGAATGTCCGCACCACGCAGGCCTCCAGTGTCAGCCTCGCGGCTGGCCTCTCGCTCGCCTTCCGTGCGGGCACAGTCACCGGCATGTTGGTCGCCGGTCTGGCGCTTCTCTCGGTTGCGGTTTATTTCGGTATCCTCACAGCCCATCTGGGTTTGGCGCCGAATTCGCGTGAAGTGATCGACGCGCTTGTTGCCCTGGGCTTCGGTGCTTCGCTCATTTCGATCTTCGCCCGTCTCGGCGGCGGCATCTTTACCAAAGGTGCGGATGTCGGCGGCGATCTCGTCGGCAAAGTCGAAGCCGGTATTCCGGAAGATGATCCGCGTAACCCTGCCACCATTGCCGACAATGTCGGCGACAATGTCGGCGACTGCGCGGGCATGGCGGCTGACTTGTTTGAAACCTATGCGGTGACACTTGTTGCCACGATGGTTCTCGCCTCAATCTTCTTTCTGGGCGACAACGTCCTCAGCCTGATGACCTATCCGCTGGCCATTGGCGGCACGTGCATCATCACCTCGATCATTGGTGTGTTCTTTGTCCGCTTGGGCAAGAGCAATAACATCATGAACGCGCTTTATAAGGGCTTTGTGGCCTCGGCCGTTCTGTCGCTGATCGCGCTTTATTTTGTGACCGATAATGTCATCGGCTTCAGCACAGGCTTCACCGTCGGCGAACAATCGTTCACCGGCTGGGATCTCTATATGTGCGGTGTCGCAGGCCTCGTGATTACGGGCCTGATCATCTGGGTGACGGAATATTACACGGGCGTCAATTTCCGTCCTGTGAAGAGCATTGCCCAGGCGTCTGTGACAGGTCACGGCACCAACGTCATTCAGGGTCTGGCGATTTCGATGGAAGCAACGGCTCTGCCAGCGCTCATCATCGTGGTTGGCATCCTGGTCACCTACAGCCTTGCCGGTCTCTTCGGCATTGCCATTGCGGTCTCCACAATGCTTGCCCTCGCAGGCATGGTTGTGGCGCTCGACGCCTTTGGTCCGGTCACGGACAATGCGGGCGGCATTGCCGAAATGGCAAAGCTGCCTGACGACGTGCGCAAAACAACCGACGCGCTCGATGCCGTTGGCAACACGACCAAAGCCGTCACCAAGGGTTATGCCATTGGCTCTGCCGGTCTTGGTGCTCTGGTTCTCTTTGCGGCCTATACGCAGGACCTGAACTTCTTTGCCGCTTCGCCGGAGCTTTACCCGTATTTCGCGGGCGTTGTTCCGGACTTCTCCCTCTCCAATCCTTATGTGGTGGTGGGTCTCTTCCTCGGCGGTCTGTTGCCCTATCTTTTCGGCGCAATGGGCATGACGGCGGTGGGCCGCGCGGCGGGTGCCGTGGTGGTTGAAGTGCGTCGTCAGTTCAAGGCCGATCCGGGCATCATGGCAGGCACATCGAAGCCTGATTATGCCCGTGCGGTGGACATGCTTACCAAAGCAGCGATCAAGGAAATGATTATCCCGTCGCTTCTGCCGGTGTTGTCACCCATCGTTCTCTACTTCGTGATCCTGAGCGTTGCTGACAAATCAGCAGCCTTCTCAGCCGTGGGCGCGATGCTCCTCGGCGTGATCGTGACAGGTCTCTTCGTTGCCATCTCGATGACATCGGGCGGCGGTGCTTGGGACAACGCCAAGAAGTACATCGAAGACGGTCATCATGGTGGCAAAGGTTCCGAGGCCCATAAGGCCGCAGTGACCGGTGACACGGTCGGCGATCCGTACAAGGACACAGCCGGTCCGGCTGTGAACCCGATGATCAAGATCACGAACATCGTGGCGCTCCTGCTCCTCGCTGTCCTCGCGCATCAGGTCTGAGGCTTAAGACATACGCTCAATAAAAAAGGCCCCGCAAATTTGCGGGGCCTTTTCTTTGTCGAAAACGTGTTCAGGCGTTCAGTTACCGCCGGGTTTCGGCGTTGTTGATTTGGGCGCGCTGTCTTTGTTGAAGCGGCCGAGATTGCCGAAGAGCTGACCGAGAATGGTGAGTTCCTTGCCGCGTGTTGGTGTGGTGCGCGTCACGAGGTCCACGACCTGACCGTCCTGCAACCCGTAATAGAGCACTTCCTGCACGACATCCGTTTTGTCGAAATAGACGGCAACGACGGTGCGCTCTTCTTCTTCGGGCGCGAAGAAGAGGAAGGTCTGGGTCTTGACGGTGATGTAATACCAGGCCACGCCGTCATCGGTCGAAATGGTGGAGGGTGAGCCCATATATTCGCCGACCTGCGCCAGCGTGGTGATGCCGGGCTTCAGCTTCTTCAGGTTGTCCTCATCGACGATATAGCCGCGACTGGCCTTCACAGGCTCGACCAGCGTACAGGCAGAGATCACGGGGCTCGATATGGCAAGAACGGCGACAGCTGCCAGAAGACCGGCGCGACGCCGCAGGCGATTGGAAGTCATATTGGCGGACCCTCCTGAGACCCAAATAGTTCAGACGTTGACCTACCCTTGCCTGTCGTTAAATTCAATCGGCTTCTTGCGGGCCGATATGCGATAACGAGCCGGAATTCAGGGCTTAGGCCGGATTGGCTGCAACGGGAGCCAAAACGGCGGGATGGAGTAACGGCATGATGTGGAAAAGAATTTTCGGACGAAGCGAGCAAGATCAGGAAGCCTACGCTATCTATGCCGCGCTGGTCTCGCAAGCCCGCTTGCCCGCCCATTATCTCGATGGCGGCGTGCCTGATACGCTCGAAGGCCGCTTCGAAATGGTGGCTTTGCATGCGTTTTTGGTGCTCCGCCGCCTGCGTAAGGTCGTTGAAGCAGATGCCGGACGGGCAATGGCGCTCAGCCAGAAGGTTTTTGACATTCTGTTTGATGATATGGACCAGACATTACGCGAAATCGGCATCAGCGATCTTAAGGTCGGCAAGGAGATCAAAGGCATGGCCCAGGCGTTTTATGGTCGCGTTGCCGCTTATGACGAGGGGCTTGATTCGCCCGATAACACGCTTTTGAGCGCCGCCCTTCAGCGTAATCTCTATGCCGGTGCTGAGACCGCTGACGATGTGCTTTCCCGCATGGTCGCCTATGTGCGACACGCCGATGCGGATCTGGCCGCTGCTGCGACGGGCGAATTCCTCAACGGTAAGGTGCCGCCCTTCGAAAAAGAGAATGTCGCATGACCACGCCCGCACCTGAATTCAGCAAAATCCTCGCCGTCGCTGATGTGCCGCAAAACGGCACCGTTATTCGCTTTGATGTCAGCGAGAGCGAACGCGCGGCATTGGCGGAGCGCTTTGATCTTCTCGAATTGCGCAGTTTTAAAGGCGAGATCAGCGTCAAGCCGTGGCGGCGTCACGGGCTTTCGCTTGAAGGCAAGTTTGAAGCCGATGTGGTTCAGGCCTGCATCGCCACGCTGGAGCCGATTGATGCGTTTGTGAAACATCGCTTCGCGCTCCATTTTCTCCCCGCCGAGATGATTGAGCGCGATGTCGCGGCGGCGGCAAAAGCCGAGATCATCGTTGATGTGCAAAGCGAAGATCCGCCTGAGCCCATCGAAAACGGCCAGATCGACATTGGCGAGGCTATGTCGGAAGAGTTGTCGATTGCCATCGACCCCTATCCCAAAAAACCGGGCGCGGTCTTTGTTCCGGCGGCGGATGCCCCTGCGGAAGTGGCAGAAATCCGACCGAATCCATTTGCCGCGTTAGAAAAACTCAAGAAAAAAGATTGATGTACCAAGCGTTTAGGGGCTCACGTTTGAGTTGTCTCATTCGTGCAACCCGCTATCTTCGGGGCGCTGGGGGCCTGTCCGGGCTTGGGGGCCGTGACGGGTGGAATTGGACTGGGGAAGTGAGGCCGAATTGACGACAGGCGTGTTGACCATAGCTTTGGATGGGATGGGTGGCGATCACGGTCCTGCGACCACAATCGGCGGGGCGGATATTGCAGCTTTGCGTCATCCGGGTGTGCGCTTTGTGATCTTCGGTGACGAAACCGTTATGCGTCCCGTGCTTGATAAATTTCCGCGCGTCGCTGCGGTCAGCGAAATCGTTCACACAGATGTCGCCATTTCGATGGAAGAGTTGCCGAGCCAGGCGCTGCGCCGTGGCCGCAAGACGTCGAGCATGTGGCTCGCCATTGACGCGGTGAAGCAGGGGCGTGCGCAGGTGGCGCTGTCGGCCGGCAATACCGGCGCGCTGATGGCGATGGCCAAAGTCATTTTGAAAACCATGCCCCATGTCGAGCGTCCCGCGCTTGCCGCTTTGTGGCCGACCGCGCGCGGTGAAAGCGTCGTGCTCGATCTCGGTGCCACCATCGGACCCGATGCATTTCAGCTCGTGCAATTCGCCGTCATGGGCGAAGCCTTTGCGCGCATTCTTTTCGGCGTCGAGCGCCCGACTGTTGGCCTTCTCAATATCGGTCAGGAAGAAGTCAAAGGCACTGAGCAGGTCAAAGAAGCCGCGCAGATATTGCGCAATCTGAAACTGCCCATGTCGTTTCACGGCTTTGTTGAAGGCGATGATATTTCCAAAGGCACAACCGATGTTGTCGTGACCGACGGTTACACCGGCAATATCGCGTTGAAGACTGCTGAAGGCACAGTGCGTCTCATCGTCGAGTTCCTGCGCAATGCGTTTAATAGTTCGCTTCTCTCAAAGCTTGGTTATCTTCTGGCGATGGGCGCGTTTAAGGCGCTCAGAGCAAAGCTTGATCCGAATACGTCGAACGGTGCTGTGTTTCTGGGCCTCAATGGTCTCGTCGTCAAAAGCCATGGCGGCACGAATGCTGAAGGTTTCGCCTATGCCATCGACGTTGCTGTCGATGTCGCCGCTGCCGATCTCGTACAAAAAATCATGGCCGATCTGGGCGCACTCGACGGGCTGAAACCGTCGTCTGGTTCAGAGGTCACTCAATCAACAACCGACGATGCTGAGGCTGCTTTATCGTGAGTATTATTCGTAGCGTTATTACCGGTGTCGGCAGCTACCTGCCGGAACGCCGTTTGAGCAATCAGGAAATGACAACCATCGTCGATACGACGGATGAGTGGATTGTCGAGCGCACCGGTATCCATGCGCGTCACATCGCGGCGGATGGTGAAAAAACATCCGACCTCGCTTTGCATGCCGCGCGCGCCGCGATTGCTCATGCGGGCATCGACGTGCAGGAGATCGACACGATCATCATGGCGACGACCACGCCGGATAATACGTTTCCCGCCACGGCCGTCACCGTGCAGGCTGAACTTGGTCTCCATCATGGTGTGGCCTTTGACGTGCAGGCTGTCTGCTCCGGCTTTGTCTTTGCGCTCACGATTGCCGACACGTTCATCCGCTGCGGTCAGTCCAAGACCGTTCTTGTCATCGGCGCTGAAACCTTCTCGCGCCTTCTTGACTGGACCGACCGTACCACCTGCGTCTTGTTTGGTGACGGCGCGGGTGCCGTGATCGTGCAGGGCGCGACAGGCGAGGGCACGAATGCCGATCGCGGCATTCTCACAACGCATCTTCATTCCGATGGCCGCCACCGCGACAAGCTCTATGTTGATGGCGGTGTGTCATCAACCGGTACGATCGGTCATGTCCGTATGGAAGGCCGCGAAGTCTTCCGCCACGCCGTTGTGAACATTGCCGACACAATCAAGGAATCACTCACCGCGACGGGCATGACCATTGACGACATCGACTGGTTCATTCCCCATCAGGCCAATAAACGTATTCTCGACGGCACGGCCAAGCGCATCGGCCTGCCGCCTGAAAAAATAGTCGTCACTGTCGGCGAGCACGGCAATACGTCGGCGGCCTCTGTGCCTCTGGCGCTTGACGGCGCGGTGCGCGACGGACGTGTGAAGCGTGGTGATCTGGTTTTGCTCGAAGCCATGGGTGGCGGCTTCACCTGGGGTTCGGTGATGGTGCGCTGGTAGGCACATGGTTCAAATTGTTGTGCCGGTATAAAACAGTTTTACACTTTAGAAGTTCCGCGCATCCTATTGATATTGACGGGTTAATCGGTCCAGCCTAGGCTTTGACTGAACATGGAGGGTACGCTATGGGGGATACCATAACGCGGGCTCATTTGAGCGAGGCCGTCTATCAGGAAGTCGGCCTGTCGCGCAACGAGTCGGCAGAGTTAGTGGAGTCGGTGCTGCTTGAGATCGGCGATAGCCTGTCCAGGGGCGATACCGTGAAATTGTCGTCCTTTGGCTCGTTTTCCGTGCGCCAGAAGGGCGGGCGCATGGGCCGCAATCCCAAGACGGGCGAAGAAGTGCCCATCAAGCCGCGCCGTGTGCTTGTGTTCCGTCCGAGCCATGTGCTCAAGGAACTGATCAACTCGGCTCTGAGCGGCAAAGCGGCCGCCGCCGAATAAGCATCGGAGAACCCGTCATGCCATCTTGGTTGAGAAATCGGGTGGAGGAGCGGAGCCAAGGACCTGTATTGTCTATAACAAAATCACCTGACGCATTCCGGACGATCAGCGAAGTCGCGACCGATCTTGATGTGCCGCAACACGTTCTTCGGTTCTGGGAGAGCAAGTTTACCCATATCCGCCCGCTGAAACGCGGCGGCGGGCGTCGCTATTATCGCCCCGAAGATGTGGACCTGCTGCGCGGCGTCCGCACACTCCTCTACAATGACGGCTACACGATCAAAGGCGTGCAAAAAGTCTTTCGGGAACAGGGCGTCAAGTTCGTCTCCGAAACCGGCAAAGGCACAGTTGATTCGTCGCTGGCCGAGCAGGCGCGCGAGTCCGTGCGCCGCAGTGCGCATCAGAATGCACCCGCGGACAGCACATTATCCGCTGAGGTCCGCGCAACACTTCAGGGACTGCTTGAAGACCTTGAGACTTTGAAAGAAGAAATCGACGAAAGCCTTTGGGAAGACGAGGCTGACGAGGAATAAGTCACGCAAACGGGCATCATTTGCCACTCATTTGCGAATAGGTCGGTTTTCTGCAAAAAAGCCGCGGAAATATGGTCATTCGGGCGTTGCCGCAGGCGAAACCCGCGTCTATATTCCGCGCCTCTGAAGGGGCGGTTTCCGCTCTCTTTCATCCGGTTTTGTCGGAGCGTAGCGCAGCCCGGTAGCGCACTTGTCTGGGGGACAAGGGGTCGTCGGTTCGAATCCGGCCGCTCCGACCATCTATCGGGACCAGCGTGTTTCTGTCGTCAGACAGGCACGTTGGTTCTATAATCTTGGGGTTCTATAATTCTAGCGAAAGTCTGGGGCAGGTTCGGCGCTCAGGCAAATGTCTTGGAGCAAGCTCATGGCCACCATTCCGATCATCGCTCTTCTCGTTGTTGTTCTCGTTCTGAACAAGACCCAGACGGGTTATTTCTTCTAAAAACCCGCGAGCGCATCAAAAAAGGCCCGGTTTCTGACCGGGCCTTTTTTTGTTTCTACTTTTTTGAACCCTCCCCTAGAGGGAGGGTCAAACGGCGGCTTCGCCGTTTGGGGCGGGGGCATGGTGCCCAACGCAATGTTTGAACTCTCGGCGGATTTCGTTCCCCCGCCCCAAAAAATCAAAGATGATTTTTTGACCCTCCCTCAAGGGGAGGGTTGAAGTTTCTTATTCAGGATCAGGCCGTAGCATCCAGATAAAGACCCAGCGGAAGGGCAGCGCCCAGATCGTGCCTGCGATCAGATAGAAGAAAAACTGCACAACGCCGTTTTCCGGCACGTGACCGCTGACCGCGATGGTCATAATCAGCATTGAGTAGAAAAACAGAAAGGTCAGCAGGAACAGGGTGCCGATCAGCTTGCGGATGCTTAAGGACAGATGGGGCATGGGGCTCTCCGGTTGATGGGTCTTTTTATTCGATCGGACGCGCTCAGGCAAAGGTCTCGGGACGCGACCTATTCGCCGCCAAAGGCGCTATCCGTCAACCGGCGGCACCATGAAGTGATCAAACCATGCAATAGGGCATAGGCTTCATCCCATTTTTCCAAATGTGATTTTCAGAAGTCCGTCATGTTCGGTGGCACACGGAAATGATCAAACCATCTGAGCCGTAGCTGCTGATTGCCGTTCACATAGCCGATCAGCGTGGCTTTTATTTTCTTGCCCGCCGGTTCTCTGCCGACACCCGGTATCTGAACGACAGCCATCATACCGGCTATTTTTTCGTCCTGATGCTCAAAAGCCCATTGCTCAATCATGTTCAGCGTTTCAACCATCAGGTCGCGACCGACTTCATGCATACGAAAATCAGGCATGACGAACCCGCGCATGAAAGCAAACTTTTGCTTGAGCGGTTCATAGGGCCGGATATTCAGTGTCGATAGTCCGGCAAGCGCTCCGTCCTCATAAGCAACCAATGCCAGTTGTTTTATGCGGACTTCGGGTCCGTCGCTTTTCGGCAGGACGCCTGTCGTTGACCATGCGCGGATCGCGTCTGCTTCCAGCGCCGGATCGCTCTTCTGCCAAGCCACGACATAATCAACGGCCATCATTTTTCTCCGGTCAGATTTTCGGGGGCGAGGGTCGGGAGATTGAGCGGCACACGGAAATGATCGAACCACGCAATGCGCACCTGCTCATTGCGATCAGTGTAGCCGACCAACACCATGCCTGTGCTCCGGCCAACCGGATGATCACCGACGCCGGGCACCTGAATAATGGCGGCCAGCCCCGCAAGTTTCTCGCCCGGATTCTTGAGCGCCCAGGTCTCGATCATCTTGTGTGTTTCGAGCATGATGTCGCGTCCGGCGGCTTTCATGCGAAACGCTGGCAGGATAAATCCGCGAATGAATGCAAATTTCTGTCGGACATAAGGAAACACGCGCACATCGAGTGTCGTCAGCCCCGCAAGCTGTCCGTCTTCATAAGCGACGAGAGCGAGTTCCTTCATCCGCGTTTCCGTTCCCTTGCCTTCGGGCAACACGCCGGGCTCAGACCAGATGCGCCGCGCATCGGCTTCAAGACGCGGATCATCTTTGCGCCATGCATCAATATATTCAACACTCATTCTACTATATCCAATTCTGGGAACTCTGACGGTGGCGTCAGATTTGCCGGTACCATAAAATGTTCAAACCAACCGGCGCGGATTTGTTCATGCTTATCCGTATAGCCGATCAATCCCATGCCGCTTTCAAGGCCGATGGCGCGCTTACCCAGATGCGGCGTTTGAAATACGGCGGCGAGGCCCGCAATCGCTTCTTCGGGATGAGCGAGTGCATAGGCCTCGATCATTTCGCGCGTGTGCTTGACCAACGTGCGCGCAATCAGATTTTTGCGATAATCGGGATGGATCAGTTCACGCACAAAGGCAAATTTTTGTCTTAGCTGCGGAATAGCCTGCACCTCAAGCGATGAAATACCGGCAAGCCGGTCATCATCATAAGCGAGAATAGCAATCTGCTTGACCCGTTTGTCCGTGCTCTCGCCTTTCGGCAACACGTTCATCCCGCGCCACAGCGCGATCACATCGGCTTCGAGCTTCGGATCATTTTTCTTCCAGGCCGTGACGAAGGTGACGGCCATTATTCAGCGCCCCCGCCTGTACGTGGTTTTGGCGGTGTCAGGTTCGGCGGCACGATGAAGTGGCTGAACCAGCCGATGCGCACCTGTTCGTTCTTTGCTGTATAGCCGATCAGCGCCAGACGTGTCTTGCGGCCGATGCCGCGCTTGCCGATACCGGGGGCCTGATAGATAGCGCCGATGCCCGCGATCTCTTCTTCGGGATGAGCCAGCGCATAGGGCTCAATGACCTCGCGCGTGGCGAGCATCAGATCCCGTCCGACGGATTGCAGACGGTATTCGGGCCGGATGGCTTCGCGCGCAAAGGCAAATTTCTGTCGCAGTTGATCGAAAAAATTGATCTTGAGTGTCGAGACCCCGATCAGCGTTGCGCCGTCATAGGCGAGCACGGCAAGTTCTTTTAATCGCTCCGCCGCCGTTGCGCCTTCCGGCAGTAAATTCAGCTCGGTCCAAAACGCCGTCGCGGCAGCCTCCAGTTTCGGATCGCTCTTGCGCCAGGCGTCGATATAGGTCGTGGTCATTTTGGGGAATGTTTCTCATTGATTTGGCAAAGGCGGTTCCTTCGCGCGGCGGATGATACAGTAATTGTGTGGAATGTACGCGGTTCCGTTTGGGGCAGGGCGTCAGTCTGTCGCTGGTCATTCGTCCCAAAATTGCGCTATCACTCTCTGCCATGACTCAAGCAAATATGACACGGGCAAATTTGCCCAGCGCCGCCGCCAATCGTCAGATCGCTCTCTGGCTCTTTGCTGTGTCCGCGCTTGTCTTTTTAATGGTCGTGGTGGGTGGCCTCACGCGTCTCACCGAGTCAGGTCTGTCCATTACCGAATGGAAGCCCGTTGCCGGTGCGCTCCCGCCCATGAGCGATGCGGCATGGAACGACGCATTCGAGAACTACAAGCAGATCCCGCAATATGAGTTCGTCAACAAAGGTATGACGCTCTCAGAGTTCAAAGAAATTTTCTGGTGGGAATGGGCGCATCGTTTTCTCGGCCGCTTCATCGGCGTTGCCTTCTTCGTGCCCTTCCTCTGGTTTGCCGCCCGTGGTCGCATCACGCGTGCATTGATGCCGCATCTTCTCGCGATGTTCGTGCTTGGCGGTGCGCAGGGCGCGCTCGGTTGGTGGATGGTCAAGAGCGGTCTCACGCACCGCGTTGACGTCAGCCAGTATCGTCTTGCCGCCCACCTTGGATTGGCGACCTTGATCTACGCTTATATGATGTGGGTGGCGCTCGCCCTGTGGCGCGCGGCCCCCGTCATCACGGTCAATCCGTCTCTGCGCAAAGCCGCGCTCTGGCTCGTGCCGCTCGTCTTCGTGCAAATGATGCTCGGTGCTTTCGTCGCGGGTCTCAAGGCCGGCTACATTTACAACACATGGCCGCTCATCGACGGCGCGATCATTCCTGAAGGTCTCATGGCCCATCACGTCTGGTGGCGCAACTTTTTTGAAAACATGCTGACCGCACAATTCGATCACCGCATGGTCGCTTATTTGCTCACCGGCCTCGTCGCGTGGCACTGGTTTGCCGTGCGCCGCTCCGGCAGCGTGCTCGCGCGTCAAAGTGCCGACTGGCTTCTTTGGTCCGTGCTGGCACAAGTCGCGCTCGGCATCTGGGCTTTGCTCATGGTCGTTCCCATTCCGCTCGGCGCCGCGCATCAGGCCGGTGCGATGATCGTGTTTACAACAGCCCTGATCCATGCGCGGCGGCTTAATCCGTAATCGCTTCACCTCTCCACACCGCGCGCGTAGGCGCGAACAGGAAGGAGGGGGGGGCGGAAAAGGGTGGGTATAGATTTATTTTTATCCTACTCCCCACCCGATAATTACTTTTGCGGGATAAGTTTTCAAAAATAAAGCCTATCCCCACCCGGGGATAGGCTTTCGCGCGTCAGGTCGGTGCACTCAACGAACTGATCAACGATCTCTGCATGGAAACACTCGATCTCTTGCAAGAAATTCCAACTGATTAGAGGCTCTTTCGAGCCTTTTAGGCTCCCGCCAAACCTTTATCCAGCGCCGCGATAATGTCGTCCGCGTCCTCCAGACCGATGGACAGACGGACCACATCCGGACCCGCGCTCGCCGACTTTTTCTGTTCATCCGACAGCTGACGATGTGTGGTTGAAGCCGGATGAATGATAAGGCTTCGCGTGTCACCGATATTGGCGAGATGGCTCAGAAGCTCGATGCCGTTGACGAGTTTCACACCCGAATCATAGCCGCCTTTGATGCCGAACGTCATGATCGCGCCCGACCCCTTGGGTGCATATTTCTTCTGCAAAGCATGGCTCGGATCATCTTCAAGTCCGGCATAAGACACCCATGTGACTTTCGGATGCGCTTTCAAATGCTTTGCGACTTTTAGCGCGCTGTCTGAATGGCGTTGCATCCGCAAATGCAAAGTCTCAATGCCGGTGATGATCATGAAGGCATTGAAGGGCGAAATCGCAGGGCCGAGATCGCGCAGGCCCAGCACGCGGCAGGCAATCGCAAATGAAATCGCGCCGAAGGTCTCGTATATTTTCAAGCCATGATAGGAGGCCGTCGGTTCCGTCAGTGTTGGGAATTTATTTCCCTTGGACCAATCAAACTTGCCCGCATCAACAATGATGCCGCCCATCGAATTGCCGTGCCCGCCGAGAAACTTTGTCGCCGAATGCACGACAATATCCGCGCCATGTTCAATCGGACGGATGAGATAGGGCGAGGCCAGCGTGTTATCGACGATGAGCGGAATGCCCGCTTCATGCGCCACTGCTGCAATCGCGGCAATGTCGATAATGCGCCCGCTCGGGTTCGCCATGCTTTCAATGAAGACCGCTTTTGTTTTCGGCCCGATGGCTTTCTTGATATTCGCTGCATCCGTCGCATCAGCCCAATCGACATGCCAGTCGAACTTCTGGAACGAATGACCGAACTGCGTGATCGAGCCGCCGTAAAGTTGTGTCGCTGCGACAAAGCGGTCGCCGGGCATCATCAGCGTATGGAACACCAGCATTTGCGCTGCGTGACCGGATGCGACGGCAAGCGCTGCAACGCCGCCTTCAAGGGCCGCCACGCGTTCTTCCAGCACCGCTGTCGTCGGGTTGGTGATGCGCGTATAGATATTGCCAAAGGCCTGAAGGCCGAACAGTGATGCGGCATGTTCCACATCATCAAAGACAAATGATGTTGTTTGAAAGATCGGTGTCGCGCGTGCGCCGGTCGTCGGATCAGGCTTTGCGCCTGCGTGAACGGCAAGCGTATCGAATTTGAAGTCAGACATGACATAACCTTTTGGGAGGAGTTGGTCTCAGCGAAAGAGTTGGGGGATTTCAATTTTCGGGCAGCGGTTCATCACAACCTTAATGCCCTTGCCTTCTGCGCGCGCGGCACCTTCTTCGTTGGTTACGCCGAGTTGCATCCAGATATATTTCGCGCCGATGGCGATGGCTTCATCGCAAACGGGTCCTGCTGCGGCTGAATTGCGGAACACATCAACGAGATCAATCTTGTCGGGAATGTCTTTCAGCGTTGCATAAACCGTCTCGCCCAGAAGCTTCTGTCCTGCCAGTCCCGGATTGACGGGGATCACGCGATAGCCGCGACGTTGCAGATATTGCATCACTTCATGGCTGTCGCGCGCGGTGTTGGCGCTCGCGCCGACCAGCGCGATGACTTTCGTATCGCTCAAAATATTTTTGAGAAATTCGGGGCTATAGCGCAAATGTTCCAGTGGTTTCATTTGTCGTGTCCCTCTACCGATCTTCCCAATGGGGATGACGCTTCTCGATGAACGCGCCGATCCCTTCTTCCGCATCGCGCGCGAGCATGTTTGTCACCATCACTTCGCTCGCATAGTCATAGGCTTCGCCCAAAGGCTTTTCGAGTTGGGCGTAAAAAGCTTCCTTGCCGATCTTAACCGTCAGCGCCGACTTGGTTGCAATCTTGACGGCAAGGTCATGCACCGTCGCGTCAAGCGCCTCAGCGGCGACGACCTGATTGATCAGTCCCATCTCGGCGGCGCGCGCGGCGCTGATCATCTCGCCCGTCAGCAACATTTCCATCGCATGTTTGCGTGTGACGTTGCGCGACAGAGCGACCATCGGTGTTGAACAGAACAAGCCGATATTGACACCGGGCGTCGCAAACTTCGCGCCGTCTGCCGCAATCGCCAAATCGCAACTTGCGACAAGCTGACAACCCGCCGCCGTCGCAATGCCATGGACGCGCGCGATGACGGGTTTGGGCAAATTGACAATCTGCTGCATCAACGCGCTGCAGGCTTTCATTGTCTGGCTGAAAAACGCGCGGCCCTTGTCGGCGTCGGCGCGATGGCTTGTGAGTTCTTTCAAATCATGACCGGATGAGAAAGCAGGGCCGTTGGCCGCGATGACAACCACGCGCACAGATTTGTCTGTCGCCACGTCGCTTAAGGCGTCGCTCAAAGCCGACATTAAACCAATCGACAGACAGTTCCGCTGCGCCCCGCGATTGAGCGTCAGCACGCATACGCCGTCCGCATCGGTGCGCAGCACGAGTGCGTCGTCAGGGCTTGGCTTTTCTGCCGTCTGGTTCATCGTCCGTCCTCCGTCGCTCTCGTTGCGGAGCGTTCAGGGGATCATAGCCATACGAGCGTCAATCGTCCAAGTGCCGTGCGTCCGCCGCAATGCGATAAAGAACATGGCGCTTCAGCGGCGAGCCGTCCGGCACGCGCGGATGGTCAAAATCATCCGCCGGATTACGGGTCATGCCAATGCGATGCATCACAGCTTGCGAACGGATATTGGCAAGCACCGTGAAGGCGATGATCTCGTCGAGCTTTAATGTTTCAAAGCCGAAAGTGAGCGCCGCTTCTGCGGCCTCGCTCGCATAACCCTTGCCCCAATGTGGTCGTGCGAGCCGCCAGCCGATCTCCACCGCCGGATAAAACGGATTGGCGTCATTCACATTCAGGATTCCGGCAAAGCCGATAAAAGGCGCGACGCCCGACGCTTCAAGTGCCCAGAAGCCGAAGCCATGGGCATCGATATGATTGCGCAAACGAACCGCATTCGCGTCGCTGTCCGCGCGGTCGGCATAAGGCAACAGAAACTCCATCACCTCCGCGTCTTGTCCCATCGCCCAAAAGGGTTCGAGATCTTCGTCACGCCATTGACGCAGGATGAGCCGAGGGGTGGTGATGCTGTGCGTTTTCATTTTCTTCGTATTCCACTTCTCACTTGCCGTTCGCCGCGCGTCCTGCCACGAAGTATCCGACAAATCAGAGCGAGACGCGACAATGCAACAGCCCGTTATGACCGCCGCCGAAGTCACCGAGTTCCTCGACAGGGTCTTCCCGCAGCTCCGCGACGGCCAGTCCGAGATCGTCGAAATCGGTCCCATGACGGCGCGCCTGCGCCTGCCGGTCACGGAGCGAAACCTCCGTCCGGGCGGCACGGTCTCGGGTCCGTCCATGATGAGTCTGGCCGACTACGCCATGTATGCCGTCATCCTCGGCCATATCGGACCCGTCGCGCTTGCGGTCACGACGAACCTCAACATCAATTTCTTACGCAAACCCGGCCCCTCGGACATCTTCGCCGAAGCCAAATTGTTGAAGCTTGGCAAGCGCTTAGCGGTCGGCGAGGTGCTCATCACCCAGCCGGGCCTCGACGGTCCTGTGGCCCATGTGACCTCGACTTACTCGATCCCGCCGCGTGATGCGTGATTGCGGTATAATGATACCGCTGCGATAAAGTGCCGTATTACCAGCCTTTTTTACCGGTTTGCGTTGACAGAACTGCGCGCCTCGCCTAAACACGCGTCAATTCTAGACCCCTGAACCTGATTAGGACTTTTCGCATGACAACCTATTCCGCGAAAGCCAGCGAAATCGAAAAGAAGTGGATCGTGATTGACGCCAATGGCGTCGTCGTTGGCCGCCTCGCGTCGTTCATTGCGAACCGTCTGCGTGGCAAGCACAAGCCGACTTTCACACCCCACATGGACGATGGTGACAACGTGATCGTTGTCAACGCTGGCAAAGTGGCCTTCACCGGCAAGAAATACGACGACAAGCGCTACTACCGCCACACCGGTTATCCGGGCGGTATCAAAGAAACATCGCCCAAGCGTTTGCTTGAAGGCCGTTTCCCCGAGCGCGTCATCGAACTTGCCGTGAAGCGCATGATCGCCCGTGGCCCGCTCGCGCGTCGCCAGATGGCCAATCTGCACATCTATGCCGGTGCCGAGCATCCGCATGAAGCGCAGCAGCCCCAGAAGATCGACTTCGCGTCGCAGAACCGTAAGAATGTGAAGGTGGCCTGATGTCAGAAATTCATTCGCTCGAAGGACTGAAGGGTGCCGTTGCAGGTACTGAAGCCCCCGAAGTGCGTCTCCCCAAGCTCGACAAATTCGGTCGCGCCTATGCCACCGGCAAGCGCAAGAACGCGGTCGCCCGCGTTTGGCTGAAGCCCGGCTCCGGCAAGATCATCATCAACGGCCGTGATCTGGAACGCTACTTCGCGCGTCCGGTTCTCCGCATGATCCTGAACCAGCCGCTCGTGTGCGCCGCACGCGAAAAGCAGTTCGACATCACAGCGACGGTCCTCGGTGGCGGTCTCTCCGGTCAGGCCGGCGCCATTCGTCACGGCATCTCGCGCGCGCTCACTTATTTCGAGCCCGAACTGCGCGGCGTCCTCAAGAAAGACGGCTTCCTCACACGCGATAGCCGTGTGGTTGAGCGTAAGAAGTACGGCAAGGCCAAGGCCCGCCGTAGCTTCCAGTTCTCCAAGCGCTAATCGCTTCATCGCGATTTCGATCAAGGGCGCTTCGAAAAAATCGAAGCGCCCTTTTTCTTTGTTATATTGTTGGCTCAGTCAGTGGAGCGTCAAATGGTCACGAAAGTTTTTATCGACGGGGAAGTGGGTACAACGGGCCTGCAAATTCGCACGCGGCTTGATGGCCGCACGGATCTCGAATTTATCCGTCTGTCGGAAGCCAACCGCAAAGATGCCAATGCGCGGCGCGATGCGCTGAACGCTGCCGACATCGTGATTCTGTGCCTGCCGGACGATGCCGCCAAAGAGGCAGTGACCCTCATCACCAATCCGCTGACGCGCGTGATCGACGCTTCGAGCGCGCATCGCACGACGCATGGCTGGACCTATGGCTTTCCTGAAATGGGGGCCGAGCAGCGGCAGATTATTTCCGGTGCCAATCGCGTCACCAATCCCGGTTGCTATCCGACCGGCGCTATCGCGCTCATCAAACCGCTGACCGATGCGGGTCTCCTGCCCAAGTCATGGCCGGTAACGATCAATGCTGTGTCGGGTTATTCCGGCGGCGGCAAGTCGATGATTGCTGAGTTTGAAGACGAGACGTCGGCCAATTACAGCCACGACAATTACCGTATCTATGCGATGGGTCTTGAGCATAAGCATGTCGAAGAGATCCGCACCTATGGCGGATTGACTCACCGGCCGCTCTTCGCGCCCGCTGTCGGTCGTTATGCGCAGGGCATGATCGTCGAAGTGCCGCTCCAGCTTTGGGCCATTCCCGGTGGTGGTCCGTCTGTTGCTAGTGTCTATGAAGCCATTGCCGACGCCTATGAAGGCGAACGGTTTGTCTCGGTCGCCACATTGGACGAAGCCGCCGCAATGAAGGGTTTAGACCCTGAAGGTCTCAACGGTACGAACCAGTTGAAACTCTTTGTCTTCGGCAATGAAATGCGCAAACAGGTCCGCCTCGTCGCGCTGCTGGACAATCTCGGCAAGGGCGCATCCGCGCAGGCCGTGCAATGCCTCAACATCATGGTCGGCCTTGATGAAGGCACGGGTGTGAATTTGTAATTCGTCGTCGTTGCGAGCGGAGTCTCACAAATATTTCCGCAACTCTGATGTGTAAGGCTGATACCCAGCGCGCGCATAAACCTCTGCCGTGCGCTCACTTCGCGTCAGAACACCGATCATCACATGACCGAGACCTAACCGCCGTGCTTCGTCTTCGCAGGCAGCTATCAGCGCACGTCCGGCACCAAGGCTCCGGCTTTTCTCATCGACATAGAGTTCAGTGATGTAGCCATAGGTCCGTTGTTCTTTCACAACGAAGAGCATGTTTTCTTCAACAATAATTGCCGCCCAACCGATTGCTTTGCTGTCATGCTCGGCCACAAAAATACGCCCGCGTTTGTCAGCGACGTTTTGCATGAGTACAGGAAAATACTCGTCCGCCACCTGCGGGTCGGTTCTGCGATCGGGCTCCACCTGACGTTCATACGCTTGCGACCCTCTGATGAAAGAGAGGGCCGCTTCTTTGTCTCGTGCCGGATCAAAATCGCGAATGTGAAAACTCATGATGCTCCCTCACATCTTCAACAGCATAACGCCCGCCGTCACGACGCAAGCCGCGATGATCGCGCGCGGACCCAGTCCTTCTTTCAGCACCAGTCCCGAAATCAGTGCGCCGAACACGACGCTTGTTTCGCGCAGCGCGGCAACGGGGCCGAGCGGTGTGATGCTCATGGCCCAGATGACGAGCCAATAGGCGACGATTGAAATTGCACCGCCACCCATGCCGTAGAGCCATTCGCGTTTGGGCTGAAGCAAGACCCATCCGCGCCGCCACAGAGCAATCGCGGTGATCGACACGCCGTCGAGCGCAAAGAGCCATATGACATAGGCGCTCGCACTTTCGGCAACGCGTCCGCCCAGTCCGTCATTCAATGTGTAGGCGGCGATAAAAACCGATGTGCCGAGCGCATAAAAAATCGCGCGCGGATCGCCTGCGCCTTTGGCTCCCGTGCGTGAGCGCCACGCCAAACTCACAATGCCGATGATGATGAGCGCGACGCCGAGCGTTGCGAGGGGAGGGAGTTGCTCGCCCAAAAACATGAAGCCGACAAAGGTCACAATCGCCGGTGCAAAGCCGCGCGCGAGCGGATAGACCTGACCCATATCGCCATGCGTATAGGCTTTGACGAGAAAAACTTTGTAGCCCGTGTGCAGTGCGAGCGAGAGGAAGATGATCTTCCAAACTTCCCAACTCGGAAACGGCGTGAAGGGCAAGAGGGGCAACATCAGCAACCCGCCGCTGCCCGCCACATAGGCCATCATCGACAGCCGGTCGGCGGTCGCTTTGACAAGCGCATTCCAAACCGCATGCAACAGCGCGGCGAGTAACACGAGAAGCGTGATGGAAAGCGACAGGGCAAAGCTCCGGCGACTGAGGAAGTGGAGCGCAAACCCTACGCGTCACGTCCAAGGATTCGTAGCCGGTATTTTTGAGAGTCGGGTTGCGTGAAATCAAGCCCGCATGAAAAGCCGTTCAAGTGGGTATAAAATTTATTTCCGCCTCTATCCCCACCCGATAATTACTTTCCGAGGGCTTGCTCGCGACCCTCGATGAACCGACGAACGATCTCGACATGGAAACGCTCGATCTCTTGCAGGAATCGCTGGAATTTTCGAGCCTGTTGCGAGCCTGAAAAGCCGTTTATCCCCGTTTTGTGATCGTCATGCGCAAGCTCACTTTTGACCCAAAGTCCGTCGCGCATCTATGACGTCATATTAACGAGAGTGACAGACATACCAATAAGGGGGATCAACCTCTTTGCAATTGTCGTCCTGAATGAAAGATGAGCGGTAGGGCGCGGCGGGCTCTATGCGTCTGACAAATATCGCTTCGGTATTGTCAAGAATGCCTCGCGCAAAAACTATGAAGTTTACGATTTCTGCCGTGTCAGATTTGTCCGGTTCAAGCCGTACTACACGTACACGCTCAAGCTCTGCAATTTTCATGAGGTGCAGTATTTCGGCGTACTTTGCTTTGGTGCTATCCGTGAACTTATCTGAGTTTTCGAGAAATTTAATATCGCCATAAGGATCATAGTCAGGAGAGATGTTCTTGAGTGCCTTGTCTTGTTCGGTGATCTCGTAAATCTGATGGAAGACTTCCGTGTGGTCTTTGTAGATCTGCTCAGCTTCCTCGGACGTGCCCCATCGTTCGCAAGCAGCGAGCGAAAACATCAGGCAAAGGCCGAATAATAACCGAAGAGTTAGCCCTTGCAATGCAGGCAAAGCCTACTCCCCTTTCACTAGCACATAAGACCCCGGCGCATCTTCCAGCACCCTGAGTTTTCCGTCACCTGGTTTGCGGGCTTTCACCATCGGACCCGATTTCGGATTGAGCCAGGCTTCCCAATCGGGCCACCACGAGCCGGGTGTTTCGGTCGCGCCCTCAAGCCATTCTTTTGCCTTTTGCGGATGCGCGTCCGATGTCCAGTACTGATATTTATTGGCGGACGGCGGATTTATGACGCCTGCAATGTGGCCTGAGCCTGCCACGATGAATTTCACGTCACCGCCGAAGAGGCGCGTTGCTTTGTACACGGAGTTATAAGGCGCGATATGATCCTCGCGGCTTGATTGCAGATAGATCGGGATTTTGACTTTGCTGAGGTCGAGGCGCTCGCCGCCGAGTTCCATCACGCCTTCAGCCAGATGGTTTTTCAGATAGCACTCGCGCAGATAGAACAAATGCATCTTGGCGGGCATACGCGTTGCGTCGGCATTCCAGTAGAGCAGATCAAACGGCACAGGCTCGCGGCCCAGGAGGTAGTTGTTGACCACGTAGGACCAGATCAGATCGTTCGAGCGCAGCATGTTGAAGGTGGAGGCCATGCTCGATCCTTCGAGCAGACCGCCATGCGCTTCCATCTGTTCTTCGAGCGTGTTGATCTGCTCCTCGTCGATGAAGACTTTGAGGTCGCCCGCCTCGGTGAAATCGACTTGTGTTGCAAAGAAGGTCGCTGATTTGATGCGATCATCGCCCTTGGCCGCCATGTGGGCGAGGGTAGAGGACAGCATCGTGCCGCCGATGCAATAGCCGATGGCGTTGACTTCTTTTTCACCGGTCGCTTTTTCCACAGCGTCGAGTGCCGCGTAAGCGCCTTCAAACATATAGCTCTCAAACGACTTCATCGACTGGCGCGCATCGGGATTGACCCAGCTTACGACGAAGACCGTGTAGCCTTGCGCGACGGCCCATTTGACGAAGGATTTTTCCGGCGTGAGATCGAGGATGTAATATTTGTTGATCCAGGGCGGGAAGATCAGCAGCGGACGCTTATGCACCTTCTCGGTCGTCGGCTCATATTGCAAAAGCTGAATGAGATCGTTCTGGAACACGACCTTGCCCGGTGTCAGCGCAATGTTGCGGCCAAGCTCAAAGGCTTTCATGTCGGTTTGCTGAATCTGGATTTTGCCGTGGCCGCGCTCCACATCTTCCAGCAGATGCTGCATGCCGAGCACGAGATTTTCACCGTTGCTCTGCAATGTGGTGCGGAGCACTTCGGGGTTCGTCAGCAGGAAGTTTGACGGTGAGAAAGCGTCGGTCAGTTGCTTGACGTAAAATTCGGCCTTCTTGCGTGTGTGTTCGTCCACGCCTTCGGTGTGTTGCACCTGCTGGTCGAGCCATTGGCTCATCAGCAGATAGGATTGTTTCATCAGATCAAAGACGACTTTGTTCTGCCAATCGGGATCTTTGAAGCGCTTGTCGGAGCGGGCAGGCTTCACAACGGGTTCGGCATCCTGTCCGAAGAGGCGCCGTGTTGTCGCCTGCATCAGGTCGATATAGCTGTTCCAGAGTTGGTTCTGCGCTTCGACGAGCTTGAGCGGATTTTTGATATAGCTAGAGGCGACATCGAGGATCGCTTTGCCGATGCGCTTGGCGTCTTCTTTCGCGCCGCCCATGCCGTCGCTCTCCTCGCCTTTGATGAGAAGACGCGCCGCCTTCTGGCCGAGGGTTGCCGCCTGAATGAGATTGATGGCAAAGGCACCGAAGTCGGGTATCGGATAGGTTTTGTTAGTCGGGATATCAGCGTGCTTTTTGGCCGCCTTCGGTTCTTCGGCTTTGGCCGCTTCGGGCGCCGGTTTTTTGGGGGATGCAGAATCAGTTTTTGCCCGGCGTTTGGCAGCGGGTTTTTTGGCTTTCGGCGCTGGGGTCATCTCGGGCGCGGGTGAGATTTTCTTCTGCTTCTGCACTTTTTTCCAAAACCCGTCAGGGTTTCCCTAATCTCTCATAGTCGCTTGCGGCCAAAAGCCCGTGACTATCGATTTTGTCTCATCAATCTATATTATAGAGTCTGGCCCTCAGGCCTATCAAAATGCGATAAGATGAGCTGATAAAGTTGCTGCGTGATGTGTCTGTTGCGCAGGCTGGTAACCGTCAGGAAATGGGACCTCATGTCCAAGCTGAAAACGACCTTCGAGCAGAACCGTAATTTTCCGTCGCGGCAGGTTGCTGTGACAACTGCCCTGATGGCCGCCGTGGCTATGGGACTGGCCGCCTGTTCGGCCACGCCTGATGCATTGAAGCCCGCAGCGGTTTATGGCGCCGAGGGTGCCGCGCCGACACCTGAAGGGACCAAAGGCTTTCCCGAACTTGCCGACACGCCTGATACGCGTCCGGCCTCGACAAGCGCCGCCGATCAGAAAGCCATTGCCGACGAGCTGGCAAAAGATCGCGCCGCGGCTCAGGATAAAGACAGTGCGCTGCGTGCCGGTCAGGCCACCTCGACGGCGGCCAAGCCTTCGCCCGAACGTCAGGCCGAGATCGCCAGAGCAGCTGAATCCGCCACAGAAACGGCTTCCATTTCGCCGGAGCCGGAAACGCCAAAGCCGGTTCCTGTTGCCACACCCGCACCGGCTAAAGTTGCTGCCGTTGCAGCACCCGTTGCTGTCGCTGCCGCCGAACCGGAACCTGTTGAAGAACCGGCGCCCGCTGTCGCGCCGGAACCGGAACCCGCGAAAGTTGCTGCCGCTGCACCGGCCACCCAACCTTTGGCCACACCCTATGTTGCTCCGAACCTTCCGCCGGAACCGGCCAAGGTCGCCGCTGCCGAACCGGCACCCGTTGCCCCGACAGCGGGCACAGCCGCGCTTCTGAACAAGATCGAAGAACCGGCCCCTACTTTGATGGCCTCTGCCGAACCTGCCACTGCTCCTGTGCTTGAAGCCGCGCCCGCACCGGCCCCCATCGTCAACGGCATCATCCCGATGCCGTCGCGTGGCGGTCACAAATCCTTTGCCGCTGTGAAGACCATCGTTGAGGAAGTGGATGAGGACGCCGGGGCAACCGCCAAGGCCGAACCGGCGGAGGAGGTCGTAGACCCGAATGCCGAGGCACCGGTCACGGCCGCCCCGACCACCAAGGTCGAAGTGTCAAAGCCATCTGCTCCCTAAAGAGTCAGGCTTTATAAAAGCTCCGGCAAAGCGGCACTTTCCGCCACAAATTCGCCTTGAGACAGTCTGAGGCTCCGGCCTCAGACGCTCACCTCCTCAAAACTCCCCTCTGAGCCCCCGTTTTCAGCCCTTTTGGCGTGGCCCAGTCTCCGGTTTGGCGTTATAAGGGCGCGTCTTAGGGAATAAGTTTCCCCGTTTCAGGAATAGGCCATGAGCGAAGAATTTCATCGCATAAAGCGTTTGCCCCCTTACGTTTTCGAGAGCGTCAACAAGCTCAAGGCAAAGGCGCGCGCCGAAGGTCGCGACATTATCGATTTCGGCATGGGCAATCCCGATATGCCGACGCCGCCCCATATCGTCGAAAAAATGATTGAGGCCGTGCGCGATCCCAAGACGCACCGCTATTCCTCTTCACGCGGCATTCCCGGACTTCGCAAGGCGCAGGCGGCTTACTATGAGCGCCGTTTCGGTGTGAAGCTGAACCCTGACACGGAAGTCATCGCGACACTCGGTTCTAAAGAAGGTCTCGCCAATCTTGCGCAGGCCATCACCGCGCCGGGCGATGTCATTCTGTGCCCGAACCCGAGCTATCCGATCCACGCCTTCGGTTTTATTATTTCCGGTGCCGTCATCCGCTCGGTGCCGTTTGAAAGCCCTGAAGGCTTTATGGACATGCTGGAACGCGGCGTGCGCCATTCGGTGCCCAAGCCCGTGGCCCTTGTCGTGTCCTATCCGTCGAACCCGACAGCGCAGGTCGCGAGCCTCGACTTCTATCGCGAGATCATCGCCTTTGCGAACAAGCACGACATCTTCGTGATTTCGGATCTCGCCTATGCGGAAATCTATTTCGACGGCAATCCGCCGCCGTCGATCCTTCAGGTGCCGGGCGCAAAAGAGCGCAGTGTTGAGTTCACATCGCTGTCCAAGACCTATGCCATGCCTGGTTGGCGCATGGGCTTTGCGGTGGGCAATGAGCGCCTCGTCAATGCGCTTGGCCGTGTGAAGTCCTATCTTGACTATGGCGCGTTCACGCCCATTCAGGTTGCCGCGACCGCCGCGCTTAATGGCCCGCAGGATTGCGTCGAAGAAATCCGTCAGACCTATAAGAGCCGCCGCGATGTGCTCGTTGACAGCATGGCGCGTTCCGGCTGGGATATTCCAAGCCCGCCTGCATCCATGTTTGCATGGTCGCCGATCCCCGTAAAATTCCGTCACCTCGGCTCACTCGGCTTCTCGACGCTGTTGATGGAACAGGCCGACGTCGCCGTCGCACCGGGCATCGGCTTTGGCGAGTATGGCGATGGTCATGTCCGTATCGGTCTTGTCGAAAACGAACACCGCATCCGTCAGGCCGCGCGTGGTGTGAAGCGCATGATGGCGAATGCCGATCAGATCATCGCCGAATACGAAGACCGTGTTGGCATTAAGAGCAATGTGGTCCCCCATCCCAATACGAAGGCAGGCCGCCCGTGAGCAAACCCCTTCGTATCGGCGTCGCGGGCCTTGGCACCGTCGGCGTCGGCGTGGTCAAGATTCTCGCCGACCGTCGCGAGTTTCTGTCGGCGGCTTCAGGCCGCACGGTGGAACTTGTCGCCGTCAGTTCGCGCGATGAGAAAAAAGATCGCGGCATTGATCTCAAAGGTGTGCGTTGGGAAAAAGACGCCCGCGCCCTTGCTAATGCGGACGACATTGATGTCGTTGTCGAAGTCATCGGCGGGTCCGAAGGCATCGCGCGCGAAGTTGTTGAGCAGGCATTGTCCAACGGCAAGCATGTCGTCACGGCCAACAAAGCTCTGATCGCACGCCACGGCATCGCACTTGCCCGTGTCGCTGAACAGCGCGGTGTGGCGCTCAATTACGAAGCTGCTGTTGCCGGTGGTATCCCGATCATCAAAGCCTTGCGTGAAGGTCTGGCGGCCAATGAGATCACCTCGGTCACGGGCATTCTCAACGGCACCTGCAATTACATTCTCACCGAGATGGAAAAGACGGGCCGTGATTTTGGTGACGTGCTGATAGATGCACAAGCCCTGGGTTATGCCGAAGCCGATCCGGCATTCGACGTGGGTGGCGTGGACGCCGCACACAAGCTCGCAATCCTGGCGAGCCTTGCCTTTGGCCGTGAAGTCTCATTTGAAAATGTCGAAATCGAGGGCATCACGCAGATCACGGCCGCCGATTTCAAATTCGCCAAAGACTTCGGCTACAAAATAAAGTTGCTCGGCATCGCGACGCTGGGGGTTGACGGTATCGAGCAGCGCGTGCATCCGACGCTGGTGCCCGAAGGCTCGCCGCTCGGCGCTGTGTCGGGCGTGTTCAACGCGGTGGCGATTGAAGGCGACCGCGTTGGTCTCCTCGTGCTCGAAGGTCGCGGCGCAGGCGAAGGCCCGACCGCGTCTGCCGTTGTGTCTGATCTGGTGGATATCGCGCGCGGTCTCGTCATGCCGCCTTTCATTGTGCCGACCAGTCATTTGAAACCGCCTGCCAAAGCGTCGCCCAGCAAGAGCAAGTCGGCTTACTATCTCCGCTTCAGCGCCGTTGACCGTGCCGGCAGCATGGCGGAGATAACGCGTGCGCTCGCCGATGCCAATGTTTCGATCGAACGTATCGTTCAGCGCGGCGAAGGCAAGGAAACCGCGAGCGGTCGCATGCCGGTTGTCTTCCTCACGCATGAGACCGAAGAAGGTTCGATGCGCAAGGCGCTCATACATTTAGAAAACCACAAGGAAGTAGCGGGCACACCGCTCGTGATCCGGATTGAAAAAAGCGGCTCACGTTAAAATCAGATAACCACAGACGATGAGACGGATAGTCTCACGAAGGAAAGACCAATGGCTGAGAATAAGGGTTTGAGCAGAATGCTGACGCTGGAAGTGACACGTGTCACGGAACGCGCCGCGATACTTTCAGCAAAGCTCGCCGGACGTGGCGACGAGAAGGCCGCAGACCAGGCCGCCGTCGATGCCATGCGCACCGAACTCAACAAGCTCGACATTGACGGCACCATCGTCATCGGCGAAGGCGAACGCGACGAAGCTCCGATGCTTTTCATCGGCGAAAAAGTCGGCACCGGTAAGGGTCCGAAAGTGGACATCGCACTCGACCCGCTTGAAGGCACAACGCTCTGCGCCAAAGCCATGTCCAATTCGCTCGCCGTTCTCGCCATGGCCGAAGGCGGCACGCTCTTGCATGCGCCGGACACTTATATGGACAAGATCGCCATTGGCGGCGGCTATCCTGAAGGCACTGTCGATCTTGATGCGAAGCCTGATGATAATGTGCGTCGTCTTGCCAAAGCCAAAGGCGTGCAACCGAATGAAATCTGCGTTTGCATTCTCGACCGTCCCCGCCATGACGAGATGATCAAAGCTGTGCGTTCAACCGGCGCGCGCGTCACGCTCATCACCGATGGTGACATTGCGGGCGTTATCTACACGACCGATCCGACCACCGGCATCGACATGTATATGGGCATCGGCGGCGCACCCGAAGGCGTGCTCGCAGCCGCAGCTCTCCGCTGCATCGGCGGCCAGATGCAGGGCCGTCTTGTCACAGACAGCGAAGACCAGAAAGCCCGCGCGCTTAAAATGGGTGTGACGGATTTCAATAAGAAATACACGATGGAAGAAATGGCCTCGGGCGATGTGATCTTCGCGGCAACCGGCGTCACCGATGGCAACATCCTCGAAGGCATCCGTCAGGTCCGTGGCGGCTTCACCACGCACTCGGTCGTGATGCGCTCCAAGACCGGTACAGTCCGTTGGGTCAAGACACTGCACAAGACGCAGTAAGAACTTTTCACCTTCTTAGTCCTCTCCCGCTTGCGGGAGAGGGTTGGGTGAGGGTCTTACTTACTAACTTGCTCTCTTTGTGGACCCCGCCAATGAAACCCTTCCTCGGCGTCGAACGTTCTCTCACAGGCCGTGCCTGGGTGAGCCGTCTCGCCGATGATCGTTTGGCGCTGGCCATTGCCCAGCGTGAGGGTCTGCCGGAAATCATTGGCCGTGTTCTGGCCGGTCGCGACATCGCGCCCGATGACGTTGCCGCCTATCTCTCCCCCTCGCTCAAAACCCTGCTGCCCGATCCGTCCGTCCTCACGGACATGGACAAAGCCGCCTCGCGCATTGCGTCCGCCATTATCGCCGGTGAGCGTGTCGCTGTATTCGGCGACTATGATGTGGACGGAGCAACATCATCAGCGGTGCTGCAAAAATTCTTCCAGGCCGTCGGGCAGGATTTGCGTATCTATATTCCTGACCGCATCCGCGAAGGTTACGGCCCTAACGCGCCTGCGCTGATGACGCTGCGCGATGAAGGCATCAAACTCATCGTCACGGTCGATTGCGGCACTATGGCTCATCGTGTGCTCGGCGTGGCGCAGGATGCCGGGCTTGAGGTTGTCGTCATCGACCATCATCAGGCTGAACCTTCTCTGCCGCCCGCCTTTGCGCTGGTCAATCCCAACCGTCTCGACGATACGAGTGGTCTCGGCACGCTCGCTGCTGTCGGTGTCGCCTTCCTCTTCATCGTCGCGATCAACCGGGCATTGCGCGCCAGCGGCTTCTACACCACACGTAATGAGCCGGACTTGATGGCGATGCTCGATCTTGTCGCGCTCGGCACGGTCTGCGATGTGGTTCCGCTTGTCGGTCTCAATCGCGCGTTCGTGACGCAGGGTTTGCGCGTTATGGCAAAGCGGGGAAATGTTGGTCTCGCGGCGCTCGGCGACGTTGCGCGTCTCGACGGCAAACCGGGGACATATCATTTAGGCTTTCTCCTCGGTCCGCGTGTCAATGCCGGTGGTCGCGTCGGGCGTTCCGATCTCGGTGCAAGGTTGCTTACCACCGGGGATAAGTCGGAGGCAGAGGCCATCGCTTTGGAGCTTGATGTGCTCAACAAGGAGCGTCAGGCCATAGAGAGCGAAGTACTCGAACTTGCCTCGAAATCACTCGATCTCTTGCAAGAAACCACTCGAAAGAACGCGCCGCCGCCTGTGATCTTTGCATGGGGCCAGGGTTGGCACCCCGGAGTCATCGGGATTGTTGCAGCACGGCTTAAAGAAAAATACGACCGTCCCGCCATCGTCATTGCCTTTGATGCGAAAGGCGAGGGCAAGGGTTCGGGCCGCTCTCTTCAGGGGGTGGATCTCGGACGCGCCGTCACCGCCGCGCTTGAGGCGGGTCATCTGGTGAATGGTGGCGGTCACGCGATGGCGGCGGGTCTCACCATTTCCGAAGACAAACTCGAAGCTTTCATGGAATTTCTGACGGCTCGCGTCGCCGATGAAGTCTCGCTTGCCACAGAATCGCGTGCGCTCCGTCTCGATGGCGCGCTGGCCGTGCGCGGGGCCAATCGTGAGATGTATGAAATGCTGGAGCAGGCCGGTCCCTACGGGTCGGGCAATCCCGAACCCCGTTTTGCTGTGCCCTCGGTGCGGGTGGTCTATGCCGACATTGTCGGCAAGGGCCATGTCCGTTGCACGCTGGCGGGCGAGGATGGGTCAAAGCTCAAAGCCATCGCTTTCAGGGCCGCTGAGACGCCGCTCGGTAAGGCTTTGCTCGATCGCGGCACAGGTCCGGTCCATGTCGCAGGACGGCTCAAAGCCGATGATTGGCAAGGAAAAAGGGGCGTTCAGCTCAACATTGAGGACGCGGTTGCCACGCGGGACGCGGTGCGCTGAAAAGCTCAGCCAAAAAGACAAAATAGCGCGACGAACAGTCTTGTCAGAGCGCAATTCGCCCCTTATAAGCCCCGTCAGTGGTCTTCGGACCCAGCGCTCAGGGTCCGATGCTTGGACCCGTTGTGCGCCCTTCGTCTATCGGTTAGGACGCCAGATTTTCATTCTGGAAAGAGGGGTTCGACTCCCCTAGGGCGTACCATTTTTGTAAATCATCTATAAGATTGGATGAGGGACAAAAATGGGAGGACTGGACTTGGCATCTGAAGTAATTGATCCGGAAAACGCTTCTGATGCACCAGATGCGCCCGTTGAAATTTTCCCAAGTGCGCTCATCGTTTCAATTCCCAAATCTGGCACCGTTTATATGAACGAAACGCTGCGGAGAGCCGGTCTTGGTAACGAGATCGTCTCCTTGCGGTATTTTCCGGAAGATCGTCTGACCCTTGAAGGTCTCATTGAGTTACGAAAAGGCCAACGTGTAGCGGCTGTCCACATCGACGCCCACCCGACAAACCTTCAGCTCCTTAATGCATTTGTCCCGCGTTGGATTGTGCATTTGCGCGACCCGCGTTCGGTGACATTAAGTTGGACTCATCATGTAGATCGTCGTTATCGGGAAGGCCTTTCTGAGCGTTTATTCCGCGTTACGCCTGTGCCCACGCCCGAATATCATGCGATGGATTTTGAGGGCCGGGTCTCGTGGCAGATCGAAAATTTCCTGCCCAGTGTGATCCGGTGGACAGCGGATTGGTTGCGTGCCGTCGATGTGTTTCCCGGACGGTTCCTGTTGACCGAGTACCAGCAGTTTAAGGGCCGTGAAGCAGATTTTATTTTAGAAATTCTGGACTTCCTGCAGATCGACGTAACGCGTTTGAATTTTCAGCTCCCTGACAAAACAATGGCGGCGCATTTCAGAACGGGCACAACTGACGAGTGGAAGACGGCTTTTACGTCATCTCAAATTGAGCGTGCGAGTACGCTTATTCCGGATGCGTGGCGTCATCAGTTCGGTTGGCCCTGATCTAGTTCTTGCAACCAGGCGAGAATTTTCGGCGCAGCACCCAGCATAGACGGGTCGTGCCCCACGGGGCCAACATCCACCGCCGTCACATCCGCTCCCATTTCCCGCATCTTCTTTGTCGCGCTCAATGCTTCTTCGGGCACCACATCGGCGTCCGCTGATCCGTAATAGAGCCGCATCTTCGTTGCCGGTTTCCAATTGCTCAGATCGTTGTCGGCAAGCGCGGTGAGGAACCAATGTTCCCCGTCATTGTCGAAGGCGCTGAGAAACGCGGGCGTGAACATGTCGCGCGGGTTCGCAGGCAGAGATTCAATAAATTCATCAGGCTTATGCGGGGTGCTGAAAAGCTCAGTCACCTTCGCCGCATAGTCCGTCGTCAAAACCGAGGTGAGAGGATGTCCGTAGCGATCCGAATAACCCCAGGCGATGTAAGCGAGATAAAGCGAATGTTGCTTCGCGCCGCCTTTCATTGCGGCTTTGAGCGAGATGTTGCGCAAGTCGTAAGCACCGGCCACGGGCGCGGCGCCCATCACTTTTTCGCCGCGCGCTTCGAGCGCTTTTGTCGCTGCCACACTCGCTGCGCCGCCTTGCGAAAAACCACTGAGAAATACAGGGCCACCGGGCACGCCTTCGATCTTACGCGCCGCGTCGATCATGTCGGTGACAGCGCGCGCTGCATCGTCGGCCACGAGATAGGGATGGCGCTCATCGGATACGCCAAGACCGATATAATCCGGCGCGATCAGCGCATAGCCGTTGCCCGCAAAGAGCACCGCAGCGGCAATCCCCGTGCCGTCAGGAGCGGAGGGAACCGCGTCGCGGCTCGTTGTTGTGCCGTGTTGAAAGCTCGCCAAATGCGTTGGCTTTGTGTTGCGCGGCAGAGCGAGAAGTCCGCTCACGGCGATCTCTTTTCCCGCGCCATTGCGGGTGCGATAGACCATGCGGTAGAGGTCAACGTCCTGCGAAACGCTGACGTCTTCAACGCCGCTCATCCACAGCAGAACGCGGCTTTCCAGCGTCGAATAGGACGAGAGCGGCGTCAGTTCCACGCCGTCGGGCGCGTTGAGCGGTGTAGGCTTGGCGCAAGCTGTCAGCAGGAGCAACAGCCCCGCCACCACGCCCCATTTGTACAAAAATCCCGATGTCACGATGAGCCTCTCCCAAACCCAGTCCCGCAAATGGTTTGCGAGCCTAACCAGTTCAATGGCACCCCGTCCAAATATAAGATTTCCCCGCCTTTGTTTCCGCCTCGGAAAAGGGTATCAATCTGGCCCGTCTGAAACCGAATGCCCCTATCGAGGACCGCAATGACCCTTGCTCCGACCTTGGCCATGACCACCAGCGACCTGCCTTTGAAGCGGCTTGGGCGCGGCAAAGTGCGCGATATTTATGAGGTCGATGCTGACCGCTTGTTGCTCGTGGCGACCGATCGCATGAGCGCCTTTGATGTGGTGATGAACGAAGCCATTCCGTTCAAAGGCGCGGTGCTGACGCAGATCAGTGCGTGGTGGTTCAGACAATTGGAAGGCACAGTCGCGCATCATCTCATCTCCGCCAATGCTGATGAAATCATCGCCGCCGTGCCCGCCTTGAAAGGTCATCGTGCCGCGCTTGCGGGCCGCTCCATGCTTTGCAAGCGCACGACCGTCTTCCCGATTGAATGCGTGATCCGGGGTTATATTTCCGGCTCGGCATGGAAGGAGTACAGCCAGAGCGGCACGCTTGCAGGCGAGAAGCTCGCCGAAGGTTTGCGTGAAAGCGACAAGCTCAATCCGGCGATTTTCTCACCCGCCAGCAAAGCCGAAACGGGTCATGATGAGAATATCACCATCACGCAGATGCGCGCTGTTGTCGGGGATAAAGCGGCTGCCGAGCTTGAGCGTCTGACGCGCGCCATCTATGCGCGTGGGCAGGCGGCGGCGGAAGCGCGCGGGATTATCATTGCGGATACGAAGTTTGAATTCGGCCATCAGCCGGACGGCACGATCATCCTCATCGACGAGGTGATGACGCCTGACAGCTCGCGTTTCTGGCCCGCCGATCAATATGCGCCGGGGCGGGGACAGCCGAGCTTTGATAAGCAGCAGTTGCGCGATTATCTCGATGGTCTGCGCAAAGCGGGCAAGTGGAATGGCGAGGCACCGCCGCCGCCACTGCCGCCTGAAGTTGTCGCGGAAACGAGTGCTCGCTACCTCGATGCCTTCAGGCGGGTGACAGGGGCTCCGCTCAATACCGACGCGCTCTAGTCGCCCACGACAGAGCACGCGGAAGCGTTAAGCCGCCCGTACAGTTTCGATAAAGCCGGCAATGCGGTCGCGCAGCGCCACGGCATTGGTGGAGAGTGAGCCTGAGGCTTCCAGCACGTCTTTGGCGGCGTGACCGGCATCCTGGGCCGAACTTGAGACGCTTTCAATGTGAGACGAGATTTCGCGCACACCGTTGGAGGCGTCAGAAATGCCGCGTGTCACTTCGCGTGTCGCTGCATCCTGTTCTTCCGTTGCAACCGAAATTGCCGTGCTGATGGATTCGACTTCAGCCACGGTGTTTTCAATGCGGGCAATAGCGGCAATGGCGCGGTCGGTTGCGGCTTGCACGTCATTGATCTGTGAGGAGATTTGCTCGGTGGCGCGTGCTGTCTGGGTCGCCAGTGTTTTCACTTCCGAGGCCACAACCGCGAAGCCTTTACCGGCTTCGCCGGCACGGGCCGCTTCGATAGTGGCGTTGAGCGCCAGCAGGTTCGTCTGCGCGGCGATTTCGGTAATCAGGCTCGTCACTTCACCGATGCGCTTGGTGGCCTCGGCAAGTTGCTGCATTTCCTGCGCGCTGATTTTGGTTTCATTGGCGGCATTGCGTGATGCCGTTTCTGAGTCACGAACGCGCTTTGCAACTTCGGTAATTGAGGCTGAGAGTTCTTCGGCGGCAGCCGCAACCGTCTCGGTGATTGAGGCGGATTCCGCAGAAGCGGCAGCAACGGTCGAGGCGCGGTCCACGCTCTGCGCGGCGGTGTTGGTGAGCTGTCCGGCCGAGGTTTCAAGTTCCACAGCGGCACTGGCCACAAAGCCGATCAGTTCTTCGACATCAGCGGCGAAGGATTTTGTTGCCTCCTCAATGACATTGGCATGACGTTCATGTTCGGCGCGGGTAGAGGCGGCTTCGGTTTCAAGGCGGATGCGTTCGATACCGGCTTTACGGAAGTTTTCAACCGCAACGGCCATGTCGCCGATTTCGTCTGTGCGCGTAATCCCCGGCACGGTGACGTCGTTATTGCCGTCTTTGAGCCAGCCCATTACTTCAGCAAGGCGTGTGATCGGCGTGATGATGCCGGTCCAGTTCATGTAAAAAAGCGCAACCGACACGATAAGTGCGATGAGCGTCACAACGGCCAGTGCAGTTTTAGCGAGTGTCGCCGTGCTGCTTGCCTGAGCTTGTGATGTGCCGACCGAGGCTTCAATTTTGTCACCGGCAGCGCCCATTGCGTCTTCGAGGACTGAGAAGGCATCGAGAAAAGCGGGGAGCGCGCGCTTGGCGATTTCGCCGTCTTGACCGGCAAGATCAACGATTTCCTGAGCCGCCGCAATGTAGGAGGCGAGCGGTGCATCGAGGTTTTTCATAGTTGTCTTGATATCGGCCTGAAGGTCGAGCGCGCGGTTGGCGGCAAGGGCGTCTTCAAATACCTGCGCGTGTTCTTTAACATCCGCGTTGACGCTGTCGAGGCTCTGATGTTCGCTGGCGGCGAGAAGGGCACCCAGCACGTCGGCGCGTAGCGCGTCATGCATCATGTCGGCCTGCATATGGTTGCGAAGCGCCGTGGCGGTCATAGAGGCTTGGTTCATCGCGCTGTCGATGGAGGTTGCGCCCCATGCACCGGCACCGGATGCCGCAAGGACAAGAAGCAAATAACCGAGTGACATGCTTCCGAACTTGAATTTTAGAGAGCCAAGCATTGCCGCATTCCTTATGGCGAA
This sequence comes from Parvibaculum sp., assembly GCA_030645235.1. GTDB lineage: Bacteria > Pseudomonadota > Alphaproteobacteria > Parvibaculales > Parvibaculaceae > Parvibaculum. The sequence continues at coordinate 208,389 of JAUSMV010000005.1, read as the reverse complement.
CAGGTTGAGTCTGAATAGGACCATCAGCCTGTTAAATCCGCACTTAAGGGATTGGCACTCTCGGTTAATGCCTCATTAGCAATCGATAAAATTTTAAGGAGTTACGCCATTTTTCAACTGAGCGGTATGCAGAATAATTCTCAGATCAATCGACGTAGCATGTCGAGAGCGAAGGCCACGCTCTTAATGCGGATCTCTTCGCGGCCCAAGTCACCGAAGCGTTGGGATTCGTGGATAATGCTCTTGCCGCGCCGGGCCGCGCCAAAATGCACAAGGCCGACAGGTTTCAGGACCGTGCCGCCGCCGGGTCCGGCAACGCCTGTGACCGACACAGATAAATGCGCGCGTGAATTGTTGATGGCTCCTTCGGCCATGGCGCGGGCGACAGGTTCACTCACGGCGCCGAAATCCGCGATCAAATCACCGGGCACACCAAGGCTGTCTCGTTTGGCTTCGTTGGAATAGGTGACGAAACCACGCTCCACGACATCGGATGAACCGGGGATTTCGGTCAGCAGCGCCGCGATTAGCCCGCCTGTGCATGACTCGGCCGTTACGATTTTGAGTTTCGCGTCGCGGCAATCACCGAGCAGCAGTTCAGCCATTTGGACGAGCGGGCGGGGAAACAGTGACATTTCAATTCAGGTTCCAAGATAGAATTGCATCAACCAGAGGATAAGCAGCGTATAGAGCGCCGCAATGATGTCATCGGCCATGATGCCGAAGCCACCTTTGAGTTTCGCGTCGGCCAAACTCACCGGCCACGGCTTTACCACATCGAAAAAACGGAAGACGACGAAAGCGATGAACCACCCCACAAACGTCACGGGGACAAAAGTGAGCACAAGCCAAATGGCCGCCACTTCGTCGATCACCACTTCTGACGGATCAGGATTGCCGATCGCTTTTGCGTGAGCGCCCGCCGCCCAAATGCCGATCACAAAAGCGAGGATAGAGGCGAGGAGCAATATAGACGGACCGAAGAGGGCCGTTATGACAAAAGCAAAGGGGATCGCTGCCAATGTGCCCCATGTGCCGGGTGCTTTGGGCAGCAGGCCTGAGCCAAACCATGTAGCAATACATTTGACCAGCATCAGTCAAATCTCACTGTGGCAAGGGCCTGTGCCGCAAGGCCTTCGGAACGTCCGGTGAAACCTAAACCTTCGGTTGTTGTCGCCTTGATGCTCACCCGATCAGTTGTGAGGTTGAGAATTTCAGCCACACGGGCGCGCATGGCGTCACGATGCGGCCCGATTTTCGGGCGCTCGCAAATAAATGTCACATCGACATGAACGATCCGCGCGCCTTTGTTGCTTGTGAGTTTTGCGGCATGGGCGAGAAAGAGATTCGATGATGCGCCTTTCCATTGCGGGTCACTTGGCGGGAAGTGCTGGCCGATGTCGCCGTCGCCGATGGCACCGAGAATGGCGTCCGTCAGCGCGTGTAAGCCGACATCCGCATCCGAATGTCCGACCAGACCATGCGTATGCGGAACTTTTATCCCGCAAAGCCAGACGTGATCGCCCTCGCCAAAGCGATGAACGTCGTATCCCGAACCCGTGCGGCTCTCGCCGCTCAACCCCAGCAGGCGTTCGGCAAGCTTCAGATCATCAGCGGTTGTGATTTTCAAATTGCTCTCATGTCCTTCGATGATCGTGACATCTATTCCCGCTGCTGTGGCAATGGTCACATCATCGGTATGTTCCGTGCCCTGGGCCTTGCGATGGGCTTCGAGAATAGTATCAAAGCGGAAGGCTTGCGGCGTTTGGGCCCGCCAAAGTCCGTCGCGCGGTACAGTTGTTCCTGCCAAGCCATCCTTGGCTGTGCGCAAGGTGTCGGTGACGGGCAGGGCGACGAGTGCACCTTGATGGGTGCTGAGGGCCGCAATGCTGCGCTCTATAATGTCGGGGGATATAAGCGGGCGTGCGCCGTCATGGATGAGGACGCAGGCGGGGGCTGTTTTGCCAAGAGCTTCAAGACCCAGTTTGACCGAAGCCTGTCGTGTTTCACCGCCAAAACAGGGCGGAAGCAGCTTGGGCAGGCCCGCAGCCTCCGCCGTATAAGCGCCCAGGTCGTCGGGGTGTATGACCGCCTGTATAATGTTGATGTCCGGGTGGTTCACGAAAGCCAGAAGGGTCCGGCGCAGGACGGTCATGCCGCCAAGGGTCCGGTATTGCTTCGGCCCCCCCGGTCCGGCGCGCGTGCCCCGTCCGGCGGCCACGATGAGCGCCGCATTTGTCATGCAGCGTTGGTGGCATCCGGTTTGAGCGGGTGCAAGCCAGAAATGCGGCGTTTTGGAGTTCTTCTACAGAACCGCTTGCAAGCTCTTCGCACCTGCAGTAAATTGTTGAAAATTTGTGCAGTCTTTTTTGGTGCCTATATTTTGACCATATCTATTGGTTCCCACACGCTTCAGACGCCGGTTCTTCTGGCGCCTATGGCCGGGATTACAGACCTTCCGTTCCGCCGCTGCGCTCACAATCTTGGCGCGGGGCTGGTTGTGTCTGAAATGGTGGCGAGTGACGAATTGGTCCGCGAGCGCCCCGATGTGGTCCGCCGCGCGGCGGGGAAGGGCGATGTTGACCCCCTCGTGATCCAGATCGCAGGCCGTGAACCTTATTGGATGGCCGAAGGGGCAAAGCTCGCCGAAGCGGCGGGGGCCGACATTATTGACATTAATATGGGCTGCCCGGCCAAGACCGTGACGTCCGGTCTTTCGGGGTCGGCTCTTATGCGTAATCTCGACCATGCGCTGACGCTCATCGAGGCAACTGTCGGAGCCGTTTCTGTGCCCGTGACCCTCAAGATGCGTACCGGCTGGGACGACACCACACGCAATGCGCCGGAACTGGCGCGGCGTGCTGAGGCGGCAGGCGTCAAGATGGTGACGGTCCATGGCCGCACCCGCTGTCAGTTTTATAAAGGTCGCGCCGACTGGGGCTTCATCTCCGAAGTTAAAAAAGCGGTTTCCATTCCCGTTGTCGCCAATGGCGATGTGATGAGTTGCGAAGACGCTAAAGCGATCCTCGCGCAGTCGGGTGCCGACGGTGTGATGATCGGGCGAGGCGCGCAGGGCCGTCCTTGGTTTTTGCGTCAGGTCGCGCATTATCTGGAAACGGGCAAAGAAATCCCCGCCCCGACTTGGGCCGAACAGGGCTGCATCGTCGCTGCGCATTACCGCGACATGCTTTCGCTTTATGGCAATGAACTGGGTATGCGTACTGCGCGTAAGCATCTTGTTTGGTATCTCGAAGAAGCCTCCCGCGTTTTTCCTGATGATGCGATGAGTGTGCGCAATGAGGTTGTACGTCTGCGGGAACCACAAGCGGTCCTTGCCGCGATTGATCATTTCTATGAGCGCGCGACACAAGGCGCGCTAATCGCCCCTCTTTCGAGCGAGGCCGCCTGATGGTTCGTACCGCCATTCAACACCCGACGCCCATGCTGCCGGAGGCATCCGCCATTCTCAACGCGATGCCACACCCGGTCATCATGGTCGATCGGGATATGCGCATTGAATATGTCAATGACAGTGCCGAGCACTTCTTTGCGGCGAGCGCGGCGGTTCTTGTCAATCACCTGTTGAGTGAAGTCGTGGCTTTTGGTAGTCCCGTTTTGGCGCTTGTTGCGCAAGTGATCGAGCATGGCGTGTCGGTCAATGAATATGGTGTTGAGATCGGCACGGCCAAGGCCGGTGATCGCGCTGTCGATATTCAGGTGACGCCTGTCAATGAATATCCGGGTCGGGTGCTGCTGATCCTGCAAGTGCGCACGATGGCGCATAAGATGGACCGCCAGCTCACGCATCGCAGCGCCGCGCGTTCAGTGACCGGCATGGCGGCGATTCTTGCACATGAGATCAAAAATCCTTTGTCGGGGATACGTGGTGCTGCGCAGCTCCTTGAGTTGAATGCAACGGCTGACGATCGCACGCTGACGCGCCTTATCTGCGATGAAACCGACCGTATCTGTAAGCTCGTTGATCGTATGGAAGTGTTTTCTGACGAGCGTCCTGTGCCGCGTGAGCCGGTCAACATTCATGTTGTGTTGGGTCATGTGAAGCAATTGGCGATGAGCGGTTTTGGCAAAGGCATCAAGTTCCATGAGGAATACGATCCGTCATTGCCGCCTGTGCTTGGCGATAAAGACCAGCTTATTCAGGTGCTTCTCAATCTTGTGAAAAATGCAGCCGAAGCTATCGGCGGACCGGAAGGCGAAATTATCCTCACCACGGCATATCGCCCCGGTGTGCGTCTCTCCATGCCGGGCAGCCGTGACCGTGTGAGCCTGCCCCTTGAAATTTGTGTGATTGATGATGGTCCGGGCGTTTCAGCAGATTTACTGCCGCATATGTTCGATCCCTTCGTCACCACAAAATCGTCAGGCACAGGCCTCGGTCTTGCGCTTGTTGCCAAAATTATCGGCGACCATGGCGGCATCGTCGAATGTGAGAGCCAGCCACGGCGTACTGTATTCCGCGTTCTTTTGCCCATGCATACGGGCGACGCGTCACCCCTTTCGACTGCGTATTAGGAGATAGAGTTTAATGGCGAGCGGCACTATTCTGCTGGCGGATGATGATGCGGCAATCCGTACCGTGCTCAATCAGGCACTTGGGCGTGTTGGCTATGATGTACGTGCAACCAGCAATGCAGCAACGTTGTGGCGTTGGGTGCAACAAGGCGAGGGCGATCTCATCATCACCGACGTGGTGATGCCGGATGAGAATGCGTTTGATCTTATCCCCCGTATCAAACGTATGCGTCCTGAATTGCCGATCATTGTGATGAGCGCACAGAACACGCTCAAAACCGCGATCACGGCTGCGGAGCGCGGTGCCTATGAATATCTCCCCAAACCGTTCGATCTCAATGAGCTTATCCGCGTTGTTGATCGTGCGCTGACCGCGCCGCGTGAAAGCGCTGTGCCGCGCTCGACAGTACCGGAAGACGACAAGATCCCGCTTATCGGTCGTTCGCCTGCGATGCAGGATATTTACCGCGTGCTCGCGCGCCTGATGCAGACCGATCTTACGGTGATGATCTCCGGCGAGAGCGGCACGGGCAAAGAACTGGTGGCGCGTGCGCTTCATGACTATGGCAAGCGCCGCAACGGTCCGTTCGTCGCGATCAACATGGCGGCTATTCCGCGTGAGCTGATCGAAAGCGAATTATTCGGCCATGAGAAAGGTGCCTTCACAGGCGCAAGCCAGCGCGCGACAGGTCGTTTTGAACAGGCCGAAGGCGGGACGCTCTTCCTCGACGAAATCGGTGATATGCCGATGGAAGCTCAGACGCGACTTTTGCGTGTGCTGCAGCAGGGTGAATATACCACCGTCGGTGGACGTACACCGATCAAGACCGACGTACGCATTGTCGCCGCCACCAACCGCGACTTGCGCCAGCTCATTAATCTGGGGCTTTTCCGCGAGGATTTGTTCTTCCGGCTGAACGTTGTGCCGATCCGGTTGCCCCCTTTGCGCGAGCGGACCGAGGATATTCCGGATCTGGTGCGCCATTTTCTTAGCCAGGCTGAAGCCGAGGGGCTGCCGCCCAAGACCATCGACAGCGAGGGGATGGAGTTCATCAAGCGTTATCGCTGGCCGGGCAATGTCCGCGAGCTTGAAAACCTCGTCCGTCGTCTCGCCGCTCTTTACACGGAGGAGGCCATCGGTGCGTCCGTTCTTGAAGCCGAGCTTGCCGAACCGGATTTCGGGCGTCCTTCGCTGGATGCGCCGACCGATGAGCCTTTGACCTCGTCGGTAGAAAGAGCGCTCAACCGTCTCTTTTCGGCGGCGGGCGATGATTTGCCGGCTCCCGGCCTCTATGACCGTATTCTTCGGGAGGTTGAAAAGCCGCTCTTTGGGATGACGCTGGCGGCGACGCGCGGCAATCAGATCAAGGCGGCTCATCTTCTTGGGATCAACCGCAATACCTTGCGCAAGAAGTTGCGCGAGCTGGAAGTTCAGGTGGTGCGGGGGCTTAAATAGGGTCTCCGCGACCTCAAAACTTATCGTGACAAAGTTGCAACATTCAGATTGATCGCCCGTGCTTTTCAGGCCACTATGCGCCCTGCGAAATGCAGGTTGTTGCGTTTATGGCACGGATAAAGGTGGGGTAGGTCGTTGTCGTATAGGATTCTTCTCGTTCAATACCGGGTGAGTTGCCGGACTGGGAACGCGATATGACGACAGTCGAACGCCTTGGCACGGTGAGCTGGGAGGTTCGCCTGTGGCGCCTTCTGTCGCGCCGCGGCTTCTCCGGAGCGCTGGCGGTCGGCCTTGTCATTGTCGCCGTCTTCCTTGGCACTTTCACCTACATGACACTGACGGGCCTGACGCCGCTGAAACCCAGCCGCGGACTGGTCATCTCTCTGTTGCTGGCAAACCTCACCATAGTGTTGGTTTTGTTCGCGCTGATCAGTTGGCGTGTCATTCGCATCATCATGGCGCGGGTGAGCGGGGCGGCGGGCTCCAAGCTCCATGCCCGCCTTGTTGCCATGTTCTCCATTGTGGCGGTTATGCCCGCCATCATTGTCGCGGTTTTTGCGGCTGTGACCCTCAACCGTGGTCTCGATGCCTGGTTCAGCGAGCGCACCCAAATCATCATTTCCAATGCCCAGACGGTTGCCGAGGCCTATCTGAGCGAGCATCAGCATGTCCTGCGCGGCGATGCGGTTGCGATGGTGACCGACCTTGACCGCGATTCACTCTATCTCTCGACAAATCCGACCCAGTTTCAGGAGCTTGTCGGCACGCAGGCCGCGCTGCGCTCTATCCCCGATGCCTATGTGATCAATGAGGCGGGCAGGGTTCTGGCGCGCGCCTCGGTTGCGGGGACCCCGACGATCGGCTTGCCGACGCCTGAGCAGTTTGCGGCGGCCAAAGCCGGTCAGGCGATTTTGTTCACAGTCGACTCTGTCGATCAGATCCGGGCTCTTGTGAAGCTCAAGACCGTTGACGATGCTTTTCTTTATGTGGCCCGTCCGGTGGATGCCCGTGTGCTTGATCATTTGGCGCAGACGCGCGAAGCCGTGCACGAATATGAGAATCTTGAGCAAAGGCGCAGCGCCTTTCAGATCACCTTCGCTCTGATTTATGTCGCGGTGGCGCTCGTTACGCTGCTGGCGGCCATCTGGCTTGGTCTTTGGGCGTCGAACCGTATTGTCGATCCCATTGGTAAATTGGTGGATGCGGCTGAGAAGATTTATGCCGGTGATCTGAGCGCGCGTGTTGTCCCCGGTGATACGGGCGACGAGCTTGATATGCTGAGCAGCGCCTTCAACCGCATGACGAGCCAGCTTGAAAGCCAGCGCAACGCACTCATTGAGGCGAATTACCAGTTTGACCAGCGCCGTCAGTTTACCGAAGCCGTGCTGTCGGGTGTCAGCGCCGGTGTGTTTGGTCTGGATAATGAAGGCATCATCAACCATGCCAACCGTGCGGCTCTGCGGTTTTTCGATCTCGAAGAGTCCGATGTTGTTGGCCATGATATCGCCGGCATCGTGCCGGAAATGGCCGGGATGTTTATCGAAGCACAGAGCCATTCGGAACGCCGTGCGCGGGCGCAGATCGTCATTCATCGCGGCGGGGTTGATCGCACCCTCAACATTCGCGTGACGCGTGAAGTGACGGATAGCGGCGTCGGCGGTTTCGTTCTGACCTTTGACGACATCACGGAGCTTGTTGATGCCCAGCGCACCTCGGCCTGGGCCGATGTCGCACGCCGCATTGCGCATGAAATCAAAAACCCGCTGACGCCCATTCAGTTGTCAGCGGAGCGTCTGCGCCGCAAATACAGCAAAGAAATTCTGACCGATCCGGAAGTGTTCCTGCAATGCACGGAAACAATCATCCGGCAGGTCGGCGACATCGGGCGCATGGTCGATGAGTTCTCGTCCTTCGCGCGCATGCCGGAAGCGGTGATTAAATCCATTGAGATGAACGAGATCGTGCGTCAGGCGGCGTTTTTGCAGCGCATCGGGCACCCTGAAATCGAATATATCCTCGACTTGCCGCTGACCTCTGTCTGGCTTGATTGCGACGGGCGTTTGCTCAGTCAGGCGCTGACGAACATTTTGAAAAATGCGGCTGAAGCCATTCGCGGTCACGATGCCGATGATGAACCGCAGGGTGGCTCAAAAGATGGTGATGCCGGACGTATTCTTGTGCGCCTCACCGAAGAGCCGGAATTCATCACGATTGAAGTGCGCGATACAGGTTGCGGCCTGCCGCAAGCCAACCGGACACGCCTCACCGAGCCTTACATGACGACGCGGACTAAGGGCACGGGTCTTGGTCTCGCCATTGTCAACAAGGTGATGGAAGACCATGGCGGAACTTTGGAACTGGAAGATGTACCCGTGACAGATGATTGGGAGGGCGGGGCGCTGGTGCGCCTTACGTTCCCGCGTGTTCATCATGTGGCGAGCGAAACGAAAAGCGGAAATGAGGCTATGAATGGCGTCTGAGATTCTGATTGTTGATGATGAAGCGGATATTCGTGAACTCGTTGCGGGCATTCTGAATGACGAAGGTTATGACACGCGCGTTGCAGGCGACAGCGACGGCGCGCTTGCGGCTATTGAAGCACGGCGGCCTAGTTTGCTTGTGCTGGATATCTGGTTGCAGGGTAGCCGCCTTGACGGGCTTGAACTGCTTGACGTGATCCATGAGCGCCATCCTGATCTGCCGGTCGTGATCATCAGCGGTCACGGCAATGTCGAGACGGCTGTGTCGGCGATCAAGAAGGGCGCTTACGACTTCATTGAAAAGCCGTTCAAAGCTGACCGCCTGATCCTGATTGTGCGCCGCGCGATGGAAGCCTTCCGTCTGCGCCGTGAGAATACCGAACTCAAGACGCGTATCGGTGACGATACGATGCTGGTGGGCGGTTCGCCGGTCATCGCGCATGTGCGCCAGACCGTGGATAAAGTGGCGCCCACAGGCAGCCGCGTGCTTATCACCGGCCCGTCCGGTTCCGGCAAAGAAGTGGTCGCCCGGCTTCTCCATGCGCGTTCGCGCCGCGCATCACATGCTTTCGTGGCGATCAATGCCGCGACGATGGCCCCTGAACGCATGGAGACCGAGCTTTTCGGCACAGAGGCGACAGCAACCGGCCCGCGCAAAGTGGGTGTGTTCGAGCAGGCGCATGGCGGCACTTTGTTTCTCGATGAAGTCGCTGAAATGCCGCTTGAAACGCAGAGCAAAATTCTCCGCGTGCTGGTCGAGCAGACATTTGAGCGCGTCGGTGGTGGTCCCAAGGTGAAGGTGGACGTGCGTGTCGTCTCTTCGTCGAGCCGCGACCTCAATGATGAAATTGCCAAAGGCCGCTTCCGCGAAGATCTGTTCCATCGCCTGAACGTGGTGCCGATCAATGTGCCGCCGCTCTCGGCGCGGCGCGAAGACATTCCCATGCTGGTCGATCATTTCATGGGCCAGATTTCCAAATCGACAGGTCTGCCGGCGCGCAGCATTTCGGAAGATGCGATGGCTGCGCTGCAGGCGCATGACTGGCCGGGCAATATCCGCCAGTTGCGCAACAATGTGGAACGTCTGCTGATCCTGACATCAGGCGATCCGTCGGCCACTGTGACGGCCGATATGTTGCCTGCCGAAGTCGGGTCATCGGCACAGATCACGGTGAGCGGGTCGGGCGGCGAGCACATTATGGCGCTGCCGCTGCGTGAAGCGCGTGAGACGTTTGAGCGTGAATATCTGATGGCGCAGATCAGTCGCTTCGGCGGCAATATCTCGCGCACGGCGGCTTTCATCGGTATGGAGCGGTCGGCGCTGCACCGCAAATTGAAATCACTCGGCGTGGCGACGACAAACCGTGCTGATCTGCTCGCTTAAGACGACACCGGAGAGCTGCTTTGTCCCGCATTGCTTACGTCAATGGTCGCTACCTTCGTCATGCGGAGGCGGGTGTTCACATCGAGGACCGTGGCTATCAGTTTTCTGATGGCATCTATGAAGTCTGCGGCGTGCGTGACGGGCACCTGATGGATGAGAACTATCATCTGGAGCGGTTGCAGCGCTCGCTCGGCGAATTGCGCATCGCCATGCCGATGGCGCTCGGCGCGCTCCGCCATGTCATGCGCGAAGTAATCCGCCGGAATGGTATTTCATTCGGCATGGTCTATATGCAGGTGACGCGCGGCGTCGCGAAGCGCGACCATCCGTTTCCCGTGCCATCGGTGCGGCCTTCGCTCGTTATCACCGCCAAGCGTCTGAGCCTTGCCAAAATCATGCTATCGGTTGAGAAGGGCGTGGGCGTTATCACCATGCCTGACCAGCGCTGGGCGCGACGTGACATCAAGTCTGTGTCCCTGCTCGCCAATATCCTGGCCAAGCAGGCGGCGCGCGAGGCGGGCGCCTATGAGGCCTGGCTCGTTGATGCCGACGGGTTCATCACCGAAGGCTCGTCAACCAATGCATGGATTGTGGATGCTAGAGGCCGCGTCATCACGCGGGCATTGAGCGCCGATATTTTGCCGGGCGTGACGCGCCGTGTGTTGCTCGAAGCGGCGGCCCGCGAGGGTATTGAGATCATCGAGCGGCCCTTCACGGTTGAGGAGGCCCGCACGGCGCGCGAGGCCTTTATCAGTGCGTCCACGGCGATCATTACGCCGGTGGTGCGGGTGGACGGATTGGCAATTGGCAATGGCGAGCCGGGCTCCGTGACGCTTCGTTTGCGTGGTGCTTATGACGCGGTCGCCCAAATCAGCTAAGTTTTTGTCATTACATGTGCTTTTGGGTCAGAAAACTGTCCGTAAAAGTCGTTTGGGTTCATTTCGCACTTGCAGCATAACCCCAAAACACATGAATGTAGGGGTTGCCGCACTTTCGCTCTTTGAGGGCAAAGACAATATGATGAGGCCGGTCGGTGCGGCCGCGCTGGCCCAACCCAATGCGACAAATGGGGTTTACCCATGAGTGAGAAAACTCATAACTTGCAAGATACGTTCTTGAATCATGTGCGTAAGCACAAAGTCACCCTCACCATCTTTTTGGTGAATGGTGTGAAACTTCAGGGCGTCGTGACGTGGTTCGACAATTTTTGTGTGTTGTTACGTCGGGATGGCCACTCGCAATTAGTGTATAAGCACGCCATATCTACGATCATGCCCGCCACACCTGTTCAGCTGTTTGAGCCGGGCGGCGAAGAGGCGTAAGTCTCCATTGAGGTTTGACCTCCTTTGAGATCGGGCCTCCTTTGAGATAGAGAATTGGCGTTTGAGTAAAGAGACATCCAGCGGACCATCGCGTGTTGCGACACGCGCTTATGTGCTCGTGCCTTGGCTGAAATCAGCCGAGCATGACGCGCGCAAGAGCGGTCGTGTCATTCGCAGTCAGGAAGCGCGGCTTGAAGAGGCTGTGGGCCTTGCTGCGGCCATTCATCTGGACATTGTCGGCACCAGTGTCGTGCAGCTTGTCGAAGTGAAGCCCGCCACGCTGATCGGCGAGGGCAAGGTCGAAGAACTCAAAGGCCTGCTGGAAGAGCTTGAGGTTGAGCTGGTGATCGTGGACGGGCATCTCTCGCCCGTGCAGCAGCGCAATCTGGAAAAGGCCTGGAGCCTCAAAATCCTTGATCGCACGGGTCTCATTCTTGAGATCTTCGGCGAGCGTGCCAATACAAAAGAAGGCGCGCTGCAGGTTGAGCTGGCGCATCTCAATTATCAAAAGAGCCGCCTTGTGCGGAGCTGGACCCATTTGGAGCGCCAACGCGGCGGTTTCGGCTTTCTCGGCGGTCCGGGCGAAACGCAGATCGAAGCGGACAGGCGCGTCATTCAGGAACGCATCACCAAAATCGAGAAGCAACTCGACAGTGTGAAGCGTACACGCGAGTTGCATCGCAAGACGCGGCGCGAGGTGCCTTATCCGATTGTCGCGCTGGTGGGCTATACCAATGCGGGCAAATCGACTTTGTTCAACCGGCTCACGCAATCCGATGTGTTCGCCGAGAACCTTCTGTTCGCGACGCTCGACCCGACCATGCGCGCGGTGAAGCTGCCGAGCGGACGAAAGATCATTCTTTCGGACACTGTGGGTTTCATTTCCGATCTGCCGACACATCTGGTGGCCGCTTTCCGTGCGACGCTTGAAGAAGTGCTGGAAGCCGAAATTGTGCTCCATGTGCGTGATGCGGCGCATGAAGAAAGTGACATTCAGAAAACAGACGTGGAAAGCGTGTTGACGTCGCTCGGTCTGATCGGCACAAAAGTTCAGGGCACACCGCGCCCGCTCATCGAAGTGCTGAACAAAATCGATTGTCTTGATCCTGAGCAGCACGATGCCATTGTCAATTCCGCCTCGCGCGAAGCCCAGAAGGTCGCGATTTCTGCTTTAACAGGGGAGGGCATTGATAACCTCCTCGCGCTCATCGACACCTATGTCATTGATGAAGGCACACCACTGACCTTTAACCTTTTGCCGTCGGAAGGCGAGGCGCTGGCCTGGCTTTACGAAAACGGACAGGTGCGTCAGCGCGAGACGACAGATGACGGCATGGTGACGCTTGAGGTTGTGTTACCTGACGCTGAAATTGGCCGGTTGGAAAAGCGCTTTCCTGAAATTGCGGCACGTCACACATTGCCGGAGCGGGTTGTCGATTGATGTCGGACCGCATGCCCCCTGAACGCATGACCACCGTTGCAGAGATGATCCGCGAAGTGGCTGCGTTGGAAATCATGCCGCGTTTCAAGATGCTGACCGCCGGTGACATTGAAGAAAAATCCAAAGGCGATTTTGTAACTGTTGCCGATCGGCAAGCTGAGTTGTGGCTGACGCCACGGCTTGAAGCGCTGGTCGCAGGCTCGCGCGTGCTTGGCGAGGAAGCGACCGCCGCCGCGCCGGATCTTCTGAAAATCGTTGAAAGCGATGCGCCTTACTGGACGGTTGATCCGGTGGACGGCACGTCAAATTTTGTGGCGAGCCGAGATACATTCGGCGTGATGATCGCGTTTGTCGAAGGCGGTGATGTGCGTCAGGCATGGATTTATCTGCCTGTTGCCGACGAGATGGTGATGGCGGAGCAGGGCGGTGGCGCCTATTTGCACGCCAGGGGCAAGGCGGAGCGTCTTGCGTCCGGTCGGGCATCGCTTGATGTTGAGAAGGTCAAAGGCGCGTTCAACGTGCGCTTTATGAATGAGACCTGGCGCGACCGCGTTGAGCTGTTTGCCGATACGGTGCCGCGCAAGACTTACAATTTTTGTTCGGCGTTTGATTATTCAGACCTGTCGCGCGGGCAGCACGATCTCGTAACGTATAATCGCATGATGCCGTGGGACCATGCGCCCGGCTCGCTCATTCTGCGCGAAGCGGGCGGCGTGTTGCGTGGTCTGGATAGTGAGATTGATTACCGTCCCGCGACGCTCGGTGCGCCGCATCTGGCCGCGCGCGACGAAGCAAGCTGGCAGCATTTCGCCGAAGCGATCCGCAAGGCGAAATAATAAAAAATGGCGGGGTGAGGGTTCAGAAAAAATAATCACTCCTGCTCGCGCGTATCCGACGCGTGGGGATTGACCGAAACTTCGATCAGTTTCTTTGTCTCCATCCATTGCGGGGATTCGGAAGATCGCCGAACACGATCAGTTCGCTCGACAAGAAATTTCACGAACGACGTTTCGTGGTCATACTTCGGGAAACTGATGAAGTGGATGAATTTCCAAATATTCGCTTCATCCAGTTTGTAAAGTTTCTGGTCCGGATATTCGCCAAATTCGGATACGGCAATGTAGAGCGATGTCTTCGGACAATTATCGCCGGTACCGTCGCACTCACCGAAGTTCTGTAGACCGTAAATGCGAACGGCAATGGGTTCCTTCTTGCTCTCAGCAATGAGAACAGCGTTATTTGCAAAGGCTATGAGCAATTCATCCTTTGGCTCATCCAGAGGCGCAGACAGTGAGTGCGTTGTCCAGATTGTCACCGAGACAAAGATAAAAGCACTTAGAAATCGCATCTCTATGGTCCTCGTCATGGCGTCTTATTTCCGCTCTTCCCAGAGGGGGAGGGCTTTGGGCGAAACAGTAAAAGTAGCTGAGTGAACTCTACCCTTGAACCCTCCCCTTGAGGGAGGGTCAAACGGCGTCTTCGCCGTTTGGGGCGGGGGCGCGGTCTCTCGTCAGGTTCTGAATTTGCTGTGTCTTTCGTTCCCCCGCCCCAAAAAATCCAAGGAGATTTTTTGACCCTCCCTCAAGGGGGCAATTATCACCTTGTCATAGTAGGCACTAAATTTGGTGCTTCTATTTAACAATAGAAAATGGCTTAGGGGGTGAGCAGGAAGTCAGTTATCGGTGTGAATACGACACCACTACCAAAATTGCTGTGCCAACCAGTGTCGAAAAAGGTTTTGATACTGAAGCTCAGTATGGAGACGGTTCCCCGTGATATTCCCTTTTGCGCTCTGAAGATGAGGGCGTAAGGTTGGAAAGAATATTTAAGGGGAAGCGGGGCGGATGTTCGAGAAATTCATTGACTGGCACTGGTCTGGTTGGAGCCTTGCCGCGTTTTTTGTACTTATGATCTCAGTGTTGCCATGTCTTCCTGGGTCACAATCCACCGCTCGCGCTCAGTACTGCCCCCCACAGGAAGAAGAAACTCAGAGTCCCAAAAATGGCAGTTATAGTTATGCCGACGTAGTTATCTTTCTGGAAGCCAAACGCGAAGCATCCGAACAAAAGACTTATGCCAGCGAACATCCATGCGGTGGTGGTGTCGTCTGCCGCTTTTTGCTGCCTCCAGTCGAGAAGTTTATTGTCAAGACGTTTGAAGACCCCATTGCCGCCTTTACTCTCATGCTGACTCTTTCGACTATTGGCCTTTGGTTTGCCACGAAAACCGCCATTCGCAAGTCTGAACTCTCCAGCGAGCGCCAATTGCGGGCGTATATCTTCGTTTCCAAGGTCAGACTTAAAACCAAAAATGCCGCTAATGGGAATATCTCGTGTGTCGAACTTCATTATGAAAATATGGGAGAAACCCCCGCCAAGCATGTGACTATTTCCGTGCAGGCTCAAATTACACCAATAGGAACAACCGTTGATTTGACTAAACCTCCCGCGTTCGAATCTGTAGGTTCCCTCGGACCCAGAGATAAGATGTACGATGATATAATAGTTAAAGACCCGCAAAATCTCACCGTCAACACATTCGCTCAACTTTGCATCAGGGCAGGAACGCACACTGTTCATTTCTGGGGACGAATTGAATATGAAGATGTTTTCGGCGGCAGACGTTGGACAACTTTCTATTTTCGTGATTGTGGAAATGCGCCCTTCAGTGTGGACCTGAATGCTCAGGAAACAGGAAATGATTATCATTAAAGCGGCCATCGCCGCCCACACCCTCACCTAAAACCCTCAAGAATGCTCTGTGGTACAATTGGCCTAATTACCCTCCTAAAAAGAGTATTTATCCCGTCTGTCCATTGCATAAATATTCACAGAAGACTCTCGGCCTCAAAGGCTTCTGTGACAGATTTAGTGTCTACTATGTCAAGGTGATAATTACCCTCAAGGGGAGGGTTCAGTAAAAAGTAACTACTCCCGTTCCTCCCGCTTCGCCTCATTCCACATCGCGTCCATCTCATCGAGATTGGATTGCGTCAGCGTGCGTCCCTGAGCGTCGAGCTTCTCTTCAATGCGTCCAAAGCGGCGGCGGAATTTTGCATTGGTCCGGCGCAGCGCCGCTTCGGGATCAATCTTGAGATGACGGGCAAGGTTTGCATAAACAAACAGAATGTCGCCAAACTCATCTTCGAGCCGGTCCTTGTCGCCGCCCTTGGCTAACTCATGCGACAGTTCCAGCATTTCCTCGTTGAGTTTATCCAGAACATTCGCCGTGCTCGGCCAATCAAACCCGACGCTTGCCGCGCGGCTTTGTAGCTTTAGCGCGCGGGTGAGGGCGGGGAGGTTGAGCGGCACATCATCGAGCAGGCTTTGCTTTGTGGCTTTGCCTTTGGCCGCGCGTTCTTCTGCTTTGATTTCTTCCCAGCGCCCTTTGACGGTACCGGCAGAACGCGCCGTCTCATCGCCAAAGACATGCGGATGGCGACGGATCATTTTTTCGCAGATCGCGCGCACAACATCTTCAAAGCGAAACTCGTTGGCTTCTTTTGCCATTTGCGCGTGAAAAACCACCTGCAACAGAAGATCGCCCAGCTCGTCGCGCAACTCGCCCATATCGCCCAGTTCAATCGCATCAGCGACTTCATAGGCTTCTTCGATTGTATAGGGCGCGATGGTCGCGAAGTTCTGCTCCAAATCCCACGGGCATCCGCCGTCAGGATTGCGCAACTGCGCCATGATCTCTAGCAGCGCGTCGATCTGATTGAGGTTGTCCGGAGTCTTCATGTCGTCGCTTACCAAATGCCGTGGCGGGTCAATTCCTGATCAGGTTGATCATTGGATTTGAACTCTATTGCATTCCAGCCACGCGAACATAGCTTTTCGCTATTGTCCGTGACGAGTGATTGATAGTCGCCGCGCAGCAGGTTCAAGGCGTTACCGGCAGGTTATTCCGATGATCGCTATTTGGGTAAGTTTCTGAAAGGCAGATCAGATTTCGGGAGGACGATCTCTTTGGTTGCGGCATTTTCGATCCAGACCGTAAAGACATTTACAGAGTCAGAGTCATAGCGCTTCTTGCTGGTCTCGCAACCGATCTGATAAGTCGTGTTCGGTTGGAAATCGAATACGTTTTCTCCGGCGGTTGTATTCAGGCCATAGGCGATGCCGATGCCAAGGGCGTGGCGACCGGGAGTGACCTTGAAATCCCGTTGGTAATCGGGACGATCGGCGAGGGTGCCGGATAACCATTTGGTGTATTTGCCGTCGATCGCCATCGGATAGCAGTTTTTAATATCACTCCCGTTAATCGTGTTTCCCCGAATTGTAGCTAGGCCGGTGCCGCTTGGCTCCGAATAGGTGTTGGTGTTGCGGCGGGGAACGTCAGTCACTTCATCTGTGACGACCTTGCTGGTTCTTTCTTCCACGATGTAGAGATAATTGTGTGTGATATCCATTGGGTTTAGGAGATCTGGCTTGTAGCGGTCTTGCCCCATGACGACATAGGTGATACCGGGTTTGGCATCGAGCACCACTGCTGCGACTCCGTCGACATAACGGTTAAGGCTCTTGTATCCCACCAATATCGAGTGTGTGCCGGGTGTGATCCTGACGGAGTTCCGCGCGGGATCAACGGGGACGGCCGATTGTACTTCGATCGAGATGGAGTAGCGCGCGTAGTCTTGGGGGTTGATTCTTTGTCCGTCGACCGAGATGGGATAGGCCGCGCCTTTAATCACACCGAAACCATCATCTGATTCAACAGAGCCACTTTTGATGAGTGCTGAGTTTTGATCCGTCGCGACGGATTTGAACTGCGGAATAGCAGCTTCCTGAAGTGTTGCCGGATCGACGTTTTTGCAGGCCCCCAGCGGCGCGAGAAGAACGGACAAAGCAACAAGGCGGATAAAAGTAAAGTTCATCAGGAATGTTCCGGTGCTGAGATTTGTATTTTTTGGCTGTTGCCAGCTAAGCGGAACCGCAAAGGTGCCGCAAGATAAAAGCACTGGCCCGTCAAAACGGACCGTGTGCTGAGTGATTTATCGTGGGGTCGCAGCGGGGAGAGCCTGAATTGTGTGTTCTCAGGCGTAGTTTTCGTCGGCCACAAAAGGATTGCTGCGGCGTTCCGCTCCAAAGGTTGAGAGCGGGCCGTGACCGGGAACGAATGTCACATCATCGCCGAGCGGCCAGAGCTTTTCACGGATCGCTGTGACGAGCGATTGATAGTCGCCGCGCGGTAAATCTGTGCGGCCGATGGAGCCCTGAAACAACACGTCACCGACAATCGCAAGGCGCGCTTCACTGTTGAAAAATATGAC
This sequence comes from Parvibaculum sp., assembly GCA_030645235.1. Lineage (GTDB taxonomy): Bacteria > Pseudomonadota > Alphaproteobacteria > Parvibaculales > Parvibaculaceae > Parvibaculum. Next base: position 190,501 of record JAUSMV010000005.1, on the reverse strand, counting down.
ATGGCCGGGCGTGTGGCCGGGGCAATGGCGCACATCAAATGTGAGGCCGCCGACTTCAACCTTGTCGCCGTCTTCGAGCCAGCGCGTCGGCTCAAATCCCTCATAAGCGGGAAAGCCATATTTGGCGCCTTGCTTTGCGAGGTCTGAAATCAGAAACAGATCGTCGCGATGCGGGCCTTCAATCGGAATGTTGAGACGTCGTGCCAGCTCGCCTGCGGCAGAGGCATGATCGAGATGTCCGTGTGTCAGCAGCACTTTTTCGAGCGTCACACCAAGCTCTTCGACGGCTTGCATGATGCGGTCGAGATCGCCGCCGGGATCGCTCACAGCACCGCGCATCGTGTCTTCGTTCCACAGCAAAGTGCAATTTTGCTGGAACGGTGTGACGGGGAGAATCGCTGCCTTGAGGGTCATTTTGCGTCGCGCATCCACATTATACTGGGTGCTGAAGTTAGGCAGCGTGAGCGCAATTGTCCAATAAAGACGGGCTTTTTTGCGCTTTGGTGCGGAAATCTGTGCATAAAGCGCATTTGCATGATCGAAAAAAGCGTTGGGGCGCAGCTATTTCTTGGTGTTTTGCGCAAACTTGTGAAAGATGGTGACAGCTTTCACCAAGGACGAATCACGAATCATGGCCACAAAACCCGCTGCCAAAACTGCTGCAAAGAAGCCCGCTGCAAAAGCTGCTGCAAAGGCACCCGCCGTTGCAAAAGCTCCTGCCGCTGCTAAAAAGGCTCCGGCGCAAGCGACCATCCCGCTCTCGAAGATCATCGCCGAGCTGGCTGAGTCACATGACATGTCGAAGAAAGCCGCTGCGGCGTTCTTTGAATCCTTTGTTGAACTGACGGTCAAAAACCTGAAGAAGGGCAACAAGGTTCGCATCACCGGCCTTGGCATTCTCGCCGTTCGCAAGCGCGCTGCCCGCATGGGTCGCAACCCTGCCACAGGCGAAGCCATCAAAATCAAAGCCTCCAAGAAGGTCGCTTTCCGCGTCGCGAAAGACCTCAAGGAAGCCATCTGATCCGGCTGACTTTCCGATCATCTGATTGGTGCGAAAGGCGACTCCGCAAGGGTCGCCTTTTGTGTTTTGGGTCGGCGGGTATATTTCGGACAGACGGGCGCAAAAGCGGGCATAAATTTTTTTGCGGCATCCTAAATTCTGATCCCCGGCGGCGTCCTGAATTTTAATCCCCGATTCTAATCCTCACCTGGGGATTGGCTTTCCCCCGTCACACGCGGACACTCAACGAACTGACTAACGATCTCTGCATGGAAACCTCGAATCTCTTGCAAGAAATGCTGATTGGTTCGAGTAGCTATGAGAGGCTCGTGTGTGGGCGCATTTGTCCGTTGCGGGGGCAGGCAGGGGGCTGCTATCAAACGCCGTCTCAGGGCCCCTCAGGGCGTTTCAAAGGAATATATTTATGGCGATCAAGCGGTTAAGCCCCGGCAAGCGTATGAGCGAAGGTGTCGTGCATGGCGACCGGATTATTCTTGCAGGTCAGGTGGCCGTTGACGGTCCCGCCGATATCAAAGGCCAGGCAACCGTTGTGCTCGCGCAGATCGATGCGTTGTTGAAGGATGCCGGCAGCGATAAGTCTAAGTTGTTGTTTGCACAGATTTTTCTGGCCGACATCGGCGACTATGTGGCCTTCAACGAAGTCTGGGATGCCTGGGTTGACCAGCAAAATCCGCCCGCGCGCGCTTGCGTTCAATCGCCGCTGGTGCGTCCGGAATGGAAAGTCGAAGTGCAGGTTCACGCCGCGCTTTGACCTGGAGCTTTGGTTTAGCACTTTGAGTGAGTGCATTGATTTCATGATGTTTTTTGGGCGTGAACTCGAAGGGGTTTGCGCCCAAAACTTTACGTCAATTTATCCGATAATGTATATTATGGAACTAAATTGAGGTTTATCACCATACCATCATGAGCCGGCGTGATATGCGGCGGCAGCTCGTTGATCAATGTGCGGTAGTCGAGATCGACATGCATATTTGTCAGGATTCCGCGCGAAACCTGAGCAAAATCAAGCCATTCCAGCGCGAGATCGAGATGCGCATGTGTCGGGTGCGGCGCGTAACGCAGCGCATCGAGGATCCAGTACTCTACACCGCGGATAAGCTCAAAACTCGAGGCTGGCAGCCCGACTAAGTCACTTGAATAGGCCAAAGGACCAAAACGGAAACCGAGGGAACGGATGGGTCCGTGATCCTGGTCGAAGGGAATGGCCACGATATCTCCGCCTGCTCCTGAAACGATTATAGGCTCGCCAAAGGCGCCGATCCGGTGCTCGTTCAGAATGGCCGGATAGCCGGTGCCCGGAAGTTGTTGAAAACAATAGTCAAATCGCGTCGTCAGCGTTTTGGATGTCGGTTCATCCATCCACACATCGACGCGACGGCGACCATTGAGCGCCACCATGCGCAGGTCGTCGATGCCGTGGGACTGGTCGGCGTGATCATGTGTGAACAACACGCCGTCGATCCATTTGACGTTGGCGTCGAGCAACTGATCGCGCATGTCGGGTGATGTATCGACGAGTACTGTCGTCTTTTGGCTTTCGTCCTGATCCCATTGCTCAACGAGAAGCGAGCAACGGCGGCGACGGTTGCGCGGTTCCTTTGGATCGCAGGCACCCCAGACGTTGCCGATGCGAGGCACGCCGCCGGAGGAACCACAACCGAGAATGGTGACGCGCATTTTCATGGGCGGAACACAGCCTCGCGCGGCACGCGGGAAAAGAGCCGCAGGAAGTTTTCAGATGTCTGAAGCGCCAACTCGTCACCGGAAACGTTCTTAAGCTCGGCGAGTTTGGCAGCCGTGTGGACGACAAAAGACGGCTCATTACGTTTGCCGCGTTTGGGTACGGGAGCCAAATATGGCGCATCGGTTTCGACCAGCAGACGGTCGAGCGGTACGCCTGCGGCGGTCACTTGTAATTCGGCGGCGCTCTTAAACGTCAGGATGCCGGAGAGCGAAATGTAGAAGCCGAGGCCAAGGGCATGACGCGCGAGCTTCTCGCTCGATGTGAAACAATGGAGGAGGCCGGTAAAAGCGCCCTTCCCCATTTCTTCGGACAGGATCGAAGCCGTGTCATCGTCGGCGTCGCGCGTATGGACGATGAGTGGCAGACCTGTTTCGCGCGCGGCGGTGATGTGGGCGCGGAAGCAACGCTGTTGCGGTTCGCGCGGGCTGTGCTCGTAGAAATAGTCGAGACCTGTTTCGCCGATGCCGACGACCTTGGGGTGTTTGGCAAGTTCGATGAGGCGCGCGGCGTCGGTGTCTGGTTCGGTTGCGGCTTCATGCGGGTGGATGCCGACCGAGCAATAGACATTGGGGAAGCGTTCGGCGATGGCGAGAATGCGGTCGAACTCGCTGACCTTGGTGGAGATCGTCACCATGAGACCGATGCCCGCTTCGCCCGCGCGCGCAACGACCTGATCGACTTCGGACGCGAAGTCAGGGAAGTCGAGGTGACAATGGCTATCTACGAGGACGGGTTTCACGGGAGGCTCACTTACTCTTTAGCTGTTGCTTCCGTCACATCGACGAGGCGAGGGAACACACCTGTCGGTACGGGGAGTGGCGTGCCGGGTTTCAGCGGCGAGCCGTCGAGGTCTTCAAAGCTGCGATCGCCCTCGTCCACGCCCAAAAGATCGAGAAGCTTGGCGGCGGAGGCAGGCACGACAGGCTGCAAGAGGATTGCGGCGTAACGCACGACTTCAATCGTCACGTAGAGGACTGTCGCCATGCGTTCGGGGTCGGTCTTTTTCAGAGCCCAGGGTTCTTGGCCAGCGAAATAGCGGTTGGCGTCGCTGACGACCTGAAAGACCGAGGCCAGATAATTGTGGATCTCGAATTTTTCCATCTGTCCACGGACAGTTTCGAGCAGGCCGGCGGCGGAGCGGAGCAACTCGTTGTCTTCGTCGCTGAAGGAGCTACGGAACGGAACTTTGCCGTCGCAGTTTTTGCCGATCATGGAAAGCGAGCGTTGTGCGAGATTGCCGATGTCATTGGCCAAATCGGCATTGCAGCGGTTGACGATGGCTTCATGGCTATAGGCTCCGTCGGCACCGTAAGGCACTTCGCGACAGAAGAAATAGCGCACGGGATCGACGCCGTATGCATCGGTGATCGAGAATGGGTCAATGACATTGCCCAGTGACTTCGACATTTTCTCGCCGCGGTTATAGAGAAAACCGTGACCGAAGACGCGTTTGGGGAGTTCGATCTTGGCGGCCATGAGCATGGCGGGCCAGATGATCGCATGGAAGCGCACAACGTCTTTGCCGATGATATGGGCATCCGCAGGCCAGAAGCGCTTGAAGAGTTTTGCTTCAGTGTCGGGATAGCCGAGCCCGGTGATGTAATTGGTCAGCGCATCGAACCAGACGTACATGACGTGCTTGTTGTCGCCCGGTACGTCGATGCCCCAGTCGAGTTTTTCTTTGGAGCGGGAAATTGAGAGATCTGTCAGGCCGCGTTTGACGAAGGCTATGACTTCATTGCGGCGTGAGGCGGGCTGAATAAAATCAGGATTGTCTTCGTAATGTTTGAGCAGACGCTCTTCGTAGTCCGACAGACGGAAGAAGTAGGTTTCGTCTTCCATCCATTCGACGGGTGTACCTGTGGGTGCGAGCTTCTCGCCGTTCTCGTCAGCAGTGAGTTCGTCTTCATCGTAGAATGCTTCGTCGCGGACGGAATACCAGCCTTTGTATTTGTCGAGATAGATGTCGGAACCGCGTGTGCTTGCATTGGCAGCAATGGCTTTCCAGATCGCCTGACAGGCTTTCTCGTGGCGCTTTTCGGTTGTGCGGATGAAATCATCATTTGACGCATTGAGCCGCTCGGCCATGGCTTTGAATTTTGGTGCCATTTCGTCGGCAAGCTCTTCGGCGGTCATGCCGCGCGCCTTTGCCGTCAGGACCATTTTGATGCCGTGGTCATCGACGCCGGTGAGGAAATGGACGTTGTGACCATCGAGGCGCTTGAAGCGCGCGATCACGTCTGTCGAGATCAGCTCATAGGCATGGCCGATATGGGGCGCGCCATTGGGATAGGAAATGGCTGTCGTGATGTAGAAATTTTTGCTCGACGTCATATGAACCGGAACCTGGGATGTACTTGAATACTAGTGATCGCGATTAAGCGTGTGTCCGTTCGCCTGCAACGCTTTCCAACATCGCGAATATGTTGAGGATCACAAGCTTGCGATCCGTATTGAGCGCCTCGGCACGGGCGACGGATTGGGTGATCTTTTCCCACACCTCGACCCAGCGATCAAGGTCAGCGGAACGGGCGAGCCGCGACATGGCGGCGGCTTCGCCATTGACTAATTCGGGCTGATGGGCCGCCCCTGCCCCGATGCGGACAAGCCTTTGTAACCAGTCACTTAGAAGATCAATGCCGGTTGCCCATGCGTCATCGGCGCCGCGCCGCGCAACTTTGTCAGCGAGCTTATGGAGTGCTTTGATGTCGAGACGTGGTAGTGCCATGAGCAGTGCGACGATCTCAGCATAGAGATCGAGACCGCCGCCATCGGCAATGGCGAGTGCCCGACCGGCGCTGCCTTCTGACAGGCGCGCGATGGAGAGGCGTGTTGCATCGCTGCCTTTGATATCATTGGCGGCGAGGATGGACGCGACATCAGACGCAGGCAGCGGTGTCATGCGTAGTGTGCGGCAACGTGAGCGGATGGTTGGGAGCAGACGTCCCGGCTGATGTGCGATGACGAAAAACAGGCATTGCGGCGGCGGTTCTTCGAGAATTTTGAGGATCGCGTTTTCGGCGCTGACATTCATGTCGTCGGCGGCGTCGATGATGGCGATGCGCCAGCCCCCTGCCCCTGCACTCATACCGAAGAAGCTTGCCGTGCGGCGGACTTCATCAACCGTGAGAACGGTCTTGAAGCGTTTGGTTTTGTCGTCATAGGGACGACGCAAGGTGAGCACGTTGGGGTGACTGCCTGCTGCAAGCTGACGGGCGACGGGATGATCGGCGGGCGTTTCGAGATCGCGGGCGCGGGCGGCACTCGCCACTTCCGGTGCGCCATGACGAAGCACGAAGCGTGCGGCGCGGTAAGCGAGCGTCGCCTTGCCGATGCCCTTGGGGCCGGTGAGCAACCATGCGTGATGCATGCGGCCCGACATGAAAGCATCGAAGATGGTGAGTTCAGCATCGCGCTGGCCGAGCAGGCTCATGGTTTCGCGCGGATGGGGGAACTCACCCAGCCGGTCGCTTTCGGGAATCTGATCGTCGTCTTTGCTCATGGGATTGTTTTACCTGAGCCGGAGGCGGACGTCATGTGCGGGGATAAGGGAAAATGAAGCTCGAAATCAACTCGAAACAGTCATGGTTTCTTGCAAGAGATCGAGTGTTTCCATGTAGAGATTGTGTGTCGGTTCGAGCTGTCGAAAAGAGCAGAGCTGAAATCGCTATCCCCGGTCGGGGATAGTTTTGGTTTTTCGGATTTTATCCCGCGAAAATGATCCCCGCCCTATTTATCCAGCAAAATAATCTTATCCATCAAAATAATCTATCCCCGCCTGTTACTGTGCTTCGCTCAAGCGGGCGACGTAGGAGTGGAAGCGCACAAGCGAGCTGCCGTCGAGGTTGAGCGAGAGCATCACCTCAGAGCGCGCGGGGTCCACGTGTTTGTTGTCCACGAGCACTTCATAATAGAGGTGATTGCCCGTGGAGAGACCCGAACTGCCGACATAGGCGATGACCTGGCCTTTTTTGACGGTGTCGCCTTTGCGCAGGCCTTTGGCGAAGCCGGACATGTGACCATAGGTCGTGGTCACGCGGTCATTGTGCTTTAGTTTGAGGAAGCGGCCATAGTTGCCGCGCCAGCCTATTGTGTCGATGGTGCCGTCTTCAGCTGCATAGATCGGTGTGCCGCGGGGCGCCGCGAAATCGACGCCGTTGTGAAACTTACGCACCTTGAGCACGGGATGCACGCGCCAGCCGAAGGGCGAGGTCATGCGGGCATTGTGGATCGGTGCGGCGAGCGCCATCGGCATGATGCCGCGACCGTTCTCGTCCATGAAGGCGACCTTGCCGTCATTGGTTTCGTAGCGATAGACGCGGTGCGGAATGCCGCGTTCGCCAAGCTCGGCGTAGCGCATCACATGTTTGGTGCGGTTGCCTGTTTTGGCGGTTTCATAGACGACGGTGAATCTCGCGCCTTTGAGTTTGGCCGATGATGTTTCGTTGTCGTGGTTGAAGGCTTCGGCGACATCTTCGGCGACGTCGCGCGGGACGCTGGCGGCAAGGAGATCGGGCACGAGGCTTGTCTGGATGGTGCCGTGGCGTGTGGTGATGCCTGACGTGACGGTGTTGACGCGGTTGGCGGCTGTGCCGAGGCGATGGAACGCGCCGTCAGTACCGGCCACGACCGAGAGTGTGCCGCCGTAGGCCGGACGCAGATGGAGCGCTACGAGCTGATTGTCGCCTGCACCATCAAGCGAGGCGCTCATCGAGGTTTCGATGCTGTCGCCGGGTTTGATCTGTGTGAGGTCGTAAAGTTCGCCAAGGGCCTTCAAGGCGGCGGCGCGCTGATTAGCGCTGATCCCCTGCGCGGTCAGCAGGTCGTTGAGCGTTTCACCGGGTTTGACCTCCATGATGCGGTTGGCGGAGATGTCGCCCTGAGCGGCACCGCTGAGGATGGCGTCGATATCGGCTTCAGAACTGTCGGCGCTGTTGGTGCGGATTGTCAGTGTGCCGAGCGTGTTCGCATGGGCGAGAGATGTGGAGGACAGAAGAAGGCTGAGGGAAATACCAAAAGCGGAGGCAAGGGCGATAGCGCGCTCTGTCGTATTGTGAGCAGCTTGGCGGTGCATCATGCTTGGCGGGTCCTTAAGATTTCGGCGTCCCGCGCAGGCTTGGGGTCGCATCTCCGGACCTTCTATAACGGAAGGTGCGGGGGATGGTCAAACAGGAATTTGCTAATCAGATCAAGGGTTAGGATGGTAAATTTAATGTCACACTGTGCCATATTTACCTCGTAACCGTGTCTTCATTGCCGCTGGCATCAATGACCTTGCAGCGTGTGGAGTCGCTTGATGTCGGCTGTTTTTGGGATGGTGGAAAGCTATTACTTCAGGTCAGTATCAAGGGGGCGAAAGGGGTGCGTGCAAAATGGGAGTGAAAATTTACTTTCATTGCTTGTGGCAATTCACATGATATTTCTTGGTCGATTGGCAGTTTTTGGGGCTGAGTTGGAGTGGGGGCATTGATAAGTCGACCGGCTAAACTGGGTCTGATAGGCCTGATCTTTTGTACGCTCTGTCTGGATTTTGGCTATGGGATAGCTCATGGATATGCAGACACCCTGTTTCATCCGATTTACAGGGTCCGGCAGACTTTGGCCGTGGCAATTTCGCGGCTCCGAGAGCCACCGCTGCATAATTATCTCGCCTATCAATCCGTCATTGATTCATTGAACGAAGACGGCTTTGCGGTTTTTGGTCACGATAAGGGGCCGCCGTTCGAAGGCGCGCGTACGGAAAAGCTGCTGCGCAGCAGTTCGCAGGTGAATGCGGCCCTTGCCAATGCGATGGTCTACCCGATTGATGAGACTTTGCCACCGGACATTATTCGCGGCAATGAACGGGGCTACGCAGACTATGTCTATCTGAGTTTCGTGCTCTTTGGGGTTCAGGCGATCTCGCTCTATTTCTTTTATTTTCTGCTCATGGCCGTCAGTGTCGGCGCATTCGTGGTTGAATTTAAAGATCGGACGAGTGCCCTTTTTCTGCTTTCGACCTATTTGGCCGGCCTGCTTTTTGTCATGGAATTTGTTTTTGCGAGCGGCACGCAGATGCTCGTGCTGCAAAATAGCAGGGTGTTTGGCATCTTCACATTGTTACCGATGATGCATTTGCTTTTGGTGACGATCCATCAGGCACCGGTGACTTATCTGCGCGTGGCGCTGATCGTTGTGCAGTCAGCGCTGATGTGCTTTTTGTTGATGTCCCGCATGGCGCTGTTTTGGCAGATTGTTGTGGTGGTCGCGTTTGGAGGGATTTACGCGGCTGGGGCGTTTGTGCGGTATCGCCGATCGGACGAACTTCCGAAACTCATCGGCTCAAGACTGCTACCTGCCGCGATATTGGTGATTGTAACTGTGCTCAACATTGTGCAGGTCAGCAGCAATGAAGATGTGCGTTATCGGAAGGATTCAACCGGGCATCTGTTCTGGCACAATGTTTTGTCGGGGACGCTTATGGTGAGCGAGGTTCTGCGCGAAAAATATGTTGAGGAAGACAAGCGCAAATCCCTGAGCGATCAGCTTGCTTATGAGGCAGTGATGACGGACCTCAGGCGGCGCAATGACATAAGCCCCTCAATCGCGTTGCTCTATCAGGGCAAGATTTACATCACACCCGATAAGTCGTGGAAAGAATATGAGGGGTTGGCGCGCAATCTGGTCTTTAAGATAGCAAAGAGCTATCCACTGGAAATCGTCAAGGGGTTTGTTGCTAAGTTTGATCTGCAGTATCGGCTATATTCTGAAATAAAGCTCTCGTGGTCCGCAGCTGTCCTGCCGATTATCCTGTTTTTGTTGGGTGGGGTATTGGCGCTTGGCAGCAACGATATGCGACCGCCAAACCGCCGCTGGCAGACCAGCGGATTGATCTCGGTGCTGATTATCGGCTTCGCGCTTACGCCTGTATTAATTTTTCCAGGCCAGACAAATATCGACGTTCTGCTTGCCTATATTCTGGTTGGCGCCGTGGGGACGTTTTACTGTGCAACGGACCTCACTTCTGAACTGCTTAAGATTCATCGGAACTGGAAGATGAAAAAGGCTATCAATGATATGAGTTGAGGTTGTGGCGAGGTAAGCGAGTATGCATTTTCCCTGGGGTGGATAATTTATGATCGAAGTCGTGTCGCGAGAGCAAAAATTTTCTGACGAGCTTTATGGCCGAAGACAGGAAATTGAGCGCAGCAGCAAGCAATATATGCGCGACATGGTAGACCGCTCGAAGGTGATGCGAGTTCTGGATGTCGGCTGCGGGACGGGACTCAATGCGCATATGTTGCGTAATATGGGGCATGCGGTTGTTGGTATAGATTTGTCACCTGTCGCGATCGAAAAGCTGCGTGCTGCTGGTTTTGAAGGTCACGTCTGTGATGTGATTGATGGGCTGCCTTTTCAGGCTGCGAGCTTTGATTATATTTATGCCTCAGAAGTGATTGAGCATGTCAGTGATACAGAGCGTTTTTTGTCGGAGCTGGGTCGTGTTTTAAGACCGGGCGGCACGCTGCTTTTGTCGACGCCCAATTCTGCTTTTTGGCCGTTCCGGTTGCTCGGTCTTTTGGGGCAGACGCTTACGGAGATGCAGCATCCGGGGCATTTGCGCTTTTTTTCCAAGAAGAGTCTTGAACGATCAATCAGAGATGCGGGTTTTGACGATGTTCAAATGTCGGCGCGGCATATCTATCTTGTCCTGCCGGACGCGTTGGGGCGTGCTTTGTCTTGGCTGCTGAAGCCGCTGGGTTTCGAGCGTGAATTCCGTTTGCGGACGAATACTTATTTTTGGCAGCTCAATCGCTTGGCGGGTCGGGCAAGTTCCTTTTGGGCGGATACACTGATTGTTGCTGCGCGCAAATCAAACTAGGAAACTAATCGAAAATGCACGTGATGCGGGCAAAATCATTCCTCGGCGAGGAGCGTGAGTGTACTAACGAGGATACGGGATGCTAAGTCTGTTAAAGACGGTCGCGCAAAATGGGCTGAGTGAATCAGTCGTCAGACGCGCAATTACATTGCTTGCATTTACGATCCCCGCTTCTTTGATAAACCTCCTTTTTACTTATGTGGCTGCGCATAAATTGGAGCCTGACGAGTTCGGTATTTTTTATGCCGCAATCACAGCCATAAATATTCTGTTTGCCCCTGCGGTTATCTTCAATCTTCTCTTTAGTCGTTATGTCTCAACTCTTTATGCTGAGAGTGGGTCGGATGCTGCGCGCCATTCTCATTTTATCGTGCTCAGCACGACACTGCGCTGGCTAAGTGCGTTTACTTTCGTCGGGCTCGCCGCTGTCGTTATATTGGGTGTTATAGGTGGTTTCTTCTCGGCACAACTCGCGATGGTCGTCATCATCATCGTTGCGACGTCCTATTTTGCTGAATGTGGCCGTATTTTTCTGCAGGGCGAACACCGATTTTTGACGTTGGGCATTTACACGCTGATCTGGATGAGTGGCCGGTTGGTATTCGGCACTATCGGTCTTTGGGTATTTGGTACGGTTTGGAGCGGTCTTGCCGGTGTTGTTTTCGCTGCGCCGGTTGTGTTTTTTCTGTTTTTTGGACTTAAGCCTCTGATTTCAAAGCCAGCAAAAATTCCGGACTTATTGCCTCCTAATCTGAGCGAGTTGGTTCCGTTCGCGATTGGCTATGCGATTTTTGCAGCCGTTGCCCATGCCGACATCATTGTCGCTTATCTGATGCTTGACCCTTATCAACTCGGTGTTTATTCGGCTTCGTCTGTTTTGCCGAAGGGCATTCTCATGCTTACGCTGCCGATTATTCAGCTTGCCTTTCCGCTTATGGTCGACAATCGGGTGAAGGAAACGCCTGGGATGAGCGTCATGGTGAAGGGATTTCTTTTGACCAGCGTCGTTGCCGCGTCGGGCGTCATTGTGGCAATCATTTTTCGCGAGACGGTTTGTGCCAGCCGGTATGGGTTCAACTCATGCGATATACCGACGATGATCTATGCTGCGGTCGCAATGATTCCGTTTGTTTTGGTTCGCTTTCTCATCTCGGTCGACTATTCCGCGCATCGGGACTGGGTCCCCGGTCTTCTGATCGTGCCGCTTTGTATTTTTGTCGGGCTGAACCTTAATAAGCCTCTCGACTCTCAGGGCCTCGCGACATTGTTTTTGATTTTCAGTTTTATCGTTTTACTTCTTTATCCAGCACTTCGAATTGCGCAACCGTTGTTGCTGCGCCTAATGCCTCAGTCGCCTTGAGAACATCGGAGCGACTGAATTGGCGAAATTCGATCTTGTCGGAATAACCGAGTCCTCCAATGATTGTTCGCAGCCGGTTGAAGGCAATGAGATTCCATAGAATTTTTTTAAAGAGCCTTACGCGGGGCGGTCGCGTTTCCAAAAATGCAATCGGGGCCTCTGCGAGTCGGTAGCCTTTTCGCACTGAGCGGAGAACAATTTCGGTGTCGAATTGCCCTCGGTCACTCAGGCACGAGTTGATTACCGGACGAAGTTTGCGCATGTAGATAAGTTTCGGCCCGTGCGTGTCGGTGCCCATGTATCCAAACATAAGCTGCAATAGCGCATTGAGGCCCCAGCTCAGAAACCGGCGCCGTGACGTTTGTTTGCTGATTGTCGGATCGGAGCGCTTTGAACCGATGAAAAGGTCGTGTTCATGGCGAATGCTCCATGCCCAAGTGATGAAGGGAATGTCCCATTGTTCAATATCGCAAGGGTGGGCAAAATCTGTATCTGCCGCAGCAAGTCCGGCGCGCAATGCAGCACCATAATTGGGCTCAGGAACAAAAACCGACAAGCTCGGAGGAAGCTCTGTCAGAACGCGTTTCAAGATTTGCGGCGTTTGGTCGGTGCTACCATTGTCAACAATGACGAATTTCCACTTTCCTGCACCGACAATAGTGTTTAGCCGACTTGCCAGTTCCCGCAAATTTTTCTCGACAATATCCTCTTCGTTGAGGACCGGAATGACAACGCTCAGTTCTGTCTCAGGCATTGTTCTCTCTGCTGGTTTGTTCGCCATTCAGTGACAAAAACCATTCCCATGTCTTTTGCAAACCGGCCAAGACGGTGGTTTGCGGATTATAGCCAAGTTCGCGACGCGCTTTTGTGATGTCGCACCATGTCTGTTTGATCTCACCGTCGCGATAGGGTTCATAGTTCACGTGTACGGGATAGTTTGATCCTGTGATTTGCAGCATGTTATCGATCAGTGCGTTGATTGATGTTGGGAGTCCCGTTCCAAGCTGGAATACACCGCTCTTGCCACTTTCCAATGCCTTGGTAATGCCGGTACAGAGGTCTTCGACAAATACATAGTCACGTGTTTGCTCGCCGTCTCCATACACAACAAGACTTTCTGTCCGGAGAATGTTTTTGAGAAAAGCCGAGACAACGCTGCCCTTGTGATAGGAGCGCGGACCGTAAACATTAGAGAAACGCACAGACGTCGCTTGAAAACCATAGGCGTGAGAAAAAGTTGAACAGTAACCCTCTGCTGCAAGTTTGCTGGCGCCATAGGGAGACAGGGGTGCGGGTACCATGCCCTCATTCACCGGCGGAATAGCATCGCCAATGATGGCGCCACCGGTTGAGGCATTGATGATACGCGTAACATTTGTCTCGCGCATGGCCGAGAGCAGGTTGAAAGTGCCGACGACATTGACTTCGAAATTGTGAACCGGATTAGCGATCGACTCGACAACACGCGTGTCTGCGGCGAGATGTATGACGGCGTCGACGCCACGCAGTGCTCCGGTGACGACGTTTAGATCGCGTACGTCCCCCCGTATAAAATCTACATCAAATTCGGCAATGTGAGCTTTTTTACCAAGGCTTTCATTGTCCAGCACTCGAATGTCCGGTGCGTCGGATCGAGACATCAGGCCAGCAATCAAATTGCTGCCGATAAAGCCGCACCCGCCGGTTATCAGAATTTTCCGAATAGCATTCATCTGCCTGCGTATACCCTCGCGAAAATAAAGTTATATCAAGTATGGCATCGCGATTTGTCAGCCCGCCGCCTCGGTGATGTTTGCAGTCTGTTGGGTGGCGTCATTCCAGTAGGACACGCAGGGAATTTTTGACAGGTCGCAACGATTTGCATAAGTCCTCGCGATGTCGGTAACTTCTTCCATCAGACCGGATTGCAAAGTGATCGGCTTTAGGCCGAGGCTCAGGAAACGGTTGTTGTCTACATTGAGGTCGTTTTCGTCGGCTTCATTGCGAGGATTGGAAATGAATTCGACTTTGGCCGAGGTCATTTCAGCGATCATTTGCGCTAGATTGCGGACGCGGTGCGTTTCCGTCATTTGATTGAGGATGTTCACGCGTTCGTCAATCTTGGGTGGGTTTTGGATTGCGAGTTCAATACAGCGTACGGTGTCCTGAATGTGGATGAAGGCGCGTGTCTGGCCACCTGTTCCGTGAACGGTCAATGGATAGCCTACCGCTGATTGCATCAGGAAGCGGTTGAGCACCGTTCCGTAGTCGCCATCATAATCGAAGCGGTTGATGAGGCGGCTGTCGAGTTTTGTTTCGGATGTCTGCGTGCCCCAAACAATGCCCTGATGGAGATCTGTAATCCGTACACGGTCATTCTTGTTATAAAAAAAGAAAAATAATTGATCCTGCGTTTTAGTCATGTGGTAGATGCTGCCCGGGTTGGCTGGATACAAAATCTCCTGCTCGCTCGGACCGTTTTGCGTGTCGACTTTGATTTTCAGATAGCCTTCCGGGATAGCCATTCCCGCCGTTCCGTAGCCATAGACGCCCATCGTGCCTAAATGCACCAGATGCACAGGTACACCGCTTTCGACGATGGCAGCCAGCACGTCATGGGTCGCCATCAGATTGTTTGAAACTGTGTAGCGCTTATGTCGCGGTGATTTCATTGAATAAGGTGCAGCACGCTGTTCGGCGAAATGCACAATCGTATCGGGTTCGAGATTCTGGATGAGAGTCACGAGGCGATGGTAATTTTCGCCGATAGTGAAATTGTGGAAGGTAATCTTCTTGCCGCTAACTTCCTTCCATGCATGCAACCTTTCGCTCATCGACCGAATGGGTGTGAGCGATTCAGTTTCCAGTTCAACATCGATTTTGCGGCGAGAGAGATTGTCAACGATCGTGACGTCGTGTCCGCAATTTGAGAGATGAAGGGCGGTCGGCCATCCACAGAAACCATCTCCGCCCAATATAACGATCTTCATGCTGCCCCCGCCCATATCTACTGTTTCTATTTTGAGCGTAATCGTCAGCTCACTGCAAGACAGAATGGGCTACGTGCGTATCATTTTAGTGATAATGCCTCGTTTTTCACGTCGAGAGGTGATGGTGGCAATCTGATTGCGACGGTCAGGGCTGATTGCGGTGTGGCAGGAAAGCTGAGACGGCCGCGATAACTGACTTGCGGACGTCTTCGGGCGTGCCGGATGCGTCGATGACGACATGCCTGTCCGGCGCCTGTGCGGCTTGAGCGAGAAATGATTGTCTGATTTTTTCGTGAAAGGTTGTGTCGATGCTTTCGAAACGACCTTCGTCGAGAATTTCGGTCGTGAGGCGGCGACGGCTGCGCGATAGTCCCACAGTGACGTCGATATCCAGTACGATTGTAAGGTCGGGCCAGAGGTCGCCAACGGCCTCGGCGTGCAAATGGCGAATGAATTTTTCAGATAGACCGCGCCCGGCGCCCTGATAGGCGATGGTGGAACCGACAAAGCGATCCGAGATGATTATTTGACCGGTCCTGAGTGCGGGAAGAATGATCTTCTGCACATGCTCCACGCGTGCTGCTGTCATCAGCAGCAGTTCTGACATGGGATGCCATGCATCATCGGAGCCCGACAGGAGAAGGGCGCGAAGTTTCTCGCCACTTGGGGTTCCTCCAGGCTCGCGTGTTGTGATAACTGGCAGTCCTGCAGATGCCAGGTAATCAGCCAGGTGGGCGATCACTCCGCTTTTGCCGGAGCCGTCAACGCCCTCGACGGCGAGGAACATTGACTTTGCTTCGCTTTGTCCGGTCATTGAAAATCCCCTGACCTAAAAGGTACGGATTGTCGCCGTTTGGTCTTACGAGCCGAAGATCATGTGGCGGAGCGCGGCCATGCCGCGTCCGAAGATGCCGAGCTGTTCGACATTGCCACCAGCTACGAGCGGGATTTGCAGCGTGGTTTTTTCGGGCACTTCGATGGTGAGTGTGCCGACCTGCTGACCCGCCGCGATAGGTGCCGGGATGGGCGTGTCATATCTCACCGAGACCTTCATCGCCTGGCGCTGGGCGGGCGTCATGATGACGCTGACGTCCTGGCTTGCGACGAGCGGAACCTGCGCATAGGTGCCCTGCCAGACGGGCGCATTTTCAACCACAGCATTGGCGGTGAAGAGCTTGTAGGATTTGAACGAGCGGAAACCCCAATCGAGAATGCGGACGCTTTCTTCCGAGCGGGCCTTCATGGAGGGCATGCCGTTGAGCACGAGGATCAGGCGCTGGTCGCCGCGCTTGGCGGAGGCGACGAGGCCGTAGCCCGAGGCTTCGGTGTGGCCGGTTTTGAGGCCGTCAACGGAAGGGTCAACGAAGAGTGCGGGATTGCGGTTGTGCTGGACAATGCCGTTCCACGTGAATTCTTTTTCGCTGAAGTAGTGGTAATACTCCGCATGATCTTTGATGAGGTGACGCGCAAGGGTTGCGAGATCGTGCGAGGTCATCATCTGGTTGGGATCAGGCCAGCCGGTTGAGTTGGCGAAAGTTGAATTCGTCAGGCCAAGCTCTTTGCCGCGTACGGTCATGGCTTCGGCAAAAGCGGTTTCGGAGCCGCTGAGCGCTTCGGCGACCGCGATGCAGGCATCATTGCCGGATTGGACGATGATGCCCTGAATGAGAATTTCAACGGGGATGCTGGAGCCGAGTTCGGCAAACATGGTGGATGAGCCCGACGCTGCGCCGCCTGTGCGCCATGCGTGTTCTGAAATCGGGAGTTGGCTGTCAAGCTTGACGGTGCCTGCCTTGAGCGCGTCAAAGAGCATGTAGAGCGTCATCAGTTTGCTCATGCTGGCGGGATGCATCGGAACATCCGCACCCTTCTCCCAGAGGATTGCGCCTGTTTCGGCATCGACCAGCACGCCATATTCGGCGGTGGTGTCGAAGGCGAAGGCGGGCCGTGCGGCCAGGCCGACGATCAACATGCAGGCGAGTGCAACGGACCGAAGGAATTTAGTTCTCAGCATGAGGTTGGCTCTCTGTTTGTTTCAATCAGCGGGCGGACTAATTCAGTTACTCGACGACGATGCGCGCTCCGGCATTGGTGTTGCGAATCGTTTTGAGCGAGGCGTCGGCAGCGTTGACATTGTTCATAGGACCGACGCGGACGCGGTAGAATTGCGTGCTGTCGACGGTGGTGGGCGAGACCTGCACATTGCCGACGCCCTGAGCGAGAAGCTTCTGGCGCACCGCTTCGGCATTGGCGTAGCTCTGGAAGGAGCCTGCCTGCACATAGATACTGGTGCTACCGGCGACGGGCACCTGATTGACTGTGCCGTCGGGCACAGCTTGTATCAGCGGTGTGTCGGCTATGGGCGACATGCTTGGCGTGGGCAGCGGCGCGGCGGACATGGTGCTGGCGGCGGCTTTGGCGCCGACGGGTGCTGCAAGCGTTGAGGCGACGACGACGCCGGAGCTTGGGGCGGTGGCGATGACCTGACGCTCGCTCTCTTCCATTTTTGCGGGTGGTAACGTGAAGCTCTCGCCCTGCACGACGGTGCCGGGACTGCCCGGCAATGGCGCGCGGCCGACGAACTGGACGCGGACACGGGCCGTGCCTTTTTTCTCATAGCCGAGAAGCTCAGCGGCCTTGCGCGACAGGTCGATCTCGCGACCGGCGACGAAGGGGCCGCGATCATTCAGGCGGACGACAACCGAGCGGCCATTTTCGAGATTGGTGACGCGCACGAGAACGGGCATCGGCAATGTCGGGTGGGCGGCGGTGAGCTGCTCCATGTCGAAGGTTTCGCCGTTGGCGGTTTTCTTGTTGTGGAATTGCGGGCCGTACCATGAAGCGATGCCGGTGGCGTCGTATTTCTCGTCTTCTTTGGGGTAATACCAGACGCCCGCAATCTGATAGGGCTTGCCGATTTTATAGGTGCCGCCCGCCCCTGACGGGATCGAGGGTTTGCCGCCGGAGCTGCATGCGGCCAGCGCGAGGCCCAAGGCCAGAATGATGGCGTTGCGCGGCAACGACCAGACAGACTGGCTATTCTCAAACGACATGCGGGCACCTCTGGTTTCGTGCGGAGTGGCCGGAGAAAAAGAACCGGCCTGAGCGACTCATTGCGCGCGAATGTATTGAAATCCTTATAGTCAGCCGCTAGTTGGGCGGCAAGCCATGCGCAGGTTATCCTTTGTCGCATGGCTGTGTTAACGATTGTTCAGCGCGACGAGAGAAACGACCAAAATGAAAAAAGCTGTGGCAGCCGCTCATCATGATTCCGGGCCTTCGATCACGGAAGGACTTGTGCGCCTGATCCGTTCAAAGCCTGTGACGCAGGCCGATTATGATGCTGCCGCGCTCTTCACCCTTGATGCGGTGGCCAATATCCTCGGCGGACGTAACTCGGAGCCCGGCCGGGTGCTGCTCAACTGGTGGCAGGCGCGGGCAACGAACGAGGCGCCGGAGCCGTCACGGCTCGCATTCCTGATGGGTGCGCTTTGCCACATTCTGGAAACTGACGATCTGCATCGCGCGTCTGTTGTGCATCCGGGCTGCGTCGTTGTGCCTGCCGCCTGGGCGCTCGCCGATAAGCAAAAGACGGGCGGGCTCGCCCTGCTCCGCTCGGTGTTGCACGGGTTCGAAGCGACGACGCGCGTCGGCATGGGTGTGGGGCCTGCGCATTACAAGATCTGGCACAATACGGCGACATGCGGCCCCTATGGTTCGGCGATGGCGGCGGCTGATTTGCTGGGTCTTGATGATGAGCAAACCGTGCATGCGCTCGGCAATGCGGGCACGCAATCATCGGGCCTGTGGCAGTTTCTTGAAACGGGTGCGATGACGAAGCATCTGCATGCCGGACATGCGGCGGAAGCGGGTCTCAAGGCGGCTGACCTCGCGGCTTTCGGTTTCACGGGGCCGACGCACATTCTCGAGGGCGAGAAGGGTTTTTTCAAAGCGGCCTGTCCGGACGCCGAGCCTGATCTGGTACTCGCCAATCCGGATGCGCCATGGCAACTCACCATCACGTCGATCAAGCCATGGCCGTCATGCCGTCATACGCATCCCGCGATTGATGCGGCGGAAGAATTGCGACGTCAGCTCGGCGCGCGTGGCGAAGACGATATTCTCAGCGTTGAAGTGGACACCTATCAGGCGGCGCTCGACGTGTGTAACCGGCCTGTCGCTAAGAGTGAGTATGAGGCGAAATTCTCGCTGCAACACACTGTCGCGGCAGCTTTGTTGCTGCCATTGGTGGATTTTTCAGCCTTTGGCGAGGCGGGTCGGGCGCGTGCTGCAAAGCTTGCGCTGCGCGTTCACCCTCACGCGGCAGAGCCCTATCGCTCGGCCTATCCCGTTTCATGGGGCGCGAAAGTCAGTGTACTGTTGAAAGACGGCAGCGAGCTTGTGGCGAGCCGCACAAATGCTAAGGGGGACCCGGAAGCCCCCCTGTCACATGATGATATGGTCGCCAAAGCGCAGATGCTGCTCACGCATGGCGGTGTTCTGGACCCTGCCCGCGTGATCGACGGCATATTGGGTCTGGCGCGCAACGGCCCCCTACCCGATCTGTCGTTGCTTTAGCCCGCTGACTTTTCGATCATCGGTTTGATCGTTTCCTGATAATAGGCCGGACCGCCGAAGTCGTGATAGGCCTGAGCGCCAAAGCCCGCGACGATGGGCAGCCAGAGCCATGCTGTGCGCCAAGTGAGGCTGCCTTTCTTTTTGGCCGCCGCGTCATGCGCAGGTGCGTGATGGGCCGCCGGTGCATGATGTGCCGCCGGCGCGTGACCATGATCGGCATGACCGTGCCCATGATCAGCGGCGGGCGTGGCGTGGCCATGCGAGTCATGTCCCGTCGCAATCCCGTGTGTTGCCCCGTGTTCAGCCCCGCCGCCTTCTGCTGCATATGCCATTGCTTCGCGGCGTTCGCGGCGGAACAAGACATACATATAGAAACTGAGCACTGCGAGCAGGCCCATAGGAATCCAAGTCGATGTGAGATTAATGTCCATCGGCACGGTAACGCGCTCCCCCTGTTACTAACCCAAGCATGGGTCCCCCTCCTTGGGCTTAGCGCCCTATTTTGTGCCATTCTGGCAATCATCTGCCTCGCTGGCAAAAGGGAATTGCACGAAAGCGCGCCAATTTTACCCAAGCGTTGCCATTTCATCCCCTTTGCCGGGCCCTTGCCGGCGCTCCGGCGGAGGCCTAAAAGCTTAAAATCGCTTTTTCGGCGCGGATTCCCTCAGTTTTCCGTAAAGTCGGGGCGGAGCGGCCTGATCCTTCGGTTGACCGCTTCAAAGTGTGAGGAACCCGCCTTCATGGCTGACGCGGCGACACCCAAGCGGATTTTGGTCCCTCTCATCATCGCTTGCGCCTTGTTCATGGAAAATCTGGACAGCACGGTCGTTTCGACCTCGTTGCCTGCCATTGCGCGATCGTTCGGTGAAAATCCGCTGCGGCTGAACCTCGCCATTACCGCCTATCTGCTGTCGCTCGGCATTTTCATTCCTGTTTCCGGCTGGGCGGCGGACCGCTTCGGCGCACGTACAGTTTTTTGCTGGGCGATTGTGATTTTCACGCTCGGTTCTATCGGTTGCTCGATGGTCAACAACCTGCCGGAATTTGTCTTCGCGCGGATTCTGCAAGGCATGGGCGGCGCGATGATGGTGCCGGTGGGCCGTCTCGTTGTGCTGCGTTCGATCCCCAAGCACGATCTTGTGAACTCGATGGCCTGGCTCACGGTGCCTGCCCTTATCGGGCCGATGCTGGGGCCACCGCTTGGCGGGTTCATCTCGACCTATGGAAGCTGGCGCTGGATTTTTCTCATCAACATTCCGATTGGTATTCTCGGCGTGTTTCTGGCGATGCGCTATATCGAGAATTTCAAAGAGGAACGGCGCGAGGCTTTTGACGCTTATGGCTTTGTGATTGTGAGCCTTGGCGTCGCAGCGACAATGTTTGGTTTTGAAAATGTTGGACGCGGGATTCTGCCGACGCCGGTTGTGATCGGCTTGCTTGGCGGCGGGGTTATGTTGCTCGGCCTCTACTTCATGCATTTTCGCAAAGTGCTGGCCGAAGGCACGATGGCCCCGATTATTGATCTGTCATTGCTGAAAATGACGACCTATCGCGCCAGTGTGACGGGTGGATTTATTTTCCGTATGGGGCTCGGTGCCCTTCCCTTCCTCACGCCGCTGATGTTGCAGCTTGGTTTTGGCCTCACGCCTTTTGCGTCGGGCATGATCACCTTTGCCGGTGCGGCAGGCGCGATCACCATGAAGTTCACCGCCGGTCCGATCATCCGGCGCCTTGGCTATCGCACCGCTCTGATCGGCAACACGATCATCTGCGCGATCTTCATGGCGTCATACGGGTTGTTCACGCCGATGACCTCGCATTTTGTCATTATCCTCACGTTGCTTGTCGGTGGTTTTTTCCGCTCGCTCCAGTTCACGGCGCTCAACACGGTGGTTTATGCCGAAATCAACACGCCGCAGATGAGCCGCGCCACGACGCTGTCGAGCGTGTTGCAGCAGTTGTCGCTGAGTTTTGGCGTCGGTATCGGTGCGATGGCGCTTCACTTCACGATGTCGATGAGCGGGCGCGATCACCTGATTGCGGCTGATTTCAGTCCCGCCTATTTCTTTATCGGCGGGCTCAGTCTTGCGTCGCTGTTCTTCTTCCTGCCGCTGGCGGCCAATGCGGGCGATGAAGTGAGCGGACGTGTTGTGGCCCCTGCGATGGGCGCGGCAAAGGACATCGGGCGGGCGGCAGATTGAGCATCATTTATTTTATCACGCATCCCGAAGTGGTGATGGACCCTGCCCTGCCCGTTCCGCAATGGCATTTGTCGGATAAGGGCATTGCGCGGATGAAGCACTTTGCGGCGTCGGATGTGATGCAATCGGTTCAGCATATCTGGTCGAGTGACGAGACCAAGGCGATGGAGGCGGCTGCGATCCTCGGCGCTGCGCGCGGCGGGCTTGATATATCGGTGATGCATGCGCTGCATGAGAATGACCGGAGCGCCACGGGCTTTCTGCCGCCTGCGGAATTTGAGCAGGTGGCAGATGCTTTCTTTGCCAAGCCTGACGAGAGCGTGCGTGGATGGGAGCGGGCCTCAGACGCGCAGGCACGTGTGCGGGTGGTGTTCGAGACGATTGTGGTGTCAGCGGGTGATGGCGATGTGGCGATTGTCGCGCATGGCGCGATCGGGACTTTGTTGCTTTGTGATTTGACGGGCGTGCCGATTGCGCGGGTGCATGACCAGCCGTTTCAGGGGCACTATTGGGCCTGGTCGCGGGAGACGAAGGCGCTGCTGCATGCGTGGAAGCCGATTGCACCTCGCTGAAGGGCGCTTTTTGACGCGGGGTCAGGGGCAAAAAAGTGGCCTGACGCGCATTCCCGGACTTGAGGAAATGGCCGGAAGCATGTAGCCATGTGCGCAACGGAGAGGTGGCCGAGTGGTTTAAGGCTCCAGTCTTGAAAACTGGCGTGGGTGCAAGTCCACCGTGAGTTCGAATCTCACCCTCTCCGCCAATTCCCTTTCGTGGCTTTGTCGAACGCTCCTGCCAGCAGCAGGATCACCAGCCAACATGCGATCATTGAGACTACCGTGTGGCTGAGGAAATGCTCGCCGCGCAGCATCTGGAATGTGCCCAGCACCCAGCCATAGGCGATGCCAAATGTGAGGCCCGCGATTTTGGCGCGGCGGTTCCGGAATACAAACCAGAGGGCCATGAAGCTGAAACCGGCTGTGGCGTGCCCGGCGGGGTAGCAGCGGCCCTTACGGGTTTGCACAAAATCTTTCGGATAGGATTCCAGAACGGTGACATGGGGCATGTCGCCGCCATAGAGCGTTGTCTGGCTGGGGCAAAAGGTGTTGGTATATTTTTTGGCACCGCCAACAAAGAAAGCCGTGAGTGCGATGGCGAGCGCGAGAAAGAGGATGCGGGCGCGATAGGCTGCGAGGGGCTTTGCGAAGAAGCTTGCGGCAAAAGCAAGAAGCAGGGCGACGGCTGTGTAAGCGGCGATGTCGCGCGGGAACTCGTGGAGCCAATGTTCGGTGAAGGGGTCGTTCTTGCTGATGAGCCAACGGTCGAGCGGTGCCTTTGCAACCGCCCCCGCGTCGTAGAAATGGTTTTGCACCCAGACGTCGATATTCGTCATCTCAAAGCCGAGAAGGACGAGGACGATGAGCGCGATGGTTATGAGGATTTGCTTTTGCAGAGACATAGATGCCCGACGGATGCCTGATGACGCCGTCGGGTTATGTATCAGCTATTGGGGTCAGTCGGAAGCGGTGGGTTCACATCGACAATGGAATAGCCCAGCGCGCGCAAGCGACGGATCGGTTCCATTGGATTCATGCTGGGCGGTACAAACATGCGCGCAATCGTGTCGCGTGTTTCGGGGCGGGTGAAGAGGATATGGGTTTCCACGGTGAGCCTCGATGCGTCTGATCAGTCAAGTGGTGGGCCCGGCGCTGGGGGAGCGCCGGGCCTCATGGTTGGCGCCGGCAGGGCTATCTGCGGCGCCAGCCACGATCATCGTCACGGTCATGACGATGATTGTTATAGCGTTTGTGGTATTGTTTCTGGTAGCGGCGCTGTTCGTTGGCGTTGCTCCACCTATGCCAACGGCGATTGTTGTCCCAATAGCCATCACTATAGGCGAAGGCCACATTGCCGAAATTCAGAGAGATGGCTGCTCCGTTGCGGTTTCCTGCATCGGCGGCACTGGTGGCGAGAACGGCGGCGCCCGACAGGCTAAGTGTAATGACTATCGCTTTTACGATACTTCGCATTTTCTTGTCCCTTGCTGCAGGTGAAAGCACGCTTTGAATTCTACTGATTGATGTTTCAGGCAAGACGCAAGAGCGCGGAGTGGGTGAGATCGTCCAGTGCCACCACCCGCTTGCGCTCTGTGCGTTTGACGAAATTGAGTAAGGTTGCGATACCGAGTGCGACGGTCGCGCCGGATGTGGCGGCGATGAGCATGAGGGGGACCGCGAAGCTCATGCTTCTGATACTGATGATATGGGAAAGGCTGAACATGACGAAGATATAGGCGGCGCCGACGAAGCCACCGATGAAGACGGCCTGATAAAGGTTCCAGTCACCTGTCATTGCGGAGATTTGTCGGGTGTTTGCTGCTGAATATTTTGGCATGTGCTGCCCCCAGTCTGTCTCGGATCATCAAAAGCCGATAGATGATAA
This sequence comes from Parvibaculum sp., assembly GCA_030645235.1. Taxonomy (GTDB): domain Bacteria; phylum Pseudomonadota; class Alphaproteobacteria; order Parvibaculales; family Parvibaculaceae; genus Parvibaculum. The sequence continues at coordinate 166,328 of JAUSMV010000005.1, read as the reverse complement.
GATGACCATTTCAGAGTCTCTGCCAGAATCGGAATATACTCAGAACACGTCATATTTTTGGGTAAATTGAAAAACGCCGCCGCCTTTTGAGGGGCGGCGGCGTCTCAAGGGGAGGCTTCTCAGCGATATATACGGCGGCTTCCTTCAGCAATGTAGGTCCGTCCGTCGCGCGTGTAGCACATGGTCGCGCCGACTGTGACGCGACGTCCCCGTTGATCGTAGGCATGGCGGCTCACCGGAAAGCAATCCCGCTTATGCCAGGCTGAACGTTTGAAACGATGATAGCGGTTCGGATCGGCGTACCAGTCACCGAAACGATCCTCGCGCGCATCACGGCGCATTTTGTCTTGTTTGCCGCGAAACTGGTTGCGCGATTTGGCATCGAGAAAGATGCCGTACGTATCTGCACCGATATAAATCCCGACTTTTTGACCGCGTGAATTGTACCCTTCGCGCTGACGGTTGTCAGACCGGCGGCTGTCCGGGCGGTTGGTATTGTCATAGCGATCATGGCGTGAGTCCTGACCCCATTGATTTCCGTTTGCGGAGGGGGATCGTCTTTCGCCGTTGTATTCGGCGGCCATACCAAAACCACCGACGAGACAAAATGTGGTCGCTAGCGCGATAATATATTTCATTGGGGGCTTTCCTGGTACCGGACTTGCCGGAGAAGAGGACTTCGTTATTTGGGGGTAACGTGCGACTCAACAAACCAAAGTTGGTGATCAATGCCGCGTGAGACTTCAGTGAAGAGATCAGCGGTATCGACATCTCCAAATTTTGTCGCAAGGTCGATGGCTTCCCGCGCTGACTGGCCGAAGGCCGCGAGCGCGCCAGCAACAGCGAAGATGTGCTTCAACTCGTCGGCGATGCCGAGCGGATAGGGAATGAGAAACGAGTGTTTGACGGCGACCTGAATGGTGCCGTTGGCTGTGCCGCCAAGGCCACCGGCGCGTTCAGCGATGAGATCGGAATAATTCTCGACTTCGACCGATACTTTATCGAACAGCTCGTGAATGGCGATGAAGCCCATGCCGCGCACATTCCAATGCGCTTGCTTGAGCTGTGCGTGAAGATCAATGGCGGCGGCAAGATGCTTATTCAGGAGTTCAACGGATTGTGTCCGGATCGTCTCGTTGAGTGTGTTGCGTGTTGTTTGCATGATGAGAGGCTTCTGTCAGGTGCGCTTGAGGAGCGCGGCACCGGCAATCATCAGGCCTATGACGATGGCACCGCCGCTGAGGAACGGCGAAATGCTGTGCGTTTCACTGTTGGTCGTCTGAATTTTAAGATCGCCGATACGGGCGACTTCCTCTGTCTTCTGCGTGGTGAATTGCGGGATCGCCAGCCCGAGGACGCCCAGAAGGACAAGTGCTATGCCACTCATTGCCAATCGATTCATGTTGGTCTCCGTTGAAGAATTATTCGGAAAAAAATGCCCCGTCCGTCCATTCTGGCGGACGAGGCAAAGTTCCGGTTACGCACTCTTACAGGGGGAATAAGATTTAGCGTTTGATCTGGGTGATCTTCGTGCCTTCGATGCTGATACCAGCCATCAGGCCGGATTGATCGAAGATGAAGGCATAGGCATCATCTTTCAGCGTTGATGTCGAAAGGTTCTTGGCGATACCTTCGTCAACTACCACAACTGTCGGGCCGACGCCGATTTCAAAGCCCTTTGATTCATGGATGTAGTCAACGGCTTTGCGGTTCATCAGAAATACGGCATAGCCATAAGACTGGGCACCGGCCTGAAGACCCCATGAGCCTGTGAGCGAATTGTAGTAGCTGTCGAATTTTGCGCCGTCTTTCAGCACACCTTCACCATAGGCACCGCCGAAGATCAGACCGGCCTTCACGATGGACGGGAAGACGAGAACGGCGACGGCTTTTTCAGAAATGGCTTTGGCTGTCGGATTGGCCTTATAAAGCTTGTTGAGCGCCTGCGTGGCGTCGGCGTTGAGATCGTCGGCGGTTGCGGCGCGTGCCTGACTCTGAACACCAATTGTCACCATGACGGTAGCCATGGTCGCCAAGGCGAGCGACATCGCTAGCAGAATTCCTCTGATACTTGTCATAGCTTTATTCCCTGTCGGAAAGTCTTAGGGCATGGCATGTGCCAGCCTCACTGGACTCACCGTAAGTGCAGGCGCCCTTTCACGGCAGAGTCGGAAACTACTCATTCTGCTTTATGGCCAAATCGCCACGGTTTGGGGTTGTTTTGGGCTAAATCGTGGTATCGTTATTTCAAGCCGCCCATTGGGGAGCGGCGATTTGAGCTGAAAATTTGATGAATAAGAGCCGTCCACAGAAGGTCGTTCCGACTCGTGCGCGAACGGGTAAGCGGTCTATCCCTGCTCGCGGTCCTCCGACCGGCGCGGAAAATTTCCTGGTTGTCGGCATTGGCGCGTCCGCAGGCGGACTTGATGCCTGCCGGAAACTGGCGCGTTCTCTCCCTGCTGAAAGCGGCATGGCTTTTATCCTGATCCAGCATCTCGATCCCACACATGAGAGCATGATGGTGGATCTGCTGGCCGGGCATACTTTGATCAAAGTGCAGCAAGCCACTGACGGTATGCTGATTGAGCCAGATAATTTTTATGTCATTCCGCCGGGGCACTTTCTCGCGATCGAAGACGGGCGGCTCAAACTTTCCAAACCGCAAGCACGGCACGGCGCGCGAATGCCGTTTGATTTTCTGCTGCAGTCGATGGCAGAAGATTGTGGTTCACGATCTGTCTGTGTGGTCCTGTCTGGTACAGGGACGGATGGTTCAGCCGGTTTAAAAGCCGTGAAGGAAAAATGCGGCTTTGTTATTGTGCAGGACCCTGACGACGCGACTTATGACGGTATGCCGCGCAATGCGATCATCACCGGGCTTGTTGATCTTGTACTTCCTGTCGATGAAATTGCTGACGCGCTGGTGGAACATGCGCAAATCAAACTTACTTCTTTAAGCGAAAATCCCGGTACAGCGCCCGATAAGGTGTCGGATTGTCTGCCTGATATTATTGATCTGTTGCACAAAACAACGGCACATGACTTCCGGTTGTATAAGCGTGGCACGCTGAAGCGGCGGATCGAGCGGCGCATGGGTATGAGAGCGCTCAAAGTGTCCGATATGGGCACCTATCTCGAAATGCTGCGCACCGATGCCAATGAAACCGGGTTGCTTGCTCAGGACCTACTTATCAATGTCACCAATTTTTTCCGTGACACTCATGTTTTTGACTATCTTGCCGACAAGGTAATTCCTGATCTTATCCGCAATCAGGTATCCGATCAGCCGATCCGCGTTTGGATCGCAGGCTGCAGCACAGGCGAGGAAGCCTATTCCATTGTTATGATTTTGCGTGAGCAGATCACCGTCGCGGATCATAACGTTAAGTTGCAGGTTTTTGCCTCTGATGTTGACCCTGATGCGATTGCGACCGCGCGCGAGGGGCTATACCCGGAATCGATTGAAAGTGATGTGACGCCGGCGCGTCTTGCCCGGTTTTTCTCCAAGGACGAACATGGCTACCGTGTCTCGGCGGAGTTGCGCGCGGCCGTTGTGTTCACTGTGCATGATGTGCTCGTCGATCCACCCTTCTCGCGGCTGGATTTTATTTCGTGCCGGAATCTTCTGATTTATCTGCGTCCGGAAGCTCAGGCCAAGGCTGTTTCGGTTTTTCATTTTGCTTTGCGCAAAAGTGGTGTGCTTTTGCTGGGCGGATCAGAAACGATCAATGACATTGACGGAAGGTTTGAAATTATTTCCAAGGCTGAACGCCTTTACAGACATATCGGCCTAAGTCGGTTGGGCGATTTCGGTTTTACAGGTCTGAGCGAAGGTTTGCGTGTGCCTGCCCGTCCGGGGCTTGGTCAGGTGCCGTCGCGTCAGGCGACGCTGGCGGATTTGTGCCGTCGTGTGGTGATGGAGACTTACGCACCGGCGGCGTTGCTTATCAACGACAAGCACGAAATCCTTCATTCGATCGGTCCGATTGATCGCTATCTGCAAGTGGCGCCGGGCCAGCCCACGCACGATCTCTTCGCCATGACCAGGCAAAGCATCACGAGCAAAATACGCCCTGCTATTCAGCAAGCTATCCGCGAAAAGAGTCGAGTTGTGGTTGCGGGCGGGCGTGTGGACAATAAGGGCGATGAAGTGCGCTTCCGCATCGACATTCAGCCGGTTGTCAGCGACAGCGAAGAATTGTTGCTGATCTGTTTTGTGGACGAGCCAAAGCATACGCAAATGGCGGTGGCTGCCACATCTCCGCAAGATGTGACGCGCGTTCAAGAACTTGAGAAAGAAGTCGAAGCTGTCAACATCGAGTTGCGCAGCGCTATTCGCGATCTTGAATTATCGAGCGAGGATCAGAAGGCCATTAATGAAGAGGCCTTGTCAGTCAACGAAGAATATCAATCAACAAATGAGGAGTTGCTGACCTCGCAGGAGGAGCTGCAATCTCTTAATGAGGAACTTACAGCGCTGAACAGTCAGTTGCAGGAAACGCTGGAGCGGCAGCGGACGACGTCGAATGATTTGCAGAATGTGCTTTATAGTACGGACGTCGCCACCCTCTTTCTTGACGATCACCTCAATATTCGCTTTTTTACACCGGCAACCAAGTTGCTGTTTAATGTTATTCCAAGCGATGTCGGCAGGCCTCTCGCCGATCTCAATTCGCTAACGGTGGACCGCACAATTCTGATTGATGCTCGTGAAGTTCTTAAACATCATTTGTCAGTCGAGTGCGAGGTCCAGGCGGCGGGTGACACATGGTTCATCCGGCGTATATCACCCTATCGCGCGCATGATGGTGCTGTTGAAGGCGTCGTTATCACTTTTACCGACATCACGGACCGCAAGCACATTTCGAAAGCGCTGGAAGATGCCAAACAACAGGCTGATCTGGCGACGATTGCCAAGTCGCGCTTCCTGGCGGCGGCCAGCCATGATCTGCGCCAGCCGTTGCAGACGCTCGCCCTGCTGCAGGGTTTGCTGGCCAAGAGTGTTGTGGGCGAAGGCCCGCTGAAGCTCGTTGGACGCCTCAATCAAACCGTATCGGCTATGTCGAGCATGCTGAACACCTTGCTTGATCTCAACCAGATCGAGGCGGGGACTGTTCATCCTGAAATGAAGATGTTTCCGGTCAACGATCTTCTTAATAGCCTGAGAGAAGAGTTCGCCTATTTTGCTCAATCGCAGGGGTTAGAACTGCGCGTCGTTCCGTGCAGTGTCTCGATATGCAGCGATCCGCATCTGTTGGGTCAGATGGTGCGCAATCTTCTGGCTAACGCTTTGAAATATACTAAGACCGGTAAGGTACTTCTCGGTTGCCGTCGTCGCAAAGGAGCGATCACGATTGAGGTTCTCGACAACGGTGTCGGTATCCCCAAGAACGAACTCGAAGCGATTTTTGAAGAATATCATCAGTTGGACAATGTCGCGCGCGAGCGCAGCCGTGGTCTTGGTCTGGGCCTGGCGATTGTGCGGCGACTTGGGATCATGCTTGATCATCGCGTGCGTGTGCGTTCACAGCCAGGGCGCGGCTCTGTCTTTACTATTGAAGTGAAGCATCCTACTCGGCAGGCAATCGAGAAACAGAATATTTCGAACAAGGATGCGGATGAGTACGCGGCTGAAGATAAGCCGCGTGGTGGAGCGATACTGGTGGTGGAGGACGATCCGGAAGTACGCGAGCTGCTAGAGCTTTTGCTCAGGAGTGAAGGCCATGAGGTGATGGCGGCGGCGGATGGTGTGAAGGCGCTCGACACAGTGACGCGCGGCTCGTTTCGTCCTGATCTTTTGCTCGCTGATTATAATTTGCCCAATGGCATGAACGGGCTTGAGGTGGCGGCGAAACTGCGGGTCAATCTGCATCGCGAAATTCCCGTCATCATTCTGACCGGCGATATTTCGACAAGCACGTTGCGCAGTATTGCGCTGCATGGCTGCACTCAGCTCAATAAGCCGGTGAAGCTTGATGAACTGACGCGGACGATCCTTCGGATGCTGCCGGAGGTCGCGCCCGCAGCACCTGCTGCGGTGGCCCCCGTTCGTGACACAGCGAGCGATGCGCCTTCGGGCCTGCCTATCGTGTTTGTGGTGGATGATGACGCCAATCTCCGCTCTGTCATTCGCAGAGTGCTTGAAGAGGAAGGCCATGTTGTCAAAGATTTTGCGTCCAGCGAGGCTTTTCTCGATAGCTATCGTCCGGGCGGCGAAGGCTGCTTGCTGATTGATGCTTATCTGCCCGGCATGAGCGGGCTTGAGCTGCTCCAGCAACTAAATGAGTTAGAGCAATCGTTGCCGTCGATCATGATTACCGGTAATAGCGACGTGCCGATGGCTGTTCAAGCGATGAAAGCCGGTGTGTCGGACTTTATCGAAAAGCCGGTTTCGTTTGACGATCTGATTGTTTCTATCAAACATGCGCTTGAATTGTCGCGTGACTCAAGCAAGCGCTATACTTGGCAGAAAACGGCCGCGGATCATCTGGCGGGCCTCACCGCACGTCAGCGGGAGATCATGGATATGGTTCTTGCCGGGCATCCGAGCAAAAATATTGCCGTTGATCTCGGTATTAGTCAGCGTACGGTTGAAAATCATCGTGCCGCGATTATGAAGAAAACGGAATCGAAGTCCCTCCCAGCTTTGGCGCGGCTTGTGCTTGCAGCCGGGGCGCATAAGGGAGGTTCGGAATGAGTAGTTTCCGACCCTATTAAGGTGGTTCGTTTGGTAACTAATGTGGTCTTCAAATCTTTTTGGAGGCCACGATGTCACTCGGCACTATTTTACTGATTGTTTTGATTTTGGTTCTGATCGGCGCATTTCCAAGCTGGCCGCATAGTCAGAACTGGGGCTATTTTCCCAGCGGCACACTCGGCATTGTGCTGATCATCGTCATTGTTCTGCTGTTGACCGGTAGGCTCTGACTTTTCCATTTTGCCTCAAAAATTCATTTGTCGTTGAAGCAGCGCAATGATGCGCAAGAGTACGTGTAAAGGTTGAAACCAATGGTAGACAAAGACCGTATTGCCGGTGCCGGAAATCAGATAAAGGGTTCGATCAAGGAAGCGGTCGGCAAAGTTGCCGGTGATCCGAAGCTGGAAATTGACGGTAAAGCCGATAAGGCCAAAGGCAAAATTCAGAGTGCCATTGGCGGGATGAAAGACGCTGCAAAACGTTGATCTTTGACTGACGAGAAAAAGGGCGGGACGCATCACTCCCCCAAGCTTTGCGTCCCGCGCGACGTCAGCCCCCAAAAAGGTTGCCTCGTCGAACTTATCTTTTCATCTACTCATCATATTCAGACAAACAGAAATACCGGCCTGATTGAGAGCCGGTAAAATCATTTACGTGTCGCCGAAGTCGGGCGACCACTGCAACGCAAAATTGAGCAGGGTTTGGCTGGGCTTGTTTCGGTTGATGTCTCAAACGATTTCACGTGCCGTCATCTCCCAAAAAACACATTTGGTTTCCCACTTCGAATGTCCGGCGCTCAGATCGTCAGGCAAGGCCGGATTTCTCTTTAGGTCAGGCAAGTTGTCCCATTTATACACATAAATGTTAGCTATAACTCGCCGTGTGGGATTGATATTTTATGCCAAAATATTGATTTTGTGTGCCAATATGGGGAACTTCGAAGGGGAACCCGGTCGCGGGGCATTGAAGCATCGCAGCTAACTGCCGCAAAGGCTTGAGGTTTTGAGCTATGGAAGGTTTGGTCCGCGCCAGTGCTCTGTCGGGCTTTAGCGAATGCGTCAAAAACCTCGGTGGCGATACGCTCCACATTTTCAACTCGGCGGGCATTCCTGTTCATGCGCTGACCGACCCGCAAAGCTGGATTTCGTTCGGTGCCTGTTTGCGGGCTTATGAGCTGGCAAGCCGGATGCTCAAATACCCGGCCTTTGGCGTCAGGCATGCGACGAGCCGGGATCTGTCTTATCTGGGGCCGCTGATTCTCTACGCGCGGCATGCGAGCCGTTTGCGAGAGGCGGTCGAAGATTTTCGGCGCTACTTTTACATTCACAATACGGGTTATCGCTCTGTGATGGAGCCCGGACCGGTCTTTAGCACCCTCACCTATCATATGCCGGACAAGTTGCGCGAAGGTGCGAACCAATGGGTTGAGGGAACCATGTGCTCAACGCAGCGCATGATCAAGCATATCATGGGTGGTGAGGACGTGCGCCTGGAGCGGATTTTATTTCGGCACGCGGCGCTGCGTCCGTTGAGTGAATATGAAGACGTTTATGGCGTGCCGGTATTGTTTGAGCAGAAAGCGGACGGTGCGGTGATTGACAGCCGCTATCTCGACATGGCGGTGCCGCATCACGATACGATGATCCATCAATTCATGGAGCGATACCTGCAGGACCGCCTGCCGCAGATCGATGACAATCTTGTGGCGGCGACGCGCGTGCTTTTGGAGACACTTATTCCGGCGGCGCAGGGCAAGCTCGAAATCGTTGCCGAGCATTTGCACATTCACCCGCGCACGTTGCAACGGCGCTTGCAGGAAGTGGGTTTCAGCTTTTCGGAATTGCTCGATGATCAGCGCAGGCTGATGGCCGAACGTTTGCTCAACGAGGGCAATCTGCCGCTCGTCAACATTGCTTTCTTTCTTGGCTATGCGGAGCAGAGCGCTTTCAACCACGCCTTTGAGCGATGGCACGGCGTGGCACCGAGCAGGTGGTTAAAGAACCGCAGTTAGGTCACTTGCCGATCTTGAATGTCGCGCTGCCTTTGGCGACCAACTCGCCCGCTTCGTTGCGCAGTTCCGCTTCGGCGAACGCAATCGAGCGGCCACGATGGCGGACGAAGCCTTCGCCGATCAGGGTGCCCTTGTCGGCGCGGCCGACGAAGCTGGTCTTAAGTTCGAGCGTGACCTGCGGTGTGCCCGGCGCTTCATGCGTCAGGCGCACGGCATGGCCGCAAAGCCCGTCAAGCATGGCGGAGAGGAAGCCGCCGAAGATGCGCCCTCCCCTGTTCATAAAATTATCCCCCGCAACGAACGAAGCGCGGATATATCCGCGCTTCGCATCCGTTTCGAGGACTGTTTTGCCTAAGGTGACTGCGGCGGGAGATTCCCAATCGGGGTCCAAACTTTTTGGATCAAGATTGGGGTCATAGCCGGAAGGCAATTCGGTCTTGTTCAAGAGTCTCGTCCTTATCAGGAGAAAGGCAGCTTGAAACTCTTCTTGAAGTTGTCCTTGCAGTCCAGCATTTCCTGCGAGAGGAGATCGAGACCTTTGGCCTGACATGAGGCGCTGGCGCGGAATTCGGCGACGCCGTTGTTGGTGCATTCTTTCAGGTTCGGATCGAACAGGAAGATGCAGACCATCGGGATGTAGCGTTCATCGCAAGGCAGGTCGCGGATGTATTTCTGCTGTTCCGGGTTACGCTTGTCCCACCATTCCTGCATGCGGTCGGCCGGGATGTTGCGCGTGCTGCTCTGGGTACATTCCGGCACTTTGTCGGCATGCGCCGCTGTCGGAACTGCGGTCCATGCAACCACCATCAATGCAACTGCATAGAACGCCTTTACAAAACTCTTCATCAGGTAGAACTCCTCCCAAAAAAATCAGTACCCCGGATTTCTTGTATTCCGGTTATTAAACGAGATTGCCTTCCGGTTTCCGTCGCCTGCTGTTCTTTGTTTTCGATGTCAGCTTGTGACTTTGGAGAAAGGCGGCTTATAGGTCTTTTTGAACTTCTGTTTGCAGTCAGCCATTTCTTGCGACAAGAGATCGAGCCCTTTGTCCTGACAAGATTTGTTGGCGTGATACTCGGCCAAACCGTCATTGGTGCATTTATTGAGATCCGGATCGTAGAGAAAGATGCAGACAATCGGAACAAAACGCTCCGTACACGGCAAAGCGAGAACGACGCGCTGCTGTGTTTCCGAGCGGCGGTTCCACCATGCAATGGCAGCGGGCTTGTCTTTGATCTGATCCGACATAGGGCATGCGAGATAGTCTTCGACGGTGCCGAGTGCGAATGAGGGGGCGATGGTGAGCGGCAATGTCATCGCCCACACAAAGAGTGCGGCCAGAGCGACACGTAGTCCGTACAGCATATCACCACCCTCCCAAGTCGTAATTTTGTTTTACTAGTTTAGCTTACTCTACAGCGATTGATAGGTCTTTTTCAAAACGAAACATGAATTTTAGGCAATAAAAAGGGCGGCTCCGGAAATCATGAGGAACCGCCCTGAATTTATTTTTTATAACAGCGTAGCTACGATTTCTTACGCAGAGGCGGCCGCGCTCGGACGTGCCTTCATGCGTTCAAACCAGGCGACAACATTCTTGTTGGCCGGATCAATCGGCTGGCCGACAACGGCACCGAAATCGAGCACGACGAACAAAAGAATGTCAGCGAGCGTCATGCGCTTGCCTGCGAGGAAGTCTTTGCCTGCGAGTTGCTTGTCGACCCATTTCAATTTGTCCTGGGCCATCGCCTTCAAACCCTCGGCGGCTTCGGGACGCGTCAGCATGCGGTCTTTGAACATGGGATAGCCTTCGGCAAAACGAAAGCCGTTGGCCAGCGGTTCGGCGACACCCAGATCAACGCGACGTGTCCACATGCGGGTTTCGGCGCGTTCTTCCGGTGTTGTGCCGATGAGCGGCGTGGCCGGATTTTTCTCTTCGAGATATTCGCAAATCGCTGTGACTTCGGCCAACACAGAGCCGTTGTCGAGTTCCAATGCGGGAAGCTGACCGCCTGGATTTTTCGACAGGTAAGGTTCTTTGCGGTTTTCACCGGCCATCAGGTCCACTTCGACGAAAGGCACTGTGATGCCCTTTTCGGCCATGAACATTTTGACGATGCGTGGGTTCGGTCCGATTGAATTGTAAAATTTCATGTTTAGCTCCCTGTTGTCCGTTTCTATGCCGGTAACGGAATCCATAGCGGATTGTGCGCGGGAGGGCCAGCGACAGGTTTGAACAGGTGTTCCCTTAGGTCAGGCCTTTTGGCTCTTGTGTCGGCGCGCGCCCGCCCTGAAACTGCCTGTCAAAATATAAGAAAGTGATTCAATGACGGGAGATGAAGCGCAGCACGGGGGGGAACAGCCGGGATTTCTTTTTGGCTGGTTTTACGGTTGGTTCGTTGTTGCTGCCATTCTCGTTGTCCTGTCCGTCGGATCGGGACTCGGTTTTTATAATCTCTCCGTCTTCCTTAAAGCCTTTGTCAGCCATGGCGGCTTTTCGGTTGAGGCGGCGTCCACTGCAACGGCTTGTTTTTTCATTGCCAGCGGATTGGCGGGTCTCGTTGTCGGCGCATTGATCGAACGCTATGACGTGCGTTGGGTGATGACGGGCGGTGCGTTGCTCTGTGGCGGCACGATGTTTGGTGCGGCGCATGTGCATGCACTGTGGCAGCTTTATCTTTTCTATGCGGTATTCGGGGTCGGCTATTGCGCCTGCGCGTTGCTGCCCTGCACGACGCTGCTGGCGCGCTGGTTTCAGCGGCAGCGTTCGCAGGCTTTGTCGATTGGTTCCACGGGATTGTCGCTTGGCGGCATTTTGCTGACGCCGCTGTCAGCCCGGATGATCGCTGCATTGGGCCTTGATGGCGCAGCGCCGTGGCTTGCGATTATCATCACGCTCGGCATCATTCCGATCACATGGCTGGTGATCCGTCCCTCGCCGCTTGCTTATGGCATTGGTCCCGACGGCGATCCGATTAAGCGCGATGCTTCAGGCGCACCGGTGGCGGCGGACGGGATCGACTATGCCGTGGCGGTCCGCAGCAAGTTTTTCATTCTGATGACGGTGACATTTGTTTTTGCGATGATGGCGCAGGTCGGCACCATCGCTCATTTGTTTAGTCTCGTCGCGAGCCGTACCGGCAGTGACGACACCGCGGCGCTGGCCCTCTCCTTCATGGCTGGCGCGAGCGTGGTGGGTCGTCTCATCGGCGGCTATGCACTTGCCCATATTTCATCACGCGGATTTGTCGTCGGGCTTGTAATTGCGCAAGCCATTGTGCTGGTGCTTTACGCTTACGCGGAGAGTGCGCCTGCTTTGTTTGCGGTTTCTGTGTTTTTCGGCTTAACCGTTGGTAATCTTTTGATGATGGCACCTTTGATGACGGCGGAGGCCTTCGGGCTCAAACATTACAGCCGCATTCTGTCGCTCAATCAGTTGTGCAATGTGCTGGGTGTTGCGGGCGGGCCGGTCATCATGGGGTTTCTGTATGCGGAGACAGGCGGCTATCGCACGGCGTTTTTGTCGATGGCGCTTGCTTCCGCGCTTGCCTTCTTTTGCATCTGGGCCGCAGGTCCGGTGCGCGCCCTTCAGGACGGACGATTTAAATGACGAATAAATTTGGGCCTCAGGTCACACTCGACAATCCGGCGATGATCCATGACACCGCACTTATCTATGGCAAGGTGCATGTCGCGGAAGGGGCGTCGCTCTGGCCCTATGTGGTGATCCGCAGCGAGATGCATGAGGTGCGCATCGGCAAGAAAACCAACATTCAGGATTTCGTGATGATCCATGTCGGCAATGCGACGCCGACGGTGATTGGCGAGAATTGCTCGATCACGCATCACTGCACAATCCACGGCGCGACCGTCGGCGACAATTGCCTCATCGGCATCAACTCGACACTGATGGACGGTGTGGTGATCGGTGCGAACTCTATTGTGGCCGGTCATTCCATCGTCACGGAAAACACGGTCATTCCGCCCAACTCCATCGTCGCGGGCGCACCTGCCAAAGTCATCAAGACGCGTGACAATGGTGTCGCCAATGCGATGAACGCGGCCTTCTATTTTGAGAATGCCAAAGCCTATATGCGGGGTGAACATCGCGTGGCTGAAACGGCAGCTTTCCGTGAGGCCATGACCGCCGAACTCAAGGCGCTGACCAGCTAGGCTGGTAAATCATTTTTATCCTTGTTCCCCGACGGAAAAGGCGTAAGTAAGCCTCAAACGTATTGAACCGGAGCTTAAGTGAGATGAGCGCGGAAAGCGCCACGGGTGGTGCTGGGCCTCAAAAAGGCCCGAAGCCAAAATTGTTCTATGGCTGGTATATCGTCGCCACGGTCTTTGTCATTCAAACCGTGTCTTGCGGCCTGATTTTCTACAACCTGTCGATTGTGCTCAAAGCCTTTGTGGCCGAGAACGGATTTTCGGTGACGGCGGTTTCGACTGCGACGTCATCGTTCTTCCTGGCGGGCGGCGTTTTCGGTCTCGCGGTCGGTTGGGCGATGGACCGCTATGATCCGCGCATCATTATGACGTTCGGTGCGTTTTGTTCGGCCATTGCGCTGGCCTTTGCCGGTCACGTCACGGAGCTCTGGCAGCTCTACGGATTTTACATTCTGTTCGGCATGGGCAATGCCGCTGTCGCCGTTATTCCCGGCACGACGATTGTGGCGCGCTGGTTCAACCGTGACCGTTCGCGCGCCATTGCCTATGCCTCCACCGGTCTGTCGCTCGGCGGCATTATCTTCACGCCCATTTCAGTGACACTCATTCAAGGCATCGGCCTTGGCCATGCGGCCTATTGGATGGCGATGATGCTCGTCGTCGGCACGGTGCCGATTGCCTGGGCGTTCCTGAAGCCCGATCCGGCCTCAATGGGGCTCGCGCCTGACGGCGACGCCATCACGCTCGGCGCAGATGGTCGCGCATTGGCACCGGACGGCGTGAGCTTTCAGGACGCGATCCGCAGCCGCTTCTTCATTATGTTCACCATGGCCTATGTGTTCTCGATGATGGCGCAGGTGGGCAGTCTCGCGCATCAGTTTCGTCTGGTGGCGAGCCGGTCGGGTGATGACCATGTGGCGGCGCTTGCCGTCTCCATCATGGCGGCGGCGAGCATTGCCGGACGGCTTGTCGGCGGCTCGGTTCTGTCGCGCGTGTCGTCGAAGCGCTATCTGCTTGGCGTCTTCGTGCTGCAAGCCATTTCGTTCTTCCTGTTTTCAATGGCCGAGGGCGTGACGGCGCTCCTCATCGTGTCTGTGATGTTCGGTGCGACGGTCGGCAATTTGCAGATGATGCAGCCGCTCATCATGGCCGAAGCCTTTGGCCTCAAGGCCTATGCGCGCATCCTGTCGCTCGCCCAGATGATCACGACCTGCGCCAATGCGGCGGGTCCGGCGCTGATCGGCTATGCCTATGAGCAAACGGGCGGCTATCAGACGGCCTATCTCATTATCGGCATTGCGTCGGTCATCGGCATTGGTTGCCTTTCGGTGACGGGACCGGTGCGTGAGTTGATCGACAAGCGCGTGAGTTGAGTTAGACTGCCCTATTCCCTTTGTTCTGAGCTGACGGATTGCCCCATGAAACTCCCGACCAATTTCTATAAGCCACTCTCCATCGGTGCGCCCGCGCCTTACCGCGAATTGCCGGTGGCGCTGGAGCGGATGGTGCATTTCTTTCCGGGGCACAATGAAAAAGTCCGCGCCAAGATCGGCGAGATGATCCCCAAGGTTGACGTGCTGCTCGGCAATCTCGAAGACGCTATTCCGGCAGACGCCAAGGAAGCGGCGCGTAAAGGTTTCATCGAAACCGCCAAGGCGCATGATTTCGGTCAGACGGGTCTGTGGACGCGCATCAATCCGCTGAACAGCCCGTGGATGCTCGATGACATTTCGCAGATCGTGGCGGAGGTCGGCAACAAGGTCGATGTCATCATGCTGCCCAAGGTCGAAGGCGCGTGGGACATTCACTATCTCGATCAGTTGCTCGCGCAGCTTGAAGCCAAACATTCGATCAAAAAACCCCTGCTCATTCATGCCATTCTGGAAACGGCGCAGGGCGTGAAGAATGTTGAAGAGATTGCCGCCGCTTCACCGCGTATGCATGGCATGAGCCTCGGGCCTGCCGATCTTGCCGCCTCGCGCCGCATGAAGACCACGCGCGTCGGTGGCGGTCATCCGCGCTACGGCGTATTGGAAGATCCGCGCACGGACGGTCAGCCCCGTGCCTATGCGCAGCAGGATCTGTGGCACTACACATTTGCCAAGATGGTGGATGCCTGCGTGTCCAATGACATTCGCCCCTTCTACGGTCCCTTCGGTGATATTCAGGACAGCGAGGCCTGCGAGCAGCAGTTTCGCAACGCGTTCCTGATGGGTTGCGTCGGTGCATGGTCGCTGCATCCGGGACAAGTGGACATTGCTAAGCGCGTCTTCAGTCCCGATCCGGCGGAAGTGATTTTTGCCAAGAAGATTCTGGCCGCTATGCCCGACGGCACCGGCGTCGCCATGATCGACGGCAAGATGCAGGATGATGCGACATGGAAACAGGCGAAGGTCATGGTCGATCTCGCCCGCAAGGTTGCCGCGCGCGACACAGAGATGGCGGCGGCTTACGAGTTTTAAGAAAAAACGGGCGTGGATTGATTGGCAATCCACGCCCGAATTTTTACGATCCCGGATTGTTTTACGAGAGCGTCGCCAGTGCCTCATGCTTGAACGGCATCAGGTCGCTGAAGCGGCCTTCGTGGATTTTGCGTGACCATTCCGGATCGACGAGCAGCGCGCGGCCGACGCCGACGAGATCGAACTCGCCTGCTTCGAGGCGTTCGATCAGCTCATCAATGCCCGTGGCTTCCGATGCTTCGCCCATGAACGAGCCGATGAACTCACCCGACAGCGACACGCTGCCCACCGTGATGACGGGTTTGCCCGTGAGCTTCTTCGTCCAGCCTGCGAGATTGAGCGTCGAGCCTTCAAATTCCGGTTCCCAGAAACGACGCGTCGAGGCGTGGAAGCAATCGACGCCTGCGTCGGAGAGCGGCTTCAGGAAGGCGCCGAGGTCTTCGGGTGTCTGTGCGAGCTTCACCGTGAAGTCCTGCTGCTTCCACTGCGAGAAACGCAGGATGAGCGGATAGTCTTTGCCTGTTTCGCGGCGGATGGCTTCGATGATCTTCACGCCGAACTCTGTGCGGGCGCGCATATTGCCGCCGAACTCGTCGGAGCGTTCGTTCATGCCTTCCCAGAAGAACTGGTCAATCAGATAGCCGTGGGCACCATGCACTTCAACGCCGTCAAAACCGATTTCGCGCGCGTCCGCTGCGGCCCGACCAAAGGCGTCGATCACGCGCTGGACGTGATCCTTGGTCATCGGTTCGCTGACCTTTGTGCCGGGCTTCACAAGACCGGAGGGACCGGCGCTCGGCAATTCAGGGAACGGGGCTTTCTCAGGATTGCGCGCCATGCCGACATGCCAGAGCTGCGGCATGATCTTGCCGCCGACGCTATGGACTTCATCGACCACATGCTTCCAGCCTTTGAGGGCTTCCTTCCCGTAGAAATTCGGGACCTTCGGGTCCATCGTCGAAACGGGATCATTGACCACCGTGCCTTCAGTGATGATGAGGCCGGTTTCGTTTTCGGCGCGGCGACGGTAATAGGCCGCGACTTCGGCGGTCGGCACACCGCCCGGCGATTGTGAGCGGGTCATGGGGGCCATGACAATGCGGTTTGGCAATTCGAGACCGTTGATTGTAAACGGCGTAAACAGAGGGGCGACCGAGCGGCTCATCAAATTCTCCGGTTTTTGTTTGTGGATCACTTGATGTTCCACAGGAATGACGGTTAATGGCATATTGGGCATGGAGACAGCCAGCGCAATCGGGAAAGCCGGAAATGCGGCGACAAAAATGAACAGGCGAGGCGATATGAGTGTGAATCCGGCAGTTGAGCGGTTGGGTTTTCAGGCGAGCGACAAGGTCGCGATCATCCATGTGGATGATGTGGGCATGTGCGGCGCGACGCTGGACGCATTTTCAGACCTTTGGGCCAAGCGCTCTGTCACTTGCGGTTCGGTTATGGTGCCCTGCCCGTGGTTTCGCGCCACCGCCCAATGGGCGCGCGCAAACCCTGACGTTGATCTCGGTGTCCACGCGACATTGACCTGCGAATGGAACGGTTATCGCTGGGGTCCGCTCTCGACTGCCGATATGGCGAGCGGGCTGATGGATGAGGAGCGCGCCTTCCACAAGACATCGGAAGCGGTCGCGCTGTTTGCCAAGCCTGAAGCCGCCAAGCGCGAAATTCAGCTACAGATCGCCACGGCTAAGGAAGCTGGTATCAACGTGACCCATCTCGACACGCATATGGGCTCGGTCATGCACTGGCGGCTCTATCAGCGGTTCGTCGAGGCGGCGCTCGAAGCGGGGCTTGCGCCCTTCTCGATCCGTCTTGAGGAGGATCGGTGGAACAAGGAATTATACGCGCCGGAGTCGATTGAGGTTTTTTCAAACAACACGCGCGCCTTGCAGAGCAAGAATGTGCCGATGCTTGACCGGATCAGTATGCTGACTTTGCAGGACGGCGAGCATGATCGCGTCAACCGTACGCTCGACATGGTGAGCAAGGTGAAACCCGGTCAGATCTCCTATCTGATTTTCCATCCGGCGGCAGACACGCCGGAATTGCGTGCGATCTGCCCCGATTGGCGCTCGCGTGTTGCAGATTATGAGATGCTGGCCGCAGGGACCGTACGTCAGCACCTTGAAAATCAGGGTGTGAAGCTCATCGGCTGCCGCGAGCTACAGGCTTTGATGCCCCGAGCGGCTTGACGCCTAAAATCAATCCCCAATTCGGCGCAGGGAGGCTTTTCGTCGGCCCCCCTCACCTGCTACCCTAGAGCTGATGTTATTGGTGCGAGTGAAGACTGATGGAAGTCAATCGACAGGCGAAGTTTCAAATCGGACAGGTGGTGCGCCACCGGTTCTATCCCTTTCGCGGGGTGATTTATGACGTCGATCCGACTTTCAACAACACCGACGAATGGTGGCAGTCGATCCCCGAAGAAGTGCGTCCGATCAAGGACCAGCCCTATTACCATCTGCTCGCCGAAAATGCCGAAACGGAATATGTCGCCTATGTCTCCGAGCAAAATCTGCTGGCGGATGAAACGGGCGAGCCGGTGCGTCATCCGCAGGTCGGTGAATTTTTCGGACCGATGCGCGACGGCGTTTATTCGATCCGCAGCCAGTCAGCGCATTAAGTGAGGGGCGAGAGGCGTCCTTACAGCATTCGTCGTCTGCAAATTGCGGCGATGAGGGCCTATGTCAATTGGTTCATCGTGCCCGCCTTCGACGAAGTGGGCGGCGGCCTCTCTGTCAGCTCGCCGCGCAATCTTGAAATTTTCGGCGGCGGTATCCGCATCGGCAAACATGCGCATATTCACGCCGCGCAGGGAAATCTGACACGGCTTTGCACATGGGTTACCGAAGGCCGCGAAGGGCGCATTACAATCGGCGATCATGTGCTCATCAGCCCCGGCACGCATATCGTGGCATCGGAAAGCATCAGCATCGGCAGTAATACGATGTTTGCCAGCGGTTGCTATGTCTCGGATTCAGACTGGCATGACACCTATGACCGGACACGGGAACTCGACAAGCATCGGCCTATTATCATCGGTGAGAATGTCTGGCTCGGTGTGCGCGTTATTGTCGGTAAAGGCGTGACCATCGGCGACAATTCGATTATCGGCGCGGGTTCTGTTGTGACGAAGGACATTCCGGCAAACTGCATCGCGGCGGGAAACCCTGCCCGTGTTGTCCGCGAGCTTGATCCTGCCCGCGACTTCATCAAACGCGAAGTGCTGTTCAGCGATCCGGACCTGATGGAAAAGAATATGGATCAGTTGACACGCTATTTGCTCAGAAACAACACGCTATGGGGATGGCTCCGCAGCGTATTGTTTCCGACGACAAAAGACTGATCTTAAGATTTCTTGGCGGCAGGCTTTGGCAATGAATTGATCGCTGCTGAAACACCTTTCAGCTCAAGCGGTACGGCCACCTGCCCCTGCCCCACGAGCGCAAACAGTACTTTGATCTGAGCGCCGTTCTTCAATGCTTTGACTTGAGCTTCATTGAGCTTCACCTCGGTCTGGCAGCCGCGCGGTGTGCAGAACGCAAAGGGTGCGCTGAATTTTTCTTTGTCATCAATATTGAAGCCCATGCCCGGCGGCAGTGCTGTGCCGAGCGGTGTGATGGCGAAGGCAAAGAGATTGTCTGAGTCCTTTTCCAGATAGCCGAAACCCAAATAGAGCATTTGCTTCTTTTCAGGTCCGCCGCGCACATCGACAAAGGCATGACAGGCCGTGAGTTTTTTGGAGACCGAGTCTTCGTCGCAGCGCGTGCTCCAGGTCTCGAATTTTTTGATGACGG
The DNA here is from genome assembly GCA_030645235.1 of Parvibaculum sp. Classification (GTDB taxonomy): domain Bacteria; phylum Pseudomonadota; class Alphaproteobacteria; order Parvibaculales; family Parvibaculaceae; genus Parvibaculum. The sequence continues at coordinate 147,179 of JAUSMV010000005.1, read as the reverse complement.
GTTTTGTTTCTGCTGCGGGGCGCAAGGCGGGTGCCGGAGCGGGATCGGCGGCGAGTGTGGGTGAGGCTAGGCCAGTCAGCATGAGGGTGGCCGTGGCGATGGCCAATGCAGCGTGACGCAACAACATCTTTGATAGTCCTTTCAGGAACCGTTGGGGCAGGAACATTATAGCGGCAAATGGGTGCCTTTGCGCCGCCCCGAATCCGTTCATTATAGCGAAAATTAAGGCATGATTTGGGTCGGAACGCAGATGCGGGTGGATATGAGGCGAAGCAAAATCTATCAAGGCGGGCTGGCCGCGTCATTTTGCGCCCTCGTCTTTTTGGCTTTTGCGGGTCATGCGCAGGCGGAGCCGCGTCTCGGCATCGCGATGCATGGTGAGCCCGCTTATGCCGACGGCTTCACGCATTTTTCCTATGCCAATCCGGATGCCCCTTCAGGTGGCACCATCCGCTATGGCGCGGTCGGTTCGTTTGACAGTCTTAATCCGTTCATCGTGCGCGGGACACCCGCCATTGGTCTGCGCGACTATGTGTTTGAAGGCCTGATGGCGCGCAGTTATGACGAGCCGTTCAGCCTTTATGGTTTGATTGCCGAGAGCATTGATGTGCCGGATGACCGAAGCTCCGTCACATTCAGGTTGCGCCCTGAAGCGCGTTTCTCGGACGGCAAGCCCGTCACGGTTGATGATGTGATTTTCTCGCTCAATATCCTGCGCGACAAAGGCCGTCCCAATTACAAATCCTATTTCTCCAAAGTCGTGAAGACCGAACGGCCTGATGCGCGCAGCGTCAAATTCATTCTGCGACCCGAACCGGATGGCAGCGGGCCGGACCGTGAATTGCCGCTCATCATCGGGCTGATGCCGATCCTGCCGAAGCATATTTACGAGAAGCGCAAGTTCGATCAGTCAGGCTATGACCTCCCCGTCGGCAGCGGGCGCTATCTGTTGCAATCGTTCAAACCCGGCAACCGCATTGTCTATCAGCGCCACGTCAATTATTGGGGTCGCGATCTGCCGGTCAATCGCGGTCTTGGAAATTTCGCCACTCTGCAATTTGATTATTACCGCGACAGCAATGCGTCCTTCGAGGCGTTCAAGGCCGGTCTCTATGATGTGCGGCCGGAGGACGATCCGGGTCGTTGGACAACAGAGTTTGATTTTCCCGCCGTGAAAGACGGACGCGTCAAAAAGGTGACGTTTGCCACCGGCTTGCCTTCGGGCATGCGCGGGCTGGTGTTCAACACGCGGCGCGAAATATTCGCCGACAAGCGCGTGCGTGTGGCGCTGACGGCGCTGTTTGATTTTCAATGGGTGAACAAGACGCTCTATCACGGGTCTTACAGGCGCACGCAGAGCTATTTCGATAATTCGGAATTGTCCTCGCATGGCGTTGCTGCGGATGCGCGCGAACGGGCTTTGCTGAAACACTTTCCCAAGGCGGTAACACCGGAGATCATGGCGCGCGGCTATGATGCGCCGGTTGGTGATGCGACGGGGCAAAACCGTGTGAACCGAGCCGCCGCATTGAAGATGCTGGCCGATGCCGGTTATGTCGTGCGCAATGGTCGTATTGTGGCGCGTGATACGGGCGAGGCGCTGCGTTTTGAAATCCTCGTGGCGCGACCGGGCGACGAACGGTTGGCGCTTGTCTATCGCAACATGCTGGAGCGCACGGGCATCAGCGCCAATGTGCGCAATGTCGATCCGAGCCAGTATCAGGGCAGGCTCGATGCCTATGACTATGACATGATCTTCTTTGAATGGGCCGGATCGCTCTCGCCCGGCAATGAACAGATGTTTCGCTGGGGGGCGGACGCGGCGGACCAGACCGGCTCCTATAATTTTGCAGGCGTCAAAGACCCCGCCGTTGATGCCATGATTTCAGCCTTATTGTCGGCGCGGACGCGGCCTGAATTTGTCAGTGCGGTGCGGGCGCTCGATCGCGTGCTCCTGAGCGGCAATTATGTCGTGCCCCTGTTCTTTGCGCCCGAACAATGGGTCGCCTTATGGGATCAGGTTCAATATCCTGACAAGACATCGCTCTATGGCTATCGTGCTGATAGCTGGTGGGCGAAAAAGAAAAAATAAGTCTGCCGAGTAAGACAAAGTGGGGGGAGCCATTGAGTTTACCGAGCGAGTGGCGCGCGCGCCTGAAACTGCCTTTGGTGGCCGCACCGATGTTTTTGGTGAGCGGACCTGATCTCGTCATCGCGCCCTGTCGTGAAGGTGTCATCGGCACATTCCCGACGCCCAATGCGCGCAGCGTCGCGGTGCTCGACGAATGGCTCGACAAGATCACGACGAGCCTCACGGGTGCCGATGCGCCATGGGGGGCTAATCTCGTCGTGCATCGCTCCAATGCGCGGCTCAATGAGGACATTGTGCTCCTTGAGAAATATAAGCCGCAACTCGTCATCACGGCCTTGGGCAGCCCGCATGCGATTGTTGAGCGCGTGCATAAATGGGGCGGCAAGGTGTTTGCCGATGTGAACTCGGTCGCCTTCGCACGCAAGGCCGTGGCGTCGGGCGTTGACGGGCTGGTGCTGGTCGCTGCCGGTGCGGGCGGGCACACGGGGCAGATGACGGGCTTTTCCTTCGTGCCTGCCGTGCGTGAATTTTTCGACGGGCCGGTCATCCTTGGCGGCGGCATCACCAATGGCGCGGGTATCCGCGCGGCGGAGGTGCTGGGTGCCGAGCTTGCCTATATGGGCACGCGGTTCATTCCCTGCGTCGAAAGTCTTGCCAGCGAGGCCTATCGGGCCATGCTTGTCGGCGCGACGGTTGATGATCTCATTCTCACCCGCGCGATCACCGGCGTTGCGGCCAACTGGCTCCGCCCCAGCATCATCAATGCGGGCTTTGATCTGGCCACAATGGAATCCAATCCCGAAATTGATTTCACCGATCCGCAGGGCGGTGCGAAACGCTGGGCGACCGTCTGGTCAGCAGGCCACGGCGTCGGCTCGATTGATCGTGTGGAGACAGCCGCCGCACTCATCACGCGGCTCAAAGCCGAATATCTTGTCGCGAGGGCGCGGCCATGATCCTCGCGCCTGAAGCCCAGATCGAAGACTTCACCGCCCGTGGTTGGTGGGGCACGGACACGCTTGACGATGTGTTCCGGCGCAATGCGGAAGCCTCGCCCCAGCGCCTCGCGGTGGCCGATCCGCCGAACCGCGCCGATATTGACGGGCAGGCACCGCGCCGCCTGACTTATGCAGAGCTTGACCATGAAGTCGCGCAATGCGCCACCGCGCTCCTCAATCTCGGCTTGAGCAAAGACGATGTTGTGGCGGTGCAGCTTCCCAATTGCGTTGAACTTCTCGTCGTGTTTCTCGCCTGCTGGCGGCTCGGGCTGATCGTCTCGCCCATGCCGGTGCAATGGCGGGCACATGAGCTGGGCGACGTCTTAGGTTTTGTCCGCGCCAAAGCGATTGTCACCACGAGCCAAATCCGTGGCCATGATCATGCGGCAATGCTGGCAGAGGTCGCATCGGGCCTTACGCCCCGCCCCCATCTCATCGTCACCGACAAGACCACATGGCCGGTGGCGGACGGCGCGGCGGTCGCGGACCATATGGGACATTATCCGGCAGACGCCAATGATGCGGCGACAATCTGCTGGACGTCCGGCACCGAGGCGCGGCCCAAGGGCGTGCCGCGCAGTCACAATCACTGGCTCGTTGCCGGTGTCGCCTGCGGCGATGCGGCGGCGATTGCCGATGGTGACAGGATCCTCATGCCCTTCCCGCTTATCAATATGGCGGCCATCGGCGGCATATTGATGCCGTGGTTCATGTGCGGCGGTTCGCTCATCCTGCATCACCCGTTCGATGTGCCGGTTTTCCTGCGCCAGCTCGTCGAGGAGAAGATCGCCTATACGGTCGCGCCGCCTGCGATCCTCACCATGCTGCTCAAAGAGGAAAAGCTGCTGGCGAGCCTCAATCTTAAATCACTGCGCAGCGTCGGTTCGGGGTCAGCGGCTCTGTCGCCCTGGATGGTGAAGACTTGGCAGGAGACCTACGGCATTTCGGTCATCAATATTTTCGGCTCGAACGAAGGCACCTGTCTCATCAGCGGTCCGTCCGATGTGCCGGACCCTGAAGACCGCGCCAACTTCTTCCCGCGCTTCGGCGTTGAAGGTCTCACATGGCCCGCGCGGATTTCAGGCTGGATCGAGACCAAGCTCGTGGATTTGCAAACCGGCGCAACGATCACCGAAGCCGGAAAACCCGGCGAGCTTCTATTGAAAGGTGCCACCGTCTTTGCCGGCTATTTCCGCGCCGGTGACGGCGGACCAGACGGCGCGATAGATGCTGACGGGTTCTTTCACACCGGCGATGTCTTTGAGATTTCAGGTGAAGGCGACCGTTTTTATCGTTTTGTTGAAAGGGCTAAGGACATCATCATCAGAGGCGGCATGAACATTTCGCCGGGTGAGATCGACGGGTTGCTCGCGGCGCATCCGAAGGTCGCTGAAGCCGCGGTTATCGGTGTGCCGGATGATGTGATGGGTGAGCGCATCTGCGCCGTGGTTGTCCCCAAAGCCGGAGAAACTTTAACTTTCAATGAGTTACGTGCGTTTCTTCAGACGCAGAATATCGCGGCTTACAAGCTGCCGGAGCGGCTCGAATTCACAGACGCCCTGCCGCGCAATCCGCTTGGCAAGGTTCTGAGGCGCTTCCTGCGGGAGAAAATCAGTCCGCCGCTTTGAAGATCGAGAGTTTCGCTTCTTTCAGGATGCGGGTCTTTTCCGACCATTGCTTCATCACCGCTTCGGCCTTGGCGGCCTCATCGGCGAGGATCGCATCGTGCTTCTCATCCTTGCGGGTGATTTCGCAGGCCAGACCATTGGGATCAAAGAAATAAACGGAATGGCAGAAGTGATGGTCGATGGGGCCGAAGACCGGCACTTTGGCTTCCTTCAGACGCTGGATGAAGGCGTCCTGTTCAGCCTTGGTCTCAACTTCAAAGGCGAAGTGATAGTCCTCAATACCATCTTTCATTTTGAACGCATCGTCTGACGCGGTTGCGGGCGCGTCAAAGAAAGCGATGAAATTGCCGTCACCCATCTTGAAGAAGAGATGCATGTAAGGCCGGTCGCCGCCTGACGGGTCCTTGTCGAAAGCGAGGGCTGCCGATTGTTCAAGTCCCAGAAGATCGACATAGAACTTCTTGGTCTCGGCGGCATCACGGCAACGATAGGCCATGTGATGCATGCCTTTGATCACCGGCGCGGGGGTCTTCACCTCGTTGAGATGATTGACGGTCCCCAAAAATTCATTGCTCATCGCATCTCCTCCCAGAGTCTGATGATTTGACAAAATGCTACGCCGGACTGCTGCCGTTGGCTAGACCTGAGTATGGTTAGTTTGAGGCCGGCGTCCTGGCGAAAATGGCCTCAAGGCTCGTCATATTCGCGCCGTGCTTCATGTAATTATAGGGTGTCACATTCACCGATTTGATGATTGCCCGCTCGATCTCGGTGCCGAGCGAGCCATCGGCCTTCGGCACCATGTCGAAGTCGATGACATTGATGCAGGCGGGGTCCTGCTCGAAGGCGCGCACGGCTTGCAGGCCGCTGCCCTTGGCGCCCAGGGCCGCCCAGCCGAGGATCAGCCGGTTGATGCCTTCATGCGCGGCGATCAGCATGGTGGACCAGCCGGGTTCAGCCAGCAGTTTGCGGATGGCGCCAACGGCACGCTTTTCAGCTTCGGTGAAGACTTCGCCGCCTTCCAGCATGGTCGCGTTGGGCTCTGCCGCCTGCTCAAAATAGAAGGCCATTTCAGCGGCGAGTTCCGTCCGGCTTTTGGCTTTCACGAAGCCGCCGCCATGAATCTCAATAAGGTCGGGCACGATCTCAAGCGCGGGCCGCAGGTCCGGGGTTTGGGCGTCGAGCACGAAATTGGCCGTGCCGATGGTGCGCGGCACGCCGGAACAGACAGCACGGTCAAAGCGGACATGAGCGAGCGCCGCCCCGCCCGCTTTCGCCTGTTCTTGCCCGAGCGGCGTCAGCGGCACGACTTTGGTGTCGCCTTTTGCCGCCTGAATTTCCCGCCCGAAATAATCGACATGGCCGTGCCGCATCAGATAGATGCGGCGACGTCCTGTTGTGCCGGGAAGTGCGCTCAAATCGCTTCCGCCTTTTTCAGTCCGTCAATGGCGGATGCCGAGAAGCCGAAGCTCTTCAGCACATCATCATTCTGCTCGCCGACATTGGGGATCGGACCGTTGATCTTCGACACCGTGCGCGAGAAGCGCGGTGCGATATTGGGCTGGGCCACGCCGTCGATTTCAACAATCGTCTGGCGGTCCTTATTGTGCTGATGGTCTTTGGCTTCCTTGATGGAGAGCACCGGCGCAAAGCAAATATCGGTGTTTTCCATGATGGCGCACCATTCGTCGCGCGTCTTGCCCTTGAACACGGCGGCGATTTTGACCTTCATTTCCGGCCATTTGGTGCTGTCCATCTGGTGGCTCCAGATGTCTTCGCTGAGGCCCGCCTTCTCGCGCAGGATCGCGTAGAATTGCGGCTCGATCGAACCAAGCGAGATGTACTTGCCGTCTTTGGTCTCATAGGTGTCATAGAAATGCGTGCCGCCATCGAGCAGGTTCGTGCCCTTCTCTTCTTTCCACATACCCGACGCCGTGAAGCCGTAGAACATGGTCATCAGTGACGTCGCGCCGTCGGTCATGGCGGCGTCAACCACCTGACCCTTGCCGGAGCGCTGGGCTTCGACGAGAGCAGCCAGCATGCCCATGGCGAGGTAGAGCGCACCACCGCCGAAATCGCCGACGAGGTTCAGCGGCGGCACAGGCTTTTCGCCCGGACGGCCGATGGCATGCAGCGCGCCGGTGAGCGAGATGTAATTGATGTCATGGCCCGCCGCCTGCGCCAGCATGCCGGTCTGGCCCCAGCCGGTCATGCGGCCATAGACGAGTTTCGGATTGCGGGCCAAAGCCACATCGGGGCCGAGGCCGAGGCGCTCCATCACGCCGGGGCGGAACCCTTCCTGCAAAATGTCAGCGCCTTCGATGAGCTTGAGGCAGGCTTCAATCGCTTCGGGTTTTTTCAGATCAAGGGCAATCGACTTCTTGCCGCGTGAGGAGATGTCATATTTGGAACCGCCGCGACCGCCCTTGCGGTCAATGCGGATGACGTCTGCGCCCATATCGGCGAGCAACATGCCGCAAAAGGGTCCGGGCCCGATGCCTGCAAATTCCAGAACCTTCACGCCTGACAGCGGTCCGTTACCCATTTTTTCGCTCCCTGATTTTGTCGTTGTTGCATCCGTTTTAGCCTCCCGCAGGCAAGGCGTAAACGCCTCACTTAAAGACGTAGGGGCAGCCTCACCCTCCCCTTGCCTCACCTGTCCGCCGCCACTACAAACGGGACATGCACGCCACCGACATCAAATCACAGATCGGATACACGGGTGAATTGCCGCCGTCGCAATTCAACATGGCGCGTTATTGCCTGAAAGCCAGCGCCGCGAAATGGCCCGATAAAACCGCGCTCATCGTCGTGTCGGACGCTCATGCGCCGCTTGATGAGGCTGAAGTCTGGACCTATGCCGCGCTCGATGACACCGTGCGCCGTGTTGCTGCCGGATTGCTCGCCGAGGGTTTTGTTGCGGGCGAACGCATCATGATCCGCATGCCCAATACGAGCGATTATGCGCTGCTCTTCTTTGGTGCGATTGCCGCCGGTCTCGTGCCGCTGCCGTCGTCCTCACAACTCACCGACACTGAAGCAACGTTCCTGCTCGGTGACAGCGACGCCAGCGCCGTTGCTATTGCGGGCGGCATGGCGCTCGATGCGAAGCACGCGCGCCTCATCGACGAGGCGATGGTCGCGCGGTTGAAAGCGCATGCGCCGCTCGCCGACTATGCCGACACGCGTGCGGATGATCCCGCCTTCCTCGTTTACACCTCCGGCACCAGTGGCCGTCCCAAAGGCGTGCTGCATGCGCAGCGCAGCGCCTGGGGCCGCCGTCCCATGTATCAGGACTGGTATGGCATCAGCGCGTCCGACACCGTCCTTCATGCCGGTGCCTTCAACTGGACCTATACGCTTGGCGTTGGTCTCACCGATCCGTGGGCCAATGGCGCAACGACGGTTCTCTACAATGGCGAGAAGGACGTGCAGGTCTGGCCGGTGCTGCTTGAGCGCACGGGGGCCACACTCTTTGCCGCTGTGCCGACGCTCTATCGGCAGATTCTGAAATATTGCGATCTGACAAAACACGACTTGTCGAAACTTCGTCATGGTCTCACCGCCGGCGAAGCCATGTCGGCGACATTGCTTGATCACTGGCGTGACGCGACGGGCAAAGAACTTTACGAAGCGCTCGGCATGAGCGAATGCTCGACCTATATCTCCACGCCGCCGGGCACTGAGATACGTGTCGGCAGTCCGGGTAAGCCACAATCGGGGCGCTGTGTCGTGGTTCTGCCGGTTGACGATGGCGAAACGCCTCTGCCTGTCGGAGAAGTCGGATTGCTTGCAGTCCATCGCAGCGATCCCGGCCTGATGCTCGGCTATTGGCGGCGACCGGAGGAGGATGCGGAGGTCTTCCGTGGTGACTGGTTCATCGGCGGCGATCTCGCCTCTTTCGATGCCGATGGCTATCTCTGGTATCACGGCCGCGCCGATGATGTGATGAACGCGATGGGCTACCGCGTCAGCCCGCAGGAAGTGGAAGCGGTCCTCGCGCAGCATCCGACAGTCGCTGAAGTTGCCGTCACCGAAGTCAGGGTGCGCGAAGATGTGAGTGTGATTGCGGCCTTCATCGTGTTGAAGGAAGGCGCGCATGGTGACGTGCCGTCACTGCAAAATTTTGCAGAGAAAAATCTCGCCGCTTACAAGACGCCGCGCGAATATGTGTTTGTCGAAACATTGCCCCGCACGCCGAACGGCAAAGTGAAACGCCGCGCGCTTCACAAGGCGTAAGCTTTTTTGAAATATTAAGTTATCTTCCGCCTCCCCCTTGTGGGGAGGCCAAGATATTCGTCCTTACGGATATCTTGGGTGGGGGCACCGCAAGCACCCCCGCCCCAAAAAATCAAAGACGATTTTTTGACCCTCCCTCAAGGGGAGGGTTGAAATGAGATGCCATCATCGGGAAAAGTAGCAAACCAACCAAGCGTAAATCACTTCACCGCTGATCTGTTTGCCGTTCCACCGGAATGACAACTTCCGCTTCATGCGGTTTGCCAAGTCTCATTGCATCATAAGATTGGTTTGCAGCAGAGCTTGCCTGTTGCACCAGTTCCAGCCGGTGCCACAGCGCCGCGAAGGCAACAGTCGGCGTTGTCTCCGTGGCCCAAACGCAGACCAGAAAACCCAATACGGCCCCAACCATAAAATTCGTCATCGTTTTGCCCTGCACGCAACTTTATGTTCCGTATGAGGTGAATCCGAAATCTCAGCTATGGCAAGCCTTTGAATGTGTAATAATTAACGTGATTAAATATATGTGTCGTAATGGAGCGGAATTTCTTATTCCGACTCATAACGCAGACAATACAAAGGTTAAATCAGAGCGATTGTCCGTCATCGGCGGTAAAGAGTGAAGCCGGTCAGGTGCGTTTCACTTCAGCGCTGATCGTCTTTCAGCTCGTCTGATTTTCCGTCGTCTTCTTCACGAAAATTGCCAAAGCCGACAGTGCCATAAGCACGGCTTGATGCCGAGCTTGCTTCCTGCACATGCTCAAGTCGCTGCCAGAGGGACATGACCGCAACCGTTGGCGTTGTTTCAACGGACCAGACGCAAATCAAAAAACCTAATACAGCGCCGACTAAAAAATTTGTCATCGCATAATTCCTGAACTCAACCCACTCAGCACGCGCAAGAGTCTGCGGAAATTTATGCTATTGCAAGTTATTGCGGGCTCGATTTTCCAGGATGTCTCGAAACGGAACGGAATGTCACATTCCGCTCGGTTATGACTCAGTTTTCAGAGCGATTGTCCGTCATCGGCGGTAAAGAGTGAGCCGGTGATGAAGCGCGAGTGATCCGATGCGAGTAGCAACAATGTGCCGTCGAGATCTGATTCGGTGCCGAGGCGACGACGCGGGAACGATTTGATCTGACGTTCGCCGCCTTCAGTGTGAAACCATTCGGAGTTGAGTTCCGTCTCAATAAAGCCGGGGCAAATCGCATTGACGTTGATCTGCTTGCGAGCCCATTCCTTGGCCAGTGATTTTGTCATCATCGCAATCGCGGCTTTGGTCATGGTGTAAATGACAAGGCCCGGCAATTGCGTAAAGGCGCCGATGGAGGCGATATTGATGATACGACCGCCTTGTCCGCGCGCGATCATCCGTGTGCCGACAGCCTGCGCCATGAAGAATGCGCCGCGCACATTGGTATCGAACATTGTGTCATAACCCTCCGGCGTCACTTCATGCGCCATGGCTTCGACATTCATACCGGCATTGTTGATGAGAATATCAACCGGTCCGAGACCCGCTTCGACCGCCTCGACGCAAGCCCTGATGCTCGCAGTGTCCGTCACATCGAGCGCCACGGGCAGCGCCTTGCGGCCCATCGCTTCGATCTCGGCTTTCAATGTGTCGAGCCGGTCCGTGCGGCGTCCGGTGATCGCCACTGACGCGCCTGACTTGGCGAGGATCAGCGCGAAGCGGCGGCCAAGGCCGCTTGTTGCGCCGGTCACAAGGGCGACCTTGCCCGTGAGGTCAAAGGAGGGAAGCGTGATGTCAGCGGGGTTGGTCATATTGGTCCCTGTGTCTTTCCGGCAGCGGTTTCACTTTGAAGCGCATCCTATTGACCAAGAAATTGTGGTCAAGCTTGCCTGAGGAGTTGGCGGGAACGTTGGGGAAGCGCATAATTCGTCTAAATGAAAAACTATGCGGGGAGGCCAGCATGCAGCTCGACGTCGTATCGGATACCGTTTGCCCATGGTGCTATATCGGCAAAAAACGTCTCGATGAGGCGCTGGTGCAGCATGGCGGCGAAGGCATTTCGCTCCGTTGGCGGCCCTTCCAACTCGATGCGTCGATCCCCGAAGGCGGCGTTGACCGCAAAGCCTATATGCAAAAGAAATTCGGAGCCGATCCGGATCGCGCCAAAGCCGTGACCGGCTCCATCCGTGAAATCGGCGACCAGCTCGGCATCAAATTCAATTTCGACAAGATCGCGATTTCACCGAACACGTTGGACAGTCATCGCCTGATCCGCTGGGCGGGCACGGCCGGTTGTCAGGACCAGATGCTCGACATTCTCTTCCGCCGCTATTTCACCGACGCCGAAGATATCGGCAACCATGCCGTGTTGCTCGACGCAGCCAAAGAAGCGGGCATGGACGTGGACATCGTCGCCGACCTGCTGACGCGCGGTGCCGACCGTGAACTCGTCCAGCGCGAAGAAAGCCTCGCGCGCGAAATGGGCATTCAGGGCGTGCCGAGTTTCGTCATCAACGAACAATGGGTGATGGTCGGCGCACAAGAAGTCCCTGCCCTCGTCCGCATGTTTGAAAAACTTCTGGCGAAAGAAGCCGAAGCCGCGGCGCAGTAGAAGAAACTTCAACGCAAAAAGAATCTGAACCCTCCCCCTCCTTTCTGTTCGCGCCTACGCGCGATGTGAGGGAGGGTCAAACGGCGTCTTCGCCGTTTGGGGCGGGGTCGCAGTCTCTCGTCTGGTTCTGAATTTGCGGTGGCCTTCGTTCCCCCGCCCCAAAAAATCAAAGAGGATTTTTTGACCCTCCCTCAAGGGGAGGGTTGAACAAGAAGCTCGTCATTGCGAATGAGGTGAAGTAATCCATCTTCCCTTAGCCTTCCGAATCCCTTGCGCGTCGGTGCCAACTGAAAAGCGGGGATTGGCGAAGGAGAAAAAAACTTCTTTGCCACGCGGATAAGTTTATTTTGAGGCACCCTGGGCTCTATCCCCGCCTGAGGATTACATTTTTTTGCATCAGTCGGGAGCCTCGACGAAGTGACTAACAATCTCGACATGGAAACCTCGAATCTCTTGCAAGAAATTCAAGTATTTTCGAGTGTCGAGCGAGCCTGTTTCTGGCCCTTATCCCCGCCCTCGAAAACTGTGCTAAGCCGCCTTGTCCGGTGCCGCCATCGCCGCGATTGTCTTCATCAGGCGATAGGTTCCGCTTAAGCGTTCCGCCGGCGTATCCCAGTCGCGTTTGAAAAACAGCTTGTGATCGGGACGCAATTTCGCGTTGCCGCGTTCGTCATTGATGAGTTCAACAAGGCCCGCCGGATTGGGGAATGTGTTGCCGCGCAACGTGATAACGACGCCCTTCGGACCCGCTTCGATCTTCTCGACATTCGCTATGCGGCACATGCCTTTGATCTCAACAATCTTGAGGAGGAACTCAACTTCTTCCGGCAATTTGCCGAAGCGATCAATAAGCTCCGCCGCGAAGCCATCGATCTGCGCGCGCGTTTCAACATCGGACAAACGACGATAAAGCGCCATACGCGCATCAAGGTCCGGCACGAAGTTCTCAGGAATAAGAACGGGTGTACCGACATTGATTTGCGGTGACCACTGACCTTCTTCATCTTCGCCGACACCGCCGCCACGCAGCGCGGCGACCGCTTCTTCCAGCATGTCCTGATAAAGTTCAAAGCCCACTTCTTTGATATGACCGGACTGCTCGTCACCCAAGAGATTGCCCGCGCCGCGAATGTCGAGGTCGTGGCTCGCCAGCGTAAAGCCCGCACCCAAGGCATCAAGTGATTGCAGCACATGCAACCGCTTCTCCGCCGTCGGTGTCAGCACGCGACGCGGCGGCACGGTGAAGTAAGCGTAAGCGCGCGCCTTGGAGCGACCGACGCGGCCGCGCAATTGATAGAGCTGCGACAGGCCGAACATGTCAGCGCGATGAATGATGAGCGTATTGGCGGTCGGAATATCGAGACCGCTTTCGATGATGGTTGTAGCAATCAGAACGTCATATTTACCGTCATAAAACGCGTTCATCTTGTCTTCGATTTCGCCGGGCGCCATCTGTCCGTGGGCGACCACGGTTTTGACTTCCGGCATATAGGTGGAGAAGAACTCATTGGCATCCACCAAGTCCGAGATGCGCGGTACGACAAAGAAGCTCTGACCGCCGCGGAAATGTTCGCGCAGCAGCGCCTCGCGCAGCACGACAGGATCAAACGGCGACACGTAAGTGCGCACTGCGAGGCGGTCCACCGGCGGCGTGGCGATGATCGACAATTCGCGCACGCCTGAAAGGGCAAGTTGCAGCGTGCGCGGGATCGGTGTCGCGCTCAGGGTCAGCACATGCACTTCGGCGCGCATCTGCTTCAGGCGCTCCTTGTGGCCGACACCGAAATGCTGTTCTTCGTCCACGATCATCAGACCAAGATTGTGGAACTTCATCGCCTTGCCGAGAAGGGCGTGTGTGCCAATCACAATGTCCACCTGCCCGTCCGCCACACCGGCTTTGGCTTCCGCCAAATCCTTCGCGGGCACGAGGCGCGACATGTGCCGGATCTTGAGCGGCAGGCCCTGGAAGCGCGTCATGAAAGTCTTGTAGTGCTGACGCGCGAGCAATGTTGTCGGCACGATGATGGCGACCTGATAGCCCGCCATGGCCGCGACGAAGGCCGAGCGCAGCGCGACTTCCGTTTTACCAAAGCCCACGTCGCCGCAGATGAGCCGGTCCATCGGGCGGCCTTTGGCGAGGTCTTCAAGCACCGACAGGATGGCCTGTTCCTGGTCTTCCGTTTCCGTGAACGGGAAGCGCGCGCAGAACTCGTCATAGAGACCGGGAATCGGTTCCATGATCGGCGCGCTTTTAAGTTCGCGCGCCGCCGCGATTTTGATGAGTTCGCCCGCCATCTCGCGGATACGGCTTTTGAGACGCGCCTTGCGTGCCTGCCAGCCGGAGCCGCCGAGTTTGTCGAGTTGCGCACCTGCTTCGTCGGAGCCGTAGCGTGACAGAAGCTCGATGTTCTCGACCGGTAAATAAAGTTTGTCCCCACCCTGATAGATCAGGAGTAAACAGTCATGAGGCGCACCCATCACGTCGATGGTTTGCAATTTTTCAAAACGGCCGATGCCGTGATCGACATGGACGACGAGATCGCCGGGCGACAGGCTTGCAGCCTCGGTGAGAAAGTTCGCAGCGCGTTTGGTGCGGCGCTGACGTACAAGGCGGTCGCCCAACACGTCCTGCTCGCTGATGAGAGCAAGGTCGTCGGTTTCGATACCGGCTTCGAGACTGAGAACAATAAGTGAAACTGTCGCTCTGCTAACACTGTTAACTTCGGCCCATGAATCCGCGAGCGCTAAATTTTTGATACCGTGATCGGTCAGAACATGTTGCAAACGATCACGCGCACCTTCGGACCAGCTCGCAATGGCGATGCGTTTGTTGGCGCGGCGGAGACCCGCAATATGGCCGCCCAGCACTTCGAAGATGTTGACGCCTTCCTGTGTGCGCTCCGGTCCGAAATTACGTCCTGTTTTTGCGCCGAGGTTTTCGCCGTCGGGCACCGCAAAGCCTGTGAAGGCGCGCGCAGTGCGGGCGTCGAGTGTCGTCTGCCATTCGGCTTCGGTCAGATACAACCCGCTCGGGGGCAACGGCTTATAGGGGCTTGCATCCACCGCCTTCATCTCGCGCGCCGCGACGCGGGCCTGATAGTAATCTTCAATCAGATCAAGCCGCGCGAGTTTTGCTTCTTCAACTTGCGCGTCGAGTGTCACGAAAGCATCCGGAATAAAGTCAAACAATGTTTCGAGATGATCGTGGAACAGCGGCAACCAATGTTCCATACCCTGATGCTTGCGTCCGTCGCTCACTGCTTCATAGAGCGGATCGTTATCGGTCGCTGCTCCGAAGGCCGCTCGGTACTTCTCCCGAAACGCGCGGATGACTTCGCTCTCCAGCAGAATTTCGCTCGCGGGCACGAGTTCGATTGAGCTGAGTGTGCCGGTTGTTCTCTGGCTTTCAGCATCGAATGAGCGGATCGCATCAAGCGCATCGCCGAACATATCGAGGCGAATCGGCTCGTCGAAGCCCGCCGGATAAATATCGACAATGCCCCCGCGCACGGCAAACTCGCCGGGTTCGCGCACGGTTCCTGTGCGGCTATAGCCATTGGCAACGAGGTATCCGGTCAGCATTTCGAGGTCGATGACATTGCCGACATGCGCCGCCCATGCGGATTTTTGGATCGTCTCGTGTGGAGGCACACGCTGCAAAGCGGCGTTGATCGTGGTGAGCAAGATCAACGGATGTTTGGTCTTATTGGCTTGCGCAGTGAGGAGCGCAAGCGTCGCCATGCGTCGGCTGACGATATCGGGGTTAGGCGACACACGGTCATAGGGCAGGCAATCCCATGCCGGAAAGCTCATTACCTCAATGTCCGGCGCGAAATAGCGCAGGCTCTCCGCCATCGCCGCGAGGCGTGCATCATCGCGTGCGATATGGACCACGGTTGCGTCGCGGCCGCGTGCGATGTCGGCAAGCACCATCGCGTCGAAGCCTTCAGGGACTTCGCCGAGCGTCAGGCGTCCGGTCGCGTTGATGATTTTCTGGCTGTCCCGTAAGCGGGACAGGTTTACGGTTTGCGCGGCCAAAGCGTCCCTTCCAGATGATTGAAGGTTCGGATACGCGCAAATAATGCCGTTTGATGTTCCGCTGGCGTTTCCTCGCGGCCCGTCACCCAATTGTAAAGCGAGGTGTCCTCGACATCAATCAGGGTTTCATATTCATCCAGTTCAGCCGGCGTCAGGCCTTCGAGCAGCGTGTCCGCGAAATGGCCCAAAATCAGGTCCATCTCTTTGATGCCGCGATGCCACGAGCGGAATTTGAGCCGCCGGATGCGGATTGCCAGATCGGTGAGGGTGCTGTCGGCCATGGGTTCTCTTATCCTTTGGCAGGGATATAAACCGACTGGCGCGCCCTGTCAGCCCCACGTGAAGATTTCCTCTTCTTTGGCGAATAGCGATAGACTGTATCTTAAGAATCCACCCAATTTAGCCCTTTTTTCCGTCGGGCTATAGCGAGCACCATGCGTCCCGAAATTCTCTTTCCGCTCTTTGCGCCGCTCCGCAGCCTGCCCGGCATTGGCCCGCGGCTGGAGGAGCTGATGGGCAAGCTGGTCGGACCGAAAGTAGTGGACCTGTGCTGGCACCTTCCCGTCGGCTTGGTGGACCGTCGCAAGCGGCCGAAGATTGCCGACATCGTGGATGGTGACATCGTGACGGTTGAGGTTCAGGTCGGGCTGCATATCGTGCCGCGCCTCAAGAAGCTGCCTTATCGGGTACATGTGAGTGACGAGACGGGCGAGATGCAGCTTGTATTTTTCAACCCGCATGGCGACTGGCTGACAAAGACTTTACCTGAAGGCGCGACGCGGATCATTAGCGGCAAGGTGGAGTTCTATCAGGGCCAACCGCAAATGAGCCATCCCGATCATGTGGTGGCACCGGAAGACATTGCTTCACTGCCTCTGCTCGAAGCGGTCTATCCGCTCACCGCTGGCGTGACGCTGAAGCCGTTGCAAAAGGCCGTTAAAGCGGCGATTGAACGTGCACCCGAACTGGCCGAGTGGCAGGACGGGCCGTGGCTCAAGGCACAAGGCTGGACGGATTGGCACTCGTCACTGCAAGCGGCACACGCGCCGGACAGTATCGCAGCGCTTGATCCGCATAATCCCGCGCGTGCTCGTCTCGTCTTTGATGAGTTGCTGGCAAATCAACTGGCTCTGGGGATCGTGCGATTGCGGATGCGCAAATTGCCGGGCCGTGTCATTCGCGGCGACGGACACTTGCGCGCCAAGGTGACCGCCGCCCTGCCCTTTGCGTTGACGGGTGCGCAGGTTACGGCGCTCGATGAGATTTATTCCGACATGGGTTCTGAGCATCGCATGCTGCGTTTGCTGCAAGGCGATGTGGGCAGCGGCAAAACGGTGGTGGCGCTGCTCGCCATGCTCAATTCGGTTGAGGTCGGGTTTCAGGCCGCGATGATGGCGCCGACGGAAATATTGGCGCGGCAGCATTTTGCCTCGCTCGCACCGATGTGTGAAGCAGCGGGCGTGCGGCTTGAATTGCTGACGGGTCGTGAGAAAGGCAAAAAACGCTCTGATGTTCTGGATGATCTGGCCGCAGGCGAGATTGATATTCTTGTCGGCACGCATGCACTGTTCCAGGACGAAGTGAATTTCAAGGCGCTTGGTATTGCCATTGTCGATGAGCAGCATCGCTTTGGTGTGCATCAACGCCTCAGACTGCAATCGAAAGGCGGCGTCGGTACGGATGTGCTGGTGATGACTGCGACGCCCATTCCGCGCACGCTTACGTTGACCGCCTATGGCGATATGGATGTGTCGAAGCTCCATGAGAAGCCTGCGGGGCGTAAGCCGATTGAGACGCGCGCATTGCCTTTGGAGCGGCTGGAGGATGTTGTCGGTTCGCTCCATCGTGCGCTTGCTGGCAATGCGCAGGTCTATTGGGTTTGTCCGTTGGTGGAGGAATCCGACGTGATCGACGCCGCAGCGGCGGAAGATCGCTATGCCTATTTGTATGAGATTTTTGGCGAGCGTGTAGGTCTCGTTCACGGGCGCATGAAGGCGACGGAAAAAGACGCAGCTATGGCGCGTTTTGAATCCGGTGAGACGCGTATTCTTGTGGCGACAACGGTGATCGAAGTAGGTGTCAATGTGCCGAGTGCCACGATCATGGTGATCGAGCACGCCGAGCGCTTTGGCCTCGCGCAGCTGCATCAGTTGCGCGGACGCGTCGGGCGCGGGGCGGACAAGTCATCATGCCTGTTGCTCTATCAGACACCACTCGGCGAAACGGCCACCGCGCGCATCAAGATCATGCGTGAGACAGAAGACGGGTTCCGCATAGCGGAAGAAGACCTGCGTCTGCGCGGTGCGGGCGAATTGCTTGGCACGCGGCAAAGCGGCTTGCCGGAGTTCCGCATGGCTGACATAGCTGTGCATGGCGACTTGCTCGCCGCCGCTTACGACGATGCGCGCATGATTTTACAGCGCGATCCGGAGCTTGAAGGCCCGCGCGGCGAGGCGCTGCGCGTGTTGCTCTATTTGTTCGAATGCGACGATGCGATCCGGAATCTGCGATCAGGCTGACGGCAGCTTGACGGGCAGTTTCTTCGGTTCCACGAGACCTGCCGAAATGATGAGCTTAGCGCCCTCCTCAATCGTCATGTCGAGGATGGTGACATCCTGACGGGGCACATAGAGAAGAAAGCCGGAGGTCGGGTTTGGTGTTGTCGGCAGGAATACGCTGATCAGATTGAGGCCCGCAGGCGCACCGATATCGGCTTCGGTCTGCGATGTGACGAAGACGATCGTGTAGATGCCCTTGCGCGGATATTCGATGAGGCCGACATCCTGAAACGATGTTGTGGATTGCGAGATGACCGTTTCAAAAATCTGCTTTAGAGCACCATAGATGCTGCGTATAACAGGCATCCGGTCGACGAGCCTTTCGGCGAATGTGAGGATCGCGCGGCCAAAAAAATTGGCTGTGAAGGCGCCGAGCAAGGTGAGCAGTATGAATGCCACAATGAGGCCGATGCCCGGAATATCGAAGGGCATGAAGGCGACGGGGCGGAACTGCTCGGGGATCAGCGGCACGAACCAAGTGTCCACCAGTTCGATAAACCAGCGTGTGATGTAGAGCGTGAGGCCGATGGGCGCGGCGACGACGAGGCCGGTGAAAAAATAGTTTCTGATACGGGCCATTATGCCCGTCTTGCGCGGTGGCAAAAGCACCGTGGAACCCAAGCCTGTGCCGTTCTCATTATCCGTCATGTAGCCTGATCGTCCCTATTGAAACTGCGCCTCAAAACTCTTGTAGCACATGATGCAATGTACCGGGCCAAGGCTACAAACGCTTTGTGGCGCTTAGGTGACGTAGCGGCCCCAAAGCACGGTTTGACGGGGCTTCCATGGCGGGCCAAACCGCTCCATCATACGGTAAAAGATATTGCAGGGAGGACTGATTATGGCCACACCGGGATTCAAAGTTCGGCTTGATCCGCAGGACGAGTACACGCATACGCCTGACGCGGCGCTCAACTATAATGAGAGCATGTATTTCAACATGTTCGATCCGGTCAAAAAGATCGGCGGTTGGTTTCGCATCGGCAATAGACCCAATGAGGGTTATGCCGAAATGACGACCTGCCTCTATCTGCCGGGCGGTAAGGTCGCCTTCATGTATGCCAAGCCAGCGATCACCAACAACGATCAGTTGGCCGCCGGCGGGATGAAGATCGAGGTGATCGAGCCGTTCAAGAAATTGCGGGTGACCTATGATGGCAAGGCCGTCTTGCTCGCCAATCCGCTCGACATGGCCGAGCCGTCCAAAGCCTTTCGCGATAATCCTGTTCTGCCTTGTAAGGTCGAACTTGATTATGAAGGCGTGTCACCGATGTTTGGCGGTGAGACGGTCAAAGAAGATGGTTCATCGCTCGACATTGATCCGGAAAAATCTTTCGCCAAGGCGCATTATGAGCAACACATGGCGGCCTCCGGTCGCTTTACCATCGGCGATGACGTCTATGAAGTTTCCGGTTTTGGCTTGCGCGACAAAAGCTGGGGGCCGCGCTATTGGCAAGCGATCCATTGGTATCGTTGGTGCCCGCTCAATTTCGGGCGCGACTTCGGCATGATGCTGTCGATTGTGGCCGGTGAGAGCGGCGAGCCGCGCCAGGGCGGCATGGTGTTGAAGGACGGCAAATACGATCTTATCAAAGAAGTGAGCATTGACAGCGACTGGGATGAGAACTGGTATCAGACGGGCCTGCGAGCGCATATCAAGACGGAGTCTGGAGCAACTTATGATGTCGAAGGCAAAGTGCTCTCGCTCATTCCGTTGCGCAACCGCCGCAAGGGTCCGGACGGCACGGAGATGAACACACGCATCACTGAAGGCATGACGGAATATCGCTGTAACGGCATGGTCGGTTACGGCCTGTCGGAATATCTCGATCAGATCGTCGATGGCGTTCCCGTCAGCGTGAGCCGTTAAAATGCCGGAGGCGGTAAATCCGATTGCGGCGCCGCTCGCCGCTGCTTTGACCCGCGAGATTGCGGGCGTGACGGGCATTGAAAACTTGAAACGATTGTCGGGCGGCGCGAGCCAGGAAACATGGGCTTTTGACGCGCGCCAAGGCGACAAGCTGATCCCGCTTATTCTGCGGCGCGCGCCGGGCGGCGACCGAGAGAAAAGCGCGACGGCGGCGGGGCTTGAAACCGAAGCGGCGCTCATCAAGCTGGCCGGTGAAGTGAATGTGCCTATCCCGCCGGTACGTCTTGTGCTGAAAGAAGCCGATGGCGTGGGGCGCGGGTTCATCATGGACCGCGTTGAAGGCGAGACGATTGCGCGCAAGATTTTGCGTGATGATGAGTTTGTCAAAGCACGGCCGATGTTGGCACGTCAATGCGGTGAAATTCTCGCGCGGCTTCATTCGGTGGATATGGCGAAGCTGCCGCCTTTGCGTCTCTCTACGGCGAAATCTGAGATTGAGCAGTATTTTAGTACCTACAAAACGCACAATCACCCTCACCCCGTTTTCGATCTCGCTTTTCGCTGGCTGAAAGATAATGCACCGGCTGATGCTGCGAAAATTACGCTGGTGCATGGTGATTTCCGGCATGGCAATCTGATGATTGGTGCAGATGGCGTGCGCGCCGTGCTCGATTGGGAACTGGCTCATACCGGCGACCCGATGGAAGACCTCGCCTGGATCTGCGTCAACTCATGGCGCTTTGGCAATATCGACAATCCCGTTGGTGGCTTTGGACAACGCGAGGATATGTTCGCAGGCTATGAAGCGGCAGGCGGCGGCAAGGTTGATCCCGAACGTGTCAAATTTTGGGAAGTGTTGGGTACGCTTAAATGGGGCGTTATGTGCACCACGATGGTAATGGCGTTTCAGGCAGGCGACCGTTCGGTTGAACGTGCCACAATCGGTCGTCGTTCGTCAGAGACAGAAGTTGATCTTTTGCGCTTGCTCGCGCCACTCAAGAAAGTCTGACGCTATGCAGGAACAACCTTCCGCTTACGAGCTTGTCGATATTGTGGCCGAGTTTATCCGTGTGCATGCTATGCCGCAGCTCTCGGGTCATGCTGCTTTCCATGCGCTGGTGGCGGCGAACGCGCTCGATATGGTGAAGCGTGAACTTAAAATTCTGCCAAAGGCAACCAGCGAAGAGATGGAGCGTCTGCGTGCTTTGCTCGGACACGACGGTACGCTGGAAGATCTCAATCGCGAACTTTGCGCGAAGATTGAAAGCGGTGAATTGACCCTCGAGACAAAAGGTCTTGCCGATCATCTCTGGGCGATCACGATGACAAAGCTTTCGATCAATCAGCCGAAATATTCAGGCTATGTGCGTGCACTGGAAGAAGGCTATGGGCAATGAGCGCGCTTGTACGGCTTGAGATCGCTGAGAATATTGCGACGGTTACATTCGACAATCCACCGCGTGGTTACATGAACGCGGCGCAGGTGGCTGAGCTTGATGTCATCGTTGATAGGGTTGCTGCCGATGATAATGTGCGCGTTGTTATTTTCACCGGTGGCGTGGCTGGTGTTTTCGTTTGCCATTATGATGTAGCCGAGATTGTCGCCGTCGCGAAGATGATTAAGGATAGTGGTCGCAGCGAAGGCGAACTCATGGCGGCAGGTGAGCGCGGCAATGCGATTTCGGCGGTGTTCGACAAAGTGGACCGCATGGCAAAGCCGACCATCGCAGCGATCAACGGCTTTGTGCAAGGCGGTGGCTTTGAATTTGCACTCTGTTGCGATCTGCGCATCGCGGAAAAGGGCGACTACAGGATCGGTTTACCAGAAACGAATATTGGCATTTTTCCCGGTGCTGGTGGCACAGAGCGTTTGCCGCGCGTCATAGGTGAGGCGAAGGCGCTTGAGCTCATCTTGCGCGGGCGGACGGTGGGTCCTGAAGAGGCGCTGTCGCTTGGCATGGTACATGAGGTGGAGGGTTCTGCCCTTGCTCGTGCGCGAGAGATTGCACGTGAGCTCGCAGTCATGCCCCCGCGCGGTATTGCCGAGGCCAAAGCCTTGGTCAAGCGCACGACGGAAAGGACGCTTGATGCGGCCTGCGCGACGGGACGCGGTCGGTTCAGTGTCCTGATTGCGCAGGACGAGGGCTCGGTTGCGGCGATGCAGCGGTTCCTTGTTACCGGCGAAGACATCAACAAGCATTGATAGACAGAGAGCTGATTACCTTCATTCAACGATATTCAATATAACTTTAATGAATTGAATATCGCGAGTGCCGATAAAATACCGTGAAAGCTGTCATTTCACCGACATTTGGTGACCTACTGGTAAGTTTTGAGCACTAGGTTTGCAGGTAAATAAAGTGCCGGGCGGAGCTGAACTGTGAAATTGAGTGTGGGACCTGACATGTCGTATCGTGAAGTTGATATTTCTGATGTCCCAAATTACCATCCAGTCTCACTTTTTTCCAATTTTTGGTTCGACAAAAAAGGCGATGCGCTGGTGCCGCTGCGTTCAGCTATTGAGCCTACAAAAATTCCTGCGATCCTGCCCTGGTTGCTCTTGCTCGAAGTTGTGATGATTGACGGTAAACAACAATTTCGCTACCGACTGTCCGGTACAGGGTGCCGTGATATTTTTGGGATCGATTATACCGGCAAGCTGTTGGGCGAAGGCCTGATGCCCGATGGAGCCGAGGCGCGTAAACTGGAATTTCAGAAAGTGGTTGAGACAGGCAAGGTCATCTATTCGTCCAGCCATCTACCGATTGCTGAGCGCAGTTTCATCAATGTCTATCGCGGAGTGTTCCCCGTGAGCCTTAACGGCAATCACATAGATCAGATATTCGTCGTTATCGCGAAGGAAGACCTTGCGTTGGAGACGTCCCGACAGGTGGCACGGACTCACCAGCAGCAATCACGTTTGAGTATGTTTTGAGACGTTCGTGATAGACGCTCAGTACACCTTCTATATCCATTCCTTTAAGATTAAGCGCTGGTGCGGTAGCGTTCGACAGCAGCTTTGATGCAATCTCTGCATTCACGCCGCTCGAATAATGCGTGCCGTCATACGTATTAGCCGGCTCGACGGTGATGTCCGACGGGACGCTCGCATCAACAAATGCGTCAAAGACAGATGCGGCGTCAATGAGCGCGTGCACATAGCTTTCGAGCCAGTTGATCTTGGCATAATCAGCAATCGCCCATGCGGAAATCGGTGGTGTGTAGCCGACAAATTTGGCTGAGGGAAATATCTCACGCAGGGCGCGGTATTGATCCAATGGTTCGCGCGTATCGAAGGGACCGGAATGAATGTCGCGGATTGGCTTGCGCGTATCGTAAGGCGTTGTCACTGCGACGAGACATTGAAAGTCGCGATTGTAAATCCGGTCGATAGGCGTAGTACCAAACAATGTGCGCCAAGACATGCCTATCACATCAAGCGAGAGGTACTTAATAATCGCAGGTGTCGGATTTCGGTTCTCAGAAATAATCTCCGGAATGTTGCGCGGCGGTGTGCGCCTGCGAAAATCACCCGCGCTCACGCCGACGATGACGAGCTTCGGTGCGAAGCCGCGCGTTTGTAACCATTTTGAATAGGCGACAAATTCATTCACCGCTCCGGCGGAGAAAGCGAAGTTGAAACACTTGTAGTCCGCAATCCTGTCGGCGGGCAACAATGTGACGCGGCTGTCGCCGAAGATCACGCAGTCATACTCGCTCTCGCGTCCGGCGATGAGATTGACTTTTGAAAGGCGCTCGTTGAACGCGAAATTAATCGGGGCAAAGCGGTTGCCGGAGTAATACCAAAGAGGATCAACCAAAGCATTGAAAGTAAACGCGGCAGCAAGACACAAGAGAGTCGTGGCAGTAACGGTTGTGAGGTAGCGCGTGAGATTTGGTGATCGCATTTTGATACTTGCTCAGAACTGGAAATAGAGAAATTCGCTAACGCGCTGAAGACTTAGGAGAGAAACCGCTGTGGCTATGCCGATGACAACGGCATGAATGGGTGTGGGACGCCATGCCAGCACACGGTGCCAAAGTTCGCTATTGATAGGGAACAACAACGGGTCAACCTTCATATCTTTGAAGGAGAAGTCGAAAGCGGGTCGCAAGCGGGCGAGCCATTGCTGTGTATTGGGCCAGAGCCACAATAGGCTGACCCAGAAGATAAGCCATGCGAAATTAGTCAGCAACGCACGGGTTGAAACTTCCGGCGACCATGCAATGAGACCGCTATAGATGGCGAGCGCAGCGTCTGTGCTCGGCGCGCGGAAGAACACCCATGCAAGAGCGACGCAGAGGAATGTGATGGCGCGTGCGATGCCGCGCGACCACCATGTATTGACGGGTGTCTTCCAGACGGCGCGCCAGCCGTGATTGACGATTAGCATAGCGCCATGCATCGCACCCCAATAAACGAATGTCCATGCCGCACCATGCCAAAGACCACCGATGGCCATGGTGAGAAAGAGATTGAGATAGCGGCGTGCGGGACCTTTGCGATTGCCACCGAGCGAAATGTAAAGATAGTCACGCAGGAAGCGCGACAAGGTCATATGCCAGCGGCGCCAGAAGTCGATGATGCTGGTGGCCTGATAAGGCGAATGAAAATTGAGCGGTAACTTAATGCCGAAGATACGCGATGCACCAATTGCCATGTCGCAATAGCCGGAAAAGTCGAAATAAAGCTGCAATGTGTAGGCGATCATGCCTTCCCATGCACGCAGGAAGTCGACTTCTTGCCCCGATCCGGCCTGATTAAAAACGGACGAAGCAAGTGGCGCGAAATTGTCGGCCAGCACAACTTTCTTGAAGAGGCCTATCAGGAAGATCGTGAGACCGATTGTGATGTTCAGTCGGTCGAAGCGGAAGCTCTTGTCTTTTTTGGTTTGCGAAAAAATTTCGTGATGATGAACGATAGGTCCTGCGATGAGTTGGGGAAAAAACATCACGAAGAAGCAGTATTCGAGAAAACTGTGCGGTTCGACATGTCCCCTGCCTGCATCGACCAGATAGGCGACTTTTTGGAAGGTAAAAAAGGAAATGGCGAGCGGTAACACGATGTGTTGCAGGTTCCAGTCAGTGCCCGCGACCGTATTCACCGATGTGATAAGGAAGTCTGTGTACTTGAAATAGGCTAATGCGCCGAGATCGACGGCTACACCGAATGTGACGAGAATATTTTTCCATCCACCATTCGGCCTCGTGCGCTCGATAAGAATAATGCGCGCCAGCAAGAAATTGAAAACTGCCAGTCCAATCAGGAGCGGTAGATAAGCTGGGTTCCACCAGCCATAAAAAAAGAGCGAAGCGGCGACGAGAAAGGCCAGACTTGCATTTCGGTCGACGGTGGCGCGCAGCAGAAAACAGATCGCGGCTGTGAGCGGCAGAAACGCGAACAGAAAAACCGGCGAGTTAAATAGCATGAAGACTCTCTGGAATCGTGCCGGACCATGGGATGCCACAGTCCACAAAAAAGGCCGGGATTGCTCCCGGCCCTTTATTTTAGCTGATCAGGTCCTCAAGCGCCATGTGCGCCGATGATCGTCACAGAGCAAACGTTTTGTGACGGTGCGCCGCCGAGATTGTGTGTGAGGCCAATCCTGGGGTCTTTGAGTTGGCGTGCGCCGGCTCTGCCTTGAAGCTGCAAGTACATTTCATAGGCCATGCGTAGGCCCGACGCGCCGATTGGGTGGCCAAAGCACTTGAGGCCGCCATCGATCTGGCATGGTACTTTGCCGTCGGCGTCATAGAAACCGTTCATCACGTCTTTGACGGCCTGACCTTCGGCGGAAATGAATAGATCTTCCATCGTGACGAGTTCAGTGATCGAGAAGCAGTCATGCACTTCCATCATGCTGACCTCATCACGCGGGTTCTGGATACCGGCTTCGAGATAGGCCTTCTTCGCGGCGATGCGGGCCGTGTGGAAGTAGCTGCCGTCCCATGAATTGTGTTGGCTTTCGAGGCCGTTCGAGACGGAAAGCTGCATTGCCTTCACGGTAACGATGTTTTTCTTGCCAAGTGCTTTGGCGATTTCAGGTGTAGTGACGATGGCAGCGGCTGCGCCGTCTGATACACCACAGCAATCGAAGAGGCCAAGCGGCTCTGCAATCATCGGAGCGTTCATTACCTGCTCTTCGGTGATGGCTTTTTGCAAATGGGCCTTGGGGTTCAAGGCGCCGTTGGCGTGGCTTTTTACCGATACATGCGCGATGGCGCGCTTAAGGTCTTCCTTTGACACATTGTGTTTGGCGCGATAGGCCGATGCGAGCTGTGCGAAGTTGCCTGGTGCGGAGCCTGATGGCGCCCATTGCGGGATGAGCGTGCCTGCATTGCCGACAGGGAGACCACCGTAACCTGTGTCTTTCAGCTTCTCGACGCCGAGAGCGAGCGCGATGTCGGCTGCGCCCGAAGCAACGGCATAGACCGCGCCGCGGAGCGCTTCGGAACCACCGGCGCAGAAGTTTTCAACGCGTGTGACGGCGATGTTGGGTAGACGCAACGCCATTGACAACGGCGTGCCGCCTTTGCCTGTGCCGGTTTCGTCAATGTGGGTTGAGAACCAAGCCGCATCGATCTGCGTCGGCTCAATGCCTGCATCCTGCATGGCTTCGAGATAAGCCTCGACCATGAGCTCTTCTGGACCGGCATCCCAACGCTCGCCGAATTTCGAGCAGCCCATGCCGAGGATCGCAACCTTGTCTTTAATACCTGACGCCATCGTCGTTTCTCCCTATTGCTCTGTTGCGGGCTTATTCAGCCGCCTGGCCTGTTTTGCTGTTAGCACTTGTGCTGGTGACGGGAACGGCTTTCCAGAAATATTTGCGGAAGCCACGTTTTTCATCGACGTCTTTGATGCGGAAGACGAGACGCACTTCCATGCCGCTATCGACAGTTCCTTGCTCGACGTCGGTGAAATCCATCATAATGCGTCCGCCTTCATCGAATACGACCATACCGTAATGGTTAGGCGGGCTCATTGAGAAGGACAGGAAGTCGGCTGACCAAGACAAGATTTTCGCCTTTCGATCAGCAAATTTGTAAGGCTCCTGCGTATCGACTGTGTGTCTGTTGGGGTTCACTGAGATGCGTGAACGTGGAAACTGGACGACGCCGGTTTCGGTGCAGCGGCCGCCGACGAGACCCATCAGCATGTCCTCGTTACGATAGAGCGTGGTGAGCGCGGTTTTTTTGTCTTGCTCGGCGCGCATGCCCTTTTCCCACTCAACGAGGCCATTGTAGGTGAGGAACTTCATGTAGTTGTTCTCTGGCGTGCCTTGAGCCAGCGAGCCGACGATGCCGCGTTTGTCGGCTTGTGTTGAGAGTTTGTCGGTTGCCTCGAAAATCATCACATCGCAGCCGCCGCCGAAATGCAGGACCATGATTTTCTCGCCGGGCTTCACGTCTTTCTGCAAAGTATGGACGAGCATAACGAGCGAATGAGCGGCACCTGTTTCACCGCAATTTGCATCCAGCGTATCGCGCGCTGCCTCCGGCGCGATGCCGCTCATCTTGGCGAGCTGCTGGACAAATTTGACGCCGAATGTGGTTGGCAGGACAAAATGTTTGATGTCTCCAGCAGAGACGTTGGCTTCGGTGAGTGCGGCCTTGACGGCGCGGGGTACGATTTTGGTATAGCCCTCGTCACGAATCCAGCGCTCTTCCCAGTTGTAGTCAAAGTCGTCTGTACTGCCACGGAAGTGATCGACGAAATCGATGGTCAGGCTCGTGCCGCCGAGATACTTGGCGATGACATTTTCTGTACCGACGGAGAGCGCGGCTGCGCCGTCGCCGAAATCCATTTCCTGCGCGCTGGCGGCGCGGGTTTTGCGATGGTCGGACGCGACGACGATGGCGTGCTTAGCCTCGCCGGCTTTAACTGTGGTGAGCGCCTGCATGAGTGCCGATGTTCCGGCGCGCTGTGTCGAGGCGACGTCAACGGCGCGGATGTTTTCACCCAGCGTTAATGCGGCTGAGATGATGCCCGCGTTGAGGCGATCTTTGAACGGCATGGTAGTGGAGCCGAAGAACAGCGCATCGACATGCGAGCGATCATCATCCGTACCGAGAAGGTCGCGCGCGGCTTCGACGGCCATGGTGACTGCGTCTTCGTCCCAATTTGCCATGGAGCGTTCGCCCTTGCCCTTACCGAGAAAGTTCGGGGCGACCCAAGCATTTGCCTGTGCGATTGCTTTGCGCTGGAGACGTAAACGCGGGACATATCCACCATAACCTGTCAGACCGATTGACTGCTGTGCCATCGTTTAAGCTCCCTTTTAGCTGACCGCTTGAGCAGTCGTTATTTGATAGGGAGTTTACCGGCCATCCGGGCGTTTCGACAACAGGCAGAGGCGTGCTCCGCCGCTACGTCAATGTGGAATTTAGGCATAAAATAGCGAGGAAACGGAGATTTGTGTCTCAGCGAGCGACAACGATGCAATCGATTTTCTGGGCAACAAAATCGGAGCAGCGGGATTTTGCCGCTTCGACTGTCTCAAATGATCCTGCCTGTAGGCGGAAATAGGTGCCGCGGGCGCCGAGATCAGCTTCCTCAATCGAGTGGTCCAGCGCCTCGACCAATTGTGTATTACGCCTGCTGATTTGGTTCCATGCTTGCGTGGCGAGTTCCGGCGCACGGAAGGCGCCCAACTGGACTTTGTAACGACCGGTTGCTTTATTTATGATCGGCTCGGGAGGCGTGAGGGCTGCTATTTGTGTCGGTTTGGGGTCAATAGGTTGCTCAGTCTGCGTGGCAACTCCTGTTACAGGTGCAGCACTGCCAGGTGCCGGTACCATGTCAATGTCACGCAAAGCGCCGGTAACAAGATCGTCGTTTGAATGTTCTGCTGAGACTTGCTGTGTCAGTTTGTTGTAGCGCACTGTGCTTGTCTGCCAACCACCCTGATTGGACTTTGAAATGACTTCGCCGTGTCGTGGCGCAATCGAGGCTGTTTCAAGCGCATCGGCGGAGGCATTAAAGGCTGTCGATGGCGGTGCGGGAATGGCAGCCAGTTCCCGGCGCATTCTGGTGGCAGCAACATAGGTGGGGTCGATTGCGATAATCTGATCGAGATCAGAGGATGCCGAGGCGATGTCACCTGCCTTGCGATGAGAAATAGCGCGCCCCATCAGAGGTAATGCACGGTCCCTGCCCTGTAAATTGGCGAGCGCAACGGAGTAATCGCGGATGGCAGTCGGATAGTCGTGACGTTCGCGCTCAAGGTTGGCGCGGTTGTGATAGGCGGCGGCATAGAATGGATTGAATTCAATGGCATGGGAGTAATCAAGCTCTGCGCCGATCAAATCGCCGCCTTGAGTCTTGGCAAGACCGCGATTGTAATAGGCGCGCGCGGTCACATCGCGAGGCAGCGCGTTAAGCTCCAGCGCCTTTGTGTAATCAAAAATAGCCAAGCCATCGAAGCCCAGTTTTTGCTGCGCAATGCCCCTGTGGTGCAGTGCGAGCGCCTGCGCGTCTTCGCTCAATGTGCCGCTGTCGATGGCGCGTGAGAGGTGCTTGATGGCTAGATCATATTGACGTTTCTCAACCGCCGTGGCCCCCGCGCTCAGATCGGACGCGGCTGTCGCGGGCGGCAGTTCCGGCGTCGCACTCGGTGCATTGGTGACGGATGTGGCCGGAACAGGTAAGAGCATGAGGGCGGCAACAGCCACACCTTTTAGCATTTGTCTGTATTCCGAACCGCGCATCGAATCTCTCCCATCACACGCATATTAACATGTGTTGACAAATCATCCGACATTCATGGGGCATCTTGAAATGGATCAAATTTTGTGATTCAGCGAAACGAATCATATACGGCGCCATGGCCTATTCGACAGTGACTGATTTCGCCAGATTGCGCGGCTGATCCACGTCCGTTCCCTTTGACACGGCTGCGTGATAAGCGAGCAATTGCACCGGTATCGCATTGACGATGGGGGCGATGAGCGGATCGACGGACGGCACCTCAATAGTAGCCCATGCGTCCATGCCTGCGCGCGCGATGCCCGCTTTGTCGGAGATCAGCACGACTTTGCCGCCACGTGCGATGACTTCCTGCATATTAGATACGGTTTTTTCAAACAGTGCATCGACCGGTGCGATTGTAATGACAGGTACATTCTCGTCGATCAGCGCAATGGGTCCGTGTTTCAACTCACCGGCGGCGTAGCCTTCTGCATGGATGTAAGAAATTTCTTTTAGCTTCAACGCGCCTTCCAGTGCAATCGGGAAAAAGTGTCCGCGGCCGAGATAGAGCACGTCGCGCACCTTGGCGATCTCGGCGGCGAGCACACGGATCGCATCATCCTGTTTCAATGCTTCGGCGACATGGCGCGGTGTTTCCATGAGGACGCGGGCGAGGCGCACGGCTTCGTTCTTGGAAAGGTTGCCGCGTGCCTGCGCGATGGCGATGACCAGGGCCGCGAGGGCTGTGAGCTGGCAGGTAAAGGCTTTAGTGGAAGCCACGCCGATTTCAGGTCCGGCGTAGGTCGGCATCACAACATCGCTATCGCGCGCAATGGAGCTTTCCGTCACGTTGACGACGGAGAGAATGGTTTGGCCCTGTGATTTGCAGTAACGTAGTGCCGCCAGCGTGTCGGCTGTTTCGCCCGATTGTGAAATAAAGATGGCAAGGCCACCTTTAGGCAGCGCCGCTTCGCGGTAGCGGAACTCGGAGGCTATGTCGACTTCGACCGAAACGCGGGCGTATTTTTCAAACCAGTATTTTGCGATATGGCCGGCATAGGAGGCTGTGCCGCAGGCAATTATAGTGATGCGCGGGATCGTGGCGAGATCAATCGGTAGAGCGGGTAAGCGGAGCGTGTCGTCAATCGGGTTGATATATTCGCTCAGCGTGTGGCCGATGACTTCGGGCTGTTCAAAGATTTCCTTCGCCATGAAGTGACGGTAATTGCCTTTGTCCACCATCGCGCTGTTGACGTCGGTGAGGCGAATGGCGCGTTCAACGACTTTGTTGTCGGCGTCGAAGAATTTGGCACCGCCACGGGTAACTTCAACGCGGTCACCTTCTTCCATGAAGGCAATGCGGTTGGTCATGGGAGCCAGCGCGAAAGCATCGGAGCCGAGATACATAGCACCATTACCATAGCCGACAGCGAGCGGGCAGCCTCGACGCGCGCCGATGATGAGATCGGCTTCGCCTTTGAAGATGATGCCGAGTGCAAACGCACCTTCAAGCTCGAGCAGGGCTTGGCGCGCCGATTCACGCGGTGTGAGGCCTTTGTTGAGATTATGTGTGACGAGATGGGCGATGACTTCCGAATCTGTCTCGGTGGAAAAGTGCGCGCCGTCTTTGGTTAGACGTTCGCGTAACTCGCGGAAATTTTCGATGATACCGTTATGGACAACGGCAACGCGGTCCGTTGCATGCGGATGGGCATTGTTTTCATTAGGAGCGCCATGCGTTGCCCATCGAGTGTGGCCGATGCCGATGGTGCCATCGAGCGGGTTGTCACTAAGCGTTTTTTCCAGATTAAACAATTTTCCTTCAGCGCGCCGACGCATGATGTTGCCGTTGATCAGGGTCGCTACGCCTGCGCTGTCATAGCCGCGATATTCAAGTCGCTTCAGCGCATCCAGAATAATCGGTGCGGCAGCCTTCTCTCCCAAAACGCCAACGATGCCGCACATTATTTGGGAGCCTTCTTCATATGTTGGAATTTCGCACGGAAGCTAGTTGCCCAGCCCGGTTTTTCAACTTGTTTGGTGCGTTCAACGGCGAGTGCGTTAGGTGCAACATCTTTGGTGAGAATGCTACCCGAACCTGTATAAGCGCCGTCACCGATTTTGATGGGGGCGACGAGGGATGTATTGGAGCCGATGAAAGCGTCTGCGCCGATATCGGTGAAGTGCTTGTTGAAGCCGTCATAGTTGCAGGTGATCGTACCTGCACCAATATTGGAGCGAGCGCCAATGCGCGCGTCGCCGATATAGGTCAGATGATTGATCTTTGCGCCCTGCTCGATCTTGGCTTTCTTTGTTTCCACGAAATTACCGATATGCACGTCGCGCCCGATTTCTGAACCGGGACGGATACGCGCGAAGGGACCGATCAGCGCGCCTTCCTGAATGGTAGCACCTTCTAGATGCGTGAACGGTTTGATGGTTACGCCGGATGCAATGGTAACGCCTGTGCCGATGACAACATTCTGGCCGATGGTGACGTCTTGTCCTATGACAGTATCGGCGGAGAGATAGACTGTATTGGGGTCAGCAAGCGTGACGCCGTCGGCCATGACCTTGGCGCGCAAGCGGTGTTGCATTTCGGCTTCGACGACGGCGAGATCCGCGCGGCTGTTGACGCCCTGAATATCGGCTTCGGGCGCTTGCACAACTTTGCATGTGAGACCTGCCGCACGGGCATGAACCACCACATCTGTCAGATAAAATTCCCCTGCTTTGTTGCCGTCACTTAGCTTGGCGAGAAGTGTTGCCAGATGCTCCACACGGATAGCCATTGCGCCGCCATTGCAAAGGCTGATTGTGCGCTCTTCGTCGTTCGCGTCTTTCGCCTCAACGATCTTGCTTAGGCTGCCATCGCGGTCAAGAACGAGGCGACCATAGGGTGCGGGGTTTTGTGAGTTGAAACCTAGTACGACGATCGAGGTGTCGTTGGTGCAGGCGGCAGTCATGTCGGCCAATGTCTCGGTGCGCACCAGCGGCGTGTCGCCGAAGACCACCAGTGCGACGCCCGATTTTGTTGTGATGGACGGTAAAGCAGACTTCACCGCATCGCCTGTGCCGCGTTGATATTGCTGGATGGCAATTTTGATGCCCGGCGCAAACTCGTCCGCATGGGCGGAAACAGCGTCCATATCTGGGCCGACGACCAGAACGGATGCCGAATTTTCAAGCGCCGAAACGGATTTCAGGACGTGGCTGAGCATTGATAGGCCAGCGATCGGATGGAGCGCCTTAGGGAGTGCTGATTTCATTCGCGTGCTTCTTCCGGCAGCAAGAATGATTGTCACGTTTTCGGTTTTCATCTGGCCTTACGTCATGTGTGCATATCAGTTGGGCGACGTGACCAGCCTACAACGAGTCGCGTTGATGTATCGGCACTCTCAAGGGGTCACATGCTGACGAATGGTCAGGACCGTGCCACAGACGGCATTCAACAATAAATGAATTTATATTTCACTATGTTGCGCAGCGGAATGCTCGTCTTCACCCCTATGCATGACCGCCCGACGTGTCGCGAAATCGGATATGGCAACATCAAGCAGGTCTTTGACGGCGTCATCATTGTGGCTTGAGGCAGTCAGAATGAGCTGATCGACCAGGCGGCGTACAAAGGCGTGACCACCGACTTTGGCATTGGCGATCTGCAGGCCGTCATAGCTCGTGCCCACGAGTTCTTCGTCCGCCTGAAATAGCGATTCGGTGAGACGTTCGCCGGGGCGGAGGCCCGTAAATACAATTTCAATATCTTTGTAGGGACGTAACCCGGCGAGTTTAATGAGTTGCGTCGCCATATCGAGAATGTTGATTGGTTCGCCCATATCAAGCACGACGATGCGACCGCGTTCGAGTTCGTCATAGTTGAGCGTACCGGCCTGGAGAACTAGTTGCACGGCCTCACGGATAGTCATGAAATAGCGTGTCATTGAGCGATGAGTGACGGTGATGGGACCGCCCTCGGCCAGTTGCTTCTGGAACAGCGGAACGACTGATCCTGCCGAGCCCAGAACATTGCCAAATCGCACCGTGATGAAGCGCGTTTGCTTTGTCGGGTCCACTTCAAGGTCCAGTGACTGGCAATAGCTCTCGGCAAGTCGTTTGGTTGCACCCATGATGCTTACAGGATGGGCGGCTTTGTCGCTCGATACCATGACCATCGTCTCGACATTAAAGGCAACGCAAGCATCAGCCACATTGCGTGTGCCTTTAATGTTGGTCAGAACGGCTTGCGATGGCTGATCTTCGAGCAGCGGCACATGTTTAAGTGCGGCGGCATGAAAGACAATCTCGGGGCTTTGCTTTTCAAAAATGTGCTGTATGACGCTTTCGTCACGTACGTCCGCTATCAAAGCAGACCGTGAAATATGCGGGAAACGTCCGGCAAGATAGCGGTCAATCTCGTAGAGATTAAACTCCGACATTTCGACAAGCGTGATGTGATCGGGGCTGAGTGCAGCAATTTGCTTTACGAGCTCCGAACCGATGCTGCCCCCTGCCCCCGTTACTAATACGTTTTTGCCGCCGATGAGGCGTAGCATGGCAAAATGGTCGAGCTGCGCTTCGCTGCGGCTCAGCAATTCTTCCAGCTCAATCGGGCGCATGGCCGGCGGATGGTTGGCGCGGCGCAACTCGTTGGCATCGGGTAGCCGGAAAAGTCGAACGGCATGTGCATTCGCAACATCGACGATCTGTTGCAACGCTTCACCGCGCACTTTCTGATCAGCCACCACAAAAATATCGGGACGCATGCCGCGTCGCGTTAGGAAGGCAAATTTTTCGTCCAGCTCATCAACGCTGCCGATCACGGATACGCCGCGAATCAGGCTGCCTTTTGGACGCTGGCCGGAGTCGAGAACGCCGATGACACGATAGGTTTTTTGGTGGTCGCGCAGATTGGTGAGAATGAAAGCTTCGGCCGCGTCGGTCGCGCCGATGAGCAAGACATAGGCTGCTTTTTGTCCGTCGAGCTCCATCGAAGATTTAGAAACGCGGCGCTCATGCCACAGGCGCAAGACCAGGCGGCTGCCAATCATGGTGGAGGTCAGCACAAAAATATTGATGGGGATGATCGCGCGCGGCACACCATCAAGGCGTATCCACATAAACATTATCGTTAGGAAAATGACGTTGATGGCCGCGACTGTCGAGGTGATCAGCAGGGCATCATTGACGGAGATAAAACGCCACGCCACACGATGAAGGCGGGCGAAAAGTAACACGACGAAGCTGACCGCCGTGAAGACGATTGTCATCTCTACAAGAATTGGTTGAACCGAAAGGAACCGCTCCCAGTTCAGCCGCAGCAGCGCGGCCAGCGGTAGTGACACCGAGGCGAGCAACAGATCAAAAGCGAATATGCAAGCTGTACGGGGTGCAATTTTGAACATGGGTAAGGCTACCCTTATTTTGGCCGTACTACTTCTAAAAAATGTGGCTCAACGTGCGGATTCTACCTATGAATTACGCAAGCGGAGATGGTTTTCCCAGGCCATGGCATGGCTTACAATTAAATCAAGATTGTCGTAGTTCGGTTTCCAGCCCAATACCGCTTTGGCGCGCGCCGGATTGGAGACGACCGAAGCCGGATCGCCGGGTCGTCTTGGTACGTGCCTTATATCAAAGTTATGGCCCGCGACGCGTTTGACAGATTCCAATACTTGGTTCACGGAAAAACCGTGTCCGTAGCCGCAATTGGCCACCAGACTGTCGCCGCCACCGCGCAAGTAATTGAGGGCAGCGGTATGGGCGGCGGCGAGGTCGCTGACGTGAATATAATCGCGGATACATGTGCCGTCGGGCGTTGGGTAGTCGCTGCCAAAGACGTCGATGTGATCGCGGACACCCAGCGCTGTCTGGCAAGCCACTTTGATGAGATGGGTCGCGTTCGCTGTTGACTGGCCGACGCGGCCCTTGGGGTCGCCGCCCGCCACATTGAAATAGCGCAAGGCAACATAGGTCATATCATGAGCCGCTGCCATATCGCGCAGCATCCATTCGGTCATCAGCTTGGAACGGCCATAGGGCGACATCGGGTTGAGCGGCACGTCTTCATCAACGGAGGCCTGATCGGGCATGCCATAGACGGCTGCAGTCGACGAGAAGATGAAATGTTTGACGCCCGCTTTCACGCAGGTCTCGATAAGACTGCGCGATTTGGATGTATTGTTGAGATAGTATTTAAGTGGATCAGAAACAGATTCCGGCACGATCACCGAACCGGCAAAATGGATTACTGCCTCAACCTTGTGGTCGGCGATGATCTTGTTCACCAGTGTTTCGTCCGCGATGTCGCCGATTATCAGCTTTTCGGGAACCTGAACGGCCCAGTCAAATCCGGTAGTGAGATTGTCGATTACGACAACCTCTTCACCGGCATTCAACAGATCAATCACCATATGGCAGCCGATATATCCGGCACCGCCAGTGACGAGAACACTCATGCAAAAACTCCGGGTTCGGGCTCAATAAGCCTGATTCTTATACCCTGAATTTTGCTTCCACATAGCTAACAAGCTGGTGGAGACATTCCTCCAAATCGGTAGAGGCCGTATCAATCACCAGTTCGGGTGTCTCGGGCGCTTCATAGGGTGCTGAGATGCCTGTGAAATCTTTAATTTCGCCGGAACGCGCCTTGGCATAGAGACCCTTGGGGTCGCGGGTCTCGCAGGTCGCGACGTCGGCTTTTACGTAGATTTCGTGGAAGCCTGTGCCTGCCGCCTCGCGGGCGCGGTCGCGGTCGGAGCGATAGGGTGAGATGAAGGCCGTGATGACCAATGTGCCGGCGCGTTCAAACAAGGCGGCCACTTCGCCGACGCGGCGGATGTTTTCCGTGCGGTCTTCCGGCGAGAAGCTCAGATTGGCGTTGAGACCGTGACGCACATTGTCACCGTCGAGCACATAGACATGGTAGCCCTTGTCGAACAGACGCTTTTCGAGCGCCATGGCGAGTGTGGATTTGCCAGCGCCGGAAAGGCCGGTGAACCAGAGCACGCCGCCTTTGTGACCATTGCGGAAAGCTCGCGCCTCCTCGGTGATCGTGTGTTCGGCGCGCGTGATGTTGGTGCCGCGGGCGGTGATAGCGTCACGCTGGTCGGAATAACCGTCCATCGAGATGATGCCGCCGCCGGCAATGTCGAATTTCTCGACGAGCACAAAGCGGCCCGTGGCCGGGAGATCAATGAAGCTGTCGAGGGCCAGCATGCGGCGCGAGCGCAGTACGACTTCGGCCACCTGATTGCGCTCAACTTGCGACGATGCGCTGTTGGAGAGATCTGACGTATCGATAATGCGTTCGATGGACTGAACAGTGACCTGGGCTTCCAGTGTGCCGAGTTTCAGCTTGTAGGCCTTGCCGAGCACCATCGGTTCATGGCCGAGCCAGAAGATGCGGGCGCGGAACACGTCTGTTTCAACGGGTGCTGTCTCGACGTGACTGGCGATTTCGCCGCGCTCAACGAAGATTTGCT
This sequence comes from Parvibaculum sp., assembly GCA_030645235.1. Classification (GTDB taxonomy): domain Bacteria; phylum Pseudomonadota; class Alphaproteobacteria; order Parvibaculales; family Parvibaculaceae; genus Parvibaculum. Next base: position 109,997 of record JAUSMV010000005.1, on the reverse strand, counting down.
CGTCCAGTGTTATGCCCACCGAATACCCGGCTTCACTCGCTGTGGGGGCCTTGGCACCGGGGATTGTGGACCAGTATTCAATGGTCTTTACGCGGGCTTTTTTGTTCGACGGCGAGAAAATGAGTTCGTCGCCGACCGCAATACGGCCTGTTTCGATGCGGCCCGCAATGATGCGGCGCTGGTCGAATTTGTAGACGTCCTGCACAGGCAGGCGCAGCGGGGCTTCTGTCTCGGGCTTGCCGCTTATAAAGCTGTCGAGCGCTTTGACGACTGTCGGGCCTTTGTACCAGCTCATTGTGGCGGACTGGGTGACGATATTGTCGCCTTCGCGCGCTGACACGGGGATAACAAATGTGGGCGTAACGCCGATTGATGTGAGGTAGGCGCGGTACTCGCGTTCGATGTCGTCAAACTTCTTTTGATCGTAGCCCGCGAGGTCCATCTTGTTGACAGCGACGGCGACCTGTTTGATGCCCATCAGATGCAGCAAATAGCCGTGGCGTTTTGATTGTTCTTTGACGCCTTCATGGGCGTCGATGATGAGGAGTGCGGCATCGGATTGCGCGGCACCCGTGATCATGTTTTTCAGGAACTCTTTGTGGCCCGGCGCGTCGATGATCGTGTAGTCGCGGGCATCGGTTTTGAACCAGATCTGGCTCGTGTCGATGGTTATCCCCTGGTCGCGTTCGGCCTGGAGGGCATCCATGAGGAAGGCCCATTCAAACGGTACGCCGCGCTTCTCAGATTGCGCCTTGATGGCTTCGAAGCGGCCATCCGGCAGCGAGCCCGTGTCATGAAACAGGCGGCCCACCAGCGTTGATTTGCCGTGGTCCACGTGGCCGACGATCACAATGCGCATCAGGTCGCGCACAGAGGCGATTTCCGATGAGGTCGGGGCGATTTTTGCAGTTACGTCAGTCATCGTCCGTTCCTTACAGGTAGCCGTCAGCGCGGAGACGCTCAAATGCGTCTTCGGACTCATGATCCATCGCGCGACCGGAGCGTTCAGACACTTTGGTCGTGCGCAGTTCCTGAATGATCTCTTCGATGGTCGAGGCGTTGCTCTTCACCGGATTGGTGATGTCCTTGTCGCCGAGCGAACGGTAACGCAGGCCATTATTAGTAAAATAGAGCGGGATGGTCGGGATCTGCTCGCGTTGCGTGTAGAGCCAGATGTCGATCTCTGTCCAATGCAGCAGCGGATGCACGCGGATATGGGTTCCCGGCGGGAAATCGGTCTTGTACTGGTCCCAGAATTCCGGCGGCTGATCCTTGAAGTCCCACTGACCGGCAAGGCCGCGCGGGCTGAACACACGCTCTTTGGCGCGGGTTGCTTCTTCGTCGCGGCGGATGCCGGCAAAGAGTGCGTTGAAACCGTGCTTCTTGATCGCGAGCTTCAGGCCTTCGGTTTTGCGGGCGGCGGAGCGTGCGGCGGGCGGCAGCGTCTCGTCGGTTGATTCAATCGGTGGGCACAACTCACGGATGAAATTGAGGCCCCATTCCTTCGCGTAGCGATCACGGAACTCATACATTTCGGGGAACTTGCGTTCGGTATCGACATGCATCACAGGGAACGGTACATGGCCCAGGAAGGCCTTGCGCGCGAGCCAGATCATCACGTTGGAATCTTTGCCCAGTGACCACAGCATCGCGATATTTTCGATGCGGTTGAAGGCTTCGCGGAAGATGTAAACGCTCTGGCTTTCGAGCTGATCCAAGCGGTCCATGGTGGCCTTTCCGTGACGTGGTTTTTTCAGCCCGTCGCGCAATAATACACAAGAAATTTGGGTTTAATTTTCAAACCCTACATTTGCGTGTGATTTAGCGCCGCAACAGCCCTATTGCAAGGCCCAAAATCGAATGAGCCGCATGATGCGACAGAATGAGTAACCTTACATGTCAGCGGCGCTTGCGGCGTGGTTCGACGGCCTTGGTGGTCCGTAAAGCGGATACGAATTTGCGGCCCTTGTTGAGCGGACGCGCCTTCTTTGAGACGGTTTTCGGATTTGCCGTCATCTTCTCGACGGAATTGATCAGTTTCTCAATGCGCTGCTTGGCTTCGCTGGTGTTCTGTTTGTAGGTCAGGTCCCGCACCCAGCGGCCGTTTCTGATATGCAGGACGACGACGATTAGAAAGAGGCCCAATAATCCGGCAGCGAGGCCAAGGCTTTCGACCGAAAAGCTCTCTAGATACTCAGCAATAGTCATAGTTCCCCCAACAAGGCCCGTCATTTTACGCGCAGCACCCGATAATGCGGAAACCATTGCAGTTTTCGGGCCTTCCCTCAACATGAGAGAATTCAGCCAAAAACGGCACAATCCGGCGCTATTTTGGCTTCCAAAACGTCTGTTTTGAAAGCATTTGCCTATTTAATAGGCTCTTAAGAGTGATGACGCCCCACGCGCCTCTTTTGTTTCACTTTTCCGTCGCAGAGTATTGGTGACGCGGAGGTTTCGCCTGTCAAAAGAAATTTGTGGCTTTTTGGGAGTGTGACCCCATTTGATTTCAGGCAGACTCGTTCCGATCCGGTCCAAGGGGGCGAGTCGCTTGCTCTCATGCCGCGCCGTAACAAAGGCCCGCGATGAGCGGGATTGGTGTGTTGAATGATACTTCAAACGGGTATCGACCTGCTCCGCCTTCAGGGCGACGTTGTATGGGCAGGGGCTGAGCTGACGGCCAAGCTTGTCAGTGCGCCTTATCTGGCGATGGTGGCTCCCAAGGGCGACAACAAAACGCCGGTGATGACGCTGCCGGGTTTCACGGCGCCGGAAGCATCGCTCAGCCCGCTCAATAACTTCCTCAATACGAATGGCTACATCGCTGAGTCATGGGGCATGGGTTCCAATCGCGGTGTGCGCGATATGGAGCACATGGAAAACATCTCTGCTGTGCTCGGCACCAATGTGCAGCGCATGGCCGACAAGCATCAACGCAAAGTGGCGCTGATCGGACAGAGCCTCGGCGGCGTGTTCGCGCGTGAACTTGCGCGGCGTTTCCCCGACGTCGTTGACCGTGTCATCACGCTCGGCAGTCCTGCGCATTTCAGTGCGGATGCCAAGAACGTCAATGCAATGGTCGCGCGCATCATGGCGCTCTATACGGGTCGCGCGGTTGAAGATCTGTTGCAGGAAGTTCAGGCGCTGAAATTCAACATGTCGGAACCGCCCGCCGGTGTGCCGGTTGTTTCGATTTTCAGTCCCTATGATGGTGTTGCACCAAAATCGACAACAAAGATTCCGGAAGAATTTTTGAAGGCGAGTGACGGAACACCGCGCGAAAACATAGAGATTGTCTGCTCGCATTGCGGCATGGGCGTTAATCCGCTTGTGTTGCTTGCGATTGCAGACAGGCTTGCGGAAGACAAGACAAATTGGGTACGTTTCGACGCAATGAAATATACTGTTGGGAAATACGCGGTTGGTCCGGCTCGTCTGGCCTCGCGTTTTTTCTACCCGTCCCGTCTCGCGCCGCAAGCGGCCTAACACATAACCGGTATTCATGGACGCGATTGAAAGTCTGATCGAAGGCTACAGAGCCTTTCGAAGCGGAACCTATAGCCAAAACGTCGAACGTTATCGCGAACTCGGCGAGAAAGTTCAGAAACCCAAAGCCCTTATCATCGCGTGTTGTGACAGCCGCGCTGATCCGGCCATGGTGTTCTCGGCGGACCCCGGCGAACTCTTCGTTGTGCGCAACGTCGCCAATCTCGTGCCGCCCTATGAGCCGGACACGCATTATCACGGCACCAGTGCGGCGATTGAATTCGGCATTGAAGGTCTTGGTATTCAAGACCTTATCGTGATGGGTCACGCACGCTGCGGCGGTATTAATGCGCTTTACGAAAGCACCAAAGGCAATCCGCCCAAGGGTGATTTTGTGTCGGGCTGGATGTCGCTGGTGAAAAATGTCGCCGATGACGTGCAGAAGACCCATGCCCATCTCGATCCCGCCCAGATGGTGCGGATGATGGAGATGCGCGCGGTGGTGTCATCGCTCGAACAGCTCCGCACCTTCCCGTTCATTCGTGAACGGGAAGCGGATGGCCGGTTGCGTCTCCATGGCTGGTTCTACGGCATCGCGACGGGCCTCTTGTCGATCTATGACCCGAAGACGGATCGCTTCAGCGAACTCGAATAGCTCGTCGATCAGTCAGTGTTTCTTGCAAGAGATCGAGTGTTTCCATGCAGAGATTGTAGTTCCGTTCGTCGAGTGCGGGCGTGATGGGCTTTTGGAGAAATCCTCAGGCGGGGAGATTAAAATATTCATCTTTGAATATTTTGGGCGGAGGACATTGCCTCACGTCAAAATCTGAAACTGCAGTGACTTTAGTTACCCCCACCCAAAAGCCCTAAGAGGATTTTTTGTCCCCCCATAGGGGGAAGTGAAGGGTCACATGTCGAAAACTTATGCCCGTTTTCGCTGCTACCTTATGTCCGGTCGTGACGGTTGACTTATCCCCTGCCCGACCTAACATTATCCCCATGATGATCACGTTCGCCATTTTTTCATGTGCAGCATGCGGCTTCGCCGCGGGCACACGTCGCGATATACCCGGTACGCTTCTCGCAGGAGCGTAAGCCGGGTCCGGCACGCTATTGCCTGTCCGCGATCCGGTGAACGTCACCCCATCCTCAATCCAATCCATTCTGACTCAGACAGCCGCTTTTTGTGAGCCGCTGTCCTGACGGAGCATTTCCATGTCTCAAATTCATGATGCGGCACGCGCCGCAGCGAAGGGTCTCGTCTTGTCTGCGCATGATGCGGCCCGCCTCGAAACGATGGCGCTTGAAGCGGGAGGCGATTTGCGACAGCAGATCTCGGCCAAGCTCGACAATGCGCTTTTCATAAACGGCAATGACATTGCCGATGACATCGCCACGATCGGCAGCGTGCTGCGCTACCAGATCGGCGATGGTGCGATCCAGAGGCGCACTTTGTCTCTGCCGGATGTGTCGCATCCCAATGGGCAGTTCATCAATCTGCTGACGCCTGTGGGTCTCGCGCTGCTCGGCTGTCGCGCGGGTGACAAGCTTACTGCGCCGCTTGTTGATGGCGGTGCTTTGGAATTGCATCTGCTTGATGTGGAGTTTCAACCCGAAGCGGAAGTGCGTCGGCGCTCGAGCTTGAGGCCGGACGATGATGGGCCGGGGGCGGCGTGAGGGCTGAGTATTGTCTCTAACGTCTTTTGACCTCCCCTCTCCTTTTCTTTGCGCCTACGCGCAAGGTGTGGGGAGGTCAAAAAATCTGCTTAGATTTTTTGGGTGGGGGTCGCTGTCCATCGAGAAGGCGCAGCACATATTGAATGTCGTTCCCCCCACCCAAAATTTCTCAAGTGAAATTTTGACCTCCCCACAAGGGGGAGGTGAAGAGAAAGACGGATGAAAATCAGGAAGACGTGGATACGCGGGTCGAACCCGCGCATGGCCTGGAGGGAATGGCGGCGAATAGATTTGGAGATCTTGGTGGGTCCGCCGGGGCTCGAACCCGGGACAACTCGATTAAAAGTCGAGTGCTCTACCAGCTGAGCTACGGACCCTCAACAAGTGGGCGGAACCTAACGGCGACTGCTGTCCGGGTCAACCGGATATGGCGCTTATTTTGGTGGGGCGTGTTGTCGCCGTTTCCTACTGCTTTTCGATGTCGCCTGCGGCCTGATCGGCTTTGAATTGAGCCACAAAAGCGTCGAATCGGCCTTCGGCAATGGCGGCGCGCATGCCTGCCATCAGGTCCTGATAGTAGGCAATGTTGATCCAGCTCACGAGCATGGAGCCGAGCATTTCACCCGACTTTATGAGGTGGTGCAGATAGGCGCGCGAATAGTCGCGCGCGGCGGGGCATGTGCTCTGTTCGTCGAGCGGGCGGTTGTCTTTGGCGTGGCGGGCGTTCTTGAAATTAACTTTGCCGAACCGCGTGAAAGCAAGCCCGTGGCGGCCGTTGCGCGTGGGCATCACGCAATCGAACATGTCGATGCCGCGACGGACGCTCTCGACAAGATCGTCCGGTGTGCCGACGCCCATCAGATAGCGCGGTTTGTCGCGTGGCATGAGCGGCGTTGTCGTGTCGAGGGTGCGGAGCATCATCTCCTGACCTTCGCCGACCGCCAGTCCGCCGATGGAATAGCCTTCAAAGCCGATATCGGTGAGGCCTTCGATTGAGCGTTTGCGCAGATCGGGATAGGTGCTGCCCTGCACGATGCCGAAGAGCGCCTGACCCTCTGTGCGGTGCGGCTGCGTTTCAAAGGCTGCGCGCGAGCGTTTGGCCCAGCGGAGCGACAGTTCCATCGATTTTTCGGCTTCGATATGGGTCGCGGGGAACGGCGTGCATTCATCAAGCTGCATCTGAATGTCGGAGCCCAAGAGGCATTGAATTTCGATGCTGCGTTCCGGCGTCAGCATGTGGCGCGAGCCGTCGATGTGGGAGGCGAAGGTGACGCCCTCCTCCGTCATTTTGCGCAAGGATGTGAGCGACATGACCTGAAAGCCGCCGCTGTCGGTCAGGATCGGATAAGGCCAGTTGGCAAATTTATGCAAGCCGCCAAGCGCATGCACTTCCTCAGCGCCCGGACGGAGCATCAGGTGATAGGTGTTGCCGAGGATCACATCGGCGCCTGCGTCGCGCACCTGATCCATGTAAAGCGCTTTGACGGTGGCGGCTGTGCCGACCGGCATAAACGCAGGCGTGCGGATGTCGCCGCGCGGCGTGTGGACCGCGCCGGTACGGGCCATGCCGTCGGTTGCTTTCAGCGTGAAACTAAATTCGCTCATTTAAGTACCTGCACGATAAATCAGGCTCGTGTCGCCATAAGAATAGAAACGATATTTGTGCGCAATGGCGTGGGCATAGGCGCGTTTCATTTCGTCGGTATCGCGCAAGGCGGAGACGAGCATGAAAAGTGTTGAGCGCGGCAGATGGAAATTTGTCATCAGCATGTCCACGACCCGGATGGTTTTGCCGGGCGTGATAAAAATATCGGTGTCGCCGCTGAAAGCGTTGACGAGGCCGTCTTCGGTGGCAGCGGATTCGAGCAGGCGCATTGACGTTGTGCCGACAGCTATGATGCGCCCGCCCTGGGCTTTCGCCTCATTGATGGTTGCGGCGGCGGCGGCTGTGATCTCGCCCCATTCGGCATGCATCTTATGGGCGTCGGTGTCATCGACGGCCACGGGGAGGAATGTGCCTGCGCCGACATGGAGCGTGAGGCGCACGGTGGTGACGCCCCGCGTTTCGAGACCGGCCATCAGCTTCGGGGTGAAATGGAGGCCTGCTGTGGGGGCTGCGACCGCGCCTAAATGTTTGGCATACATGGTCTGATAGTCGCTGAAGTCTGCCTCATCGGTCGGGCGTTTGCGCGCGATATAGGGCGGGAGCGGCATCTCGCCTGCATGGGCTATGGCGGCGTCGAGGGCTGCGGCGTTTTCAGAGAAGCGCAGGAGGGCTTCGCCGCCCTCGCCTTTTTCTTCGACGCGGGCTGTGAGGCCGTTTGCGAAGTCGATGCGTTCGCCGGTTTTGAGTTTTTTCGCCGGACGCACGAAGGCGCGCCATGTGTCGCCTGTTTCGCGTTTGTGCAGGAGCGCTTCGATTTTGGCGCGGGCCTCAGCGCGCAGGCGCGTGCCGAAGAGGCGGGCGGGGATGACGCGGGTGTCGTTGAAGACGAGGACGTCGCCCTGACGCAGGAAGGAGGGCAAGGTGCTGACGCTGTGATCGGCAAGCGCATTGTGACCGGGGCCGATGACGAGCATGCGGGCGCTGTCGCGCGGGCGTGCGGGGCGCAGCGCGATCAGCTCTTCAGGGAGATCGAAATCGAAGTCGTCAACGCGCATGGGTTTTTTGGTTTTCAAATGGTGCGGGGGCCTGACGGCCCCCGAAGTTGTTTATACGACAATGTAAGGTGCGGCGACGCGGCAACTTATCTTAATCAACCCTCCCCTTGAGGGAGGGTCAAACGGCACCTTTGCCGTTTGGGGAGGGGGAACGAAGGAAACTGAGAATTCGGAATTGTACGAGAGACTCAGACCCCGCCCCAAAAAATCAAAGATGATTTTTTGACCCTCCCTCAAGGGGAGGGTTGAAGAGAAGCCGAGCAATCCATGGCTTCTCTCGCAATGACGGGGTTATTGAGCGTCGGCGGCGACGCGCATGGTGATGATGCGGTCGGGGTCGCGGACGGGTTCGCCGCGTTTGATCTTGTCCACAAATTCCATGCCGGAGGTGACGCGGCCCCAGACGGTGTATTGCTTGTCGAGGAAGCGGGCCTCATCGAAGACGATGAAGAACTGGCTGTCGCCGCTGTTGGGGTCCTGCGAGCGGGCCATCGAGCAAATGCCGCGCACATGGGGCTCGGCGGAAAATTCCTGCGGAATTTTTTTGCCGGAACCGCCGGTGCCGGTGCCGGTCGGATCGCCGCCCTGCGCCATGAAACCGTCGATCACGCGATGAAAGACGATGCCGTCATAGAATTTTTCACGCGCCAGTTCTTTGATGCGCGCCACATGTTTCGGGGCGAGATCGGGCAGAAGCTCGATCACGACGCGGCCATGGGTGATGTCCAGATAGAGCGTATTTTCTAAGTCGCTCATTTAGTTCCTCAATTCTTTTTGTCTGCGTCAGCGGCCACCTGCATCCGGATAATCTTGTCCGGATTTACGGGCGGTTCGCCTTTGGCAATATTGTCCACAAATTCCATTCCCTCAGTGACGCGCCCGAAGAGCGTGTAGTCACCATCAAGGAAATCAGCCGTATCAAGGCAGATGAAAAACTGGCTGTTGGCGCTGTCGGGATCGCTTGACCGCGCCATGCCCAGCGTGCCGCGCCAGAATGTTTCGTCGTTAAACTCGGCTTTCAGGTCGGGCAGCGGCGAGCCGCCTGTGCCTGTGCCGGTCGGATCACCTGTCTGGGCCATGAAGCCCGCGATGACGCGGTGGAAAACGATACCGTCATAGAAGCCTTTGCGCGTCAGCTCCTTGATGCGCGCGACATGTTCGGGCGCAACATTGGGCAGAAGCTCGATCACCACGCGACCGTCTTTCAGGTCGAGATAGATCGTGTTTTCCGGATCAGACGCGGCAAAGGCCGGACGCATCAGGCCGAACACGGCGAGCGCGATAAGAGCTAGCTGAAGTAAACGACGCATCACTGTTTCCTCACTTTTGGGTTTTGCGACTTTTGGCAATGGCGGCAAAGACTTTTTTCTCGACGCGTTTGGGGACGAAAGGCGAAATGTCGCCGCCCATGGATGCGATCTGACGCACCAAAGTTGACGAAATAAACTGCGTGTCGGGCGAGGCGGAGAGAAAGATGGTTTCGACTTTCGGATTCATGATGCGGTTCATGCCGACCATCTGGGCTTCATATTCATAATCCACGCTGCCGCGAAGACCGCGAATAATGACGCTGGCGCCGTGATCGTCGGCTGCGTCAACAACGAGACCTGTGAAGGAGACGGTCGAGATTTTCGCGCCGAGCTTTTTCGCCATGGGGCCGATTTCGCTGTCGATGAGCGCCACGCGCTCTTCAAAGGTGAGGAGCGGCGCTTTGGTCGCGTTGACGCCCATGGCGATCACGAGATGATCGACGAGGGAAAGCGAGCGACGGATGATGTCGATATGCCCGTTGGTCATCGGATCAAATGTGCCGGGATAGAGGCCCGTGCGAAGTTTTTTCACAGCCATCAATGCATCTCTCCCGATCAGCTTTCAGTGGGTGCTGTGTCAGCGCCGTCATCGTCGCCGCCGTCAGACGACTCGTCGATGCGCTCGACAGACACGACCTGCTCATCTGCCATGGTGCGGAAAATTGTGACGCCCTGCGTCGCGCGACCGGCGACACGCACATCATCCACCGGGCAACGGATCAGCTGACCGGCATCCGTCACCAGCATGATCTGGTCCTGATCTTCGACGGGGAAGGAGGCGATGAGCTTGCCGTTGCGCGGCGTCACGGTCATCGCGATGATGCCTTTGCCGCCGCGACCGGATGTGCGGTAATCGTAAGACGATGAGCGTTTGCCGAAGCCTTTTTCGCTGACGGTGAGCACGAATTGCTCGCGTGCGCCAAGCTCGATGTAGCGTTCGGACGACAGGGTCAGTTCTTCTGACGCATCATCTTCTGTGTCATCGACTTCAACAATTTCGGCTTCCGGCTCTTCGCTCTCGCCTGTTGCGGCACGGCGCGCGGCGCTGGCCTGTTTGGCATAGGCGCGGGCTTCTGCCGGTGTCACATCGACATGGCGCAGAATTGACATGGCGATGATGCGGTCGTCGCCTTCGAGGCGGATGCCGCGGACACCTGTGGACGAGCGGCCGGAGAAGACGCGCACCTGTGTCACGGGGAAGCGGACGCAGCGGCCATTGGCGGCTGTCAGCAAGACGTCATCATCCTCGGTGCAGGTTGAGACGCCGATGATCGAGTCATCTTCGTCCTCGCCTTCAAACTTCATCGCGATCTTGCCGTTGCGGTTGATCTGCACGAAGTCGGACAGTTCATTGCGGCGCGCATTGCCCTTGCGGGTGGCGAACATCACATGCATCTGCGCCCAACTGGCTTCGTCTTCGGGCAACGGCATGATGGTGGTGATGGTTTCGCCGATTTTCAGCGGCAATATATTGATCATCGCCTTGCCGCGCGCCTGCGGCGTCGAAGCCGGCAGACGCCAGACCTTGAGCTTGTAGACCATGCCGATGGAGGAGAAGAACAGCATGGGCGTGTGCGTGTTGGCGACGAAAAGACGCGTGACGAAATCTTCGTCCTTCGTGGCCATGCCCGCCCGACCGCGACCACCGCGACGCTGGGCGCGATAGGTCGAGAGCGGCACGCGCTTGATGTAGCCCTGATGGCTCACCGTGACGACCATGTCCTCGCGCTGGATGAGATCCTCGTCTTCGAAATCGTCTTCGATGTCGGTGATTTCGGTGCGGCGCGGGGTGGCAAATTCGGCGCGGATGACGGCGAGTTCGTCGCGGATGATGGTGAGGACGCGGGCGCGCGAACGCAGAATGTCGAGATAGTCGGCGATCTTGACGCCGAGGGCTGTCAGCTCGTCGCCGATTTCGTCGCGGCCAAGAGCCGTCAAACGCTGGAGGCGCAGATCGAGAATGGCGCGGGCCTGGGCTTCCGACAGGCGGTAGGTGCCTTCTGCCGACAGGGCATGACGCGGGTCGGCGATGAGCACGATCAGCGGCTCAATGTCCTTGGCGGGCCAGTCGCGCGTCATTAAACGCTCGCGCGCTGTTGCCGGATCGGGCGCGGTGCGGATGGCGTGAATGACTTCGTCGATATTGGCCACCGCGATGGCGAGACCGACCAAGACATGGGCACGGTCACGCGCCTTGCTCAGTTCAAACTTGGTGCGGCGGGTGACGACTTCTTCGCGGAAATTCGTGAAGGCCGAAATGAGCTGCTTCAGGTTCATCAGTTCCGGCTTGCCGCGATCCAGCGCCATCATGTTGGCACTGAAAGACGATTGCAGCGGCGAGAAGCGATAAAGCTGATTGAGCACAACGTCGGGCACAGCGTCGCGCTTTAGTTCGATGACGACGCGCATACCGTCGCGGTCAGATTCGTCGCGCAGATCGGAAATGCCTTCGATGCGTTTGTCGCGCACCAGTTCGGCAATGCGCTCGATCATCGTGGTCTTGTTCACCTGATAGGGAATTTCGCTGATGATGAGCGAGACCTTGTCGCGCTTGCCTTCTTCAATCGAAACACGACCGCGCACGATGACGGAGCCGCGGCCTGTGTGATAGGCCGAGCGGGCGCCGCCGCGACCGAGCATGATGCCGCCGGTCGGGAAATCAGGAGCCGGAATGAAGTCGATCAGGTCGTCGATGGAGATGGCGGGATTGTCGATCAAGGCAATGCAGGCGTCGATGACTTCGCCGAGATTGTGCGGCGGGACATTGGTCGCCATGCCGACGGCGATGCCCGCCGCGCCATTGACGAGGAGATTGGGAAACTCAGCGGGCAGAACTTTGGGCTCACGCTCCGAGCCGTCATAATTGTCCTGAAAATCAACCGTGTCTTTGTCGATGTCGTTGACGAGGGCATGGGCGGATTTTGCCATGCGCACTTCGGTGTAACGCATCGCGGCGGCGGCGTCGCCATCCACCGAGCCGAAGTTGCCCTGACCATCAACGAGCGGCAGACGCATTGAAAACTTTTGCGTCATACGCACCAGCGCGTCGTAAATCGACTGGTCGCCATGCGGATGATATTTACCGATCACGTCACCGACGACGCGGGCCGATTTGCGATAGGGCTTGTTCCAGTCGTAGCCGTTTTCGCTCATCGAAAAGAGAATGCGGCGATGCACGGGCTTCAAACCGTCGCGCGCATCGGGCAGCGCACGGCTCATGATGACGCTCATCGCGTAATCAAGATAAGAGCGGCGCATTTCATCTTCGATGGTGACGGGGGCGACGTCGCGCTCCGGCGGCAGGCCACCGCCCGCTGGCGGCACGGGCGGCGTGCCCGCGCCCATACCGTCGCCGCTGGCGGGGCCACCATTGGGGGGTGATGGCTCGTCGCCCGGGATGTCGTTGTCTGTTGTGTCGGACAAGGGTTCTTCTGACGTTTGAGGGCACGCAAAACTTACGTTGAGCGCCGCCCGTTCGGACCTGAATTACAGAAATCCGGCACGCGCCGAATCCCCTCAAAATTGATCTGCGGAGATTATCAGGTCCGGTCTTGAGCGGCAACCCGAAACAGTACCAAAGAAGCCTTATAACATATTGATTTTATTGGCTAAATAAGGCCGGTTTTGCGGCGCGTCAGAGCGCTTAGGGGGCGACGCGGAAAAGCAGTGCCGTGGCGTCATCGCTGCCCTTGAAACGGGGGTAGATTTTCTTCAGCGGATCGTCCTCGCGCTCGAATTTGCGGACCGCGCGGATGACGCTTTCAAGCCCCTGATCGCGCGCCATGGTGACGAGATCAGCGGGCGTGATCTGCTGGTAGTCATAAGCGAGCGAGGCAAAGCCGTCGCTCATCAGCAGGCCCGTCACGGGTTTTGTCAGCGTCATCGTCCAGTTGCGCATATGGCTGACGGCGGCGGGATCGAGCCCCAGGATCCAATAGCCGTCCTCGCGGTTCTGGTAGCTTCGCTGTTTGCGCAGATAGGCCATGACTTCGGGCAGCGCGAAGGGGTCGCCGCCCTCGCCCGCCTTGTCGAGCAAAGCCGCCGTGCGGGCTCTGGACGCAGGCGAGCGGTCGCTGTGCTTGTCGCCGAACTGGGTCATTTCGCCATCGTCGCTCAGCAGGACGAGACGGCAATCGGCAAAGTTCGCGACGGTGAGCGTGCCCCCTGCGCAATGGGCGAGCACCATGGCGGCGCTGGGCAGTTCGTAGCGGCCGTTGAGTTCACGCGTGCGGCCTGCTTCAAACTTCTGGGCCAAGGCTTCGATGACGTGGCGCATCAGGCCCGGCAAGTCTGCGCCGAACTCTGCGGCATGGGCGGCGAGTTCGGTGCTTGCCGTTTCAGCAAGCCATTTCGCATCACTTATGGGATGCGCGTCGCTCAGGGCGGGCATCAACTCGCTGTCGGCCACGCCGGTCGCGCCGTCGATCACCCAGGCATGATTTTCCGTGTGGCCGAACGTGTCTTCGTTGGGTTTGGCCGCATTGCCGGGATCGGAAAAGGTCTCAAGGATTTGGAGCATCGACCCCGCTTAAACCTCAGAACGGAATTTCGTCGTCGAGGTCGGCGGCGAAGTTGGCTTTGCCGCCGCCGGAGCTGCGGGCGGGGGCGCCGGAGCCGTAGTCGTCGCTGCTGCCGTAATCACCGCCTGAAGCACCTGCGCCACCGGCTTTGCCGTCGAGCATGGTCAGTGTTGAGTTGAAGCCCTGCAGTACAACTTCGGTCGAGTATTTTTCAACACCGGCCTGATCGGTCCATTTGCGGGTCTGGAGCGCGCCTTCGATGTAGAGCTTGGCGCCCTTCTTGACGTATTGCTCGATGACTTTGCAGAGGCCTTCGTTGAAGACGACGACGCGGTGCCATTCGGTTTTTTCTTTGCGCTCGCCGGAGTTTTTGTCGCGCCATGTTTCGGATGTGGCGATGCTGAGGTTCGCTATCGGGCGGCCGTCCTGTGTGCGGCGGATTTCGGGGTCTTTGCCGACGTTCCCGACCAAAATCACTTTGTTGACGCTGCCAGCCATCGCATTATTCCTTCATCGTTCCAATAATCACCGGAGACCGATCGATCTCCCTTAAGCGGGTAGCCGCAAACTGCCGTCTGCTTCAAGTTTGAAGCCCGGATTATAGGCGACCTCCCAGGGGTGTCCGTCGAGATCGGCGAAATAGCCGCTATAGCCACCCCAGAAAACCTTTTGTGCCGGTTTCAGGATCGTCGCGCCAGCCTGCTTCGCCTCTTCAAGCAATTGATCCACAGCTTCTTCACTCGCCATGTTCTGTGCCAGCGTTATGCCGCCGAACGAGCCGCCCGTATCGGTCAAATGAGCGTCCTCGGCGAGGGCCGCACGGCTGAACAGGCCCAGCGCCATGCCACCGGCCTGAAAGAAAGCCACCTCATCCTGACTGGCGCCAGACGCTTTCCAGCCGAGGGACTCGTAAAACCGCCTCGCACGCGCCACATCTGCAACGCCGAGGGTGATCAGGCTGATACGTGCATCCATCCGGTCGGCCCTTTGATTTATTGTTCTCTTTATGTTCTCATATACCGGAGCGTCACGCAACAGATTCGTGATGAGCCGCCGTGAGAACAATCGACTATCCGTTGAGACAAGCTGCATCGCATACTTGATGCAACTCCAAACCACCCCCATTGTCGCGTCGCGTTTATTTCTGACGCCTCCCATCGTCTGTTTCAGGTATCCATGAGCACCTCCGTCAAGTTGTCTGCTGCCGCCAAACGTCGTGATCCGCATGCCAAGATGTTGTCGGTGCGCGGCGCACGCGAACATAATCTCAAGAATATTTCCATCGACCTGCCGCGCGACGAGTTGATCGTCATTACGGGCCTGTCAGGTTCGGGCAAGTCCTCGCTCGCTTTCGACACGATCTATGCCGAGGGCCAACGGCGCTATGTGGAAAGCCTGTCGGCTTATGCGCGGCAGTTTCTTGAGATGATGCAGAAGCCGGACGTTGACCAGATCGACGGGTTGTCGCCTGCTATTTCCATTGAACAGAAAACCACTTCGCGCAATCCGCGCTCGACGGTCGGCACTGTCACCGAGATTTATGACTATATGCGTCTGCTCTGGGCGCGTATCGGCATTCCTTATTCGCCCGCGACAGGTCTGCCCATTGAGAGCCAGACTGTGACGCAGATGGTGGACCGCGTGATGGCGCTGCCGGAGGGTACACGGCTTTATCTGCTCGCGCCGATGATCCGCGGACGCAAAGGCGAGTACCGCAAAGAATTTGCTGACCTGCAGAAGAAGGGTTTTCAGCGCGTTAAAGTGGACGGGACGTTCCATGAGATTGACGCCGTGCCGGTGCTCAACAAGAAACTGAAGCACGATATTGATGTGGTTGTTGACCGCATCGTTGTGCGTGGCGATCTCGGTAATCGTCTCGCTGATAGTTTTGAAATTGCGCTCGGACTTGCCGACGGGATTGCGACGGTTGAATTCGCCGATGCCAAAAAAGGCGCGGAGCCTGAGCGCATTATTTTCTCGTCGCGTTTCGCCTGCCCTGTTTCGGGTTTCACGATTGACGAGATTGAGCCGCGGCTCTTCTCGTTTAACAATCCGTTCGGTGCCTGCCCAGCGTGCAGCGGGCTTGGCACACAGCATTATATGGACCCTGATCTGGTGGTGCCGGATCACGGATTGTCATTGCGCAATGGGGCCGTCGCGCCGTGGTCAAAATCCTCCTCGCCCTATTACACGCAGACGCTCGATAGCCTTGCCAAGCATTTCAAATTTTCGGTCACTGTGCCGTGGGCGCAACTGCCGGAGAAGGCGCAGGATGTCATTCTCAACGGCACGGGCGAGGAGTCTGTGACCTTTGCCTATGATGACGGGATGCGGTCTTATAAAACATCGAAGCCGTTTGAGGGTGTCATTCCCAATCTCGAACGGCGCTGGCGCGAGACGGACAGTACATGGTCGCGCGAAGAGATTGAGCGCTTTCAGGGCATCACGCGTTGCGAGGATTGCAACGGCTTTCGTCTGAAGCCCGAAGCGCTGGCCGTTAAGATCGCCATGAAACATATCGGTGAAGTGACCGACATGTCGATCCGCGAGGCTGACCGCTGGTTTTCAGAACTGTCGCCGAAGCTCACATCCAAGCAAAATGAAATTGCCGGACGCGTGCTGAAAGAAATCCGCGACCGGTTGCATTTCCTCAACAATGTGGGGCTTGAGTACCTCACGCTGGCGCGCAACTCCGGCACTTTGTCCGGTGGCGAAAGCCAGCGCATTCGCCTCGCCTCGCAAATCGGTTCGGGTCTGACCGGCGTGCTCTATGTACTCGACGAGCCGTCCATCGGGTTGCATCAGCGCGATAATGACCGGTTGCTGGAAACGCTGAAGCGGCTGCGCGATCTCGGCAATACGGTGATCGTTGTGGAACATGACGAAGATGCGATCCGCATGGCCGATCATGTGGTGGATATTGGTCCGGGGGCCGGTATTCATGGCGGCGAAGTCGTGGCCGAAGGCACGGTCGATGACATCATGGCCAACCCGAAAAGCCTGACCGGTCAGTATCTCACCGGCATGTTGCAGATCGAGGTGCCCGCCAAACGTCGCAAAGGCAATGGCAAAGTGTTGCAGGTGACGGGAGCGAAATCGAACAACCTCAAAAATGTGAGTGCGGAGATTCCGCTCGGCACGTTTACCTGTGTCACCGGCGTTTCCGGCGGCGGCAAGTCCACGCTGCTCATCGAAACGATCTACAAGGCTGTGGCGCGCCGCCTGAACAATACGCGCGAGCATCCGGGCACCTTCGATGAGATTTTTGGGTTGGAATATCTCGACAAGATTATCGACATTGACCAGTCACCCATCGGGCGCACACCGCGCTCGAACCCCGCGACCTATACCGGTTCGTTTACCTTTATCCGCGACTGGTTTGCGGAACTGCCGGAGTCGCGTGCGCGCGGCTACAAGCCCGGACGGTTTTCGTTCAACGTCAAAGGCGGGCGCTGCGAGGCCTGTCAGGGTGACGGCGTCATCAAAATCGAAATGCATTTCCTGCCGGACGTTTATGTCGAATGCGATGTTTGCCACGGGCACCGCTACAATCGCGAAACGCTGGAAGTGAAGTTCAAGAGCAAGTCGATTGCCGATGTGCTCGAAATGACGGTTGATGAGGCCGCAGACTTTTTCAAAGCCGTGCCGGCCGTGCGTGAGAAGATGGAAGTGCTGCAGCGCGTCGGGCTTGGTTATATCAAGGTCGGGCAACAGGCGACGACGCTGTCGGGCGGCGAAGCCCAGCGCATCAAGCTCGCCAAGGAACTCGCGCGCCGCGCCACGGGCCGCACAATCTATATTCTGGACGAGCCGACAACGGGGCTTCATTTCCACGATGTCGCAAAGCTGCTTGAAGTGCTGCATGAGCTGGTGGAGCAAGGCAACACGGTCGTCGTGATCGAGCACAATCTCGAAGTCATCAAGACGGCCGACTGGATCCTTGATCTTGGTCCTGAAGGCGGCGACGGCGGCGGCGAGATTGTGGCGGCAGGTACTCCGGAGGACGTGGCGAAAGAGCCGCGGTCTTATACCGGTCATTATCTGAAAGAGCTGTTCAAGCGGCGGCCGGGCCATGCGCCGGTCAAGGCCGTGAAGGCGGCTCCGGCAGCAAAGCCCAAAGCGAAACTCGCGGCTAAAAAGTAACAGAGAATAAGTTTCACACGTTCTGCGTTTCCACGCCGTGGGGAACCCCTTATAAAGGCCAGGCCCTGACACAGATCAGGGCGGGTGCAATGTTTGGGGGAGCAGATGCAGGGTCTTGATCGCCGCGAATTTCTGAAATTATTCGCGGCTTCTGCGGGTTGCTATGCCCTGTCGGCAACGCCTACGCCCTTCCTGTCCGGTCTGTCGCCTGCAAGGGCTGCGGCGGGTCTTTATCATTTCCCGCAAGGGATCGCGTCGGGCGATCCGCAACCTGATGCAGTGATGCTCTGGGCGCGGGTTGAGCCGCTGGTCGGCGGGTCGGACGAGCCTATGCCATCGTTCACAAAACCTATCGATCTTGTGTTGCAGGTTTCTGAGGATGAGAGTTTCTCGTCACTCATTGTCGAGCGTATGTTGCGGGCCGATCCGAAGAGCGACCACACTGTGCGGATTTTTCTGCGCGATCTGAAGCCTGACAGCTTTTATTATTACCGTTTCTTTGCGGGCAGCGACACGACACCCTTTATCGGTCGCACACGCACCGCGCCCTCGCCCACCGATCTGCGGCCTGTGCGCTACGCATTTTTGTCGTGTCAGAATTACGAACAGGGTTTTTACGGCGCGCTGCGTCGTCTTGTGAATGATGACATTGCGGCTGCACCCGAAAACCGCATTGAGTTTGTGCTGCATCTCGGCGATTTCATCTATGAACGCACGGGCGACGTGCCGGAAACGGAAACGCCGTCGCGCCTTGTCGGGCCGATGCCGGATGGTTCGAAGCCCTGGGAGCCGGACGGCACGCATCCGTGGTGGCAGCGCGGCGGGCAATCGCCCGTGTCGCTGGCGGATTATCGGTTTCTCTACAAGAAATATCTAACCGATCCCGATCTGCAGGCCGCCCGTGCGCGTTTCCCGTTCATCCATACATGGGACGATCACGAGTTTACGAATGACGCATGGCAGTCGCATGATACGTATTTCGGCGACGGCGAACCGGCGCAGGTGCGCAAGCTTGCGGCCAATCAGGCGTGGTTTGAGTTCATTCCTGCCGTGCTGACCGAAGCGCCGAAATTTGCGGGCGTTAATTCGGAGGCGCATGATTTCAACACGGCGAAAGTCGAAAACGCGCCGATGGGCACGGTGGACGAGAACCTGCTTTATCAGGGCGCGGACAATATCAAGGCGCTCTCAAGCCTCACGATTTATCGGGCTTTTTCATGGGGCGGGTTGATCGATCTCATCATCACCGATTTGCGCAGCTATCGCAGCCAGCCCGTGCTCAGCGCAGAGGTCAAAGAGTTTATCAAAGGCGCGCCCGTGCCGCCGGTGCGCATCGTGAAACTGCTTGATGCGGGCCGGACGGCCAATGGCGGCACGCCGCCTGAGGTGCTGACCTATGCCGACCGCTCAATGCCCAATCCACGCCGTGCGTCGCCTGCGGGCACGCATATGGGCGGGCCGCAAAAGACATGGTTCAAGGCTGTGATGAAAGGCTCCAAAGCGCGCTGGCGCATCTGGGCGAACAGCACACCGGCGCTCGCCATGCGGCTCGACTTTGCCAGCATTCCGTTTGCGGGGCTCGAAACCGGCTATATGGGCACCGATGGCTGGCAGGGTTTCCCGCATGAGCTGCAGGAGCTGATGGGTTATCTCAAGGCCGAGAAAATCACCAATGTCATTTCCTGCGCGGGTGACTATCACACCCATGCCGCCGGACGCCTGCCTGTTGATCCCGATGCCGAAGTGCTTTCATTTTCCGCCGTTGAATTTGCGGCAACGGGCATCAGCTCCGGCTCCTTGTTTGACGGGGCTGAGCGCGCGTCCAAATCCAACGGTTTTTTCCGCCGTATGGTTGTGATCGAAGACAGCGAGACGATCGTGGAAAACTTCAACAACACAGTCGTCAACGGATTGCGCGCAGGCGTGCTGACCAATTACACGAACTCCGCCGCTGTCGGCGCGATGTTCCGCAATGAGCGCGCGAGTCCCGGTCTTTCGTTCCTTGATTCCAAATCGCATGGCTATGCCATCGTCCATGCCACCAATGACAAGATGGTGGTGGAACTGGTCAATGTCGGTGATGTGTCCAAGGATGCCGGTCCCGAAGGCTCGGCGGTGCTGCGGCGGTCGCGCTTTGAGGTCGTGCCCTGGGGGCCGGATGAAGAACCGCGGTTAAGCGAACCCGTTTTTGAGGGCATTCCGCCCTTCCCCTATGCGCTTCCTTCTGCCTAAGCTGGTGCAACGCAAGCATCAGGTTTTGGGGGGAACAAGGCATGGCGATTTCGGACTATGCGTCATATGACGGGCTGGGACTTGCCGCTTTGGTCAAAGCAGGCGACGTCAGCGCTGCCGAACTTGCCGAAGAGGCCATCACACGGATTGAGAAGCACAATCCGGCGCTCAATGCCGTAGTCCTCAAGCTTTATGACCTTGGTCGCAACATGGCCAAAGCGCCGGTCGAAGGGGCCTTTGAGGGTGTCCCCTTTCTGCTGAAAGACGCGTTCGGTGATCTTGCCGGAACAGCGACGCGCGACGGCTCGCGTTTTCGCTCCGGTGAACCGGCCAAGCATGACTCGACGCTGGCCGCGCGGTTCAAAGCAGCGGGCGTCGTGGTCCTCGGCAAAACCAATGTGCCGGAATACACGCTGCTGCCGACGACTGAATCCGCACTTTATGGTGCGGCTTGCAATCCTTGGAACACGGCGCATTCAACGGGCGGATCGTCGGGTGGCGCAGGCGCGGCGGTTGCCGCCGGTCTGGTGCCCATCGCTCATGCCAATGACAGCGGTGGTTCCATTCGCATTCCGGCTTCTGCTTGCGGTCTTGTCGGGATGAAGCCGACACGCGGGCGCAATCCGCTCGGGCCTGATTACGGCGACGTTGTGGCCGGTCTTTGCAGCGAGCATGTGTTGACGCGCAGCGTGCGCGACAGTGCGGCTATGCTTGATTGCACGCATGGCGCGGAGATCGGTGATCCGTTCTATGCGCCGCCGGTTGAGCAGCCTTATCTCGCCGAAGTTTTCCGCGAAGCGGGACGGTTGCGCATCGCTTATTGCAAGACTGATCCTGACGGTAAGGCCATCCATCCCGAATGTGCGGCAGGCGTTGAAGAAACCGCAAAGCTTCTGGCTGACCTCGGCCATGATGTTGAAGAAGCCCGCCCGCCTCTCGCAGCTGGCGAGGCGGCTGCCTATTTTCTGCCGATGTGGGCGGCTTATCTTGCATGGGACATTGACGCCGAAGCCGAACGGCGCGGGCGTCCGCCAAAGGATGACGAGTTGCAGGGTCTCACATGGGGGTTTTATGAAATCGGCAAAACGATCACAGCGGGCCAGTTTCTTGATCTGCGCACCAAGGCGCAGGCCATGTCGCGCCGCATTGCGCAGTTCATGCAATCTTATGACGTGACGCTGTCGCCGACGCTGGCGCAACTGCCCGTGCGCAACGGTGTACTCGATCTTGCTGAGCGCGATGCGATGAAGGGATTTCTTCCGTTAGCGGATTATACGCCGTTTACGCCGTTGCAGAACCTGACCGGCCAACCTTCGATTTCATTGCCCTTGCATTGGTCAGCCGACGGATTGCCTGTGGGTATGTTGTTTTCCGGTCGCTTTGGGGACGAGGCGACTTTGTTCCGGCTCGCTGCCCAGCTTGAGGCCGCAAAGCCGTGGCTTAATAAGCATCCGAAAATTTGGGGATAGGACATCTGCTATGAGCTTTTCCGACTACACAAAATATGATGGTCTGGGTTTGGGCGAACTCGTCAAAAAAGGCGATGTGACGCCGCTGGAACTCACCGAAGCGGCGATTGAGCGGATCGAAAAACATAATCCCGCACTTAATGCCGTTGTCCATAAGGCCTATGACGATGCGCGCGCCGCCGCTAAAGCAGAGTTGCCGGACGGTCCGTTCAAAGGTGTGCCGTTCCTCATCAAAGATCTCGGCACCGAGGTCAAAGGCTGGCCGCGCACCAGTGGCTCGCGCTTTGTCAGCGATATTGTGGATGATCACGACAGCGAACTCGTCAAACGCTTTCGCGCGTCGGGCGTTGTGCTGGTCGGCAAAACCAATACGCCGGAATATGGCATCACCGGCACAACCGAAAGTGCGTTGCTTGGGCCGTGCCGTAGTCCGTGGAACACCAATCATATTGCCGGCGGTTCATCCGGCGGGGCGGCCTCATCGGTTGCTGCGGGTATTGTACCGCTTGCGCATGCCAGCGACGGGCTCGGCTCGATCCGCATTCCCGCTGCATGCTGTGGTCTCGTCGGCATGAAGGTGACGCGCGATCGTAACCCGCAGGGACCGAACGACTATGACCGCGCTATCGGCTTCAGCGTCGATCATGTGGTGAGCCGCACAGTGCGCGACAGCGCTGCGATGCTGGACGCCACCGGATACCCTGAACGCGCCTCGCCCTATGCGCCGCCGCCCAAGGCGCGGCCCTATATGGACGAGATCAAAGCCTCACCCGGCAAACTCAAAATTGCATGGTCGAGCGAAACGCCGAATGGCCGCCCTATCGACGAGGAAGTACAGGCCGCGCTGGAACGCACAGCCGACGCGCTCAAACATCTCGGTCATGCGATGGTGCCGAAGGGGCTGGGCGTGGATTATCGCACTTACTATCAGGCGCAATCGGCGGTCGGGGCCACCAACTTTGCCGCGGGCATGGCGCGCCGCATTGCTGTTAAAGGCCGCGAACCTGAGCCGGATGAATTGGAAGGTCTCACATGGGCCGCGCTTAAAGGCGGGCGCAAGGTGACGGGCGAGCAAGCGATGTGGGGCTGGCAGACGCTGCGCCTCATCAACCGTCAGGTGCTCGAAACCTTTGAGGAGTTCGACGTCTATCTCACGCCTGTCATGGGAACTCCGCCGCCCGAAATCGGCTTCATTGATCCAGTCAATCTTGAGGCGCGCGAAGTGAATAAGCGTCAGGGGAAGGTTTTTCCGTTTACGCCGCCGTTCAACTTCACCGGCCAGCCGTCGCTGTCACTGCCGCTGCATATGAGCGCATCCGGCCTGCCCATTGGCATGATGTTCACGGCGCGTTATGGCGACGAGGCGACGCTTTATCGGTTGGCGGCACAGTTGGAGAAAGAGCTGCCCTGGGCGGATAGACGGCCGAAGATTTGGGGATAATTGGACGCACTTGGGCTTTGACGCAGTTGGCTTTATAAAGCGCCCATGACCCAGACCGTAAAACCTGTACACGTGATTGGCGCCGGCATGGCCGGTTCGGAAGCTGCCTGGGCGCTTGTCCATGCGGGCGTGCCTGTTGTGCTGCATGAGATGCGCCCCGTTGTGCAAACTGACGCGCACCAGACCGACGGCTTTGCCGAGCTTGTCTGCTCCAATTCGTTCCGCTCGGATGATGCGGAACAAAACGCTGTGGGTCTGCTGCACGAAGAGATGCGTCGCGCCGGATCGCTCACCATGGCAGCGGCCGAAGTTGCCAAAGTGCCTGCCGGTGGCGCGCTTGCCGTTGACCGCGATAATTTTTCGGCTTTTGTCACCGAGAAGCTTACCAATCATCCGCTCGTCACCATTGAGCGCGGCGAAGTGGCGGGGCTGCCGCCTGCTGATTGGGACAATGTGATTATCGCTACCGGCCCGCTGACGTCCGCGGCGCTGGGCGAGGCCATTGCATCGTTAACCGGCGCGGAGGAACTTGCCTTTTTCGACGCCATTGCGCCCATCGTTTACCGCGACAGCATTGATATGTCGGTTTGCTGGTTTCAATCGCGCTATGACAAGGTGGGCCCCGGTGGTACAGGCAAGGATTATATCAACTGTCCGATGACGCGCGAGCAGTATGAGGCGTTTATCCGTGAGCTGATTGAAAGCGAAAAAGGCGATTTCAAAGAGTGGGAAAAGAACACGCCTTATTTTGAAGGCTGCCTTCCCATCGAAGTTATGGCCGAACGCGGCATCGAAACCTTGCGCTTCGGCCCGATGAAGCCTGTGGGTCTCACTAACGAACATGATCCGCAGGTGAAGCCCTATGCGATTATTCAACTGCGTCAGGACAATGCGTTGGGCACGCTTTACAATATGGTCGGTTTCCAGACCAAGATGAAGCACAGCGAACAAACACGTGTTTTCCGCATGATCCCCGGCCTTGAAGGTGCAGAGTTTGCGCGCCTCGGTGGCTTACATCGCAACACATTTCTCAACAGCCCGAAGCTGCTCGACAGCGTTATGCGCCTGAAAAATCAGCCGCGTTTGCGTTTTGCCGGTCAGGTCACGGGCGTTGAAGGTTATGTCGAAAGCGCCGCGATGGGATTGCTGGCCGGTCGTTTTGCCGCCGCCGAACGCCTCGGTACCGCGCAGTCCATGCCGCCGCGCAACTCGGCGCTGGGTGCGCTGCTCGCCCACATCACGGGTGAAGCGAATGCTGAGACGTTCCAGCCGATGAACGTCAATTTCGGATTGTTTCCCGAAGTTGAAACGCCGCTCGATGCCGACGGTAAGCGTCCGCGCGGCAAGGCAAAGGGTCCGGCGCGCAAGCGGGCTTATACATCGCGCGCATTGCGTGAGGTGGATGCCTGGCTTAACCCGCGTGCTGACGCTGCTGAGTGATCAGAACCTGCCGAGCAACTTCCGCCCCATTAGCCGCATCTGCAAGCGCAGCGGCGGCAGGGTTACGGCGTCGCGGAAGGGATTGAAGTCGGGTTTTGCAATGACGCTGAGATACGCATCACACAATGATGCGGGCCAGAGCGCGGGCAAGACTTCACGCGCCATACTGTTTCGTGCCTGCCGTGCCGACTTCAGATTGTGCCGCGCTTCATCCACATAAAGCTGCACGACAGAGCGCAAACCATCTGTGTATTTGCCTGCAAAAATCTCGTGCGGATCAATGTCATTCTGTCGCAACAATGACAGGGGCACATAGAGCCGTCCTTGCGAGGCGTGCAACGGCAGCGCGCGCAGCAAGCCCGTCAACGCATAGGCAATGCCGGCAGATTTGATAACGCCCTTTGCAGCACCGGCATAATCAGGTGACACCGCCCTCGCCGCCAGTTCCATCAGGCCGGAAGATGTGCCTGCGCAATAGCGCAAGAGGTCTTCCATATCCTCAAACGGTTCATCATCGAGATCGCGTTCACGTGCATCAATCAGTTCTGTCAGACCGTTTGCATCAAACTCATCCGCCGTGAATGCCGATGCCAAGGCCACAGCCGCTTCGTGTCCGCGAGCTTCGCCTTTGGCAATTGCGTCCACCGTCTCGCGCCACCATTGCAGCCGGATCTGCCCCAGCATCGGCTCGCTCACTGTTTCACGGACGCGGGCAATCTCGGTGTTGAAGGCATAAAGTGCGATGAGTTTCGCGCGCGCGGTTTCCGGTGCCAGCAACGCGGTCAGATAGCGATCAGGATCGAGACGTTTTACCGTCTCAAGACATGTCACCAAAGATTGATCGAGCGGCAAATCGCTCATATATATTTCGCTTTCAGCAATAACAAACGGGGCCGTCTTTCGACAGCCCCGTCATATTCAGCTCAAACCAGACAAGATCAAAAGATGTTCTGTGCGGCAACCATCGAAAAGAGCATCGGGATCGACAGCATTGTGTTGGTGCGCGAGAAGAGCATCGCGGTGCGGGCCGCGGCAGGCTTCTTGTCGGCGGGGCCGTCAACGATGCCGAGTGCCACCTTCTGGTTCGGCCAAATGATGAACCAGACGTTGAACCACATGATCGTGCCAAGCCACATGCCGACGCCGATGGCGATGTTCTTCGGTACAGCAAAACCTTCCCACGCGCCCAGCGTGTAGGCATCGAGCAGATATCCGTTCAGATGGGCGAGGATGATGCCGAAGCCGATTGTGCCCATGGCACCCCAGCGGAACCAGAACAGTGCTTCCGGCGCGATGACTTTGCCGATGGCAGGCTTCTGCTCATCCGGAATTTTCGGCATGGACGGCATCTGGACGAAGTTGAAGTACCACAACATGCCGATCCACATGATACCGCAGATGACATGAGCCCAACGGACGATGAAGGTCCAGAAGCCGTAGTCAAGCGTCACACCGAGATCGATCGTCAGTAAAAGCAGAGCCAGCGCGAGCACGAAACCGGCGATCACCGTGTTTCGCAATGAGGTCAGAATAGCAGCCATGATTGTTCCCCTTATTGAATTTCGTTGGTCACGGCGCGGAATGTCGGCGAGCCGGAATTGTCTGCTCTGTGTTCCGTGGCAGCGAGTCGCAACCTTCCTATGAAGCTAGAATTTCCGGAAAGAAAAGCCAAGCATTTGCGCGTGAGAATTACTCAAAGAACAGCAATGAGAGCCGCAGCCACCCTGCGATTCTCTGCGCGCAGCACGTTGTAGGTGCGTGCCGCTGCGCCGGTGTCCATGAAGTCGGGAATGATTCTCAAGTTCTGCAAATGCGCCGTGAGATTCTTCGACCAGCGGCCAAATTGGGGACCCGCGCCGACAATCAGAAAATCAAATGAGTCGGCCACTGCGACGAGCTGCGCGAGCGAGGCGACATCTGCTTCTTCGATTTTACTAACGCCCCAAGGATATGCGCCTTTGGGTGTCAGCAGAAGCGATCCGTCGAACTCTTGTTCAGCCAGACGAAACTTGTAGGCGCCATAAGCGTCGATCAGAGGTTGTCCCTCGAAGCGCGGCTTTATCAACTTATTTTCCGGCGTTGTTTTTCGCGCGAGTCAGCTGAGTGATGCTCCAATCGCGCGTGATACCGATGGCCATGAGAACAGGCGCGGCCACATAGATTGACGAATAGGTGCCGATGAGGATGCCGAAGATCATGGCGAAGGTGAAGCTGCGGATCACTTCGCCGCCGAAGATGAACAAGGCAAAGAGCGCGATAAGTGTCGTCACCGATGTCATGATCGTGCGCGACAATGTTTCATTGAGCGATAGGTCGATCAGCTCGCCCAAGTCCATCTTCTTATACTTGCGCAGATTTTCGCGAATACGGTCGAACACGACAACGGTGTCGTTCATCGAATAGCCGACAATGGTCAGAAGCGCGGCGATGGTGGTCAGATTGAACTCAAGCTGGAACACCGAGAAGACAAGGATCGTCGCCATCACGTCATGGACGATGGAGAGCACGGCGCCAAGGCCGAACTGCCATTCGAAACGGAACCAGATGTAAACAAACATTGCCAGCACCGAGACGATAACGGCGAGCGTTGCGGCTTTGACGAGTTCGCCGGATACTTGCGGGCCGACACTTTCAATGCGGCGATATTCGACTTCACTTCCAAGTTCAGCCTTCACCTTGTTGACGATCTTGTCGCCTGCATCGGCTTCGGTAATATCCGTTGAAGCACCAACGCGGATCAGGACGTTATGGTCATCACCAAAACGCTGCAACTGCACTTCGCCGAGCTCGAGCTTACCGAGACGAGAGCGCAGATCGGTCAGGTTGGCAGGTTCCTTGGTCGCGATCTCAATGACGGTGCCACCTTTGAAGTCGATGCCGAAGTTAAATCCCTTCGTGAACATGAACGCAAAGGCCGCGATCACCACCACGAACGAGAGTCCGACAGCAAGATGGCGATACCGTACAAACGGAATTTTTGTACTATCCGGGACGAGTTTCAGACGCATCATAGTCAATTTCCTCGTTCGGATCAGAGTACGAGCGACTTGGGACGTGCGCGACGCACCCAGGTCGAAACGATCAAGCGGTTGACGGTCACAGCAGTAAAGACCGATGTGAGAACGCCGATGGCGAGCGTGACAGCAAAGCCGCGCACAGGGCCGGAACCCAATTCAAAGAGCACAGCGGCTGAAATAAAGTGCGTTACGTTGGCGTCGATAATGGGCGCCAACGCGCGGTTATAGCCCGCATCCAGCGCTGCAATCACTGTCTTGCCAGAGCGCAACTCTTCGCGGATGCGTTCATAGATCAGCACGTTGGCGTCAACCGCCGTGCCGATGGTGAGGATGATGCCTGCGATGCCCGGCAGGGTCAGTGTTGCCTGCAGCAGTGACAGCGCGCCCAGGATCAGGAATACGTTGACGATGAGCGCAATGTTAGCGAACACGCCGAACATGCCATAGGACGCCACCATAAAGATGACAACGGCAACTGAACCGATGATGGAGGCGATGATGCCGGAGCGGATCGAGTCCGCGCCAAGGCTCGCGCCGACGGTGCGTTGCTCAAGAATTGTAAGAGGTGCAGGCAAGGCACCAGCACGGAGCAGGATCGAAAGATCGTTGGCCTGCTGCACAGTGAAGTTGCCGCTGATCTGGCCCGATCCGCCCAAAATGGCTTCGCGGATCACAGGGGCACTGATCACCTTATCGTCGAGCACGATGGCAAAAGGACGGCCCACATTTTCACGCGTCACATCGCCGAACTGACGACCACCTGTATTGTCGAAACTGAAATTGACGACAGGTTCGCCGGTACGTGAGTCAAAGCCCGGCTGCGCGTCTTTCAGGCTGTCGCCGCCGACCATGATGCGGCGTTTGACGAGGATAGGCGTATCCGGACTTTCCGTCATGTAGAGGACTTCGGAACCGGCGGGCACAACGCGTGTTTGCAACGCCTGCTGCGCTGTTGTCGATGTATCCACCAGACGGAAGTTGAGTTTCGCTGTCTGACCCAGAATTTTGATCAAACGCTGCGGATCGTCGAGACCGGGCACCTGCACGAGAATACGGTCAAGGCCCTGCTGCTGAATGACGGGTTCGGTCGTGCCCATTTCATCAACGCGGCGACGCACGATTTCCATCGATTGCTGAATGGCCGATTGAGCGCGGGCAAGGATGGCGGCCGGTGTGTTGGTGACTGTGATTTGTGTTCCGTCCACCGCGACCGCAATATCGCGCTCGCCGATGCTGCCGGTGAGCACGTTGCCCGCAATCAGCGTGCTGAGAGCTTCGATGGCCTTTTCAGCCGCTTCGATATCTTCCTGCTTGGTGATGCGGACGACAATGGAGTCGCCCTGTACGCCAAGGCCGGTATAAAGCACTTTGGCGTCACGTAGCGCGCGACGCACATCATTCATTTGCGACTGCAGGCGATCTTTGTTGATGCCTTCGGTTTCCACACGTAACAGCAGATAAGAACCGCCGCGAAGGTCGAGACCCAGATTGACCTGCTTGCTTGGCAGAAAGGCCGGGACCGACGCCAATGTTTCTTTGTTTAAGAAGTTTGGAATCGTAAAAAGAATGCCTGTCAGCGTCACGAGCGCGATCAGCGCAATCTTCCAGCGTTCAAAGTGCAGCATATCGGCTCATTTCCCCCGGGCGATCCGAGCTAATAATGGCTCAGGACGGCGTGTTCGCGTTGGCCGGTACCGGCTCTGATTTGGAGCGCACTTCGGTCAGCGTGCTCTTGATAACGCGGATTTTGACGCCTTCGGCAATCTCAACCTGCACTTCGGTATCTTCAACCTTGCTGACTTTGCCAACAATGCCGCCCGACGTGACCACAACATCGCCACGACGCACATTGGCGATCATGTTCTGGTGTTCTTTCAGGCGACGCTGCTGGGGCCGCAATACAAGGAAATACATAATCGCGAACAGCGCGATAAAGGGAAACAGCGAGATCAGAAAGTCGCTGCTACCGCCGCCAGTGCCACCAAACATAGGTCTCTCCGGTTACCGCACGTGAGCCTCCAGGGGCTTAGGTGCGCAGTCATATTCCGGCGGGACTATAAAGATCATAGGGCGATTTGCAAACTGACCATGACGCATTAGCTAAACAGGCTTAACCCTTGGGTTTTAGGGAGTTTTCTTCGGGGTGAGTCCGGTGCTAGGGTCCGCCATGTTCGCTCTTGGATTCCAACCGGTGAAGTCCTTTCTTATGGCACAAGATCAGCTCGCGCCCCTACTCGCCCGCATTGCCGATGCGCTGGAACGCCTTGCGCCGCCCGCCGTGCAAGCGGCCAGTCTGGAGGCCGCTGACGCTTTCACCTGGAATGCGGGTCGCAATGCGCTTGATCCGGTCAGCGATGTCTCACGGGTGGATCTCACGCTCCTGAAGGGCGTCGATCATGTCCGGGACCTGCTGCTGGACAATACGCGCCGTTTTGCCGAAGGCCTTCCTGCCAATAATGCGCTCCTTTGGGGCGCGCGCGGCATGGGCAAAAGCTCACTCGTCAAAGCCGCCCATGCGTCGATAAATCAAGCCAAGCCGCACAGTCTCATCCTTATTGAAATCCACCGCGAGGATATTGAGAGCCTGCCGCATCTCATGGCCCAGCTTCGGGGCCGCTCCGAGAGGGTGCTGATTTTCTGCGATGACCTGTCATTCGACCATGACGACACAAGCTACAAATCGCTCAAAGCCGTGCTCGACGGCGGCATCGAAGGCCGCCCCGCCAATGTGCTGTTCTACGCCACATCGAACCGCCGTCATTTGATGCCGCGGGACATGATTGAAAACGAGCGCTCCACGGCGATCAATCCGGCTGAAGCGGTTGAGGAAAAGGTCTCGTTGTCAGACCGTTTTGGTCTTTGGCTCGGTTTTCACAATTGTAGCCAGAGCGACTATCTTGAGATGGTCGAAGCCTATGCCGCGCATTTCGGTCTGAAGGCGTCTAAAGACGAGTTGCATGCGGGAGCTATCGAATGGTCGGCCACGCGCGGCTCGCGTTCGGGTCGTGTCGCGTGGCAATTCATTCAGGATTTGGCAGGACGTCTTGGGCAGAAGCTCTGATCAGCTACCTATCACTGAACGCGGATCAACGGCCTTTGCGCCTTTGCGCACTTCAAAATGTACCTGAGGGCTCGTTACGCTGCCCGTGCTGCCAGCCTGTGAAATCGTCTGGCCGCGTTTCACCGTATCGCCACGCTTCACCAGTAACTTGCTGTTATGCGCATAAGCCGTCATCCAGCCGTTCGCGTGGCGGACCAGCAGCAGGTTGCCATAGCCTTTAAGTTCATTGCCTGCATAGGCGACCACACCGTTTTGTGAGGCCTTAACCGGCGCGCCCGCAGGCACCGCTATGTTGATGCCGTCATTATGCGTGCCGCCTTCTTTCGCGCCATAGGCTGAAAGAATCTTGCCTTGCACGGGCCAGATGAAATCGCCTGCAGGTACAGGCGGCGCGGGCAACGGCGCTTTGTTGCCCCCCGATGCTGCCGTAGGCCGCGCGGCGGAGGACGTGTACTCACTGTCCGGACGCCTTATAGGTACGCCGGACGGTCGCGACTGGCTTTGTTCATCGACAGCCGCCGCCACCTGATTATTGACCTTGGACGGCAATTGTAAACGCTGGCCGACTTTGATCGTGTAGGGCTGCGGGATGTGATTGGTGGTTGTCAGCGTTGACATATCGACGCCATAGGTCCGTGAAATCGAATAGACCGTGTCGCCCGGCACCACGACATGATAGCGCGCGGACGGGATTTTCAGCCTCTGTCCGGCGCGCAGATCATATGGCGCGTTGAGATTGTTCGCGTCGATCAGAGAGCGGATCGGCACATTCTGTTCGCGTGAGACCTGATAAAGCGTCTCGCCCTTTTTCACGATATAGGTGCCACCGCTGCCGGATGACGAGCCATAACGGTTGGGCGGCGGTAAAGGAGTGCCCTCGACATAGCGACCATCGCCAGAGCGCGCCGCGCCGTTCTCGTCCCACCAATTGTCGGAACGGGTGGCGCAACCTGCCAGCACGAGGCAAATCAGCACGAGACCCGTTATCTGCCTCACATTGCAGACCGGTCTCCGCACTTTGCTATTCAACAGCAACCCCATCAGGATTCTTTCGCCACGCCTTCAACCAGAGGCACGAATCGCACCGGCATAAGCTCCTCACGCTTAACACCTTCCCCTGTTCGTTCGATCCGGACAAGATGTTGGTCGCCGCGCCCGCCCGCAATCCCGACCGGAATAATCATAATTCCGCCAGGTTTGAGTTGTTCGACAAGCTTTTGCGGCACCGAAGACGCTGCGGCCGTCACGATGATTCGATCAAACGGTGCCTGTTCTATCCAGCCTTCCGCGCCGTCGCCCACTTTCGTGGTGATATTATGTAAACCCAAATCGTCAAACCGTTTTACCGCATCGCGCAGCAGCGTGCGGTATCGCTCAATCGTATAGACGCGGCGACAGAGTTTCGACAGAACGGCGGCCTGATAGCCGGAACCCGTGCCCACCTCCAGTACCTTCATGCGGTCGCCGACCTGCAATTGCTCGGTCATATAGGCCACAACAAAAGGTTGACTGATCGTCTGTCCGCATTCGATGGGCAGCGCGTGGTCTTCGTAAGCCTGTTTGCGAAATGATGCGTTGATGAATAGTTCGCGCGGAATGCGCTCAACCGCATTCAACACACGCTTGTCGCGAATACCCTGACGACGCAATGACATGACAAGCTCAATCTTGCCTTGCTCAATCGCATTGAGCGGCGCGCCATCTGTGCCTTCTGCATCATCGTCAAAATCAGGCGGTCCGCCGTTCATCACATTGTCACGCCTTGCCCAAAGCCGTTACTAGCGCGGCGCGCGTGCGTGTATGCGTGAGGTTCATATGCAACGGGCTGACCGAAATATAGCCGTCATAGATCGCACGAATATCGGTGCCTTCCGGTGGATTGCTCGCAATACGTTCAAAGCCGAACCAGTAATAGGGCTTTTCGCGCGCGTCGATACGCTCTTCAACCCGCACCAGCGATTGATCGCGCTTGCCTTGTGCTGTCACCAGCACGCCTTTGACGGCATCGACGTTGACATCAGGGAAATTGATATTGATGAGCACATCCTGCGGCCAACCGGCCTTGATGAGCTTCTTCAAAATGGCGGGTGCATAATGTTCCCCCGTTGCCCATTTCACTTTCTTGCTCTCCGAAAACCCAAAAGCCTGACTGAGCGCAATCGACGGCACACCAAGTTGTGTGCCTTCCATAGCGGCAGCAATCGTACCTGAATACGTTACGTCGTCGGCAATGTTCTGTCCGCGATTGATCCCTGACAGCACGAGGTCGGGTTTCCGTTCCGTCATGACATGCCGGATTGCCATCAGCACACAGTCTGTCGGCGTACCTTTAACGGCATATTTCTTCGGGCCGATCTTACGAAGGCGTACGGGCTCTGCCAGCGACAGTGAATGCCCGGCACCACTATGTTCTTCTTCCGGTGCCACAACCCATACGTCGCTCGAAAGCTTCCGGGCGATGCGGATAAGGGCTGCCAATCCCGGCGCATGAATACCATCATCGTTGGTAACGAGAATACGCAACGGGAGCTTTTTAATTGATTTTTTGGCCGGTAATTTAGCCATTTGAGATTGTATCCAGTCCGCCCATATAAGGCTTCAATGCGTCAGGCACGCTAATGGTACCATCAGCCTGCTGATAGGTTTCGAGAATAGCGACCATGGTGCGGCCCACCGCCAGCGCCGAGCCGTTAAGCGTATGCACAAAGCGCGTGTTCTTCGCGCCCGCAGGCTTGTAGCGCGCCTGCATTCGCCGCGCCTGAAAGTCGCCGCAGACTGAGCAGGACGAGATTTCACGGAACGCATTTTGACCTGACAACCAGACTTCAATGTCATAGGTGCGGCGCGCGGAGAAACCCATATCGCCGGTGCAAAGCGTCATCACGCGATAATGCAGATCGAGCTTCTTCAGCACCTCTTCGGCGCAAGCGAGCATCCGCTCGTGCTCTTCAATCGCTGCTTCCGGCGTCGTGATGGAGACAAGTTCGACCTTGGGGAACTGATGCATGCGAATGAGACCGCGCGTATCGCGGCCGGCCGATCCCGCTTCGGCGCGGAAGCAGGGCGTGTAGGCCGTGTAGCGTTTGGGCAATTCTTCTTCCGAGAGAATGCTCTCGCGCACCAGATTGGTGAGCGACACTTCGGCTGTCGGTATCAGCCAGAACTTATCCTGCTCGTCGGTCGAGCCGCCTTTGTAAACGGCGAACTGATCGTCGGCGAATTTTGGCAGCTGCGCCGTGCCAAACATCGTGTGGTCTTTGACGAGCAGCGGCGGCGACACTTCTTCGTAGCCATGCGTGCCGGTATGCAGATCGAGCATGAAACTCGCAATCGCGCGTTCAAGCCGCGCGAGTTGGCCTTTCAATACAACAAAGCGCGAACCGGACAGTTTCGCGGCAGCTTCAAAGTCCATCTGACCAACGCCTTCGCCGAGATCGAAATGTTCTTTCGGCGCGAAGTTCATCGCGCGCGGGCTGCCGATGATGTGCCGCACCACGTTGCCGTGTTCGTCCTTGCCGACAGGTGTGTCTTCAAACGGAATGTTGGGGATTGCGGCAAGCTCTGTGTCGAGCTCCGCCGTCAGACGCCGCTCATCATCTTCGCCCCGCGTGAGTGCGCCTTTGAGCGCGGCCACTTCATCCATCAGCTTTTGCGCCAGCGCATCGTCTTTCTTCGCCTTGGCAGCACCAATTTGCTTCGAGGCGTCGTTGCGCTTCTGCTGAATGTCCTGCACCGAGGTTATGACCGCACGGCGGCGCTCATCGAGCTCAATAAGGCGTACTGATTGCGGCGGCAACCCGCGCTTGGCGAGCCCCTTGTCAAAGGCTTCGGGGTCGTCGCGGATGATCTTGATGTCGTGCATGGAGTCCGTCGTGGCAAGGTGATTTGCGGGCGACTTCTGTATACGCGTAAAGGGGTGGAAGCGTCCAGAAATAGGGCAGATCCCTACTCCGCCTTGGCCGTCTCGTCCTTCGTCTGCCCGCGTGTTACAAACACCACAGCAAAAATCGCAATCTCATAAAGCATGTAAGTCGGTACAGCGAGGCTGATCATGCTGAGAATATCGGGCGGTGTCAGAACAGCGGCCGCCGCTGATACGACAACGATGGCGTAGCGCCGCCCCTTGCGCAGCATATCGGCATTTACAATGCCGATTTTGGCGAGGAGCGTCAGGATCACGGGCAGTTGGAAACAAATTCCGAAGGCCATGATCAGGCTCATAATGAAACCGAGATATTCACTGACGCGCGGCAGCAACTCGATGGTCGCTTTGCCGTCGCCGCCCAGTTGCTGCATCGATGAGAAATAATGCAAGGCGAGCGGCATAATACCGAAATATACGAGTGCCGCCCCGATCAGAAACAAAACCGGCGTTGCGATGAGGTAAGGCAAAAACGCCCCGCGCTCGCTTTTATAGAGGCCGGGGGCCACAAACATGTAGATCTGTACAGCGATGATCGGGAAGGCCAGAAAGACCGCGCCGAACATGGCGAGTTTCATTTCCGTGAAGAAGTATTCCTGCGGCGCTGTGTAAATGAGCTTGGCGGCACCGACGCCGACCGACATTTCATAAGGCCGCAGTAGGATGTTGAAAATTTCAGTGGCAAAGGAAAAACAAATCACAAAGCATATGGTGATCGCGATCATCGCTTTGATGAGGCGCGAGCGCAGTTCGATCAGATGATCAAGCAGGGGCGCGCGCGTCGCGTCGATCTCATCCTCAATCGATTGTTTGATTTGCTCGTTCATGGCTTGCCGCTTTCGGCAGGCACAGTTTGCTCAGAGTCCGCAGGCTCAACGATCGGATCGGGCGCGGTGATTGCCGCCTGCCGGATTGACTGTTCCACATCAGTTAACGGTTTCATTGCGCCGTCGCGCAATTCGGCGACCTGCTTGCGCAATTCGTCGAGTTCACTTTCGCGGGCAATATCGTCAAAGGCGGTTTGGAACTCGCGGGCCATTGCGCGCATCTTGGCGGCGAATTGTCCGGCTGAGCGCATCAGTTTCGGCAAGTCTTTCGGCCCGACAAAAACAATGGCAAGCACCGCCACGAGCAGCAGTTCTGACCAGGCCAAATCGAACATCGGTACATTCCCGAAAAGGGGTCAGCCCGACCCAGGATGCGAGGCGGGCCAAACAGGGGTGTTAAGGCTTAGCCATTTGCAGACTTGTCTTTGGTTTCAGTGGCCGTTGGTTCGTGCGTCGCGACGCCGTCGATGATTTTGGCGTCGGTCGGGGATTTCGGCGCATCACCGTCCGCGAGCCCCTTTTTGAAACTGTTGATGCCCTTGGCCACGTCGCCCATGAGATCGGAAATCTTACCCCGTCCAAAAAGCAGAATGACGACCACGAGCAAGAGTAACAGATGCGGCAGACCGATTCCCATTTCAGGTACCCCTAAAAGACAAAGCCAACTTTATTCGCCGGTTCTAGTGCGGCAAGTCTAGCCTACATGTAGTGTGTTTTGTTCCGGTTTTCGAGAGGCTGAACCAAAACAATGGTTTGGCCGACCATGTCTATTCCGTTTCGTCGGCGGATCCGGCCAGATGCTGGTCAATCGCGGTGCCATATTCCTCAGCCGGATCGTCCTCAAACTCGCCGTCGCCTTCGACACCGCCCTCGGTCGGGATCGGGATTTCAAATCCCGGCGGCAAGCGACCATCCAACAGGCCGGATGCTTTCAGATCATCAAGGCCCGGTAGATCGCCCACGGCTTCGAGCCCGAAATGCACGAGGAAGGCCTCCGTTGTTCCATAAGTCACCGGACGACCGGGCGAGCGCTTGCGGCCCCGCAGACGGACCCAACTTGTTTCCATCAATACGTCGATCGTGCCTTTGGAGACAGAAACGCCGCGGATTTCTTCAATCTCAGCGCGCGTCACCGGCTGGTGATAGGCGATGATGGCGAGCGTCTCCATTGCGGCACGCGACAACTTGCGCTGTTCAACGGCGTTGCGTTCCATGAGGAATGACAGGTCCGCCGCAGTCCTGAACATCCATTTATTGGCGACACAGACAAGGTTTACACCGCGTGCTTCATAAAGCGCCTGAAGGTCCTGGATCAGTGCTCCGACGTCAGCGCCCGCAGGCAGGCGGGCGGCCAGTGTGTCATGATCCAGCGGTTCAGCAGCGGCGAAAAGCAGAGCTTCGGCCATGCGCATTAGCTGCTCATGGTCGCCCGAATTGGCAGGAAAGCTTACGATATTAGATTCAAGTTCAGGTGCAATGGCCTGAACATCCTCATCTTCTTCAGTCGATTCCGCTTCGCCATCTATAACTTCGCCATCAACGGCTTCCAGCATATCGGCAATTTCAGCATCGGCTTCAGGCGCGTCCGTTGTCATGGCTTCTTCTTCTGTCATTCTTCCGGCTTATCATCAGGAGTGTTGCGTTGCGCATCGCGCGCTTCTTGTGTCGTGCGTCGCATGAACAAAGGCTGGTAAGCCCCTGATTGTCTTATTTCAACTTCACCATTTTTGGCGAGAACCAGCGCGGCACTGAACATGCTGGCCCGCGCAGAGCGGCGCAGCTCAGGGGACATATATTCGGTGGGTAAATAGGCATCGATGCGGCCCCAATCAAACATCATGCCCAGCATGCTCTCAAGTCGTTTGCGCGCGAGTTCGATGGCCATAATCGGCAGACGCTTGGGTTCCCAAAAAACGTGATGGGTTTTCAGGCGTTGATCGGAATAAGACTTCAGGAGTTCATAAAGAGTTCCCTGATACTCGCTTGTTTTAACAACACGAACACCCTCCGGCGCGCCACGCTGAAACATGTGCATACCGAGACGCTGACGAGCAAAGATCGTCTGGCTGGCGTTGCGCATTGCTTCGAGGCGCTGCAGCTGGAAAGCGAGGCGTGCGGCCATTTCTGCACCGCTCGGGCCTTCTTCGACATCTGGTGGCGGCAGCAGCAAACGCGACTTGAGATAGGCGAGCCATGCAGCCATGACCAGATAGTCGGCCGCTAGATCAAGTTCCATCCTATGAGCGCGATTGATGAATTCGAGATATTGTTCAGCCAGAGCAAGGATCGAGATGCGGGTCAGATCGACCTTCTGATTGCGCGCAAGTGTCAGCAACACATCAAGCGGGCCTTCAAACCCGTCGAGGTCAACAATAAGCGATTCGCCTGCTTCGCTCTCCGGCTCGCCACGCGGCGCGCCCTCAATAAAAGCATCAGAAGGCGCATCAGCCTCGTTATGTGGTGTCGTCTCTTGCATCCGCCCTTATACCTTGTGGTGAAAACGTCCGGTACCCCGTTTTGCGTTTATCAACAGATGAAAGGGTGCATGAGGGTCTGAAAACGGGCCAAAGCCGCCCTTTCGTCGAAATCCTGCGGCAAGGCCAGACGGTCCAGCGCATCGCCCGCGCGGCGCAGCGCGTCTCCTGCCAGAACCGGTGTTTCTGCGGCGACCGCTTCCATCTCCTCCATCTTGCCGTTGCAATGGAGAACCACGTCGCAACCTGCCTTAAGGCTTGCCCGCGTTCGCTCGCCGAGCGTGCCTTTGAGCGCCTGCATCGACAGATCGTCGGACATGAGCAATCCATCGAAGCCGATAATGCCTCTGACAATATCGGCAATGACTTTGCGCGAGGTCGTGGCGGGTGCGTCACTGTCGATGCCCGCATAGACAACGTGTGCTGTCATCGCCATCGGCATATCGGCCAGCGCCTGAAACGGCGCGAAGTCGGTCGCGGTTAGTGTCGTAACATCGGTCGAGACCACAGGCAGGTGCAAATGACTGTCGACGCCCGCGCGGCCGTGCCCTGGCATATGTTTGATGATGGGCAACACACCGCCCTCCATCAGGCCTTCCGCCGCCGCGCGTCCGAGTGCGATGACCGGCTCAGGCGATGTGCCGTAAGCTCTGTCGCCGATTACGTCATGCGCCCCTTCGACCGGCACATCGAGCACCGGCAGGCAATCAGCATTGATGCCCAGCGCCTGCAGTTCCACCGCGATTAAGCGGCTCGCAAGGCGCACAGCTTCCAACCCGTCTGATTTTGATTTCGCGTATAGTTCGCCATAGCGCCGCGCCGCCGGATAGACGCGCCACAATGGCGGCTTCAACCGCGCCACGCGCCCGCCTTCCTGATCAATCAATATGGGAATGTCGCGGCCCGTCAGACCGCGCAACTCGTCGGTCAGTGTTTTCACTTGCGCGGGACCTTCGATGTTGCGGCCAAAGAGAATGAAGCCCCAAGGCTCGACGTCGGAGAAAAAAGCGTGTTCAGCATCGCTCAGTCGCAGGCCTGCACATCCGAAGAGTGCAGCCCGCGCAGGCATTATTTAGCCCTGACGAAACAGGCCTGCCCGCTTGCACCAAGTTCTGTGCACAGAGCCTGTGCGTCGGGCTTTGTCATATAACCAGCCCTGAGCCGGTAATAGATGCCCTTCTCGCCCAAGTCCGCCTTCTGCACATCAGCGCTGAGGCCAGCGAGAGATGGATATTTTTTCTGCAATTTTTTGAAGGACACCAGTGCAGCAGCTTCGTCTCGGAACGAGGCCAATTGCACGACAAAGCCGCCGCCGGTCGATGCAACAGGCGCAGGCGTTTCAATAACAGGGCCAGCTTCGATGACAGGTGCCGGCACAATGGGTGCGGCTTGCTCAACGGGTGCCACAGGTGCCGTTGTCACCGGCGCAGGCTCAACGGGTACGGTCTTCGGGGCCGCCATTGCGATCGGCTCTTCCGCCTTGGGCAAGAGATGCTCGGTGTCATCACCCGCTGTAGTAGGTTGCTCGCCGCTGCCCGAAAGCTGGTCATAGACTGTGCGGTCCTGATGGGGAATATCCATGCCGCCGGGATTTGTCGGTGCGGCTTTGATGGGGCTGCTATCAGCGCGGATGATCGGCGGCTGGCCCTCTGCGCCTTGTTTCAGGCCTTGCTTGTAGGCAAGGAAGACCAGGCCCGCGAACAAGAAAATCAGCACAAATATAGCAAACATCACGAGCGGACGGCGACGGCCCTCATCCTCTTCGTCGGTGGCATCGTAGGTGTAATAGTTGTCATCGTCCTCGGCGTAGTCATCGCCGTAGCCGTTGCCGTATCCCGGCTCCTGTCGTCCGCCTTGCGACATCAGCGCATTTCCTCTGCCGGTTCCACGCCAAGCACGCCAAGCCCCGCTGCCAACACGTGCGCAGCAGCGCGAATCAGCGCCAATCGGGCCATGGTAACATCACTGTTGTCCGCCAGAATAAACCTCAATCCGGCGTCGTCCTTGCCTTTATTCCACAATCCATGAAATCCGGCGGCCAGATCATTGAGAGCAAAGGCGATCCGGTGCGGCTCGTGGGCCTGTGCTGCCTGTTCGATTGCACGCGGGAAAGCGCCCATCAACTTCACAAGGCCAAGCTCGGCCTCATCTTTCAGCAGCGACAGGTCCGCTTTGGCAAGTGCTGCTTCCGACACGTCAAAGCCCTCGTCGGCCGCCTTGCGTAGCACCGATGAAATCCGCGCATGAGCGTATTGCACATAAAACACCGGATTATCGCGCGACTGTTCCATCACCTTGGCAAAGTCGAAATCAAGCGAGGCATCGTTCTTGCGCGTCAGCATCATAAAGCGCACGGCGTCCTTGCCGACTTCGTCCACCACATCGCGCAGCGTGATGAAATCGCCTGCACGTTTCGACATGCGGAAAGGCTCGCCATCGCGGAACAAGCGCACCATCTGGCACACTTTGACGTCGATCTCGGCTTTGTTGTCCGTAACCGCCGCGACGGCCGCTTTGACGCGTTTGATATAGCCCGAATGATCCGCGCCCCAGACGTCGATCATCGAGGTGAAGCCACGATTGAACTTATCGAAATGATAAGCAATGTCCGGCGCGAAATAGGTCCATGAGCCATCGGACTTCTTCAATGCACGGTCCTGATCGTCGCCAAATTGCGTTGAACGGAACAGAGTTTGTTCACGTTCTTCCCAATCATCAGACGTATCGCCTTTGGGGCGCTCCAACACGCCTTTGTAAATCAGGCCCTTGTCGTCCAGAAGCTTAAGCACGGCGTCCACAGCACCGCTTTGATGCAGCGAGCGTTCAGAGAAAAATACTTCATGCGTGATGCCGAGAACAGCAAGATCGCCCCGGATGAGGTCCATCATCATTGCCATGGTTGTGTCACGGACAATGGGCATCCATTCGGCATCCGGCATGGCCTTGAGCTTCTCGCCATGTGTTTTGGCGAGCGCCTGCCCCACCGGCATCAGATAGTCGCCGGGATAGAGGCCTTCAGGGATCGTGATCGTCTCGCCCAACGCCTCGCGATACCGCATGAAGGCGCTGCGGGCCAGAACCTCGATCTGTCCGCCCGCATCATTGATGTAATATTCGCGCGCCACGCGGTAGCCGACCTTCTCCAACAGGTTTGCCAGCGCATCGCCGAACACCGCGCCGCGCACATGGCCCACATGCATCGGACCCGTCGGGTTCGCCGACACATATTCAACATTTACCGCTTTGCCTGCGCCCAGATCACTCGCGCCATAGGCACGCCCTGCTGCCAGTACGTCGAGTACGCCGCCGAGCCAAACCTCATTCGTCAGGCGCAGATTGATAAAGCCAGGTCCGGCAATCGTGACTTCTGTGACTGATGTTTCGCTCCTGAGCTTGGCCACCAGCAGCTCTGCCACTGTGCGCGGGTTCATACCTGCAGGCTTCGAGAGCACCATGGCCGCATTGGTCGACAAATCGCCGTGTGAGGCCTCGCGCGGCGGCTCCACAGAGATGCGCGTGAAATCGAGACCGGCAGGTAGCTTGCCCTCCGTCACAAGAGCATTCAGTGCCGCTTCGATCCGTGTCTCAAAATGCCGAAAAATGTTCATATCGTCCGTCGCTTAAGCTCAACAATTCGGGCGCACTCTAACCGCGCAGCCTTTTGCTTTCCAGTCGCATATCCCCGAACAAGCACCGGATTGACGCCCACCCCCCGTTGCGCGACAAAATGCAGCTTCCGTTGTCGGCCAAAGCATGAAATCAAGGCTTATGGACAGAGGGGACACCATAAGGAGCACCGGTTACCGGACCGCCCGCCAACAGGCGGCGGCCATGCTTGCCTTCTTTGCGATCTTCCTCCACATCGCCATTCCGACGCTTTACGACCTCGCGCCGCCCGCCATTCAGGGCCTGATGGAAACGACCATCTGCGCCGGTGGTGAATCCAAGCAAGTTCTCATTGATGAGAGCGGCAAACCGGTCAAGGAAGTTCCCTCGAACGGCCACAATTGCCATGGCTGCCTCAATCATTGTGGTGCGCTCGCCCTGCCTGCTGTTGCCGCCCTGCTGCCGCGCGTCGTTGCTTATATTGGCCTGACGCTCACAACAGGTAATCCGCTTGGCCTGTTCGTCAGCCACGCTCAGGCCCGCGCGCCCCCTTTCTGACCGAAGCCGGCCTTCACTTCAGCTTCCAATTTGCCTCGGCGATCTCCATGCGACTGAACCGTGGAATCGTTTTGGCATTAGGTCAGAGATTTAAAAAATGAAAAAATATTCCGCCCAACGGCATTTCCTTGCGTTGTCCTTCGCGCTTACCCTTCCCTTTGCTGCCATAAACGCAAAAGCAGCAGAACCTGTCGCCGCTGATAAAAGTGCTGACGACGCAGTGACGCTCGCGCCGCTCGTCATCACGGGTGAAAAATCATCACCCATGAAAGGTCTCGACGCCCCCGATTACAAATCCGGCACGCTGACGTCTCAGGGCGTCGGCGAGGCGCAGGACGACTTCTCACATATGCCGGGCGCTGTTGCGATCATTCCTGCTGAAAAATTTTCCGACAAGTTCGCGTCGAACCTCGAAGACACATTCTCCTTCACACCCGGCGTCTTTGCCCGCAAGCGTTACGGTCAGGAAGTCCGCCTCACCATTCGCGGCGCGGGTCTCAGCCGTGGTTTCCATTTGCGCAGCATTGAGCTTTTGCAGGACGGCATACCGCTCACGCAGGCTGACGGCAGCGGCGATTTCCAGGATGTGGACCCGCTCATCCTCCAACATATCGAAGTCTATCGCGGTGGTGACGGGTTGCGTTACGGTGCGGCCTCGCTCGGCGGTGCGATTAATCTCGCGACGCCCACAGCGCACACAGCCAAAGCTGAAAATCTGATCCGTATTGACGGTGGTAGTTTCGGTACAATCCGCGGGCATACCGAAGTCGCGCGTATCATCGACAATGTTGATTTCTTCGCATC
Organism: Parvibaculum sp.; assembly: GCA_030645235.1. Lineage (GTDB taxonomy): Bacteria > Pseudomonadota > Alphaproteobacteria > Parvibaculales > Parvibaculaceae > Parvibaculum. The sequence continues at coordinate 67,352 of JAUSMV010000005.1, read as the reverse complement.
GACGACCGCCATTCATTCCGACGGGGCTCGTCAACACTCACGTGAAGATACTGCGCGCTTCAACGGCAATCTCGGTATTCGTTTGAATGAAACAGCAGAGACGCGCTTCTATTTCAATTACAATTCTGTTGATCAGGACCTGCCGGGAACAGTGTCGCTCAGCAACGCGATCAACAATCCGGAAGCCGCCGCGCCGGGCTCTCTCGCCGGCGATCAGCAACGCAATGTCCGTTCCATCCGCCTCGCTAACAAGACGAGCTTCGCCATTGGCAGCGACGGGGTGCTCGATGTCGGCGGTTATGTCGGTTACAACTCACTCTTCCATCCGATTTTCCAGACGCTTGACTATGACGCCTCGAGCACAGGTCTCTTTGCCCGCTACACCGACGAAGGAACATTGTTCGGCAAGCGCAATGTTGTCACAGCAGGCGTGCGCGCGGGTTACACGGCATTGACCGGCAATAACTATGTGAATGCAGCAGGCAATCGCGGTGCGCTTATCCAGGAGAGCTCACAGGATTCCACTTCCTCTGTGATCTATGCCGAAAATGCTTTCTATGCCCTGTCCGATCTGGCGATCGTCACTGGTCTGCAAGGCGTCAATGCAACACGCAAATATGAATCAACCGTCGCACTGACCGGCGTTCATAAGGAAGATGATGCTGACTTCACATCCCTCAGCCCCAAGCTTGGCCTGCTCTGGGATATTGCCGATGGTGCGCAGGCTTACACCAATATCACGCGATCCTATGAGCCACCTATCATGTCTGACCTCACGCAGACTCTCGGTGCCGGTACGAGTTTCACACCGATGGATCCGCAACGTGCCGTCACATTTGAAATGGGTACGCGCGGCACCACAAAGCATGTCGCATGGGACCTCGCGCTTTATCGTGCCAAAGTCGAAGATGAGCTCGTGAACTTCACCACAGGTCCGGGCATTCCGGCCTCTACCTTTAATGCCCGCAATACATTGCATCAGGGCATCGAAGCCGCGCTCTCGCTCGACATCGGTGCGCTCACGCGTATCACGCATGAAGACAAGCTCATTCTTGAGCAGGTCTATACCTATGCGGTTGCCCGTTTTGAAGGTGATGCCGTCTATGGCGACAATGATCTCGCGGGCTCAACACCCCATGTCTACACCGCCGCGATCCGCTATCGCTCATCACAGGGCTGGGATATTGCGCCAAAGGTCGATTGGGTGCCCGATGGCGGTTACGTCGATTATTCTAACACGCAGAAGTCCCCTTCTTATGCGATGTACGGCATCGAAGGCGGCATTGATGTGACGCCGACGCTTCGTCTCTTTGTCGAAGGCCGCAACCTTACCGACGAACATGCCGTCACCAGCTACACGACGGTCACAACCTATGTGCCCAACTCACTCATCTTCTATCCCGCTGACGGCCGTGCCATTTATGCCGGCTTCACCGCCTCATTCTGAAAGTGACTAAGATGAAAAGCAAAATCATGCTTGCAGCAATGACAGCGATTATCGCATTCGTCACGCCAGCCTCGGCCCATGTGACGTTTGAAACCGCGATGTCGTCATGGGGTTCATACTATAAAGGCGTGCTGCGCGTACCGCATGGCTGCGATGGCGCGACCACAACAGGTCTCAGCGTTGACATCCCCGAAGGCGTCATTGCTGTGAAGCCGAAAAATATGTCGGGCTGGACGATCAAAACAACGATCGGAAAATATGCCGCGACTTATACGATCCACGGCAAACCTGTGACCGAAGGCGTGAAATCCATCGCATGGTCCGGCGGCGAGGTGGCGGATGATCGCTTCGATGAGTTTGCGTTCCTTGTCAAACTTCCTGAAGACAAAGAAATCATGCGCATCTACTTCCCCGTCACGCAAACCTGCGGCGCAACAGAAGTGAAATGGAACGAAATCGCCAAACCCGGCGAAGACGCCCATGCACTGAAACGCCCCGCGCCTTATATCGATCTCATGCCGGAACATGACGGCATGGAAGGTATGCATCACTGAAGCGACAGGAACTCAGGCGCGCGGATCGCTCAAATCGAAAAGCCGCTTGTGTTCCTCTATCGCAAACTTATCGGTCATGCCGGCAATATAATCGCAGACGCGGCGTGCGGATTTCATACCCCGCACGCCGTCGCAGCCTTGCTGCCATTCTGGCGGTAGCAGGTTTGGTTCGCCATGCAGCAATCCGAACAGGTCGGTCACGATGCGCTTGGCCTTGCTCATCGAGCGGTTGACACGGTAATGGCGATACATACGCTCAAAGAGGAACTTCTTGAGCGTGAGATTGTGCTGGTTCATTTCCGGCGAAAAGCTCACCAGCGCCTTTGTCATCGCACGCACATCGGCTGATGATTGCGGGTTGGCTTCCGCGACGCGGCGTTTCGTTTCGCCGATCACGTCGCCAATCATACTGCCGATCAGTGCCCGCACGCTTTCATGGATCACGCGCGTTTCTTCGAGCGACGGGTATTTGTCGAGCACAGACTGGAACATCTGCCCGACATGAGGCAGCGAAAGCAGATCGTTGATCGTGAAAAGTCCCGCGCGCAACCCGTCATCAATATCGTGATTGTTGTAAGCAATATCGTCAGCAAGGGCTGCGACCTGTGCCTCCGGTCCGGCGAATGTTGCCAGCTCCAGATCCTGTATCTCGGCATATTCGGTAAGCGCGCGCGGCAGGTCTTGCTTGCGTGAATTTGATGTGATGACCGGCCCGTTATGCTTGACGAGACCTTCGAGCGTTTCCCATGTGAGGTTGAGCCCGTCGAACTCGGCATAGCGATGCTCAAGCTTGGTCACGATGCGCAGCGTTTGCGCGTTGTGGTCAAAGCCCTGAAAACCCTTCATGCACGCATCAAGCGCGTCCTCGCCCGCGTGACCGAACGGCGTGTGTCCGAGGTCATGGGCCAGCGCCAAAGTTTCGGCGAGGTCTTCATCAAGGCCCAGCACGCGGCTGATTGAACGGGCGATTTGCGCCACTTCGAGCGAGTGGCTAAGGCGCGTGCGGTAATTGTCGCCCTCGTGATAGACGAAAACCTGCGTTTTATATTTGAGGCGGCGGAAAGCGCCCGAATGGATGATCCGGTCGCGGTCGCGCTGGAAGGCCGTGCGCGTGGCGCTTTCCGGCTCGTCAAAGAGGCGGCCGCGGCTCTCCTCCGCTTTCGTGGCATAGACGGCCGTGGCGGCGGGGTTTGTTTGCGACAAAGCGGGCCTCGGTTTGTAATTGGGGCTAGGAATAACTAAATCAGTGATACGCTATAACGAGAATGGTTCCAGAGTGCCAGTTTTGCTATCGTGGTGCTCAGGTTGGGGATATAGGTGTTTCGATGAGTGATACAGCAACAGACCTGATGCCCGGTACAGGCAAGCCGATCACGGTTAGTGCCCGTGCGGCCAAAAGAGTGGCGGAAATCCTCAAAACTGAGGAAGCCGGTACGATGCTGCGCGTTTCGGTGTCGGGCGGCGGCTGTTCGGGATTCCAGTATGGATTTACGCTCGATGACGTGAAGGATTCGAGCGATCTCGTGATCGAAACCGATGGTGCCACCGTGCTCATCGACAGCGTGTCCGTGATGTATCTGGAGGGGTCCGAGATCGACTTTGTGAACGATCTCATCGGATCGTCCTTCAAGATCACGAATCCAAACGCAACCGCTTCATGCGGCTGCGGGACGTCGTTTTCTGTTTAGTTTAAGTTGGGCTCGGTCTGGTCTTTAAGAGGCGAGCGGACCGAATGTGATCAGGGCAAAGCCCGTCAAAGTGGCAATCGGCGATGCGATCAGCAGCAGCATGGCCACTTTATCGCGGATGACCACGCCGACAATCGAACCGAAAATGGCGATGGCGGGCACCCAGATGCCGAGCATCGCGACAGTCCAGTAGATGCTGAGTTCGGAAGCGGTGTTCACTTCGAGCGCCTGAACGGCGATCATGCCTTGCACAAGGGCCATAAAACCACCCAAGACACCGACAATGCAGAGCAAGCAGCGCGAAGACAGGTTGGCAGGCGCGTCGTATTTCTTGGCATGTGATCTGGCGATCACTCGCCCAGCTGCACGGGTACCCATTTGTGCTCCCTCCCCAGAGTGAACAAATAAATAGCAATGAACAATGGTGGGCCACCCATGCGGGAACGTCAATTCCCTTTTAGCTAAATGGATTTAATCCTTAACGGGCGTGCTAAGCTCTGCCAGCAAATCACTCCGGAAATTCCATGAAAATCGCCAGTTTTAACGTCAATTCGCTCAAAGCACGGCTCGAAAACCTCAAAACCTGGCTCAAAGATGCCGATCCGGATGTTGTCTGTTTGCAGGAGACCAAGTCCACAGACGACACTTTCCCGCGCTCTGAGCTTGAAGATCTGGGCTACAACCTCGCGATTCACGGCCAGAAAACCTATAACGGCGTCGCGATTCTCTCGAAATTTCCGCTCGAAGATGTCCGCATCGGCCTTCCCGGCGACGATGGCGACGAGCAGGCGCGCTATATCGAGGCCGTGATTCCCGCAGGCGGCACGGTCGTCAGGGTGGCCTCCATTTATCTCCCCAACGGCAATCCTCTTGGTACGGATAAATTCACCTACAAGCTCAAATGGATGGACCGTCTGAGAGAACACACGCAAACCCTGCTCACCTATGAGGAGGCGCTTGTTCTGGCAGGCGACTACAATATCATTCCCAAGGATGAAGACTGCTACGACCCGGTGGCATGGGCCGACGATGCGCTCTTTCACCCCGAAGCAAAGGCGAGTTTTCGTTCGCTCTGCAACCTTGGCTTTACCGATGCCTTCCGGGCTTTCCACCAGGGGGGCAATCGCTACACATTCTGGGACTATCAGGCCGGTCGCTGGCAAAAAGGTCAGGGCATCCGCATCGACCATCTGCTTTTATCGCCGCAAGCCGCCGACCGTCTGGTCGCCTGCGACATCGACGAAGAGCCGCGCGGACGGGAGAAGCCGTCGGATCACACGCCCATCTGGTGTGAACTCAAGTTTTAACCTGCAAAAGCCTTACCTTCAGGCATCAGACGAATGCCTTTGCGCAGATGTTTGAACGGCAATTTGGTATGGTCCGCGATATTGGGGCCGGGGCTTTCGACGATCAGCACTTCGCTCGCGACGGGTTCAAAATGCGCCCGGAAATGCACCGAGCTTTTGACCACGACCAGCGCGAGCTCTGACGGCTCTATGCCTGTATGGCGCAGCATTTCCTGATCCGCACATTGCGCCTTGCGTGAGGCAACGACGACCTCAACACCGCCGGACCTGATCCGCGCCGTGGTGCCCAGCGACATATGCGTGCCGCCATAGAAGGGACCTGTCGCCAGGAACTCGCCATTGGTGATTTTCACAACTTCAAATTCTTCTTCAATCGGCTGCTCATCCGCGCCACCCGTCTTGGCGCCGAGACGCAGCTTCACGCGACCGCCCTCGCCTGCCGCTGCTGCTTCTGCCGCTGATTGAGGATCGAAGAGAACACCCAGCGCTGCGCGCTGCGCCTTTTGCGCCAACATCTCGCGCAATACACCCACCGTGTCGCCATTGCCGCCCGCACCCGGATTGTCTTGCGTATCGGCAAGCACGACAGGTCCGACGGTGCTCATCTTTTGCATGGCATAGGCGACAGCATCTTTCGGCGACCAGAGTTTTTCACGGAACAGAGGCTCGCTCTCTGCCATGCGTCGGGCGACCCTGTCGGCGGCTTCATTGGCGGCGGCTTCCGTGTCGCCATAGGCGATCACCGATGCGCCGCAGCCTGCGAAATCGGCGGGCGGAAAGCCCGTGGCGAGATTAACTGAACTGACGCGGCCATTGCCGAGCACAATACCGTCCAACGCCGCCACGTCGCGGTAGAGCCCCGCTGCCGGTTCGCTCATCGTGCATTGCGCGGTCAATGGAATGAGATAATCAATCTGACGGAAGGCCTTGGCCTGTTTCGGAAGTCCCTTGAACATCGCCTCCATATGCATGGCGGCACGCGCGCCCGTCTCGCCCATGTCGATGTGAGGATAGGTGCGATAGACGATCAGCGCATCGGCATACATCACCATCCGCTCTGTCACATTGGCGTGCAGATCAAGGCTCGCAACGAGCGTGACGTCCGGTCCGATCATCTTGCGCACACGTTCCAAAATCTCGCCTTCGCCGTCATCGACATGCTCGCAGACCATTGCGCCGTGGAGGTCGAGATAGACGGCGTCATAGGCAGACTTCTCGCGCAAACCATCGACGATCATGCCGGTGATCCGCTCGAAAGCGTCCTCCGTTACATGCGCCGAGGGCGTCGCGTGGCACCAGGCGAGCGGCACGAAGGTGTGGCCCCATCTTGTCGCTTCGGCGATGAAACCGGCGATCGGGATATTCATGCCCGCATTGAAGGCGCTCACCAATGAGGGGCCATGCTGGAGCGCGGGCCATGAATCCGCTTGCTCAAAAGCGCGGTAATCGGCCTTGGTCGGTGCAAACGTATTCGTTTCGTGCTGGAAACCGCCAATCGCAATCCGCATACTTCGCTCCAACGGGACTCAAAAAAACAAGGGGACGGGGATGATCAAAATCACATTCTGCCTGACACGCAAGTCAGGCATGACGCGCGAGGCTTTTCAAGATTATTGGTTCAACAAACACGCCCCACTCGTCAAGAGCGTGCGCGAACCGCTGCGCATTGCGCGGTATGTGCAGATGCATACAGGCGACTTCGCCATGACCGAGGCCGTCCGGGTCGCCCGATCCGGCTCGCTTGAGGCTGCCCCTGCGATCTATGACGGCGTGGCGCAGCTCTGGTGGAATTCGCTTGATGATCTGATGACGGACACGCCGGAAGCCCGCGCGGCGGGCATTGCGCTGCTTGAAGACGAAGCGAAGTTTATCGACTTTACGAAGTCACCGCTCTGGTTCGGTGAGGAGAAGGTGATTTTTTGACAATCACCCCAACCAATAAATCCGCCTTGCCCCGACTTGATCGGGGCATCCAACTTCTACGGCGGTTGCGGCAAAGATGGATGGCCCGATCAAGTCGGGCCAAGGCGGAATTGGTGAGGGGCGGTTTATGACCATCGATCGTACCGCGAGAAACTATGCCGCTGACCTCATACGTTGGTTTAGAGACTGCCGGATATCGAATGATGAGTTTTATGACCAATGGCCTATTCGCAGCGAGGACGCGGGTCTTACTGCCATCTGGCGCGAATTGTGGTTCACCTATTCGGATTTGAAGAATCATACTCTATCCGGCAAATACTCACTCGATGCCGAAGATGCAGCAATCTATGAACGGTGCATACTATTCCTCCAATCCGACAAAGAGTATGTCTGGCCGGAACTAAAAGGGTTTTTGCCCGGAGGTATCGGGTGGCTGTTTTTGATACTGTCTTTGGGCGTGCTGCTGCCGCTGCACCGATGGATCAAGCGCCGGAACAAAGCTGCATTGGATCATTTCCGCGCCGCCGGCGATTACGAAGTCTGGCCCTTCATCAGCAAGGCGGATTATGAGCGCGCTTTCAGGAAATCGTTTCCACCTTTGGATCAGGATGATGTGTTGGCTCGTTAGTATCAAAATCAAATACTGATACCTGAAACTCTAAGCCTATCGTTGAAAGTTTCGCCATCAAATTGGAAGAGAGAACAGCGGACTCCACATACGGCGACCCGTTCAAAGGGGCACGAATTTGCACCCACGCTTCAACAGGTGCTACTTCCCGCAACAAAAATATTAGACTTTCAACTCCACCAACTTTCTCGATCAGGGCGTTGACGGTTTTGTCCCAAGACTCGCAAGCGTAAAATGGGAGCCATACGATAAGGGAGTTTTTGCTACGGATTTTTTGCGTCCCATGTGGATCGCCTCGCTGCCGAAAATCAAGACGAACATCTCTTAGTCGACCTGCAATGGCTGCTGCATCAACTTCAAAATCATTCATGAAGAGTGCAACGGATCTGCTTTTGTCAAGTGGATCATTCATGGTGGCACCTATGAGACGGCCCGCTCACCCCTTAATATTCTCCATGACCCATGTATCCGCCTGCACCTTTGCCACGTCGGTTTCGCCGGGCTTCATGCGCTGGCGGTATTTGTCCATTGCGGTGTTGACGAGTTTGCGTTCGTCTTTGTCGGCGAAGCGGGCGGCGCTGTCGATGAAGGACCAGCCCGTGATGCGGTCTTGCAGGACGCCTTCACCGGCGAAATAGATGCGCGCGAGTTCGAGATGCGCGGGCGCATAGCGCTTCTTGGCGGCGAGGAGGAGCCAGCGCAAGCCTTCCGTGCGGTCGGCATTGACGCCCAGCCCGCGACGATACATGTCGGCGATGTAGTATTGCGACTCCGGCCAGAAGGCGAGCGCGCCTTTCTCGAAATTCTGCATCGCAAGCGCATAGTCTTTTTTGATGTCGAGCTCTTTACTGCCGTCGCGATAGATGACGCCGACTTTCGCAGCGGCCTGCACATTGCCTTCCTTCGCCGCCATTTCATAAAAGCGGAATGACTGGTAGGCGGATTTTTCGACGCCGTTGCCGACTTCATAGAGGCGGCCCATGAGGAAGCCTGCTGCCGGATGTCCGCCTTCCGCTGCTGTCGTCCATGACGTCACGGCGGTTGCGATGTCGCCGGTGCGGTAGGCTTCGATGCCGGTTTCAAAGGCGCTGTTGGCCTCCGTTGTCGGTGCGGCCATAGCAGGCGCGACGGACCAGAGGCAGATCGCAAGTGTCAGACCAAAAACGGTGCGGAAACTCATCAGAAAACTCCAGTTGGCGGGCGGCCAGTGTGGCACAAAACGGGCCGAGGCGCGCAAGCCTTTGATTGACCTGCGGGGTGTTGCAGGGGCAACATTGACACAATCCGGCATTTCAAAAAACAAACCGGTCTCAGGGAGAGTGAAACATGAAAGCGGCAGTATTGCGTCAGGTGGGAACCCCACTCCAGATTGAAGACGTTCAGATCAACAAACCCGGTCCCCACGAAGTCCTTATCCGTACCATGGCGGCTGGCGTCTGCCACTCGGACCTGCATTTCGTCGAAGGCTCCTACCCCTACCCGCTGCCTGCCGTGCTCGGCCATGAGTCTGCCGGCATTGTCGAGCAGGTCGGTTCGGAAGTGCGGACCGTGAAACCCGGCGATCATGTCATCACCTGCCTCTCTGCTTTTTGCGGCCATTGCGACCATTGCCTTGAAGGCCATATGTCGCGTTGCGTCAGCCCCGAAACAAAACGCGGTGCCGACGAAGAGCCGCGCCTTGGCAATGGTGTGAACCAGTTTCTCAATCTGTCGTCCTTTGCCGAACAGATGCTCATTCACGAACATGCCTGCGTCGCGATCCGCAAGGACATGCCGTTTGACCGCGCGGCTCTCATTGGTTGCTCAGTGACCACCGGCATCGGCGCGGTGATCCACACATCCAATGTGCGGCCCGGCGAGACGGTTGCCGTGCTCGGCTGCGGCGGCGTCGGCCTTGCGGCGATCAACGGTGCCGCGATTGCCGGTGCCGGTCGCATCATCGCTATCGACATGCAGGGATCGAAGCTCAACCTTGCCAAACAGTTCGGCGCGACGGATGTGATCAACGCGAAAGACGGTGATCCGGTTCAGCAGTTGATGGACATGACGGGCGGCGGCGTGCACCACTCGTTCGAAGCCATCGGTCTGAAGAAGACCGCCGAGCAGTCATTCAAAATGCTTCGTCGCGGCGGCACGGCGAACATTATCGGCATGATCCCCGTTGGTGTGAACATTGAACTTCACGGTGCGGACTTCCTCGCTGAAAAGCGCATTCAGGGCTCGATCATGGGGTCCAACCGCTTCCCCGTTGATATGCCGCGCTTTGTTGATTTCTATATGAGCGGCAAGCTCAAACTCGACGAAATGATTTCGCGTCGCATTAAACTTTCTCAGGTCAACGAGGCGTTTGACGAGCTTAAAAAGGGCGAGTTAGCGCGGTCCGTTATTGTTTTCGATCAGTGAAACAAAAAACTTACTGCGACATCTTGAAGCGCGGGTGATCATTCCTACCTGTTTCTTGTGTTCAATCTGAACCTCACAAGGGAGAGAGAAATGCCCACCGCCGCTATGCTTGACGACATGCCCAAAGGGGCGTGGATCGCCTTGATGGTTGTTGGCTTCGTCCTGTTCTGGCCGGTCGGCCTTGGCATCCTCGCCTATCTGATCTGGAGCGGAAAAATGCATGCATGGAAACGTGATCGGAGCGAATGGCGAAGCGGCTGCGGCTCGTCGCGCTATCGCTCACATCGTTCAACCGGCAACTCGGCCTTCGACACTTATCGTGACGAAACGCTGAAGCGCATGGAAGAAGAGCAGAAGGCCTTCGGCGATTTCGTTGATCGTCTGCGCCGCGCCAAAGATCAGGCGGAGTTCGATCAGTTTATGACCGAGCGACGCGCGGCGGCAGCTTCGTCCGTTAACTGAATATCCCGATAAATTAAGAAGGGCGGCCCTCACAGGCCGCCCTTTTCATTTTCCAGAATACAGCTCGAACAAGCTCTATTCACTCAACATTTCTTGCAAGAGATCGAGTGTTTCCATGCAGAGATCGTGTGTCTGTTCGTCGAGTGTCATAAATTTAGCCACGAAGGCTTATCCCCGCCTTCTTATGCAGCAAAATAAACTTATGCCCGCCTAAACCGCCCCTTCGAGCATTTTCACCGCGATGGTGAGTTTTGCTTTTGCCGCTTCGGTTTCCGCTTTGCGTTCGCGTTGTTCGTCCACGACTTCTTCCGGCGCTGAGGCCAGGAATTTTTCGTTGCCGAGCTTTGCGTCGATCTTGGCGATCTCGCCTTCGAGTTTGCCGAGTTCTTTTTTCAGGCGGACGGTTTCAGCTTTGAGGTCCACCACATCGGCGACGGGCAGCAGCACGGTGGCTTCGTCGAGCACCATTTGCAGCGCACCGGCGGGCACGGTTTCGGTCACGTCAGCAGATGAGAGACGCGCGAGGCGGAGGATCAGATCCTTGTGGCGATCAAGACGCGCGAGATTTTCAGCGCTCGCTCCCTTTATCATCAACGGGATTTTGGCTCCGGCAGGCACGTTCATTTCGGAGCGCACGGAGCGCACGTCTGAGATGAGGCGAATGACCCAACCCATTTCGGCGTCGGCGGCTTCGTCGCTGAGACCCGTGAGCACCGGCCAAGGCGCGACGGCGAGCAGCGTCTTGCGTGCGGGGCCGGCTGTTGTGGCCCAGAGTTCTTCGGTCATGAAGGGCATGAAGGGATGGAGGATCAACAAGATCTGATCGAGCACCCAGGCGGTCGTCGCGCGCGTTTCGGCAATCGCCGCTTCGTCACCGCCCATGAAGATCGGTTTGATGAGTTCGAGATACCAATCGCAAAAGACATTCCAGACGAAACGATAGGCGGAGCCTGCCGCGTCGTTGAATTTGTAGGCTTCGATCTCGCCGGTGATGTTGGCGGCGACGCGACCGACTTCGCCGACGATCCATTTGTTGACGTTCTGTTTCAACGCTTTCGGATCAAAACCTTCGACGCGGGCACAACCGTTCATTTCGCAGAAGCGGGCGGAGTTCCAGAGCTTGGTGCCGAAATTGCGGTAGCCTTCGACGCGGTTGGTCGCGAGTTTGATGTCTCGGCCTTGGGCTGCCATCGCGGCAAGCGTGAAGCGCAGCGCGTCGGCACCGTATTCATCGATGAGTTTCAGCGGGTCGATGACATTGCCTTTGGTCTTCGACATTTTCTGGCCGCGTTCGTCGCGCACGAGAGCGTGAATGTAAATGTCGGAGAACGGCACTTCCTGTTTGAAATGCAGGCCCATCATCATCATGCGGGCGATCCAGAAGAAGATGATGTCGAAGCCTGTCACCACCACACTGGTTTTGTAATAGCGCGCAAGCTCCGGTGTTTCTTCCGGCCAGCCGAGCGTCGAGAAGGGCCAGAGCGCGGAGGAGAACCATGTGTCGAGCACGTCTTCGTCGCGCTTCAACTCAACAGGTTTGCCGAAATGTTTTTTGGCAGCGGCGTGAGCTTCGGCTTCATCGTAGGCGACAAAGATTTCGCCATTGTCGGCATACCAGGCCGGAATGCGATGGCCCCACCAGAGCTGGCGCGAGATGCACCAGGGCTGAATGTTGCGCATCCATTCAAAATAGGTTTTCTCCCAATTCTTCGGGACAAATTTTGTGTCGCCCTGCTCTACCGCTTTGATGGCAGGAATGGCGAGCGTGGCTGCATCGACATACCACTGGTCAGTCAGGAACGGTTCGATGACGGTGAGCTTTGACTTCTCGTCATGCGGCACCATGACCTTGCGGTCTTCGATCTGATCGAGCAGGCCGAGGGCTTCAATGTCAGCAACGATTTGTTTGCGCGCGACGAAACGATCAAGCCCGCGATAGGCTTCCGGCGCTTCGTCATTGATGCGACCATCCGTGGTCAGAATGTTGATCTGCGGCAATCCGTGGCGCTTGCCGACTTCAAAGTCGTTGAAGTCATGCGCGGGCGTGATCTTCACCGCGCCGGAGCCCTGTTCGGGGTCGGCGTGCTCGTCAAACACAATCGGGATGCGGCGGCCGACAAGCGGCAGTTCAACAAGGGCACCGGCAAGATGCTTATAGCGTTCGTCTTCGGCGTTCACGGCAACGGCGCTGTCGCCCAGCATGGTTTCGGGGCGCGTGGTGGCGACGATGATGTAGGGGCGGTCTTCCCACGCAATCGCTTTGCCCTCTTCGTCAAATTCGCTGGCGTAGCGCACTGTCTTGCCATCGGCGAGCGGATAGCGGAAGTGCCAGAAGTGACCTTTGACTTCGACGTTTTCGACTTCGAGATCGGAGACGGCCGTTTGCAGTTTCGGGTCCCAGTTGACGAGGCGCTTGTCGCGATAGATCAGCCCGTCGCGATGAAGCTCGACAAAAACTTTTATAACGGCTTGCACCATCTGGTCATCGGCCTCACCGCTTTTGCCGAGCGTGAAGCGTTCTCGGCTCCAGTCGCACGACGCGCCGAGGCGGCGCAGCTGGTCGATGATGGTGCCGCCGCTTTCGTCTTTCCATTTCCAGACGCGCTCAAGGAAGGCTTCGCGGCCCATGTCGCGGCGGCGGATGTTGCCTTCGGCTTCGAGCTGGCGCTCGACGATCATTTGCGTGGCGATGCCCGCATGGTCGAGGCCCGGCTGCCACAAGACGTCCTTGCCGCGCATACGTTCGAAGCGGATCAGGATGTCCTGCAGCGTGTTGTTGAGCGCGTGACCCATATGCAGGCTGCCGGTGACGTTCGGCGGCGGGATCACGATGGAATAGGTCTCAGCTCCGGCGGCGACGCGGGCGGGATCGGCTTTGAATGTGCCGCTGTCCTCCCACTGGCTGTAAATGCGGGTTTCGACGTCTTTGGGGCTGAAAGTCTTTTCGAGCATTGGGGTCGTGCCTGTCTTTTCGGTGTTCCGTCTTACACCACAGCGCGGGGGCTTGGGGCAAGGGTCCAGACGCAGAAACGGCGGCGCTTTGGGGCGCCGCCGTCTCCAATTCAGTCAAATAAGGAGTGTTTAGCGAGGACGGCGCGCGATGCGTTCGATTTCCTCACGTACAAGCTGCTCAACGAGCGGCGGCAGGTTGGTGTCGAGCCATGATTTGAGCATCGGGCGCAGCATGTCGGCGACCAGATCCTCAAGGGTGCGGCCACCGGATGAGGTCAGCATGGAGCTGGCCAATGCGCCGAAAGCGGCCGATGCCGCGCCTGCGGCTTCGTTAGAGATCAAAGACGAGGCCGAAGCCGTGGTCTGATAGTTCACAGGTGCCGTCATGGCGGGCTCCTCAAAGGCGATGTCTTCTTCCGGCTCAGGTTCGGGCTCATAGCTGGCAGACTGAGCAGCGGCAGGTTCCGGTTCCGGCATGGGTTCGGCTTCCGGTTCGGACTCAAATTCAGGTTCAGCTTCAAGTTCCGGCTCGGCCTCAAGGGCTTCGGTGAGTTCCAGGACGTCTTCTTCGCTGAAAATCACGTCGTCATCGTCGAGCGCAACGGCGGCAACATGCACAGGCGCGGGTTCCGGAGCGGATTCAAGTTCAGGTTCCGACCCGGCTGCCGGTTCGTCAAAAGAACTCATGACCGCATCAAAATCGTCTTCGATTTCCGGTTCGGTGATTTCGGGCTCAGGTTCGGGTTCGGGTGCAGGCGGCGGCGCGGCCTCGGCGACGGCTTCCTTTTCCCCACTATCTTCAGAAATGATCCGGCGAATGGAGGCCAGAATTTCCTCCATTGTGGGTTCTGCTGCGGCGCTTTGGTTGCTCATACCCTCATCCTGACGATCACGACTTCACTGTAGCTGATTGTTTTTAGCAGATAAAAGCTTAGGAGAAGTTGACCCGAAAGCCAACCTCCCCAAGATTTTCCTTAAATAGCAGCTTTTACTTGCCGCCCGCCTTTGCAGCGTCCTCAGCCTCGTCTTCCAGATCATCGCTCATGGTGCCGAAGCCGACCGGCTTGTAACGGACATTGTCGTAGTTTTCGACCGCGTCATAATACTTAACCGGAAGTTTCAGTTGCTCGGCTGTGAGCTGACCGGTGGCGGCAAGCAGGCCGTATTCTGCGACAGCGAGATTGCGCTGGGCGGTGACGAGCGAGACGCTGGAATTCAGCAGTTCCTGTTCGGCGTTCAACACATCGAGTGTTGTCTGTGAGCCGACTTCTTCTTCCTGCCGCACGCCTTCCAACGCGATCTTGTTGGCGCTGACCTGCTCTTCGCCCGACACGATGCTGGCACGGGCGGACCGGACAGCTTCCCACGCGTTGCGGACATTTTCGTCCACGCCGCGCTCGGCTGACGCAATCTGCATCATCGACTGGCTATGCAGTTCCTTGGCTTCGCGCACACGCGAATATTCAGCACCGCCCTGATAAAGCGGGACGGTCAGGACGCCGATGATAGATGATTCATCCGCTTCATAGACACCGCTCGATGCCTCACGACCATATTGATATTTGGCCTGCAGATCGAGGCTTGGCAGCAATGCGCCTTTGGCGAGCGAAATCGCTGAACGGTTTGCCCGTTCGGCGGCACGCGCGGCCTGAATGCTGGGATTGTTCTTTGCAGCTGCCTGACGCGCCTGCTCTTCGCTCTGCGGGATATCTGCATTGGGTGCAGGTTTATCAAGCATTTCAGGCGCGTGGCCGACGACCTTGGCATAGGCTGAACGGCTGGCCGTCAATTGTGCTTCGGCCTGTGTCAGCGCGGTGCGCGAGCCGCTGAGACGCGCTTCAGACTGGGCGACGTCAGTGCGTGTGAGCTCACCCACGCGGAAGCGGTCCCGCGTTGCTTCCAACTGGCGCTTCAGCACATCGATGTTGTTTTTTGTCAGTTCAACAACGCTTTGATTTTTGATGACGTCCATATAGGCGACAACAGTGTTGAGCAGGATCTGCTGCTCGACATTTGTCAGGCTGCCGCGTCCGGCTTCAGCCGAATACTCTGCCACATTCGTTGCAGCGACTGTGCGGCCACCGGCAAAGACGTTTTGATTAAGGGTCACGGCACCGATCAAGGGATCGGTTTCGGTTCTGATTGTCGCGCCGCCTTTGAGGATTTTGGCGTTCTGTTCAGCAGACCCGTAAGACCCTTGTGCATTCACAGTGGGCAGCCAGCCGGACAATGCCTGCGGCACGCCTTCGTCGGTTGCACGCTGGCCTGCGCGGGCGGCCAGAAGATCGGGATTGCTTTGATAGGCAGCAGCGAGAGCGTCAGTCAGGCTCTCGGCAGAAGCGGGGCTGGCAAACAGCGCGGCGCTTAAAGCGACGGCGCTGACTGCATTTAAGGCAACATATTTCACATACGTCCCAACGGGTCGTTTCATAACTTTCTCTCCGCAAAGCACGGCCTCGCCCCTCAACGCTTCCGCGACGTCTCACCGGTATCCCCGGCAACTTACATATATGGGGACATGGGGCCAAGTCCTAGCGGGCAACTGCGCTGACTAGCCTCAAAATAGAGCCAAGTTTGAAAAAAAATCGGGAAAAAAGTCAGAAAACGAAAGTTTTGGCCGTTTCAAATCCCGGCAACGCATGGGCGGGCGTGTCAAAGACCACCCGGCAGGTCACAGAGTCCTGCGCGCGGACATAAACAGTCGCCTGCCCCATCGGCCCCTCGCCGATAATAGCGACCAAACGGCCGCCTTCGGCGAGCTGGGCACAGAGCTTTTCGGGCTTGGCGGGCACGGAGCCGTTGAGGAAAATCACATCGTAAGGGCCGCTTTTGGGGGCGCCTTCGGCCAGCGGGCCGGTGACGACGGTGGCAATGCCGGCAAGGGCTTTGGTCGCCACTTCGGCCAGAGCCGGATTTTCTTCCACGGCGACCACACGGGCGGCCATGCGCGCCAGAATGGCGGTCGAATAGCCCGTGGCGCAGCCGATATCGAGAACGCTGTCTGTTTCGGCAATGGCGGCGGCCTGAACGAGCTTGGCGAAGGCGCGGGCCTGCAAAAGATAGCGGCCATGACCCACGGGGAGGTCCTGATCCATGTAAGCGACGCCCTGATTCGCGACCGGCGTGAACGTCTCACGCGCCACGCCCGTCATTGCTGCAATCACGCCGAGGTCTGTCACGGCGTTACAACGCACCTGATTTTCGACCATGTTGAGACGGGCAGCAGCAAAATCGGTCATGTGGAGTCCTGAAGTAGCGGTTTTGAGCGTCAAATCACCAGCCGCATCGCTGGTCCCCGCTTTTATAATGTGGGCCTTGGCTAAACTCAAATCATCAAGGCAAAGCTCATTAACGAATTGACCTTATATTGTTTCCCGTCAGGTCATTAGCGATTGTGCCCTGTTTGGGGACTTGCTATATGACGCGCCTTGGTCGGCCACGTGGCGGAGTGGTTACGCGCCGGACTGCAAATCCGTTTACCCCGGTTCGATTCCGGGCGTGGCCTCCAAGGTATCCCCAGCAACCCCGTTTTCAGATTTTTGCTCTCAGCCTGTGAAGCCTGAGATCAGATGGCTATTGTCGCGCGGTGTGCGGCGCGGCTCCGCCGTCGCATAGGCGCGGGCCGCAAGGATGCCGCCCCATGTCATGCCGAAGAGCAGGAACAGGTGGCGCCAATTGTCCACGTCGATGATGAAGGCTTCGGCCAGATGTCCGGCAAGGCAGGCATAGGCCACGATCAGATATTCCTGACCCGGCGCATTGATAAAGATCGCGCGTTTGCCTGCCACCAAAGTCAGCCCCGCAAAACCCAAGAAGCCGATCAGCGAAATGAAACCGCCTGCCACGAAAATGTTGAGATAAACATTATGCGTGTCGAGCTTGTTGATCATGGCCCATTGCTGCGGACCGATGCCGAGCGGATTGCGCAGGCCCATCTCCAAGGCTTTTTGCTGACTGCCAAAGCGGCCCGCATCGCCGACGTCATAGTCCTGTGTCAAAGCTGCGCGCTCTTCAAACAGTGCCTGCACCTTTGGCGCGGACAGAGCGACGCCGACAATGGCGACAGTGAGCAGGCCCATCAAGCCGACAAGGAGGATCAGGCGCCTGACCTGCGCCGCCGAGCGCGATGTGGCCAGCGTCAGCGCGAAAAAGATCAGACCCGACAAAAGGAAGTTGCCCCATGCGCCGCGCGAAAAGCTGAGCAGCAAAGCAAGGATCAACGTGCCGAGCAGCGGAATGATCACAAGTGTGCTGTAGCCGTTGGATTTGCTGAGGCGCATGCCGAGATAGAGGGCCGGCGGGATGAGATAAGGACCGAAGACGTTGGGGTCGTTGAATGTGCCCGAGGCGCGGCCATAGGTGGTCAGGCTCAGTGAGCCGACACTGATGCCGAAATAACCGACAATGCCCGCAAGCGCGGCGACAAAGGCGGCGGCGACATAGGCATTGAAGATGAGCCGCATGCGTCTGTCGGGATCGACAAACACATAGCTCGTGAAAAAGATGAAGGCGCAGGTCAGGTAAGCGGCGACCTGCAGAAAGGCTGTCACCTTTTCGGTATATTCAGCCCGCATGCCGCCGATGCCATAGCCTGCGAGCACGAAACCCCAGAGCGCGACCGGCCAGAGCAGGCCTTTGGGGAACTTCAGCCCGAAGCCGAAGAAGGTGCCCATCGCGACGATCAGCACGAGATCGAACAGAACAGGTTTGCTCTCGCCCGGCGTGCTCAACTGATAGAAGCTCGAAAAAATAACGATGAAGATCAGCGCATCGGCCATGCGGGTGCTTGAGCCTGAGCTTGTCCGCTCAACCTTTCGCACCGGCATGTCATCTGTCGCCCATCCATCCATTGCTCAAGCCATCAAAATGCGTTTTCGCCCTTCAACATTGAGAGCGGCGTGCGCGCGACAATGTAGAGATCGAAAAGCAGCGACCAGTTTTCGATGTAATAGAGATCGTGTTCGGTGCGGCGCAGGATTTTTTCACGCGTGTCGGTTTCGCCGCGCCAGCCATTGATCTGCGCCCAGCCTGTGATGCCGGGCTTGACGCGATGGCGTGCGAAATAGCCGTCCACCACATCGCCGTAAAGTTCATCGCCCGCCTTGGCCAGAATGGCATGGGGGCGCGGGCCGACAATGGACATGCCGCCCGTCAGGACCGTGATGAATTGCGGCAGTTCATCGAAGCTTGAGCGGCGCAGGAAGCGGCCAATGCGGGTGACGCGGTCATCATTGGCCGTCACAAGCTTTGACGCATTGGCATCGGCGCTTTCGTGTTTCAGCGTGCGGAATTTATAGACTTCGACCAACTCATTGTTGAAGCCATAGCGGCGTTGTTTGAAAAACACCGGACCCTTGCTGTCGAGTTTAATGGCGATGGCGATGAGAAGGAGTAGTGGCGACAAGGTGATCAGGAACAGAGCCGCCAGCACACGGTCTTCGATGACCTTGAGGACATAGTCCCAATCCGAAAGCGGCTTGTCATAGAGATTGAAGAACGGGACATTGCCGACATAAGAGTATGTGCCCGCTGTCATGCGCAAGGGCGCATCGAGGGCGGACAAGCGGATATCCACCGGCAGAACCCAGACCTTGCGCATCATTTCAAGCACGCGGCGTTCCGCCGTCATCGGCAGCGCCATAATGAGAAGATCAATGCGGTTGGAGCGGGCAAAGCGCACAAGCTCATCGACCGTGCCGAGTTTGGGCAGACCGGCAATTTCGTCTGGCACGCGCTGGTCGCCGCGATCGTCGAAGACGCCGCAGATTTTGATGTCGGTGGCGGACGATGCCCGCAGGGCTTCGATGAGACGCAATCCGCGCTCGCCGCCGCCGACAATGACGACGCGGCGTTCGAGGCGGCCCGTGGCCATCCAGTGGCGCACAAGAAGCGCGATGCCTGCGCGCATGGCAAAGAGTGCGCCCAGTCCGCCGAGATACCAGGAGACAAACCAGACGCGCGACATTTCGTGCGTGATCTTGAGCAGGAAGGCCGTGATCATCAGCGTGACGAAGACGCCGCTCCAGGCCGCAAAGACGCGCCCGACCTGCAACAGGCTCCGCTGCAAAACAGGAATGCGATAGAGACCGCTCAACTGGAAGCTCAGAACAACCAGAAGAGCCGCGCCGATAATTGTCGGCGTATAGATGAAGTTTTGCGTTGTGTCAGGGGCTTCGACATAGACACGGAACAGGACAAAGCCCATGGCGAGCGTCAGCACCGCGTCGGCCATGCGCGCTGTGCCCTGAATAACAGACGGCGAGATCATCGGAACAATCGGCGCGCGTCGTTCGCTTGTGGGCGCATCCCCGCGCACGCGGCCTTCGCGACGGCCCATGCTATGTGTCTCACCGGCTACAGACGCATCGCTTGGTGCGGCCTGTATGTCCGGTCCTCCCCCCGATCCTTCACTCATGAAGGCACTCCCTCAACGCCACCGGACTCAATTTCTTCAACATTCGTATTTGCATCAACGCAACGGGCATTGATGATCCGGCGATAAAGCTCGCCGACGCTGTCAACCATTTGGGCCGACGAAAATTCTGAACGGACACGCGCGTGCAGACGACGGGCCAGCGCATTCATCTCGCTCGGATGCATCAGCGCGTGGCGCATACGATCAGCAAGACCGCCGATGTCGCGCGGGGTCAGGAGCGAGATCGAATCCGGCCCGAAGATTTCAGCCATGCCGCCGACGCGTGTGGCGATCACGGGCAGACCTGCTGCTGCGGCTTCGAGCACGATGTAAGGCAGGCTTTCATGATAGGACGGCACCACGACAATGCGACCGAGCGCGAAAGCCTCGCGCGCGGGCATGGAACCCATGAATTCGATTTTCACGCATGAGGGCACATCAGCCGCCTGTGCTTCAAACTTTGCGCGGTCACTGCCGGAGCCGACAATGCGCAAATGCATTTTGTGGCCCGCGAGCGTCGCGGCATCGATCAGTGTGGCGACCCCCTTGAGGTCGCGCAACTCGCCGACGAACACGAAATCAGCCGCATCTTCATCGACAAAGACAGGCGCAAATTCGGCTTCGTTCACGCCATTGTGGATGACGGATGAGAAGGTCGCCGGTTCACCGACTTTTTTGATGAAGGTGCGTAAACCGAAATCGGATTCAAAAATAAAGGCATCTGTGCGATGGCGCATAAAGCGTTCGGCAGCGAGGAAAGCAAAGCCCTGCCAGCTCCGCGGATCGAAATGCAGCGAGCCGCCATGCGGCGTATAGATGCGCACACCGCCGACAAAGCGCGGCAACAGGCGGACATAGGCACCGCCCTTGGCGCCGTGACCGTGAATGACATCGGCTTTCAGGCGATGCGCGCAGGACATGAGGCGCGACATATTGGTCGCGTCGCTGATGCCCGGCAGGCGGTTCATCTCGATTGTGTGGATGCCAAGCTCGCAATGGGCGGCGATGGCTTGCAGGCGGGCGGCGGCCAGCGGATCGCCCGGCACTTCGCCGCAGATGATGCCGACCTTGTGCCCTGCCCGCTTCTGACCTTCAGCCAGATCACAGACATGACGGAACAGACCGCCGAGCGGCGCACGGAAAACGTGCAGGATATTTTGAATTTCTTTGGTGTGATTGAAATCGGGCATCAGAAATAGCGCTCCTCAACGAGAATAGTGTCGCCGGGGCGCACAGGCGCGCTTGATGGCACATCGAGTTCAACAAGACGACCACCCTCTTTACGGGTGATGTGGACGGTGGATTCGCGCGCGCGGTAGGTGAACCCACCGGCAATGGCGACAGCGCTTTGCACGGTCATGCCATCGACAAACGGGTATTGGCCTGCCTTTGTGACTTCGCCGAGAATGAAAAACGGACGGAATTCCGTGACCTGCACGCTTACATTGGGATTGCGCAATAGGGTCGCCGCCAAGGCCTGAGCGATGCTCAGCTGAAGCTCATTGGTGGTCAGGCCGCGCGCGACAACCGGCGGGATCAGCGGCACGGCAATGTTGCCTGTGCCATCAACCGAAAACTCGCCGCTGAGGTCCGTCTGACCAAACACGGTGACACGCAATTTGTCACCACTATCAAGGGTGTAAGGCTCCGTCGATTGGCCCAGCATCGCGTTGGGCGCAGCCGGCGACGCGCAAGCCGACAGCCCGCCTGCAGCGATACTCAAGAGCAGCATAATTTTGAAGAAAACGGGGCGAGCCATTTGCCGACAATCCTTGACCAATATCTCAGTCCCCGACCCTAGGCCGGAGTGGTAAATTTTTAGGAAAGGATTGACCCTCAAATTGGTCATTTATTCGTGCAAAGCTCTGCCACAGCTTGCATTTCTCCAAGCAAACACAGTCCCGTTAAGGCTTCCGTTACCTAAGAGCCGTTTACTGTAGGAATCACAAATCCCGCATATGGCGGGCGGAGCGTATGAGCAACATTCAGGGCACACCTTCTGTGAGTTTCGGCGACCGTCGTCGCGCCGCGCCAGATGCGCCCGGCGCCAGCGATATTTCGCCTTGGGAATTGCTGCGCGGACTCTGGGCGCGCAAAGAGCTGATCGTCGTCGCCTTTCTTGGTTTCATGTGCCTCGCCTTTTTCTGGCTGATGACGGTGACGCCGACCTATACGGTCGAAAGCCGCTTGCTGCTCGCCACACGCGCCGGCGAAGTATCGAACTTCGATGCGAACAACCTGCCGACACCGCCCGACAATGAAGCGCTGCAAAGCGAAATCCAGCTTCTCACCTCGCGCGCGCTGATCGGCCGTCTCATTGACGATCTCCGCCTCAACCAGAGCGCAGAATTCAATCCGCAATTGCGCCAGAGCATTCTCGGTCGTCTGTCCGGCAAGATCGACAACGCCTCGGGCATTCCGGATCGCGAGCGCATGATTGATCGCGTGCTGGGCAAACTCAGCGTCTATCAGAAAGGCACGTCGCGCGTCATCGCGGTGTCGTTCACCTCTGTCAATGCGCGCACCGCCGCCAATGTCGCCAATCGTCTGGCCGAGCTTTATATCGCCCAGCAGATTGAGCAAAAGGCGGGCCTCAATACGGAAGCAACCACATGGTTGCGTCAACAGATTGAAGATCTGCGCGCCAAGGTGCAGACGTCGGAAGCGGCTGTCGAAACATTCCGTAGCGAAAGCGGCTTGTTCCTGACCAACGGCTCGACCGTGCCGCAACAGCAATTGACGGACCTGAACTCACAGCTCTCGCTCGCTGAAGCCGCGCGCGCGGAAACCGAAGCCAAGCTCCAGAATGCCCGCAGCCTTGTCGCTGAAGGCAATAATGTGAATTCTGCCGCCGCCGTGTTGCAGTCATCGCTCATTCAGAGCCTGCGTCAGCAGGAAGTCGCCTTGCGCGCCGACATTGCGCAAATGTCTGAGACCTATTTGCCGTCGCATCCGAAGATGATTTCGGCGCAAGCCAACCTCGCTGATCTCGACGGCCAGATTTCCAAGGAAGTCGATAAAATCATTCAGGGTCTTGCCAATGATGCCCGCGTGGCTGATGCCCGCGTCAGCTCATTGCGCGAGAGCCTGCGCAAGCTTCAGACCCGTATGGGGTCGCTCAATCAGGACGAAGTGCAGTTGCGCGCGCTGGAACGCGACGCGGCCACCAATCGTGCCCTGCTTGAGAGCTTCCTCAAACGCTATGAAGAAGCCAATGCGCGCGCCGAGGCCGACGCCCGCACCGCCAACGCGACCATCGTATCACGTGCGCAGCAGCTGACAGAACCGACATTCCCCAAGACCAAAGAATCTCTGACACTCGCGATTTTCGCGGGCCTCTTCCTCGCACTTGTCGTCAGCGTCTTTGCTGAGGTGTTCTCGCGCGGCTTCCGCACAGCCGAACAGGTCGAGCGCGTCACCGGCACGCCGTTTCTTGGTCTCACACCGGAACTGGAAAGCCGTCGTGTCGGCGGACCTGCGGCAAGCATACTCGCTGAACCATTGGGGATTTACGCCGAGGCGATCCGCAGCCTGCAAGGCAGCATCATGCTCGCCCGTATCGGCGACCGCCGCGCCCGCACCGTGCTCATCACCTCGTCGCAAAAAGACGAAGGCAAAACATCAACGGCCACAAGCCTTGCCCGCGTGCTCGCCATGGGCGGCTATCGCACATTGCTGGTCGATGCTGATCTGCGCGCGCCGTCTGTTCACCTCACGCTTGGCTTGCCGGTGCAGGCCGGTCTTTCCGAGTTGCTGACCGGCCGCGTCGCTTTCAATCATGTCATCCGTCAGGATATCGGCTCCTATGCCCATATCATGCAGGCCGGCGGGCCGTTGCCCAATCCGACAGCGGCGCTCGCCTCGTCACAAATGCAATGGGTGCTGAAGGCGCTTGAGCAGGCCTATGACTTTGTCATCATCGATTGCCCGCCTGTCATGGCAGCAGCCGATGCCAAGGTTCTGTCCAAGATGACAGACGTGACCATTCTCGTCACACGCTGGTCATTCACCAGCCGCCGTGTTGTGGGTCGTGTTCTGAAAATGTTGTCGGCTGCCAGCGGACGCCGTGTCGGCATCCTGCTCACCCGCGTCAATCTTCGCCGCTATCGCCGTTACACAGACAGCGTTATCGAAGAATATACCGCGCGACCTGACCGCGCGGCATAAACAAGGAATTCCGACTTCATACTTCCAACCCTCCCCTTGAGGGAGGGTCAAACGGCGTCTCGCCGTTTGGGGCGGGGGCGCGGACTCTCGTCAAATGCTGAGTACGAATTGACGTTCGTTCCCCCGCCCCAAAAAATCCAAGATGATTTTTTGACCCTCCCTCAAGGGGAGGGTTCAAGAATGTGGGATCAGCTCACAGCCGCCGCATCGCCGCCAAAGACGAGGGCGACGGCTTTTTTGCGTCCGCCGAGCGCGCGTTTGATGAGATCATAGGCAAAGCGCGCGACGTCATAGGCCGCAACTTTCACACCATCAATCACGGGATACGTGCCGACGCTGGCCTGCGGCAGGCCGAGACGGCGAAGCCCTGCATTGACGTAGGAGAGTTTCACCATGCGCAGCGAATGATCGGTGTGCCATGTGATCGAGAAGGACACGGACACTTCAGGTCCGTTCTGCACCCAATGGGGATCGAACAGCGGTACAAAGATACTGTCGCCGGCCGCCAGATGCTGCTGCGTGCTGACCTGTTCGAATTCTTCGCGGTAAGGCAGGTTGCGATGCTTGCCGGGATAAAGCTCCAACTGCTCTTCGCTCACAATGTTGCGGTCCTTGTGATTGAACAGCGACATGCGTTTGGTGCCGCGCAGCTGCAACAGGAAATTATATTCAGGGTCCATATGCAACGGCGTCACATTGTTGGGTGACGTTACGAAGATAAACGCCTGACGCTTTTTCGCGCCGCCCATTACACCCTTGGTCTGCGCTGCCACCTGATCAAGGCAGGCATCGAGCAGCGCTTTATATTCGGGGTCGGTCTCGCAATTCTTGATGACCATCCATGACCGGCACTCTTCGATGCGGCGCACGGTTTCTTCCGCGCTCAGGCCGTTTTGCGGCGTCAGCTTCGGGTCCTGATTGGGCTGAACGGGTCCGTTGAATTCGACCTGATCGGCTGGCAGGCTCGCGGCGAGGCGCGCCAGACGATCCAGCTTGAACAACGGATGGTCGCTCAGAGTGTGGGTCAGACGGAAGGTTTTGGTCGGCATTTCATTGCCGACAGAACCGGCTTCAACTGTGATCAGATCAGTCACGTTCAATCTCCTTACGCAGGCGGTAGTAGTTTTGACGCATAAAGCTCCAGGCACGATCAACGAGGCGTGTCATGTGAGCGGAATAGGCAATGAACCACGGGCTCATCGCATGTGATGTCGCGACATTCATCGCACGCATCTGACGGCGTTCGGCCCAGATGTGGTCGATCATCGGATGATCGGGAACAGCGCAGCTATCAACCCGGCTCACGCGCGCATCATTGTGGAATGAATCGATGACTTTCATCATCAACCAGGCCCCCGGCGAGAAGCGTGCATAGTTTTCATCAAAGGCGATTTTGAAAGCATAAGCACAATTGCCGGAGATAAACGACACAAGCATGGCAATGGGTTGCGCATTGAGCGTGATCCGCGCGACATGAAGTTTGCCTTGCGACATGCTGGAGCAGCAAAGCTCTTCAAAGAAAGCAGCGTCGTTCTGTTGTTCGGCGAGCGCCGTGCCGCGCTTTCCTTTCCAACCGCTGCGCTCCAGCAGAAGAAAGTTCTTCATCCATAGGTCGAGGTCTGCCGCATTGCTCAGTGTGTCAAACGCCACATCGCCGGTTTCGGCCATACGGTTCCACAGGCGGTTATATTCCTTGCGCTTTTTCTTGCGCATATGGGTTGAGAGATAGGTCTCGCAATCCATGCCCGCATCGAGGACGGCGCGTTCATGCCGCGCAGTCTCGACGGAGGGCAAAGCCCGCTCCTCAACAATATCGGTCAGCACCGGCCCGAAAGCGCCATCGGCCTGAAACAGCGGGAAACGCATCATGCGTGCACCGGACTGGTCGGCATAGTGCAGGAAACGGCGCAACGCAGAATGTTCCTGTCCGCGGCGCAGAAGCGGTGTCGCGAGGAAATTATATTTATGCGTCCAGACCGACCACACACTGAGCGGCAGACCGAGATAGA
Organism: Parvibaculum sp.; assembly: GCA_030645235.1. Classification (GTDB taxonomy): domain Bacteria; phylum Pseudomonadota; class Alphaproteobacteria; order Parvibaculales; family Parvibaculaceae; genus Parvibaculum. The sequence continues at coordinate 41,397 of JAUSMV010000005.1, read as the reverse complement.
AGCGTTTAACCTGATACGGGATGAGACCGATAAGCTGGCGTGGCTGCGACACGTTTTTTTCGCTCCAGACGAGTGCCACCCGGACGGACTTGTCGCCCGCTGACAGATGCGTCATGGCCGCCATCAGAGCGGGTGTCTCAAACAGCGGATTGCTGTCTTCGGCAACCGATGCCAGTTCATTGATCGCATCGGAATAGGGCCCGAGCGCGCTGGCACTTTCCAGCAACACAATGTCGGCGTCCGGCGCATTATCAAGCATATAACGAGCGCCATGTGAGATCGCCTCGACCTTCAACGGATCACCCATCGGGCGTCGCTGCGACGCGCCGAAAGAGACGAACGGATTGTGTTTCAGTGCGCTCATTGTTGATCCATGAGTCTGGTCTGGGGCACCTGACGGCGCGAAAATGTGAAGACGAAAGCTGTGATGCCAAGACGCTTCCAGACACTTATGCCGAGCCAGACACTCGACATCATGATGCTGATTGATGTCGCGAGCGCCGCGCCTTCAAGGCCCATGCGGGGCACAAGGGCAAAATTCAGGATGATGTTGAGCACGGCTGCCACGGAATAAGCGATGGCGGGCGCGCCCTGATTGCCGGTCATATTGAGAAGATATTCGATGGGGCCGGTCGAAGCGCGGGCGACGAAGCCGAAAATGAGAATGCCCATGACGGCGTAACCGGCCTCAAACTCGGTGCCGAAAATACCGAGCGCAAATTTTCCGAACAGCATAATGACGGCAGCGGCTGCAAGTGTCGGCCAGAAAATCCACTGGATGATGTTATGGACGAAAGACTGCAATTCGCCGCGATCCCCTTTGGCGTGAAGCTCGGAGAATTTCGGCACGGCAAGCGCTGCCACGGCGAAATAGATAAAGGTCACGAGGTTGACGATGCGGGTCGCTGCGAAATAGACGCCGACTTCATCGGGGCTGACAAAAACGCCGAGCAAAACAATGTCGCTGTTGAGCATGACGAGATAGAGGCCTTCCGTCATCACCAGCGGCAATGAGGTGAGGATCCAGTATTTCGTATGCAGTACGGGTCTGGCTTTCGGGATGGTCGCGTCGATGCGTTTGCCGAGAATAAATTTTTGTCCCGCGAGCGTCAGCAGTGAGGCGAGCAATGCGCCGCTGACGGCGGCAAGGCCCGACAGTGCGCCCATGGTGAAATAAATGATGCCGCAAATGAGGATGATGCCAACAGGGCGCAGAATGTAAGCCGGGAGATAAGCGAGATTGACCCAGCCGAAAGCGCGCGCCGTGCCTTCCAGCGTATCGGTCAGCGCAAAGGCGGGCACGCAGATCAGCGCGACCGCGAGCGGCAAAAGATAGAAAGGTGCGATTTCATTTTGGAGGAACCAGAGACCGACAAGGCCGATGCCCATGGCCGCGAGACCAAAGAGCAAAACCATGCGCCACGAAGCTTCGAGAATACCGGCGAGGCGTCCCCATTTTTCACGGACACGATAGTCGGGCACGAAGCGCAATGTTGATGTGCCGAAGCCCAGCGGCGCGAGGATGCCGAGGATGATCACCCAGACCCAGACATACGCGAAAATGCCGTATTCATGCACGCCCATCCAGCGCGCGAGCAGGACCTGACTGAGCAGCGCGATGGCTGCGCCGCCGATGCGGATGCCCATGACAAAGGCCGCACCGCGCACGACATCGCGCAGATCGCTGTCATGCAAACGCGCAAGCAATGGCGCGGCAAACTTACGGAGCGGTTGTGGCAGGGCCGAAGCGTCCATGTCGTCGTCGATCCTCAAGCCCGGACGGCGATGCCCCCCGGAAGGTTACCCGACGCTGCACGCAGGCGGGTATAGGCTTGCCAAAGTACCGGTGTCTGCTTGATGAACCGTTTAACTTTGAGGAAAGTTGACTTGGGAAGACGTATCAAAAGGCCACGAACGGTTGCGGCTTCGACATGGTCGAACAAAAGTGTCTCAATTTCGCACCAATCGGCCTTGTAGCCTTCATCGCCGACGGTGAAATCAAATTCTGTATGGCCTGTATCAGCGGCGCGCTTCATCAGTTCCATAAGCTGGATCATGCCGGGACCGCGTTTGGCGGTTTCGGCCTGCTCGTCATAGCTGGTCAGCACATAATGAAAACGGCCTTTGAAGCTGATGCCCCAATTGGCAGCGGCGATAGCGCCACCGACTTCGAGACGGCTCACTTCGACGAGGCCATTGGCGGCGGCATCTGTCGCCAGCGCCATGTAGAAATCGCGCATGCCGGGTTTATCGAACATATTGGCGACGCCCATGCGGGCAAAGGCCACGGACTTCTGGGCGATCAGCGTTTCGACCGTGGCGGCAATGGTTTCTGTGTCGGTCGGCGTCACGAGCACGGTGTCACCGAATTCTTCGAGCTTGCGACGCTTCTGGCGGTCGCGCTTTTTGCTGCCCGATGAACGCTTAACGTCGTAGTAAGCATCCCAACCGGCATTGATGCGGGTCATGTGCGCGGAAGACGCATGCTGCGTGATGCTGCTGAGCTGCATGAACGGATTGGCCTGACCGCCGATTTTTTCGGGCATGGAGGTCAGTTCAACAATGTCATGTTCCGGCAGTATGTCGCGGATCTGCTTCCACAGGTCTTTAAACTGGCCGTGGCGCACGCGCAGGAAAAATTCCTTGGCCAGAAGCGGGCCGTTATAATCGCTGACACCGCTGGCGAGCCAGCCGAGCTTGGTGCCCAATGCGCCATGCGTCAGGGCCAGCGGCATGATGAAAAGCGGGCCTTTGCCCTCGCCCGCGTCTTCAGCGTCCCAGCCGACAACCACACAAGGCGTCACGCCTTCGGCGCGGCCGACATGGGTAAACCATGTGGAAACGAAAGCAAATGACTGGAAGGCCGTGCAGTCGCCGGACTGTTCAAGCGAGGTCCAGATGGTCTGCAGCGAGGCCAGATCGTCGTGAACCGAGAGCAGCACCTCAGGGCGGGCGCGCCAGGGTCCTTCGACCAGATGGAATTCATTGTGATTGCCCTTGGCGGTTTCCGCCGGGGCAAAGGGGGCGTCATGGCGCACGAATTTCGTGGTTTTTGCTTCGACTGTCTTCGTTTGGTTCAGCTTGTTCACGGGGGGCCTCGCGTGCTGATGGTTCAATTCGGGACGTTTTGTCTCGCTTCGGTCTCAAGTGGCTTCTTATGTGAAACCTTTTCTCAATTCCGAACAGGCATCCTTGCCATGCCTGAGTAATTGCAAGGCGCGTGCTAGATTTCCCGGACCCCCGGCAACATGGGCAGAGATGATCGTTAACCTTCGCCAGACCCTGACGGCGACCAAACCCGCATTGGCCCGCCATGCGCTGCTCGGCCTCTATGCCAGCGGTGCGCATCGGCTTGCGCCGGCGTCCGTGCGCGGCATGGGGGCGATTTTCATGCTGCATCGGGTGCGCGAGCCGGACGACACCGATTTCGCACCAAACCGCATATTAGAAATCACACCGGACTATCTCGACGCGCTGCTCGGCCATGTGCGGGCGCGCGGCCTCGTCTGCCTCTCACTTGATGAGGCCGTCACGCGCATCGCGGTTGGCGACACGTCGGAGCGGTTTGTCGTGTTCACGCTTGATGATGGCTACAAAGACAATCTCACCGTGGCCGCGCCGATCTTTGCGCGCCACAGCGCGCCTTTCACGGTTTATCTCGCAACGAGCCTGCCGGACGGCACAGCCGAGCTTTGGTGGGTGGTGCTGGAACGCATCATCGCGTCCGCCAACGAATTGCGCGTGCGTTTTGCTGACGGAGAAGAAACATTCACGTCGCGCAGCGTGGCCGACAAAAAAGCCGCATGGGACGCGATCTATTGGCGTTTGCGCGCCATGGGCGAACCGGCCTTACGCGCCGAAGTGCGCCGCCTTGCCGGTGCTCACAGTGTTAACATTGCCGCTGTCACGCACGAACTCGCGATGAGCTGGGACGAGTTGCGTACCCTTGCCGCCAACCCTTACGCCAGTATCGAAGCGCATACGGCGAGCCACATTGCGCTGGCACAAATTTCAGGCGAAGAAGCCTCAAACGACATCGCCAAAGGCCTTGCGCGCCACGAGGCCGAACTTGGCCGCCGCCCGCAGCATTTCTCATATCCCTATGGTGATCCGACATCCGCTGGTACACGCGATTTTGAAATCGCCAAATCTTTCGGCTTCCGCTCCGCGACCACAACGCGCAAGGGTCTGATCCGGTCGGCGCATGCGCAAAATCTCACGCATCTGCCGCGCCTGTCGCTCAACGGCGATTATCAGGATTTGCGTATTCTCGATGTGCTGATGAGCGGACTACCCTTCGCGATGGCCAAAGCCATGGGCTCGTCCGGTATCGACTAGTTCTTTGTCGCTTCTTTCGCCCGCTTACGCCGTCCCCACCAGATTTCGGTTTTACGACGCCCGCGCCGTACCAAGGGGCTATCGACCGACAGGACGACAAGCCCGAGGGGAATCATCCAGAAGCCCAGGACCGGCAAAAAGCCCAAAACACCGCCCGCGACGAGACCGCCGCCCAGTGCCATGCGAACCAATGGTGATCCGGGAACTCTGACTTTGGCGTTCCCAACTTTCACAAAGGCCATTCTGCTTCCCTTTATTCAGGTTTTTATCACCGTAAAACCGGCTTTACCGCTTACTTTTCATCAAATGGCGATGTCCGGCATCTTAGACAATGTTTTTAACGGTTTACCGCTAAAGATTAAGCCGGGCGGAAGGCAAGAATAAGACTTGGCATCTGCGCAAGGGTTTTGCTATATGCAGCCCACTCCTGCTGGTTAATTCCGGCAGTGATCCTCGGTAGCTCAGTGGTAGAGCAATCGGCTGTTAACCGATCGGTCGCTGGTTCGAATCCGGCCCGGGGAGCCAGTTTCAAGGGGTTCGGTCTTCCATAAGACCGGACCCCTTTTCTGTTTGTGATCGTCGCAAAACTTGCTGTCAGCCGTGCTCGCCGATAACGGCGAGAAACGCGCGGCCATAGCGTGCGCATTTGGCGGCACCGACGCCTGCCACTTCGCCCATCTCCGTGACTGATGAAGGCCGCACGCGGGCCATGTCGCGCAAGGATGCATCGTGGAAGATGACGTAAGGCGGCACGCCCTGCTCGCGCGCAAGGCGCAGACGTTCGGCGCGTAAGGCCTGAAACAATGCCTCGTCTTCGGGATTGTCCGACACATATTCGGCTTGTGCCCGCGTCGCGCGTTTGCGTTCTTTCGCGGGCCCGGCCCTGTCGCGGCGAAATTCAATCGCCTGATGGCCCTGCAAGACAGGCCGCGCACTGTCTTCAAGGATCAACGCGCCGAAGGCTTCATTGTCGACCGAGATATGACCCAGCACCGTCATCTGACGAATGACCGACTGCCACGTCTTTGCATCGAGGTCCGCGCCGACGCCGAATGTCGGCAAGCTGTCGTGGCCCGCACGCGTGATCTTCTCCGTCACCTGCCCGCGCAAAATGTCGATGATGTGGCCGGAGCCATAGCGCTGACCGCTGCGATAGATCGCTGACAGCAGCTTCCGCGCGGCTTCGGTGCCGTTCCATGTTTGCGCGGGCGTCAGGCAGCTATCGCAATTGCCGCAATCTTCCGACATGGTCTCGCCGAAATGCGCCAGCAATGCGCGACGTCGGCATTGCGTTGTCTCGCAAACACCGAGCAAAGCATCGAGTGCGGCACGTTCCACGCGTTTCACTTCAACGGGGCTCGCCCCATCGTCAATCATGCGGCGGCGCTGCACGAGGTCGCCCATGCCATAGGCCATCCAGCCTTCCGATGGCTGTCCGTCGCGGCCTGCGCGGCCCGTCTCCTGATAATAGGCCTCAATGCTCGACGGCAGATCGAGATGCGCAACGAAGCGCACATCGGGCTTGTCGATGCCCATGCCAAACGCAATCGTGGCAACGAGCACCAGACCGTCTTCCTTCAAAAACGCATCCTGATTGGCGTCGCGCACACTACGGTCGAGGCCTGCATGATAAGGCAGCGAGCGGATGCCCTGCCCGTTCAGCCATTCGGATGTTTCTTCAACCTTCTTGCGGCTCAGGCAATAGATGATGCCGCTCTGGCCCTCCCTGCCCTGCAGGAATGCCATCAACTGCCCGCGCGCATTGTCCTTCTGCACAATCGTGTAGCGGATATTGGGCCGGTCAAAGCTCGCCGAGAAAACGCGCGCATCATCGAGTTGCAACCGATGAATGAGATCATCGCGCGTTTGCGGATTGGCCGTGGCGGTCAGCGCCATGCGCGGCACGCCGGGAAAGCGTTCGCGCAGCACAGAGAGCTGCATATATTCGGGCCGGAAATCATGGCCCCATTGGCTGATGCAATGGGCCTCATCAATGGCGAACAGAGAGATGTGAAGCCGCGACAAAAGACCGAGGAACCCGTCGCTGACAAGGCGCTCAGGCGTCACGTAGAGCAAATCAATTTCGCAGTCCGCCAGCCTTGCGCGAATGTCGGCGACTTCATCCATCGTCAGGGTGGAATTGAGTGCGGCGGCCCGCACGCCGGATTGGCGCAAGGCCTCGACCTGATCGCGCATCAACGCGATAAGCGGTGAGACAACAATCGCCACGCCGTCAAGACAAAGAGCCGGAATCTGGAAACAAAGCGATTTGCCCGCGCCTGTGGGCAGCAACACCACAGCATCGCGACCGGCCATCACATGCGCGATGATCTGCTCCTGCTCGCCGCGAAACGTGCTGAGGCCGAAGACTTCGCGCAATACCGCCGTTGGTTCACGCAACCCTGTCGTTTTTACCGCTTCGCCTTGCACCTGATTCGCCCCGATTCCTTGTCCCTGAGACTATCACCCCGGGGCCGGAAAGGTCAGGCATCCGCAGGCAGGCCATTCGCCGCACTGAACCGGACCTCGGACCTGCCGCGTTCCTCAAGCGCTGCGCGGATACGCTTGGCGAGATCCTGCACATGAAACGGTTTTTTCAATGCGGGTGACGCTGTCACATCATCGGTGCCTGCATTTTCATCGGGGAAACCGGAGATGAACAACACAGCGAGACCGGGATGCGTGTCTTTGAGTTTCGCTGCCAACTCGCGTCCGTTCATGCCACGTGGCAACACGACGTCGGCCACCAGCAAATCAACCATGCTATGCGTCCCGAGCAGCGACAGCGCTTCGGTCGCATCGCCCACGGTCATGACTTTGTAGCCAAGCTGCGACAGCGCATTTTCGAGGAACACGCGCACCAGCGGATCATCCTCCACCACCAATATACGCTCCGTGCCGCCCATCACTTCGCCTGACGGCAACGCAGATGTTTCCAGCAGATGATCGCCGACAGGGCGCGGCAGGAAGAATGTAACGGTAGTGCCCTGCTCGACTTCGCTGCGAATGTCGAGATGCCCGCCCGATTGTTTGGCAAAGCCGAACACCGTGCTGAGACCAAGGCCGATGCCGTGACCGGTTTCCTTGGTTGAGTAGAAGGGCTCGACCGCGTGCGCCAAAACTTCCGGCGTCATGCCCGTGCCGTGATCTGTCACGCTGAGCGCCACATAGTCGCCCGGTACCAGCACATCTTCGAAAGGTGAATGCGCACCCACGACGATATTGATTGCCTCGATCACAATCGTCGCGTCCTGACGCAAAGCATCTTTGGCATTGAGCACAAGATTGAGCACAGCATTTTCAAACTGCGCCGCATCTGCATAGGCAAACCAGACATCATCCGGACATCTGAGTTCAACATTCACATGCGATCCGACAGCTTTAGACAGAAGCGGCATGAGTTCCCGCAGGCGGGCGCCCACAGAAAACGGCGCGGGATCAAGCGATTGCCTGCGCGCAAAGGCAAGGAGATGGCGGATCAATTGCGCCGCCTGTTGGCCTGCCATCAGGATGATATTGGCCGCACGATGCTGCGGACTGCCCGGCGTTGCGAGATCGAGCAGGATTTCGGTATTGCCGCTGATAACGGTGAGCAGATTGTTGAAATCATGCGCAACGCCGCCTGCCAAATGCCCGACAAGGCGCAGTCTCTCGCCCTCGCGGTACTTCGCTTCGTGGCGTTCTTCATCGGTGAGTTCATGGATGATCGCGCAGATGCGACGCTCGCCATTGACCAGACCAAATTCCTTGATCGACGCCATCACCGGAATTTCTGTGTCGGCTTTTCGATGCATCATGACGCGCTGGCGCACTTCGCCGTATTTCTTGCGCATCTCCACCGCGCGCACAAGGTCAGGCGACGTCTCATCAAAGAGATCGGCGCGCGTCATGCCGATCAACTCGTCACGGCTATAACCCGTCATCTCACTCATCGCCGGATTGGCCATCATAATATGCCCCCCATTCGAGGCCATGACGATCCCGTCAGGACTGGCATTGATGAGTTGTTTGAAACTTTCTTCGGCTGACTGCGTCTGGATCAGCGCCTGATGAATGTAATAGACAAGACCTACTGCCACGATCGTGACGTAGATGAAGCCCTTTGAGACATTGACGACAAAGAGCCACTCAACCGGCACTGTGATTTCGACCAGCCAATCAGAGCCATAGAGATAGGCATATGAGACCAGAAGAAAGGTGAGAGCGATGCGCAGCGCGGTCCGAAATCTCGGATCAGCATATAGTGCCGTCGGCCTACCATCCGTCATTCGTCCCCCGCCCATCACCGCAAATGTGAGCCAGACTAACATTAGGCCCACCCGGGTTGCACGTCGCAATGCGGGTTTTTGCGTAAGTCGTTGTGACTGCTAGTGTTAAGACTTATTCGCACAGGAGCCTTCATGGAACGCCGACTCATCCCCTCGCCCCGCAGCCTTGATGATGTCAAAGTCATCTCGCGTAAAACCATTGGTCAGGGCTGGGGCAAGATCGAACGTTTTATATTTCGTCATATTCGCTATGACGGTGAATGGTCCGACGAAATCACCCGCGATCTCTATACAATCGGCGAGGTCTCGATGATCCTGCCCTACGACCCCATACTTGATGCGGTTGTTCTCGTTGAGCAGTTCCGCACCTGCGGTCTCTATTGGGGCGATGCCACATGGCTGTTCGAGGCCGTCGCGGGCATGATTGATCCGGGTGAAACGCCGCCGGACGTCGCCATGCGCGAAGCGGTGGAAGAAGCGAACTGCGTCATCACAGCGCCCGTTCACATCGCCACCGTCTATTCATCGCCCGGCGGCTATGGCGAGCGCACGCATATGTATGCCGGCCGCGCCGACCTCTCCAGGGCCGGTGGCATCCACGGGCTCGCCCATGAGCATGAAGATATTCGCGCGGTCTGCGTGCCTCTTTCAGAAGCCTATGCTGCCACAACCGACGGGCGCATCCGCGATGCCAAAACAATGCTTATGATTCAATGGGTTATGAATAACAAGGCAAAGCTCTGAAACAATTTTCTTCGCCTTGAACCTGAAGCCCTCCCTCCGTATGTTGCCAGTAAGAAAAGCCTCTCTCCGGGAACCGACACGCATGGATATCAAACAAGGACTGGTGGACTCGATCGGCAACACGCCGTTGATCCGCCTGAAGCGCGCCTCCGAAGAAACAGGCTGCACCATTCTCGGCAAAGCGGAATTTCTAAATCCCGGCCAGTCCGTCAAAGACCGCGCCGCGCTTTACATCATCAAAGACGCGGTTGCCCGCGGTGAGTTGCGTCCGGGCGGCACCATTGTCGAAGGCACCGCCGGCAATACAGGCATCGGCCTTGCCCTTGTCGGCAATGCGCTGGGCTTTAAAAGCGTCATCGTCATTCCGGAAACACAGTCGCAGGAAAAGAAAGACATGCTGCGCCTCTGCGGCGCGCGTCTCATCGAAGTGCCTGCTGTTCCGTATAAAGACGATATGAACTATGTGAAGTATTCAGGCCGCCTCGCCGCCGAACTGGCCGCATCCGAACCCGCAGGCGCGATCTGGGCCAATCAGTTTGACAATGTGGCGAACCGTCAGGCCCATATCGAAACCACGGGACCGGAAATCTGGACCCAGACCGATGGCAAAGTGGATGGCTTCACCTGCGCGGTCGGCACAGGCGGCACGCTTGCCGGCATCGGCATGGCGCTCAAGGCCCGCAACAAAAACGTCAAGATCGCATTGGCTGATCCCGATGGCGCGGCGCTCTATCATTTCTACAAGCACGGCACCTTGAAAGCCGAAGGCTCGTCGATCACCGAAGGCATCGGTCAGGGCCGCATCACCGCCAATCTCGTCGATGCGCCGATTGATGACGCTTACAATATTCCCGACGCCGAAGCCCTGCCGATCATCTTCGATCTGCTGAAAGAAGAAGGCCTCTGCCTCGGCGGGTCCTCCGGCATCAATGTCGCGGGAGCCATCCGCCTCGCGCGCGATCTCGGCCCCGGCCATACCATTGTCACCATCCTGTGCGACTATGGTACGCGCTATCAGACCAAGTTGTTCAATCCGGTTTTCCTCAAAGAGAAGAACCTCCCCGCGCCGGATTGGCTGTAAGAGAGTTAGAAGTTTTATGCCCGTGACGACTGACAGTCCTCTCGTTTCGACCGAATGGCTCGCCACTCATCTCGATGCGCCGGACGTGCGTATCATTGATGCCTCATGGTATCTGCCCAGTGCGCAGCGCGATCCGCGCGACGAATATGAGCGCGGCCATATTCCGGGCGCGGTGTTTTTCGACATTGACGAAATTGCCGATACGACAAGCCCCTATCCGCACATGCTGCCTGCGCCTGAAAAATTTTCGTCCCGCGTCCGTGCCTTAGGCATCGGCGACGGCATGCGCGTTGTGGTCTATGATGGTGCCGGTCTCTTCAGTGCGCCGCGCGTCTGGTGGATGTTCCGCGTCATGGGCTTTTCTGATGTTGTCGTCCTCGACGGTGGTTTGAAAAAATGGAAGGCCGAAGGCCGCGCCATCAGTGATGAGCGCCCGCGCCCCTCCCCGCGCCATTTCACAGCGCGCCGCAATGCGCCGCTGGTGCGCGACCGCGCCGCCATGCTGCACAATCTCGAAACCTGCGCCGAGCAGGTCATTGACGCGCGCAGCGGCGGCCGCTTCCGTGCCACCGAAGCCGAGCCGCGTCCGGGCCTTGCTGGCGGTCACATTCCGGGCAGCAGCAATCTGCCTTCGTCGCTGTTGGTCAACACCGACGGCACAATGAAATCGCATAATGAACTCGTGCGCCTTTTTGACGATGCCGGTGTGGATCTGAAACGTCCCGTCGTCGCCACCTGCGGCTCCGGCGTCAGCGCCTGCATTCTCGCGCTGGGCCTTGCCGTGTTGGGCCGCGACCAGACCGCCATCTATGACGGCTCATGGGCCGAATGGGGGGCCGTCAAAGGCCTGCCCGTCGAAGTCTGAGCATCACGCGATGGGCACGCATAAAACCACCATCACCCATCTCGATATGCAGGCCGAACCGCGCCTGCCCGCGGTCGCCAAGCCCAAGGGCAAATACGCACTCATGCGCGCGGAAAAACCGCCGGTGCATTTCTATCGCTATCTCTATGACACGATCGGCCGCGACTATACGTGGGTCAGCCGCCGCAAGCTCAGTGACGACGCGCTCAAAGAAATCATCCATCACGATGATGTCGAGATCTACGTTCTCTGGCTCAACGGTGCGCCAGCCGGTTTCACCGAAATTGATTTCCGCATGATGCCGGACGCTGACCTTTGTTTTCTCGGCGTCATGCCGGACTATATCGGTCAGGGCATCGGGCGTTTTCTGCTCTGCGAAGCCATCCGTCTTGCCTGGTCGCGCGGGCCCGAACGTCTTACGGTTCAGACCTGCACATTGGATCATCCCAATGCGCTGCGCCTTTATCAGCGCCACGGCTTCAGCGCCTATGCGCAATCGGAAGCCGTTTTCGAGGATTGACCTCGCGGCGTCGAGCACCCAGACTGCGCTCCAACAAAGCCATTCCCTCGCGTCAGGAGCCTCCCCGTGGCAACGAAGAAAATCATCAAAGCGAAGAAGCCCGCCAAAGCCGCTGCCAAATCAACAGAAGGCAAACCCTCGCAAGCCGAAGCTGAAGCCGCCGTGCGCACGCTCATCCGCTGGGCGGGCGAAAATCCCGACCGCGAAGGCCTCATCGACACACCGGCCCGCGTCGCGCGCTCTTACAGTGAACTTTTTTCCGGCTATGACACCGACCCGCGCGAATATCTCGAACGCGTCTTTGAAGAAGTCGGCGGCTATGACGAGCTGATCGTCTTGCGCAACATCCGCGTCGTCAGCTTCTGCGAGCATCACATGCTCCCCGTCACCGGCTATGCTCATGTCGGCTATCTGCCATCCAAACGCGTCGTCGGCATTTCCAAACTCGCCCGCGTCGTGCAGGGCTTCGCGCGTCGTCTGCAAATTCAGGAAAAACTCACCGCCGATGTCGCCAAAGCCATCGCCGAAGTTCTGAAACCACGCGGCGTCGGCGTCGTCATTCAGGCGGAACATTCCTGCATGACCATCCGCGGCGTCAACAACCCGGGTTCGGTGCTCTCCACCAGCCACCTCATCGGCGCGGTGCGCAACGACCCGAAAACGCGCGAAGAGTTTTTGCGCCTGACGAGCAATCACGGGCATCCGTAAATTTGCTCTCTCACTATGAAGTAAATTCTTTCAACCCTCCCCTTGAGGGAGGGTCAAACGGCGTCTTCGCCGTTTGGGGAGGGGGAACGAAGTTCAATGTAAGGCCGTGCTCTGACGTCAGACCGCGACCCCGCCCCAAAAAATCAAAGGTGATTTTTTGACCCTCCCTCAAGGGGAGGGTTGAAGTCGAGAAGCATTGCGAATTGTTTATCGTCATTGCGGCGAGCGAAGCGACGCGGCAATCCATCTTACTTCCTCAAATGATAAGTGAGCGCCAGTGCCAGACAATGCCGGACCACATCCTTCGGCACCTCGTCGCGCGCGGAAAACACAACCGCCCTGTTCCCCTCGAAACGCAACACATCAGAATAAAGCTCTTTGTACGTCGCAACGAGTGTCGTCGAGCAAGGCACATAAAGCGCATAGGTCCCCGCGTCACCCTTCAACGCATCAAGCCGGATCGTCGTCCCGCTCTTCGGTTTCTGCGTGAGATAGGCAGGCTGGTTCCATTTCAGCGTCTCGACAATTTCACCGACACCGGATGTCTCCGCAGCGGTCGCGAAAATCAATTTGCGCAAATTGAGAAGACGCTTCCGCACCGGCGCGGGGTACGCGTCGAAGATGGCTTTGACGGAGGGGTCGCTCTTGGGCGACGGATGGGTGAGGGTCTTCCTGTTTGTCATCGCAAGTCCCGCACCCTATGGAAGAGGGCTAAGAAAATGGGAAGGAGACAATAAACTGGAAAAAAATCTCTATCCCCACCTGAGTATTTCGCGAAATCCGACACCCTCGCAACCAACCAACGAAAAACCAACGATCTCGACATGGAAACCTCGAATCTCTTGCAGGAAATCAACGGAATCCGAGGCTCGCGGTTGATGGATAAGTTGCCTATCCCCGCTTTTTGAGCCTCACAGAATCTGGGCCAAAAACGCTTTTGTGCGCTCATTCTTCGGTGTACTGAAGAATATTTCCGGGGCCGCTTCTTCCACGATTTCACCCTCATCCATGAAGACGACGCGGTTCGCCACCTGTCGCGCAAAGCCCATCTCATGGGTGACGCAGACCATCGTCATACCGTCTTGTGCCAGCTCCACCATCACGTCGAGCACTTCCTTGATCATCTCCGGATCAAGCGCCGATGTCGGCTCATCGAACAGCATGATCTTGGGTTGCATGCACAGTGCGCGCGCGATGGCGACGCGTTGTTGCTGACCGCCCGAGAGTTGACCCGGAAACTTTTTGGCCTGCTCAGGAATCTTCACACGTTCCAGAAATTTCATCGCGAGTTTTTCCGCTTCGGCTTGCGGCATCTTGCGCACCCAGATCGGCGCGAGTGTGCAGTTTTCGAGTACCGTCATATGCGGAAACAAATTGAATTGCTGGAACACCATGCCCACTTCGCGGCGCACCGCATCGATGCGTTTTAGGTCATCTGTCAGCTCCACACCATCAACCATGATGCGGCCTTCCTGATGCGCTTCAAGCCGGTTGATGCAGCGGATCAGCGTTGATTTTCCCGATCCCGATGGTCCGGCAATCACGATGCGTTCGCCTTCGCGCACCGTGAGGTTGATGTCTTTCAGCACATGAAAGTCGTCAAACCATTTGTGAACATGTTCAATGCTGATCATAAGAGGCGTGTCGGACATGATCTAATTCCTGTGATCTGTATTGAGGCGGCGCTCCATGAACACCGAGTAGCGCGACATGCCGAAGCAGAAGACCCAAAAGACGAGCGCGGCAAACACATAGCCCGTCGTTGCACCTTCCGGCACCGCCCAGTTGGGGTCGCTCAATTGCGCGCGCACCTGTCCCAGCAAATCGAAAATGCCGACGATGAGGACGAGCGTTGTGTCTTTGAAGAGACCGATAAACGTGTTGACGATGCCGGGAATGACATGGCGAAGTGCCTGCGGCAGAATGATCAAACCCATTGTCTGCCAATAGCTCATGCCCACGGCGCGCGCCGCTTCATATTGCCCGCGCGGGATCGCCTGCAAGCCGCCGCGCACGACTTCCGCCATATAGGCGGACGAGAAAAGCGCCACGCCGATGAGGCAGCGCAACAGATTGTCGAAGCTCACACCCTCCGGCAGAAAGAGCGGCAGCATCACACTTGCCATGAACAGAACCGTGACAAGCGGCACACCGCGCCAGAATTCGATGAAGGCAATCGACAACATGCGGATCGCCGGCATGTCGGAGCGCCGTCCCAAAGCGAGCAATATGCCGAGCGGCAGCGACACGACAATGCCTGTCACAGCAACAACCAACGTGACGAGCAAGCCGCCCCAAAGGCTCGTGTCCACACCGACAAGACCCGGACGATCACCGGCGAGTAACACAATGGCGATGAGCGGATAGGCGACGACGAGATAGATAAGGTTCCACTTCTTCGCCGGTGCCGATGGCATCAGCATCGGAATGAGACCCGCGACACCGAGTACGAAGGTGAGGTTCACACGCCAGAGTTCGCTCTCAGGATAGCGCCCGTAAATAAACTGACCGAGATTGGCTTTAACGAAAGGCCAGCACGCGCCACTCGTGATTTCGCGGCAGGTATTGCCATTACCTTCCCACACCGCTTTGAAGATCGCCCAATCAAGCAGCGGCGGCACGGAAATATAAATCACCCAAAGCGCGAAGAGCGTGAGCGCGCTGTTCCAGACATCTGAGAAAAGATTTTTGCGCAGCCATTTCACAGATTGCATGTTCAACGCTCCACGATGGCGACGCGCGCGTTGTAAACATTCATGGCGTAGGATGTCGCAAGACTGATGACGAGATAGACCGCCATGGTAATCGCGATGACTTCAATCGCCTGCCCCGTCTGATTGAGCACTGTGCCTGCAAAGACCGCGACGAGATCGGGATATGCAATGGCGACAGCGAGCGATGAGTTTTTCGTGAGGTTCAAAACCTGGCTCGTCAGCGGCGGCACGATGACGCGCAGCGCTTGCGGGATGATGACAAAGCGCAAAGTTTGCGACGGATTAAGACCGATCGCATAGGCTGCTTCCGTCTGTCCCTTGCTCACCGATTGAATACCGGAGCGCACGATCTCGGCGATGAAGGATGCGGTGTAAACCGTGAGGCCGAATGTCAGCGCGACAAATTCCGGCAACAGATGCCAACCGCCGACAAAGTTGAACGGTCCCATCACCGGCGGCGTCAGCGAGAACGGCGCACCGAAAATCAGCGCCGCACCAAGCGGCAATGCAACGAGCAATGCCAATGACAAACGTCCGTCAGGAAAGGTTTGTCCCGTCGCGAGAAACCGCTTCCGCGCCCAGCGCCGCATGATGATGACACCGATGATCGTTGCCAGTGTCACAAGCACGAATGCAAGTGTCGCTTGCGTGCTGCCGAAGGCCGGCATGACGATGCCGCGATTGGAGAGGAACACATCGGGCAACAGCTTGATGGACTCGCGCGGGCCGGGCAGCGGACGCAGGATCACGAAGTACCAGAAGAACAATTGCAGCAGCAACGGAATGTTGCGGAACACCTCGACATAGACAGCGGCGAGTTTTGCGATCAGCCAATTGTTCGACAGGCGCGCGACGCCGATGACAAAGCCGAGCGCGACGGCAAAGACCGTGCCGATGACGGCGACGAGCAGGGTGTTGAAAAGCCCGACCAGAAAGACGCGGCCGTAAGAGCTTTCTTCGGTGTAAGGGATCAGCGCCTGAATGACGCCGAAGCCTGCCGTGTGATCGAGGAAAGCAAAGCCCGATGCAATGTGCTGACGCTCAAGATTTGCGCGTGCGGTCAGAACGAAAAAGCTGATGATCGCGACCGTGCCGCCGATGGCGAGCAGTTGATAGACCAGCGAACGCAATCGCGGATTGGTCCACGATATGCTTCCGAAGCCCTTGCTCTTTGCAGCCCTCATACTCACTTACAGCCTTTGTTGTTCAGCGAATGGGCGGCGCATACATCAGCCCGCCGTTTTTCCACAGCGCATTCAGCCCGCGCGGAATGCCGAGCGGCGTGTCCGGCCCGACAGTGCGGTTATAGATTTCGCCATAGTTGCCGACCGCGCGGATGACGTCGGCCGCCCATTCTGCTTTCAATCCGATGGCTTCACCGTATGCTCCTTCCGCGCCGAGCAGACGGCGAATGTCCGGGCTCTGGCTTGTGCGCATCAGTTCAACATTGCCTTGGGTCACGCCGAGGTCTTCGGCATTGATCAGTGCAAACAATGTCCAGCGCACAATGTCAGCCCATTGCGCATCGCCCTGACGCATCAGAGGTCCGAGCGGTTCTTTGGAAATGATTTCCGGCAGCACCAGATGTTCATCCGGCGTTTTCAGAATGAGCTTTTGCGCATGCAGGCCCGATGCGTCGGTCGTATAGGCGTCGCATCGTCCCTCGTCATAGGCGCTCAGGGACTCTTCGTTCTTTTCAAAGGCCAGTACTTTGTAGGTCATGCCCTGACCACGAAAATAATCGGCCATGTTGAGTTCGGTTGTCGTGCCGGTCTGCGTGCAGATGGTCGCGCCGTCCAGTTGCGCGGCGCTGGTGATGCCCGTTGATTTTTTGACGAGAAAGCCCTGCCCGTCATAATAGATGACACCGGCAAAATCGAAACCCAGCGATGTGTCGCGCGACATGGACCATGTCGTGTTGCGCGACAGAAGATCAATCTCGCCCGATTGCAGCGCGGTGAAGCGGTCCTTCGCGCTCAGCGGGCGGTATTTCACCTTGGTCGCATCGCCGAAGACGGCGGCGGCGACGGCTTTACAGAAATCAACGTCGATGCCGCTCCACTCGCCCTTGTCATTGGGGTTGGAGAAGCCCGGCAGACCCTGGCTCACGCCGCATTGCAAATAACCGCGCGCCCGCACCGTGGCGAGCGTCGAGCCCGCCGCCGCTGTCGGTCCCGCCGGTTTGGCCGCTGGTCCGGTGGTGTTGACGGTCGCTGCCGTAATCGGTGCGCCCGGACCCGGCAAAAAGAAATAGAGCGCGGCGGCACCGATGACGATGCCAACGAGAAAAGCGACGAGCCGGTTGTTCATGGGGGTCTCTCGTTTGGTCTAATGGCAAAGGGTCGGTTATGCTTCTTTCTTACACTGACCAGACGGAACGGCCAATGACTGAGAAGCCAAATCATCGACAGGATACGCTCGTTGTGACAGCGGGACGCGAGCCGGAGGCAAATTTCGGCTATGTCAATCCGCCGGTCTTTCACGGCTCAACGATCCTGCACCCGACAGTCAAAGTCCTGAAGACGAGAGACCAGCCCTATACTTACGGCCGGCGCGGCTCGCCCACGATTACCGCGCTGCAAAAGGCCATAACGGCGCTGGAAGGCGGATACAACACTGTTCTGACGCCCTCCGGTCTCTCAGCGGTCTCCACAGCCCTCATCGCTCATCTGAAGGCAGGCGATCATTTGCTGATGGTCGATAGCGCCTATGGTCCCTCGCGCGATGTCTGCAACAAGCTGCTGACGCGCATGGGCGTCGAGGTTGACTATTACGACCCTCGTATCGGTGCGGGTATTTCCAAATTGATGAAGCCCAACACCGCCGTTGTCTTTGCCGAATCACCCGGTTCCAATTCGTTCGAGATTCAGGACATACCGGCCATCGCGGCGGCGGCTCATGCAGGCGGAGCCATCGTCATCGCCGACAATACATATGGCGCGGGCTACTACACCAAACCCCTGAGCCAGGGCGCTGACATTTCGGTGCAGGCCGTCACCAAATATCTCTGCGGCCATTCCGATGTGCTGATGGGCTCGATCACCACGAATGAAAAAACATGGGCCGATACGCTCTTCCGTCACGGCGCATTGGGCCAGACCGTTGCGCCGGACGATGTCTATCTCGTGCTGCGCGGCATCCGCACATTGGGCGTCCGGCTGGAACGCCATCAGGCGACCGGCATCCGGCTTGCGCGCTGGCTTGAAGCACGGCCCGAAGTCGCACTCGTCATTCATCCCGCGCTTGAAAGCCATCCCGATCACGCACTCTGGAAGCGTGACTTCACCGGTGCCTGCGGTCTCTTCTCTTTCGTCTTTCAACCAACCGTCAGCGACAAAGCAATTGCCGCCATGCTTGACGGCATGGACCTCATGGGCATGGGTTATTCATGGGGTGGCTTTGAAAGTCTCAT
Source organism: Parvibaculum sp. (assembly GCA_030645235.1). Classification (GTDB taxonomy): domain Bacteria; phylum Pseudomonadota; class Alphaproteobacteria; order Parvibaculales; family Parvibaculaceae; genus Parvibaculum. The sequence goes on along the minus strand of JAUSMV010000005.1, from coordinate 22,747 downwards.
CCTGCCGCAAGACCTCAAACACAACCGCACTGTCACCTCCGGCGATTTCGGCGGTCAGCTCATCCGCATTCATGCCGGTCTCGAAGATGCAGACGATCTCCTCGCCGATCTTGAAGCAGGCTTTGCCCGTCTCAATGCAGCAGGTGCATGAGACATGGGTGACGGCCTTTTCAGTTCAGGTCTGAGCGCGGGAGAGGCGCAAGCCCTCTGGCTTTCGCTCAAGACCGGTCTGGTCGGCACTGCTTTTTCGCTGCCCATCGGCATTGCGATTGCATGGGTGCTCGCGCGCTCAAACTTTCGCGGCAAGATTTTTCTCGACGGATTGGTTCACCTGCCGCTCGTGTTGCCGCCTGTCGTCACAGGCTATGTGTTGCTTTTGCTCTTTGGTCACAACGGTGCCATCGGTCATTGGCTCGAAGCGCATACGGGTTTCAGTTTTGCGTTCAACTGGAAGGGTGCGGCCCTTGCATCCGCTATCATGGGTTTCCCGCTCATGGTGCGCGCCATCCGCCTGAGCTTTGAAGCCGTCGATCCGCGATTGGAGGCCGCCGCCCGCACGCTCGGGGCGAGCGCGACAAATTCTTTCTTGTCGGTCACTCTGCCGCTCATCACGCCGGGTATCATCGCAGGCTCGCTGCTTGGCTTTGCCCGCGCTATCGGTGAGTTTGGCGCGACCATCACCTTCGTTGCCAACATTCCGGGTGAAACGCAAACGCTTCCCATCGCGCTTTATTCAGCGCTGCAATCGCCCGATGGTGAGATCAATGCGATGCGCTTCGTTCTCTTGTCGCTCGCACTTGCCGCTGTTGCTCTCATCGCCTCCGAAGTGCTCGCCCGCGGGGCGCAGACCCGCATCAGGGGGCGCATATGAGCGGCCTCTCAATCAATGTGCAACGCCGTATCGGTAATTTCGCACTCGACGTGCGCCTCCTCGCGCCACGCGGTGTCACAGGGATCATCGGGCCATCGGGCGCCGGCAAATCCATGTTGCTGCAACTCATTGCCGGTTTGCAGCGCCCCGATCACGCGCATATCACGTTTGACGATCAGGTTCTGAACGACAGCGCCAAGAGAATATCGCTGCCGCCGGAGCGACGCCGCATCGGCTATGTCTTTCAGGATGCTTTGCTCTTTCCGCATCTCTCCGTCGCGCAAAATCTTGACTACGGCGCAAAGCGGCGCGACGCATCGCTCACCGTCTCGCGCGATGAGGTGATTGCCCTTCTTGGCCTTGATGCTTTGCTCGCGCGTCGTCCGCATCATCTGTCGGGCGGCGAGGCACAACGCGTCTCCATCGGTCGCGCCCTTCTCTCCGGCCCGCGCCTTCTGCTTATGGATGAGCCGCTGTCCGGTCTCGATCCGCGCCGCCGAGCAGGCATCATGCCTTTCATCGAAGTGCTCAATCGCCGTCTCGATCTGCCGATCCTCTATGTCAGTCACAATATTGATGAGATCACGCGTCTCGCCGACCGCGTCGTCGTGCTTCATCAGGGTTCAGTTGCCGCGTCAGGCGACGTGGCTGCCGTGCTCAACCGGCCGGAAATTCAGCGTCTCATTCTCGGTGATAGTGACGACACCGACCCCGCCGCCATCATCGAAGCGCGTGTGGAAGCCCATGACGAAGCCGCGTACGTGACAACGCTGGTGCTGGGCGCAGATCGCATCAGCCTGCCGCTTGTCTCTGACGCCGTGGGGTCCATCGTCCGTCTGCGTGTCCATGCCCGTGACGTCGCCATCGCCACCGAACGGCCGCAGGGCATCAGCATTCAGAATATATTGGAAGCGACCATTACGGAGATTGCGCCCACGCAAAAGGGCCAGGTCGATCTCACTCTGTCGCTCACCGGCGCGCATATGCTCAAAGCCCGCATTACCAAGCGCGCGCATGACGCTTTGGTGCTCGCGCCCGACCGCAAGGTCTGGGTGCTCATCAAATCCGTGGCGCTTGTCAGTACAAGCTGAAATCAAACGACACCGAATATGCCTTTGAGATAGGGATTGAGCATTTTAGCCTGCGGATCAAGTTCGCGGCGTAATTTACAGAAATCATCCCAGCGCGGATACATGGTCGCAAAGTCCGCCGCCTTCATCGTGTGCAACTTGCCCCAATGCGGACGGCCCTCATAGCGCCGGAAAATCTTTTCGACGCCTGCAAACAAGTCGGCATAAGGCTGACGATGATACTGATGCACCGAGATTGTCACGCTGTCGCGCTGATAGAACGGACTGATCCAGATGTCGTCGGCGGCGACATAGCGATATTCAAGCGGAAACAAAAAATTGACGCCGCAAGTTTTCATATGCACGGCGACTTCGCGCAAACAGTCAGGTCCGACTTCGGCTGGGACCGCATATTCCATTTCATTAAAGCGGTTGTTGCGATCGCTCGGAAATGCATCATGCGACCAGCGCACACGGCCCGGCGCATCTGTGCTCAGCGAATAGCGCGAGCTGGAAGATGTCATATATTTCTGGATCGGTCCGCGCAGGAATGGCAGATAGCGCGACACTTCGCAAAGCGTTCTGAATGTCTTGTCGTCCTTGGACTCAACGCCGTCATCCTTGCGGCGACGCGGGCGGGCTTCTTTGTCGGTCTCGCTCAGGAATTTAACGATCACATCATCGGCAAAGGGAAACCAGAAAAATTCAAAATGCCGGTGCGCGTCGCGCAACGTCTCAACCTGCGCCAAGGCCTCGTCCACCTGCATTCGCCCGCCGGTCTCTTCCAGCGCATAGACCGGCAGCGCCTTCATCGTGATCTCACTCATAATGCCGAGACTGCCCATCGAAACGCAGCCCGCTTTGAAGAGGTCCGGATTTTCCGTCGCACTGGCGCTCAGCACTTCGCCGTCGGATTTGACAAGACGAAATCCCTGAACGGCAGACGAGATGGAACCGAGATCAATGCCGGTGCCATGCGTGCCGGTGCCGACGGCACCCGCAATTGTCTGGCGGTCAATGTCGCCCTGATTGGCGAGCCCCATACCGCGATCAAACAGCAAAGGTCCGAGGTCACGTATCGTCGTGCCCGCTTTAATGCGCGCGGTTTTGGCCTCATTGTCATGATCGATCACGCCGGACATTTGCGCGAGGTCAAAAATCGTGCCCTGACTTTCAACCAATGGCGTGAACGAATGACCACTGCCGACAACGCGCACAGGGCCCACCGCGTCGCGCATCGCGCGGCAGAGTTCATCCTCGCTGGCGGGTTTGACGATTGCTTGCGGCCAGGACTTCACCCAACCCGACCAGTTCGACCATACGTTCGACATGCGTCCCACTCATTCCAAATCAGTCCGACAGGTCATCATATGCAATTGATCAGCACATTGCCCAAACAAAAGAGCCCCGCCGGTTCTGACGGGGCTCCCTATTCTTATCCTCGTTCGTTCACTTCTTGACGATGCCGTTCTGAACCGTCGTTACGACAGGTTTGAAATCCCGCGCCATCATTGTCGCCCGTTTAATGTCTTCGGTTTTCATCTCGCCCGACAGTTTATCAAGTTCTCTGGCGGCAAATTGCGGAAAGCCGAATTTGGTGGCGAGCAAATAGTACATGTAAGCTTTCACGTCATCGCGCGCGACGCCCACACCGTCCTGATACATAGTGGCGACGTTATACTGCGCCTCTGCCATGCCCTGCTTGGCCGCGGCTTCAAACCACCTGGCGGCAAGTTTCGGATCAGCCGGCACGCCCACGCCTTTGTCATACATGGTGCCGAGATCCATCTGCGCGCGCGCGTCGCCGCCTTCAGCGCCGATCTCATAATATTTAATGGCTTTCGGAATATCGCGCTTCACGACTTTGGCATCGAGATATTCTTCACCAAGCCGGAATGCTGCGCCTGCACTCTTTTGCTCTTCAACAGCCTTGGTCCATTCCGCAAGAGCTTCAGGATAGAAGCCGCGCGCATAGAAGTCCTGACCGGTGGCTTCGCTCGGCACCGCTTTGGCAGCATCAGCGGCCTCTGCGCCGTTCAAGGGCATCAGCGCGACGACGCTCAGGACGACGGCAAACCCAAACGACAGCAACATTCTCAATTTCATGTGACTCTATCTTTCCTTAGTCCCCGGCCATTTTCTTCTTATCTGCCATCATGGCGCGGACCTGTCGAAAAGGGAACTCAGGAAGCGCTAAATCGCGCCTGTATGAACCATCTGTAATTTCTGACAAAAAAATTGATGATTTGGAAAAAAAATTTTGGCCATCTTTTGGAGCTCGAAATTGCTACGTCACTGGCTAGCGTTAAGACTTTATACAAAGATGCCCAAAACCAAGCCCGCACAAAACCTGATCTAAACGTCTGATTGCTCAACTGCAGTTCAATTTGAATCTGTAATCGCAGCAATTTTCTTATAGAAATCTGCGCGCTTATCAGCCGTTTTTCATTCATTTACCTCAAATTCGGACGGTCGATTTAGGGAAATGTTAGACCGCAACTGCCAGATTCAAATCACAGACGGCACACCGGTGCGACGCACTCAGGCTGGCTGGTTTGAAACATTCAGGCGTCCGGGCACGTCATCAGTCTTGAGGGAAATACAATGAGCAACTTCTTGAAGTCATTCGTCTCCAATGAAAGCGGCGCAACCGCCATCGAATACGGCCTGATTGCCGCCGGCATTGCCGTCGCCATCTCGGCCATTGTCGGCACGCTGGGCACCAGCCTGACGACAAAGTTCACCGCAGTGGACACAGCTATCAATAACTAATTACCGACAACAGCAAAACTACTGACGACAGCAAAACTAAGTTTTGGGCCCGCAAGCGGGCCCATTTCGTTTTTGTGGTCTTGATACCGTAATGGTGATCCCGACAGGATTCGAACCTGTGACCGTCGGATTAGAAATCCGATGCTCTATCCAGCTGAGCTACGGGACCGGTGAGGCCTGTCAGTGAGTCCATTGATCCGAACGATCGGCCTTGAAATTGTCGGCATAGGCTTTGAGCAGCGGGCGCGGTGTCTTGGGTTCAGCCACCTGATAGTCGATACCGTTCTTTTCGGCATAGGCAATCGCGGCTTCCTTGCTCTCAAAGCGCAAATTGAGCTGTGTTCTTGTATCGGGCGAGCTGGTCCAGCCCATCAGCGGTTCCACCTTACGGGCGGCCGAGGCTTCAAATTCCAATATCCATAATTTTGTCTTGGCCCGTCCCGACTGCATCGCATTTTTCGCCGGTCGGTAGATTCGCGCTCGCGCCATGTGTCAGCTCCACAATCCGCCTCTTGCCCGCCCTTCGCCCTGCACGGTGCAAATCGAAAGGTCGTCGTAAAATCATATTCTTATGGCCCTATTTAAGTCGGATTTGCAAGCCACAAGGAAGCGGTCAGGCAGCAAGACGAGGGCGTCACGCAAGTTTCGCACAAGCCATATAAGCCCGACATGCACCGACCTTAAGTCAGTACCGTTGCAGAGATGCGTAAAGAGGAGGATCCCCCCATGACCACCTATATCGACTTTGTCACAGCAACACGGCTTCTCGCCGCTCAGGGCTTCAACAAACGCGACATTGAATGTGTCCTTGACCTTACAGGATACCATTCAAAACAAGGCCAGCCGCTCTGGCGTGCTGACCGCATCGAACGCCTTGCCGGCCGTGCCTTCTGGCTCAGCCGTCAGGAAGTGGCGTCCGCCATGCCGACTTCGGCTGCCGCCTGATTTAACCCGATACCCCCGCCCAAAGACGTCGCTTGCCGCTCCGGCTCCCGCTTTCCGCCCTTCGGTCCCCCAAAAGGTCGAAAATGACGCGCGGAGGCCGGTTGCGGGCGGCGGGGTGTCGGTGTATTGGGAGGGCCAGTCGGAGCGTAGCGCAGCCTGGTAGCGCATCTGGTTTGGGACCAGAGGGTCGGGAGTTCGAATCTCTCCGCTCCGACCAATCACACCAAATGACCTATGAAACGCTCGGCTCGCCGTCCGGCACCTTATGGCGTCCCATCAGCTTGAAGACGCCGGTGGCTTTCATCACAGGCCGGTTGCCGACAAAAAGTTCCGCCTCGCAAAACGCGACCGACTTCGTCGCCTTGGTCACGCGCGCCGTGCCTTCCAGCCATTCGCCGGGTCGCGCTGACGAGAGAAAATCCGAGTTCATCCGGATCGTCAGCGCCACGGTTTTAGTCGCGCGGAACACAGCCGTTCCCAGCAATCCGTCAGCGAAAGACATCAGCATGCCGCCATGCGTGATCCCGCGCGAATTGCAATGGCGCGCCTTCACGCGCACGCCGTGATGAAACGCGTCGTCCGAGACCTTGTGATAGAACGGGCCGTTATGGCTCGTATAGGGTCCGCGCGTCGTCGACTTCGTATAGCCTTCCGGCGGATTATCGTCCTGATCCTGACCTGACATCTTCTCTCTCACACACAAAACAAAACGCTTCGCAGTTGACCCACGAAGCGTTCTTAAACCAACAGCGCAGCTAACTAAAACTCAGTCCTGCTCCGCGCCCTCGTCCGGCACCATCTCGGCCACCATCAAACCCTTGGGGCCTTCGCCGAAACGCACTTTCACTTCTTGTCCGGGAATGAGATCGCGCACACCGAAGCGGCGCAAGGTTTCCATATGGACGAAAATATCCGGCGTGCCTTCACCGCGTGTCACGAAGCCATAACCACGTGCGCGGTTGAACCATTTGACGAGCGCCATCTCAAACTCACCGACGGGCACAACGGCCGTCGCCGGCGAACGCGACGCGGGCGGACGTGCGGCTTGCGCCGCGCGGATCGCGGTTGTGTCATCGATTTCAATAACGCGGACGGCTTGATAGCCACGCGGACGACGCACAGCTTCGCAGACAAGCGTAGTCCCCTCTTCCAATCCTTCACGCCCGAATTGCTTCAGGCAGGACGAATGGATGAGCACATCATCGCGACCATCATCCGGAATAATGAAACCGTAGCCCTTGACCACGTCGAACCATTTGACGGTGCCACTGATTTCAAATGCCGTATCGACAACAGTTCCGGCCGAATCGTCTAAACGCTCTTCCATCCCCACCACGACATCAAACCGGCAGCTTAAGCAAACAAGTCACGCCTAAAACTATGACCCACAACACATAACCGCCGATGTTCCCGCCTGGCCCGCATTCTTCTATGCGTGCCCCCCACTCATAATCTGTAACTATAACAGCGTCCGTGTCGGTTTCAATGGCCGTCATTCGTTTCCCGTGTTACCCGTCCATCTGTGCTTTACCTCGCGTGATGAAGCGGCAACAATAACAGGTGATTTGCGGTTGCGGGAGGATCCCCGCCTGGACACCATCCCCATGAAAGGGCAACGACGAATGGCGAAAGTGATCGCCTTGGGTCTCGCATTGCTTGCCTTCTGGTTGGCCTTGTCAGGACATTACACGCCGTTTCTCCTTGGTATGGGTGTGTTATCTACCGGCCTTTGTGTCTATGTTGCCTCGCGCATGGGCCTCATTGATGCCGAATCCGTCCCGACGCAACTCCGGTTTTCGCTATTGTTTTATTGGGCTTGGCTCCTAATCGAGATTATTAAGTCGAACTATCAGGTCGCTCGCATCATCCTGTCCCCCCGGATCAATTTGGGACAACAACTCGTCCTTGTACCGACCGCCCAAACGACCGATATGGGCCGTGTGATCTTCGCCAATTCGATCACGCTGACGCCCGGTACGGTCACGGTCGAAATCGCCGGACAAGCCTTGCTGGTTCATGCCATGACCGCTGATTTTGTCCCGTCCATGGAGGATATGGGTCGCCACGTTGCCGCCGTCGAGGAGGGCAAAGCATGAGCATGTTTGCCGTCGCCCTCATCGCTGTTTTTGTGTCGATGCTTCTTGTAATCGCTCGAAGTATAGCCGGTCCGAGCCTTTATGACCGCGTGCTGGCGGTCAATTCCTTCGGCACGCTGACGGTTTTGCTCATCGGCCTTTTGGGCTTCTTCACCTCACGTCCCGACTTCCTCGACATCGCGCTTCTTTATGCGCTTATCAATTTTGTCGGCACGATTGCGGTCCTCAAATTTGTCCGCCACCGCTTGCTGGGTGCCGCCAAACCGCAACACGATATTGCACGTAAAACAAACGGCACCCGTGAAACAACCGGGGGCCAGCCATGACCCTGCCTTATGCCATCGAACTTGCGAGCTGGGCCTGCTTTTCGCTCGGCGGGCTCATGCTCCTCATCGGTGCCTTGGGAATGATCCGCCTGCCGGATTTCTGGTCGCGCATTCACGCCGCCGGTATCATCGAAACATCCGGCAGTTTATTCATGCTCATCGGCATGATGCTTCAATCCGGTCTCACTCTCGTCACGCTCAAACTCGTGCTCATCGGCGTATTTCTCTTTATCGCCGGACCGACTGCGAGCCACGCCATCGCCAATGCCGCATGGGTCGCAGGTCTCAAACCGCATAATCTTAAAAAAGACGAAGGCATTTTGCTCGGAAGGAAAGACTCCTGATGGGTGTGATCATCATCGATCTTGTTCTCTTCGGTTTTTTGGTGCTGGCAGCCCTTGCCATTCTGCGTCTCACCAATCTCTTTGCCGTGACCATGCTTGCGGGCCTGTTCAGCCTGCTTGCGGCCAGTCTGTTCATCACACTTGATGCGGTTGACGTCGCCTTCACTGAAGCGGCTGTCGGCGCAGGCATATCCACCGTGCTGATGCTCGGTGCCTTGGCGCTCACAACACGCGAAGAAAAAACACTTGCAACGCGCCGCGCCTTCGTACCGCTTATCTGTTGCCTCGTCACAGGGGCCGCGCTCATCTACGGCACATTCGACATGCCCGCATTTGGTGCTGCCGATGCACCTGTTCACACCCATGTCGGCGGCGAATATCTTCAGCGCACCAAACCCGACACGGGCATCCCCAATGTCGTGACTGCTGTGCTCGCCTCGTATCGTGGTTTTGATACGCTCGGCGAAACCACGGTCATCTTTGTCGCCGCCATTTCTGTGTTGCTGCTGCTCGGCTTTCCCAATCGCGCGAACCGTCGCAAGCAAGACGAGGACGAGGCATAATCATGCACCATCATCTCATCCTGCGCGTCGTCGCCAAACTCCTGCTGCCCTTCATCCTGCTTTATGCGCTCTATGTGCAATGGCATGGTGATTATGGTCCGGGCGGCGGCTTTCAGGCAGGCGTCATCTTTGCCGTCGGCTTCGTTCTTTATGCGCTCGTCTATGGCGTCGATGAACTGACACGAATCCTGCCGCGCCCGGTTCTCATTACCGGCATGATCGCGGGCGTTATCCTTTATGCAGGCACCGGCCTTGTCGGTCTCTTTCAGGGTCTGACTTTTCTTGATTATAACGGCCTCGCCGCTGACAGTCGGCATGGTCAGGAATGGGGCATTCTTCTTGTCGAGCTTGGCGTCGGTATCACGGTCGCGAGCTCCATGACCGCCATCTTCGTCGCCTTCGCCACGCGCGAGCCCGACATTGACGATGAGGACTGGTAGATGGACGACCTCATCACCCAAATCACCGCGCATTATAATTACTGGATGGTCATCATCCTGATGATGATCGGCCTTTACATCACCATTTCGCGCGGCAATCTCATCAAGAAGATTGTTGGCCTCAATATTTTTCAAACATCTGTCTTCATGTTCTATATTTCGATGGGCAAGGTCACGGGCGGCACAGCGCCGATCCTCACGGGCAATCCTGACGAGGTCTATTCCAATCCGCTGCCGCATGTGCTCATTCTCACCGCCATCGTCGTCGGAATCGCCACAACATCGCTGGCGCTGGCACTTGCCGTGCGCATCCGCGAAGCCTATGGCACCATTGAAGAAGACGAGCTTCTGACCATTGAGCGCGACGCCGAAGCGGCTGAGGACAAAATCTGATGCCGCAATTTATCGCTCAGCATCTGCCGATCCTGCAGGTCATTGTGCCGCTCATCGCCGCACCCTTCTGTGCGCTTATCAGTGTGCGCAATGGTGCATGGTGGCTTGCTTTCGTCACAAGCCTCGTCACGTTCGCTATTTCCGTATTGCTGTTTGCCGCCACATTCGACGGCGAGATCATTTCCTATCATCTCGGTGGCTGGGCACCGCCCATCGGCATCGAATACCGTGTCGATATGCTCAACGCCTTCGTGCTCACCATCGTATCGGGCACAGGCGTGTTGACACTGCTTTATGCGCGCGCCAGCGTTGCGCATGAGGTGGATGCCAAACAACACGGTCTTTTCTACACCGCCTTCGTTCTCTGCCTTACAGGTCTCCTCGGCGTCACCATCACCGGCGATGCGTTCAACGTCTTTGTCTTTCTCGAAATCTCATCGCTCGCCACTTATGCCATCGTCGCGTCCGGCGCAAAGACTGACCGCCGCGCACTGACTGCGGCCTATAACTACCTCATCATGGGCACAATCGGCGCGACCTTCTTTGTCATCGGCCTCGGCCTGCTCTACATGATCACCGGCACACTCAACATGGCCGATCTCGCGCAGCGCCTGCTTGAGCACGGCGACAGCCGCACATTGCGCATGGGCTATGCCTTTATCCTTGTCGGCCTCGGCCTCAAGCTCGCCATGTTCCCGCTGCACCAGTGGCTGCCCAACGCCTATACTTATGCGCCCTCCGCCGTCAGCGCATTTCTCTCCGCGACCGCCACCAAGGTCGCGATCTATGTGCTGCTGCGCTTTCTCTTTTCCGTGTTCGGCTTTTCCATTCCCTTTGAAGCCGACATCCTTTTCCTCGTCGTTCTGCCCTTGGCGCTCGCCGGTTCGCTCATCGGTGCCTATATCGCCACATATCAGGACAATCTGAAGCGCCTGCTCGCTTATTCCAGCATCTCGCAAATCGGGGCCATGCTCATCGGTGTGTCTATGCTAAGTGCAAGCGGCCTCATGGCGGCAATCATCCATCTCTTCAACCATGCCGTCACCAAAGCCTCGCTCTACATGGTCGCTGGTGCCTATGCGAAAGAAGCGGGCACCGTTTCGATCCGCGAACTCCGCGGCGTTGGCCGTGACATGCCTTTCACAACAGCCGCCTTCGTTGTCGGCGGTATGAGCCTCATCGGCATACCGCTCACGGTCGGCTTTATCAGCAAGTGGTATCTTGTCGAGGCTGCCCTCATGCGCGGCTGGTGGCCCGTCGTCATCGTTATTGTTGTGTCGTCGCTCATCGCACTTATTTATGTCGGCAAGTTCATTGAGGCCGCCTATATGCATCCGGCACCGCAAGGCATCATCCGCCGCGAAGCGCCGCTTACCATGCTCATCCCGATGTGGATATTCGCCGGTCTCAGCCTCTTCTTCGGTATCAATTCATCGCTCACCAGCGAAGCTGCCGCGCGTGCCGCCCAGGGCCTCGTTGCCGCCTCCAGCCTGATCTGGCAATAGGGGCGCATGATGATCACAAGCAACTACGCTCTCTTCCTCGCACTCTTCCTGCCGCTTGGCGCAGCGGTCCTTCTCGCCGCGTTGCGCGACATGCCCCGCGCGCGTGACATCGCCCATGTCGCCACCGCCGCCATCACCTTTGCGCTCGTGTTGCGTGTTCTGTCGGGCTTCCTCGCAGGCGATGTCGCGCATCTTTATCTCTTCGACGTCATGTCCGGCCTGCCGCTCGCCTTTGCGGTCGAGCCGCTTGGCCTTGTCTTCGCCGCGCTCGCCTCCGGTCTCTGGATCGTCATAGCCATTTACGCGGCAGGCTATATGCGCGCGGCGGAAGAGGCGCATCAAACGCGCTTTGCCATTTTCTTCACGCTCGCCATAGCCGCCGCCCTCGGCATCGCTTTTTCCGCCAATCTCTTCACGCTCTTCATCTTCTATGAAGTGCTGACGCTCTCGACCTATCCGCTCGTCGCCCATAAAGGCACAGATGAAGCCCGCAAAGGCGCGCGCACCTATCTCATCATCCTTCTGTCCACCTCCATCGCCCTCCTCTTCCCCGCGATCATCTGGACATGGCTCGCCAGCGGCACGCTCAATTTTGAGCCGGGTGGCATTCTGCAGGGTCATCTCGATCCGGCGCTCGCGCCTGTCCTGCTCGCCCTCTTTGCCTTCGGCATCGGCAAGGCCGCGTTGATGCCCTTCCATCGTTGGCTCCCTGCCGCCATGGTCGCGCCTGCCCCTGTCAGTGCGCTCCTTCATGCTGTCGCGGTGGTAAAGGGCGGCGTTTTCGCGCTTCTCAAAATCAGCGTCTATATTTTCGGCACCGGCTATCTCTCCTCCACCAACGCCTCGCAATGGCTCATATGGGTCGCCGCATTCTCCATCATCGTGCCCGCGCTCATCGCCATCACCAAAGATGATCTCAAAGCACGGCTCGCTTACTCAACGATCAGCCAGTTGGCTTACGTCACGCTCGGCGTCGCGCTGGCCAGCCAGGCGGGCATGATCGGCTCGACGTTGCAAATCGTCATGCACGCCATGGCGAAGATCACGCTCTTCATGTGCGCCGGTGCAATCTATGTTGCCGCCCGCAAAACCAAAGTCAGCGACATGTCCGGTCTCGGTCGCGCCATGCCCGTCACCTTCACCGCTTTCCTCATTGCCTCATTCAGCATCATCGGCCTGCCGCCGCTTGGTGGCGCATGGAGCAAGTATTTCCTGCTTCTCGCCGCCGCTGACGCGCAGCAGACTGCGATGATCATCGTGCTGGGTGTCGGCTCGCTTCTTTCCATCGCCTATCTCCTGCCCGTCGCCGCCCGTGCACTCTTTTTACCCGCGCCGGCTGAAATGACGCGCGAGGCACCGCCCGCCATGCTCATCCCGATTTGCGCAACGGCCTTTGGTTGCCTCCTGCTCTTTGTCTTTGCGCATGACATCTATGGCTTCCTCCTCAATGTCCCCTTACTCGCGCCGGAGGTCGCCCCGTGATGACGAATTACATCACCAGGTCCGTGCTCATTGTTCTCGGCCTCATCTGCATCGGCCTCGCCGCTGTCGATCTTTATGTCGCGCGTCATTCGTCGCTCGGCTTCGACAGCATCCCGTTTTTCTATTGTGTATTGGGTTTCATCGCCTATGCCGCGCTGATTTTCATGGCCAAGGCGCTGCGCCGCGTGATCTCGCGCCCCGAAAACTATTACGGCTTGCAGGCTATCGATTCCGAGAGTGAGGCCAAACATGACTAATCTCGTCATGCCATCGCTCGTCTATTTTGCCGCCGCCTGTCTCGCGCCATTGATCCCGCATGCGCGTCTGCGTGCTGTCCTGTTGCTCGGCGTCCCCGTCCTTGCCGCGGCCACATTTTTCAGCGCGACTTACGGCACGTCGCACATTCTTCCGCTCTTCGACACGCATCTCAAAATCTTCCGGCTCGACGCGCTCTCCTATGTCTTCGCGCTTGTCTTCTCGCTCGCGGCCTTCCTGTCGCTGCTCTATGCCGCCCATATCCGCGACCGTCTCGAGCAGGTCTCAACGCTCATCTATGCAGGCTCGGCCATCGGTGCGGTCTTCGCAGGCGATCTCGTCACGCTCTTTGTCTTCTGGGAAGGCACGGCGATAGCGTCCGTCTTCCTCATCTGGTCGCGCCGCACCGAAGGCTCCTATGCCACAGGCCTTCGCTACATCACCGCGCAAATCGCATCGGGCCTGCTGCTCCTCATCGGCATCGTCCTTTTTTATCACGACACCGGCTCCGTCGCCTTTGAACGCATGACGCTCGACAGCACCGCGACATGGTGCATCTTCATCGCCTTCGGCATCAAATGCGCGTTTCCGTTGCTCCACAATTGGTTACAGGACAGCTACCCCGCCGCGACGCTCACGGGCACGGTGACGCTCTCCGCCTTCACCACCAAGCTCGCGGTCTATGCGCTCGCGCGTGGTTTCGCAGGCACCGAATACCTCATCTATATCGGCGCGGTGATGACGCTGTTTCCCGTCTTCTTCGCCGCGATTGAAAACAATCTCCGCCGCGTGCTGTCCTACAGTCTCAACAACCAGTTGGGTTTCATGGTCGTCGGCGTCGGCATCGGCACACCGCTGGCGCTTGACGGCACCGTCGCCCATGCCTTCGCCCATGTCATTTACAAGTCGCTGTTGTTTATGTCCGTCGGCGCTGTGCTTTACCGCACCGGCACAGACAAGGCGTCGGAACTCGGCGGCCTGTGGAAGTCCATGCCGCTCACCATGGTCCTCTGCATTGTCGGCGCAATGTCCATCTCCGCCTTCCCGCTCTTTTCCGGCTTCATCGCCAAGAGCCTCATCGTCTCGGCGAGCGAACCTTACCTCTGGGTCTGGTTTGCGCTCATGATTGCCTCTGTCGGTGTGCTCGAACATGCGGGTATCAAAATTCCCTTCTCTATGTTCTTCGGCCACAGAAGCGCTGCCGACGCGCCCAAGGTCGAGGAAGCGCCGCTTCATATGATCATCGCGATGAGCTTCGCGGCGGGTCTCTGCATCGCCATCGGCGTCTGGCCGGAAAACCTATATGCGATCCTGCCTTACCCCGTGGACTACGTGCCCTACACGACCGCGCATGTCGTCACGCAGTTGCAGCTTTTATTCTTCGCCATTCTGGCTTTTGCGCTCCTCATGCGCTTTGGTCTCTATCCGCTCGAATACCGCTCGATCAATCTCGAATTCGACTGGCTCTACCGCCGCTTCCTGCCCCGCCTCGTCTCCCGCCTTGCCATGCGCGTGACGCATGCTTGGCGGTCGCTTGCGGGTCGGACAACGGCCATCGCAACCCGCATACTCAGCTATAGCCCTCCTGCCAACAGCGCATCAACGGGTACAATGGTTCTCTGGATCGCCATTCTGCTTGGCATTGTGCTTTGCCTCGCCTACCTATAGTTCAGCGTTCAAAAGGAGCCCCCCATGGAAATGACCGGCGAATACCGCATCCCTGCCCCGCGCGAAACCGTCTGGGCGGCCCTCAATGATGCAGCGGTTCTGCGCGCCACCATTCCCGGCGCTGAATCCGTTGAAAAAACCTCCGACACAACATTCGAGGCCGTCGCCAAAGCCAAGGTCGGTCCTGTCTCCGCCCGCTTCAAAGGCAAGGTGACGCTCTCGGACATCGACGCACCCAATGGCTACACGCTGACCGGCGAAGGCAATGGCGGCGCAGCGGGCTTTGCCAAGGGTTCCGCGCGCGTCAACCTTGCGGATGATAACGGCGTCACAATCCTCACCTATAATGTGTCGGCCCAGATCGGCGGCAAGCTCGCACAGATCGGCCAGCGCTTCATTGACAGCACAGCGTCGAAACTTGCCGAAGAGTTCTTCAGCAATTTCTCGGTGGCGCTGGGCGGCAGCAAAGTGGAAACCACCCCCGAAGACGAGGCGACCAACTTCGGCAAATCGCCCGATCACGACGCCATCGCCCCGACAGGTGTGCCGATGTTGCCGGACGAGGAACTCGGTCAGGGCTATTCGCCGTGGATTTGGGGCACAGCCCTCATTATCGGTATGACAATTCTGATAATCTTCTTCGGTCGCTAAGCGCCCAACTTGACGGAGCCTGCGCCAGGGCGGAGACTCGTTCAAAATCAATTCAAGGAGAACGCGCATGACCGTTGTGTCCATGACCGTCAACGGAAAGCCCGCCAAAGCCGACGTCGAAGCCCGCACATTGCTTGTGAATTTCATTCGCGAAGAACTGGGCCTCACCGGCACGCATGTCGGTTGCGACACCAGCCAATGCGGGGCCTGCGTCATCCTTGTCGATGGCCGCGCGGTGAAGTCCTGCGCCATGCTGGTGGGGCAAGCCGAAGGCGCTGACATTGTGACCGTCGAAGGCCTCGCGAAAAACGGCGAACTTCATCCGGTGCAAAAAGCCTTTCGCGAGCATCACGGTCTCCAATGCGGTTTCTGCACACCGGGCATGATGATGACCGCCGTCGATCTCATCCGCCGCAAGCCGCAGCTTGATGAGCAGACGGTGCGCGAAGAGCTTGAGGGCAATCTCTGCCGTTGCACCGGCTATCACAATATCGTCAAGGCGATCCTCGCCGCGTCAGAGGACATGCGCTGAACAAGCGCAGATAGGAAAACGCCATGTATCAGTTCAATTATGTCCGTCCCACCTCCCTCGCCGACGCGCAGGCGCTTCTTGCCAAAGCGGATGATCCGAAATTGCTCGCCGGTGGCCAGACGCTGATCCCGACTTTGAAGCAACGCCTCGCCATGCCGAGCGATGTCATCGATATCGGCAGCTTGAAGGAACTCGCCTTCATCCGCGCCGAAGGCAATGCCATTATGATCGGCGCAGGCACCAGGCATTACGACGTCGCCGGCAATGCCGATGTGAAGAAACACAATCCGGCATTGGCTTACCTTGCAGGCATGATCGGCGATCCCGCCGTCCGCCATATGGGCACGCTCGGCGGCTCCATCGCCAATAATGATCCGGCGGCGGACTATCCTGCCGCCTGCATCGCGCTTGACGCCAAAATCCACACGACGAAACGCCTCATTGAAGCGGATGAATATTTCAAAGGCATGTTCGAGACCGCGCTCCAGCCCGACGAGATCATCAGGGAAGTCACTTTCCCGCATCCCGAAAAGGCAGCTTACGAAAAATTCCGCAACCCCGCCTCGCGCTACGCCATGGTCGGCGTCTTCGTGTCCAAAGGCCCGTGGGGCGTCCGCGTCGCCGTCACAGGTGCGGGACAAAACGGCGTCTTCCGCGTGAAGGCCATGGAAGAAGCGCTCGCAAAGAACTGGTCGCCGGACTCAGTCGCCTCCATCAAAGTTCCGTCCACGGATTTGTTATCGGACCTCCACGGCAGCGCCGACTATCGCGCGCATCTGATCACGGTTATGGCGAAACGCGCTGTGGCAGCGTCGTAAAGTCCTCTCCCGCTTGCGGGAGAGGGTTGGGTGAGGGGCTTACTTTCTTCCCTTACGTCTTATCCACCATGCTCATCACGTCGCTGCTCGCGCCTGTGCCGTCCGGCGCGGGCACTTCGACCATACGATCGTCCACGTCGTCATATTCAAGCCGCAGCGCTTTCGAGATCACGGCATGCATATCGTAAAGCGCGGTGATGTAGGTGAATTCCAGAATTTCCGTCTCTGACAGGTGCTTGCGCAAAACCTCGAACACACCATCCGGCACGCGCCCGCCCTGCAATACCAGCGCGTCTGTGTAAGCCAGCAACGCGCGCTCGACTTCATTGAAGCAGGTGGCGACCTGCCAATGCGGAATGGCTTTGATCTGCTCTTCGGTAAAGCCCGCATCGCGCGCCGCTTTGCAATGCTGCGAATAGACGAACAGGCTCCCGCGCGCATAGCCCGCACGGATCTGGCCCAACTCGCGTAACTTTGGCGCGATCTTGCGGTCGGGACTACGGTAAAACTGAAACCCCGCCACGGCATGATCGAAGACGCCGGGCACACCGGCATAGACCGTCCACCAGTTCCCCGGCGTCCCTGTCGCGGTGCCGGGTTCTTTCACAGGGTCGCGCTCGCCAAACAGGACTTTATAGATCACCTGCGCAAACGGATGGGCTTCGGCTTTGGGTACTTCTCTCAAACGAGGCATGATCGTCTCCCTTTGAATTTTATTTTGCCCATCTGACAGGCCCGAACGTCCCCTCGCAAGCCCTCTTTGCGTTCTCCGTTTCAGCGATTACATTGAGACTATGACCATACCCAATTCGATTGATGAGACCGTCGCCCTGCTTGCCCGCAACAATTACGTCGCGGATCGCGCGCTTGCGACCTCTGTTTTCCTCGCGCTTAAAATGGGCCGTCCCCTTTTGCTCGAAGGCGAGGCCGGTGTCGGCAAAACAGAAATCGCGAAAGTTTTATCCACCGCCTTGGGCCGCAAGCTGATCCGTCTGCAATGCTATGAAGGTCTCGACACAGCGAGCGCGGTTTACGAGTGGAACTATCAGGCGCAGATGATCGAAATCCGCCTCGCCGAAGCGCAGGGCATTTCAGATCGTGATGCGCTCGGCAAAGATATTTTCTCCGAACGGTTTTTGATCCGCCGCCCGATCCTGCAAGCGCTGGAAAGCGACCTCGCCGGTCCGCCCGTGTTGCTGATCGACGAACTCGACCGCACCGACGAACCGTTTGAGGCTTACCTCCTCGAAGTCCTGTCAGACTTTCAGGTCACCGTTCCCGAAATCGGCACGATCAAGGCGGCGCACCCGCCCATCGTGATCGTCACATCCAACCGCACACGCGAAATCCACGACGCATTGAAGCGCCGCTGTCTCTATCACTGGGTCGATTATCCGAACGCCGAACGCGAATTGGAAATCCTGCGCCTCAAAGCACCGCAAGCGTCCGCCCGCCTCTCCGCCGAAGTCGTCGCCTTCGTGCAGTCCCTGCGTGGTCTTGATCTTTACAAAAATCCCGGCGTCGCTGAGACGATTGATTGGGCCACCGCGCTGACGCAACTCGACGCGCTGGCGCTCGACCATCAGGTCATCAATGACACGCTGGGCGCGCTCCTGAAATATCAGGACGACATCGCCCGCGTGCAGGGCAGCGAAGCCGCCCGCATCCTTGATGAAATCAGGGCGGCGGCGAGAGCTGCGGAATGAGAAAGATGCGCTTACTCTTTTCTTCTCCTCCCCCCTTGAGGGGGAGGCAGAATTGCGTAGCAATCCGGGAGGGGGGGCTTCTTCATAAGACTCTTAATCTTAAACACTTCGCTTGCGGCTCACCCCCCGCCCTCCGCTCACAAGAGTTCGCTCCTCCCTCCCCCTCAAGGGGGGAGGGCTATGATGTGGCGTTCGCGCCATGACCACACCAACACACCTCGCCGAAAATATCGTCCATTTCGCCCGCGTGCTGCGCCGCGCCGGTCTCACGGTCGGCCCGCGTGAAGTGCTTGATGCCATTAAAGCCGTTGAAGTCGCAGGCCTGCGCTCGCGCCCCGATTTCTACTGGCTGCTTCACGCCACGCTCATCAAGCGCCACAGCGAGCATCACATTTTCGATCAGGCGTTCCACGTCTTCTGGCGCGACCCGAAGCTCCTCGACAAAATGATGTCGCTGATGCTGCCCGCCGCGCCCGCACCCGAAAATGACGACGCTGAAAAGGCGAACCGCCGTATCTCAGAAGCCCTTTTCGGCACCGACACAAACGACAACACAGAAGAGCAACCGGAACCCGACACCAACGCCAGCGAAACCTTCTCCGCTGCCGAAGTGCTGCGCCACAAGGACTTCGAGCAAATGTCTGCCGCAGAACTCGCCGAAGCCCGCGCCGCCATCGCGCGTCTGCGCCTGCCGCTGGATGAAGCCCGCATCCGCCGCACCGAACCCAACCGCCAAGGCCATCTCGCCGATATGCGCGCGACGCTCCGCGCGACGCTGCGCTCCGGCGGTATCATTCCGTTGAAGCGCCGCGCTTATCAGCATCGCCGTCCTCCGCTTGTCGTGCTCTGCGATATTTCCGGTTCCATGTCCGTCTATGCCCGTGTCTTTCTCCATTTTCTCCACGCGCTGACAAATGATCGTGACCGCGTCCACGTCTTCCTCTTCGGCACGCGGCTCACCAATGTGACGCGCGAACTCCGCCACCGCGATGTGGACGAGGCCATCGCCCGCGTCACAGGTGCCGTCGAAGACTGGGACGGCGGCACGCGCATCGGCGAAACTTTGCGCCGCTTCAATGTGGAGTGGGGCCGCCGCGTGCTCGGTCAGGGCGCGGTCGTCCTCCTCGTGACTGATGGTCTCGACCGTGATGCAGGTGCCGGCGTCGAACCTGAAATCGCGCGGCTGCACCGCCAGTCAAAGCGGCTGATTTGGCTGAACCCGCTCTTGCGTTATGACCGCTTCGAACCCAAATCATTGGGCATCAGGGCGCTGCTGCCGCATGTCGATGAATTCCGCGCCGTCCATAATATCGCCTCGCTCACGGACCTGATTGAGACTTTGAGCGCCCCCGCAACGCGAAAACCTGAAAGGAGAGCCGCATGAGCGACGAAACCCTCGGCCATGATCAGGTGCTCGAACAGGCCGCGCGGTGGGTGGCCTCCGGTCACGGCGTTGCGCTCGCGACCGTCATCGAAACATGGGGCTCGGCCCCGCGCCCCGTCGGCTCGCAACTCGCCATCCGCGACGACAGCACCTTTGTCGGCTCCGTCTCCGGCGGCTGCATCGAAGGCGATGTGGTGACGCGCGCGCTCGACACGCTGACATCGGGCAAACCCGAAGTGCTTGAATACGGCGTCTCAGATGCCAAAGCCTGGGAGGTCGGTCTCGCCTGCGGTGGCCGCATCCGCGTCTTCATCGAGCCGGTGACAAACTAATGCGCGCTGAACTCCTCACCGAGCTACTTAAAGCACAATCTGAGAAGCGCGCCGTGGCGTCGGCCACGCGCTTGTCCGATGGCTTACAAAAACTTATCTATCCTACTGATAAATCAGAAGAAACATGGATTTTTGAAGCGACACATGAAGTGTTGGCGAGCGACAGATCGCGCATCGTCGTGGCACCTGACGGCTCGGAATGGTTCTTCAACGCTTTCAATCCGCCGCTGCGATTGCTGGTCGTCGGCGCGGTCCATATCGCGCAGCCGGTCGCGACCATGGGCACGCTCGCAGGCTACGATGTCACCATCATCGACCCGCGCGAAGCCTTCGCCTCGCCCGCCCGTTTCCCTGATGTAACGGTGCGCTGCGAGTGGCCGGACGAGGCCATGACAGCGCTCGCGCCCGACGCGCGCACCGCTGTCGTGACGCTGACGCATGATCCGAAGCTTGATGATCCCGCGCTCATCGTCGCGCTCAACTCTCCGGCTTTTTACATCGGTTCCCTCGGCAGCAAGAAGACCCATGCCGCCCGCCTCGAGCGTCTCACGGCCAAAGGCTTTGACGCGCAGACGCTCTCGCGCATCCATGGTCCCATCGGTCTCTCGATCGGCGCGAAAAGCCCCGCCGAAATCGCGGTCTCGATCATGGCGCAAATGACGGCGGTGCTGCGCCAATGATTTTCGCGGACATGCCAACGCATGAGGCCGAAGGCGCGATCCTTGTCCATTCGCTCCGTGCGGGCGAGATCACGTTCAAAAAAGGCCGCGTGCTTTCCGCCTCCGACATTGCGGCGCTCGCGTCTGCGCAAGTCGCCCGCGTCACAGCTGTCCGGCTTGAGGCCTCCGACGTCCCCGAAGACGAAGCCGCCGCAGCCCTTGCCGCAGCCTTGGCAGGTTCCAACACGCGCCTCGCCGCGCCCTTCACAGGCCGCGCCAATCTTTTTGCAGAAGCCGACGGCGTCCTCATCTACGACCCTGCCCGCCTCGATGCGATCAATCTCATCGACGAGGCGCTGACGGTGGCGATCCTCGCGCCCTATGAGACCGTCACCGCGCGTCAGATGATCGGCACCGTCAAAGTCATTCCCTTCGCCGCGCCGCGCGTCAGCCTCGATGCCGCTGTCGCACTTGCAGCCGAAGACACAGCCCTCGTTTCCGTCGCGCCCTTCACACCGCAAAAAGTCGGCCTCGTCGCGACAACGCTTGCCTCGCTTAAAGACAGCACGCTCAACAAGACCCGCACCATCCTCGACGCGCGTCTTAGTGCCATGGGCAGCCACATCACACACGAGATCCGCCCGCCCCACACAGAATCCGATATTGCCGCTGCCGTTTCATCGCTCATCAAAGAAGGTTGCTCCCCCGTCCTCGTCATCGGTGCCTCGGCCATCACCGACCGGCGCGATGTCGTGCCCGCAGGCATTGTCGCATCGGGCGGCGCGATCGATCATTTCGGCATGCCCGTCGATCCCGGCAATCTGATGCTGCTCGCGCATCACGGAACCGTGCCCGTTCTCGGCCTTCCCGGTTGCGCCCGCTCGCCTGCCTTGAATGGGTTTGACTGGGTGCTGGCGCGTCTCCTTGCCAATGTTCCCGTCACGCGGGGCGACATCATGCGCATGGGGGCCGGCGGATTGCTCAAGGAAATCTCCACGCGCCCGCAACCCCGTGAAGGCAAACCGTCTCCCAAACCCTCCGCGCCGCGCGTTGCTGCCATTGTGCTGGCGGCGGGCAAATCCTCACGCATGGGGGCGCTCAACAAACTCACTGCCGAAGTCGAAGGCCGCGCCATGGTCGCCCGCGCCGTCGAAGCCGCTCATGCCAGCGGTGCTGCGCCCGTCATCGTCGTCACCGGCCACGAAAGCGAACTGGTGCGCGCCGCGCTCAAAGACGGCCCCGTCCGTTTCACCCACAATCCCGATTATGCCGATGGTCTCTCCACCTCGCTCCGCACCGGCGCGAAGGCGCTGCCCGAAGGTCTCGACGCCGTGCTTGTCTGCCTGGGTGACATGCCGGACATCTCGTCGGATCATATCACCCGATTGATCGCGGCCTTCGACCCCGACGAAGGCCGCACCATCTGCGTGCCGACCTTCGCGGGCAAACGCGGCAACCCCGTCCTTTGGGGCGCTGCCTATTTTGCGGAGCTGCAAACGCTCAAAGGCGACACAGGGGCCAAGCATCTCATCGGTGAACATGCCGACGCCGTCTGCGAGGTCCCCATGCCGGATGACGCGAGCTTGCGCGACATCGACACGCCCGACGAGCTGGCGGCCCGTCTGGGTAAGTAATGAGCTGAATTAATACCCCTACAAAACCCTTGAAAAACCGCCAATCCTGAGCGTTCCTGCCATTAATACTTGCATTTTTATCCCGAAATCCCATTTAATAGTGATGTCAATTCGTTTCGGTTCGGCATGCTCTCTACGCTCCCAATGGTCGCAAGACTCTGATCGCAAGATCGAGCGCCGGGCTATCCCTACTCTAAGTGAAGTTTGACACACCCTGCGATGACGCAGGGTGGGACCTCATGATCTAAGGAGACACCATGTCCAACAAGGGCGCGGTAAAGTGGTTTAACAGCCAAAAAGG
>JAUSMV010000065.1 GCA_030645235.1 Parvibaculum sp. | reverse complement strand
TCCTGAGTGTGTCCCTGCACGCTCAACAGCCCGCTAATCAATCAACAACCCCCACTGTCGAAAATGTGGTGCTCGTGACCCTCGACGGCTTGCGCTGGCGGGAGGTGTTTCGCGGTCTCGATGCACGGCTGCTCGCCGACGAGCGCTACACGAGCACGAGGGAAACACTAGAAGAGAAATTCGCCGGAACTGCCAGCAAGAGCAGAGCGGAACGCTTGTTGCCCTTCATGAACGGGGTGGTCTTTCAGCAAGGTAGCGTGCTCGGCAATCGCGACGCAGGATCGTGCGCGCGAGTGACCAACCCTTGGTACTTTTCCTATCCCGGCTACAACGAAATCCTCACGGGCTCGGTCGACAAAGGCATCGATTCCAACGCCAGCATCCTCAATCCCAATGTCACGATGCTCGAATGGCTGCAGAAGCAGGAAGGCTTTCAGGATCGTGTCGCGGTCTTCGGGTCGTGGGATGTTTTCCCGTTCATCTACAACACGCAGCGCAGCGCCATTCCCGTGAACGTCGGCCCACGTGCCGCACCGGACAATTCGTTTGAAGAAATTCTGAATCAACTGCATCAGGACATCCCCTCGCCATGGCCGACTGTGCGTCTTGACGCCTTCACGCATCACTACGCCCTCTCCTACCTGCGCAATCACCAGCCGCGTGTTCTGCATGTCGCGTATGGCGAGACCGATGACTTCGCGCATGACGGCGACTATGACCAATACATTCAGGCGGCCAACCGCACCGATCGCTTCATCCGCGAGTTGTGGGACTTCTTGCAGTCGGAAGCACAGTATCGCGACAACACCGTGCTGTTCATCACCGTCGATCACGGGCGTGGCGAAGAACCGCTGGAGACCTGGGAGCACCATGCGAGCAAGGAATCCCTGACGGGCTACATGCAATCGCTCGCCGAGTACGAGGAAGGCATCGTCGGCTCTGACGCGATCTGGATGGCGGCGCTCGGGCCGGGGATCGTCAGCGGTGCTGGCGCTGGCCAGGCGCCGGGGAATTGCGCAGGCGCCAATCAGATTGCGGCGACTCTGCTGACGCTGCTGGGCCAGGATTATCTTTCCTTCAATCCGCACGCTGGGGCTCCGCTCACCGAGATGCTGATCGCACCATGAGTAAATTAGAGATCAGCAAACGGCAATTATTGAAACTCATCGGGCTTGGCTCGCTCGCGTTTTCGACCCGGCCTCTGCTGGCGCAGGAATCACTTACGCGCATCGCATTCGGCTCGTGCCTGCATCAGGACAAACCGCAGCCGATCTGGGACGCAGTCATCGCCGCCAATCCGCAACTCTTTCTCTTCCTCGGCGACAACATCTACGGCGACAGCGATGATCCCGAGGTGCTGGCCGCGCAGTATCGCAAGCTCAGTGCTCAGCCGGGCTTTCGGCGACTGCAGGAATTGACGGAGCTGCAGGCCATCTGGGACGACCACGACTATGGCCGCAATGATGTCGGCGTCGAGTACCCGAGCAAGGAAGCATCCCGTGAGCTGTTTCTCGATTTCTGGCAGGAACCTCTGTCTTCTGCGCGCCGCACCAGACCAGACGGCATTTACACGGCCAGCACTTATGGTCCGCAAGGGCGCCGTACGCAGATCATCATGCTGGACCTGCGCTGGAATCGCACCGCGTTGACCGCCGTGCCGAGTGAAACCGAGCAAGCCGCTCGGGTGGCGCAAAACATGGGGCCCTATGCTCCAGATT
>JAUSMV010000052.1 GCA_030645235.1 Parvibaculum sp. | reverse complement strand
TTTGTGTACGCAATCGAGAAAAATGTACACGCGTTGGCACGTCGCGGGTTAGTGGTCACTGGGGCGGTCTAATTCCAAAAAACCAAAATCTCGGCGGTGCGATGTGCTCTCAACGCGCGCGAATGTTCCCCCGGCTGTCCCCTTCCTCCTCATTTCCTACCTGCAGACCGGCTGTCTCCTTCCTCCCCATTTCCTACCTGCAGACCGGTTGTTATTCGGGCGTATCCGATGTGCATAGAGCGGTAGGTCGCACTTCGCTTAGAGTCAAACAGCGGGGCTGTTCGCCTTCGCCCTTCGCTTTTGACTCTCAAAAAAATGAAAAAAAAAGACATCAGCGTGTGGTCAATCTGTGGGCAGAGCTTCATCCTGTCCACGGATTGTCCATCTGCGGATTCGGTTGTGTGTGTAGGGATGTGGTCAATCTGTGGGCAGAGCTTCATCCTGTCCATAGATTGTCCATACCCGTTTTCTCGGTCCGGACTGCGCCGCGTAGCGGCGCTAGTCTTGAATTACGGATACTTTCCAACAAGAGGCGGGATTGCCTCGGCTTGACGTGACGATTTAACCCAAAAAAATGCCCCCATCAGCTAGCAGGCCGATGAGGGCGGGTCGCAAAACCATCAGGAGGTTTCGGACGTGGATACTGTAGCAGATTATCTATCGAGCGCAAGTGCTCAATCTCGGCGGATAGCGGCCTTTGTGGCGGCGGATGAGCCTAAGACCTATAAAGCGACGTTGCGGCACTTCGGGCGGTCCTTGGAGCTGTCTGTACGGCTTCCGGGGCTGAAAGAGTTATCACATCGTTTCGATGGTGCGAGTATTCCGGCGTCCTTGCTGGTTCCGGATGAGCTAACAGAGGCAGAACAAGAGCAGCGGGATCAAGAGAACCGTCACCGGGCGGACCATCGCACCAAGCAATCGGTGCGGTGGTGTCTCAAGACGATAGCCGCTGATCATCTGCTTACGCTGACTTATCGGGAAAATCAGACTGATTTTGACCGGGTTAAAAAGGATTGGCAAAGGTTCGTGAGGCTCGTGCGGGTCCGTTATCCGAAATGGCAATATGTTTGCGTCCATGAGCGGCAAGAGCGGGGTGCATGGCATCTGCATGTGGGAATTGTGGGGCGGGGTGATGTTCATTGGCTGCGGCGGTGCTGGTGGATGGCTCTTGGCCATAGGGTGGAGATTGATTATTCACCGGAAGGCAAAAAGTCCTTACGTTCTCTTGTGCGGGATGGGGTGGAATGGCGTTATTCCCGGTCGGATGAGGTCCGGGGCAATATTGACCTTCGTGGTCCGTCGCGGCGCTTCGGCGGGGATGGTAGGCGCTGGAAAACAGAAAAGCTCGCGGCGTACATGACTAAATACATGACTAAAAGTATGTCGGAAAACCAAGCGGCCGGAAGTCGGCGCTACTGGCCTTCGAAGTCAATAGAGCGGCGTGATCCTGTTCGCTGGTGGCTCACGGCTACGTCATACGATGAGGCTGTGCGAGAGGCTCATGATTTGCTGCGGTCGCGTTATTGCTGCTCGGAGCTTCATATTTGGACAAGTGTAGATATGTCCCGGATGTGGTTCGCGGGTGGCGGTATAGAATGTCCATTCTAATGCTATCATCATGGGGTGCCTTTCAATGATGATTCTCGCTTCTCTCCGTTGCGTAATGCCTATTGCATGTTGCGGTTGTCGCGTCGTGTCGAGCGGCGTCGGCGTTCTTGGTATCGCGTGGTGCGGTCGGAGAGGTACCGGCTAGAAGCGTTCGGGATTGATCCGGAGGCGATACGGCTTTATTGTCGGGCCTTAAGCAAGGGGAGTACGGATTGCCGGCAATTTGATCGGCTTCGTGCCTATCTGGCGCAAGCGGTCCTTGAATTTGATTAGCATAATGGCGAGTATCAAACTTGACATAATGCCAATTGAGCCGTTATTGATCCCTAGTCGTAGAGCGGCTTCCGCGTCAATTGGTGTCATTTTCAAAATGACAAGGCCTAAGCTCAATGCCGCAATCGTCGCAGTTTTCCCCATGACAAAAGGGTAGAAAACTTTCCTCCGTTCCTCGTTGCGCTCGGTCACTAGGGCGCTGGCGGCGATCACTTGAGCCGGGTCAATCTTCAAGAGGGTTGCGAGTTGAAAGCAGGCGTAATCCGGTAGTCCGTATCTGCCGGCTTTCGCGTTGGCTATGTTTTGGGTCGTGACTCCAATGGCTTTGGCAAGTGCGGCTTGCGTTCCTGCTGCCTTATTGCCGTTTTCTATCAGTTCTCGTAAGTCCATAGTTATTTGCCTCTTGCGTGTTGTGAAAAATAAGAATAGCCTTTGGGGCGTTCTGGTTTTTCATAAGTATTAAATTTCGTAACTGCTTCCTTCATACCGCCATCGCGCGGCCCTGTCAACAGTTAGAGGGATATGAGAAATGGCTAAGTTGCTGTGTGTGGGTGATCAGGTTTGCTGCACCAATTTTTATACTGGGCGATCTGTTAGCCGTGAAGTGCTGTATGTGTCGCCTTCTCGTCGGAAAATCACGGTGGTTCGGCAGGATTGGGCGACTGGGCAATGTGTGTTCACTCTGGTGCCTAGTTTGGGGCGTTACCGTAACATGTACAGTGCTGAAATCTTTTTAGTGCCTGTTGGGGTGGTCGGTGAGTAAGGGAATTCCCGGCCTGCCTCGTGGATATTCGCCCTATGGCGGTTGGTCCGAGCGGTGCCATCTGTACCCCTCAAAATCTCTCTCGAAATTTTTGGCCGATCAATCCCAAAACGGGGTTGCTCGGCCTTCTCGCGTCGGTGGCTCAACTGCTCCGGCTAAATCTGTAGCACCAATCAGGAGTGCAAAAAAATGGTAATGAAATCCAGTATTGAGATTCTCTCTGTAGAAGAAAAGTCCGGCGTATCCAAAAAATCAGGACAGCCATATACCATCCGGACCGCGCATGTGATCCTCGATGCTGATGAGGGGCGGCAAGTCGGCGTGCTCAATCTTCCAAAAGACATGGAAAAGCCCAATCCCGGCCTGTACACGGCAGAGTTCGGCATTGGCGTGGATTTCGCCTCGCGTCAGGTCACTGGCCGTCTGATCGCTCTGCATCACGCTGGCAAAGCGGCGGCTGCGCTCAAGTAATTGTCATGAATCATCCTGTGACTGGTAGCGTCTTTG
>JAUSMV010000050.1 GCA_030645235.1 Parvibaculum sp. | reverse complement strand
CGGGGCGTGGGATCGTCGCCGTACTTGTCCTTCTCCAGATAGTAGATCAGCCCGTCGGCGCCGCGCTGAAAGCTGTCGACATCGACATAGGTCACGTGGCGGGTGTCGACCCAGGTCTCGGCCCGGGCTCCGCCCGCCAGGGCCATCAACACCACCAGAAGCCCACCAAGGCGTCGCATCGCCGATCCTCCGTCGAACACCGTTCGACGATAGCACGGCTGGCGCAGATCGGGAGTCGCGCCTGGGGTCCGGGGTCTTGCTGCGGTGTCGCGGCGCGGCCCATCAGATTGTCCACGAACCGCACGAACCCCATGAACGAAGGCGCCGGCGAGCCACCCCCCAGTCGTCATCCTCGGGCTTGTCCCGAGGACCCATGATCTCCGCATCGCCGAAGATGGCTCGAGAGGAGCCCCCGCGACCGCCTGGATATCCACGGAGTCTATGGATCCTCGGGACAAGCCCGAGGATGACGGTCAGGTAGGAGTCGTGGTCGCCGCCCGCGCCGCCCCCTCGACCCGGGCCCGCTCCATCAGCCGCACGGTGGAGGACGCCTTGGCCAGCACGGCGCCGGCCCCGTCGGTCAGCCGCCCCTCCAGGAAACAGACCGAGCGCCCCTGCCGCTCCACCCAGCCCTCGGCGATCACCAGGCCGGGCCGGGCCGGCGCGAAGAAGCTGACCTTCAGCTCCAGAGACATCGGCGTCACCTCGCCGCCCGCCGCGTTCATCGCCGCGTGCGCCATGGCCGCGTCGAGCCAGCCGCTGATGAAACCGCCCTGAACGACCCCGCCCGAGTGGCACATATGCAGCCCCGCCACATACTCGATCACCGCGCGGCCCTCAGCGTTCGACACCACGCGCTGCTGGCCGAGGGTTTCGTTGAGGGAGGTCATGCCTCATCCTTCCAGCGCGGGCCAACCTTGGGGCCAGCCTTCAACTCCTTGGCTAGGTTTTCCAGGTCTGGGTAGAGATCACCCTTTCGGAATCCACACGCATCGACCTCCGCGGCGAGCGCCCGAACGGCGGTTGCGGGCACCACGATCTTTCGCAGCAAACTTTGCCAACCTTCTCGATCTTCGAGAGGCCGGGCGTCCGAATGGATGGTGAAGCACCCTTGCTGGACGAAAAGCCGGATATCCAAGTCCGTCCCCATCACCGCCATCACCTTGCCCGGCTCGGCGACGGACCGCACAAACGCGGGTTTCAGGAGGGGGCGGCACATACGAGCTTCGATCGACGGGGTGATCCGCTCAAAGCCCTCGGCCTCATTGAGCAGGAATGGGTCAAGGACCCAAACCTCAGCGGCCATGTCGTCCGCCACCTTGCCGTAGAGATAGGGCTCCAGCGCGAAGTACAGCGCGATCAGTGGAGATCTACTCCAGTCCAGCAGTCTAGTTGGCAGTCCATAGTGCTGCATGAGGCTAAGCCAAGCCGCGTCCTCGTCGTAGCCGGGAACATGAGCCCTGCGTGACGAGGCCCGGCTGCAAAATCGGTTGGTAAAGTTCGTTTCGTCATCGCGTCCATACTCCCGCCAGATCGCAGCTTGCAGCTTCCAGGACCGGTCGAAATGACCTCGGTACCATAGAACCCGGCCCCGCTGAGTTGCGCCTAACTCATGAAGCGCGGCCATTAGGTCGCCGACTGTGCGTACCTCGCATTCTCCGTTGACCCATCTGGTCGAAGTGTTCTCGTTCATCGTTCCTGCCCCTTAACCCAACTAAGGCGTCGCTGTCGGAATCCGCGTGCGCCAAGCATCGCGGCAGCCCGACCACGGGGCGTTCGACACCACGCACTGCTGGCCGAGGGTTTCGTTGAGGGAGGGGGTGGTCATGTTGCGACTGCGCTTGCGGTTTCAGAAGAACGCGTCGTCTTCGTCGCCGTCTTCGTCCACGATGATCTCATCGTCGTCGCCGTCGTAGTAGCTGACATTTCGCTCAATTGCGCGAAGGACGTTCCGATAGTCGTCCGGCGAAACTCCTTCAAACACGGGCGGAAGCCTGCCTTGCTCGAAAATTGTTGTGCCGCCATCAGCCATTTCGAGAATTATTGGATTGGCTGCTAAAGCCCGAATTTCGCCACTTCGACGCCAATCGCGTGCGAGCCATTCCAAGAACACAGGCCAATAGGCGCCATTTGCCGTTTCGGATGAAAGTAAATTAGCGGCGTGATCAAAAGTATCGTCCGGGGCAAATCTAACATGGGCCGCGCTTAATAAAGCAACAAGAGAAAGAGCGCCGCAATTTCCTAATATCTGTGTAGCATTTTCCGCATCGATAACGATTTCTAACCGGAAGCATGCGTATAGGATCCAACAGGTTTCGCTGTCATTTCCCAAGCGACCATGCTGCCTCAAAGCGTTTAAAAGAATTGGCGTCCAGGTTTCAATATCTAGGTCGGCCGAGGTAAGCTGACGCCAAACTATTACGCGGACAACAAAATCAATGGCGTGCCCGAAATGCGCGGCAACTCGCTTGAGGAATGCATTGAGAGTTGGCCAAGATTCCCAATGCCGAGCCGCTTCATCAACATATCTAATTGCATATCTCAGAACGCCGTCGTCGCTTTCCGCAACTGCTAGGTTGAAGGCGTATTCGAGTGCAGCGCGAAGTCGCTCGGGCTGTCGAGCCTCTGGCGACGAGAAGGCAAACTCGATGCGGGACGCGATTTCGGTCGGCCATTCTTCGACAAAATGAAAACCCTCCGCGTAGATGTGAGTTTTGCTTTCATTTATGTCCAACTCGAATGAGCGGATTGCTTCCCGGTATTTCCACAGAGCCTGTTCGGCATCTGAATAGGAGTTCGCGCCGATCCAAACGTCATCAACGTGCCGAAGGACTGTGATGTTATCGATTGGCTGGCGGGCAATGAACTCTCGGTCAATCGCTGCCGCCAGAACCTCGGCCAAGACCCTGGAAGCGTCTGGCCCCACCGGAATGCCGATGGTTTGACCGTCTTGGCTCTGCCTAAGGATGAAGTCCACGCGATTGAAGTAGACAGCTGCGGACTGAACCGAGCGCTCGCCCTTTGCCACCGCTTTGCCGTGAAATGCCCATGGCAAAGAGTGAGTATATATTGAGTGATAGAAGCGAGACACGTCGGTTCGCGCTATGAACCTATGATGGCTCAGCTTGTCGTACTTTATTTGATCAAGCTCGTTGTGGCTTGTTATCTTGAAGGCGCGATCTGCGTCGGGCGTATGCTCGGGAACAGATTGGCTTATTGTTCCAGACGAAATAAACGCGTTAATCGCTTCCCACCTCGTATCTATGAATTCCGCCAAGTCGTGGGAGGTAATGGGGTGCACGACGGAAAAGGTTCGCCGGCTTAGGTCCTGTTGACGAAGTAGATTCCCAAATCATCTGATCGCTGATTCAAGGCTGCTCTTTGAGGAGAGCGGTTTTGGTTCGTGGCTTGATGTCGGATGATGAGTGGGGGTTCTTCGCACCGTTCGTGATCGAGACCGGTC
>JAUSMV010000044.1 GCA_030645235.1 Parvibaculum sp. | reverse complement strand
ACTATGAGGACGGACTCTTTGAGCGGGTGCGTGAACTGCACCGGGAAATCCACACCGGAGCGTACCGCGCCCAGCCATCGCGGCGGGTACGCATCCCCAAAGCCGATGGCAGACAGCGAGCGCTGGGCATCGCCTGCCTGGCCCGAGCAAGAACGGCAGGAACAATGAGCCTATGAACGGGCGCCACGAACAGCATGTAAATGCGGCCGAGCAGGTTATGAATGTGAACGACCGTCGTGACGGCAACAGACTGGCGGTCTTCCCGAACGAGCTTGCAGATCGACACTTTCACATCAAGATGCTTGTCGGCGTCGCCCAGAATGATCTCGTCATCGCTGATGGAGAGCAGCGAAAAAATGCCCACGCGATCACCGACGCGATAAGCACTGGACTCTTTGGCCTGGTTGAGGGCACCAAGATGCCCGAGGTTTTTCAGGCCAAACACGCCAACCACGCGATTGCGAGTGGCCATCAAGAAATTGACCCAAGAGGGCGTCCTGGCAATGAACTTCAAATAAATATCAAGCGCCGACCGACCGTCGTGCGCAAAGGGCATTTCGTAAGAGTCAAAGAAATCAGCGCCTTGAAGCTCACGGCTGATACGGCTTGAGGGCGGAACCTCAATGGCGGTGATGGCGGGGGTCATATCTCTCCATGGTTGTAGTTACAGCAGCACATCGGGGAAAAGGCATTGGTCGTCGCTTGGTCGGGCAGGCAACGGGTTCCAATCCCAAAGTTACGTGGGTGTTGCGCGCCGGGCGCGAAGGGGCATCTGAGTTCTTCGCCAAGCTCGGCTTCGAGCAGTCTTCCATTGCCATGGAGCGGCGGCGCGCTCAATCTGGCGTCTAACCCCTTTACAGGGCCTCCGACATAGTCAAGCAACGGCGCCACACGGCAGCGTCAATCATGCTGCAGCCCAAGACAGGCCTTTTATATGAGACCTCCCCTTATGGATACTGCGCAAGTAGCTATTAAAAATGCAGCAAATCCCGTTCTTGTGAATTGGTGGCATTTTTGATACCATTACTTCATGCGTGTTGTCATTGATACCAATGTTTTTGTAGGTGCTTGCATCGGCGTGGGGGCGTCCAATGCCGTGATTCGTGCGTGCCTGCAACATCGGGTTGTTCCGTTAATGGGCGCGTCCTTGCTGACAGAGTACGAGGC
>JAUSMV010000038.1 GCA_030645235.1 Parvibaculum sp. | reverse complement strand
TCAGCGAATAGGAACCTCCGGCTTTCTGGTTGAAGCTCACACATTGTTGAGCCTTTTCCTGGGCGACGGCCATGCTATGCACGGAAGCCTTGGTGCTGTCCTGAATGCGCGAGACGATGTCCTTGATCTCGATGGTGGAATCCTGAGTGCGCTGGGCAAGTGTGCGCACCTCGTCTGCGACCACCGCGAAACCGCGTCCCTGTTCGCCAGCGCGCGCTGCTTCGATGGCGGCGTTCAACGCCAGTAGATTGGTTTGTCCGGCAATCGTGTTGATCACATCAATGACTGAGCCGATGGCCTTGCTGTCGACCCCCAGTTGTTCGATGGTGTGTGTGACCTCATCAATGTAATCCGCGAGCTGACTGGTGGCAGTCAGGCTCTCGTCAATGGATTGGCGTCCAGTATCGACACTCTGGTCGGCCCGTTCAGCGGCGTCCGAAGTCTGGGTAGTGTTTTCCGAGACACTGAGAATGGCGCAGGACATCTCATGTACGGCGGAGGAAACTGAACCAATCTCTGTCTGTTGTTCCAGGATTGCCCGATCGGTCTTCATGACTGCGTTGTTGGCGCTGTCGGAAAGCATGTCGAGAGTACTGGCAGTGTCCTGAACGCGACTCAGGATGGTGTTGATCTTGGCTTCCAGCGATTTCAGCGCCAGTTCCACCGTGCCAATCTCGTCATTGCGGCCGGTATAGACCAATCGTGCCACGTCATCGTCATGAATGTCCTTACAGCGTTGCAGTACATTGTTCCACTGGCTCCAGAGATACATTAGCCAGCCGCTGCCCACCATGAAGCTGAGCAGCGCCAGCACAACGCTGGTGACTGTACCGAGTCCCGGCAGGCTGAGAGAAAGTGTGATACCCACGACCGAGAGCATATAGGCGAGTCCCGCCTTGAATTTCAAGCTGAAGCCGTGCACTTTGCGGGTCTCGCTGCCGGGCGTCTGAATCTTGCTGTAGAGGGCTTCGGCGTTGTCGACATGACGCTCCTGCGGGCAGATGCGTACCGATTGAAAGCCGATGATCGCGCCTTTTTCCAGCACCGGCGTCACGTAGGCGTCAACCCAGTAGAAGTCTCCATTCTTGCAGCGGTTCTTGACTACTCCCATCCAGGGTTTGCCCTGTTTGATTGTGGCCCATAGCCCCTTGAACGCCGCCTTTGGCATGTCCGGATGGCGGACGATGTTGTGAGGCGCACCGGTTAACTCCTCTGCAGAGTAACCGGAGATGTCGACAAATCCCTTGTTTGCGTAGAGTATCGTGCCCTTGCAGTCCGTGGTGGATACGAGTTTTTCACTTGCCGGGAAGAGCTTTCTTGTCGCCATACTACACCTGTCAGATAAGGAGGCCTGTTAGGATGGTTTAACGGCATTGCCAAAGGGAACTTGAGGGCGAGTTGCGAAACTGCTGATTTTCGCCCTGAAATTGCCGACTGATCCGGGACTCACCCCGGAGTAGATAGTTTGTTACACTCGCACATCGAAACGGCCGACAGTTATGACGATGCAACGTAGAAAATTTCTTTTTGTGCTAACCCTGACAGCGCTGATGATTGTGGGTTTTCTCGCGACCAGCCTGACCAGTTACTTTGTGGCCCGAGACTCACTCTCCAGGAATATTTCCGAGCAGATGCTGCCGCTGACAAGCGACAACATTTATTCGGAGATTCAGCGTGATTTGCTGCGTCCCATCCTCATTTCTTCATTGATGGCAAGTGACACCTTTGTACAGGACTGGACATCCAGCGGTGAGACAGATGCGGAGCGCATTCGTCTCTATCTGCGGGAGCTTCAACAGGAGTACGGTACCATCACGGCGTTCTTCGTGTCGGATCGCACCCACAGGTACTACCACCCGGACGGCATCATCAAGACAGTCGATGCCGACAATCCGGACGATGCCTGGTATTTCCGGGTTCGTGACATGCGCGAACCCTACGAGATCAATGTCGACACCGACACCGCTGACCGATCTCGTCTCAGCATCTTCATCAACTACCGTGTGCTGGACAGCGATGGCAACTACCTCGGTGTCACGGGCGTCGGGCTTTCAGTCAGCGCTGTGACGGGCTTGATCGATTCCTATCAGGAACGCTATGGCCGACAGATATACTTTGTCGACAGAGAGGGGCGGGTGGCGCTGAATCAGGATTTGAACGCGGTGGCGCAACGCCTGCAGGAGCGGCCGGGAATGGAGGCTATCGCGACGCAGATATTGACCACACCAAGTGCGTCGCTGAGCTATGTGAGGTCCGATGGTCAGACTGTCTACGTCAACAGCCGCCTGGTGCCGGAATTCAATTGGTACCTCATGGTGGAAGAGAACGACGGTGCCGCTGAGGAGCGGATAGAGACCACGTTGCTGATCAATATCTCCTTGTCGTTGGCAATCATGGCGCTGGTCTTGCTGATCGCGCACTTCACGCTGAAGTCCTATCAGGGACGTCTGGAGCAGATGGCGACGACGGACAGCCTGACCGGTGCTGCGAATCGACACGTCTTCGACACCATCTTCGATCAGGTGTTGCGCAGCGCCCGTCGCCGCAACAAGCAAGTGGCATTGATCAGCAT
>JAUSMV010000043.1 GCA_030645235.1 Parvibaculum sp. | reverse complement strand
CTAATTCGTTTTTGAGTGCCTGAAAATCTGCCGCTGCGTCGCCGTTCGGCTCAATGTCAAAAACGGTCTGCCCGGTCGCCGCCGTGCTTGGGTAAGCCACCCTTTGCATGATCCTGCTGTTCAGTACCGGCAATCCGTAGCCCGCCAAAGCCTCTGCAACCTCCTGGCCAAGCTTGGTGCCCGTGATGGCACGCGAGACAATGAATGCAGCCTGCAGCCGACCATCTGTGACTTCGATCCGTTGTTTAACCAGGTCAACAAGGTCAGCCGCCGCCCAGATGTCGTAAGGCGAAGGCTGCACTGGAATCAAAACGAAATTCGCCGCCTTGATCGCTGATACGGCCAAGTCTGCTGCCTGGGGCGCGCCATCGATCACCACAAAATCTGTTTTTGCCAGGCTCTTCAGATCACGCTCAATCGTCGGGCGGTCGATCCCGATGACTGACAGCGGTTGCTCTTCACGCGCTGCCGACCAGTCGCGGGCACTTCCCTGTGGGTCCGAGTCCACCAGTACGACGCTTGCACCGTCCAACTGCAACACCCGCGCCAGGTGTGTAGCAATGGTGGTTTTTCCACTGCCGCCTTTTTGGTTCAAAACCGCAATTACTTGCATATCATTTCCTCATTTATGTCAATATGTAAAAATGTATAAGCGTTTTTGAGTAAACGAGTAAATATATTTTACCCGAACAAGTCAACTGTCCGGCCATGAAAAAACGGCCCTTAGTCCGTTAAATCGTTTTGGAAGAAATCACTGTTTTCTAAAGCTCGCTAAGCTGTTCTCCAGTTGCCAAATGAGGGGAGTGATCGAGCGGTCGATCTCTCCGACAAATGTTTTGGTGACTGTCTCGTTGTAGATGCGTTGTTTTCGTCGCTCAAGTCCAGCAATGGCAGCAGGAAGCATTGCCTGAATGTTCTCAGCAATCGCCGAACTTTCGACGAGAGCAGAGTGCGCCTTTTCCGCTGGCGCAGAGCAAGAATCAAGATTCTTCTGTGTCTTAGCAAAGTTTTTCTGGATCTTTGCAAACAATGCTTTTGAGTCGTCTTGGAGGTCTTGTGGGAATTCTGTCATGCGACCCAGCCAAAAAGGTAATCAAACCATGACACGTTGATTTTGCGTGACGGCGTACCCCCTGCCGATTTACTAACCAGCCACCCGTAAGTCATGCGTTTCTTGTCCTCCACGACAGGGTATGGGTAGCAAGTTCCCTTTACCAACCCCCATCCCTTGCCATTGCAATGCGCCAGCATTTCCAAGCTGCCAACCTGTGCCAGCTCGTAGGCCAAGCGCCCCTGATCTGTATTCGCCCAAGCCACCATTGCTTTCTCGTCCGCCGCCGCCTTGTAGCCCGCCGCCTTGCCCGCTTCAAACCCGCTTGAGTAGCCTGACGTGTGCGTCAGCCAAGTCGTCACTGTGAAGACCAGTGCAACCAGGACAACCACACCGCCAATCCACTTGGCCCGGTCAACTTGGTTGAGTGCTTTCGCGTGATCGACCAGTGCATCACCAATTTGTGGCCCCATGTTGTGAATTGCCGCAACCAACCCGAGGTTCACTTGATGCTTCGTGTCTTCAGCCGCCGCCTTTGCAACCGCGTCAGCCGCCTTGCGCATTTTCTCGGGCAGCTCACCAAACACGCCGTGGTACTGGTCGAGGGCAACCAGGATGGGCAGCAGCGGATCATTGTTCGCGATGTCAAGTGAGTGCGCGATGGCCTGTACCCGTTGCACTTGGTGCGGCGTCGGTTCGCCGCCAGAAATCAAACTGATCGCCTTTCGTACATCGGCCATCACAGCACCCCGTTCAGTGCTTCGTTTGCCGCTTTTCGGAAGCGTGAAAGAACCGAGCGTTCTGCAATCGTCATCCCGGTATCTGCATTGCTCAATGCCAAACGGTTATCGTTCATCTTGTCAGAAACCATATCGTTCAGTTCAGGAAACGAAATTATGCTCGTTACCCGCTCTTTCTGCTTGCTGTTGCTGAACCGCGTGAACTTTTCAGGAGCGCCCCAGTACGTGTTTAGCACCGCGTGCGTTGCCGCGAACTCACCGCCAATCCCGTCCAAAAAATCACGCAGAAGTTCGATTGAATCGCGCTGCCGGTTCATTGCCCACAGCATCACCATTTCGCGCTTCAGTTCGTTAACCGTATCGGAAACGATACCGCAGTGTTGAATGATTAGTTTCGTTGCGCGTGCCGCCGTGTTGACCACAACGTAAGATTTCGGGTTGCTCTCTATGACGTCGCACAGGCTCAGATAGCCGTCCTCGCTGTCCAGATTCAAAACCACGCTTTGCACCAAACCGTTTAGCGCTTTGTAAACGTCCGGATTGCTGTCATCGCTCTCGACAAGCACAACGCTTTCGCCCCGCGTCAAAAGCACATCTACAGTTGCCATCGTTACCAGAGATTTGCCAACACCGCCCTTGCCACCACCGATAAAAACAATCTTGCTCATTACAAATCCCTCGTATCTGGCTTGATTTCAAAAGTCGCTTTGGAGCCCGCTGCCGGCGCACCTGCAACCGCTGCCGGTTGCTTGGATTTTTGT
This sequence comes from Parvibaculum sp., assembly GCA_030645235.1. GTDB lineage: Bacteria > Pseudomonadota > Alphaproteobacteria > Parvibaculales > Parvibaculaceae > Parvibaculum. Next base: position 436 of record JAUSMV010000043.1, on the reverse strand, counting down.
TTGTTGTGTTCCGCGTTCGTTGCCGTACCCGTTATCTCGCTTGCTGCCTTACTCATTGCCCTTCTTGTGGCTTGCTTATTAGGTGCTTTAGAACCTACCAGTTCCGTAATTGTTTTCGGCAAAATAGAGAACACATCATCCTTCATTGCGTCGGCAATCTGCTTCGCTGTGAAACCCTTCTTTAGCATTACAACAATGTCATCCTTGGCCTCCTGCAAGACTTCTGTTTTGCTGCCTGTCCCGCTTTGCTGCCCTGGTTTCTGATCCTTTTCAAGTCGTTTCAGTGCTGCACGTATTTTGTTTGCATACTCTTCAATGTCAAAGCTTCGTTGCTGTTTGGTTGCCATCATTGTTCCTTTTACGTTGATTGATAAAGCATTCTAGACACATCACGTAAATTTGTGAATGTTCTGCTTGTACGTTGTTTTTGTGTGTT
>JAUSMV010000034.1 GCA_030645235.1 Parvibaculum sp. | reverse complement strand
AAGTGGAAGGTGATCACCAGCATCACGCTCAGGGCCGCCCGGGCGGGTGTCGTGACCGGCGTCTTGCTGGCCGTGGCCCGCATTGCGGGCGAGACAGCGCCATTGCTGTTCACGGCGCTGAGCAACCAGTTCTGGACGTCGGACATGAGCCAGCCGATTGCCAGCTTGCCGGTGACCATCTTCAAGTTTGCGATGAGTCCTTACGAGAACTGGCAGAAACTGGCATGGGCCGGGGTCTTCCTGATCACCTTGACGGTGCTTGGGTTGAATATTCTGGCGCGCGTGTTGACGCGCAATAAGGACTGACGGCGCAAGAGCCGTTCGTCAACTCACATAACAAGACAAGGTTAATGATGCAAGCCATCACCGGGAAACCAGAAACTCCAAAGATATCCGTTAAAAATCTTGATTTTTACTACGGAAAGTTCCATGCGCTCAAGGGCATCAATCTGGAAATTCCAGAGAAAAAAGTCACGGCTTTCATCGGTCCGTCAGGCTGTGGAAAATCTACTTTGCTGCGGATTTTCAACCGCATGTACGAACTCTATCCCGAGCAGCATGCCAAAGGCGAAGTCCTGTTCGAGGGCGAAAACCTGCTCACGTCCAAAAAAGACGTGGCGCTGATTCGCTCCAAGGTCGGCATGGTTTTTCAAAAGCCAACGCCGTTCCCGATGTCGATTTACGACAATATTGCCTTTGGCGTCAAACTGTTCGAGAGTCTTAATTCGTCCGATATGGATGACCGGGTGGAGTGGGCGCTGCGCAAGGCAGCCCTCTGGACCGAGGTGAAGGACAAACTCAACCAGAGCGGCTCCAGCCTGTCGGGCGGCCAGCAGCAGCGGCTGTGCATTGCCCGCGGCATTGCCATCAAGCCCGAGGTGCTGTTGCTGGATGAGCCCTGCTCGGCGCTGGACCCGATTTCCACGGCCAAGATCGAGGAACTCATTGCCGAGCTGAAAAGCGACTACACGGTCGTGATCGTGACGCACAACATGCAGCAGGCGGCCCGTTGCAGCGATTACACGGCGTACATGTACCTGGGCGACCTGGTTGAAGTGGGCGCCACCGAAGACATCTTCTTCAAGCCCAAGCGAAAAGAAACTGAAGACTACATTACCGGCCGATTTGGCTGATAGGGATCGAGGAAAAAATCATGCCTGAACATCATTTGTCCACCCAGTTTGACAGCGAACTGAACGGCGTTTCAACCCGTGTCATGGAAATGGGCGGACTGGTTGAATCCCAGATTCGCACCGCCGTGTACGCGCTCGCCCAGTTCAGTCTTGAGGCTGCGGACCAGGTGACCGAGACGGAGCCGCGTGTCAACGCCATGGAAGTGGACATTGACAAAGAGCTGTCTTCCATCATTGCGCGCCGCCAGCCGACAGCGCGCGACCTGCGCTTGCTGATTGCCATTTCCAAGACCACGGCGAACCTGGAGCGGGCAGGCGATGAAGCGCAGAAAATCGCGCGCATGGTGCGCTCCATCATCAGCAGTGGTGCCGCCCGCAACCTGCCGTCGTCCGAGTTGCGCGTTGCCGCTGACCTGGCCTCGGGCTTGCTGCGCAAGGCGCTGGATGCTTTTGCCCGACTGGACATCAATATCGCCGTTTCCATCCTGAAAGAGGATGACGCGATCGACAAGGAGTTTGATGGCTTTGTGCGAAAGCTGATCACCTACATGATGGAAGATCCGCGCACCATTTCAGCAAGCCTGGACCTGTTGTTTGTCGCCAAGGCGATTGAGCGTATCGGCGACCATGCCAAGAACATCGCCGAGTTCATCATTTATGTGGTGAAGGGTGCCGATGTGCGCCACACCTCCATGGAGTCGATTGAGTCCGTGGTCCGCTGATCCCGGCTTGCGTTTGTATGAAGAAATTACCCCGTGTTTTGGTGGTGGAAGACGAGCCGGCCATTGCGGAGCTGGTGGCCGTGAATCTCAGGCATAACGGTTTTCAGCCGATTTGGGCTGCCGACGGTGACATGGCGCAGCGCGAACTGGATGCCGTATTGCCCGATGTCATTCTTCTGGACTGGATGCTGCCGGGCCAAAGTGGCTTGCAACTTGCCAAGAAATGGCGCGCCAGCGCGCGCACCAAGGCGATCCCCATCCTGATGATTACCGCCAGGGGCGATGAGCCGGACAAAGTGGCTGGCCTGGACGCTGGCGCTGACGACTACATCACCAAGCCGTTTTCTACCCAGGAG
>JAUSMV010000029.1 GCA_030645235.1 Parvibaculum sp. | reverse complement strand
CTAATGGATCAGCACAATAAAATCATATTGTTCAAGGACAAGAGCATTCGCAGTCACTGGGACGCCGAGCTGGAGGAATGGTTTTTTTCTGTGGTGGATGTGGTGGCGGCCCTCACCGACAGTGAAAACCCCACCGACTATTTGAAGAAGCTGCGCAAGCGGGATGAACAATTGGGCAGCTACGTAGGGACAAATTGTCCCCAGGTAGCCATGCAGACGGCGACAGGTAAAATGAGGAAAACCCTGGCGGCTAGCACACAACAGCTGTTGCGCATTGTGCAGTCCATTCCCTCCAGGAAGGCAGAGCCTTTCAAGCTGTGGTCAGAAGTCGTCAGTCCATCGTCGATGGGCGAGCATGAAGATGTGGCAAAGCGTGGCGGCGGTGTTGCCAAGGGAGCCCGATTGAAGCTTGAAGCAGAAACCGGAAAGAAGGTAGTCAGCAGGGAAAACGCCAAAAAATTATTGCCCTCAACCAAAGGCAAAGAAAAATGATCGTCGACTACAAACCCATCGCTGAATCCAACAACTTCATCGTGCTGGACAAATACACCAAGCTGTCCCAGGTGAGCGGGGGCGGAGGGGTCTGAGAAGGCTTCCATCCGTCAGACAGACCTGGAGTGCATTGGCCGTCAACCGAACCATGGAGTCAGAATGAAAAAATCGCTGCAGGTCCTTATCTCCGCATTGGCCTTTTCCGGATTGGCGCTGCTGACACTCTCTCAAGCCAGCGCGCAGACCGGCCGTTTCGAGACCATGACAATGGCCGAGAAGGTGGCGGCGGGAGAGAGCTATCACGGCCGACAGGCGGTGCCCGTCGAACCCTTCCGCGTCGTCGGCAACATCTACTTCGTCGGTGCCACGAACATCGGCATCTATCTGATCGCGACGCCCGAGGGGCATATCTTGGTGGACTCGGGTGTCAACGAAATGAGCACCACGATTCGCGACAGTGTGGAGAAGCTCGGCTTTCGCATGAGCGACATCAAGATCATGCTTTCCAGCCACGCGCACTTCGACCACGTGCAGGCCCACGCCGTGCTGCAGCGCATGACTGGCGCGCAGGTGATGGCGCTGGAGGCCGATGCAGATGCCTTGGAAGCAGGCAGAGATCTGTCGCCGCTGGGTTTCGAAGGCTGGGAGCCGGTGAAAGTGGTCAGGCGACTGCAGGACGGCGAGAGCATCAGTCTCGGTGGCTCCACCATGACGCCGACCTGGGTGCCGGGCCACACGCCGGGCTGCACCACCTGGAGCACAGACACACAAGCCGATCCTCAGAACCCAGGCGAGACAGTAAACGTGGTGATCTTCGGCTGCAACGGGCCTAACGACGGTGTGCAGATCGTCAACAATCCGCGCTTCCCCACGCTGGCGGAAGACTCGCTGTTTGGCTTCGACAATCTCGACAAACTGAACCCGGACATCTACCTGACCGGCCACCCCG
>JAUSMV010000020.1 GCA_030645235.1 Parvibaculum sp. | reverse complement strand
ACGCAGTCAATTCTGCGCCGGTGGTGACAAGAGAGACGCCTCGGCTATACTCGGCCGGAGGTTATCACAGTCAATAATAAGAACAAGGAAACCGAATGATCATTTATGGTGTTGCGCTTCTCGCGGCCTGTCTGCTGACTGGTCTTTACGTGGGGGAATTGCTCGGCCAGCTGCTTGGCGTGCAGGCAAACGTGGGAGGAGTGGGCATCGCCATGCTCCTGCTGGTGCTGGCCTCCAGCACGCAGCGCTTCGAGCCATTGGTCACCGGCGCCTCCGCCACCGGCATCAACTTCTGGAGCGCGATGTACATCCCCATCATCGTCGCCATGGCCGCCAGCCAGAACGTGGTGGCGGCCGTCGACGGCGGTTTGCTGGCGTTGCTAGCAGGGGTCGCTGCGGTGGTAGTCAGTTTCGCACTGGTCCCGGTGCTCAGCCGCTTCGGGCCGCAGAGTGATCCGCTGCCGCCTCTGGACAGCACTCCTGGTACACCCGGCACACTCGCCACTCCCAGCAAGACCAGCGGAGGTGTGTAATGGAAACTCTCGTTGCGGTCATCAGCGCCAACGGTCTCATCACTGCCTTCGCGGTGGTCGGCATCACGGTCTGGATCTCCTATCTGATGTCGGCGCGCCTCACCGCAGGGCGCATTCACGGCTCCGCCATCGCCATCATCCTCGGCCTCGCCGCGTCCTACTGGGCGGGCTCCGTCACCGGCGGCAGTAGAGGCGTCGTCGACATCGGCGTGCTCGCGGGCATCGGACTGATGGGCGGCGGCATGATGCGCGACTTCGGCATCGTCTCCACCGCGTTCGGTGTACACATCAGCGAACTGCGCAAGGCCGGGGTGGTGGGCGTAATCTCCATCTTCGCGGGTGTCATCGTCTCCTTCATCGTCGGCGCGCTGATTGCCGTGGCCTTCGGCTATCGCGACGCGGAGAGCATCACGACGATTGGCGCCGGCGCCGTCACCTACAGCGTCGGCCCCGTCACCGGTACAGCCATTGGGGCCAGCTCCGATGTCATCGCCTTGAGTGTCGCCGCCGGTGTGGTCAAATCCATTCTGGTGATGATCGGCACGCCGCTGGTGGCGAAGCAGATCGGCCTCAACAATCCGCAATCCGCCATGGTGTTCGGCGGCCTGATGGGCACGACCAGTGGCGTCGCCGGTGGTCTCGCCGCGACCGATCCGCGCCTGGTGCCCTACGGCGCCATGACGGCCACTTTCTACACCGGACTCGGCTGCCTGATGGGGCCGTCCATTCTCTACTTCATTGTGCGCGCGCTCGTTTGACGCGCGCCTGCCATCGCCCGGAACCACATCATGACGACACACACACACGCGACAGCTGAATTCTTCCCGACGCTGAACCCGACCAATGAGCACATAGCGCTGCAGTCCGGTTCTGGCGACCAGACCTGGACTTACGCGGCACTGCATCAGCGCATCAATCAATTTGCCTGTGGCCTGCTCGCGGGCAAGGCCGATCTGCAGGAGGAGCGGGTCGCCTTCTTCATGTCGGCCAGCCTCGACTACGTCACCACGCTGCTCGGCGTATGGCGCGCGGGCGGCATCGCGGTGCCTCTCAACGTGGCGGCGGCGATTCCGGAACTGGACCACGCCCTCAGCTGCGCCGGTGTCACGCGCCTGCTGGTGAGCAATGCGGACGACCCGGCACTAGCCGAGCTGAAGGTGTTGTGCCGTTCATTGAGTGTGCAACTCGTCAGCGTCGCCGATGTGCTGAACAGCGTCGAGGTAAACGCCGTCACCAAATTGCCCGCGCTCACGCCCGAACGCCGCGCCATGATTCTGTTCACCAGCGGTACCACCAACAAACCCAAGGGCGTGGTCAGCACCCACAAGAACATCCGCGCGCAAATCACCACGCTGCTCAAAGCCTGGGCCTGGCAGCCTGACGACGCGATTCCGTTGTTTCTGCCACTGCACCATATTCACGGCATCATCAACGTGCTGTGCTGCGGACTGTGGATGGGGGCTCGCGTGTCACTCTTTGCGAAGTTCGATATGGAGGCGATTCTCGCGCAGGTGAGCGCGCGCAAATACACCGTGTTCATGGCCGTGCCCACCATCTACGTCAAACTCATTCAGCACCTGGAAACACTCGACGACGCACGCCGCCACGCCATCTGCGCGGGCTTCCGCGCCATGCGCCTTAACATCAGCGGCTCCGCAGCGTGTCCGGTGAAACTCTATCAACAGTGGCAGGCCCTCACCGGACAGACTCTGCTGGAACGCTACGGCATGACCGAGATCGGCATGGGCCTCTCCAACCCCTACCACGGCGAGCGCCGCGCCGGTGCCGTCGGCATTCCGCTGCCAGGCGTCGACGCCAAGCTGTTCGATGACAACGGCGACATCATCGCGGAAGCAGGCACGCCCGGTGAAATTCGCATCCGTGGCGACAACGTCTTCCTGGAGTATTGGAACAATCCCGCCGCAACCGCAGAGAGCTTCGTCGACGGCTGGTTCCGCACCGGCGACGTCGCCGTGCGCGAAGACGGCTACTACCGCATCATGGGCCGCTCATCCGTCGACATCATCAAATCCGGCGGCTACAAACTCTCCGCGCTGGAAATCGAAGGCACGCTGCTGACCCACGAGTGCATTGCAGAATGCGCTGTGGTCGGTATCGAAGATGAGACTTGGGGCGAGGCGGTGACTGCGTTTGTGGTGTTGAAGTCGGGGCAGGAGTTGACGTATCCCGAGCTAAAAAGCTGGTGCGAATCGCGCATGTCGCCGTACAAAATTCCGAAGCATTTGCGAGTGGTGGCGGCGTTGCCGAGGAATGCGATGGGGAAGGTGATGAAGCCGGAGTTGAGGAGGGTCTAGGGGTCGCTTTCAGTACTCTACAGGTTGTATTTCCTTCCGTTTAAGGGATAGACTCCCGTCAAATAAATGACCACGTCTGAGTGCACGCTATAAATATGTTGGGTGGCACGTTCAGCTTAGGAGGAATTTTGGAGGTAAAAAATAATCCAGCAGGTCGACTACACGATTTGCTACGAATAGCACAGCAGCGACCGGCTAAAGAGACAGCGCGGACTGTTTGGGCAACGGTATTTGATGTTGAGCCGAGCAACACCGGTGAATTACTTAAAATGTTGGCGGACTTAATAGGGCTCGTATCAGAAACAAGATACTTCATTGCCCATCTTGAGGACGTCGATCATGATTTGTACCTCCGGCCATTCAACAAACTGGAGACATTCTTTTCCCAAGTCAATTTGGACGCGCCGTGGGGGCAATGGCGAGACCAGCTGGACGAAACCACTCTATATGGATTGCAGTTCTCGGCTGACAAATTGTCTCGGAATTCCGGTAGTACTTCTATTGCAGAGAAGGATATTGAATCGCTTCGTGAAGAGCTTGAGCAGCTCGTTACGAGCGTATTGGAATCTGCCCTGCCGCAGGGGCTTAAAGCGCTTTTTCTGAGAAACTTGGAGTCCATACGCCATGCACTCTTGGTTTATCGAATCCGAGGAATTGATGGTCTAGAGCATGAATTAGAGAGAGCAGTAGGCTCGCTATTGCTCAATCGAGACTATATACCGCCATCGGGAGATAAATCACCTCCTAGAAAGTTTTGGGAGAGATTTTTCCTGATAATTGATCGCATCAATAAGGTAGTGACTCTGTCCAAAGGCGCGAATGAGCTGGCTGGACCAGCGGTCCAAGCCATTAGCCAGATAATTGACAAGTGAATATGCCGCCCAAGAAAGCCCTTCAACGTGACGTGACCACCCACGCACTTGTGGCGAGCGTTATGAACCCAAAATAGGGAGTAACAATGGGAACTCAAATTCAGGCTAGCCGGATTCAACTGGATAGAGCAATTCAGCTATATCTTGATGAAAAGGACTATATTTCAGCTTGCACTTTGGCAGGAGCTTCTGAAGGGATTGCAGGAGAAGCTTTGACGAAAGCCGGACATGAAAACGCACTTGTAAGCAATGTCAAAGGTCTTCACCAATTAATCTTGGACAAAGAAAAGGAAACCATAAGCAAGGGTGAAAAGGAATCCGAGAGGGCGATATGGAATGACTTCATATTAATAAGAAATTGGCTTAAACACTATTATCCGAATAAACCAGAACTTACCTTTCATGCAAAAGGCGAAGCTTACGATGCAATCGATCGAGCAATTACCAATTATCTGCAATTAACTGGTACTGAGTCACTCCAAATGAAGCGATTTACTGAATATCAATCAAATGAAAATGACTAGGCAAGATTGAGCGTCTGCACAGTGTTCCGGTTATCGGCTTCCAATGGGCATTAAGCAGCATAGGGTGCAACTACAATGATTGATTATTACCAAGTTTTGGGTGTTATTCCGACTGCCGAAGCGGTAGTAATTAAAGCCGCCTACCGTGCTTTAATAAGCATCTATCATCCAGATAGAAATTCTGCTGCATCAGCACAGGAAAAAACAAAAGAAATCAATGAGGCTTACTCAGTACTCTCAGATCCTATTAGAAAAAGTGAATATGATAGGGGCCGAATTTCAGAGGAACATAATGCGAACTCGGCGGCATTTGATCAAACAAGACCTTTTGAAACAGATCCACTTGAAAAGAGTTGGTCCATAGCCGTCTGTTTTTTCCCAGAACTGCAAGATGAGTACGAATACCTCGGAAGGATTTCATGGAGACTTGCTTTTGCCTTTAAGCTCCAACTTTCAGAAAGTCAGGAGTATCAGAACTATCGGGAGATAGCTCAGAAAATTAGAAGTGAGTATTTGGCACGTTACTTCGGTAAAAATGTAGAAATTTCTCGTTTTGCGGAGAAACTGATATTGGCTGGTGAAATTCATATTGCCCTTTACTTAAATGAGATAGTAAATGTGATGGGAAGAAGTGTGGATTATCTGCAAGTCCAGCGAATGGTAGAGAAGAAGTTCCCTGGGATAGAAAAGCGGATTAGAGGAAAGAGTCTATATCGGCGTCTAGTCAAACGGTCTGAGCATTACTTCAGCGATTTAGACGCTTCTGAATTTGTGAATCTTATCGGAGGTATGGCTCGGCGTAGCATTTGGACCGGAAAAATTACTCTGCAATTCAATGGTGAGAAGTTTACATTCGCGACGGATGAAGACTTTTACTCATTCTTGGCTGAAAAATTTTCAATGCTTTACGGCTGACGCTTAGTTATACGGCGCGAAGCTGCTATTCGAAGTCAAAGCTATGATTGAATTCTTGAAACCAAGCGATTACGTCGATTCTGATCACCCAGAAGTGGTGAACAAGGCAAAGGAGTTGTCGCGCGGCTCAGACGATCCCGTATTGGTTGCAAAGGCATGCTTTGAGTTCGTGCGGGATGAGATAAAGCATAGCTGGGATTTCCAATTAAACCCAGTTACTTGCAGGGCTTCGGATGTTCTGAAGTATGGAACCGGATATTGTTATGCCAAGAGTCATCTGCTCGCTGCGCTATTGCGCGCAAACCAGATACCCGCAGGTCTGTGCTATCAAAGGATCGCCCATGATGCTCCTGCATTCTGCTTGCATGGACTTAATGCGGTTTTCTTGGAGCCCTATGGTTGGTACCGCATTGATGCGCGTGGCAATAAGCCGGGGGTAAACGCGGAGTTCTGCCCTCCCTCGGAGAAGCTGGCCTTTCCAATATTTTCTGACGGCGAGGCTGATCTTCCGGAAATCTGGACAGAACCTCTCCCCGTTGTGGTGAAGGTTCTTGAGATGTACAACGATTACTTGCAGGTTGCCAAAAACTTGCCGGATATCCCCGTAATGAGGATTTCCCCGGTTCAGTTGACACCCACTACACAGCGTGTACAGAGTTTGAAAAGCAAAAGGACTTGAGCATGGATAAACAACTGCAAACCCTGCAACGTAACCTCGAAGCCGTGGTAAAACGCGCTGACGCCGAAGGCATCGAATTCTGGCTTGTGCGCGACCTGCGGATACTGTTGGGCTATTGTCGGAGCACAGCGTTATGACGGATGGCAACGCATCGCAGTTTATTATCTACCAAACCGAGGATGGCCAAACCAAGCTGGATGTGCGCTTTGTGGAGGAAACTGTCTGGCTGTCTCAGCAGCAAATGGCGGCGTTATTTCAAACCTCGCGCTCCAATGTTGTGGAGCATATCGGCAATGTGTACGCGGAGGGTGAGTTGCTTGAGTCGGCAACCTGTCGGGAATTCCGACAGGTTCGGATTGAGGGCAATCGTCAAGTGACCCGTGCGTTACCCTTTTATAACCTTGATATGATTCTTTCCATCGGTTATCGCATCAAAAGTGCTGTAGCGACTCGCTTTCGCCAGTGGGCCACTCAGCATCTGCGCGAATATATTGTGAAAGGGTTTTTGCTGGATGATGATCGCCTGAAAAGCCCGGACCAGCCATTCGATTATTTTGAAGAGCTGACGCGGCGCATTCAGGATATCCGCACAAGCGAGCGGCGTTTCTATCAAAAAATCACCGACATCTATGCCACCAGTGTCGATTACGACCCCACTCAGCCCGAGAGCATTGCCTTTTTTCAGACCGTGCAAAACAAGATGCATTGGGCCATCACCGGGCAGACGGCAGCAGAGATCATCCATACCCGCGCCGATAAATGTCTGCCCAATATGGGGCTGACCAGCTGGCGGGCGGAAAAGGTACGCAAGGCCGATGTGGGCATTGCCAAGAATTACCTGAGCGCTGATGAACTGGCTGCGCTCAATAACCTGGTGGAGCAATATCTGATATTCGCCGAAGGTCAGGCAATGCGTCGCGCACCTATGTACATGGCCGATTGGATTGCCAAACTGCATGGATTTTTGACCATTAACGACCGCGACATCCTTAACCATGCCGGGAAAATCTCTCATGACTTGGCCAAGGCTTTTGCTGAGGCCCAGTACGATGAATTCAATGCAGTCCGGATTGCCCAGTCGGATCTACTGGACAGTGATTTTGACCATGCCACCAAAGAATTGCGCAAAGCTCAACAACGCTTGAGTGAGGTAAAAAATGAACCATAGTGAATTAAAATCAAAAGCACTACCGCTGGCTACGCTACAAAAGTATGCCCATGCGGTTGGATATGAACTGCAGATCAAGTTAGTGCGCCCGTGAAAGCAGCTCATGGCAATTTCGAGCAAACGGACACTGACTTCGTTCGCGTCGTTGTTGAAGGGTGTCAGAGGCTTCAATGAAATCAGTTCTTATAACAGGTGCCTCGAAAGGGCTGGGTAAAGCTCTATTTGATCACTATTTGGCAATGGGTTGGATAGTGTTTCCATTAGTCCGCGACGCGAGCGTTGCGCATGACATGAAGACGAAAGCGCCTAATGGACGGTGCTATCCAATAGTGTCAGATGTCTGCTCTTCAGATGTCGAGGATTCAGTAAAACGTGCGCTGGCTGGTGCGGGCAAGTTAGACCTGCTCATTAATAATGCTGGCATATCAGGCCGCTCTTCCGGGCTGGAAAATACCTCATCGACAGAGACCCAAGAATTGTTCAATGTTCATGTTGTTGGCGCGTTAAGAGTAACCCGAGCTGCAGTGCCCTTCCTAATGCGCTCCTCGGAGCCGACCATCGTTAATATCTCGTCCCGCTTAGCCTCCTTAACCAAATCCGCCGCAGGTGAATTTGCTGGAAAAGGCTACTCATATACTTACCGAATAGCTAAAGCAGCCCAGAACATGTTATCGGTGTGCTTGGCTGAGGAATTTGGCCCTAAAGGCATAGCGGTTTTTGCTATACACCCGGGGCAATTTGTCAGTGAAAGCGCGGCATCTGGTGCAACCAGTTCGGCCGCTGAAACTGCTGCAGAAATCGAAAGTTGGGTGAGCGCACAACGACAAGTAGATGGCATACAATTTTCTCAACCAAATGTAGGAGTAATTCCGTGGTAGCGAGCAATAATCAAGTGCATCAGTACGCATTTGGCGGCAGCGTTATGCAAAAGGAGAAGTAATTGGTTACCAACAAAATTGTCGTTGTTACTGGTGGAAGCAGAGGTATCGGGGCGGATACTGCAAGGTTGTTCGCAAGAAATGGATACGATGTTTGTATTAATTATTTACGAAATGACGAAGCAGCCCAGAAGGTCCGAAGCGAAATACTTGATTTTGGCAGGCGCTGTATCGCAGTTAGGGCAGATGTTTCGATCGGCAGTGAAGTTGCAAGTTTATTCAACACTGTCGACAAAGAACTGGGGACTCTCTCTGTATTGGTAAACAACGCTGCAATATTGATGGCACAGTCTCGGTTGGTAGACATTACTGAGGATCGCTTTAATGAGGTGTTACGGAAAAATGTAATGAGCTGCTTTCTTTGCTGTAAAGAAGCTGTTAATCGCATGTCGACCAAGAACGGTGGTGCTGGCGGAGCCATTGTGAATGTGTCTTCCGGCGCTTCCAAAAGCGGATCTCCTGGTGAGTATATCGACTACGCTTCTTCCAAGGGTGCTGTTGATACATTAACGAGAGGATTGGCATTGGAAGTTGCAGCAGAAGGAATTCGCGTCAATGCAGTTCGCCCTGGTCTCATATATACAGAAATGCATGCATCAGGTGGTGAGCCTGGCCGTGTCGATAGGCTCAAGTCAAAAATCCCTCTTCAAAGAGGAGGTATGCCTGAAGAAGTTGCAGAGGCAATACTTTGGCTTTCGACGGAAAAGTCATCATATGTTACAGGCGGTTTCATTGATCTGGCGGGTGGTCTGTAGTGCATGACGAGCGATACTGGGCGACCAAAGACACGCCATAATTCCTTAACTCCTGATCAGGAGCGTTAGGTGAAAGTTCAGCGAGGGAAAATATACAAATGGAAAATTATTGGCTATTTCTAACGGCGAGTTTTCTCCTTTGGGTCACCCCAGGGCAAGACACTATCTACATAATAGCGAGAAGTGTCGGCCAAGGCAGATTAGCCGGTATAGTATCAGCGTTAGGTATCGGCACTGGCGGCCTGATTCATGCGGCTCTAGCAACAGCAGGGATTTCTATAATTGTCTTAACTTCACCAATTTTATTCCTGGTAGTTAAAATAACGGGCGGGTTGTATTTGATTTATCTTGGTGTCACTGCACTTTTATCCAAGCGAGAAAAAAATGAAGTCTGGAGGATAGAACACGCGAAACTATCCAAAATATATTCTCAAGGTGTTATTACCAATGTACTGAATCCAAAAGTAGCATTATTTTTTATCGCCTTCCTTCCCCAGTTTGTGAGTTCAAGCGAAGCCAGCATTGGTTTAATTATTCTTGGCGGTATTTTTGTAGTGGGTGGTACGGCATGGTGCCTAATTGTTGCGTTTTTTTCTTCGTCGTTTTCATCCATGATTCTTAAAAATAATATCATTCAAGGCTGGTTAGGTCGGTTATGTGGCGCTGTATATATAGGTCTTGGCATAAATGTTCTAAGAGCCAGAATTTAACGCGGCGCCTTACAAGTCAATGAGCTACGCGACTGCGGCGCCGACTGCGCTATAGCGCACCGGTTATTCAGGCGTAAGGTGGTCCGGCCAGAAACGGCAACGGTGTAGTTCATAATTTCTGATCAGAGAGTACGGCACCATGATTACCTGTCACTTGAAGTACGTAGTCGATTCAACGAAGCTACCCGAGTTCGAACAGTACTGCCGGATGTGGCTGCCACTCATCCAAAAGTTTGGTGGCATTCATCATGGCTACCTGCTGCCTTCGGAAGGAGCCAGCAACATAGCTCTCGGCTCGTTCTCATTCGAGTCGCTTGCGGCGTATGAGCAGTATCGAATCAAGTCTCTTGAAGATCCCGAGTGCCAAGTCGCGTTTAAGTTTGCGAAGGAGACCCGGTGCTTTTTGAGCTACGAGCGGACATTCTTCAGGCCCCTG
>JAUSMV010000013.1 GCA_030645235.1 Parvibaculum sp. | reverse complement strand
CGCCCTGATCGACGGGCGTGTGACGCTGTTCGATTGCATTGAATTCAATGAGGTCTTCCGCTGGATTGACGTCGCCAGCGAAATCACCTTCACCTACGTTGACCTGCTGGTTCACCGCCAGCCGGGACTGGCCTGCTGGTTTCTCAATGAATACTTAAGCTGCGGCGGCGATTTTGAAGCCGTGCCGCTGCTGCGCTTTTATGCCGCCTATCGCGCGCTGGTGCGGGCCAAGGTGGCGGCGATCCGGGCTGATCAGGACCAGGGTGACAAGCGCGAGGCACAGGCTTACTTGGCCCTGGCCGAAGGAATCACCTCGCCGCCACGGCCCCGTCTCATCATCACCCATGGCCTGTCCGGCTGCGGCAAGACCGTGGCCTCCACCCGGCTGCTGTTGGACGACACGAGTGCCACGACGCTGCGCCTGCGCTCGGATGTGGAGCGCAAACGCCTGTTCGGGCTGGCGCCGCAGGATAGAAGCGACTCGGCGGTGGACAGTGGCATTTACCAGGCGGACGCCCGCCAACTCACCTACCGCCGCTTGCTGGACCTGGCCCGGCAACAGCTGGCGGCCGGCTGGTCCACCATCGTTGATGCGGCGTTTCTGAGGCGCGAGGAACGGGCCGCCTTCCAGGCGCTGGCGTTTGATGCGGGCGTGGAATTCTTCATCCTGGCGCCGCAGGCCACGCCAGCACAATTGCGCGAACGCATCATCGAACGTCTGAAAAGAGGCAGTGACGCGTCGGAAGCCACCCTGGCCGTGCTGGAAAAACAAATGACCTGGATCGAAGCGCTGGACGCAGACGAGACCAGGCATCTGCTGCCGCTCGCTGCGCCCTGAACGGCTGGCTGACCCAGATAGGGGCTGCCATCAGGAAGCAACTGCGTCAGTTCAGGTCTGTTGCGCCCCAGAACCTCCGCCGGCTCCCGGCGAAGTTGATGAACCTGGTCCCAGACCGTGGGTTCTTAAAGAATTCGGACCAGTCAGGGTTATCACTTGGTGAATTCAGCCCAGGCAGGGTTACATTTTCACTTGGACAATTTGTCCACCCTGGGAGACTCGATCATGTTTAAGGTACGGTTGTTTTTCTTGGCCACAGCTTTTTTTGTGGCAGGTGGTACCTCCTTTGCACAAGACGCGGTTATTGGCTATGTCAAGACTGTCCAAGGCGATGCGGCAATAGTGGTTGGAGGCAAAGCAATAAAAGCCGAGCCTGCCACTCCGGTGCAAATCGGCAATGTGTTGAAGACCGGCAAAGCGGGAAGCATGGGGGTGACCTTCAAGGACAACACCATCATGTCGCTGGGTCCAGATACCGAAATTACCGTCGACGAATATCTGTTTGCGCCTGGCAAGGGCGACTTGAAGCTCAGCGCCAGCATGACCAAAGGCTCACTGAACTATGTCTCCGGGATCATCGCCAAGCTGAAGCCGGAAGCCATTTCCCTAAAAACACCAACGGGAACTATTGGCGTCAGAGGCACCCATTTTCTGACTAAAGTCGAAGCGGAACAGTAAGCGTCCATCTATGGAGTTGCGTAAAGTAATGGGCTATGCGCTGCGCAGGGCTTCGTTGGCGATGATCGTTCTGGGATTGGCGGGCTGCGCCAACCGGTCCTACGTCGTGCTTCTCTCCAATGATGACGGGACAACCGGCAAGGTGCTTGTGTCTGGGCGCGGAGGAGCGACACTTCTTGAAAAGCATCACGAGGGCGCGGCAATTGGCGGCCCCACTGGCAAAACGTTTATCGTCAGCGAAGACAAGATCGCGAAGGACTTTGGAGCCGCGATGGCGGCTCGTCCAAAGAAACCGTCCATTTTCCTGCTGTACTTCGAAACGGGCGACACAAGACTGACCCCGGAATCCAAAGCCGATATCCCCAAAATTCTTGAGGAAGTCAACAATCGTCCGGCGCCAGACATCTCCATCATCGGTCATACGGATACTGTCGGCAGCGACGACGAGAACCTGGCTTTAGGGCTGATGCGCGCCCGTCTTGTTGCGGAACGGATCGGTACCACCAAAATCGGCGACAGGGTTAGCGTCGGCTCTCATGGTGAGAAAAACCTGCTGCAACCAACACCCGACAACACGGCTGAACCGCGTAATCGCAGGGCTGAGGTCACGGTGCGCTAACTTTTATTTTTCCGCCAGGACGATCAGGTCGCCCGTCTTTCCGGTGCGCAAACGCTCCAGGTGCAGGGCAACGAGCGGATCGTTGGGGCGTTGAGCGGCAAGTTTCTCGAATGTTTGCCTGGCGTCTGGCAATTCGGCGCGCAATTGATCAAAGGCGTGTTGGTAGTCCAGATCGGAACCACTGACAGTCAAAGGATCAAGTGGCTCGAACACCGCGAGTGCTTGCGATTTTCCTTTCAGGAGGACTCGGCCGACAGGCCGGGCCGGCCAGTCGGGGCAACCGTCCAGGGTAGCCTCGGAAACACACACGAGCGTGCCGAGGTGCTTGTTCGCACCTTCAAGACGGGAGGCGGTATTCACCGGGTCGCCAAGGGCACGGTAATCAAAAATCGTGCTGCCGCCGAAGTTTCCGACGATAACTTCTCCCGTGTGAATCCCGATACGCGTCTGCCCGAACGCGATTCCCCGCGCATTGAGTTCGTTCGCATATTGCGTCGCAAAACGGTGCATGTCCAATGCGCACGCCAGGGCTCGCCGCTGATGGTCAGCTTGGGGCACGGGTGCCGAAAACATGATGGCCACGGCGTCACCCACGATGCGGTCGAGCGTGCCTTGATGGGAAAAAGCGATTGCGATCATGCGATCCAGATAGTCATTCAGCAGGGCTACCGCCGCGCCGGGATCCATGCCCTCCATCAGCGTCGTAAAACCGGCCAGGTCGGTAAATACGAAGCTGCACTGCTGGCGCCGCCCGCCCAATTCGAGGGCGTCAGGATGCTCAATCAGATGGGTCACCAGATTGGGTGAAACGTAGCGCGAGAAGGCTTGTCGAATCCAGCGCTGACGCCGTTCGCTCGACAGATGACGCACGATGCTTGAGAAAACGAAAGTGGCAATAAGAGCTAAGCTTGGGTTGGTCGCATCAATAAGCAGTCCCCCTGCGACAAAGGCTTGCCAGGTGCTTGCCCATAGCACGATCAGCAGGACCGTAAATACTGACAAGGAAAGCATCGCGCCAGCGCCGACGGCGACACTGCCCACCAGCAGCCCACCGCAGACAATGACCAGCGTTTCGATGGCGCCGGCCCACGAGGGGCGGTTAAGCCCACCGCCGCTCAAAACCTGTTCGAGCATCTGGGCATGCACCTCGACACCCGGCATGACCCCTCCCAGTGGGCTGAAACGGAGATCCATCAAGCCTTGGGCCGAGGTGCCGATCAGTAGAATATTGCCCGCTAATTCTTTGGCCGACACCTCTTTGGCGAATACTTTCCAGGCTGGTATATAGCGAGTTGCTACCGGCTTGGTGTAATTGATCCAGACTTCGCCCTCAGGGGTCGTGGGCACAAGCAGATTGCCGATACGAATGTCGGCCAAACCGACCCCTTTGTCGGGGACGGTTCGGGTTGTGTAATTGCGAGCGTCCTGGGCGACACGCAGAGCCTCAGCAGAAAGCGAAGGCAACAGCGTGTCCCCTAGCCGGACCAGGAGCGGGACTTTTCTGACCACACCGTCCGTATCCGGAAAAAATGCAATCGCCCCGTTGCCCGCCGCTGCGGCCCCCAGTAGTGGCAGTGAGGTAACGGCACTGGAGAATTGGTGCACATAAGGCTGCGGCGCTTCTCCTGTCACCACGTAGCGCGCCTTGATGTCCGGTACCACACGTTGCGCACTTTCCTGCTCGATGCCAAAACCAAGTACCACGTTACCGCGGCGAATCGTCTGACTAAGCACATCATCGTGGTCGGGCAAACGAACCATCTGCCGGCGGACCGACGGCGATGCCTGCCACAGGTCCAGCATCGCCTTGGGAGACGTGCGGTCGGGCTCGGCGAAGATGACGTCAAAGGCGATGACCGCCGCCTGCGCGTCCTGCAATCTGGCAATCAGTTCGGCAACCCGGGTTCGAGGCCACGGCCATTGCCCCATCCGCCGGAGGCTTTCGTCGTCGATGTCAATGATCCGAACGGGCACTGGCTTGTAATCCCGGGGGTGCCAGCGCTGAAACTGGTCAAACGTTGCATTGCGCAGCATTTTCAGCGGCAAAGGGTCCCAAAGATAAGCCAGGGCAGCCGCCAGGATGGCCACCACGGGCACCAGCAAGCCAAGCCTCATCCGGGCCAGACTACGCAGCAGCAGCATTTTTTGTACGCTGGAGCAGAAATTGACGAAGTCGCTCAACGTTCGGCTGGAAGAAGACCCCCATGATCAACCCAGGAAAGGTTTCAGCTATGAATCGGAACTTGTCTTGCGCTCCGAGCGTCACACCCCACTCGGTGGCCAGACCGTCCTGAAGTCGTAACGAGTGCTCAACGGTCAAGCCAACAGAAGGCAGCACATCTGCTTCACAAACAATCAGCGCTTGCCGAGCGAGCGTGAAATTTGTGGCAAGTCCCGCCAGCTCGGGTGCCGACCCGTGGACCTCCGGCCGCGCAGTGCCCCCAACGTGATGGGCATGGGATGCATGCGTGATCGCCAGGCCGCTGCCCATTTCTGTCGCCAGAACCAGCGCGGCAACATGCCCTCGCTGGAGTTCGGGCACGCGGGCGGCCACCAGATATGGTGTTGATTTATCGACCGCTATGCGCTCCAGGCGGAAGGGGATGTGGCCGTTACCCTTGCCATCGTGTTGAAAGTCATGGACCAGGGCCGCCAGCACGACCTCCAGCCGGGATTTTGTATCCAGATCCGATAGCAGGGAGAGAAAGTAGGCCCCCAGCATGACTTCGCAGAAATGCTGGGCGTTATGGTAAGCATTGCCCTGTCCGGCGCCTACACCGTTATCCATCGCCTTGGACAAGCGGCGCCCCGCAACAATGAGCGGTGTTCGCGCCGAGACGCCCGTGCAACGCGCAACAGCTTCGAAGCTTCGGCTGACTTTGTCTGGCAAAGTTCGGATCGCAGAAAAAGTCAATAGCATATCGGTGGCCGCAGACTCGGCCGACTGATGTGCAATAACCTTGAACGGCGGTTTGGTCAGATTCAGGAGATGCACGCCGATCATGCGGAAACCGTGCCAATGTAGGACAACAGGTCCACTGAGTCAATCTGCTCGGGTTTCAGATATTTTTCCGCGTAGCGGAGATATAAGCCAGAGGTCAGGAACAGGTCAAATATGTCGGCGTCAATATGCCGGCTCTTTTTCAATCCATAAAGAATCTTCACTGCTTCCGATACTTTGTTCGGCTTCTTGTAAGGCCGGTCAGGGGCTGTCAGCGCTTCGAATACGTCTGCAATTGCCATGATGCGTGCCGGGATGGAAAGATCCTTGGCGCTCAGCCGGCGCGGGTAGCCACGACCGTTCAAGCCCTCGTGGTGGGTGCCGGCATATTCCGGCACGCGTTTGAGCGACTTGGGGAAATGCATCTGCTCCAACATCATGATGGTGAAGACCATATGCTCATTGATCTTGTAACGCTCTTCCTCCGTGAGGGTGCCGCGACGAATGCAGAGGTTGTAGATTTCGCCGTGGTTGTAGAGGTGGGCAGGCACGTCCATCTTGAAACCGAAGCGGGAGTCCGGCAATTCGGACTTCTCGCGGGCAATCAGATGGCGCGGCTTGTTGGCTAACAATTTCTCCACCGCAGGGAGACACGACGCCGGTTCCGACTGGCATCGCGCCGTGTCCGCATCTGACAATCCCAAACGATCATCAAAGTGACGCAACCATGTTGTTCCCGCGATCCGGTTGAGACGCTCGATACGATCGTCGGTCATCGTTTCAGTGCCAATATTGCATTCCGCAATAAAGGCGAAGTCGTCAAGCAACCGGGCTTTGCTGGTCTCGTGGCGGACCTTCACTGCCTCTGGGTTCTCTCCATTGCTCAAAGCTGTCAGACGTTCGATTTCGGCATCACGCAGTAGAACCTCGAATCTCATCCGGACTTCATGGATCCGGTTGTGGATCGTTTCCAGCTTGGTCGCCTTATCTATAACGTACTCCGGCGTCGTCACCTTGCCACAATCATGCAGCCATGCGCCGATCCTGAACTCTCGCCACTCGTCCTCGGAATTAAAGCGAAAGTCAGCCAGGGGACCCGAAACAGTCTCGCTGACCGTTTCAGCCAGCATCACTGCCAGCTCCGGAACCCGACTACAGTGGCGCCCGGTATACGGGCTCTTGGCATCAATGGCCGTGGCAATCACCTGAATCATGTTGTCCACCAAGGCCTTCTGCGCCTCGACAAGTTGCAGATTGTCAAGTGCGACCGCCGCCTGTCCGGCCAGCGCTTTGACCAGGACAAGCATATCGGTAGAAAACGGCACGATGGCGCCAGTCCCAGGTTCCAGCGCATTCATGAACTGGAGAACCCCAATGACTTCTCCGTTGCGAGGCGCCATCGGTACCGTGAGCATCGATACGGTCAGGTAATGGCTGTCCGCATCGAAGCGACGGGTGCCGCTCAAGTCAAAACGAGTCTCCTGATACACGTCGTCAATCAAAATCGGCTTGTTATGGGCGGCTACGTAGGTAGAAACGTATCTTTCATTCGGATTGCCCGTTTCCTCATCGTACAAGGGGATTTCAATGGACGGCAGTGAATCATCCTTGGTCCGAAGGGCGAAACGCAGCGTCTTTTGCTCAGTCACGAGATACATCGTCGCTCCGTCGCAATGCAGGAGCCGTTGCCCTTCGACAAGAATGTGCTGCAAAAGCTTTGAGCGATCGCGCTCCATCGACATCATGAGCCCGTTTTCGATCAACATATCAAGTTTGGTGGTGCGCGCCGCCACCTCGCGCTCAAGACTGCTTTCAATCGCCAATCGCGACTTGTAGAGGTTCCGGATCGTGATCAAGTTCTTGACCTGCAGAGAAGCCTCGTGCTGGTCGACCCGCATCCCCAAGTAATCGTTGCCACCTGCATACTGCGTCAAATTTCTCGTTTTCCCGGTCGGCATTGCTGTAGTGACCAGAATCGGAAGCTCTGCTTCCGAAAACCTCTGGCGAATCTGGCGTGTGAGCTCCAGTCCGTCGACGTAGGACATTTCGGTGTCAAGGAGCAGGAGATCGAAAGACTCTTTCTCGAGCAACGGCATGACCTGCCACGGGTCACTAACGATTCTGATCTGCGTGTACCCGTCGGCCTGCAACTGTTTGGAGATGTAGGCGACATCCAGGGCGGAATTTTCGCAAAGTAGTATGTTGCTTAAGTTATCAAT
>JAUSMV010000009.1 GCA_030645235.1 Parvibaculum sp. | reverse complement strand
TCCTCAGAAGCACGCGCGGCACGCGAACAGGCCGCAACAATATCAGTTGAATATGACGTCGTGCAATCCATGCCAGGATGAAGCACGACGAGAGCACTGTGGGTCGCGAACAAGACCGCTGGGGGTGGGGGAAAATTCCGGGGAGGGGGTTTTCCGGGTTAAGGAGGTTTCGATGGTTTTGTTGATAAAGACAATTGTTCCTATCGAATTTCGCTCAACCTTTCCGCCATCCGTGTTTGCCAGCCAGCCCCAGTAGCTTTCCAGCGTTCGATCACCTCTTCAGGCAAACGGATGGAAATCAATTTACGCGGATTTTTTGATACAGGCCTGCCGCCTTTATTAACCGTCGCACGAGCTAACATCTCTTCGGTAAGCTCTGGAAGTTCTTCCAGCTCATCCGCCTCCAATGTGTGAGCGTCAACCCGAGCCAGATCAGATTTTAAAGAGCGAAGCGAGGCGTGCTTGTTCGCGTTCATTTGCCTTCCTCATGCTGAAAATGTGACGCCCTGAAAAACGATAGCAGCATCTGAGAAATCGAGCCCGCGCAGAATTTGCCGTCGATTTCGCACATTTCTATGCCACAGTATCCGATAAGCATTCCGCAGGAATTGACGACCACTGCCAATTTTCCAAAGCCGTTCATTTGGTAATTCGACACGAGATCGTGAAAGCGCTGCTCCGCCGCCTCTCGCATGACGTGAAGGATTAGAACGATATCTACCTCGCGTCTTGCAGCCACTTCTGCATCCGCTCCCTGGCTTGAGTGTGGGAGGTCGTTCTCCCTTCCAAAATCGCCCTTTCTCCCTTGGACAATCCCTCCAGCAACGCCAACCTGCGCTGCATAAATTCGTATTCCTGAGCATCAACAAGATATGCCGACGGCTGACCATGCTCAGTGATCAGTATGGGTTCTTTGCTCTCATGCAGATCGGCAAGGATTTTGGTCGCTTGGCGTTTAAGATTTGCCACAAGTTCTACTTTCATAGGAGTACTCCGGAGGCGAAGGCAGAGCAAGTTCGTCGGCGTGGACACTGTAAGCGTCCAATCCTTTGAGCAGTCGCGCGACCGACCAGCGTGATAATCGGCTTGCGCCTCTGCCAGCACCTTATCCAACTTCCCCGCGCGACCATCGGATTCGATCTGGGCGTCCCAGGCCTGCCAGTCCTGCTCGAGCACCCAATCCCGCAACTCGGCGAATTCTCGTGCCGAAAGCTCGCGGATTTGCTGCTCAATATGTTCGATTTTGCGCATATCTAATGCCCTCGCATCCTGCCCGGAATTTAACCCAAGTGTAGTACATCAAATCCAATACGACCAACCGGAGAGACTATCAGCCTGTCTACTGGTGGCGGCATTTGTATATATGTCACATCTGGCATATATTCACCTTCAATATCGACATCCAAACCAATCATTAATATTTGCAAATCCAGATTCAGGATGTATGACGATGCAAACCAGTAAACGAACAAAGCTCGAAGCTACAGGTTGGAAAGTAGGAAGCGCCGATGAGTTTTTGAATCTCACCCCCGATGAGGCTGCGTACATTGAGTTGAAATTGGCGCTGAGTCATTCCTTGCGAGAGAGAAGACTGAAGAACAATTTCAGTCAAGTTGAACTAGCCAAAATGCTTAACTCCCGCCAGTCGCGTGTTGCAAAAATGGAGGCCGGTGACCCTAGTG
>JAUSMV010000008.1 GCA_030645235.1 Parvibaculum sp. | reverse complement strand
GCCGGCGTGGGCAAGACCGTCGTCATCATGGAACTCATTCACAACGTCGGTCTGCATCACGGGGGTTTCTCGGTATTCGCCGGCGTGGGTGAACGTACCCGTGAAGGAAACGATTTGTATTTGGAAATGAAGGAATCCGGCGTTATCGATAAGGCCGCACTCATTTACGGACAGATGAACGAACCACCTGGGGCGCGTCAACGTGTGGCGCTTTCGGCCCTGACCGTTGCTGAACATTTCCGCGACGAAGAAAAACAGGACGTGTTGTTGTTCGTCGATAACATCTTCCGCTTCACGCAGGCCGGTTCCGAAGTGTCGACGCTTCTCGGACGTATCCCGTCCGCCGTGGGCTATCAGCCAACACTCGCCACTGAAATGGGTGAGTTGCAGGAACGCATCACCACCACCAAGAACGGATCGATCACCTCGGTGCAGGCCATTTACGTGCCCGCCGACGACTTGACCGACCCGGCGCCCGCCGCCTCCTTTGCTCACTTGGACGCGACAACCGTGCTTAACCGTGCGATCTCGGAAAAGGGCATTTACCCCGCCGTGGATCCGCTCGACTCGACAAGCCGTATTCTTGAGCCGCGCGTTGTGGGTCAGGAACATTACGACACAGCGCGTCGCGTGCAGGAAATTCTGCAACGCTACAAGTCGCTGCAGGACATTATCGCCATTCTCGGCATGGATGAACTGTCGGAAGAAGACAAGCTCGTCGTGACACGCGCCCGTAAGATCGAGCGCTTCCTGTCACAGCCCTTCTTCGTGGCCGAAGTGTTCACAGGTTCGCCGGGCGTGCTCGTCGATATCAAAGACACGATCAAAGGCTTCAAGGGTCTCTGCGATGGTGAATATGACCATCTGCCGGAAGCGGCCTTCTACATGGTCGGTACTATTGAAGATGCTGTCAAAAAGGCAGAACGCCTTGCGGCAGAAGCTGCCTAACACCTAAGGTCCCTGATCCATGGCTGATAAGCTGCATTTCGAACTCGTGTCACCCGAACGCCTCCTCCTCTCGGAGAGCGTCGATATGGTGACCGTGCCCGGCAAGGAAGGCGACTTTGGCGTCCTTGCAGGTCATGCGCCGGTGATGGCGACGCTGCGTCCCGGCGTCATCAATGTCGATGATGCGGGCAAGGCTCAGCAGCGCATTTTCGTGCGTGGCGGCTTTGCCGAGGTGACGCAAAAGGGTCTGACCATTCTTGCCGAGACAGCGATCCCGCTGGCTGAGCTTGATGCGGCCAAGCTCGATCAGGAAATCGCCAACGCTCAGGATGATGTGACGGACGCGAAATCGGACGATAGCCGTCAGTCGGCGCAGGAAAGACTTGATCACCTGAAGCAGCTTCGTCAGGTTATCTAAAGCTTTAGGCTGTTTACGGAATATGAGGCGGCATCGACACGGTGCCGCCTTTTTCGTGCCCGAACTCTGCGGCGACCTTTTGGCATGGTTTGCCTTGGCGCTGATTGTTGTAATAATTGTGACCACCGGCCCTAACGACGAGACCTGACGGACTATGCGCGCCCATTGGACATTGGACGATATTCACTGGCAGAGCTTCGAGCCTTCCAAGGTCGATGCAGGCATTCTTGCGGCTGTGAAGGCGGCGGCGCTGGTTGAATATAACGCGCCGGATTATGTAACCTACCTCTGCAATGTCTTTGCTGACCGACCGGATGTGAAGTCCGTGATTACCACCTGGGGGAATGAGGAAGTCCAGCATGGGGCGGCGCTGGCGCGCTGGGCGGAATTGGCTGACCCCACATTCAAATTCGATGAGGCGTTCAGGCGGTTCCGTGAAGGCTATTCCATTCCCGTTGACGCCGTTCAGTCCGTGCGCGGCTCGCGGGCGGGTGAGTTGGTGGCGCGCTGTGTCGTCGAAAGCGGCACGTCGTCCTATTACACGGCGATCAAAGATGCCTGCGATGAGCCGGTGTTGAAGCAGATTGTCACCAATATCGCGGCGGATGAGTTCCGGCATTACAAATTGTTTTATGAGCAGTTCAAGGATCTGAACGAAGTGCTGCCGTCGCGCTTTGAGCGTGCGCGCATTGCCTTGGGTCGTGTGTCGGAAGCCGATGATGATGAGCTGTCATACGCTTATTTCGCCGCCACAACGCAAGCGGGCGACGGCGCGGTTTATGAACGCGCACGCTACGCTAAACTCTATGAAAAACGCGCTTTCTCACTCTATCGCCGTCAGCATACGGATCGTTTGGTGGCGATGGTGGGCAAAGCCATCGGCATGAAGCCGCACGGGCTTTTGATGCGCGCGCTGGCGTCGGGCGTGTGGATGTTCTGGCGGTTTCGGACGTGGCGTTTGTCAGGCGTCGCCTGACGGAAGACGGCAGAGCGCGGCGTGAGTTAGCTCGTTTGCGGCAGCCAGCTGAGTTTCTCGCCCGCGCCCTTTTTATTGCGCAGATCAAAATATAAAAGCGTGTTGTCATGCGCGGGGTTGTAGGCGGATGCGAGCGCCGGTGCGAGTTCGCTTGATGTGGCACCGAGATGCATGCCGCGCGTGATGCGGGTGCCGCGCTTGACGTCAATGCGGTCAAGGCCTGCAACAATGAGCTGCTGGCCGGATTTCATGCGGATGATGACGATGCCGCGATAGCCTTTGAAATCGCCCGCATACATGACTTTTCCATCGACGGGGCTTGCGACTGTGCAGGCGATTTCAACGACGAGCGCGACGCCGGGTTGGGCGATGCCATTGGCTTTAAGACGTGCAAGCTGTGGCGGCAGTATGCGGGGCGAGCCCTTTTTTTGCAGCGTGGTCGCGCCGTGTTCGTCGATGATGCAGGTAGGTGCGGCGACGAGTTTAGCTTCGAGCGTAACGGGTTTTACGGTGGCTGCGGGTTTTGTTGATATCAGTTTTAGCGAAGCGGGTCTTTCTAAAGCCGGCATCGGATATGCCTTTGCGACCTGCTCTTTGGGCTGAGTTTTCGCTTCGGGCATGGATTGGAGTGCGTCGAGGTCGGCATAAGCCGCTGAGGCTTCGAGCGATGTTTCTAAGGGGCCATCACCGCCGCGCGCCAGATCAGCGCAAATCGCACGGTAGGAGGCGGGCCAGCTCGCATTAGTTTGGCCGAGCAGGCAGTCGCCGAGATTGACGTCATAATCTTCTGCGACTTGCGCTCGCTTTAGGCCAAAAGGATCCATCACCTGCGTATCGTCAGCCCATTCGAGTGCAACCGCGCCGAGGAGCGCGAGGGCAAAGACGAGGAGGGAGCGGCGGAGTGTGTTCATCAGGCGCTCTGGCGTGGCTTTGTGTCGAGCGGTACGGAAAGGGGCAGAGGTATTGAAGCCTGGGGTATTGACGCTTGGGGCATCGAAGCGCGCGGCATGATTGAGTGAGAAGGCATAGGCGGCGGCGCGATGGTGGCGCTGGCCAAAGCGGCTTCAACCATGCTGATCAGTTCGGAGCGGCGGAAGGGCTTGGGCAGGATCGCAAAGGCACCGAACTGGCGGGCGCAGGCGAGCGGATCAAAGGTCGGGAAGAGGCGGCTGCCGCCTGACATGGCAAGGACCGGCGTATCGGGATAGAGACGTTTGGCTTCGCGCAGGATTTCGAGACCATCACGGTCGGGCATGAACATGTCGGTGATGACGAGATCGAAGCTTTGTTCCTGCAGTGTGTCGAGGGCGGCGAGGCTCGACGCCCGGAGCGTCACCTGATGGCCCGCAGCCGCAATGAACGTCAAAAGCAGATCGCCCAGATCCGGATTATCCTCAACCACTAAGATTTTTGCCATGTCTTACCCACCTTAAGCATGTTTTTCGAAAATGAGTGTTGCACGGTTTGACGAATCAGCTCAGATATTAAAAGTCTTTTGCCTGTTATATACTTTTTCCACAGGCCTATACGTTCGCGGCGCGGTTCACCACCGTCCTATGCGAATGAGCCTTGGCGTAACGCGCCGGTTTTAGAGACACTCCCTCATTATTGAGATAATTCGTTCGGGAACCTAATTTGGACACATTTTGCGGTCTGTCGTGAAGATGCGTGGGGATCTGAGTGCGTTGTCAATTTAACAATTTTTGTGAGGCCTCCTGATACGGCTTTTGTTAAGGCAGGTCTGGCAAAACGAGTATGTGGCTTAACCCAGTCCGGTGTTTTCATGCTGTCCCCCGCAAACACATTCTATAGCGAAGACTATTGGCGCGACCGTTGCGGGATGCCACCGCGTGTTGAGGGCTTTGAGGCAAGCGGCCAAGCCTTTGTACGTTCGTATAAAACGCAGAAGCGCTCATCGGCAGTCCGGGTGCTCCGTGCTCTTGCAGCACCGTTTCGTCTGAGCTTTGCGGCCCGCCCGAAGTCCGAGGCGGTTGTTGCGCCGGGATTTCACCCAAGCCCGGCGCGTATCATGCAAGATTCCTTGCGGGCAAGGCTTCATGCCTCGGATAAAAAGCCCAAACGCGCCTCACGCATTTCACGCCGCGGTATGATCAAATTCAGCGTTGCGATGGTCGGCCTCGTCTGGGTGGCGGGTCTTGCCGTTGTTTCCCTGCGTCCGGCTCCGATCAATGCAAGCCTTGGAGCGGCTTATGTCGGGATCGGCACGAAACTGCCCGAACCCACAGCCCAACCCAAAGTTGGGGCCGTTCAGGCTCCGAACAAAATGCAGTTTGACAGCATGCTTATCAGCTTTGCTGATGCCAATGAGGCGGGTCTTGTCGCGCTGCGCGGTTATCTCATCACCGGCAGCGCCGGTTTTAAAGATGAGTGGAAAGACGCCATGGCGCGGCTCGATGCGGCGCAAATGGCGATCGAAATTGACAGTCGCGACTGGACGGACGGCGCGCGCATTATGCAGCTGCGCGATATGCGCAAATCCGTGGCGGCCCTCAAGGCCGAGCAGGCAACGCTGGTGGGTCTTGTTCTGACCACCAATCGTTATCCGGGCTTGCGCCTTTACCGCGATGACACGGAACGGGCTCTTGCCGAAGCTGAGACCCTGATTGATGTCGCATTGGCCTCGGTGGTGCAGTCGAACCGTACGGGCGCTGCGACGCGCGTTGATTCGCTTGCTCACGTCCGTAGCGCTTTGCGCGCTTTGCGCGCGAGCATCAATGTGTATTTGCCTTCCAGCGCCAAGGCGGCACCGACGCAACTGATGGCCGAGTATGCCTCCTTCCGTTCCAGCCTGCCGACACTCGCCGCGATGCGCAATCAGGTGGGTCCGGACGATCAGGCCCGTCTCGACAAAGCCGGATATTTGCTCAGCAATGCCGATATGCAGCTTCAGCATATCATGGCGTTGAAGCCGACACCGCGCTGGGACTATGCTGACTTTGCATTCAAGCAAAAGGTCATGCCCCTGTCGGAAAAAATCTCCTCGATTATTGCGGGCTGGCGCGCCTGATTTTTGCGAGCGTTACTGTTGTAAGGTGGCTTCAAGCGTAAATGGGCTTTGGTTGCCCTGAAGGATGAGCCGCGATATGACGAATGATTTGACGACGAACGACAGTACACAGACGAAAGAGTCCGCACGATCCGGTGAAGACGTGGCTTTTGATGCCGTCGTCGCTTATGCCGAGCGGTTGGCTCATGACGCCAATAATTATATCGGTGCGATTTTGGGCCTGTCGGAAGTGTTGCCTGCGGTTGCTGACGATGCCGAACAGGTGAATGCGATTGCCGGGCGCATTGCCGCGGCCGGTCGTCTGTTGCAGGTGGTGGTCAATCAGGCGCTGCTGCCCGGTTCATATCATCATGATGCGCCTGTGCTTGATATGGAAACGGCGCGCGAAACTGTGACGCGGCTTGCGACGCATTTGATCGGCACGCGGATTTCGTTTTCGCTGACACCTATCACATCGAGCAAGGCGCTCGCGCTGACGCAGGGCGAATTTTCCATTCTGCTTTTTATTCTTTTGCGCAATGCCTGCGATGCTGCTGACATATCGGATGGTGCACATGCGCATATTCGTGTGGCGCTGGAAGAGGTAAGTGCCGACGAGATGGCGGCTGAAATTCATACGCAGACATTCATGCGCGGCACGATGCCTGCGGGCAACGCAATTGCGCTGCGTGTTTATGACAATGGGTGCGGCTTTATTGAAGCCCTGAAGGCGAATGCGGCGTCGGCTTTTCAGCCTTTTGTGACGCGCTCCAGGCGCAAGACAGCTTTGGGTCTGGGTCTCACATTCGCAGTGGCGATTGTGGAGCGGCGCGGCGGGGCGCTCGGTGTCGCGCGTCAGGAAGAGACCTGCTTTACCGCTTATCTGCCGGTCAATGATCGTGTACCGGACACTC
The DNA here is from genome assembly GCA_030645235.1 of Parvibaculum sp. Classification (GTDB taxonomy): domain Bacteria; phylum Pseudomonadota; class Alphaproteobacteria; order Parvibaculales; family Parvibaculaceae; genus Parvibaculum. The sequence goes on along the minus strand of JAUSMV010000008.1, from coordinate 310,816 downwards.
TGAACTCAAGCGACAGCGAAGAATCCGCGCCGCAGGTTGTGATTGTCGATCCGCTGGTGCAATGGGGGGCGGCGACGGCAACGCTTTTGGGATTGCTGGATTGGCCTGCCCGACAGGTCGCCACGATCAGTGAGGCGACGGGAATTTTGGAACGGGCGTCGCGTGCGCGTCATGTTGTGGTGGTGCGTTTGCCGCGTGGCGGGTTTGGCCATGAGGATGCGGTCGCGCTTCACGCGATATTCAACAAACGGTTTAATGTGGATTTGCTGCTCGTTGTCGGTGCGATCAATGCCTGTGCGGCAAGTGATGCAACCGCATTGCTGATGGCAAATATGGCGGCGATGCCTTTGGGCGCAGATGCGGCACCCGCCGATATTGTGAATTACTTAATTCCGAATATCTGATTTTACGACGAGAGATGCTCTTCGTTGAGTAACCCGGCTTTCAGCGCATGACTCACGGCCTGTACGCGGTTGCGCACATGCAATTTTGCGAAGATGCGGCTTGCATGCATCTTGATCGTGATTTCCTGCAGACCCAATTGACGCGCAATTTCTTTGTTAGAACCGCCACCGGCCAGCAGTTTCAGAATTTCGACCTCGCGGTCGGTCAGCGCTTTAGTAAGCGCTTGTATGCCCACAGGGCGGGTCGTATTGCCCCACGCATTGCGGCCTTGGCTCAAAGCTGTCTCGACAGGCAGATAAGTGCCGCCGCTCATAATAACGGAGAGCGCAGCAACAATTGTATTGCCTGTTGATGATTTCGGAATGAAGCCTTTGACACCCAAACCCAGCACTTCATGCACGGTCGCATCATTGATGCGGCCTGAAAGAATCACGAGCTTCAGATCGGGGAAGCGGTTCCGCAGATCGGTGATGCTTGATGCCCCTTCCATGCCGGGCATATCCCAATCGAGAACAGCAAGATCGGTTTGTGTGCCATCAGACAGGATAGTGATGGCGGCTGGCAGGTCTTCGACTGCGAGCACTTTCACGTTTGGATAAGCCGCTATCAACTGGCGCTCAATGGCGTCAGTGAATAGAGGGTGATCGTCGGCGAGCAGAATATTCATGTAGATGTCATAACCATGCTCATGAAAGAAGCTTACTCCGGCCTTCTTATTGGTCAATTGCCCAATTCATTTTAAGGCGGGGTCCTGAATTATGTCCATTAATGCATTGTGGCAGATGAACGGATGCTGAATGGCCTCCAATCAGGTTGCTATACGTGTCATTCAGGTGATTCGGATCTTCGCCGGTTTGGCGAGCGGGGCGAAATCTTTTGCGATCCGTTCGTAAATGTGACGTTTGAAGGGAACGATGAGGTTTACGATTTCACTCAACGGCTCCCAGCGCCAATCACTGAATTCCTGATGCGCATCGGCGGCGAGGTCAATGTTGTGGTCGGCCCCGTTGAAGCGCAGCGCGAACCAGCGTTGTTTCTGGCCGCGATATTTACCCTTTAAGGCGTAGCCCACGAGTTCCGGCGGCAGGTCGTAGGTCAGCCAGTCGTCGATCTCGCCGATAATATCGACGAGATGGGGGGCGACGCCGGTTTCTTCCTGTAATTCGCGCAAGGCAGCGTCTTGCGGTTCTTCACCCTTATCGATGCCGCCTTGCGGCATTTGCCATGTGTTGGGACCGACATCAAACATCTGGATGCGATTGCCGACAAAGACCAGACCGTCCTTGTTGATGAGAACAGCGCCGACGCAAGGGCGATACGGCAGGCTGGCGGGATCGATCAGTTTTCTGGGGGGGGACGACATGGGCGCGATCCGGAACTGTTTCAGCGGGCAGCGGAACTCACGGGTACCAGTACAAGGCCTTTGTCTTTCAGGGTTTGCGCCCATTCGGCTACTGCGTCAACTGTAACGGGAAAGCCTGAAGCGACGCCGATGGCGACGCTATCTTTTTTGGCCGTGCTTTCGAGTGCGGCAAAATTCTCATCAATGACGGCGGCGCTTTGCACCGGATCAATGTTGCGTGTGCCCGCGGCCATGGGCAGGCCGATCTCGCCGGAGATTTTGGGCGCGAGGCTGCGATTGGATGCGCCATTGTCGATATACATGAGGCCGCGCGATTTGATGGCGGACAGTACAGGCGAGAGCGCGGAGGGTGTCGATGTGAAGCGCGCGCCCTGATAGTTCATCACGCCGGCATAGCCTGTGAAGCGCGAGAGCAGCCATTCAAGACGGGCGACATTGTCAGCGGCCGACAGGCTTGTCAGCAATGTATAGGGGCCGGGATCATTTTGCGGAAAGCCGAAAGGTTCCATCGGCAATTCGAGCAGCACTTCATGACCGGCATCGCGCGCGCGTCTGATCCAGTTTTGTAAATTATTGCCATAGGGCGCGAAGGAGAGTGTGACTTCTGGCGGTAATGTTTTGATCGCGTGTTCGGTGGCGCTGTCTGAAATGCCGAGGCCTGAGACCACGAGGGCAACGCGCGGACCTTTACCAATGTCTTCGGACAGGGGACGCGCATAGACCTTCCAGGCTTTGCGTCCGTCCTTGCTGATGACCGGGAGCGGACCCTGATTGCTTGAGGCAATAAGACCAGCGTCGGGCACGGCTGCGAGTGGTGTTGCGACAGGTGCGGGCGGTGCGGATGATTTATTCCCGCCGGATGAGACCGTCTCTGCGCCGACAATTTTGACGCCGTCATTATGGGCGTCGTCGGCGTCATCGCCCTTGCTGCTGTCTTTGATGCTCTTGGCGGCTTCAAGCAGTGTCAGTTCTTCGGGGCTCAGGCCCGGCGCGTCAGCGGGGATCGGTGTCGCGCCCGGTGTGTCGCTATCGGCGTTACCTGCGTCTTCTCTTGCTGCAACATCGGCCGCGTCGGATGCAGGTATTTCGGTCTGGCTTTCGCGCAGTAGTTTTTCAGCTTCTGTCTCGGCGGGCTTTTCAGTTTCCGCGACCACTTCAGGCGCGATGGAAATTGCGACAACCGGTTTGCCGGAAAAGCGGCCATCGACAAAAGCGAGATACAGCAACACGCCGCCATAGGTGAGCGCGATGAACGAGGCTGCGAGCACCAGGATGCTTGGTGCCCGCCTTTTATTGCCCTTATCGTTCAACATCCTAATCGGCATGATCTTTCCGGCGCGCCTTTATCCGTCATGCCGTTCAGTTGGCTCCGGTGATCACAGCCCCTTTGAAGGCCGCGTTTTTGCGCACGCCGTTCAGCAGGTCGATGGCATAGAGGAGTTGCTTGTCATCTTTTTTGTCAGTGGGCACGAAACTGTCTGAGCCAGCGACTTCGGCGCTGCCTTTTTCGGCGGCAAGATGTCCCGGCAATTCAGCTTCGCCGGTGATCTGCATTTTCTTCTTGGCTTTGGAGGTCGGGTCCGTCTGTTCGACAATAATGTCGGGCTCGATGCCTTTGGCCTGAATGGAATGACCAGACGGTGTGTAGTAACGCGCGGTGGTAAGACGCAGTGCGCCGTCGGCACCGAGCGGGATGATCGTCTGGACAGAGCCTTTGCCGAATGAGCGCGTGCCGAGGATCACGGCGCGGCGATGGTCCTGCAAGGCGCCTGCAACAATTTCAGACGCCGAGGCCGAGCCGCCATTGACCATGACGATCACAGGCTTGCCCTTGGTGAGGTCGCCGCCGCGCGCATTGTGGCGTTGCGTGTCTTCAGGATGACGGCCGCGCGTTGAGACGATTTCACCTTCTTCGATGAAGTCACCGCTGACGTTGATCGCCTGATCGAGAAGGCCGCCGGGATTGTTGCGCATGTCGAGAATGTAGCCTTTGACGCGCGAGGCCCCGATCTGCTTCTGCAATGTGCCGATGGCTTCTTCAAGAAGATCGCTGGTCTGCTCATTGAAGGAGGTGATGCGGATGTAACCGATATCGCCTTCGCGGTGAAACTTCACCGACTTGATGGTGATGATGGCGCGTGTGAGCTTGACGTCAAAGGGTTCGTCGAGACCCTTGCGCACAACGGTGAGCGTGATTGGTGTATCGGCCGCACCGCGCATGCGATCAACGGCGTCTGACAAGGTCATGCCGAGGATCTGCTTGTCGTCAATATGCGTGATGTAGTCGTTGGGGCGAAGGCCTGCACGGCTTGCGGGCGTGTCGTCAATCGGTGTCACGACTTTGATGACGCCGTTTTCCATTGTCACTTCAATGCCGAGGCCGCCGAATTCGCCGCGGGTCTGCACCTGCATGTCGCGAAAACTCTTGGGGTTCATGTAGCTTGAATGCGGATCAAGCGATGTCAGCATCCCGTTGATGGCGTTTTCGACGAGCTTGGCGTCTTCGGTCGGCTCGACATAGTCGGCGCGCACGCGCTCAAAGACATCGCCAAAGAGATTGAGCTGGCGATAGGTCTCACTATCGGAGGCATTGGCCGTGGTATCAAAACTGTCTGACTGGAAGGCGAAAACGGCAAAAGCCGAAATCATGGTTCCAACAACAAAACCGGCAAGCACTGACTTATTCATTTATCCACGCGCCTTTGTGTCACTCATCTTCAGCCACGGTCGGGGGTCGATCGGGTCGCTGTCTTTGCGAAACTCAATATAAAGGGAGGGTCTTCCATCTGTCGCGATATTCTGGCGGCTTTCTGCAATTTCATCAGAGGAAGATGAAGAAGTACCTCCCATACGGCCCAACGGCTCGCCTGCGAGCACCGTTTGGCCGACAGAGGCATCAATTTCGCTCATCCCGGCCAGCAGCACATGATAGCCCTCGCCGACCGACAGGATCAAAAGTTGCCCATAACGCCGGAAGGGTCCGGCATAGGCCACTTTGCCGTCAAAGGGGGCGATGACCTGGGCGTCGGGTCGCGTCGCAATGGTCATGCCTTCGGTGCGCCCGCCCTCACCGTTGGATGAGCCGAAACCTGAGAGCAAAAGCCCCGTCGCGGGCAGGCGGATGAGACCTTTGGCCTGCGAAAAGAGGCGCGAGGAGGGCATGACAGACGGTTCGGACGGCGGCGAGAGCATGGCAAGCTCGGTCGGTCTTTCGGCAGGCTTTTCGGCGATCTCAACAGGTGGTTTGGGTTTGGGGGCCTGCGGGTCGGGCCTTTGTTGGGGCAGGCGGCTTGAGGCTTTGTTTTCGAGCTTCGCGATCAAATCATTGAGGTCGGTGGCTTCCTGCGCCAGAGCTTTTGCCCGTGTCTCGGCAGATGTTGCGGCGGCCGTGAGCTTTTTTTGCGTCGCGAGTTTGGTATTGAGCAGGCTTTCAAGCGCCGTTTTGTCACGCTCCAGCGAGGCGGTGGCCTGACTGAGCGTGGTGCGTTCGGCGAGAATGGCCGCGCGCAGCGACTGCAACTGGATCAGGCGGGCCTTGAGGGCTGCCGCTTCGGCTTTGAGTTCGGGCACGGCTTCACCAAGCAGGATCGCGCCGCGCACCGCGCCCAAAGCATCATCGGGTTCGACGGCGAGCGCCGGCGGCGGGTTGGCGTCGAGCCGCGCCAGCGCCCCCAAAAGCGACGAGAGGCGGGCGCGCCGCGCTTCGAGGCGGATGAGAAGTTCGGCTTCGCTGGCTTTCAGTTCGTTCAGGCGCACTTCGGAGGCCGAGACTTCGGCTTCGCTCTTTTGCACTTTGGCCGCCGTTGCAATCAGCTTGGCGCGTGTGGCGGCGACGTCTTCGGCGACTTTGCTCGCTTTGGCTTCCAGCTCTTTTTTGCGCTCAAGGCTCGTGTCCACCTCTTGCTTGAGGCTTTCGAGCTTTGACGGGTCGGTGACTTCGGCGCGGGCATCAGGGGCCGGTGCGAGCAAGGCCAGCAGCATCAGCGGCAAACGCGGATCAGGCCGGAACACTGTTGACACTGCTTGTTTGAGAAACGGGCTCCGCCTGCGGTCCGTCCCCGTCGCTGACGAGAAGCGAGCGGCCTGTCATACCGGCCGGCACTTCAATGCCCATCAGTGAAAGCAGCGTCGGCGCGACATCAGCCACAGTGCCAAAGCGCAAGGTGCCGTGCGGTGCCTTGTTCAGGCCCGGTGCCACAAGCGTGAAGGGCATGTTGGAGCTTGTGGGGCCGCGCCAGATTTTGCCGGTATCGGGATTGATCATCATTTCACCGCGACCATAGGCGCTGGTGATGGCCATAGTAAGGCCGCGCTTTTCAACCTGCGCTGCAATCTTGCCGAGATATTTGTCGATGGCTTCAGCCGCCTCAATGGTCGCGCGCATATTGCCGGTGCGGCCGATGAGACCGACATTGGCGAAATTGATGAGGAGGAAATCACGGTCATTGGTTTTGATCGTGTTCATCGCTTCGATGGTGAGATCAGCCGCTGACAGATCAGGCCGCTTTTCGAGTTTGTTGAGCGGGGTTTCAGCCAGCGCCAAAGTCTCATTATCAAAAATGCGGTTCTGACCGCCGCGCCAGAACAGCGAGAGGTTTTTTTCCGCCATGGTTTCGGTGAGCAGCAATTGGCTCTGACCGGCGCGTGCCAGTGTTTCGGAAAATGTCATATGGCTTGTGACGCGGGGAAACAGCGGCTCGACCCAATCAAGCCCCGCACCTTCAAGCTGCACCAGCGAGGTGATGCTTGAGAGCATTGCGCCGGTTTCAGATTCGATCAGGTCCTGCATCATCTGTGCGCCGAGATCGGGGCGCAGATTGACAAGGAACACAGCATCATCGCGACGGATGCCGCGATATTTCTGCGAGATGGCGGGCGGGATACGGTCGTCGTTCAGGCCTTTGCCGTAAGCCTGGTCAAGATGCGTCGAAAGATATTCCGTACGCGGTGCATTGGCGTCGGCTATGGCCTTCCAGGCTGATTTAAGGCTTGCAGCGTCTGCCGTCTCGTCAATGGTGAGGGCGCGGCCCATAACACTGGCAAGGTGCACATGCTCGGCACCGGCCACATCGTCGATCAGCTCGCCCAGACAAATAATGCCGCTTTGGGGCGCAACGTCGAGACCATCCATAATGCCGTGAATATAGACCTGCACGCCTTCATGGCTCAGGCGCGCGGCCAGAACAGCCAGATGGTTCTGATGACCGGCAATGCCGCCGGGCGAGACCATGCCGATCAGATGCACCGCGCCGCCGAGCGGGCGCACACGCTGAATGAGCTTTTGCAGGATGGGATTGTGGGCAAGGCCACGCGGGCCGTCATCCTGCAACGCGCGGTTGACGCGGATGAGGTTCTGCTCGACCGGCGCGCCTGCGCCCATCGTCATATAGCCTGCCTGCACATTGCCGGGCTTGTCGGGCGTCAGACCCACAGATGCGCCCGCAGCCTGCAAAACCGTATGCGGATAGGTGCCCGCGAGCCGGTCATAGACAGGTGTGCGCGCCTGAGCGAGGGCATTTGCCTCATGCTCAGCGCGGATGCCCCATCCGTCCAGAAGAACCAGGACCAGGGGTTTGACGCCGATCTTGCCGCTCATTTTTTAATGACTGTCCCAAGCCTCGCGGATCAGTTTGAAAACCCTGTCCGCTCATCAGATGAAATTAGTCGAAGGCGTGAATCCTGTCCATGCATGCGCATACGCAAGCATGCAACAAGCGCGTGTAAAAGCGATTCCGTGGTGGTTAATTTCCGCGATAGCGGAGGCGCAGCGGCCTTTTGTGCGGAAATAGATCAGACCCGATGATACGGGTGGCCGGTGATGATCGAAACGGCACGGTAGATTTGTTCCGACAGAAGAACACGCACCAGCATATGCGGCCAGGTCATCGGGCCGAAAGCCATGAGGTGATCGGCTTGCTTGCGAAACGTAGCGTCCAACCCGTCGGCGCCACCAATGACAAAGGCGAGATCCTGTGTGCCCGCGTCGCGCCACGTCGAGATGCGTTTGGCGAAGGCGACAGAGCCTTCAAGCGTGCCGCGCTCGTCCAGCATGACAATGCGGCTCCCGCGCGCGATCACACCTTTGAGGAGTGCGGCTTCGGCGGTTTTTAATGCGTCGCCCGTCAGGCTGCGCTTTTCTTCGACTTCGGTGAGTTTGAAACTCGTGAGGCCGATGCCGCGACCGGCGGCACCCGCGCGCGTCAGGTAGTCGTCGGTCAGGGTCTTTTCAGGTCCTGCCCGCCACCGCCCGACGGCGCAAATGTCAATTCGCATAAATGGGTCGCATGGCTTGTCGCTTTACGCGCTGATGCTGTCTTCGGGAATATCCGCCGCCCACATTTTTTCGAGGCGATAGAATTCGCGCACTTCGGGGCGGAAGACATGGACGACAATGTCGCCCGCATCAATCAGCACCCAGTCACCCTGCGTCATGCCTTCAACACGGGCAAGGCCGAAGCCTTCATCCTTGAGACGGCGCATCACATGGTCGGCAATCGAGCTGACGTGACGGGTCGAGCGGCCCGAGGCGACGACCATGTAATCGGCCATCGGCGTCTTGCCTGCGAGATTGATCGCGACCACATCCTCGGCCTTGTCATCATCAAGGCTCGACATGATGAGGGTCAGCATCGCCTGCACGTGCTTCACGGAAGCGGCATGGGCTTCGGCGTCGGCTTTCTGGCGGGCAATAACGGCGGCGGGAAGCTCGGGGACTGCCGGTGCGGCGACGACAGGCGCGGGTGCCGCTTTCGGCTTGCTGGCTTTGGGCTTTGATGTCGGCTTGGCCGCAGGCTTTGCAGCGGCTTTCGGCGCAGACTTGGATTTCGGCGCGGGTTTGCCTTTCGCAGCAGGCTTTGTTTTTGCGACCGGCTTGGGCGCGGCTTTGCCTTTGGGCTTGGCAACGGGTTTAGCCGCGGGCCTTGCTGATGCCTTGACCGGTGCTGATTTCTTCGGTGCGGATTTAGCGGGCGCAGGCTTCTTTGTCGCCACAGGCTTTTTAGCAGCAACGGGCTTTTTCGCAGCAACGGGCTTTTTAGCAGCAACGGGCTTTTTAGCAGGCGCAGGTTTCTTTCCGGCAACCGGCTTCCTGGCCACCGGCTTTGCAGCTCTGGCGGCGGGCTTTGCTTTCGCGGCTGGCTTTGCTTTGGAAGGAGCGGGCTTTGCTTTCGCAGCAGGCTTCGACTTCGCAACAGGCTTCGACTTCGCAGCGGGCTTTGCAGATTTCGCGGGGGCTGATTTGGCTTTGGGCTTGGCGGCTGTTTTGGACTTGGCAGCGGCTTTGCCGGTTTTGGGTTTAGGGCTCAGGAGAGCATTCCTTTATTGAAGCGAGATTGGGGTATTCAAGCGGGATCGGGTGGTCTGATGGCCTGCCCGTTTTTTGAGAGAATAGAGCGCGAAAGCCTCAACATCAATGAGGGATGGCCATTACGCTTTTGTGTCGCGTGCGCGGCGAATGGCCGTCGCGGAGGCCGCATGTTCGCGGCCCTGCAAAAATGTCAGCGCGGGCGCGGCCAGATGCGGCAAAAGGCTCGCATCACAAGGCTCGATGGTGACGGGGCGCAAGACCATTGCGGCAGGCGAAAGCCGCGCTTTGAGCGTGAAACCGGGACGCGGATAGACCGCAATCGGCACGGTTTGGGTAATCGCACGCCATTTCGCCCATGAGGTGAATTGCACCATATTGTCGGCCCCCATCAGCCAGACAAAATTCACCAGCGGGTATTGGCGCCTCAGCGCGCGCAATGTGTCGATGGTGCGCGTTGTTCCGAGCCGTGTTTCAATATCGGTGACGATGATGCGGCGGTCGCCTTGTGCCGCGACGAGGGCGCGCGTCTCGGCGAGGCGTGTCGCAAGCGGTTCCATGCCGTTTGCGCTCTTCAGCGGGTTTTGCGGTGAGACCAGAAACCAGATGCGGTCGAGATGAAGCGCCTTGAGGCAGGCGCTCGCGACATGGAGATGGCCTTCATGGGCGGGATTAAACGAGCCGCCGAGAAGGCCGACCCTCTGTCCCGCCGTCAGCAATGGACGTCCGTTTGAAGCCATGAATTACGGCCTGATCTGGCCGGAGCCGCGCACGACATATTTGAAACTGGTGAGCTGCTCAACGCCAACGGGACCGCGTGCGTGAAACTTGCCCGTGGCAATGCCGATTTCAGCGCCCATGCCGAACTCGCCGCCATCTGCAAATTGCGTGGAGGCATTGTGCAGCAGGATCGCACTGTCGAGACCGTCAAAGAACGTATCGGCGGCTTTTTGGTCGGCGGTGACGATCGCTTCGGTGTGATGCGAGCCATAGGTGCTGATATGGGTGATTGCCGCTTCAAGACCTTTCACCACGCGCACCGCGATGATGGCGTCGAGATATTCCGTTGACCAGTCGATCTCGTTTGCCGCGACGACGCGGGCATCCACCGCGCGGGTTGCTTCATCGCCGCGCACTTCGCAGCCCGCCTCAAGCAAAGCTTTGACGAGCGGTGCCAAATGCGTCGCGGCACAGGCCTCATCGACGAGGAGCGTTTCCGCTGACCCGCAAACGCCGGTGCGGCGCATCTTGGCATTGATGACAATGTCTTTCGCCATGGCGAGATCTGCGGCCCCATGCACATAGACATGGCAGACGCCTTCCAGATGCGCGAAGACGGGCACGCGGGCGTCGGCCTGCACACGCGCAACAAGGCTTTTGCCGCCACGGGGCACGATGACATCAATCGCACCATCAAGGCCCTGCAACATTTCACCGACCGCGGCGCGGTTTGTCGTGGTGACGAGTTGCACGGAGGCTTCAGGCAGATTGGAGGCGAGGAACCCTTCGACCAGAGCGTCATGGATCGCGCGGTTTGAATGTTGCGCTTCCGAGCCACCGCGCAGGATTGCGGCATTGCCGGATTTGAGGCAAAGGGCTGCGGCGTCCGCCGTCACATTGGGGCGGCTTTCATAGATGATGCCGATGGTGCCCAAAGGTGTGCGGCGGCGCTCGATATGCAGTCCGTTGGGGCGGTCCCATTCAGTGATAACGGAACCCACGGGATCGGCGAGGGCGGCCACCGCTTCAATGCCTTTGGCCATGGCTTCGATGCGTGCATCGTCCAGCAGCAGACGGTCGAGCAAAGCGCCGGAGAGACCTTTGGCTTTTGCCGCCACCATGTCTTTGGCATTGGCTTCAAGAATGTCACCGGCATTGGCGCGGATCACCATGGCGGCGCAAAGAAGGCCTGCGTCTTTTTGTTTTGTCGGTGTGCGGGCGAGCGTCTGCGCGGCGGCGCGGGCTTTCACGCCCATCGCAGCCATCTCTGTACGGATGATGACGCTTTCTTTGTCGTTCACAAGTTCAACGACTTTGCTCGTCTCGGTGCTCACGGAACTCTCGCCTTCTTAGGATCGCAGCGCACCCGAAGGCGGACTGCCCGATGTGATTCTCTGTATTCTCTCTCTCCCGACCCGATACATGGGTTCGGAAAGGGACTTGCGCAACTTAGCCTATGCGTTTCATCAATTCACGCGCTTGCGCAGGTGAATCTTAGGGCGACCTGACCAAAAGGTCTATGTGAATTGACTTCGCGGACTAATCCCCGCCTGAGGATTATTTTTGCGGGGATTAAGCCCTGAACGACATAACTATCCCCGTCCGGGGATTAAAATTTTCGCCGTCAAAAAATCACTCAACGAACCGACACACGATCTCTGCATGGAAACCTCGAATCTCTTGCAAGAAATACTAACTGTCCGAGTATGAATCCTGATGGATAACCTCTCTATCCCCGCTTTTGCGAAGGGGCAAAAAGTGTCAGTTTTTCACCACAAGATCATCGCGATGGATCATTTCAGCGCGACCGGCAAAGCCCAAAAGATGCTCGATTTCGCTCGAATTCCGACCCTTTAAACGCTCCGCATCGGCGCTTGAATAGGTGATGAGACCACGTGCAATTTCGCGTCCCTCAGTGTCGCGCACACTCACCGCATCACCGCGCTCAAACGTTCCTTCGACTGTCACGACACCCGCAGGAAGCAGGCTTTTTCCGGCGTTGAGGGCGCGCACCGCGCCGTCGTCAATCGTCAGTGTACCGAGTGTTTTAAGGCCACCGGAGATCCAGCGCTTGCGCGCGGCAAAGGGCGTGTTGTGGGCGAGGAACCATGTGCAGCGCGCGCCTTCTTCTAAGGCCCGCAACGGATGCAGATGACGGCCATTGCCGATCGCCATATTGCAGCCGCCTTCAACCGCGATCTTGGCAGCCGCCACTTTTGTTTTCATACCGCCACGGCTCATTTCGCTCGCGGCATCGCCCGCCATCGCTTCGATCTCGCTCGTGATCTCGGTGACTTCAGGCAGATGCGTCGCGCCGGGCATAGATGGCGGCGCGGTGTAGAGACCGTCAATGTCCGACAGCAACACAAGACAGTCGGCAGAGATCATCGCGGCGACGCGCGCCGCCAAACGATCATTGTCGCCGTAGCGGATTTCGCTTGTCGCCACTGTGTCATTTTCATTGATGACGGGGACGGCCCCGAATTTCAAAAGCGTGTTCAGTGTCGAGCGCGCATTGAGATAGCGGCGGCGCTCTTCGGTGTCATCAAGCGTTAGAAGAATTTGCGCGCAGTTGCGACCATAGGCCGACAGAATTTCCTGAAACGCGTGTGCCAAAAAAATCTGACCGACAGCGGCGGCCGCCTGACTTTCTTCGAGTTTCAATTTGCCGGGCGCGAGTTTCAATGCGCGGCGTCCGAGTGCGATGGCACCGGATGAAACGATCAGCACATCTTGTCCACGCGCGCGCATGGTCGCGATGTCTTCAACAAAGGCCTGCAGCCATGGGCGATTGAGTTTGCCGGTTTCAGCATCGGTCAAAAGGGCCGAGCCGATTTTCACGACGACGCGCTCTGCTTTGGTCAGGCGTTCAATGCTTGATAGGGACGTAGAAGTCATGGACGCCAGCCGTCATCTTCGGGCGCATTGAGCGCGGCTTTTTCTTCAGCGTTAGCCGCTGCAATCGCATCGGCAACGAGATGGAGAATGGTGGTGACGCCGAGACCCGTGACGCCTGAAATCTCATAGACTTTCTTGCCGCGACCGGCAGCTTTTTTCAGCGCCTTGACCTTTTCTTTGCGGTCTTCGTCGCTCAACGCATCGCATTTGTTGAGGCAGAGAATTTCGGGCTTGTCTTCAAGTCCCGCGCCGTAAGCTTCAAGCTCACCGCGAATGATGTGATAGGCTTCCGCCACATCATCCTGTGTGCCGTCAACCAAATGAATGAGTGTGCGGCAGCGCTCGACGTGACCGAGGAAACGGTCGCCAAGTCCGAGGCCTTCGCTCGCGCCTTCGATGAGACCGGGAATGTCGGCAAGCACAAAGGTACGCGCATCAACGGACACAACACCGAGGCCCGGTGTGAGTGTGGTGAAAGGATAGTCAGCGATTTTGGGTTTCGCCGCACTTGTTGCCGCGAGAAATGTGCTCTTGCCGGCGTTGGGTAATCCGACGAGACCGGCGTCCGCGATGAGCTTTAAGCGCAGCCAGATCCAGCGTTCTTCGCCTTCTTGTCCGGGGTTTGCGTGGCGCGGGGCGCGGTTCGTCGCTGTTTTGAAATGCGCATTGCCAAAGCCGCCATTGCCGCCTTTGATGAGGACGATGCGCTGGCCGACTTCTGTCATGTCGGCGATCAGTGTCTCTTCGTCTTCGTCAATGATCTGTGTGCCGACGGGGACTTTCAAGATCACATCATCGCCGTTAAAGCCGTGACGGTTGCGACCCATGCCGTGCATGCCGGTCTTGCCTTTGAAATGCTGTTGAAAGCGGAAGTCGATGAGCGTGTTGAGGCCTTCACAGCATTCAACAACAATGTCACCGCCTCTGCCGCCGTCACCGCCATCGGGTCCGCCGAATTCTTTGAATTTCTCGCGCAGAAAACTCACCGCTCCGGCGCCGCCGTCGCCGGAGCGGATGTAGATTTTGGCCTGGTCGAGAAACTTCATTTGTTTTGTCCGTTGGTCCGCTTCAGCACCATGCGAAGCGCGTGGACCTTGGCGCGGCGGGCCTCGCTCCACACATCGGTCTCGGCAGTATAGCGGAAGCCGAGCTTTGTCAGCACCTGACCTGATGCATGATTTTCTGCCATGTGGCCCGCTGTCAAACGCGTGACGGGGCTGCCGTCTTTTGATTTCAGGGCCGTGAACGCATGAGTGACGGCAGCGCGTGCCGCCTCGGTGGCGATGCCTTGATTCCAGTAAGGTTCACCGACCCAATAGCCGACTTCATAGGCGTCGCTGTCGTCCTCACGGTCGAGACCAACACAGCCGACAAGGGCGCCGTCTTTTTCAATGGCGAAAGGAATGTGGCTGCCTTGCGCGCGGGTCTGCGGATGGCTTGCGATCCATTGTTCCGCAAGGTCCTGTCCGTAAGGGTAGCTCACGCGGGCGAGCATGCTTGCCACTTTCCAATTGCCGACGAGCGCGCGCACAGAGGCCGCGTCGCTCAATGTGAAGGGCCGGAGAATGAGCCGGTCCGTTGTTATCACTTTTTCCATCGGGGTCTCCTTTGCCCCGAGCGGGAAATAAAAAAGGGAGATGGCGACCCATCTCCCTCTCGTATCTGGATGGCCGCCACCTTGCGAGGTGGCGGAGCCTCGCGATTAATCCGCCGCAGCAACTGCCGGCATGGAGGCCGGGAGAACCGACACATAGGTGCGGCCGTTTTTCTTGGCGCGGAAGGCAACGGTGCCTACAGCTTTCGCGAAAATGGTGTGGTCCGTGCCCATGCCGACATTGTCGCCGGGATGCACTTTGGTGCCGCGCTGACGAATGATGATGTTGCCGACTTCAACAGCCTGGCCACCAAACTTCTTCACGCCAAGACGGCGACCGGCGCTGTCGCGACCGTTACGGGATGAACCGCCTGCTTTTTTATGTGCCATGAGATTTTACTCCTGCGAACCGATTAAGCGGCGGCGATGTTGACGATTTTCACCAGCATCAGATCCTGGCGATGACCGTTCTTGCGGCGGTAATTCTGACGACGACGCTTCTTGAAGATGATGATCTTCGGGCCGCGTGTCATTTCGACGACTTCAGCAGTGACGCTGGCGCCGGTAACGAGGGGAGCGCCGACTGTGACGTCGGAGCCGTTGCCAAGCATCAACACGTCGAGCTGGATTTTGTCGCCAGCATTCGCTTCAACGCGCTCAACTTCGAGCACGTCGTCTTGCGAGACTTTGTATTGCTTGCCGCCTGTCCGGATGACTGCGAACATTTTGGATACCACCATGTAACGATAAGGGGCACGCGCGCAAAAACACCGTGAGCGCGAGCCGGATTGGCGCGCAATATACAGGGGGAGGTCGTCCTGTCAAGGCGCGGGAGGGCGAAAGAACGGCCTTAAACGCCCGAATTTCCGGCCAATTTGCCGCTGTTTCGTAAGAGGTTTCAGGCGGGCCGCGTACCCTTATAGCTGCGCCAGACCGTGAGCCCCAGGAAATAGAGGGAAACCGCCAAAAATGCCCAATAGGCGGTGGGATTTGAGACCGCGGGCGGGCTGTCCGGCGCGCTTCCCAGCACGAGCACGACGGCCAGCGCGCCCCAGGCGCCCGTCATGGCGATGGTGAGCGCGCGAAAGCGGACAACGCGGAAAGGATGGACGAATTTCAGCGGCACGAATGTGAGGATGCCGAGAGCGATAATGACGAGGAGATTGAGCCAGGCGGGGCTTGCTGTGATGTAGAAAAAGAGGACCACCAAGTTCCAGACGGCGGGAAAGCCCTGAAAGTAATTGTCTTCGGTTTTCATGTCGCGGTTCCCGAAGCAATAGAGCGAGGTCATCATAATGTAGGCCGCCGCCGGTATGGCAAAGCCATAGGGAACGAGGCCGAAGCGATAGACGAGAAGGGCGGGAATGACCGTGTAATTGAGATAATCGATCACGAGATCGAGGATCGCCCCGTCCATATTGGGGGCATAGGCGTTCACATTGACCTTGCGCGCCATCGGCCCGTCGAACCCGTCAATGAGGAGCGCGGCTCCGAGCCAGAGGAGGGCGAGCCGGAAATCACCCGAGATGAGGGCGGCAATGGCGAGAAGCCCCGTGACGACGCCCGTGGCCGTGAAGGCATGAACCGCCCAGGCAGCCGCTATGCGGGCGCGCAGCGTGACGAGTGCCTTGCCTGTCACGCCCGTTGTGTCTCGCTCATTCATCAGGCAGCTCCCCTTTTCACGCAGTCTAGCAGGCGCTTGCGGGGCCGCTAGGGCCGAATGAGGGCAAATGCCGCGCGCTAAAAGGTGATTTGGAGTGGATCAGGCCCGATCAAGCCTTGTGTCCCCCCGACACCTCGGTTTACATTCCGCGCCGCTTCCATACCGCCGGGCAACCGGCTGGCATCTCGCGGAGAGGTGGCTGAGTGGTTGAAAGTACCGCACTCGAAATGCGGCGTGCTCGCAAGGGTACCGTGGGTTCGAATCCCACCCTCTCCGCCATATAATGCCGATTGTGAGCTTTCCGATCACTGCTGATCTACCGGCCTGAGAAATTGCGTTCTATTCTCCATTGATATGCATATCAATGGAGGCTGCTCCCCATGGCCAATACGATATCTGCATTCCAAGACATTTATCTCGCTGCCGGATTGCGCACGCCCTTCACCAAGGGCGGCGGGGCTTTGGTTGGCGAGACGACCATGTCGCTCTCAATCCCCGTGGCGCAGGCGATGGCGAATAAGGGCCGACCTGATGCGCTCATTTGGGGGCAGGTGATCCCTGATCCGACGCAATCCAATATTGCGCGCGAGCTTGTTTATGAAGCGGGGCTTGATCCGACGATACCGGCCTTCTCAACGGTGCTTGCCTGTTCGTCGAGCTTTGTCGGGATGATCCAAGCGGCCGGCATGATCGGGCATGGCGGCATGAACCTCATTCTTGTGGGGGGCGCTGAAACAATGAGCCATTTGCCGATTGCGCTTAAAGCGCCGGTGGCGGACAAGATTATTTCAACTTTTGCACATGATCCTGATGCGGCGCTCAAGGCGATTGATGCCCTGACGGCAGATGATTTTTTACTGCCGATCCATGGTTGGGCGAACAAGCAGAGCGGTCGCTCGCAAGGCGAGCACACGGAAGACACGGCCAAGACCTATGCGATCTCGCGCGAAGATCAGGACAAGCGATCTTATCTGAGCCATATGGGTGCATTGAAAGGGCAGGACGAGGGCTTCTTCAAAGATCTCATTGTGCCTGTTGCAGGCGTTGACCATGACATGATCCCGCGCCGCGATACGTCGCTTGAAAAGCTTGCGAAGCTTCCGCCTGTTTTTGACCGCACATCAGGCAAAGGCACGATCACGGCGGGCAATGCATCGCCCATCACGGACGGCGCGGCATCGCTCTGGGTCGGGGACACAGAAGGTTTGAAGCGCATCGGCAATCCGCCTGCTGTGAGGCTCGTTGATTGGGAAGTCGCGGCCATGCGTTATAGCGAGGAAGGGATATTGATGGCGCCTGCGCGCGCGATCCCGAGATTGCTGGCGCGTCATGGTCTGCGCTTTGAAGATATTCAGCTCTGGGAAATACATGAGGCCTTTGCCGCGCAGGTTCTGGCCAATATCAAGGCGGCGTCTGATCCTGCCTATCGTCGCGCGAAAGCAGGCGTGGATTTTGATCTTGGTGATTTTCCATGGGACCGCGTTAATCCGCATGGTGGGTCGCTGTCGATCGGGCATCCTTTTGCCGCGACGGGCGCGCGTATCTTAAGTCAGGCAACGAAGGAACTTGCGGGCATGGCGTCGGGTTCGCGCGCTATTGTTTCGGTTTGTGCCGATGGCGGGCAAGGGACTGTTGCGCTGTTGCAAGCGCGTTGAAACGGCAGCGGGCAGATTGAGTTCTGGCGTCAGAGCAGCATGTCGGAAAGCTTGGCGCGGTGATGGGCAGCGTCGCCGAATTGCGCCTCGCACCATATGCCACGACGGCGATAGAGCTGTGCGTCGCAATCATAGGTAAAGCCGAAACCACCATGAAACTGGATGGCACGGTCCGACGCGAAGGCCAAAGCGCTTGATGATGTCGCTTTGGCCATGCGCACCGCGATCTCGCCTTCGATGCCTTCACCGAACATTGTGGCTGCATAATAGAGATGCGAGCGCGCGGCTTCCATCGCAAGAAGCGCGTCCACCGTCGGGTGCTTCAGCGCCTGATAGGAGCCGATATAGCGCTCAAACTGTTTGCGGGTTTTGAGATATTCGACAATGACATTGATTGCGCCATTGGTGCCGCCACAGGCTTCGGCGGAGAGAAGCAGACAAGCCGCTTGTTCGATATGTGCGAGGGCGGCTTCTGTCTTGCTGATGTCAAGAAGCGCGCTTGCGGGCACAGTGATGCCGTCAAGCTCAATGCGGTAGGAACGGCGCGTCTCGTCGATGACGATTTCGCGCGTGATGTTGTTCAGTTGCGTCTTTTCGATAAGGACGAGAGCAGCTTTGCCTTCGTAACTCACCGAGGCGATGACGAGATCGGCTGATGCCGCATCGCTTACAAAGGTTTTTGTGCCTTTCAGCGTCAGCGTATCGCCGGATTTTGTAGCGGTCGCCTCAAGCGATGTCAGCGACCAGTCGCCTGAAGGTTCGCTCAAAGCCAAAGTGGCAATAGCGCCTTCACAGATTTTCGGGAGCCATGTTTCTTTTTGCGCAGACGTGCCTGCGGCGAGAAGTGCCTGTGCGGCAAGTGTTGTGGCGACAAGCGGTGTGCCTGCGAGATGCTCGCCCATCGGTTCAACAACCGTGACGACTTCGGCGAGCGTCAAGCCGCTGCCACCAAACTCTTCTGGCACCGCGATGCCGAGCCAACCGAGCCCTGCCATTTCATCCCACAGGGCTTTGCTCAGGTCTTCCTTGGCTTCGATGCGCTTTCGCGTTTCGCTCATCGGGAAGCGGTCGCGGCAGAAATTGGTGGCGACTTCGAGGAGCTGTTCCTGCTCGTCGCTGAAAAGGATCGTTGGTTTTTTGTTGCTGTCTAACATGTGCGTTACTCGGATTAGCTTTTCGGGAGGCCGAGCACGCGCTCGCCGATGATGTTGTGTTGCACTTCGCTGGTGCCGCCGCCGATGGTGGCGGAGAACGCGTTGAAGTAGGAGCGCTGCCAGAGACCGCCTTCATAGGCGAGCGGATCGCCGACATAGTAAGCGGCGTTCGAGCCCTGCAATGACAAAGCAAACTGGTTGAGACGGCGCTGATACTCGCTGCCGACCAATTTCCCGGACATGGCGAGCGAGCCGGGGCGTTCCTGGTTGAGTGCTTTGATGCGGCCGCGCGAACCGTTGAGCGCTTGTGAGCGCTCCTCGATGATGAATTGCAAAAGCTGGTCGCGGATCACGGGGTCTTCGATGGCGGGCTTGCCATTGCGCCTGGCCACTTTGGCGAGCGCCACGACTTCGGAGACGTGTTTGCTCATCATGGAGTGGCCGCCGGCCTGACCGCCGACTGCGCCGCGCTCAAACGCGAGCGTCGCCATGGCAACCGCCCAGCCGCCGCCTTCCTTGCCGATGAGGCAGCTTTCTGAAATGCGCGCGTCTGTGAAGAAGGTTTGGTTGAAACCGTATTCGCCGGTTAATTTTTTGATCGGCTGCACTTCGATGCCGGGGATTTGCATCGGGATGAGGAAGAAGCTCAGGCCTTCATATTTATTATTGGTGTTCGGATTGGTGCGGGCCAGCAGTATCATATATTTGGCGTGGCGGCCAAGGCTTGTCCAGATTTTGGATCCGTTGAGGACAAACTCATTGCCGTCGCGCGTGGCTTTGAGTTGTGCGTTGCCGAGGTCCGAGCCGTGATCGGGTTCGGAGAAGCCCTGACACCAGATGTCATCGGCAGAGAGAATGCCCGGAATATAGGCTTTCTTCTGTTCTTCCGTGCCCATGTTGAGGATGAGCGGACCGGCCCAATTGAGACCGATTGTGTTGGTCATGAAGGGCAGCTTTTGTTTGACCATTTCGCGCGTCACGATGTCCTGCAACGCCTGTGGTTTTCCACCGCCACCATATTCTTTGGGCCATGCCATGCCGAGATAGCCCGCCTCATAGATTTTCTTCTGCCAGTCGCGCAGGAAGTAAAACTGCTCGTCGGTGCCGACTTCCATGAAGGATTGCGGCAACAGGAAGCCCGGATCCTTGGGCTTGTTGGCGGTGAACCAGTCGGCAACTTCGCGGCGGAAGTCGTCAAGTTCTGCGGGCGAGGGGGCAGAAGTGCTCATCGGGACGCATCCTCATCGTTTTTATTTGTTGTTAGGTACTTTAGCCTAACTGGGGCATGGCCCCGACATTGGCTCTTGGTATAGCGCAAATATGTGTAGGGCTGCCAACCTCAAAAACTGACGCAGGGGCGGCTTGATGTC
Source organism: Parvibaculum sp. (assembly GCA_030645235.1). Classification (GTDB taxonomy): domain Bacteria; phylum Pseudomonadota; class Alphaproteobacteria; order Parvibaculales; family Parvibaculaceae; genus Parvibaculum. The sequence goes on along the minus strand of JAUSMV010000008.1, from coordinate 290,691 downwards.
ACTCGTCGGTATGGATGATTGTGAGTTCAGGCAAAGCCCAACACATAATGCCCATATCCCGCGCGATCATGGCGAGGCCTTCGGTTTCGATATAACCGCGATGGCTGTAGCTCGGAAAGTTAAGCCCCTCGCGGTGGCGGTCCGCTTTGATGAGGAGTGCCGTACCGCCGACGCCATCGATGGGAACGGCACCGTTCTCATGGACTAAATCGCCGAGATAGGCGCGACCTGCTCCGCGTGGCGGCTGATAAATACTGTCGATGAGGTGGTCAGGGTTTTCGGCGGAACCGCGTGATGGTTCAAAGCGGAAACTGTTGAGATCATAGTCGCGCCCGTCCGGCAGTGTGCAGCGTGGCACAATGATGTCTTTGTCTGCCGCGATGAGGCGGGCGAGGAGATTGGCCGGGTAATCAATGAGATCAACATCGAGCCAGAGCACCCATGCTTCATCGCGCAAGGCAGCGCTGAGGAGGCGGTTGCGGGCGCGAGCCAGAGTGGCGCGGCGCGCTCTCTGGATGCTTTGTGCCCAACGCGGACCAGCGAATGTGAGGCCTTCGTCGTGTTTGATGAGAGTGACATTGGCATAGGTTTTTGTGAGCGCGGGCAAACGTGCTGCAAGATTGGCATAGGTCGTGTCGGTGCTGTCTCCTTCGATGAAGCCCAATGAGATTTTTGATTTGTCGTGGTCGAGGCGTGAGAGCAGTTCAAAATAGTGGACTAAGAATTTCGCGGCGTTCTTGACGGGTGTCAGAATGAGGACGGACGGCACAACGCGTTGTTTGATGAGGCGGGCCACTATGCGTGTGCCGATTTTCTCGGGTGTAAGTTCCGTGGTAATGAAATCCTTGGCACGGGCACCGATTGTGCGTGCGGCTTCAGGATCAGTAACCAGCGCACGCATGAGGCTCGCCGCGTGATCGAGGTCGGGTTCGGCCCATTGCGTGCCTGTGGCATAAGCATTGTCTGTGTGTTCGGTGAGCGTGGTCAGGTGATAGCGAACGAGATAGGCGGCGCTCTCCGGCATGAACTCCAGATTGCCGGACCAGCCGGTGGCGATGACAGGTTTGCCGTGCTGCATCGCTTCGGCCATGACGAGACCAAAGCCTTCGGCGCGGTGGAGCGAGACGAGTGCGTCGCAATGAGCGATATAGGATGCGGTTTCGCTTTGTGTTGTTTCGCCGATGCGTAGGGTGATGTCGGCGCGGTCGTTTATCTTTTCTTTTAATTTGCGCTGGCGTTCCGGTGAAAGAGAGCGCGCCTTGATGACGAGATGGGTTTTGCCGTCGTCTGATGGAAAGGCGCTTATGTATGCGTCGATTGTGCCAAGCGGGTTCTTGCGCGTGAAGCCGCTTAACTCATCAAACAATGTGAGAAATATAAAGGATTGTGCGGGGAGGTTGAGGGCTGCGCGAGTCTGTATTGGTGGGAGGGGGGGCTCAAGCATGGGTATGACGAATACAGGCACAGAGATATGCGGCGTGAGACAGTCGGCGACAAACTGACTCGGCGCCCAGATTTCGTCGAAATGAGGCAGCCATTTGAGCCAATTGTCCGGCAGGATTGCGCTTTCAAAAGCCCATAGACCGATGGTACGGCGGCCCTCAAAGAGGCTCATGTCCAGGCTGCCGTCTTTGCGTTTTAGAAAGAGATCGAGCAGGTCAGGATTGGTATAGAGGATGTTGGTTCCGTGCGGTGCGAGCTTTTGCCAGTCGCGCGTGGTTTCGTCGGGCAGGTTTTGCAGATCAATCAATGTATGCGGAATATCTTTTGTCGCTGCGGCCAGACCGCGCGCGCCGGAGCCAAGGCCCGTGCCTGAATTGAACATGCCGAAAATGTTGAGCGCGGGAAGCTCAGGAGCAGACGCGAGCGACGCGCTATAGGCGTTGAGGTTGATGCGTTTTCCAAGTTCTCTAACCACGACCTCATAGCGCGCGCCTTCGAACTTTTTGCCGCGCGTGCGCAAATAATCGTCGAAATGGCTGCTATCAAAAGTATTCGAGCCGTGCCCGATATAGATATAGAGGCGGGGTATGTCGAGATGAGCGACTTTATATCTGGCGCAAATGGCTTCTGCGACCGGCGTATCTTCGCCGCGTCTGAGATCATCATATCGCGGCATGATTTCTCGCTCGCAAAGCATCGAGCCTTCCCATGCGCGGGATGGTGAGACAATCATCCGCTTTTTCTGCGGTTGCCAGATGAGCCAGCGTGTGAGGAAGGACGCGCGTGCGCCTGACGCGATGAGTGACGCAAGCTGGATTTCAAGACGGCAGGGATCGGACAAATCATCGTCATCCCATTGGCAGACATAGTCGCCTCGCGCATTTTCAACGGCGAGATTGCGCAAGCGACCGAGCGACATGTTGTCTGTGACTGGCCGGATAAATCTCACGCGCGGGTCATTGAGGCGGGTGACTTCGTTAGCAAGTTTGGTGCATGTGCCGTCGTCGATAATGACCAGTTCGATGTGTTTGTAAGTCTGATTGAGAAAGGCTTTAAGCGCGTGGCGGGCCAGATGAAAGCGGTCGCGAGTCACCATCATGCAGGTGATGAGCGGTGGTCTGTCATTGCGGCGTGGCCGGTCACCCGGAGCGCCTTCCGTCAGCGTCAGCGGAAAGCTTGACGGAAGAGCGGGCAGATCGTCACTGCTTTCGCGAAACCAGGTGCCGTCCCAATAGTGCAGCGCATAGGCCGTGCGTGTTTTCTCCTCCCACACCTCAATATTGAAAGCGTCACCCCGCCAGCACTCATCTTTGGTCAGCGGATAGAAGGTCTCTGATGGCATGACGGTAACGGGTGCTGTGTCTTTGTAGGCATCATGCACGCGCGTCAGCATGGCGGGGCCGGTGAGCTCAAGCACATCAAAACTTTTGGGCCGTGCGCGCAACGTGCGCATCACATCGTTCCAGAACGGGTGCGCGGGCATACTGGCGATGATCGTCGGACAGAGCAGATGATCGAGGCCTAGCTTGGACACATGCTTATGGCTGAGATGCGATGAAGGTTCGAGGCCGATGACGAAGTCGTGGCTCTCTATCAAATCGTCAAACGGGCGCAAGGCTTCCGCATCGAGATCGGCATAGAGGCCGCCAAAATGCGAGAGCAATAAATAACGACCTGCATCAGCGCGGCAGATGTTTTTTTCATAGCCGTCATAGATGGGTAGGAAGGCCGGATAGGTTGCGGCGACGAAGGCGCGCAAAGATGTGTCGGTCCAGAAGCGGTATTCCCAAGTCGGGTGATGCAGCCTCCAGCTTTCAATGAGCTTCAGGTATCGCGCGGGCGGCGCATCGTCTTTCCAAAGTTGATGGATGATTTTGGGTATGGACAAAAGAGCGATCCGTCAGGGTGTTGGATAAGGGCGCAAATTGCGCCTGTTTGCCGACAACTGTGCAAACAAAATCTTAAAGTCAGGCTGAACTGCTTGTTTCATGGTCCGTGTGCTCAAAAATGCGGCACAAAAAGTGAGGGTTTGTCGAAAACATCATGAAAATCAATGAGTTGGCTTAGGAAAGACGAAAGGAAATAGCTGTAACTTCCTTATCAACCGGCTGCAACCTTCTTCATGGTTTCGGCAGGAATTAGAATTGGCGGGCAGGGTAATGGCGTTGGCAGTGCGAAAAGCAAGCGAAGAGGCAGATCTCTATCGCGGCATGTTTGAAAATGCGATCTGGGGCATCTTCCAAACCACGGAGGATGGTCATTATCTCGCCGCCAACAGGGCGCTTGCGGAGATTTACGGCTACCCCTCACGCGATGCAATGCTCAGTGCCCTGACGGATATTGGTCGTCAGCTTTATGTTGATCCGCGTCGCCGCGATGATTTTGTACGCATGATGCGCGAAGGCGGCCATGTCTCGTCATTTGAATCACAGGTTTATCGCCTCGACGGCGAAATTATCTGGATTTCAGAAAGCTGCCGTGAAGTGCGCAACGGTGTTGGCGAACTTCTATATTTTGAAGGCACTGTCGAAGACATCACGATCCGTAAATCGGCTGAACGTGAATTGCGGGCGGCAAAAGAACAAGCCGAGGCGGCAAGCCGCGCTAAATCAGCGTTTCTCGCCAATATGAGCCATGAGTTGCGTACGCCGCTGAATGCGATTTTGGGATTTTCTGAAATCCTGCGTGACGAGTTGCTCGGACCTTTGGGCGACAAACGCTATTGCGAATATGCGGGTGATATTCTCAGCAGCGGCAGGCACCTTCTCAACGTTATCAACGATATTCTCGATCTCACCAAGATCGAAGCAGGTCATCTTGATCTTGATGAGCAGCCTGTTGATGTCGTTGGTATTCTGGCGGCCTGTGAACGTTATGTGGCGGATGCGGCCGGTCAGGCGGGCATCGTCCTTAGCATTGATGTACCAGAAGAGGATGTGACGATCACGGCGGACCCGACGCGGATGAAGCAAATTCTGCTCAATCTTTTGTCCAATGCTGTGAAGTTCACACCGTCAGGGTCGGTCACGCTGAGTGCGGGTTGCGAAGCGGATGGCGGCTTCTATTTTATCGTTCATGACACGGGTATCGGCATGAGCGAAGAAAACATGGCGAAAGCCATGTTGCCCTTCCAGCAGATCGACACCTCTTTGGCGCGGCGCTATGAGGGTACAGGGCTGGGTCTTACGCTTACGAAGTCGCTCGTGGAAATGCATGGCGGCGTGCTGGAGCTCACCAGTCGTCTCGGTGAGGGTACGTCTGTGATCGTCCATCTGCCAGCCTGGCGTGTTGAGACTTCTGCCTAAAAACGGGCAGTTGTGCGGGAGGCGAGGCGGCCCCTGCTTATTTTCGCGCCAAATGCACATAAAACTCCCCGTTTTTCTGCCATTTTTTCAGAAAAATTCTGGCATCGCTCTTGCTCCTGTAGTGTGGACAGGGCGTACCTCTTTGGTGCGCCGATCAAGGAGTTGGAATGCCAGACGCGCGACTTGGGGCGAATTCAGGGATGGCAAGTTCCGCTATCTTTGATGAAATGGGCCTCAACGACCAGGAAGTGCGCCGGGCCTATCTGGGCTTGCGCGATTGGTTGAAGGAGACCCCGGCCGATATTCTCGCGCTTCGGCGCGAAGAAGCGGAGACTTTTTTCCGCCGTATCGGCATTACCTTCGCCGTTTATGGGGAAGGGGGGGATCCGGAACGCATCATTCCTTTCGACATTATTCCACGCATTCTGGAAGCGGGCGAATGGCGCCACATCACGGCGGGCCTTACGCAGCGCGTGCGCGCGCTTAATGCTTTTATCGGTGACGTTTACGGTGCGCAGGAAATCGTGCGCGCCGGTCATATGCCTGCCGATCAGATTATTCTGAACGACACGTATAGACATCAGATGCAGGGCGTTTCAGTTCCCAATGGCATCTACACGCATATATCGGGCATCGACATGGTGCGTGTCGGCGCGGATGAGTTTTACGTGCTCGAAGATAATGTGCGCACACCGTCGGGTGTCTCCTACATGCTGGAGAACCGTGAAATCACGATGAGGCTCTTTCCGGATCTCTTTTCGCGCCACGCGGTCGAGCCTGTTGATCATTATTGTGATGCGCTTCTTACGACGCTGACATCCGTACCGCCGCGCAATTGTGACCGGGAGCCGACTGTCGTGGTGATGACACCCGGCATTTATAACAGTGCGTATTATGAACATTCGTTTTTGGCTGATCAGATGGGCGTCGAGCTTGTCGAAGGGCCGGATCTTTATGTTAAAGACGATTATGTTTATATGCGTACGACGCAAGGTCCGAAGCGGGTCGATGTAATCTATCGTCGTGTGGATGATGAATTTCTCGATCCACTGGCCTTTCGAGCAGATACGGCGCTCGGCGTTGCGGGGCTGATGAATGCTTATCGTGCAGGTAATGTGAACCTTGCCAATGCGGTGGGTGCGGGTATTGCCGACGACAAATCGACTTACACGTTCGTTCCTAAAATGATTGAGTTTTATCTCGGTGAAAAGCCGATCCTTAATAATGTCCCGACGTTTCGTTGTTCAGAAGCGGACGAGTGCAAATGTGTACTCGAAAATCTCAATGAACTTGTTGTCAAAGAGACGCATGGTTCAGGCGGTTACGGCATGTTGATCGGACCGAAATCGACACAGGCGGAGCGCGAAGTTTTCGCAAATCTTATCAAAGCATCGCCTGACAAATACATCGCTCAGCCGACGCTGGCACTGTCCACATGCCCGACCTTTGTGGATGAAGGTATCGCGCCGCGTCATGTTGATCTGCGCCCTTTTGTACTTGCGGGCAAAGACATTCGTGTCGTGCCGGGCGGGCTTACGCGTGTTGCGCTGACGGAGGGTTCGCTTGTCGTTAATTCAAGCCAAGGCGGAGGCACCAAGGACACTTGGGTGCTGAAGGACTAAATCATGCTGAGCCGTACCGCAGACAGTCTTTATTGGGTCGCGCGCTATATGGAGCGCGCGGAAAATCTCGCCCGCATTTTGCGCGTGACGGATCGCTTGTCGCTGATGCCTTCCATTGGCGACACGGGCGGCAATGAATGGCATTCAACCATTGTCGTATCTGATTGCGAAGAAGGTTTTTACGAAAAGTATGATGAGGCCACCGCCGAGCATGTGATTTCATACCTCGCCTTTGATCCTGATAATCCTTCGTCAATCCGGAGCTGTATCGAAGCGGCGCGGCGTAATGCGCGCTCGGTGCGAACGGCACTCACGTCAGAACAATGGGAATGTCTCAACACGACATGGCTTGAACTTACGCGGATAAAAGAGAGCCGGTTGCGCGGGGGCGGATTGCACGGATTTCTCGATTGGGTGAAAGAGCGCACGCTGATGTTTCATGGTAGCACGGTAGCGACCATGCTGCGCCGTGATAGTTTTCATTTTATGCAGCTCGGTACATTCATTGAGCGCGGTGACAACACGGCGCGCATTCTCGACGTGAAATATCATGTGCTCTTGCCGGATCATGCCGAGATCGGCGGCGGCATTGACTACTATCAATGGGCCGCAATCTTGCGTGCTGTATCAGGTTATCGCGGCTATCATGCGCTTTACAAGGAAGGGATTAAGCCTTGGCTTGTTGCGGATTTTATGATCATGCGCGAAGAAATGCCACGCTCGCTCGTGGCTTGTGCCGCCAAGATCAAAGAATGTCTTGACGATCTTGCTGAGGAATATGGTCAGAGACACGAAAGCCATCGCATGGCAGGTGCGCGCTATTCTCAGTTACGCTTTGGCAAAGTCGATGATGTGTTTGGGCAGGGCTTGCATGATTTTCTGGAGCAGTTCATTGACCAGAACAATAAGCTGGGGGCAGAGATTGCCCGCAGCTACCTGATGTGAGCGAGGAAACCCATGCGCATTCACATCGAGCATGAAACTATCTATTCTTACGATGAGCCAGTCTCCTATTCCATTCAGGCACTGCGGCTGCGTCCGCTTGATACGCGCGCGCAACGCATTGTGAATTGGATAGTCGAGACGCCGCAACAAGCGTCGGTGCGTGAGCAGCGCGATGTTTATGGCAATGTGTTGCAGATGCTTTATGTCGAACGACCGCACACTGAAATCCGGTTGCGTGTTTCGGGTGATGTCGAAACAACGGAGCTGAACGGCGTTGTTGCCAGCCCTATTGAACGCTTTCCTCCGCGCTTTTATTTGCGCCGGACGCTCCTCACCGAACCCAATGAGGCCTTGACCGATCTGGCTGAGGCGGCGCGTGCGACGTCTGACGGTACACTGCTTGATCTGGCTCATTGTCTCATGCATCAGGTGCGTGATCAGCTCGACTATATGATCGGCGAAACGGACGCGACGACGACGGCGGCGCAGGCGCTCGCTAATGGGTCAGGTGTCTGTCAGGACCATGCGCATGTTTTCATTGCTGCTGCTCGTGGTCTGGGACTTCCGGCGCGTTATGTCAGCGGCTATCTCTGGATCGAGGAGGGCAGTCAGGGCGAAGCGGCACATGCCTGGGCGGAAGCTTTTATCGAGGATCTGGGTTGGGTCGGCTTTGATGTTGCCAACCGTATCTGTCCGACAGAAGCTCATTTGCGGGTGGCGTCGGGGCTTGATTATCTTGAAGCGGCTCCCATTCGGGGCTTGCGGCGCGGCGGTGGACAGGAGACCCTTGACGTGCGGGTGCAAGTCGCTGAAAGCGGTTCGCAGCAGTAACGGCATTTAAGACCGTTAGGGAAAACGTTTCAGGATTGGGTTCAGGATATTTCGATGACTTATTGTGTTGCGCTTCGCCTCCGGGGCGGTCTTGTCATGCTGGCTGATACACGCACCAATGCGGGCGTTGATAATATTTCGACCTTTCGCAAACTCACGGTGATTGAAGAGGCGGGCGATCGCGTGATCGGGATGATGACGGCGGGTAATCTTGCTTTGAGCCAGGCCATTATCAATATGGCGACAGAGCAGGGCGTGGTGATGAGTGAGGGTGGCCCGCTTGAAACTTTGAACACGGCCCCCAGCATGGTGCGCGCGGCGCAGATCATGGGGGCTGCGGTGCGTGAAGTGTATCGTATCGACGGGCCGGCGCTTGAAGATCAGAAGGAAACGTTCAACGTCTCCATTTTGCTGGGCGGTCAGATCGGTGGCGGTAAGCTGCGTCTCTTCCAAGTTTATTCGGCGGGCAATTATATTGAGGCGACCGAGGACACGCCCTATCTGCAAATAGGTGAGAATAAATACGGCAAGCCTATTATTGACCGTGCCGCGACCTATGACACGGATGTGACCGATGCGATGAAGCTTGCGCTTATCTCGATGGACTCCACCATGCGCTCCAATCTGTCTGTTGGTATGCCGATTGATCTCATGGTCTATCGCCGTGATGCTCTGAAACTGTCGCTTCTGAAGCGTATCAAGGATGATGATGCTTATTTCAAGGGTCTGCGCCAGTCCTGGTCGGATGCGCTAACCAAGGCCTATCAGACGATCCCGTCTCCGGACTGGCTCAAATAGTTTGCGTGAAGCGGATCGTAGAAGTGAGGTGCGATGCCTGATATTCAGATGATCCCGCCGGATGAGCGCCATTTTGTACGCAATGTGGATTGGAACCTATTTCACCTTTTTATCGAGATCGTGCAATCAGGTGGTATCAGCGCGGCTGCGCGTCAGCTCAATAAACAACAGCCGACGATTAGTGCGGGCCTCAAGCGGCTTGAAGACCATTTGGGCGTCGAGTTGTTCAAGCGCACGTCGCAAGGCGTCGATCTGACGTCTGCCGGGCATGCGCTTTTGCCTTTGTGTCAGGCGATGGTCGAGGCTGCGCGCGCCGCGCCACATGAGGTGGCGAAGGCCGCAAATCTTCTCGAAGGTGTCATTAATATCCGTACGATTTCGAGCGTCGTTTCGATTCAATTTGATGAGGCGCTCGTCGCCTTTCATCACGCACATCCAGGCGTTGAAATTCATCTTGAAGTGGCGCCGTGGCGCCAAGTGGTGAAGGCACTTCGGCTCGGTGACGCTGAAGTGGGTCTCGCCTGTGACAGTGCACCGAGCGAAGGGCTTTGCTATGAGCCATTAATGCGCGAGGTGCAGCAGCTTTATTGCGGGAAGAGCCACCCGCTCTTTGGTCGGGATATCAGCCTGCCGTCGGAACTTTGTGATGAGGCCTTTGTGCTGACCGGCCAAGACGAGCCAGAAGAGCTTGAGCGGTTTCGTCGCCGCTTCGGGCTTGGGACTAAAGTGGGAGGCTTTGCCGAAAACCTGCATGAAGTCACCCGCCTTATCGAGCTTGGTATGGGCATCGGCTTTCTGCCGACTTGCGTTGCCGAACCCATGATCGCACAAGGTCGCGTTTGGCCGCTGCTGCCCGACAACCTCTTGCCGAGCTATCACGTTTATCTCGTCACCCGTGAGGCCGCATCTCGCGATACACCCACTGAAATCTTTATCGGTGAGGTGGTGACAAGACTCCGCCAGAGGCCGCCGGAGCTATAATGACGCCGGGCCATAGGTTTGATCTATGGCGGGTATCAGAATTTTGCACCTTCTCAGCTTTGCCGCAGTGCAACAAACTTAATCTCTGTTGGGTTAAGAGGCAAAGCGGACGGTGATGAGCGAAGCAATTTCCAAGATTGTTCCCAAGATTGACGAGTTGACCGGCTTGTGGCGGCGCTCGCTGATCGCTTGGCCGGATGGTCCGCGCGACACAGAAACCTGGGTCAACTGGATGCAAGGCGTGCGCGCTTATCTTGATCTGCGCCAGCCCGCTGTGAAGCCTGACTTTCAGGGTGTGAGCAGCCTTCGTCAGCTCTCGTTGGAGCACGTGCGCTGGCTTGCCGAGCAAGAGGGCTTTGCGGGCGAGCTGCATTTTGACGGCACTTATTATGAATGGCGTCGTGAGATCGACTTTCAGCCTCAGGCTATTTATTCCGATCAGGGCCGGCTTTGGTACGAGGGTGATATGATGGTCGAAGAGGGCAGAGACATTGCCTATATCGAACATTGGCACCGAGAGCCGCTTGAACTCGCACCTGTCTGCGCGTTACGTCTGATGGGGCGGGCAGACGGGGTGCGCGGATTTTTGCTGCGTGTCGGGTCGCTCTTCATGTATGCGCGCGGCCGTGTTGCCGAAATGCCCGCTGGGTTGCATTTACGTGATTGTGTGGCCGCCGCACCAAATCTGATGGCGGCGCAAGACCTCATTGACTGCGAAATCAGCCAAGGCGCGATCACATCAACAGGTTGGATCGTGCAGCGCTCCAGTCTTCCATACCGCGAGGCGCAGAATTTGAGTCCCGATCATTTTGTTGTGTCAGGCGACGCGCAAGGTGCTGGTGTGTTGGTGACGGGCGATACGGGTGCGGACGGGCGGCGCATGTTGCGTCATTGGAACATTCTTGATGTGGAGGGTGACGTGACAGCCATTCCGCAGGTGCAAAGCATGAGGGCGATGCGATGACTGGAAGAGCGTTCAATAAAATTCCGCTTGTTGATATTTCGGCGCTGTTTGGCAGTGATGAAGTAGAAAAACGTAAAGTAGCTGAAGAGATTTCGGATGCGGCGAGTAATGTTGGCTTTCTCTACGTAACAGGGCACGGTATTGCACCGGTGATGATCGAAAGGCTTCTGGCGCGGGCGGATGAATTTTTTGCGCTACCGGTTGAAATCAAGCAAAACTATTACATTGGCAAATCGCGCGCGCATCGTGGCTATGTGCCGGTCGGTGAAGAAAATTTTTACGCTGGTGAAGTGGCGACCGTTGATAAGAAAGAAGCGTTTGATCTCTCGATTGAATTGCCTGCCGATGATCCTGACCACATTCACGGCTACCGCTTGCTTGGCCCTAATCAATGGCCGACTGAAGTTGATGGCTTTGAGAAAGATGTCTATGCCTATTATCAGGCTGTGATTTCACTGAGCCAGAGACTTTTTCGCGGGTTTGCTTTGGCGCTGGGTCTGCCCGAAACTTACTTTCAGAGCATCACGACAAAGCCGCCATCGCAACTGCGTCTCGTGCATTATCCCGAAGGGCCGAACCGCTTTGCGGCTGAAGAAGGCAAATCCCAGCACAGCAATTGGGGCATCAGCGCGCATACAGATTATGAATGTTTCACAATCCTGCATGCAACAAAGCCTGGTCTTGAGGTTCTGAACGCTGCTGGCGAATGGATTGATGCGCCGCCGGTTGCTGGTGCGTTTGTGATTAATATCGGCGATATGCTGGAGGCGCTCACCAATGGCCGCTTCATCGCGACGCCGCATCGCGTGCGCAATGTGTCAGAGGAGCGGTTTTCGTTTCCTCTTTTTTGCGCCGTTGATTTCGACACGGTGATCGAACCTCTGCCAGAGTTTCGTGACGGGGCGCAGGCGACTTATCCAAGCTATGTCGCCGGCGATCACCTCTTTGCGGAAACGATGAAAACCTTTGCTTACCTGCGCGCGTTGGAGCGCGAGGGTGTTGTCGCCATGCCTGCGTCAGAAAAAGGAAGCGCCATTGCCTTCGGACGCAAAGAGACCGCGTAATGAGTCATCAAAAAAGAACTACGGAAACGTCCTGACGAATTGTTGATTGCGAAATTGTTGTAACGGGCGCTTGTCGCCTCATTGACCCGAAAGGACGATCCATGTTGAGATCCGGATTCATCAAAAAGGCGACGGGCTTGCTTCTCGCAAGTGTGATGCTCGCCACAGCCAGCTTTGCGCCTGTGTCGGCCGCGGAAGGCAAGAGTTTTAAGCTCGCTTGGTCGATCTATGCCGGCTACATGCCCTGGGCTTATGCGCAAAAGTCCGGTATTTTGAAAAAATGGGCCGATAAGTACGGTATTGAAATCGAGCTCGTACAGATCAATGACTATGTGGAATCGATCAATCAGTATACTGCCGGTCAATATGATGCGGTGACTGACACGGTGATGGACAGCCTGACCATCCCCGCTGCAGGCGGTGTTGACACGACAATGGTCATTGTCGGCGACTATACTAACGGCAATGACTCGGTCTTCATCAAGGGCAAGGGTAAGACGATGGCCGATCTCAAAGGTGAGAAGGTCTATCTCGTGCAATATTCGGTGTCGCATTACATGCTGTGGCGCGCGCTGCAAAAGGCTGGTCTCAAAGAGGGTGACGTTGAAACCGCGAACATCGCCGATGCCGACTTCGTCGCGGCTTATAATACAGATGAAGTGAAAGCGATTGTTGCGTGGAATCCTGCGACGAGTCAGATCCGCAAACTCGGTACGGCGTCCGAAGTTTTCAACTCAACGGAACTTCCAGGCGAAATTCAGGACATTCTGGTGGTGAATACCAAAGTGCTGAAACAAAGCCCGGAATTTGCCAAGGCGCTGGCAGGCGCTTGGTATGAGACGCTGGCTCTTATGCAAAAGAACGATGCCAAGGGCATCGAAGCGCGTACCTTCATGGCGGCGGCATCGGGTACTGATCTTGCCGACTTCGACAGTCAGATCGCGACCACGGCCTTTTATTATGATCCGGCCAAGGGTGCGGCGGCGGTGACCGGTCCTGAAATGGAAACCATTGTCGATCAGACGATGGAGTTCAGCTTCTCTCACGGTCTTCTTGGTGCCAAAGCCAAGGACAAGGGTTATATCGGCATCGAGCTTCCCAGCGGCAAAGTGCTCGGTGACAAGGACAATGTGAAGCTCCGCATCGACCCGACTTACATGCAGCTCGCGGCCGACGGCAAACTCTGAGCCATATGTTTGATCTATGACGCGTGCCTCCGGCTCTTCTGAAGTGAGGAGCCGGAGGTTTGTTTTTCTGCTCAAAAATGCGTCGTGATTAGGCGCTTGCTTAAAATTGAGGCGATTTTTCTGCTCTGAAATTGTTGAGGGCATGCGCAAGCGCACAAACGAGCCGTTTTTGATGTGGCCCATGCTTTGCAATTCATGTGATTGGCAGCGGCTAGGGTTCCGGCTTTTCAGGTTGTAGGGAGAGTGCTGGTCCGAGAGCCGCACCCTGATCGGTGAACAGCGGTCAGGTACACGGCGGGACAAAAGCCCGGGAGACGGACGTAATGCGAGGATTGGCATTGCACCGCCTAGTCACGCCGATCCTCCGATTTGGAACGCACTCAAACGGTCCGGAGGACTGACGACATGAAATTTTTTCCTAAATTTGCCATCGCGGCAATGACAGCCTTAGCGCTCGTGATGAGCGCACCGGCGCAAGCGGCGCCCAAAAAAGAATTCAAAGTGGCCTGGTCGATCTATGTCGGTTGGATGCCATGGGGCTACGCACAAGATCACGGCATCGTTAAAAAATGGGCCGATAAATACGGTCTCAAAATCGAAGTCGTGCAATTCAACGATTATATCGAGTCGATCAATCAATACACGGCAGGCTCGCTCGACGGCGTGCTCTCAACCAACATGGATGCGCTCGCCATTCCTTCGGTCGGTGGCGTTGACACAACGGCACTTATCGTCGGCGATTATTCAAACGGTAATGATGCAATTATCCTGAAAGACAAGAAGACCCTTGCCGACATCAAAGGCCAGAAGGTCAATCTCGTTGAATTGTCCGTGTCGCATTACACTCTTGCCCGCGCGCTTGAAACGGTCGGCCTGAGTGAGAAAGACATCACTGTCGTCAACACGTCGGACGCTGACATGGAAGCGGCGTGGAAGACGCCGGATGTGAGCGCGATGGTCACATGGAACCCGATGGTCGCTTCGATCCTGAAAGACCCTCGCGCTAATTCGGTTTTCGATTCAAGTTCATTGCCCGGTGAAATTCAGGATTGCCTTGTGGTCAACACTGACACGCTCAAAGACAATCCCGATTTCGGCAAGGCGATGGTCGGCATCTGGTTTGAAACCCTTGCGCTGATGCAGTCGGGCACACCGGAAGCCAAAGCCGCGCGTGAATCCATGGCTAAAGCCTCGGGCACGGATCTCGCCGGTTTCGAAGGCCAGCTCAAGACAACAAAGATGTTCTGGACGCCTGCGGAAATGGTGGCTTTCACCGGTGGTGACCTTGTCCCTGCGATGGACAAGGTGCGCAACTTCCTCTTCACCCACGGCCTTCTCGGTAACAATGCGCCATCGGCTGATGTTGTCGGCATCGAGTTTGCGGACGGCAAGATCATCGGTGACAAGGCGAACGTGAAGTTCCGTTTTAATGACGACTATATGAAACTCGCGGCTGACGGAAAGCTCTGAGATTTAGTTACTTCTCTCGTAGATCGGGTATTCCATGCGTCGCCTTATCAACCAACAACCGAGTGTGCTGAACAGTCTGTTGCTTGCTGCTCTGCCTTTCGCGTTGGTGCTTCTTGCTTATGCCGTGGCGTCAGAAGCACGCCTCAGCATCAATCCCGACGATAAGCTGTTGCCAGATTGGTCAACGATTGAGGCGGCGATTATCCGCATGGGGTTTGTCGCCGATCTGCGTACGGGGAATTTTCTCCTCCTTGAAGACACGATGGCGAGCCTGCAAAGGCTCGCCATTGGTGTTGCTGTGGCGACCGTCATCGGTGGCCTCATCGGCATCCTGCAGGGGCTGATCCCGTATGCGCGTGCGATGCTCGCCAATTTTACATCTGTTGTGGCGATGGTGCCGCCGCTCGCCATTCTTCCTATTCTCTTCATCACCTTTGGTCTCGGCGAACTTTCCAAAGTTGTACTGATTGTTGTCGGTATCGTGCCTTTCATCGTGCGCGATCTTGCCTTGCGTACAAGTGAGCTTCCGCATGAGGAACTCATCAAAGCGCAAACTCTGGGCGCGTCCACATGGCAGATCATTCTGCGAGTTGTGCTGCCGCAAATGCTGCCGCGTCTCATCGACAGCGTGCGCCTGTCGCTTGGTGCAGCGTGGCTTTATCTCATCGCAGCCGAAGCGATTGCTGCTGAAAACGGCCTTGGTTATCGCATCTTTCTGATGCGCCGCTATCTCGCGATGGACGTGATCTTGCCCTATGTGTTCTGGATTACGTTCCTTGCTTTCACACTCGATTTCATTTTGCGTGTTTTCCAACGGGTCACGTTCCGCTGGATGTATCGCGGTCAGGCATAAGGCTCCCCATGAGTAGCGTAAGCGTTGAAAATGTCTGGAAGACTTATGGCCGTCAAACGGTTCTGGAGCGGGTTTCGTTTGAAGTTGCGCCAAAATCCTTTGTTGCATTGGTCGGCCCATCAGGCTGCGGCAAGTCCACCTTCCTGCGTATGTTGCTCGGCGATGAGGTGCCGAGCAAGGGCCGCATTCTGATTGATGGTGAACCTTTGATGGCCGAGCCTTCGCCAGAGCGTGGCGTGGTGTTTCAAAAATATTCGGTCTTTCCACATCTCACTTGTTTGCAAAACGTGATGCTGGGTCTTGAGTTTGCCGGCGCGCCACGTCTTGGCATTTTGTTTGGGCGTAAACGCCGTGAGGCGAAAGAGATTTCGCGCGACATGCTCCAATGTGTCGGCTTGGGAGCAGCGGAAAACAAATATCCGTCCGAGCTATCGGGTGGTATGCAGCAGCGTCTTGCCATCGCACAGGCACTGGTGAAGAAGCCAAAAATTCTTTTGCTGGATGAACCTTTCGGCGCGCTTGATCCGGGTATTCGTGCAGGTGTGCACGAAGTATTACTCAGACTTTGGCATGAGACAGGCATGACGGTTTTCATGGTGACGCATGATCTGTCGGAAGCCTTCAAGCTTGGTACGCGCGTTATCGCGTTTGATCGTCGCCGCACGCGGCCCGAAGAAGCTGAAGCATACGGTGCAACGATCACCTTTGACTTGCCGGTGCATCACCCTATTCCGAAACCCGCTGATGTGGTTTTGAAAGAAGTGCAGCCCATCGAACTCAAAGCGGCTGTTTGAACTTCGGGCGGCGGGACGACCCGATGCCCAAACGCGGTTCACGCAAAGATGTGAGCCAATATCCGGACGACCGGAGCGACTGAGAACAAGGAAACGAGATGAATATGACATCTCCGGATAGCAAAAAATCAGATACCTATGCCGCTCAGCGCGCACGTTATGAAGCGCTATATGCTCGTGGCCGCGCGGCGCGACGCGACTTTGCCGATGTAACGGGCAATCCGACGATCATTGCCGATGAGTTGATTGCCGCGCGCGAAATACTGCCTGCAAATTGGGGCACATCCATGATTGTCCCACGCGGTCAGACGCTGCGCCTTGTTGCAGGCGATAATACGCAAGGCGTGTCGGTGCTGCTGTTTCGTGCGGACGAGTTGACTGAGCGGCTCAATGTCGGCGACACGGTGAAAGTGCAATGGTCGGCAAAGCTACATAAGGGCAAGCTTCTTTATTCCGATATGGGGCGCGTCCTCGCCTCCATCACCGACGACACCTATGGAATGCATGATGCGCTTGCTGGCGGTTCGACGGCGGCGACGAATATCAAAAGATATGGTCACGATCTTGGTCGTCATACGCGCGGTAATTTCATTCTGCTTGCGTCGAAGCACGGACTTTCAAAGACTGACATTCCGCCCTGCGTCACTTTCTTTGCGCCGGTGAGTGTTGATCCATCCGGCGGACTGCAATGGGGTGCGGGTGGCACGGAGGCGGGGGACTATATCGATCTGCGTGCTGAAATGGATATTCTGGTCTTTGTATCGAACTGCCCGCACCCGTTGTCGCCGGACCTTGGCGAGCCATCATCTGTTGAGCTAATGCGTTGGATGTCTCCTGCCGCCGCCGTCGACGATTTCTGTCGCACGTCATGTGAAGAAGCGATCCGTGGTTTTGAAAATACTGATGCGCTTGTGGCCGTCAGTGCCCAACTCGTAAGGGGGCAATGAACATGGCCCGCAATCGCGAACCCAACGCTGTTGGTTATGATTTCACTGTTCCGGCCGGAAGGCCATGGTCGCATATCGTGCGCAAGGGTGAAGTTCTACGCATCATTGACAGCGAAGGTTGTCAGGCCGTTGACACGCTTTTCTATAAAGCCGGCGACGCCTCTGAGCGCTACAGCGCGCAAGACACGGTGCGTGAGCAAGGCTCGCCTTACATCACCACGGGCACGAAACTCTTGTCGAATGAAGGCAATGTGATGGCGGTGATTGTTGCTGACACATCAGGCGGGCACGACACATCGGCGGGCGCGTGCAGTGCAGAAGCTAATACTGTCCGCTTTGGTCACGACACCAAATTCATGCATAGCTGTCGCGACAATTTTGTCTCCGAGCTTTCGCGTCATGGTCTGACCAAACGCGACCTCGTGAGCAACATCAATTTCTTTATGAATGTGCCGATTGAACCCGGCGGCACGCTCGCGATTGTCGATGGTGTGTCAAAGCCCGGCGACTATGTGGAGCTACGCGCCGAGATGGACATTCTTGTCGTCATCTCTAATTGCCCGCAGGTCAACAATCCGTGCAATGACTTTAATCCAACCCCCATTCGCACTGTGATTTGGAACGGCTGACCATGTTTAAAAAAGTTTTGGTGGCCAATCGCGGTGAGATTGCCGTCCGGGTCATTCGCTCGCTCAAGAAACTGGGCGTGGCTTCTGTCGCGATCTATTCCGAAGCCGATCGTTTTTCCGCTCATGTGAGCATGGCAGATGAGGCTGTTTGTGTTGGTCCCGCCAATGTTGCGGCAAGTTATCTGAATGTTGATGCGATCCTCGAGGCGATCCGTCAGACGGGCGCAGAAGCCGTTCATCCGGGCTATGGGTTTCTGAGCGAGAACCCTGATTTTGTGGCGGTACTCGAATCTGCGGGTATTGTCTTTATCGGCCCGTCGCCCGCACATATGCGCGCATTCGCCTTAAAGCACACGGCGCGTGAGTTGGCTGAGAAGAGTGACGTACCACTGTTGCCAGGTTCGCCTCTCGTGTCCGATCTTGAAAATGCGAAAGCATGGGCTGCTAGAATCGGCTATCCCGTCATGCTGAAAAGCACGGCGGGCGGCGGCGGTATCGGTTTGCAGCTTTGCAAATCGGCGGCAGACTTGCCGCGTCTCTTTGAAACGGTGCAGCGCCTCGCGCTCGCCAATTTCAAAGATGCGGGTCTCTTTATCGAGAAGTTTGTCGCTGAAGCACGTCACATCGAAGTACAGATTTTCGGTGACGGTAAAGGTGAGGTGATTGCGCTGGGTGAGCGCGATTGTTCGGCCCAGCGTCGTAATCAAAAAGTGATCGAAGAGACACCGGCTCCGCATTTGTCCGATGAGATGCGTGCCTCGCTCCATCAGGCGGCAATTAAACTTGGCCGCACCGTCTCTTATGCCTCAGCCGGTACGGTCGAGTTTATTTATGACGCGTCTGACGCCCAGTTTTATTTTCTTGAGGTCAACACGCGGCTTCAGGTGGAGCATCCCGTCACCGAGGAAGTGACGGGGCATGATCTTGTTGAGATGATGATTAAACAGGCGGCGGGTGATCTTGCTCCTCTAGCTACTTATGAGCGCGCTTGCGAGGGCCACGCGATTGAAGTGCGTCTTTATGCTGAAGACCCAGCGCGCAATTTTCAACCTTCGTCGGGATTGCTGACGCACGTCTCTTTCCCGTCAACTGCCCGCATCGACGGTTGGATCGTGACCGGCACAGATGTCTCGCCCTTCTATGATCCGATGCTTGCCAAAATCATCGTGCATGGGAAAAATCGCGCGGACGCCGTGACGAAGATGGCGGCGGCACTTGATGCGAGCGCTGTTTACGGTATCGAAACCAATCTCGATTATCTGCGCCAGCTTGTCCGCTCGCCCAATTTTTTGAGCGGATCGATGCGCACGGCGACGCTCGGCAATTTTGCATTCCATCCGTCAACGATTGATGTGATTGCACCGGGTGCCCAATCCAGCATTCAGGATTATCCGGGACGCGTCGGCTATTGGAATGTCGGTGTGCCGCCGTCCGGCCCGATGGACAGTTTGTCTTTCCGCTTGGCAAACCGCCTCGTCGGTAATGACGATGGCGCACCTGCGCTTGAAATGACGCTTAATGGTCCGACGCTGTTTTTTCGGACCGATGCCATTGTGGCGCTCACGGGCGCTGATATGGTCGCCAAGCTTGATGGTGAAGCGGTTGCGTATTTTCAGGCGATCAAGGTTAAACGTGGACAGACGCTCGAAGTGGGTGATGTCGCAAGTGCGGGTCAGCGCGCTTATCTCGCCGTGCATCACGGCTTTGACGTGCCCGCCTATCTCGGTAGCCGCTCGACTTTCACGCTTGGTAAATTTGGTGGCCATGCGACAGGGGCGCTGAAGACCGGTGACGTGCTGCGCGTCAACCGTAAGGGCGCTATTGCAGAGGCGCGTGCCGATGCGTTGGAGGAAGCCGACCGACCCGTGCTCGGCCGTCATTGGGAAATTGCGGCGCTTTACGGGCCGCATGGCGCGCCTGATTATTTTGCAGACGAGGACATCGAAACTCTCTTCAGCGCAACCTACGAGGTGCATTACAATTCGGCGCGCACCGGTGTCCGTCTCATCGGGCCGAAGCCCAAATGGGCGCGGCTTGATGGCGGCGAGGCGGGGCTTCATCCGTCCAACATTCACGATAATGCCTATGCCGTCGGGACGATTGATTTCACCGGCGACATGCCGATCATCTTGGGCCCCGACGGGCCGAGCCTCGGCGGCTTTGTTTGCCCCGCAACATTGGCGAAAGCCGATCTGTGGAAAATCGGACAGTTGCGTCCGGGTGATAAGTTGCGCTTCCGCCGCATTGGAGATGAAGAAGCCGAGAAAATGCGCCGCGATGAGGATCTGTGGGTCAGATCGCTGAAGCAACCACGAGCCGCACCGCATAAATCAAATCTGCCGGGCACGGGTCAAGCGATCCTTGGCTGCATTGATGATCTTGATGTGACGGTCACTTACCGACGCGCGGGCGATGATTATGTGCTCATTGAGTACGGGGCGATGGTGCTTGATTTTGCGCTGCGTATGCGCGCTCACGCGATGATGGAGGCGCTTATTGCGCGTCACGTCACTGGCATCATTGAAATGACGCCGGGCATCCGGTCACTGCAAATCCATTTTGATCCAGACCGTTTGCCATTGCGTAAGTTGCTGCGGCTGCTTGAAGAGACAGAGCGCGCGCTACCCGCTACGCGTGATATCGAAGTGCCAAGTCGCATCGTGCATCTGCCTCTGTCATGGGATGATGAGGCGGCGCGCGAGGCGGTGCGCAAGTATCAAACGCTCGTCAATCCTAATGCGCCATGGTGTCCGTCTAATATCGAGTTTATCCGTCGCATCAATGGTCTTGATAGTATCGAAGATGTGCGTCGCATTGTTTATGACGCGGATTATATGGTCTTGGGCCTTGGCGACGTTTACCTCGGTGCGCCGGTGGCGACGCCGCTCGATCCGCGCCATCGCCTTGTAACCACGAAGTACAATCCGGCGCGCACATGGACGCCGGAAAATGCGGTCGGCATCGGCGGCGCCTATATGTGTGTCTATGGCATGGAAGGGCCGGGTGGTTATCAGCTTGTCGGTCGCACGGTGCAGATGTGGAACACGTGGCGAACGACCGATAGTTTCGTCGAAGGTTCGCCGTGGTTGTTGCGTTTCTTTGACCGTATTCGCTTCTATGAAGTCTCGGCGGATGAGCTGCTCGAAGCGCGTGCAGCTTTCCCGTATGGCCAGTTTGATGTGAAGGTTGAGCCGTCGTCGTTCCGCTTGTCTGACTATATGAGCTTCCTCGACGACAATGCGGGCGAGATTGCGGGCTTTCGCGCCACACAGCGTCAGGCTTTTGAAGAGGAGCGCCAGCGTTGGGAAGCGCAGGGCATTACGCTTCAAAGCAGTGAACCCGATCTGCCGCCCGCACCTGATCTCAACGACATGCCGCCCGGCGCACGGCTTGTTGAGGCGAGCGTACCCGGCAACGTTTGGTCGATCGGTGTGCAGGCAGGTGACGAAGTGACGAAGGACCAATCTCTCGTTGTGCTTGAATCGATGAAAATGGAAATCGATATGAAAGCGCCGATGAGCGGGCGCGTTTATGAGGTTCATTGCACGCCGGGCCATATGGTACAGGCGGGGCAAGCCTTGGTGACGATCCTGCCGCATGTGAAAGTGAGCGCGGCATGAAGTCTCTATCACTTGATTTAGTGTCGTTGAAATCGGCTTACTCCGAAGGTGTGCGCGTCGAAGATGTGATCGGCGAGGTGATCCGCCGCATCAACGCTTATGACGATCAGGCGGTTTGGATTTCGCGCGTTGACGCCGATGAGCTTTTGGCGAAGGCGCGTGTGCAGGATGCTATGTCGCGCGAGGAGCGCGGTCGGCTCGCCCTGTTCGGTGTGCCCTTTGCGGTCAAAGACAATATTGATGTGGGTGGCATCCCGACGACGGCGGCATGTCCGGCCTATGCTTATGAGCCGAAAGAAAGCGCCGAGGTCGTAAAGCGTCTTGTTGCGGCAGGCGCCATCGTGCTTGGCAAAACCAATCTCGATCAGTTTGCGACAGGCCTTGTCGGTACGCGCTCGCCTTATGGCGCGCCGCGCTCGGTGTTTAATGCTGATTATATTTCCGGTGGGTCCAGCTCAGGGTCTGCGGTCGCCGTCGCGGCGGGGCTTGCCTCATTTTCTTTGGGTACAGACACGGCGGGCTCGGGCCGCGTGCCTGCGGCTTTCAACAATATTGTGGGCCTGAAGCCCTCCAAAGGCCTGCTTTCGACGCGCGGTGTTGTGCCTGCCTGCCGCTCACTTGATTGTGTGTCGATTTTTGCGCTTTCAGCTGAAGACGCAGGCACGATCTTTCATCAGGCGGCAGCTTTCGATGCAGGCGATCCTTATGCGCGTGCGCTGATGCCGTCGGACCCGATTGTTGCGGGCGCGAATTTTACATTCGCCGCGCCGCGCGCTGCTGACCTCACGTTCTTTGGTGATAGCGAGGCTGAACGTTTGTTTGGTGAAGCGGTGACGCGGCTCGAAGAGCTTGGCGGTCGCGCGCGCCGCATCGACTTTGCGCCGTTCCGTGAAGCGGCGGCGCTTCTTTACGAAGGCCCGTGGGTTGCTGAGCGCACCGCGGCCGTTGGCCGGTTCATGGAGGAACACCCAAAGGAAGTGGACGCAACAGTTGCAGCCATTATCGCAGGTGGGCGCACACGCACGGCGGTCGAAGTATTTGATGCTTTTCAGCGCTTGCAGATTTTGACGCGCAAGATCGCAACCATCATGTCGGAGATTGACGTGCTCGTTGTGCCGACCGCACCGACGATCTACAAGGTTGATGAGGTTAAAGCCGAGCCCGTGAAGCTCAACTCGCGCTTGGGTACTTACACGAATTTTATGAACCTTGCGGACCTGTCCGGTCTTGCTGTCCCCGCCGGTATCGACGCTATGGGCCTGCCTTTTGGTGTTACGCTTTGTGCGCCTGCCTATGGCGAGGCGCGCCTGCTCGAACTTGGCGCACGCTTTCATGCAGCTCTCGGTCTTGGTGCGGGTGGACCGATGCTCAATGAGGGCACGCTGGACGATGCCTTTATCGAGCTGGCCGTTGTCGGTGCCCATATGAGCGGGCTGCCGCTCAATCATGAACTTACCTCACGTGGCGCGATGTTTGTTGAGCGCGTGCGCACGGCACCGCTTTATAAGTTTTATGCGCTTGCGGGTGGTCCGCCGTTCCGGCCCGGCATGGTGCGTGTCGAGAGTGGGGCGGCGATTGAGCTTGAAGTCTGGCGTCTGCCGCGTTCCGCCTTTGGCGATTTCATGGCCGGCGTACCGGCACCCCTCTGCATCGGCACCGTGGAACTCGCGACGGGTCGTAAAGTGAAGGGCTTTCTCTGTGAGGCCGCAGGTATAGCCGGCGCTGACGACATTACATCTTTCGGCAGCTGGCGGGCCTATATGGCGGCAAAGCAGCCGTCTGTGCCTAAGCAAGCTGCGTCGGACTGACGCGGCTCGCGTCCAACTGACACCGTTATGTCGATTTTACGCAGCGTTTCATGCCTTTTTTCTTGCGTGAGGGCGCGTCCCGCGCTCATTCTCCCGCCCAATCAATCAAAAACTATTCTTCCGGGAGTTTGCGTGAACCATGACCAATTCTGCTGAGACAAAGCCCGCCTGGCCTGCGATGACCATTGCCGAGGCGCATGCCTTTTTGACGGCGCCGGGCGTTCCTTTCGAGATGGAAGAAAAGGTCATTCGCGGCCTGAAAACCCGCGTCTGGAAAAACGCACCGCCGACCATCCGCGATGCGTTTCTCGCTGGTCGCGCTCATGGCGACAAGACATTCCTTGTGCTTGATGATGACCGTGCAACTTTTGAAAGTTTTGCGCGTGCTTCTATCACATTCGCACACGAGTTGATCGCTCAGGGCGTAAAAAAAGGTGACCGTGTCGCGATTGTCATGCGCAACCTGCCTGAGTGGCCGGTCGCGTTTTACGGTGCGGCGCTCACGGGTGCCATCGTCACGCCGCTCAATGCGTGGTGGACAGGCGAAGAGCTTGAATACGGCCTAAAGGATTCAGGTTCCAAGATCGCCATCGTGGATGCTGGCCTTCTTGAGCGCATCACTGAGCATCTCGACAAATGTCCTGCGCTTGAACGCGTCTATGTTGCGCGTAAGACAGACGAGATTGCCGATCCCATGATTGTTAAATTTGAGAGCATCGTTGGTGCAGTCAATGATTGGGGGAAGCTTGCCGACAAGCCGTTGCCTGATGTGGCGCTCGACAGCGATGATGATGCGACGATTTTTTATACCTCGGGTACAACCGGCAAGCCCAAGGGAGCGCTCGGCACACATCGCAATATGATGTCAAACATCATGGCCTCGGCGATTTCCAGTGCACGCACTTTCTTGCGTCGTGGTGAAATGCCGCCCCAGCCCGATCCGACAGCGGCGCAGCGCTCGACGCTTCTCTCTGTACCGTTCTTTCATGCCACGGGGTGCCACGCCATCATGTCGCCCTCGCTCTTTGGCGGTGCAAAGATTGTGATGATGCATAAGTGGGACGCGGAACGTGCGATGCAGCTTATCGAACGTGAGAAGATTACTGGTGCGGGCGGCGTGCCGACCATTGCCTGGCAGCTCATCGAACATCCGAACCGGGCGCAATATGATCTCTCATCGCTTGAAGGCGTGTCTTACGGCGGGGCACCATCTGCTCCTGAACTAGTGCGCAAGATTAAAGAGGCATTCCCGAAGTCTTCGCCGGGTAATGGCTGGGGCATGACGGAAACATCGGCGACTTTCACGCATCATCAGGGCGAAGATTATGAGCACCGCCCGTCAAGTTGTGGTCCTGCTATTCCGGTTTGTGATCTGAAAGTCATTGGTCCCAAGGGTGAGACACTCGGACCAAATGAAGTGGGCGAGCTGTGTGGTCGCGGTCCAAATGTCGTCAAAGGTTATTGGAACAAGCCGGAAGCCACAGCGGAAACGTTTCGCGATGGCTGGGTGCATACAGGCGATCTTGCGCGTATCGATGAAGAAGGCTTTTGTTTTATCATTGACCGTGCCAAGGACATGCTCATCCGCGGCGGCGAAAACATTTACTGTGTCGAAGTTGAGAATGTTCTCTATGAGCATCCTGCTGTGATGGACGCGGCGATTGTTGCTGTGCCGCATCGCACATTGGGCGAAGAACCCGGTGCTGTTGTGCATCTCAAGCCCGGCGCGACGGCGACCGAAGATGAGCTTCGCCATTTCGTGGCGGGCCATTTGGCTGCTTTCAAGGTGCCGGTCAAAGTTGTGTTCTGGCCCGAAACATTGCCGCGCAATGCCAATGGCAAGATCCTCAAGACCGAACTCAAGAAAGTTTTTGCAAACGGCTAGACCTGTCAGGCACGGAGTGCGTCGAAACTATCGGCGCGCGCCATGTCCCAGCTCGTTTTATAAAAATCGCTAAGACCTGCCGCATTATTCACGATCTCTCCCGGCTCTACAAAGTAGTGGAGCTGGGAGAAGAGGCGTGATTCCGTGGCACTGATACGCCGCACGATATGATGAGGGCCCAACTCGTCAGGCCGGTCGAGACCTGCAGCAGCGAGCATCTGCGCCAGGGCCTTTACGGTGCTGCGGTGAAAACCTGCCACGCGTTCGGCCTTGTCGGGAACAACAAGTGCGCGTTGGCGCAATGCGTCTTGTGTGGCAACGCCGGTCGGGCATTTATTGGTGTGGCAGGAGCGCGACTGAATGCAGCCGATGGCGAACATAAAACCGCGTGCGGAGTTTGCCCAGTCAGCGCCCAAAGCCAATACGCGCGCAATGTCGAAGGCCCCGACGATCTTGCCGCTCGCGCCGATTTTTACTTTGTCGCGCAGTCCGGCACCCGTGAGTGTGTTGTGGACAAACAGAAGCCCCTCGCGCAACGGCGTGCCGAGGTGATCTGAAAATTCGACAGGCGCCGCGCCTGTACCGCCTTCTCCACCATCGACGACGATGAAGTCCGGCACGATCTTTGTTTGCAGCATGGCTTTGACAAGACCCATGAACTCCCAAGGGTGGCCGACGCAGAGTTTGAACCCCACAGGTTTGCCGCCGGAGAGTTTTCGTAGGCTCGCGATGAACTCCATCATCTCGATGGGTGTGGTGAATACCGAATGGCGCGATGGCGAGACGCAGTCAATGCCAAGCTCGACGCCGCGCGTTTCAGCAATTTCAGGCGTCACTTTGGCGGCGGGCAAAATGCCGCCATGGCCGGGCTTGGCGCCCTGGCTCAGTTTAATTTCGATCATTTTGACTTGCGGCAGCTTGGCGTTCACTGCGAAGCGCTCGGGGCTGAATTTTCCGTCTGTGTTCCGGCAACCGAAATAACCGCTGCCGATTTCCCAGATGAGATCGCCGCCATGCTCGCGGTGATAGGGGCTGATGCCGCCTTCGCCCGTGTCATGGGCAAAGGCACCCAGATGTGCGCCGCGATTGAGCGCCGCGATGGCATTGGCGCTGAGCGAGCCGAAACTCATTGCTGAGATGTTGAAGATCGAGGCAGCATAAGGTTGGCTGCATTGCTCGTTGCCGATCACAACACGAAATTCAGACGGATCGCTTTCTGGCATCGGGCGTGTTGAGTGGCCGATAAATTCATAACCGGTCGCATAGACGTCCATGAGTGTGCCGAAAGGCTTGTCGCTCTGCTCGCCCTTGGCGCGCGCATAGATGAGTGAGCGTTGGCTGCGCGAGAAGGGTAGGGCATCGTCGTCGGCTTCCAGCAGGTACTGACGGATTTCAGGCCGGATCGTTTCAACGAGATAGCGGATATGGCCGATGATGGGATAGTTGCGCAAGACTGCGTGACTGTTCTGTATCAGGTCGCGTGCGCCGATAAGGCTTAAAAGACCGGTGCCCAATGCAAGCATCCACGCATGTTCCCAGTAGGGCATCGTGAGTAGGCCGATGCAAGTGAGCGCGACGCAGGCTATCAGCGCTGCATAGCGGCTCAGGATTGATACAGACAGATGAAATGCAATCTTGTTCACAAACGACATGGCCCAGCGCCCCCCTGTTGCCTTGTGAAGTGTGGTCGCGATATGGAGGCTATGCGCATCATGATTGAGTCGCCAGTGCGTCGCCTTAATCTCTAATTGAACTTAATTGTTCATTCCGGCGGAATAATGCCGTCATTGCACTTTTTCGCGCAGCGGCCATTTGTACGAGTGGTTTGTGGCCCCCGCTGCCGCTACGTTTTATGCAAACGGCTCGCCTTGGCCCTTTGCGCGCGTTAGTCTCCCCCATCAAAATCTGTAGACACCGGAAAGCGCGCCACGCGCTCAACCGGCAGAGATTCAGGGGAGCCAAATGGAATTCGATTTTTCTGACGACCAGAAACAGTTGAAGGATCAGGCGCGGCGTTTTCTTGAGGCGAAGTCATCGCCCAAATCCGTCCGTGTGATCCTTGAAGGCCCGGAGCCTTATGACAAGGCGTTGTGGAAGGGCTTGGCCGAAATGGGCTTTATGGGGACCGCAATCCCTGAAGAGTTCGGTGGTCTCGGTGCAACCTATCTTGAGCTTTGCGTCATTGCCGAAGAGCTTGGCCGTGCCGTTGCGCCCGTGCCGTTTGCCTCATCGATCTTCCTCGCGGCTGAGTTCATTCTCGCTGCCGGTACGCGCGAACAAAAAGAAAAGTATCTGCCGAAGCTTGCCAGCGGTGAGTTGATCGGTTGCATGGCTTTGTCCGAAGGTGTCGCCAATGCCTCACCCAAATCCATTCAGGCAAGCGTCGCGGGCGGCAAACTGACGGGCACAAAGATTCCGGTGCTCGACGGAAATGCCGCTGACTTCGCCGTCGTCGTTGCGCGCACAAGCGCGGGCAATGATGCACGCGGTATCTCGCTCGTCATCGTTGATCTTAAAGGCGCAGGTGTCACGCGCACCGATGTCGAAACGATTGACCCGACACGTAAGCAGGCGACGATTACGTTTGCAGGTGCAGCCGCCGAACCCTTGGGCGCCGCGGGCGAAGGCTGGAACATCTTACAAAACGTGCTCGACCGTGCCGCGATCCTCACAGGCTTTGAGCAACTCGGTGGCTCAGACCGTGCGCTGGAAATGGCGCGGGATTATGCGCTTGATCGTATGGCGTTCGGTCGTCCTATTGGTTCGTTTCAGGCTGTGAAACATATGCTTGCCGATATGTATGTGTCGGCGACGCTCGCGCGTTCCAATTGCTACTACGGTGCCTGGGCGCTCTCGACCAATGCCGCAGAGCTTGGCGAAGCGGCGGCGACGACACGCGTTAGCGCCACGCAGGCCTATCAGCATTGTTCCAAGAACAACATTCAGGTTCATGGTGGCATGGGGTTCACGTGGGAATTTGATTGCCACCTTTTCTACCGGCGCTCAAATCTTCTGGCTCTCTCGCTCGGCTCGCTTTCCATCTGGGAAGATAAGCTCATCGACCGTCTGCGCGCGAAAAACGCTGCCTGAACATTGAAGGATCATAAAAATGAATTTTGATGACACACCGCAGGAAGCTGAATTCCGCAAATCCGTCCGCTCATGGCTTGATGCGAATGCACCCAAGCAATTTGAAAAAGGCCTGAAAACATCGGGCTTTGGTCACACCGCGCTTGAAGGCGTTGACGTGATGAAAGCGTCGAAAGACTGGCAGCGTAAAAAATATGAAGCGGGCTGGGCCTGTCTTCATTGGCCCAAAGAATATGGCGGTCGTGGTGCGACCCCCATCGAGCGCGTGATCTGGCAGCAGGAAGAAGGTGTCTATGCCGCTCTCTCCTCGCTCTTTATCATCGGCCATGGCATGTGCGGTCCGACCATGATGGTCTATGCGTCCGAGGAGCATAAAAAGAAATACCTACCGCCGCTTGCGGCCGGCGAAAATATCTGGTGCCAGCTCTTTTCAGAACCTGCCGGTGGTTCCGACCTTGCGGGCCTGCGCACCAAAGCCGAAAAGGATGGCGATGATTGGGTCATCAACGGCCAGAAGATCTGGACCTCGGGCGCGCATTATTCTGACTACGGTATTTTGATCACGCGTACAGACCCGACGGTGCCCAAGCACAAGGGTCTCACCATGTTCTTTTTGGACATGAAGTCGCCGGGCATCGAAATCCGCCCGATCAAACAGGTGAACGGTCAATCGGGCTTTAATGAAGTTTACTTCACGGATGTGCGTATTCCCGATCATCAGCGCCTTGGCAAAGTCGGCGACGGCTGGGCCGTGTCGCTTACCACATTGATGAACGAGCGGCTTTCGATTGGTGCGGGCATGCCGACAGGCTTTCCTGAACTGCTTGATTTCTGCACGACGCTTGAAACGGGCGATGGTCCTGCGATTGATGATCGCAATGTGCGCTCCAAACTTGCCACATGGGCGGTGCGCACCAGCGGTTTGAAATACACCGCCTTCCGTTCGATCTCGGCTTTGTCGAAAGGTGAAACACCGGGACCTGAAAACTCCATCGGCAAGCTCGTCGCCGGTCCCACCATGCAGGAGATCGCAATGTTCGCACTCGACCTGCAGGGTGAAGCGGGCGCTTTGCTCAATCCCGATCAGGCCGCCGCAAAAGCCCGTTTTCAGGCGATGTTGCTGCGTTCACCCGCAACGCGCGTTGAAGGCGGTACGGATGAGATTTTGCGTAACATCATAGCCGAGCGCGTTCTGGGCTTGCCAGCCGATATTCGCGTGGACAAGTCCGTGCCCTTCAATCAGATTCCAACCAAGGGCCGCTGACATCACTTATTGAAAGCGGCAGAACGAGTTTTCGCGGAGCTGCTTTCAATGACACCCCCATCAAAAAGCACCAATAAAGACCTGCAGGCGCGGCGTGAAAGCGCCGTGCCGCGCGGGGTTTCTACCGCCACAAACATTTTTGCGGCGCGCGCTGAAAATGCTGAACTCTGGGACGTGGAAGGCCGCCGCTTTGTCGATTTTGCAGGTGGCATCGCCGTTCTGAACACCGGCCACCGTCACCCCAAAGTTATTGCCGCCGTTGAAGCGCAGCTTAAAGCCTATACGCATACGGCTTTTCAGGTCGTCGCTTACGAGCCCTACATTGAGTTGGCTGAGAAGCTCAATGCGCTCGCGCCCTTCAGGGGCAAAGCCAAAACCATTCTTTTCACGACGGGAGCGGAAGCTACTGAAAATGCGGTGAAGCTTGCACGCGCGCATACGGGCCGTTCCGCCGTTATCGCCTTTGCCGGTGGTTTTCATGGCCGCACGATGCTGACGATGGCGCTTACGGGAAAGACATTGCCGTACAAAAAGAAATTCGGCCCCATGCCTGCCGAGATTTTCCATTTGCCGTTTCCTGTCGCTGATCACGGCGTCACGGTCGCCGACAGCCTCAAGGCGTTGGAGTTTCTGTTCCGTGCTGACGTTGAGCCTGACCGCGTTGCCGCTATTATGATTGAGCCTGTGCAGGGCGAAGGTGGTTTTTACGAAGCACCTAAAGAGCTTTTGGTGGCTTTGCGCAAAATCTGCGACCAGCACGGGATCATGCTGATCGCCGATGAAGTGCAGACAGGCTTTGCCCGCACCGGCAAGATGTTCGGCATTGAGCATTCGGGCGTGGAACCCGACATGATCACGATTGCCAAATCCATGGCGGGCGGTTTTCCGCTGTCGGGCATTATCGGTAAGGCCGGGATCATGGATGCGGCGGAGCCGGGTGGTCTTGGCGGGACCTATGCGGGCAGCCCCGTGGCCTGTGCAGCGGCACTTGCTGTGCTTGATGTTATGGCGGAAGAGAAGCTCGTGGAAAAAGCCAACTCCATGGGCGCGCGGGTTAAGGCGCGGCTTGCCGCCATCGCCGCACGCAATGACGTGGTGCCCATCACCGGTATCCGCGGCAATGGTGCGATGATCGGTTTTGACATTGTGAAGTCGCGCGGGACTTATGAACCCGATGCTGATGCGACCAAGCGTGTGACAACGGCGGCGCTTGAGGGCGGGTTGATCCTTCTGTCTTGCGGCGTCTTTGGCAATGTCATTCGTATCCTTGTGCCGCTGACCGTCAGCGAGGCCGTGCTTGATGAAGGTCTTGATAAGCTTGAGGCAGCGCTCGTAGCCGCTGTCGCTTGACAGACCGCACGTTAACTTAATCTTAACCCTGATTGACTGAGATTCAGGTCCTCGGTTGCGGCACTATGCCCTTTTGGTATCAATCGTTTACCCTGCTGCAATGTTCGTAGCGTTAATCTGACCTTCCATGTGAGGTACAGATTGATGCAAGGGCGGCGGGACACATCCCCAAAGAAATCAAGTTTGCTGTCGCGATATTCCGCAAATCTTGGGGAATTGATGTCGCGCAAGCAATCGGAGACGGCTTTGCGCGCTGCCAAGGTCGAGTCTGATCTTGCCAACCGCACAAAGTCCGAATTTCTCGCCAATATGAGCCATGAGTTGCGTACGCCGCTCAATGCTATTATCGGCTTTGCGGACCTGCTCAATCATTTTTCCAGCGAAGGTCGCGACCACCAGAAGGGCGCGGAATATGCGGGGCATATTGCAACTGCCGGTCGTCATTTGCTCAACATCATCACAGATATTCTCGATATTTCGAAGATCGAAAGCGGCACGTTTGAGTTGTCTTGCGAAGAGCATTGCCTGCGCGAGTTGATAGATCAG
Source organism: Parvibaculum sp. (assembly GCA_030645235.1). Lineage (GTDB taxonomy): Bacteria > Pseudomonadota > Alphaproteobacteria > Parvibaculales > Parvibaculaceae > Parvibaculum. The sequence continues at coordinate 259,295 of JAUSMV010000008.1, read as the reverse complement.
AGCCTCATCCTGGTGCGTGATCGCGCGCGGGACAAAAATCAGACACTTGAGTTTCGCGCCGCCGCTGATCTGCCGACCCTTGAGGTTGACGGGCAACGTTTGAAACAGGTTTTCATCAATCTCTTGTCCAACGCGCATAAATTCACGCCCGAAGGCGGTCGCATTTTTGTTGTGGCGCAGCGCACCGCCGGTGGCGGGGCAACCATCGCTATCGCGGACAGTGGTATCGGCATGAGTGCCGATCAGATCTCGATTGCACTGACGCCCTTTGGTCAGGTCCAGTCGGCTTATTCGCGTGCCCATGAAGGCACGGGCCTCGGCCTGCCGATTGCGGCGGCCCTTGTCCGCCAGCATGGCGGCGAGTTTCATATTTCGAGCAAGCCTGATGCGGGCACAACTATTGTTGTGACTTTGCCGCCGCCAGTCGTTGTGCCGGTCCGCAAGAGCATCCTAAAAAGTTCACTTCACCCCTCTCCCATTCATCCCGCGATGAAATTGGAAACAACAGGTCCCCTGCCATGACACAAGTTCTTCAGCCGACAGCGCTCGCTCCGGCCGCAGCCAGAACGGATATGTCGGAAAGGCGTGGCTTGGCCGCTGCCGAGCCCACCCGTATCGGACATATTGTGTCAGTTTCCGGTGCTCAGGCCGTTGTCGTGCTGGAGCGGCCTGTCGGTGTCATGTCGCAATCGCGCGATACGCGGATCCAGATCGGCGCGCTCGTCAAAATCACAACGCCTGCAACATCCGTTGTCGGCATTATCACGGCGGTCAGCTCGCCCACGCCTTCGTTTGAATCAGACGCGGCGGATATCGGCCTTGTTGAGGTTAATCTCGCCGGTGAACTCGTTGTTGATCCGGTGACGAAGCGTCTTGCTTTTCGGCGCGGTGTTGCCTGTCTGCCGAGCCTTGGAGATCCTGTACTTTTTGCTGACCGCCATGATCTCACGCGCGTTTATTCGCAGCCCAATGTGGCGAGCATTAAGGTCGGTTCGCTCTATCAGGATGCAGCGGTGCCTGCGCGTCTGCTGGTTGATGATCTCCTGTCCAAGCATTTCATTGTTGTCGGCACAACGGGTTGCGGCAAATCAACAGCGCTGACCTGCATTTTGCAGCGCGTGCTTGAAGAGCATCATTACGCCCATATGCTTGTTCTCGACGTGCATAATGAATATCCCGAAGCCTTTGGCGACAAGGCCGAAACGATTGATCCGGTTAATCTCAACCTGCCCATCTGGCTGCTGAATTTTCAGGAGCTCACTGAAGCTTTAACAAGCAAGGATTCATCGCGCGACGCGGAAGCTGAAATCCTGTCTGATGGCGTTGTTTACGCCAAGCGCCGTTTCCTTGATGCCTCCACCGTGCGCGGCACAACGCTCGCGCGGCGCACGTCCGAGAGCAACGGCATCACAGTGGATACGCCGACGCCTTATCGCCTGTCAGATGTTGTTTCCTTCATTGATGAGCAGGTTGGCAAGCTCGACCGTGCACGGACCACGGTGCCCTATCGCCGCCTCAAGACACGTATCGAGACATTGGTGTCCGACCAGCGTTACAGCTTCATGTTTGGCAGCCTGACTATTCAGGACACGATGACGGAGACGCTTGGTCGTCTCTTCCGCGTGCCGCATGATGGCAAGCCGATCACGGTGATCAATCTCTCGACCGTGCCCGCCGAAATTCTCGACGTGGTGATCTCGGTCATTGCGCGTCTGGCCTTCGATCTTGCGGTTTGGAGCAAGGGCGGATTACCTATGCTTCTCGTTTGCGAAGAAGCGCATCGTTATGCGCCTGCGGGTGATCTCGACAAGTTTGCTCCGACGCGTCAGGCGCTCTCGCGTATCGCTAAGGAGGGGCGTAAGTATGGTGTGTCGCTGGCACTTGTCACGCAGCGCCCGTCCGAGTTGGATCCCACTGTGCTTTCTCAGTGCAGTACGGCTATCGCCATGAGGCTCTCCACCGAGAGGGATCAGGCCGTGATGCGTGCCAATACCCATGACGGGGCGCTTGATCTCTTGGGCTTCCTGCCGCTTTTAGGCGATCGCGAGGCTATTATCTTTGGTCAGGGTGTCGCCATGCCTATGCGCATCCGCTTTGACGATATTGCGGATGACGCCAAACCTCAGACCCATAGTCTCGGCTTCTCCGAAAGCTGGAAGATGCCCAATATGGATATGGAACAGCTTGAGGCCATTGTTGCGCGTTGGCGTCTCAGCGGCCGCGACCGCACCTGATCCGATTTTCATGCGTTACCTGTGATTGAAGCCCCGCTTGCCGGGGCTTCTTTTTGTCTAAAACGGGGTATTTCGGAAATTTGAAAACCTGTTCGGCGTCAAGGACACCCCTTGACGCCCTTTTGCCGTGCAAGCCTTTATAAGTATAATTTGGTATATATCACAGTATATATCGTATATATACCGAAGTATTTGATGCCATATTCATAGTATATCTCGCCAACTTGGCAAGTTTTCAGAAATATTTATGGGTCCATCTAGTCTTCGTGACGCCACCTGGGTAGCAAGAACTTGCGATCCAGGCATTGAAGGCCGCGAGTGCGGTCGGCGCGAGGGGGCTGCGATCATGAATACTAATATTACACACTCCACGTCTTCGTCTGAAGCCTCGCTTGCGGGCTATCCTGCTGTGGCACCCGCCGTCTTTGTCTTCGATCCGGTGACGGGCAATGCCATGTCGATGAATTTGGGCGCTGTTGATCTGATCGGTCGTTTAGGCCTCGATAAAGCGCCTCGTCTGTCGCTCGCGGTTATCGAACGCGGCATCATGGCTGACGGCAAAACCAAATCAGAACCCGCTGTTATGGACGGTCTTGGCAATGGTGCATCAGAGCTGCGCCGTGTTTGCCGCCGTTCAGATGGTTCGGTTATGGCGATCTCGCGCGTCTGGGCGCCAGGGTCCAGCACGATGCTTGTTGTTGAAGATATGACAGCCGCCGAACAGGACCGCCGCCGTCGTCGTATTTGGGACATGATGGTTGCCAATCTTGCTCGCAGCGAAAATGTCGGGACTGTGCTCACCAAAGCCCTTCGTATTTTCTGCCTTCTGTCGCGCTCGACCGGCGGCGAAATCTGGTTGCAGGAAGGCACAGCTCTCGTGCGGCGCTCTATGCGTGTGTCAAAAGATTCTGTGTCTGACACGCAGACCGTCGCGCACCTCAAGTTCGCCGATGACAGTCTTGTGGGTCGTGCCTGGTCGGCAGAAAAGTCCGTTTATGATGAAGGCCGTGTGGCATTCCCCATCCATGTCGGTGACAAGCTTGTTGCTGTTCTGATGCTCGAGGCCTCCCCCACATGCCCCGGCGACTGCATGGCGCTCTCACTTATCGAAGGTCTTGCGCCGCTCTTCGGTCTTGCTCTTTTCATCGTCCGCCAGAGCGAAGAAATGCAAGGCTTGCGTATGCAACTTGATGACGGTGCGCAGATTCAAAGTAGCCGCTTGCGCGCAACAACGCATGTCAAACCGATGGGCGCTGTTGCTGGTATGCGCGCCGCAGGGTGAAAGAAGTTGCTGAAAGCCTAATGCATTAGCCCGGCAGTTGGGGCGCGATCATTAAAGGTTTGCCTTAATACTTCAATTCAACAGAACCACAAACTTACCGTCTGCCTTAGAGGAAAAGCCCATGGACGATCTGCTCAAAGAGTTCCTCGCCGAAACGCAAGAGGCGCTTGAGATGCTCGACAGTGAACTGGTCGAGCTGGAACAACGTCCTGGCGACCCCCAGCTGCTTGGCAGTATTTTCCGTATTATGCATACGATTAAAGGCACCTGCGGTTTTCTTGGTTTGCCGCGCCTTGAATCAGTGGCCCATGCTGCTGAAGATGTGCTCGGCAAGATCCGTGATAATGAACTCACTGTGACGGCAGAAGGTGTCTCGCTTGTTCTCGGCGCGCTGGATCGTATTAAAGAATTGATCGACTCGCTCGGTCAGTCCGGCGAAGAACCCAAGGGCACCGACGAAGATATTATTGATGATCTGCATCTTCTGGCCAGCGGCAAACTGCCGTCCGCGTCAGGTGCCGGTGCGGAAGAAGAAGTCAGCGACACTGGAGATGTGGCAGCAGAAGCCGTTGCAGTTGATGAAAGCCGTCTTCCTGGCATTTATCAGCGTGTCGGTGGCGCCGCTGTGTTTGACACGGCCGCAGAAACCGCCTGCACAGAACTTCTTTCTGTGACATCGGATCATGCGGACGCTGAAGCTGAAATGCTGAACCTTCAGTTTGCGCTTGCCGGTGCTTTTACTTCCGCTTTAAGCGGTAAAGAAGGTGCCAGCGATGACATTGATGGCGTGATCGCTGGTCTCGTCAACAATGGCTGGAGCGTCAATGAATTGCAGCTCCTGCGCGAAGAATTTGGCAAAGCGCTCGGCTCACTTGAAGTGGCTGAAGAAGATGTCGCCGTTGTTTTGTCGCGTTTTAAAGTCGAAGCTACGCCAGCCGCTGCAGCGGGCGCATCGGTTGTGCTTGAGGATAATTTTGCCGACCCTGAAATTGAGGTCGTAAAGCCTGCCGCCGTCAAGGAGGCCGTAAAGGCAGCGCCTGCCAAGAAAGCGGCTGCGCGTGAAGTTGAAAAGGTCGAAGAAGCCGATGTTTCGTCCGCCGCTGCCGCCGTTCAGGCCCAGCCCCAGACGTTGCGCGTTAATATCAACGTGCTCGAAAACCTGATGAATATGGTGAGTGAGCTTGTGCTGACGCGCAACCAGCTCCTTCAGACGCTGCGTGGCTTTACCGACAGCCCTTTCTCCGCGCCCTTGCAGCGCCTCAATCAGGTCACAACCGAGTTGCAGGAAAGCGTCATGCAGACGCGCATGCAGCCCATTGGCAATGCCTGGTCGAAACTGCCCCGCCTTGTGCGAGATCTGACACAGGAACTTGGCAAGAAAATCGAACTCGTGATGACGGGTGCCGATACGGAGCTCGATCGTCAGATCCTTGAATCAATTAAAGACCCGCTCACCCATATGGTGCGCAACTCGGCCGACCATGGTTTGGAAGAGCCTGAGGACCGCCGTGCGGCTGGCAAGTCCGAAACCGGCCGTATTCTTCTTGATGCGCGTCATGAAGGCGGACACATTCTGGTGGAAGTCAGTGACGATGGTCGCGGTCTGCCAACCTCGCGCATCCGCGCCAAAGTTGTGCAGAACGGTCTGGCCACTGACGCTCAGCTCGACGGCATGACAGAGCAGCAGATTCAGCAATTCATTTTCCGTCCCGGTTTTTCGACAGCGGCTGCTGTGACTTCGGTTTCAGGTCGCGGCGTCGGCATGGATGTGGTGCGCACTAACATCGAAAAAATCGGTGGTGTCATTGAATTCACCTCGCGTGAAGGTCAGGGCTCGCGCTTCATCATCAAAATTCCGCTGACACTTGCGATTGTCTCGGCCCTTATCGTTGAATGCGGCGGCGAACGCTTTGCCATGCCGCAGTCGAGCGTCATCGAACTTGTGCGCATCTCCAAGAATTCGGCCAAAGGTGTTGAACTCATCAATGGTCATCCGGTTTATCGCTTGCGTGACCGCCTGCTGCCGCTCGTAGCCCTTAACGGCATCCTGGGTCTTGACCGTAAGCCCGGCGAAGAAAGCAGCGAGCTCTATGTGGTCGTTGCTCAGGTTGGCAGCTTTGTGTTCGGCATCATTGTTGATCGCGTCTTCGATACGGAAGAAATCGTGGTGAAACCGGCGTCACGTACACTGCGTCACATCTCGCTCTTCTCCGGTACGACAATTCTTGGTGATGGCAGCGTTATCATGATCCTCGACCCGAACGGCATCTCTGCCGCCACGAGTGAAGTTACGCATGAAGCGGCTTCGGAAGATAAAGCGGCTGCTGCAGTCTCGAGCCGTCATGAAGCAGTCTCGATGCTCGTCTTTAAGGCAGGTGCCGGTGGTAATAAGGCGGTGCCGCTCTCGCTCATCGCGCGTCTTGAGGAAGCCGATCTCTCCACGGCGGAATTCGCGGGTGAACGTACCGTTATTCAGTATCGCGGCGGCTTGATGCCTCTCGTTGGCTTCGATGGTCTGCCGGCGCGTCGTGAAGGTCATCATCCAATTCTTGTGTTTGCCGAAGGCGATCGCATGTGCGGCCTCGTGGTTGATGAAGTTGTCGATATTGTTGAAGGTTCGCTTGATCTTCAACTGGTCAGCGGCGGCACAGAAGCCGGTCTCCTTGGCTCCTCCATCATCGACGGTAAATCGACCGACGTTATCGACACGGTTCACTATCTGCGCCAGTCAGATGCGGCTTGGTTCGAACTTCAGACGCATGAACCTTTCGGTGTCGAAAGCGAACGTCGTGTGTTGCTTGTCGAAGACTCAAGCTTTTTCCGCAATCTGCTGATGCCGATGCTGAAGATGGCGGGCTACCGCGTCACGATTGCGGAGCATGGCGAAGCGGCGCTCAGGATCTGCAATGATGAGAACGAAGAGTTCGACATCATCGTTTCAGATATCGAAATGCCGGGTCTTTCGGGCTTCGATCTTGCCCGCACGCTGCGCAAAGACGACAAATGGAAAGAGACGCCGATTGTTGCTCTCTCCTCGCATGCCAACCCGCAGGATTTCGAGCGTGGCCGCAATGCAGGCTTCACTGAATATGTCACCAAACTTGATCCCAAGGCTCTTCTGACCTCGCTGTCGCGTGTGTTGGCCGCCGATGACACAAGGGAGAGCGCAGCATGAGCGCCGAAATTCTGAAAGACACGGATAGTAACGGCCCCACGCAGGATTTTGTAACCATGGTGGTTGCGGGGCAGGCCTTCGGGATCCCGGTGCTCCATGTTCGCGACGTGCTAGGACCCCAGCGTATCACCCGCGTGCCTTTGGCACCGCCGGAGATCGAAGGTTCGCTCAATCTGCGCGGTCGTATCGTGACGGCGGTCAATATGCGTCAGCGTTTGCAGTTGCCTAAAAGTGATGCCCCTGAAAAGGCTATGGCCGTCGTCGTCGAATATGAAGACGAACCTTATAGCCTTCTTGTGGATGAAGTGGGTGAAGTGCTTCGCTTGCGTAACAGCCAGCGTGACAACAATCCTGCGACGCTTGACGCCAAATGGCGCCAGATTGCCGATGGTCTCTATCGTCTCGACGGTTCTCTTCTCATCGTTCTCAACATTGCCGCCGTGCTCGGCGCCATCCGCGCTGAAGCCTAAGGGTCAGAACGGGTCTATTTCTAGGAGTTTGTTATGGCTGTGCAAATGAACATGCCGATCTTGATCGTGGACGACTACCGCACCATGCTCCGTATCGTGCGTAATCTTCTTTCAAAACTTGGCTTCACTGACATTGATGAAGCTGCTGACGGTGAAACGGCTTTGGCGATGCTCAAGTCGCGTGAGTATGGTCTCGTGATCTCCGACTGGAACATGCAGCCGATGACAGGCTTTGAACTTCTCAAAGTCGTTCGCGCCGACGCGGTTCTGAAGACCATGCCCTTCATCATGGTGACGGCGGAATCGAAAGTTGAAAACGTCCAGGCCGCGCGCCAGGCCGGTGTTAACAATTATATCATCAAACCCTTCAGCGCCGCTGTGCTCAAGGCGAAGCTCAAAGCCGTCCTGGGAGAATTTTGATGTCATCAAATGAGGAAAACTCAGCGCGCATCAAAAAGCTGACGCAAGAGTGCGTCGATATTGTGCGCACTATTCTGGTGGCTCGCCGCGAAATGGGTCGTTTGCACGATCCCGAATTGCGTCAGGTCCATCTGCCCCGCGCGTCTGAAGAAATTGGTGCAATCCTCACCATGACGGAAAGCGCCACCAACGACATCATGCTCGCGGCCGAAGACATGATGGCTCTCGATTTGTCGGAGCCTGATTTCGCCGCCGAACAGGTCAACAATGCCTGCATGCGTATCTTTGAAGCCTGCTCGTTTCAGGACATTACAGGTCAGCGCATCGCCAATGTGTTGAAGACACTTCAACTCGTTGAGAGCAAAATTGAGGAGCTCGAAAATGCGTTCTCAGGTGCGGCGTCCGTTGAGCCTGAAGTGGTCGCCGAGAAGCCTCACAGTGATGCGGCGCTCCTCAATGGTCCGGCTCTTGAAGGCGAGGGCATTGAACAGGATTTTGTTGATCAGTTGTTTGCGTAATCTTCAAACGATCTGACTGCGAAAGCCGTCACGCGCCTGCGCTCCTCACGTTATATCGTCGCCGTCACATGTTGTGACGGCGAGCCCCAACAGGCGCATGAAATGACCGATAATTTCATTAAAGAAAAATCTGCGATACCGTCCCGACCTGCGCCTGTTTCTAAAAGTGCTTTGGGTGGCGGTGATGATGCCGTAACGCGCGTGATGGTCGTCGATGACAGCTCGATTGTGCGCGGCATTGTCACCCGCACACTCGAGGCCGCCCCGCGTATCAAGGTTGTGGCATCTGTTGCCAACGGTGCGTTGGCCGTCAAGATGCTTGGTACCCTTGAATGCGACGTCATTGTGCTCGACATTGAAATGCCCGAACTTGATGGCATTTCCGCTTTGCCGCTTTTGCTTGCTATTAATCCCAACGTTAAGATCATCATGTCTTCGACGCTGACGCGTCGTGGCGCTGAGATCAGTATGAAGGCGATTTCGCTCGGTGCGGCTGACTATGTGGCAAAGCCCACATCCAATATAGGTGCGGCTGATGCGTTTCGCGCCGAACTTCTGGGCAAGGTACAGGCCTATGGTGCCCGTGCGCGTCTTGCCCGTGTCGCACGCGGCCCTTCCAAATCTGGCGCTACCGGTATGGCTGCCCCGGTCGCGTCTGCGCCGCGTGTCGGGGGCATCGCGCAGTCAGGTCCGCTGACGCTTCGCAAATCCGTTATCGAGAAACCTTCGATTATTGCTATCGGCGCCTCGACCGGCGGTCCGCAGGCTTTGTCGGAAGTTCTGAAAAATCTCGGTCATGGTGTGACGCAACCTATTGTTATCACGCAGCATATGCCGCCGACCTTCACCGCGATTTTGGCGGAACATATGAACCGTTATGCAGGTCGCCCTGCGGCTGAGGCGATTGACGGCGAAGCGTTGCAGGGTGGCCGTATCTATGTGGCGCCGGGCGGCTTTCATATGCTCTTTGAAGCTGTCGGTGCCCAGACAATTGTGCGGCTCAATGACGGGCCGATGGAAAATTCCTGTAAGCCCGCGGTCGATCCGATGTTTCGCGCGCTGTCCGATATTTATAAGAAAAAGTTGTTCACGGTTATCCTCACCGGTATGGGCTATGACGGTCTCAAAGGCGCGCAATACGCTATTGGGGCTGGTGCTGCGCTCATCGCGCAGGATCAGGCGTCCTCCATCGTGTGGGGTATGCCTGGCGCCGTCGCACAGGCAGGTCTTTGCAACGCGGTTCTGCCGCTTGCACAAATCGGTCAGGCGATTGGTCGTGTTGCACGAGGAGAGATGCTGTGAAAACAGAAGATTTTGAGTTCCTGCGTAAGTTTCTTTACGACCGTTCCGGTTTGTCTCTCACACCCGACAAGTCCTATTTGTTGGAAAGCCGCCTCGCGCCCATCGCGCGTCGTCTGAAACATAAGGCGCTCTCTGATCTCATCGACCAGATGCGGGTGCGTGCTGACGAAGCACTGACCATTGAAGTTGTCGAAGCGATGACGACCAATGAAACATTGTTTTTTCGCGATCGCTGGCCGTTCGAACGTTTCTCGCAAATGATTTTGCCTGCGTTGCTTGAGGCCAACAAAGCCACCAAGCGTATCCGCATCTGGTGTGCCGCTTGTTCGAGCGGTCAGGAACCTTATTCGCTTGCTATGTTGCTTGCTGAGGCCGGGCATCTTCTCGGTGGCTGGCAGGTTGAACTGATCGGCACTGATATTTCGGAAGAAATGCTCGATCGTTGCCGCAAGGGCTGGTATTCGGCCTTTGAAGTGCAGCGCGGCATGACCCCTGAACTGCTTAAAAAATATTTCATCAAAGACAATGATGGTTGGCTGATCAGTGACAAGCTGCGCGCCATGGTGAAATTCCGTAATTTCAATTTGCTTGCCGATCCCAGCGCATCAGGCGTCGGTCTTTCCGGCCTTGATCTCATCTTCTGTCGCAACGTGCTCATCTATTTTGATGAAACCACGCGCAGGCAGGTTTTCTCCGGCATGGCCAAAGCCATGAAGCCTGCGGGCTTCCTTTGCCTTGGCGGCGCTGAAACCGTGATCGGCATTTCGGACGCTTTCCGTATTCTGCCGGGCGAGCGCGGTCTCTTTGCGGTCAATGCGCCGGGCGGCGCGGCAGGTGCTGCGGCACCGGCTCAGGTCTTTACGCCGCGTCCCGCTATTGCCACAGCGCCGACCGCACCGGCTCCGGCTGTTGCAGGTGTTGCACCACGCGCGCCCATCACGGCCTTTGCCTCACGTCCGGCTGTTGCTGCCACCCCCGTGGTGCCTCGTCCTGCTGCCCCCCCTGTGGCGCCTCGTCCTGCTACGGCGGCAGCTCCCGTCGCTCCTCGCGCCGGTTCGGCCTTTGCGCCGCGTCCGGCGACGCCGGCAGCGGCCCCTGCGCCTGCCCGCAGCGCGCTTGATCCGCGTCCTATTGAGGCCATGCTCGCCGCCGTTGCGCGTCTGGGCTGAGTCAAATCTTAAGGCAAACCATAACAAACCAACCCCGTGCTTCCTGAGCACGGGGTTGGTCCGTTTTTGACTTGCCCGAAGCGGCCAAACCCTTCACTTATTGGGCACTGAGGCCCGCAGGTTGGTTCGCGGGCAAACGGGGGTTCGGCGCGGCCTATGGCCTATTTTCTGCAGCAATTGATCAATGGCATCACGCTTGGGGCCACCTACGGGCTCATCGCCATCGGCTATACGATGGTCTATGGCATTATCGGCATGATCAATTTCGCCCATGGCGATATCTACATGATCGGGGCGTTTATTTCGCTTGTGGGCTTCATGTTGCTTGCGGCTTTCGGCATCACGAGCGTACCTCTCGCCTTCTTTCTTGTTCTCGTTTTCGCGATGTTTTTCACCGGCGTTTATGGCTGGACGGTCGAGCGCATCGCCTATCGCCCGCTGCGCCGTGCACCGCGTCTGGCACCTCTCATCTCGGCCATCGGCGTTTCCATCGTGCTGCAAAATTTTGTGCAGCTCTCTCAGGGTGCGCGCGTCAAACCTCTGCAGCCCATGGTTCACGGCTCTTTTCAGGTTTACAATGACGGCGCCTTTCAGGTGACGATCTCTTATCTGCAAATCATGATCATCGCGCTCACCATGGCGCTCATGGTCGCCTTCACGCTTGTCATCCGCTACACAAGTCTGGGCCGCGCCCAGCGTGCTGCCGCTCAGGATATGACCATGGCGTCGCTTCTCGGCGTCAATGTGGACCGCACCATTTCCATTACCTTTGTCATCGGTGCGATGCTCGCCGCCGTCGCCGGATTGATGGTCACGCTTTACTACGGCGTCATTGATTTCTATATCGGCTTCATTGTCGGCATCAAAGCCTTCACCGCCGCCGTCCTTGGCGGCATCGGCTCGCTGCCCGGCGCCATGCTCGGCGGTATGCTGATCGGTCTCATCGAAGCCTTCTGGTCTGGTTATTTCAGCATCGAATATAAAGACGTTGCTGCTTTTTCCATTTTGGTTTTCGTGCTGATCTTCCGCCCGACCGGCCTTCTCGGACGCCCTGAAATCGAGAAGGTCTGAACTATGGCCCTTCACACAACGCGCCCTGATGTTCCGGCCCTGTTGCGTGATGCGGGGCTTGCAGGTTTTGTTGCGGCGCTTCTTGCCTTTCCGCTTTTGGGTTTCGAGCTTAATGCATCGGCTCAGGGCATAACGCTCAATTATCGTCTTCTCTGGATAGTCTATGCTGCCGCCATTGTCTTTGCGGGCCGCTTGGGCATATCGCTCGCGCTCTTTTATCTCGCGCCGCAGATCGCATCACTGATACCCAAAAGCGGTGGTCTCTTCGCGCGCCTCTCGCCCCATGCGACACGCTACAGTGTCGGCGTCATTATGATCGTGCTGGCGCTCGCGCTCCCTTGGGCCGGTGCCGACCGTAACCTCGTCGATAAGGCGACCCTCATTCTCATCTACATCATGCTCGGCTGGGGTCTCAACATTGTCGTGGGCCTCGCCGGTCTTCTGGATTTGGGTTACGTCGCCTTCTATGCGGTCGGCGCTTATTCCTATGCGATCTTATCGACCACATTCGGGTTGAGCTTCTGGATCTGTCTGCCGCTTGCGGGTCTTCTTGCCGGTGCGTTCGGCATCGCGCTCGGCTTTCCCGTGTTGCGATTGCGCGGCGACTATCTCGCCATCGTCACACTCGGCTTTGGCGAAATCATCCGCGAAATTATTATCAATTGGCAGGTGGTCACCGGCGGTCCTAACGGCATTGGCGGCATCGCGCGGCCTTCATTCTTTGGTCTTGAAATGCTTCCCGTCGCAACCGAGGGCCACACGACATTTTCTGATTTTTTCAACATCCCGTTCTCCCCAGACCAGCGCGTGATTTTTCTCTACTACCTCATTCTCATGCTGGCGCTCGCCACCAATTTTTTCACATTGCGCATCCGTCAGTTGCCCATCGGGCGCGCATGGGAAGCCCTGCGTGAAGATGAAATCGCCTGCCGCAGCCTCGGCCTTAACCCGACCATGGTGAAGCTTTCCGCTTTCGCGATTGGAGCAACTTTCGCAGGCTTCGCCGGTTCGTTTTTTGCCGCACGCCAAAATTTCATCAGCCCCGAAAGTTTCACCTTCATCGAAAGCGCGATTATTCTCGCGATTGTCGTGCTTGGTGGCATGGGCAGTCAGATCGGCATTGTGCTCGCCGCCATATTGCTCGTCGGTCTGCCCGAATGGTTCCGTGACTTGGCCGAGTTCCGCATGGTCGCTTTCGGTGCCGCTATGGTCCTCATCATGATCTGGCGTCCGCAAGGCTTGCTCTCACACCGCGAACCGACGCTCAGGCTCGGGTCAGGCGGTTCACCATGACCACGCCGAAACCTGTTCTCACTGTTGAACATCTCACCATCCGCTTTGGTGGTCTTCTTGCCATTGATGACCTGTCGTTTGAAGCGCGTACCGGCGACATCACCGCGCTCATCGGCCCCAATGGTGCAGGCAAGACGACAGCCTTTAATTGCATCACGGGCTTTTATAAACCCGATACAGGCCGCATGTCGTTTCATCACCCGTCGGGTGAGACACATCTTCTGGAACGCATGGATGGTTTCCGCATCGCGCGGGCGGGCGTTGTGCGCAGCTTTCAAAACATTCGCTTGTTCCCCGCCATGAGCGTTGCCGAAAACCTGATGGTCGCGCAGCATGTCGCGCTCCAGCGCGCTTCGATCTTTTCCATCGCGGGCTTTTTGCGCCTGCCGTCCTATCTCAAAGCCGAACGCGAAGCGCATGACAAGGCGCGCTATTGGCTCGCGCAGACCGGTTTAGAAAATGACGCCGACACGCTTGCAGGTTCTCTGCCTTATGGTTCGCAGCGCCGTCTCGAAATCGCGCGCGCTATGTGCGCCGACCCTTCGCTTTTGTGTCTTGATGAACCTGCCGCCGGTCTCAATCCGTCCGAAAGCCTCGCGCTTAATGCGCTGCTGAAAAAAATTCGCGACGAGCATAAAATCTCGATCCTGCTCATCGAGCATGACATGAGCGTCGTGATGCAAATTTCTGATCGCATTCATGTGCTTGAGCAGGGCCGCTTGATTGCCAGCGGCACGCCGGATGAAATCCGCGCCAATCCCGATGTTATCCGCGCCTATCTCGGCGTCGAGGATCATGACGAGTTGGCGATGGTCAGCGGAGGGCAGGTCTGATGCTCAGAATCCGCGGATTGCGCTCAGGCTATGGCCGCATCGAAGCCCTGCACGGCATCGACCTTGATGTGCCCGAAGGTCAGATCGTTTCGCTGATCGGCGCCAACGGTGCGGGCAAGACAACGCTGCTGATGACGATTTGCGGCAACCCGCGCGCGACGGCTGGCGAGATTATCTTTGATGGCCGCGACATCACGCAAGCGCCAACCCATGAAATCGCGCGCGCGGGTCTTGCCCATTCGCCGGAAGGCCGCCGCATTTTTGGCCGCATGAGTGTCCATGAAAATCTGCAAATGGGCGCGATTGTTGCCGACCCTCAACATTTCAACACTGATCTCGAACGTGTGCTGACGCTCTTTCCGCGCCTCAAAGAGCGCCTCACGCAACGCGGCGGTACACTGTCGGGCGGTGAGCAGCAAATGCTTGCCATCGCGCGCGCCCTGATGAGCCGCCCGCGTCTATTGTTGCTTGATGAACCGTCATTGGGCCTCGCACCGCTCATTGCCAAGCAACTCTTTGCCAATATCGCCGAGATCAACCGCGCCGATGGGCTCACCATTTTGCTGGTCGAGCAAAACGCCTTTCAGGCGCTCAAGCTCGCCGCGCGGGCTCATATCATCGTCAACGGCAATATCGAATTGAGCGGCACAGGCGCGGAACTGCTCACCAACCCCGCTGTGCGCGATGCTTACCTTGAAGGGGCCGCGCCCAAAGTGGGGGCTGTGCCATGAACACCTATCTCGCGCTCTCGGGCACCAGCCTTCCCGTCTTTATCGGCATCACGCTCATCCTTGGCGGTGGCTGCGCCTGGATGACGGGGCGGGCGCTGGCGCTCAGTTGGAGGCCACAATGGCAATATGTCATTTACGCCCTGATGCTCACGGCAGCAGCACGCTTTTTGACTTTTGCGCTTTTCGACGGCGCGCTCCTGTCATTGGGTGCTTACTTTGCGGATGCAATCATCCTGATCGTCATTGCCGCCATCGCCTTCCGTCTGACGCGGGCGCGCCAGATGGTCCGCCAGTATCCCTGGGACTATGAGCGCCGCTTCCTTGTCTCCTATCGGGCGCGCGCCCCGAAAGAGTGAGCGGCAAAATAATCCGCTTATGACGGATGAATTGGCCCAATAGACACTTTGGCGGGCACGATCTTTGCGGCTATGCTGCCGCCAAATGTTCATCCAATGGGGGACCACCATGAACCGCATTCTTGTTGCCACCTTGTCGCTCGGCCTTGCCGCCTTCGGCCTTTCCGGCTGTGACAAAAAGGAAGACGCCGCCAACACCATTGTAATCGGTGTTGCCGGACCCATTTCGGGCAGCGAAGCGGTCTTTGGCGAGCAATTCGTCCATGGTGCGAAAAAGGCGGTGGCCGATATCAATGCGGCAGGCGGCGTGCTCGGCAAGCAGCTCGTGCTTGAAATCGGTGACGATGCCTGCGATCCGAAACAGGCGGTCAGTGTGGCCAATGACATGGCGTCAAAAGGCGTTGTCATGGTTGCGGGGCACTATTGCTCCGGATCATCGATTCCGGCGTCGGGTGTCTATGCTGAATCAAACATCATCCAGATCACACCGGCATCCACTGCCCCCGAATTTACCGAGCGCGGGCTCACAAATACCTTCCGCGTTTGCGGTCGTGACGATGCGCAGGGCCCGACAGCGGCGGCTTATGTCGTTGCCAATTTTGCGGGCAAGCGCATCGCGGTGGTCGATGACAAGTCAACCTATGGTCAGGGACTGGCGAATGAATTTTCCAAAGCGCTCAATGGTGCGGGCGTTGATGAGGTTTTGCATGAATCCATTACAGCCGGCGGCAAGGATTACAGCCCGCTGATTTCGAAGCTCAAGCAGGCCAATGCCGATGTGATTTATTTCGGTGGCTATAAGACCGAAGGCGGTCTCATTGTGCGCCAGATGCGCGAACAGGGTCTCCAGACGGTTCTCATCGGTGGCGACGCGCTGGTGACCGATGAGTTCTGGTCGATCACGGGCGCGGCGGGCGAGGGCACGCTGATGACCTTCGGTCCCGATCCGCGTCTGGACCCCGCGAATGAAAAACTTGTGACAGAGTTCCGTGCCGACAATTATGAGCCGGAAGCCTATACGCTCTACACCTATGCCGCCATTCAGGCCTGGGCCGGTGCTGCCACAAAGGCCGGTACAACAGAAGCTGCTAAAGTCCAAGAGGCTCTGAAATCCGATCATTACCCGACGGTGCTTGGTTCGGTCGGCTTTGATGCCAAGGGCGACATGGATGCGCCGGGCTACGTGTTTTACGAATGGAAAGACGGAAAATACGCCTACGTTAAATGAGTGTAGGCTCCGCCTGCATTCCACCCGCATATCAAGTTTGAGAGAATAGGCGCTACCCCATGTCGAAGTTCAGTTGGTCAGAAATCCCGCGCAACGCGCTTATCGTCGGGGGACTGGCCCTTCTTGTGGTGGCGGGTCTCGTCGTCAAAATGGGGCTCGATTTGCGGGCGCTGCAGGCGGCGGGCGATACAGGTGCGCCCGCGAGTGAGGTTTCCGAAACAACAGACGCGAGTGACACATCCGCATTCATTTTGTCGGGCTTCCGCTCCGCCAATTTCGGTGATGATGAAGCTGCCGTGCGCAAAGCCATTGAAAAAGATTTCAATGTGCCGGGCGACAAAATCACGGTCGGCGAAAGCACGCTTGAAAAGACCAAGCTGCTTGCCGTCCGCGTCAAGGATGTGGTGCCGGACAGTGGCATTGCTGAAGTTGTCTATATTCTCGGTTACAAGAGCCAGAAGCTCATTCAGGTCAATCTCGTCTGGGGTACCAATCTTTCGCCCGAGATAACGCCGCAACAATTCGGTGCGGTGGCGACCCTCCTCGGTCAGTATTTTGCTGAGTTGGGTTTTGATCCGAAGAAAGTGACCGTCAATCAGAAATTGCAGAACGGTGCGGTGCGCGTGTTCAATGGCCGCGACGCCGGGGGCAGAATGGTGACGCTCCTGTTTCAGGAAGGCGAAGTCAAAGCGGAAAAGCCCGCCGACAAAGTGGCTGACAAGAGTAAGGCCAAAGACGATGTGGCGCCTGTGACGCGTAAAGTGGCCGGTCTGCGCCTGTCCTATGTCGCCAATCCGGTGGAGCCTGATATTTTCAAAATTGAAAAAGGCAAATTCTGAGACGTATCGTTTCACAAAAGTTGGGAGGCTTTTGATGGTGCAGATAAGCAAGGATTTCATCGTTGCGCGCAAAGATTTGCGCCAGCACAAGCTCGTCGAGACGGCGCTGCCCGCGCTTGGGCCGGACGAGGTTTTGCTCCGTGTCGGCGATTTTGCGTTTACATCAAACAACGTCACCTATGCCGCTTTCGGCGAGATGATGCAGTACTGGGATTTCTTTCCGGCACCCGAAGGCTATGGCCGCATTCCCGTTTGGGGTTTTGGCGATGTGGTGGCGTCCAACAATCCCGCCATCGCCGTCGGCGAGCGCATCTATGGCTATCTGCCGATGTCGAGCCATGTCGTGCTTAAAGCCGGTCACGTCAAATCCGCAGGCTTTGTTGATGTGTCGGCGCACCGCGCGCATCTGGCCGCTGTCTATAATCAATATACGCGCGTCGCCGCTGATCGCTCTTATGATGCGACGAAGGAATCTGAACAGGCCTTGCTGCGTCCTTTGTTCATGACGGCCTTCTTCATCGACGATCTCATTGCCGACAATGATTTCTTTGGCGCGACAGCCGTGGTGCTTTCCAGTGCGTCGAGCAAGACCGCGCTCGGCGTCGCTTATCTTCTGTCGCAAAACCGCGATGTCGAGGTGATCGGCCTCACCTCACCATCGAACAAAAAATTTGTGGAAGCGACGGGCTATTATGATCGCGTCGTGACTTATGATGCGATTGCGTCCATTCCCGCCGATACGAAAGTCGTCTTTGTTGATATGGCGGGCAACGCCTCCGTCATTGAAAACCTGCACAATCATTTCCGCGATGCGATGAAGTACTCTTGCGTTGTCGGCGGCACGCACTGGGAAGCGCGCGGCGTCGGCAAGGCGCTTCCGGGTCCCAAGCCCGAATTTTTCTTTGCGCCGACGCAGATCGCCAAACGCACCAAAGATTGGGGTCCGGGCGGCATCGACGAACGGCTCGGCAAAAGTTGGGTGAATTTTTTGGGTTCGGTCGGCACATGGATGAAAGTCGTGCATGGCAAAGGCGGGAGTGACATTGCGCGGACTTATGTTGCCATGCTCGATGGCAAGGTCAGTCCGTCGGAAGGCCATATTCTTTCGCTCTGAGGCAGAGTGTTTCTCATTTGCTACGGGGATAGATTTATTTTGCCCCTATCCCCGCCCGAGGATTTCTTTTTTCGGGCCGGATCCGGGTACTCGACGAACTGACTAACGATCTTGACATGGAAACACTCAATCTCTTGCAAGAAATGCTGATTGCTTCGAGCTGATTTCGAGCCCGGATTTTCTTATCCCCTGTTTTTCAGAGCCCTCTTTTTTACTGAATGAGGGTGAGCAAACTGCCCGCGAGCAGGATCTGTCCGACGTAATATGTGACCCAGACAATGGGTCCGCGATAGGGCACGGGCTGCCTGAATTGATTGACGACAATCACCGCGTCCGAAAAAACAAAGAGCAATGCACCGACGCCCGCCAATGGTGCGGGTACGGACAATGCGGCGAGTGCCATCAGCGAAATCACGCCCATATATGACCAGATCGGCATTTTGTATTTGCCAAGCTTCGGCCCGATCCACCAGCACACGCCGACCGCCATGACCGCCAGCAGTGCCATGCCTGCGATTTGAAATGATGTCGGTGCACTAATGCGCGGCACCATCACGACCAGATAAAAAAGATGCCCGATGAGAAACGCAAAAACCCCGCGCTTGAAATCCCGCTCGCTGCCTTTCAGCGCGAGGAAATAGTCGCCGAGACTCCCGAAGGCGAGCGCCAGCGCCAGCGCGATAAGTGCAATGCTGTCAGCGCTTCCCAGTAGTAAAAGCGGTAGCGGTACGAGTGCCGCAATGGACGCGGTTTTCAATCCCGTGCGCAATGGTCTTGCGGGTCTGTCAACAATCGAGAGATAGAGGAACGAGACGACAAGTGACAAGGCAACGAGCGCCATGCGCCATGCATCGAAACCATCGCCATGTGTGAGTATAGTGTCGATCATATTGCCCCCAAAAATTCCGCCGCGCCTTTACCCGCCGCATGTCCGCTTGCAAAACACGCACTCAGCAAATAGCCGCCTGTCGGTGCTTCCCAGTCGAGCATTTCCCCCGCACAGAAAATACCCGCCGCTTCGCGCAGCATATAGTTTTCATCAAGTGCTGCAAACTCAACGCCGCCTGCTGCTGAAATGGCTTCATCAATCGGGCGCGGTCGTTCGAGCCTGAGCGGCAATGCTTTGATGCCTGCCGCCAATGCATTCATGTCGTCAAAGCTTTCTTTCGGCAGGCATTCGTGCAGCAGCGCCGCCTTCACGCCGTCAAGGCCCGTGACCTTGCGCAAATAATTGGCGAAGGATGATTTGTCACGCGGGCGCGAGAGATTGCCCTGCAGGCGCTCCACGCTGCGGTCCGGTGCAAGATCAAGCATCAGCGTTGCGGATCCGTCGCGTTCAATCGCATCACGCAAAGCCGCACTCAACGCATAGATGCCGCTGCCTTCAACACCATCGGCGGAGACGACAAACTCACCGCGATGGCTCTCGCCCTCAAATGAAAGAACAACCGACTTCACCGGCGCGCCCTGAAACCGCTCGCGCACAAAGGGCGTCCAGTTCACATCAAAGCCGCAATTGGCCGGTCTGAACGGCGCGACCGTCGCACCGCGTTTTTCCAATGCGTTGACCCATGCGCCGTCGGACCCAAGTTGCGGCCAGCTCGGCCCGCCAAGCGCCAGCACCGTTGCATCCGCTTTGAATGTCGCTGCGCCTTCGCGCGTCTCAAACATCAGCGCCCCATTCTCGTCCCAGCCCGTCCAGCGATGACGCACATGGATCGTGAGACCATTCTCGCGCAGTCGTTTCAGCCATGCTCTGAGCAATGGAGCCGCCTTAAAGTCGGTCGGAAAAATCCGCCCCGATGAGCCGGTGAATGTGTCAACGCCCAGCCCTTTGGCGAAAGCAACAATGTCGTCCGGTGTGAAAGCCTCCAGCGCCGGTCGCAAAACCTCACCTGCCGCACCAAAACGCGTCGCAAAATCGGTAAAAGGTTCTGAATGGGTGAGATTGAGCCCGCTCTTGCCCGCCATCAGGAATTTGCGGCCGAGCGACGGCATGGCGTCGAAAAGGTGAGGCCTGTATCCGCGCGCGATCAGCACTTCGGCCGCCATCAGCCCCGCAGGGCCGCCGCCGATAATGGCAATCTCTTTGCTCAACGTACCCAAAACTCTTCTCCTAATGCCGGATAGCGGTCTAACCTGTCTCTAACAGAAACTCAAAAATGTAAGACCCATCGGGAGCGCTATGACTATCACTCATTTGCTGATCGCCAATAGAGGCGAAATCGCCATTCGTATCGCGCGCGCCGCCGCCGATCTCGGGATCGCCACCACATCGGTCTATTCCGAGGATGATGCGCTCTCGCTTCACACCCGCGTCAGCGATGATACGCATGCGCTGAAGGGGCAGGGGGCGAGCGCCTATCTCGACATAGCGCAGATCGTTGCCGCCGCCGTTGAGGCCAAATGCGACGCGGTGCATCCGGGCTACGGGTTCCTGTCGGAAAATGCCGACTTCGCGCGCGCCTGCGCTGCTGCGGGTCTCACCTTTGTCGGGCCTCATGTCGGGGCGCTCGAACTTTTCGGCGACAAGATCAAAGCCAAGACGCTTGCGAAAGAGGTTGGCGTCGCATTGCTCGCGGGCACATCAGGTCCTACAACGCTTGCCGAGGCGCATGCCTTCTTCAACGCGCATGGTTCCATGATGATTAAAGCGGTTGCCGGTGGCGGTGGTCGCGGCATGCGGCCAGTGCGCGCGGCCTCCGATATTGACGAATCTTACGCGCGTTGCCAGTCCGAAGCCAAAGCTGCGTTTGGGTCGGGCGATGTCTATATCGAAAAACTGATCGACAATGCCCGCCATATCGAAGTGCAGATTGTCGGTGATGCGACAGGCGCAGTTCTTCATCTCTATGAGCGTGAATGTTCCGCCCAGCGCCGCAATCAGAAACTTGCTGAAATCGCACCAAGCCCTTCGCTTACGCCCGCGCTTCGGGCAGCCCTCATCGCTGACGCTGTAAAGCTCGCAAAGGCCGCGAAATATAACAATCTCGGCACGTTTGAATTTCTTGTCGATGCCGACGATATGAAAACCTTTGCCTTTATCGAAGCCAATCCGCGTTTGCAGGTCGAGCATACGGTGACGGAAGAAGTGACTGGTATTGATCTCGTGCAAACGCAAATCCGCATTGCAGGCGGCGAGAGTCTTGCCGCACAAGGTCTCACGCAGGAAAAAATCGTTGCCCCGCGCGGCTACGCGATCCAGCTTCGTATCAACATGGAGGTGATGGAAGCTGACGGCAACGCAAAGCCTCAGGGTGGCATTCTCTCGGCCTTCGAGCCGCCGTCCGGCCCCGGCATCCGCGTCGATACATTTGGCTATGCAGGCTACCGTACCTCACCGAGCTTTGATTCACTGCTCGCAAAACTTATTGTCCATTCATCATCGCCGAATTATGCCGATGCGGTTCGTCGCGCCGCGCGTGCTTTGACCGAGTTTCGTATTGAAGGTGTAACGACCAATCTGTCCTTTCTGCAAAACCTCGTCGCTCATCAGGCCTTTTTTGAAAACACGATCACCACGCGTTTCATCGAAACCCATGCGGGTGATCTCGTCAAAGCGCCTGCGCAGGAAATGCATCGCTATTTTTCAGGCAGCGCTACAGGTGGTATCGCCGCTGAAACAACGCATGTGAAGGGACCGGCCAACAGCTCGCCCGTGCCCGCGCCGATGCAAGGCAAGGTCGTCAATATTGAAGTCCAAGAAGGCGACACGGTTCATCGTGGTCAACAGATCGCGGTGCTTGAAGCGATGAAGATGGAGCATCTCGTCAAAGCGAATGTCAGCGGCATCGTCCGGCTCATCGCGGCAGCGCCCGGCGAAGTTCTCTTCGAAGGGCAGCCGCTTATCTTTGTTGAAGAAAAAGATGTTGGTGCCGGCGCTGAAGTTGCTGAAGAAAAAATTGATCTTGATCACATCCGTCCGGACCTCGCTGAAGTCCGTGCCCGTATTTTTACGGGTCTTGATGAAGGCCGCCCCGATGCGGTGGCGCGTCGTCGCAAAACCAATCAGCGCACCGCGCGCGAAAACATTGATGATCTTTGCGACGAAGGGAGCTTCATCGAATATGGCTCCATGATGCTTGCCGCCCAGCGCCGCCGTCGTCCGATGGACGAGCTGATGAAAATGAGTCCTGCCGATGGCATGGTCTCAGGTTTCGGCGCGATTAACGGTGCTCATTTCGATGAGGAAAAATCACGCGCGCTGGTTCTCTCCTATGACTACACCGTCTTTGCGGGCACGCAGGGCGCGATGAACCACAAGAAAAAGGACCGCATGTTTAAGCTTGCCGAAGAGTGGAAAACACCGATTGTGTTTTTCACCGAAGGCGGCGGCGGTCGTCCGGGCGACACAGACAGTATGGGCGTTGCAGGTCTTGATACACCGAGCTTTCTCGCCTATGCGCGCATGTCCGGTCTCGTGCCGCGCATCGGCATCAATTCGGGTCGTTGCTTTGCGGGCAACGCGGCACTCCTCGGTTCATCCGATGTCATCATCGCCACGCGCAATTCTAATATCGGCATGGGTGGTCCTGCTATGATCGAAGGCGGCGGGCTTGGTGTCTTCACACCGGAAGAGGTCGGCCCTATCTCCGTGCAGGCACCGAACGGCGTCATCGACATTCTCGTTGAAGATGAAATGGAAGCCGTTGCTGCCGCCAAAAAATATCTTTCTTATTTTCAAGGCGATCTCAAAGAGTGGACAGCGGGCGACCAGCGTGTGCTGCGTCATGCGATCCCGGAAAACCGTCTGCGCATCTATGACATCCGTGCCGTCATCGACGCCTTATGCGATACAGGCTCGGTGCTCGAACTCCGCCGTGATTTCGGTCACGGCATGGTGACGGCCTTCGTGCGCATCGAAGGTCGGCCCATGGGTCTCATTGCGAATAACCCAGCGCATCTTGCCGGTGCCATTGACGGCGATGCCGCCGATAAGGCCTCGCGCTTCATGCAGCTTTGCGATGCGTTCGGCATTCCTATTCTCTCGCTCTGCGACACGCCGGGTTTCATGGTCGGGCCGGATGCTGAAAAGACAGCGCTGGTGCGTCGCGTCAGCCGCATGTTTGTGACGGCAGGCAGCATGACAGTGCCGATGTTCACGGTCGTGCTTCGCAAAGGCTACGGCCTCGGCGCGCAGGGCATGGCGGGCGGGTCGTTCCATGCGCCCTTCTTCATTATCTCATGGCCCACGGGCGAGTTCGGCGGCATGGGTCTCGAAGGCGCGGTGCGTCTTGGCTATCGCAAGGAAATGGAAGCGATCAAAGATCCCGTCGAACAGAAAAAATATTTCGATGAGCGTGTCGCGCGGTCTTACGAGCATGGCAAGGCGATCAACATGGCGTCATTTCTTGAAATCGATCAGGTCATCGATCCCATTGAAACGCGTCGCTGGATTTCGCGCGGGCTCAAGTCGGTGCCCGCACCCGATATGTCGAAAGGCAAACGCCGTAATTTTGTTGATACGTGGTAAGGACAAAAAATGCTGAAAGAAAAATACGGCGACATCACGGTGAAGATGACAGGCCATGTTGCTGAGGTCGAAATCCACCGCGCGCCCAACAATCACGTCAGTGTCGATCTGATGCGCGATCTGGCCGACGCGTTTGACGCTTGCGACGCTGACAATGCGGTGCGTGCCATTGTGCTTTGCTCTGAGGGTAAAGTTTTCTGCGGTGGTGCTGATCTCGTGCGGCCTGATGGGTTGCTGTCGGGCAAAACCACGACGGTCAACCCGCTTTATGTTGAAGCTGTGCGCTTGTTTTCAGCCGCGACGCCGATTGTGGCCGCTGTGCAAGGCGCTGCCATTGGTGCAGGTCTTGGTCTCGCACTTGTCGCTGATTTTCGCATCGTCGCGCCTGAAGCACGCTTTGCTGCGAACTTCGTCAAGCTTGGTTTCCATCCGGGCTTTGGTCTCACGCATACATTGCCGCGTTTGATCGGTACGCAGCGCGCCTCATTGATGTGCCAGACAGGCCGCCGCCTCAAAGCTGAGGAAGCACTTGCATGGGGCTTGGCTGATGAGCTTGTGCCGCTCAACGAGCTTCGCCTCCGCGCTCATGCGCTTGCTGCTGAGATTGCGGAGAACGCCCCGCTTGCCGTGGTGGCGACGCGCAAAACGCTGCGTGGCAATCTCGCCGCCGCTGTTAAAGCGGCAACCGACCACGAACTTTCCGTGCAAGGCGTGTTGATGCAGACGTCAGACTTTGCCGAGGGTGTCAAAGCCGTGCAGGAACGCCGCCTTGGTCATTTCATCGGCAAATAACTTAAGCGCCCTCGATGAATCTCAGCGACACACCGTTCATGCAATAGCGCAAGCCCGTGGGCTTCGGGCCGTCATTGAACACGTGTCCCAAATGTCCGCCACAGCGGCGGCAATGGACTTCTGTGCGTGTCATCATAAAAGTTGTATCGTCACGCGTCGCAACCGCATTTTCCAGCGGTTGATAGAAGCTTGGCCAGCCGGTGCCGCTGTCAAATTTTGTCGTGGATGAAAAGAGCGGCAAGGCGCAGCCTGCACAGGCAAAGATCCCTTTGCGGTGTTCTTCGTTGAGCGGACTTGTGAAAGGCCGCTCTGTGTTTTCGTGGCGTAACACCTGATAGGCTTCCGGGGAGAGCGCCGCTTTCCATTCGGCGTCACTCTTTGTGACTTCAAATGTTTCAGCCGTTGCAGCGTCGGCGAGGCCGAAGCGGGAGGCGACAAACAATCCGGCAAGACCTGCAAGTGCCGTTGAGCCTAAAAATTTCCGTCGTGTCATGTTGCTGTCCTCATTTGCCTGCGAGATCGCCCCAGATACGTTTCAGCATCGGGTCGCGCCCGCAACCCAGCCGGTAAGATGTGTAGCGCACCGGATTCTTTTTATAGAAGGACTGGTGATATTCCTCCGCCGGCCAGAACGGTTCGGCGTCCACAATTTCGGTGACGATGGGAGCGCCTTTCAGCACACCGGATTTTTCGATCTCGGCTTTGCTTGCTTCGGCGTCCGCCTTTTGTGCGTCATCATGTGTGTAGATCGCCGTGCGATATGAGTGCCCGAAATCGCAGAACTGCCCATCCTTCGTGGTCGGATCAATATAATGCCAAAAGGATGTCAGCAGTTTTTTGTAGGAGGTTTTGGCGGGATCAAACGTGACCTCGACCGCCTCGGCATGTCCTGTCTTTTCAGAGGCGACGTCTTCGTAAGTCGGGCTCACTTCCGGCCCGCCCGTATAGCCGACGCGTGTTCCGATAACGCCCGGTACCTTGTCGAAATGGTGTTGCACGGACCAGAAGCAGCCGCCCGCAAAGGTTGCGACGGCATGGGTCTTGGCCTCATCTGCCATTGCTGCGCCTGCCGTCATCAGAGTGAAGACAAAGACGATGAAGGGCAGGGGACGGCTTCGTTTCAGCAAGGACAACATGGTGTGGCTCCCCAAGGATGCTCGATAGTCTCTATCTCTATTACGCAGCGACTTGCGCCATCGGTCATATTATTTGCGTCTCTTGCGATTTTTCCTGTGGCCCATATGCGTCTTGAGGGCAGGAAAAGCCGTGCGCCTGCATATTGCCCTAGGGTTTCTGCGGACTTTCAGTCAATTCCTACTGACAAAAACTCAATAATCACTGTGCCAAACTTGGCCATCATGGTAGAAAATTGGCACCCGTAAGGGGGGGAATTTCGCGTCAACGGCTTGTTTTTCAGCGAATAGGGATATTGCGTGCAGTCTCAGCGGCCTTGGTCAGTTGATCGGCCAACCTCAGCGCCTTCGCTTTTCAGCGTGGCGGCGGGGCTCTCGTTCATGCTCGCTCTTTTCAGCTTTTTGAACCCTATGTCGGCTCAGGCCTCCGCCCATGCCACGCCCTCCGCCCATATTGTTCAAACGACCCATGACGCGGCGCAAAATAACGCTGTTTTGGTGGTTTTCCATCAAATCGAGGCAATCCGTCGCATGTCATTATCGGGCGGGACGCACGGTTTGATGCGGAGTACGGCAACGCATGTCGTGCTGATCGTCAAAAATGACGAAAATGCGGCAGTTTCTGCCATGATAACCGGAGATCCGGTCGGGGAGGCCGGGCGTGAAGAGGAATGTGAGACAGGTTGCCTTGTCCGCGCGCCCCCTCAGGCCACACTATAAAAGCCGACGATAAGATCGTTCATCATAGGATGATCTTGTGGCCCCCCTCTCGACACTTGTATAGAGGGGCCGCGACATGCCTGTTTGCATCACGCCTGAGGTGCGCCCATGGTTCGGGCCACGTGATTTAGGTTTGATGAAAATTTCTAAAGAAGACCAAGAGAGCAAAAGCTCCGCATAGTTCTGAATGATTACGAGATTACCGATGCAGTCAGCCGCTTGAAGACTGCACGTCCCTAGGGGAGGTTACTTTGCAGCGTATCGAAAATATTGTCTTCGGCCTTCGCGCCCCAATTCTGGCGGTGCTTGGTCTGATGACCATCATCTTGGGCTATTTTGCCACCGGCCTTCATATGGATGCCGGCTTTCTGAAAATGCTCCCGGTCGGGAACCCATTCATTCAGACCTATTTCCAGTATGCCGATGGCTTCGGCGGCGGTAACCGCATCATTGTGGTGCTGGAGAATAAGAAGGGCGATATTTTCCAGCCCGAATTTCTCCAGAAACTCAAAGAAGCGACTGACGATGTGTTCTACATTCCCGGCGTCGCGCGTCATCGCGTGACATCGCTATGGACTGCGAACACACGCTATATCGCAGTGACAGAACAGGGTCTGGAAGCCGGCGACGTTATTCCCGCCAATTTCAGGCCGGACGCTGAAAGCATCAAGCGGGTCATGCAGAACACACTGCGCGCCAATCTCGTCGGCCGCCTCGTGTCCACCGACTTCAAGTCGGCGATGATCGCGACGGAACTTCTGGAATATGATCCGGAAACGCAAGAACGGCTCGACTACTTCAAAGTGGCTGACCTGCTCGAAAAGAACATCCGCCAGAAATATGTGTCGGACAATGTGGACGTGAAGATCGTCGGCTTCGCCAAGCTCATGGGTGATATCCGTGATGGTGCGCAGTCGGTGGTGTTCTTCTTCGCTCTCGCCTTTGTGCTTACCTGCCTCATGCTTTGGCTCTATTGCCGCTCATGGCTTCTGACGATGGTGACGGTGAGCTGCTCGCTCTGCTCGCTCATCTGGCAGTTCGGTATTCTGAGCCTCATGGGTTATGGCCTTGATCCGCTCGCGGTTCTCGTGCCCTTCCTCGTGTTTGCCATCGGCGTCAGCCATGGTGTGCAGCAGATCAACATGGCGGGTGCCGAAATTGCCGCCGGTCTCAACAAAGAGCAGGCCGCACGCGCGACCTTCACTTTCTTGTTGCGTCCGGGTTCGGTGGCGCTGCTCACCTGTCTTGCAGGTTTCGGTACGCTCTACATCATTCCGATCGGCATGATCCAGGAACTCGCCATCACCGCTTCGATCGGTGTGGCGCTCAAGATCATCTCGAACCTCATCATGCTGCCGCTCATCGTGTCCTATGTGGCACCGGGCGCCGAGTATGGCGAGAAAGTCCGTCACGCGATGGAAAGCCGTGCGAAATACTGGCCTTTCATCGCTCAGATCGCCAAGCCGAAGATTGCTTTCGTCTTCCTTGGTTTCTGCATCGTACTCGGTGGCGTTGCTGCCTGGGAAAGCCGCAACCGTCAGATCGGTGACGTTCATGCCGGTGCTGGTGAGCTTTGGCCCGCCGCGCGTTACAACACAGACTCAGAGTTCATCGCGGAGCATTTCCGCCTTGGTCTCAACGTGATGAACGTGATCGTGGAAAGCCCGAAGCAGGAAGTGATCTGCGTCGACTATGACAAGCTCCACTACATCGACACCTTCGGTTGGGACATGAAGAACGTCCCCGGTGTGCAGACGGTTGTGAGCCTGCCCATCGTCGCCAAGGTCATCAACTCCATGTGGCAGGAAGGCAACCCGAAATGGGCCGCTCTGCCGCGTGACCCGACCGCTCTTGCTCAGGCCACATCAAGCGTCTCCAGCTCGACGCTTCTCGTGGACCAGCGTTGCCTGACACTCGGTGTGCAGATCTATGTGGCCGACACCAAAGCTGAAACCGTCAAGACGGTGACAGCGGCTGTCGAAAAGTGGATTGCCGATCATCCGCGTGATGATCTCAAGCCGCGCATCGGTACGGGCGGCGTGACGATCACCTCAGCGACCAACACGGTTGTTGAGCATTCAGAACTGCCCATGCTGCTCTATGTGTATGCGGTGGTTATGACGCTTGTGATCTTCGTCTATCGTGAATGGCGCGGTGCTCTGTGTTGCGTTATCCCGCTTATTCTGTCCACGATCATCGGCAACTGGTTCCTGACGGCTGCTTCTATCGGTCTCAAGATTTCGACATTGCCCGTGCTCGCCATCGCCGTCGGTATCGGTGTTGACTACGGTATTTACGAATACAACCGTATTCAGCGTTATATGCGTATGGGCGTCACGCCGCATGCTGCTTACCTCCAGGCGTTGAACGACGTTGGCTCGGCCACCATGTTCACCGGCGGTACGCTTGCCATCGGCGTTTCGACATGGTCGTTCTCGGCGCTGAAGTTCCAGGCTGACATGGGGCTGCTGCTGACCTTTATGTTTGTCGTGAACATGATCGGTGCGGTGACACTCCTGCCTGCGCTTGTTGCGATCTTTGAAACGATCTGGCCGCTTAAGCGCAAGCCGCTTACCGAAGATGAGGCCCGCGCGATCCATCGTTCTCACTAAGAGCGTTGGCGCACTGAGCTTCGCGCATCTATACGAAAGGGCGGCTCATCGAGCCGCCCTTTTTGTTATTTCCGCCTCCCTCTTGACTCTTTTCTATATTTCCATATATATGGAAATATGAAAATGGAAAACGCCATCACGGCTCTCGCCGCTCTCGCACAGGATACGCGTCTGTCGATCTTTCGCGCTCTTGTGCGTGCCCATGCGCTCAAAGAGGGTGAAGGCGGGCTTGCCGCCGGTGAGATCGGCGAGGCGCTCGATGTGCCGCCCGCAACGCTCTCGTTTCACCTCAAAGAAATGTCGCATGCGGGCCTTGTGACTTCGCGCCGCGAAGGCCGTTCCATCATCTACAAGGCCGACCTCGCGATTATGCGCGGCCTTACTGATTTCCTCCTCGAAGATTGCTGTCAGGGCGCTTGTGGCTCCGTCGGCAAAGTTGTCAGAAAAAAGGAATGTGCGTAATGAAAAGATTGCATGTGAGCTTCGGTACGGCTGACCTTGAAAAGTCCGTCGCCTTCTATTCAACGCTCTTCGGCACGGCTCCCACAGTCACGCGCCCGGGCTATGCCAAATGGATGCTCGATGATCCGCGCGTTAATTTCGTTGTTGAAAGCCAGTCAGGTGATATCGGCTTTTCCCATGCCGGTATTCAGGTTGATGCGCAGGACGAGTTGCACGAGATTTTTGACCGCATGAAGCAAGCCGAAGCGCCCTATCTGCCTGAGGGCGTCACCACATGCTGTTATGCGAAGTCCGAAAAGAGCTGGACCGCTGACCCGAGTGGCGTGCGGTGGGAAGCCTTCTATACGTTTCATCAGATGGATGAGTTCGGTACCGGACCGGAACTCCACAAGCTCGACATGAGCAGTGATGATGCGGCGGCCTGCGGCTGTTCGACACCTGCGCCTAAGAAAATTGAAGAGATCGCCAGTGCTTCTGGTTGCTGCGCTTAAAGGTTGATGATGATCCCTGTGACACCCATCACAACGCCGGATGCATGGGTTGGTGAAATGCTTCAATCCGATGTTTCGTGGATAGAGCGTCTTACGAGCTCTGATATTGCTGAACTGCGTGCGGCTGTCGTCCACGCGCGGGCAACAGGCAAAGACATGAAAGACTGGACGCGGGATGATTTCCCGCTTCCTGCTCTCAGTGCCCGCATCGCCCGATGGAGCCGCGAGCTTGATCGCGGACGCGGCTTTGTGTTGGTGCGTGGGCTTCCTGTTATGGAGTTGGGTAAGGAGGCCAGTGCCTTTGTCTATTGGGGTATGGGCCTTTATATGGGGCGGGCCATTTCGCAAAATACGGATGGCGATCTCTTGGGCCATGTACGTGATACAGGTGCCGACCCGAAAAAATATGGTGTGCGTCTTTATAAAACACGGGCCGAGCAGGACTTTCACACCGACGGCGCCGACATTATCGGGTTGTTGTGTTTGCGCCAGGCGAAGTCGGGTGGTGTGAGCCGGATTGTAAGCTCGGTCTCTCTGTTCAATGAAATGGCGCGGGCGCGACCTGATCTTCTGTCGACAATGTTTGAGGCCTTCCCGTTTGATACCCAAGGCCAGCAACGACCGGGTGAACGCGGTTGGTTCCCTCTGAATATCTGTCAGTTCACAGATGACCGCCTGCGCACGTTTTACATTCCGTGGTATATCCGTGAGAGTCAGCAGCACGCCGATGCGCCGCGTCTTACGGCGGCTCAGCAGGATGTGCTTTCCTTTTTGGAGGCGACCGCTAATGATCCGCGATTCTATCTCGATATGCATTTCGAACCTGGTGATATTCAGTTTCTGAAAAACGCATCCGTTTTTCACAAGCGTTCGGAATATGAAGATTTTGATGAGCCGGATATGAAGCGCCATTTGCTGCGCCTCTGGCTTGTTGATCCGGCTTTCTCGGCGGGAGATGAGAAATTACGCAAAGGTATTGAACGCGTTGAAAATCCTGTTGCGGCAACCTTGCGGATGGAGAAGCTCACATGAGCGATACTGCGAAAATCTATAATGTGCTCTTTCTCTGCACCGGCAACTCCGCCCGCAGTGTTTTGGCCGAAACCTATCTGAATGCAAGTGGGCAGGGTCGCTTTCGTGCCTTCAGCGCTGGCAGTCATCCCAATGGTCGCGTTAATCCCCATGCCATTGATGTTCTGTCGTTAGCGGGTTTTCCGGTCGATGGTTTGCGCTCGAAATCATGGGATGAGTTCGCGGCCCTTGATGCACCCAGGATGGATTTTATCATTACTGTTTGTGACAACGCGGCGGGCGAGGTGTGTCCTATTTGGCCGGGCCATCCCGCATCGGCGCATTGGCCCTTTGAAGACCCGGCCGCTTTTGTCGGATCGCCGGAAGAGACACGGCGTAAATTTGTTGAAGTCTTCATGCAAATCCGCCGCCGCATTGATCTCCTGACAAACCTGCCATCCGACAAACTTAAAACGGGTATTCAGTCGCTGACCGGTGCCGAATAATGGGTGATGTCACACCGGTAAAGCCTGAACGCCTCGGTTTTCTCGATCGCTATCTCACGGGTTGGATTTTCGCGGCCATGGCGCTTGGCACATTGATCGGCGTTCTCGTGCCGCAAGCTGCGGGCGCGCTCGATGCCATGACGTTCGGCACGACCAATATCCCGATAGCGCTTGGTCTCGTTCTGATGATGTATCCGCCGCTTGCCCGTGTGCGTTACGAAGAATTGCCGCGCATTTTCGAAGACCGCACAGTGCTGGCTCTCTCGCTTATTCAGAACTGGCTTATCGGCCCCGTCCTTATGTTTGCGCTCGCCTATATCTTTTTGCGAGACGAACCGGCTTATATGACGGGCCTCATTCTCATTGGTCTGGCGCGTTGCATTGCCATGGTCATTGTCTGGAATCAGCTTGCGCGCGGCAGCGCCGAATATGTGGCAGCCCTCGTCGCCTTTAACAGTGTCTTTCAGCTTTTATTTTTCAGCCTCTATGCGTGGTTCTTTCTCAGCATCCTGCCGCCGCTTGTCGGGCTTGAAGGTCAGATCATCGCGGTGAGTTTCTGGACCATTGCTGGTGCCGTTGCACTCTATCTTGGTCTGCCTTTCGCCGCAGGCTATGTCACACGACGTTTCCTGCGTCCGCGTCTTGGTGCTTCGCGCTATGACAATGAATTTTTGCCCCGCATTGCGTCGCTGACGCTTGTAGCTCTTTTGTTCACCATCGCTGTGATGTTTGTTCTCAAGGGTGACACAGTGCTCGCGCTTCCCTTTGATGCGCTCCGCATTGCGCTGCCGTTGGCGCTCTATTTCCTCATTATGTTTGCCGTGAGCTTTGCGATGGGTAAGTTCATCGGTGCGGATTATCAGCGCACGGTGTCTTTGTCCTTCACAGCGGCGAGCAACAATTTTGAACTCGCTATTGCAGTTGCCATTGCCGCGTTCGGCATAGGCTCGCCCGTCGCCTTCGCCACCGTCATCGGCCCTCTTGTCGAAGTCCCCGTCCTTATTGCGCTTGTCTCTGTCGCACTGCGCTGGCGGCGTTACTTTTAGCTCTTCAAAGCAAAAGGGCGGTGCATTGCTGCACCGCCCTCAATTGGTCCCGCACCCTTGAGGGAAGCGTGCCGGGACCGGAGGAGCTCTTAATCTTAGTCGGCAGGCACGGCCACGATGCCATGCCCCACTTCGTCATCCTCAAGATTGGTCGGCGCGAGGAGGAGATACATGGCCGGTGTCACGAGGCGCGACAGGAACGTCGATGACAGCAGCCCGCCGATGATGACCCATGAGAGAGGCGAATAAAGTCCCGAGCCGGAGATCGCTAGTGGCAGCAGCCCGCCGATGGCTGTGGCCGACGTCAGCAGCACAGGCAGGAAGCGGATTTCACCCGCCTGCTCAATTGCGTCATGCAGGTTGACGCCCGAACGGCGCAACTGGTTGGTGAAGTCCACCAGCAGGATCGAGTTTTTGATCTCGATGCCGATCAGCGCCACAAAGCCGATGACGGCGGTAAACGATAATGAATAGCCGGAGATATAGAGTGCTGTGACGCCGCCGAAAAGGCCGAGCGGAATGACACCTGCGACGACGAGTGTGGCGCGGAACGAACGAAACTCAAGGATCAATACGGCAAGGATGCCGAAGATCGCAACGAGGATCGCGCTTGTGAGACCGGCAAAGCTTTTCTGTACGGCTTCGGCTTCACCGCCTCTGCTGAAATGATAGCCCGGCGGGACGGCGAGTTTTTCCAGCTTGGTGAAAATCTCATTCGTGATCTTACCGACATTATAGCCCGTCTTGCCATAGGCCGTGATCGTCACTTGACGTTCGCGGTTATAGCGGTCAATGCGGGCCGGGCCGGATTCAAAATGCGGGTCGGTGAAAAGTCCGAGCGGCACCGAGCTGCCGGTTGATGTAGGTACGTGAATGTCTTTCAGCGCATTGAGTGAATGATGCGCGTCGATGGGGAGCCGCACGGTGATGTCAAATTGCTCGCCCGTATCCTCGCGATAAATACCTGCGGGCTCACCCACGATGGCAAGCCGCACAATACGGTCGATAACGCCGGGTGCGACGCCGATCATCGCTGCCTTTTCCGTATTGATGCCGAGATTGAGGTCAACGCGGTCAAGCCGCATCGGGTTTGTCACGTCGATGACGCCTTCTGTGTCTTCGATGAGGCGCGTTACGCGGCGCGAAATATCTTTCAGCACATTGAGGTCAGGTCCGACAATACGCACCGCAATCGGTGCTTCAACGGGCGGGCCGTTGAGGAAGGTGCGGATAATGATTTGTGCGCCGGGATATTTCTTAAAGTCCTCGCGCAGCGCGTCATAGAGCTTTGGTGTTTCGACGCCGTCGTAGGATTTCGTCTCGGTGAACACTTCAGCCATATTGGCCCGCGTCGCATCATTGCGGACATTGTAGTAAATCTGTGGATTGGCATGGCCGAGATTGGACATGATGAAGCCGATTTCATCATGCTTGCGTAAAACCTTCTCGACATAGCGCAGTGCTTTTTCCGTGTCGGCCATGCTGGAGCCGTCGGGCGTTGCAATCTGTACGAGGAACTGGCGACTGTCAGCGGGAGGCATCAGGCTGAAGCCGATGACGGGAATAAGTGACAGGCTGGCAAAGCAAACGGCCAGCGACACAATCACAAAGGTTTTGGGAAAGGCGAGCGCGCGGTGAAGGAGCGGGCGGTAGAACGTATGAATGCCCTTCATCACGACGCGCAGCACGATATTGCCTTCGGGATGCGTCTTGGCTGAGAGGAGAACGCTTGAGAGAAAGGGAATGATCGTCAGCGATACAAAGAGCGAGGCGACGATGGTGACGGTGACGGCGACAGGTAGCGAGCGGGTAAACTTGCCCGCCCCTTCCGGCAGATTGAGGAGTGGTAGGAAGGCAAATAACAAAGCCGCCGTGCAGCCGACAACGGCGACCGAAATTTGCGAGGTTGCGGCAATCGCCGCTTCAAGACGTCCTTTGCCTTCGCGGATATGTCGCTCAATGTTCTCGACGACCACGATACTGTCATCCACCAGCAGTCCCAGCGCGATCACGAAGCCTGTGATGGAAAGCTGGTTCAGCGTGAAGCCCATGAACTGCATCGCCGACAGACCAATGGCGAGCGATAGAGGGATCGACACCATGACAACGAGTGAGGCGCGTGGTCCGAGCGGCAGCAATGTGATGATGACGAGACCAAGTGCAATCGCAAAGTCGCGATAGAGGTGATTGAGGCGGAAGGCGACAGCAATCGATTGATCAAAGCCGCGTTCGAGTTTGGCGTCAGCGGGCATGCGCGCCTCAAAATCGTCAAGCACGTGATAGACGCCGTTGCGCACATCAAAGACGTTCTGGTTTTCTTTGAGGTTCGCGGTCACGAATACCGCCCGCTTGCCATTGAACCAGGCCAGATGTGCTGCTTCTTCCTGCGCCCAGGAGACGGTGGCGACATCAGAAATGCGCACGGTGCGGTTATCAAATGAGCCGACAACCGTGTCTTCGATTTCCCGCAGGCTTTCATAGCCGCCGGTCGTTTTAATATTGAAGCGGCGCTCGCCTGAATGAATGGGCCCGCCGGGCACGTCTTTGCTCTCTGCGCCGATGGCGTTGGCAATAGCGGTCACGGGAATTTTCATGGCGGCGAGCCGACCGAAGTCGAGGGCCACGCGGACTTCAGATGGTGGCAGACCCCAGAATTTTGTGTCGCGCACGCCGGGTGCGCGGTCAATATCATCGCGCAGGTCTTTCGCCATGTCTTCCAGCTCACGCGCTGACATGGTCTCGCTCACCAGCGCCACCTGAATGGCATTGGTCAGTGATGAGCGAAACTTGGAGACCTGCAAAACCTGAATACCTTCAGGCAGACTTGAGCGCAGCGCGTTCACTTCGCGCACCACATCGTCATAGGATTTGTCAGGATCAGGGATCGACCATGAGAACTGGATCGAGATCGAGGCGACGCCGTCTTCGGCATGGCTTGAAATGTTTTCCAGATCATCAAGTCCGTTTACCGCGTCCTCAATGGGGC
Source organism: Parvibaculum sp. (assembly GCA_030645235.1). Classification (GTDB taxonomy): domain Bacteria; phylum Pseudomonadota; class Alphaproteobacteria; order Parvibaculales; family Parvibaculaceae; genus Parvibaculum. Next base: position 224,028 of record JAUSMV010000008.1, on the reverse strand, counting down.
GGATGACGAGCTTTTCCATGTCGGCGGGATCGGCACCCGGCATGACAACGGTGATAAGCGTGAAGGGGATCGGGAAGTCAGGGTCTTCCGCGCGCGGAATGGTCTGGAAGCTGTTATAGCCCATCATGGCGAGAAGGCCGAAAAGGACGAGCGTGAACTGCCAATGGCGGACGAAGAAGCCGCTGATGCTGCCGAGGTTCATGTGCGCGGCTCCGCTGCCGTTGTTTCAGCGGCCAGATCCGTGACGATCTTCACGGGGCTGCCTTCGCGCAGATAGGGTGCACCGGCGCTCACCACTTCATCGCCTGTTTTAAGGCCTGATGAGATCAGAACATCGTCGCCCTCAACGCCCGCGACACCCACGCGTGTGAGCTTCACGGTCATGGATGTCTTGTCTATGACGTAGACTGTGGCGGTTGCGCCATGACCTTCGAGAATGGCGGAAGCAGGGATAGCAAGCGCCATAGCACCGGCTGACTTATCCGCACCCGCGCGGATGCGCGCCATGCCGATAAAGCCGCTCTCGGTGCCCTTGGGCGCATTGTCGAGCACGACTTCAACGTCAAACGTACCGGTACGCTCATCAGACATCGCCGAGATGCGGCGCACATGGGCGTCGATTTTGATGTTGCGGAAGGCATCAAGCGTCACTTCCGCCTTGTCGCCGACAGCAAGTGCCGCCACATCGCGATCTGACAACGAGGCTTTGAGAATGAGCTCTGCCTCACCCTGGCTCACGGTAAGGATCGGCGTGCCTGCCGCTACGATTTCGTTCTGGTCCACATGACGGGCGAGGATCACGCCGTCTGAGGGCGCCACGATGGTTGCGAGCTTGCGGTTAAAGGTGATGCTCGCAAGGTCAGCATTCGCAATCGCGAGTGCGCTTTTGGCGTCGTCCACTTTTTGCTGGCTGACATAGCCGTTTTTCAACAAGGGTTCGATACGGGCAAGGTCGCGTTTGGCCTTGGCGGCGGCGGCTGAGGCACGCGCGGCCTGTGCATCAATTTCGCGTTGATCGAGACGGGCGAGCACCTGTCCCTTTTTCACATGGTCGCCCATGTCCACTTTGAGGTCTTTCAGGAAGCCGCCGATCTTGAAGGCGAGCTTGCCTTCCTTGTCGGTGCGCACGACGCCATAGGCGCTGACATCGCGGGCTGAGGGGGCTTCGCGGACCGTGGCGGCGAGCACCGGCGTTGCGGGTGTGGTTTCCGCCGCCTTGGTCTTTTCGTTTGCCTCTCCGCAGCCCCAAAGGGCGAGACCCGCAACAAAGACCACACCAAGCGCCCGTGACTTCAACATGAGCCAACCCCCAAACAAAACCCGATAACTGAACGGTGTTTATTTAGGAGCTTTACCTATATGGTCAAGGCCTTCCGAACGGTGTTAGGTAGTGAAATGAGCCAAAAAAAGAAAATTCGGTCGCAATTGCCGGACCTGCACAAATAATGAGCAAGATCTTGGGCAAAAAGGGAGTAGAGACTGCTCCGCGCCGTCAGCGATTGGCGCCTGAAGAGCGCCGCGCCCAGATCATTGCCGCCGCGCGCGCTCTCTTTGGTGAGGGGGGATTGGCGGCGCTTTCCATGCGCTCCATTGCAGCGCGGGTCGGCATCACGCAAGCCGCGATCTATCAGCATTTTGAGGATAAGGAAGCCATTGTTTTTGCGGTGGCGGAACATTTTTTCGGAAAGCTCATCGAGAGCGCCGAGGCGAGTTCGGCCGCCGGTCTTGCGCCGGTCGAGGCGTTGCGTGCCTCTATGCGCGGCTATATCGAAACGGGTCTCGCGCATCCTGAAGAATATCGCCTGGTCTTTATGACCGATGCGCCGGGCCTGCGTCGTCACGGACCTGCGAATTTGCAACCGCAAAGCGGTTCTGAAATCCAGCCGACTAAAGGGCAAGTTGCTTACGGGCATTTGCAGGAAAAAGTCCGCCTGCTCATGAAAAGCGGCGATATCCGCAAGGGCGATCCGGAATTGATTGCGGAGGCTATGTGGGCCGCGGGCCACGGTATCGTGTCACTTCTCATCACACATGTTGAATTTGTCTGGGATGCGCAGAGGCTGATCGACACCCATGTTGATATATTGCTCAAGGGCCTGCTGCCTGACGATCACGAGGGCCGCAAAGCATCTGCAAAATCCATACGCAAGAAGGCTTAAGTACCTTCGGCTGAAAAGCGCTCGCTCCCTTGTGACTTACCCGCTTTAAACGCGCTCCTCGCTTGAGTGATCAAATCTCACTCACGTTTTTTTGAACTTGACTATTTGGTCATTAAATGACTATATAGTCATATTGGGTTTTGGGAGGGACGCTTTGAGCGCGCCATTGGCTGTAAAATCAATCTCCGGCATGAAAACCGAGGATGCGGGTTCGCTGCGGCGTGGCCGCATGCGCCTCATTTTGGTTGAGGCCGCGACTCAGCTTTTTGCCGAAAAGGGCGTGGATGCGACGACGATTGACGAGATCGTGGTGCGCGCCGGTGTCGCCAAAGGCACGTTCTATAATTACTTCCTCGACCGTTCGGCCATTGCCGTCGCGGTCGCCGCCCGCATCCGCCACGAGCTCAATGCCGCCGTCGCTGAAATCAATGAGGGCATTGAAGATCCCGCCGAGCGTGTCACACGCGGCACGCGTCTCTTTATGGCGCTTGCGGTCTTCGATCCTGTGCATGCCCGCATGCTGGCGCGGCTTTACGAAGGCAGCGGTCAGGTCGAAGGTTCGTCCAACGAACATCTCAAAGGCGATCTCACTGAAGGTATCGCGTCTGGCCGCTTCCGCGTCCCAAGCCTTGATGTAGCGCTTCATGCGGTTATCGGCATCACGACGATTGCTATGCGCCATATTCTGCTTGGCCATGCCGGTTCCGAAATTGCGCGTGGCGAGGGTTATGCGCGCGACGTGGCGCAAACGCTGCTTCAGGCCTTGGGTCTTGGTGCTGACGATGTCGTCGCCGTTCTCAATAAACCGTTTTCGCTCGATGGGGTCACGCTTATCGGGCATGGGAGGTCAAGATGATCCGTGTCACCGACATTGCCTATGTGCGCTTCAGCGCACCCGATCTCAATCAGATGGAGACCTTCCTCCACGAGTTTGGTCTTGCAACTGTGCAGAAGTCAGCAACTGAGCTTTATGCGCGCGGCAGCGATGCGCATCCTTTCGCGCATGTCACAAGTCTGGGCGAGCCCGGTTTTGCCGGTATCGGCTTTTACGCTGAGAATGTTTCGGATCTCGAAAAGCTGGCAGGCGCCAATGGAGTCTCTGTCGAAGACCATGCAGCTCCCGGCGGCGGCAAGGTCGTGCGTTTGCGCGATCCGGACGGCACGCTGGTCGAGATTGTGGCGGGCCAGACCAAGCCTCAGGTTCTGCCTGCTGCGTCAGCGCTTGTTCACAATGATGCTCGAGCTACCCCGCGCAAGGGCGATGCCTTGCGCATTGACACTGGCCCGTCTCACGTCAAACGCCTTGGTCATGCTGTGCTCAATGTGGTGGATTTCCGCGCGAGCGAGGTCTGGTACAAAAAGAACTTCGGCTTTGTGACGTCGGATGAGATCACGCTCGCCCCTGACATGCCGCTCGGCGCCTTCATGCGTTGTGATCGCGGCGCGATCCATGTTGATCATCACACGCTCTTTCTGGTCGGCACAGGCAAGGCAGGCTTCAATCACGCCGCCTTTGAAGTCACCCACATGGATGACCTGATGGCCGGTCACCAGCATTTGACCGATAAGGGCCGTCAGCATGAATGGGGCGTCGGTCGTCATTTGCTCGGCAGCCAGATTTTTGACTATTGGCGCGACCCCTGGGGCCATACAGTTGAACATTGGACCGATGGTGATCTCTTCAATAATGAAACCCCGCCCAATGTTCGTCCGCTTGACGATCTCATCGCCAATCAATGGGGCCCCTCGGCTCCCCCCACCATGGGCGCTTAAGGAACAAGAAAATGAAACTTGCTACCTATACACATGCCGGTCGCACCGGCCTCGGCATCGTGCGCGGAGATCGCCTCGTCGAACTTGATGTCGTCGCGCCCACGCTGCCGCGCGATATGATCGGCCTTCTGTCAGATGCGCGTGCGCTCGGCGCTTTGAAAAATGTCGCACCCGATGCGCCCAGCATTGCGTTGGCTGATGTGACGTTGCGCGCACCTGTGCTTAACCCGGGCAAAATTCTCGCCATCGGATTGAACTACCGTGACCATGTTGAAGAGAGCAACATGGCACTGCCGGAACATCAGGTCTGGTTCAACAAGCAACATAATTGCGTCAACGATCCCTATGCCGGCTTCAATCTCCCGTCTGTCTCCACCATGTTCGATTACGAAGCCGAAATGTGTTTCGTCATTGGCAAGCGTTGCAAGCATGTGCCCAAAGAGCGCGCGCATGAAGTGATTGCCGGTTATTTCGTCGGCAATGATGCAACTGTGCGTGACTGGCAGCTCCGCACCAACACATGGCAGATCGGCAAGTCTTTTGACACGCATGGTCCCATCGGCCCGTGGATTGTGACGCCCGACGAAGTGGGCGACCCGCACGCGCTCGATATTAAATGTTGGGTCAATGGCGAGCTGCGTCAGAATTCCAACACAAAGCATCTGATTTTCAATTGCTTTGATCAGGTCGCCCATCTCTCACAGGCTTTCACACTCGACGTGGGCGATGTGATTTTCTCCGGCACACCGTCCGGCGTCGGCATGGCGCAGAAGCCGCCGTCCTTCCTCAAGCTCGGCGATAAAGTGCGCATCGAAATCGACAAGCTCGGCTATATCGAAAATACGGTCATTGCCGAAAATGCCGCCACGATAATCGAGTAAGGAATTGATATGGCGGCGCGTGTTGAAACAGATGTCCTGATTGCAGGACTTGGTCCTGTCGGTGCAATGCTTGCGTTGCTGCTGGCGCGGTCCGGTCTCACTGTCACCGTCGTTGAACGCGACAGCGAGGTTTATCCTTTGCCGCGCGCCGCCCATATTGACCATGAAGTCATGCGGCTCCTGCATCTTGTCGGTGCCGCTGACCCTGTGCTGAAAGCAAGCTCGCCGCTCCCGGCCTATGAGTTTCGCAACGGCGCAGGCGCGCTGCTTATGGGCTTTTCGCCGGGCGTGGAGGATGCGCCCACCGGTTTCCCGCCAAGCTCCATGTTCCATCAACCGACATTGGAACACGGGCTGCGCGCGGCCATCGCAAATGATCCGCGCATTGACGCGCATATCAATACAGCGCTTACCACTTTCACCGCCACCGATGACGGCGTCATCGCTACCATCACGGATGCGCAAGGACCGCGTGAGGTGAGGGCCAAATTTCTCGTCGGTTGTGATGGCGGCGCATCTGTTGTGCGCAAGCTCAGTCAGATTGCACTCGACGATCTCGGATTTGATGAACCATGGCTCGTCATTGATACCGTTCTGAAAAACAATGTGCAGGCCCTGAGCGCCATCGGCCTTCAGCATTGCGATCCCCGTCGTCCCGTCACCTCTATGCCGATGGGACCCGGGCGTCACCGTTGGGAATTTATGATGCTACCGGGCGAGACGGCGGATGATGTGATGAGCGATGAGGCGCTCAACCGTCTTGTGGCACCTTATGCTGACCCCGCATCCCTCACCATCGAGCGCCGCGCCGTCTATCGCTTTCATGCAGTGAGCGCGCAAAGCTGGCGCAAGTCGCGTGTGTTGCTTTGCGGTGATGCGGCCCATCAGATGCCGCCATTCATGGGGCAGGGGCTTTGCTCCGGCATTCGCGACGCGGCGAACCTCGCCTGGAAAATCGCTGCCGTGCATAAGGGCGAGGCGGCGCCATCTCTTCTCGACACATACCAGTCCGAACGTGAGCCGCATGTGCGCGCCATCACAGACATCGCCGTTTTTCTCGGACGTATCGTCTGTGTGCAGAATGTTGACGAAGCCGCCGCCCGCGACGCGCAGATGACCACGCCGTGCGAAGCGGACCGCGTGTCTATGTTGCCGCCACTGCCGGGTCTCGGCACCGGCATCATGGCGGGCCACGCCAGTGCCGGTCAGGTCGCACCCGCCCCGCGTCTCTGCGATGGTCGCCGCCTCGATGATGTCATCGGCTATGTGCCTTTTCTCATCACGCGCGAGAAGGGTCTGCTCAGCGGTTTTGCCGCTCAGGGGCGCATCATTGCGCTTTCAGAGATTGATGATGCGGCACAGCATTGGTCAAAACTTCTTGGTGACAATGAAGCCATCCTCGTGCGCCCCGACAGGTTCATCTTTGGTCTGGGTGCGACGCGCGATCTTCTCTCCCATTGGGATGACTACCTGCAATCGCGCCGGGCCGCCTGATCGAGGCGCGGAAATCCGCCCTATTGCGCTGTTCTTATATTACATTAAAAAAATGTATTGAAACTAATTAATCTGGGTCCAATGTGAATTATCCGTTGACACCCTGATCGTGCTGCTCATACCATATCAACTCGATAGGGATTAAGATGAAAAAGCCGGGCCTCCCCGCTATCAGGCTGAGTGATCTGAGTTCCGAACTGAAGGCCATATGTCCGGGCAGATTTGTCCGCTCTTGAAACGTCTTAATATCTATCAAACCGATAGATTAAGTAGGTATAGGAAGACAAATATGACGAGCCAACTCACTCAGGCCTTACGGCCTTCGCTCTCTTCCCTCACCAAGCGCAGCCTGTTGCTGGTTGCCGGTCTTGTGTTGCTTTTGTCCTCTGCCTTTGAGGTCCGCGCCGACACAGTGCTCTTGAATGTCTCCTATGACCCGACGCGTGAGCTTTATGATGCGGTCAACAAAAGCTTCGCCGCTGACTACAAAGCCAGGACCGGCGAGACGATCACGATCCGTCAGAGCCATGGCGGTTCCGGCAAGCAGGCGCGTGCCGTTGTTGACGGCCTCAGTGCTGACGTTGTGACGCTCGCTCTCGCCGCCGATATTGATCAGATCGCGGGCCTCACCGGTAAGCTCCCCATCGGTTGGCAGAAGCGTCTGCCTGACAATTCATCGCCCTATACATCGACAATCAATTTCGTTGTGCGTAAGGGTAATCCTAAGGCGATCAAAGATTGGTCCGATCTTGTGAAACCCGGCATCGAGGTCATCACGCCGAACCCGAAAACATCGGGCGGTGCACGCTGGAACTTTCTCGCCGCTTGGGCTTATGCTGATGAACATAACGGCAATGATGAAGCCAAGAGCCGTGAATTTCTCTCGGCGCTCTACAAAAATGTGCCGGTGCTCGACACAGGTGCGCGTGGTTCTACGACAACGTTTGCGCAACGTGGCTTGGGTGACGTGCTGATTTCGTGGGAAAACGAAAGCTACCTGATCCTCAAGCAGTTCCCCGGTCAGTTCGAGATTGTTTATCCGACACTCTCAATCCTCACCGAGCCGCCGGTCGCGGTGGTGGACGATAATGCGGCCACCAATGGCAACACCAAGGTTGCTCAGGCCTATCTTGAATATCTCTACACACCGGCAGCTCAAAAGATCATCGCGGCGAACTACTACCGCCCCCGTGATAAAGCCGCCGCTGATCCGCAAGATCTCGCCCGCTTTCCCGATCTGAAGCTTGTTACGATTGACGACAAGTTCGGCGGCTGGCGCGCGGCTCAAAAGAAATACTTCTCCGACAACGGCGTGTTTGACCAGATTTACAAGCCGTAGTCGTCGAGCGCAGCGGAGACCGTGTGATTGTTCCTCCCCACATGGTCTCCGCAACTCACTCTCTCAAAGCAACATTTTTCCAAAATTTCTGACTTCGGTTGCGCAATCCGTAACCCAATGAAGGGGGCTGTCCCATGTCTAAAGTAAAGTTTAAACGAACCTCTCTCTCCCGCTTCACCAGCGTCAGCGTCCTGGCGCTCACGCTTGGGGCTGCGGCCTTCGCCACACCGGCCTTTGCCGCCGATGAGAGCTTGCAAAGCCGCGTTGACGATCTTGAAGCGACCATTGACGCGCTGCGTTCTGAAATCGCCGAAATCCGAAAAACGCCGGAACTGAAACCGTCGCCGACATTCAAAACATCCTCTGGCGACTATGCGTTCAAACTGCGCGGTCAGGTCGCCGTTGATGCGGGCGTCTTCAACACGAAGAAGGGTCTCGTTGATCAGAACTCCGGCACCGATCTGCCGCGCGTTCGTCTCGGCGTTGACGGGACGATTGCCAAAGACTGGGCCTATCGTGTCGAGGCTGACTTTTCCAAGGCGTCACGCGACGACACCGCAACGCCCTCCGAGCTCGACGTCAAAGATGCTTATGTGAGCTACGGCGGCTTCGGTGAAAACTGGAAGGTCATTGCCGGCCAGCAAAAGACACCGAACACGCTTGCCCGTGTGAATCCGTCAACCGATGCGCTTTTCATCGGCACACCGCTCGCGGTCGAAGCCTTTACCAACCGTTCGACAACAGGCGGCGACTATAAGATCGGCGCGTTGGTCGGCTATACGGATATCAATTGGACAGCGTCTGCCGGCTTCTTCGGTGAAAACCTTGCTTCACAGGGCGGCACCACCAATGTCACCAAGGACGAAGGCTATGGCCCTGCCGCGCGCGTCACCTACGCGCCGGTCAACAAGCCTGATGCCGTCGTCCATCTCGGTGCGTCGGGATATTGGCGTACAGCCGGTGGCCGCAATTCGGTCCGTTTCCGCACCACGCCGGAAGTCACGATTGACAACAACCGTCTCGTTGATACGGGCAATATCACAGGCATTGATGACTATGCCTTTGAAGGTTTTGAACTGGCAGGCGTCTGGGGTCCCTTATTCGTGCAGAGTGAATATCTGCTCACACAGGTCAACCGCAGCGGTGCCGCCGCAGATCTTTCCTTTGACGGCGGCTATATCGAAACGGCCTACGCGCTGACCGGTGAAAGCCACCCTTACAAAGCCGGTGCCTTCTCCCGCATCAAACCCAAAAAGGCCTTTGACCTCAGCAAAGGCGGCTGGGGCGCATGGGAACTCACAGCGCGCTACAGCACGCTTGACCTCACCGACGGTACGTTCAAGGGCGGTCAGCAGGATAATTATGCGTTTGGTGTCAACTGGTACATCAATGACTACCTGCGCTTCCTCGCCAACTATGTCACTTATGACGCCAAGGACAGCCTCATTTCCCCGCCTGTCGCCGGTTCGCCGGTCAACGAGGGTGATGCTTTTCTTACTGAGATTTCAGTTAGCTGGTAATTTCGGCTAGACTGCCTTTGAAGGGCAGGAGAGAGACGGTGCATTGATTTTGCATCGCCTCTCTTCTGGTTTTCTGAATGCGGTTCTAATTTCCCCCTCGGGGAAGTAGGTTCCGCCAAATCTGCTCTCTGTACTGAGGAACTTCTATGGCCGCCGCTTCGCTTCCCGGCAAATTTTTAAACCGCGCCCCGTCGATCATTCCGGGGTTCGGGCTCACCATGGGCATCACTGTCTCGTGGCTCTCCTTCATCGTTTTGCTGCCGCTTGTTGCCCTTGTGTTGCGCGCAACGGGCATCGGCTTTGAAGGCTTTGCCGCCATGCTCGGTGATCAGCGTGTTCTGTCGGCCCTGAAGCTTTCATTCGGTGCCGCCCTTGCCGGTGCACTGATCAACGCCTTTGCGGGCCTCATCATCGCATGGGTGCTGGTGCGCTACACGTTTCCGGGTCGTCGTTTGGTTGACGGTCTTATTGATCTGCCCTTTGCGCTCCCCACCGCCGTGTCGGGTCTGGCACTTGCCGCGCTTTATGCGCCCAATGGCTGGCTCGGCGTGCCGCTTGCTGAATTGGGCATCAAGGTTGCCTTCACACCCACAGGTGTCGTCATTGCCTGCATGTTTATCGGCCTGCCTTTTGTCGTGCGTCAGGTACAGCCGGTGCTCGGGGATGTGGACAAGGCGCTCGAAGAAGCCGCTGCGACGCTTGGGGCCACACGTGTTCAGACAATTTTCCGCGTCATTCTGCCGATGATCCTGCCTGCCTTGCTTGCGGGCTTCGCGCTCGCCTTTGCGCGCGCCGTCGGCGAATATGGTTCGATTATTTTCATTGCGGGCAATCTGCCGTTCAAATCAGAAATCGCGCCGCTTCTCATCATCATCAAGCTCGAAGAGTTCAACTATGAAGGCGCGACCGCCATCGCCGTCATCATGCTGCTTTTGTCTTTCGCGGTGCTTCTTGCCGTCAACCTGTTGCAAAGCTGGGGTCGGCGTCGCACCGGCCTTGGCTCATAAGGGGGCGCATCATGTCCGTCTCAGATAATCCCGTCAGCGAAACATCCTTTGTGCGCAGGGCGCTTGTGACCTTCGTCTATGGCTGGCTCGTACTCTTTCTCATCCTGCCGCTTGTCGTCGTTTTTGTTGAGGCGCTGCGTCAGGGGATTGAGCCGTTCTTTGCGGCGCTGATCGAACCTGATGCGCTCACTGCGATCAAACTCACGTTGCTTGTCAGCGCTATCGCGGTTCCCGCCAATCTCATCTTTGGTCTGGCCGCTTCATGGGCCATTGCCAAATTTCAGTTTCGTGGCCGCAATATGCTGATCACGCTGATCGATCTTCCCTTTTCTGTCTCGCCGGTGATTTCGGGTCTTGTCTTTGTGCTCCTCTACGGGGCCAATGGTCTCTTTGGTCAGTTCCTTATCACCCACAAGCTTCAGATCATCTTTGCGGTGCCGGGCATTGTGCTTGCCACCATCTTTGTCACCTTCCCCTTTGTCGCGCGTCAGCTCATTCCGCTGATGCAGGCACAGGGCAATGACGAGGAAGAGGCGGCGCTGTCGCTGGGTGCCACAGGCTTCCGCACGTTTCTCAGTGTGACGCTCCCCAATATCAAATGGGCGCTGTTTTATGGTGTGCTGCTTTGTAATGCGCGCGCCATGGGTGAGTTCGGCGCTGTCTCTGTCGTTTCCGGCCATATTCGCGGCTACACCAACACCATGCCCCTTCACGTGGAAATCCTTTACAATGAATACAACTTTGTCGCAGCATTCGCCGTCGCCTCGCTCCTTGCGCTCCTCGCGTTGGTCACGCTGGTCCTCAAATCCCTTCTCGAATGGCGCGATGCCCGCAATGGAAAAATCAGTGCTCACTAAAGCCTCTCATGACACGAGCCCGACAGGTTTCACACCTGTCCGCATCGAGGTCGAAGGCCTCCGTCAGTCGTTCGGCAAGTTTCCGGCGCTGAACGGCGTTTCGCTCGCCATTGAACCCGGCGAACTTCTCGCTCTGCTCGGTCCGTCGGGCTCCGGCAAGACGACGTTGCTGCGCGCCATTGCAGGCCTTGCGACGCCGGATGATGGCCGCATTCTGTTTCAGGGCGAGGAGGCAAACCGTCTTTCGCTTCGTGAGCGCCGCGTCGGTTTCGTCTTTCAGCAATATGCGTTGTTCCGTCATATGACGGTGTTCGACAATATTGCCTTTGGCCTGCGCGTCCGTCCGCGCAAATTGCGGCCCAAAAAATCCGACATCGCCACGCGTGTTCAGCATCTTCTTAAACTCGTGCAGTTGGATGATCTCGGCAGCCGCTTTCCGAGCCAGCTTTCCGGTGGCCAGCGTCAGCGTGTGGCGTTGGCGCGCGCTCTTGCCATTGAGCCGCGCGTGCTGTTGCTTGATGAACCCTTTGGTGCGCTTGATGCCAAGGTGCGCAAAGAACTTCGCCATTGGCTGCGCGGGTTGCACAATGAGACAGGTCTCACCACGATTTTTGTGACACATGATCAGGAGGAGGCGCTGGAACTTGCCGACCGCGTTGTCATCATGCGCGAAGGCGTGATCGAACAGATCGGCAAGCCTGCCGATATTTACGATCATCCGGCCACGCCATTTGTCTGCGAATTTTTAGGCAACATCATCAAGGTCAACACGACGATTGTTGACGGTCTCGCACCTGCGCTGGGCAAATCTTTTGCGCCTGTCGGTGACGCGAGCAAAGGTCCCGCCGTCGCCTATGTGCGCAATCATGATGTGGATGTGCTGCCGGACGGCTCAGAGGGTGCCGCGGCCAAACTTCTCAGCACGCGCACATTCGGCGGGTCACTCGCGCTTGAGTTTGATGTCGCGGGCTTTGCCGCGCCCGTTGAAATTCATATTCCGCGCATGTCAGACGCGCCCGTGGCTTTCACTGCAGGCGCGCTTTACCGCTTGAAGGCCCGCAAGGCTTACGTCTTTTCCGGCCGGTAAATTCAGCAGGCCGCACGATGCCGCCGCACTTAGGTGTTCAGAACGACGTGAAATGCCCGCTGGTGCAGATTGCGGCGAGGGCTCTGGCAAATTCTCCCGGTGAATAGCCCGCTTGTCCCGCAAAGAAGGTGAGCGCGCTTGCGCCCATCAGCAGTTCAACGGAAACAGCGAGCACAATGACGTCGGGCGAGAGCAAGCGGCGTAGCCGGTTGGGCCACTGGGGGTCAGTGGGGGGCATCGGCAACGCCGCCGCCGTCAAGGCGGGCGACCATGAAACAGCGGGATGGGGGGCGATCCCGCACTCGGTACGCTCGCCACAGACAAAGGTTCGGACCCGCTTCAGCGCAAACGCGAATTGTCCGAGCAGAAGTATGATAAATGCGCAGCAGGCCATCCGGTCCTCCTGTCCCTCATCGCCGTTCCCGTCTCGGGTGCGGGAGGGCACATTATCACGCTGTTGAATTGGAACATATTAGGTGTTCATTGGTTTCATCTATAATGGCCCAGGTCTATACGGTTCACTACGGATAATGATCCTGATGTGAGGCTGTGCGGGTGCGTCGTCGCGCGCATATTCCGGAACCTGGCCGCGAAAGCCCCTCTTTGGCCTGTTCACCTAAGCAAAGCCTCTCTCAAAAAATGAAATGGTCCCGTCCGCCGGTCCCCGTATTTTTCCTGCCACGCCCCAAGTTCTCCCTACGTCAAATTTGCAGGAGGTTTTGCGCGATCTGGTTTTGCGCGGGCCGCTCCCGATATAAGTCAGACCCCCTGTCCAAAACGCCCCGTATTTTGGCCTTTTTGGGACTGGACAAGTGCGGCCCCATGCTCAAGATGGCGACCAATTCGAATTTCGAACCGATCCCGTAGGTCCGCGCCCTTTGGCGTGGCCCACGTTCATCACAGGAGAGCCTCATGGCCGAAGCTTATATCGTCGCCGCAACCCGCACCGCCGGTGGCCGCAAAGGCGGTCGTCTGAAAGACTGGCACCCCGCAGATCTCGGCGGCAAGGTGATCAACGCGCTGGTTGACAGCACCAAGATCGACCCCGCGCTGATCGAAGACGTGATCGTCGGTTGCGTCGATCAGGCCGGTGAGCAGGGCATGAACATCGCGCGCAATGCGGTGCTGGCCTCGAAGCTCCCGGAAAGCGTGCCCGCTACATCGGTTGACCGTCAGTGCGGTTCCTCCCAGCAGGCGCTCCACTTTGCCGCTCAGGCTGTGATGTCAGGCGCGATGGACATCGTTGTTGCTGCCGGTATCGAAAGCATGACACGCGTGCCCATGGGCATGCCGATCTCGCTGCCGTTCAAAAACGGCTTCGGTATCTACAAAAGCCCGAACATTGAAGAGCGTTATCCCAACATTCAGTTCAGCCAGTTCGCCGGCGCTGAAATGATCGCCAAAAAATACGGTCTGACGAAAGACCAGCTCGACCAGTTCGCTTATATGAGCCACCAGAACGCGATTGCCGCCACACAGTCCGGCGCTTTCAAGAACGAAATTCTCGCACTTGAAATCACCACGGCCGATGGCACCAAGGAGCTGCACACGATCGACGAAGGCATTCGTTTCGATGCCAATCTCGATTCGATCAAAGGCGTGAAGCTGCTTGTCGAAGGTGGTGCCATCACCGCCGCGTCGTCCTCGCAGATCTGCGACGGTGCCTCAGGCGTTATGGTCGTTAATGAAAAGGGTCTGAAGCAGCTCGGTGTTGAGCCGCTCGCCCGCGTGCATCACATGACAGTGGTGGGCGGCGATCCGGTCATCATGCTGGAAGCCCCGATCCCCGGCACTGAAAAGGCTTTGAAGAAAGCCGGCATGAAGATCGAAGATATCGACCTTTATGAAGTCAACGAAGCCTTCGCCTCCGTGCCCGTGGCCTGGTTGCAGAAGCTCAATGCCGATCCGGCCCGTCTCAACGTCAATGGCGGCGCGATCTCGCTCGGCCATCCGCTCGGCGCTTCGGGCACAAAGCTGATGACGACGCTGATCCATGCGCTCAAGACCCGCAACAAGCGTTATGGTCTCCAGACCATGTGCGAAGGCGGCGGTCTGGCCAACGTCACGATTATCGAGCGTCTCTAAGAGATAATCAAAAAGAGAGAGCATCAAGCTCTTCCTCACACGATCAAATCAGAGCGGCCCTCGCAAGGGGGCCGCTTTTTTCTTTGTCGCGTCGGCGTTGACGGACGCGTTTCAAAATTGCTTCATAGGCATATGAGTAAAGCGATGAAGATGAAAGAACTGGAACACGTGTCGGGCCTCGGTCGCGAAACGATCCGCTACTATATCCGCGAAGGTCTGCTGCCCGAGCCCGAGCGGCCCAAGCGCAATGTCGCGGTCTATACCGACGCGCATGTCAAACGGCTCAATCTCATCAAGCGGTTGCAGGCCGAGCGTCATCTGCCTTTGAGCCTCATCAAATCATTGGTGATGAGCGAAGCGGAAAATCCCGTCACCGGCTTTGAAGCTTTCATCGGTCTTGAAAACCGCCTGGGGCCATTGCTGTCAGAAGGCCGCGCCTTCGGCGCGCGGCCCCTTGCTGAAGTTCTTGCCGATGTCCCGATCAGCCTTGAGGAGGCCCGTGTGCTTGAGGCATCCGGCGTGTTGATGATCGAGCGGAAAGAGGGGGGCGAGTTCCTCAATCAGCGCAACGCGCGGCTGCTGGAACTGATCGGCAAGGCGCGTGTCGCAGGTTACACACCTGAGGCGAGCTATACGGTTGATATTTACGGCATCTATGCCGAGATGATGCAGGTGCTGGCCCATCACGCGGTCGCGCAGTTTTACCGCAACCTCGGCACCCGCGTTGACTATGAACAAGCCGCCAACATGGCGGCGGAGGGCGTCAATATCATCAATGAAATGATGCAGCACATGTTCGTCGAACGCATCATCCACGAGGTTGAACGCGTCACCGCAACGGGCACACTGGAAGATGGTGAGGAGTGATAAAGCCCTCTCCCATTCCTTACTTCAACCCTCCCCTTGAGGGAGGGTCAAAAAATTATCTTTGATTTTTTGGGGCGGGGGAACGAAGGCCACAGCAAATTCAGAACTAGATGAGAGACCGCGACCCCGCCCCAAACGGCGAAGACGCCGTTTGACCCTCCCTCAAGGGGAGGGTTGAAGGAAATCAGATCAAACCCCCATCACCACATCCGTCATGGCCGGACCCACCTTTAAATAAAGGAGGCCGGCCATCCACGCCTTTATTGCACCAACAAAATAAGACGTGGATACGCGGGTCAAGCCCGCGCATGACGATCATTTTTTTTGAATAAAGAAAGCCCTCAAGCCCCCAGCACCAGCGTGTCGCCCTTGCGCCAGTAGATCCAATAGTCCTCGCCGCGCTTGAAGGTAAACTCTTCAATGTCGCGCGACACATTGCCGATGTCGGCAAGGATCGGTGCGCCCGCGCCGATGTCGAAATAGACGTTTGAATAAGACCCGTAATAGGCGACTTCGCCGACCTTGCCGCGCACGGCAATCACATCGGGGTCCGTCGGCTTGCTTTCGGCGACGAAAATCTTTTCAGGCCGCACCGCAAGCGCCACATCGCCCACCGCATCGCCCGCAAGTTCGACTTCACCAAATCCCGGCACCGTCACTTTAACGCGATGCTCGCCGACGCGCACGGCTTTGGCATCCATCAGATTGATGCGGCCGATAAAGTCAGCAACGAACCGGCTTGAAGGGTTTTCATAAAGCTGCGCCGGTGCCGCGATCTGGCGGACCGTCCCCGCATTCATCACGGCGATGCGGTTGGCCATTGACAAAGCTTCGGTCTGGTCATGCGTCACGATGACAAAGGTGATGCCGACCGATTGTTGCAGGCGCACGAGTTCCAATTGCATCGCCTCGCGCAGTTTGGCGTCAAGCGCTGACAGCGGTTCATCAAGCAGCAACACAGAGGGGCGTTTCACAAGCGCGCGGGCGAGCGCGACGCGCTGGCGCTGGCCGCCCGACATTTCATGCGGCATGCGTTTGCCAAACCCGCCGAGCTTCACAAGCTCAAGCGCTTCGGCGGTGCGCTGTTTGATTTCAGCGGACGGTCGCCCGTCCATCCGCAAGCCGTAAGCGACGTTTTTTTCGACCGACATATGCGGGAAGACCGCATAGGACTGGAACACCATATTGACGGGGCGCTTATTGGGTTCAACGGTCGCCATATTGTGACCGTCGATAATGACCTCGCCCGTTGTCGGCGTCTCAAAGCCCGCCAGCATCCGCAGCAATGTTGTCTTGCCGCAACCGGACGGGCCGAGGAGGGCAAAAAATTCGCCGCGCTTCACGGTGATATTTGCATCATCAACGGCTTTGACGCCGCCCTGATAGATTTTCGAGACGTTCCTGATTTCGATGATCGGCGCGGCAGTATCAGAAATGGGCGCAGAATAGGCGGACTTGCTTTGTTCCTGTAGGGCCATGCTCACCGTCGCCTCCAAAGGCGTGTTACTGGGTCATCCCAAATGCGCATATTGCAATGCGCATGATCAGTGTTGATTGCTTTTGGTTTGAAGGCAAGGGTGTCAGCGCCGGTCAAAGTGATCATTATACTGCCGGACATTCTGTCATTTGCCGTCTGTCGCATGGGCAGGCAATTCCTGCATAGAATGCGCAAAATTCGTGCAGCCGCGCCGGTTTGCGCGGGATTGATAAAGGGTGCCGGGACATGACCATTACATCGCAGGACGAGCTTGAGGCGCTGCGCCGCATCGGCAGGATCGTGGCGACCGTGCTGCGCGATATGGGCAAGGCGTTGGAGCCTGGCATGACAACGCTTGAGCTTGATGCCATTGGCCGAAAGGGCCTTGAGGCCCATGGCGCGCGCTCGGCGCCGGAGCTTGATTACAATTTTCCGGGCGCCACCTGTATCAGCGTCGGCAATGCGTCGGGTTGTGAAGTGGCGCATGGTGTTCCGGGCGCCCGCGTCATCAAGGCGGGCGATCTCGTCAATATTGATGTGTCAGCCGAGCTTGGTGGTTTCTATGGCGACACGGGCGCGAGCTTTGCCGTGCCGCCGGTGCGGCCGCATATCACCAGGCTCTGCCGCGATGGCAAACGCGCCATGTGGGAAGGCATCGGCGCCGTGCGCAGCGATGCGCGCCTTGCTGATATCGGCGAACGCATCGAGCGCTTTGCCGACAAGGGCGGCTACACGCTGATCCGCAATCTCGCGAGCCACGGTGTCGGGCGTTCATTGCATGAAGAGCCTGACTCCATCGCCACCTGGCGCGACCGCTCCGAGCGCCGCCGCATGCATGACGGTCTCGTCTTCACTATCGAGCCGTTCCTGTCGCTGGGCGCAACTTATGCCGATGAAACAGATGACGGCTGGACCCTGATCGCTGACCCCGCCGCCCCGACGGTTCAATATGAACACAGCCTCGTTGTGACGAAGAGTGGTCCGGTCATTCTGACGATGGCGTGATACTGATGATGGTGTGATTTCTTTTAACCCTCCCCTTGAGGGAGGGTCAAAAAATCATCTTTGATTTTTGGGGCGGGGGAACGAAGGTCACCGCAAATTCAAAACCAGACGATGGACCGCGACCCCGCCCCAAACGGCGAAGGCGCCGTTTGACCCTCCCTCAAGGGGAGGGTTCAAGAATTTAATCCGTGTAATGATCTAAGCCTCCTCAAGGGGGAGGAGAAGAAATAAGCTCCCAAAATTCTCCAATACCCGCCCCTTGACATTCCCCCTCACCACCTTTAAATGATAATCATTCGCAATTAAGGCGGCTCAGGAGGCTCCCATGCGCAATGAAGCATCGAAAAAATCTTATGCCCTGAAAAAGGCCATCGGCTTTTCGGCTATTCATTTCGCTGTCGGAATGACACTCGCCTATGTCCTGACCGGTCAGTGGGCGGTTGCGCTCGGTGTCGCCCTGATCGAGCCCGTCATCAATGCGGGGATAATTTATTTCTACTCGCGTTACGAATTGGGGCGGGAAAAACCGGAAATCCACAGAGGGGGATTAGTTTCGGGCGGCGCTTTTTGAGGCTCAACGAACTGAACAACAATCTCTGCATGGAAACACTCGATCTCTTGCAAGAATTGCGAACTGCGCACGTTGCTTTCGAGCCTTATTTTCCTGATTATTTCCATGCCCAGACCGGCTGTTCGAGCTCAAAAACCCGTGTCTCGCGCCCCTGTAAAACCAGTTCCGCAAACTGATAAAGCAGTGCCGCGGTGGGCGCATGGATATGATCGTCACCCGACAGGAGCAAGCGGATCACCGGCTTTTCGCTTTCGGGAATGGTCATAAAAATCGGTGATCCCTCGCGTTCCAAAACCGAAAGCGGGAACGTATGGATCGACGCGACCTCCCCCGGATTGGGCACCATGCCGGTGAGATTTTCCTGCCAGATAATGACCGGCGTGATGCAATAGCCCGAGCGCGTCGGGTAGGGATCAAGCGTGCCCAACACATCGGATGCCTGTGCCACAAGGCTTACTTCTTCTTTGAGTTCGCGCAAAGCCGCCTCAACAATCGTTTCACCGTCGTCGATCCGACCGCCGGGCAAGGCCCATTGTCCGGCATGAGCATTGAGGCGCGGGGCGCGCCGCGTCAGCAAAAAACTTGCTTCCTCTTCATGCGGCACAATCGTGATGGTGACGGCGGCTTGCTTCAATATCGCTTCGGGCGGCGTCCAATGGGTGAAATTTTGGAGCCGTGCCGCGATGGTATCGCGCAACTCTGCGTTAAAAATAAGCGACATGCCTCACCTTTGATCATCCTTTTGTTCTTATATATCAGCAAAATCAACCGCTTATGCGATGAATATATTAAACACCGCTCACCGATTTTATTTGCGCGGTGATTGGAAGCGTGACGTGCGAGGTTTAGATTTTTAAGTGTCACTCCCCCTCGTACTCAAGGAATTGCTCTTATGCGTATCGGTGTGCCGAAGGAAATCAAGGTCCATGAATATCGCGTCGGCATGACGCCGGCCGCCGTGCGTGAAGCGGTGCATCACGGTCATCAGGTGATGGTGCAGAAAAACGCAGGCTTCGGCATTGGTCTGTTCGATGAGCAATATGCAAATGCCGGTGCGGTGATCGTTGATACAGCGGCGGAGATTTTTGCCGCCGCCGACATGATCGTGAAAGTGAAAGAACCCCAACCCGCCGAATGGGCGATGTTGCGCGAAGGGCAGGTGCTCTTCACCTATTTGCATCTCGCGCCCGATCCCGAACAGGCGCGCGGGTTGATGGCGTCAGGTGCCATTGCCATTGCATATGAAACCGTATCTGACGTGCGCGGAGGATTGCCCCTTCTCGCACCGATGTCGGAAGTCGCGGGCCGCATGTCCATTCAGGCGGGCGCACATTCATTGGAAATCGCGCAAGGCGGGCGCGGCATGTTGCTCGGCGGTGTGCCGGGCGTGCCTGCCGCCAAGGTTGTCATTCTCGGCGGCGGCGTGTCAGGCATGAATGCCGCGCGCATGGCGATGGGTTTGGAAGCCCATGTCACCGTCATCGATATTAATCTGCATACGCTTTACGATCTCGATCTGCAGTTCGGACCCAAGCTCAACACGATCTATTCGACCGTTGATGCGATTGAAGAATATGTGCTGGGCGCTGATCTTGTGATCGGCGCGGTGCTGGTGCCGGGCGCCGCGGCGCCGAAACTTGTGTCTGAAAAAATGGTGCAGGCCATGAAGAAAGGCTCTGTGCTCGTTGATATCGCGATCGATCAGGGCGGTTGCTTTGCCACGTCACATGCCACGACCCATGCCGCGCCGACTTACATCAAGCATGACGTGGTGCATTACTGTGTCGCCAATATGCCGGGCGCTGTCGCGCGCACATCCACCTTCGCGCTTAACAATGCGACGTTGCCCTTCACGCTTGCGCTCGCCGACAAGGGATATAAAAAGGCGCTCACTGACAATCCGCATTTGCGCGCCGGTCTCAATGTTTGCAAAGGTCAGATCACCTATGAAGCGGTAGCCGGTGCTCTCGGCGTTTCCTATGTGCCGGCTGAAGCGGCGATTTCTCAGTAGGAAGAACGTTCCGTTTTGGGTCTCTTTTTAAAAAGGCGTTAACCATATTCATGCATCCTGATGCCCATCCCAGAGATTTGGGGGATGGGGTTTTCGGGGAAAGACAATGCAGAGATCAAAACGCCGCGAGCTGTTCTGGCTCCTTCTGATCGCGGGGTGTGTCGCGCTTTTTGTGGCGCGCCGCGATGGCCATGCAGATTCATATGATCAGCTCGGCCTGACGGAGCTGGTGCGCGAAACGCAAAGCGAACCCGTTGCAAAACGTCAGGCGCGCAATGATGCGATCGTCACGGGGTCCGTGAAAACCACCTCCGCCGTTCCGGTGCGTCGTCCGTCAAAATCCGATACCGGCTTCTATGTGCCGCTGGGGTCCTATGGCTCCATTGATCAGGCCACACGCCGTTACCTCGACGTCGCTTTGGTCGATCCGTCGCTTGAGCGGACCAATAAATTGCGGATCGAAACCGTTTCCGTGGAAGGTGATGCGACATTCCACAAGGTCCGAATGGGGAATTTTGTGAGCGAAAAAGCCGCCAAAAATGCGTGCTCCAAGGCCGGTATTTCGTCGGCGCTCTGCCTTGTGGTCGCGGCCCGTTAAAGCCGGTGGACTTTTCATCCGCTTTGCTTGTATAAGGCCCGCCAGACGCCGTTCTTCTGCTGAAGTTGCGGCCCCATATGTATTTTCATCCTTGGTATGCACCGCTTTTTGGCGGTTTTCCAAGGGTTGCCAGACCGGAGCTTTCAGCTATGGCCGTTCCTAAAAGGAAGACCTCCCCCTCCAAGCGCGGGATGCGCCGTTCGGCCGACGCGCTGAAGAACCCGACCTATGTCGAGAACCCGGATTCGGGTGAACTGCATCGTCCCCATCATGTCGATCTGAAGAGCGGCATGTATCGTGGCCGTCAGATCCTGAAGCCCAAGGGCGATATCTGATCCGCGCGTGACGCGTCAGCGATATTTGAAAAAGCCGGTCTCGCATGAGACCGGCTTTTTTGTTGTCTAAAATGAACCGAGCACCTTCAGCGCCATGTCGCGTGTCTGGCGCGTCACGTCTTCTTTCCAGTCGTCAGCGTCCACATAAAACGCATCACGGATCTGGCGTTTGATCGCGGGCGCGGCGGGGTTTGCGTGTCCGCCATGCCGGTGCAGCCAGTTGTCAGCGACGAGGGCGGCGGCAACGAGGTTCATTGCCACCGTGCCGAATTCAAGCCCGCAGGGCGTCACTTCAAGGCCGCGCAATTCCTGTTCAAACGCTTCGGTGATGGAGCCCGGCACGTTCGATGAGACCGAGCCTGCGCTTTGCGTTGAGTGCACAATATCGCCCCACCAGCCTTGCATCCGTTTGAATGTGTCGCTGGTGTCCGGTGCCGTTGAAATCACCTCGCCATGGCCGCGTGGCCCGAGGCCTGAGTGAATGTCGATATAGGTCACGCGCCGGGCTTTGCCCATTTCATTGCGGATGATCTCACGCAAAGTGGTGTTCGACCAGACCGGCTTTGTGCCGCCAAACTGCACGCCTTCGGGATAGGCATATTGCCCGCCGGACAGTGCGTGCTGGAGTGCGGCGGGGCCATGAGCCTCGGCATAGGCCTTCATCTTGGCGCGTCCGACGGCGAGCGCCTCTTCGCTGAGATCGGCCGGATTGAGTGCCTCATAAATATCGTCATAGCCCGGATTAACCGGATGGGTTTTGGTGTGGTCGAGAAAGTTGCGGTTGAGATCGACATTGTCTTCATTGACGCGCCGGCCATGGGCAAAGCCCCAGGGATTGATGCCGTGGATGAAGACGAGCGCCGTGTCGGCAGGCAGCGTGTCGGCAAAGCCCGACATGAGCAAAGCCGTCTGTACACCCGAGCCGCAATAGCCCTCAACGCCATGCGTGCCCGCGCCGATGCCCAATATGTTGCGCGCATCAGCAGGTCCGATACGGGCGACATCGGTTCCGATCTCCTTGCCGTCCGGCCCTGCTTGCGGGTGGTCGTAACGGCTCAAAACCGCGCCTGTCGCCGCACTGGCGGCCAGGAACTTCTTGCGGGCTTCCCCATAGGTTTGGGCAAAGTGATCAGCCGTGGTCGTCATATTTTTTGTCCCAGCAGGCCGTTTTCTTTGCCCGAAATGTAAAATTCAAACCCGTTTGACTGTTTTGCCACAGTTCTGTCACGAGCTTTGCGCCAAGATTAAGCCGTGAACGGTGTTTTGTGCTAGAATGAAACGCAACAGGGCTTTGGCGAAGGTCCGCCTCAGATCAGATACTCATACGGGGAATTGAAAAATGCTTGGTTCGCTTCCGCTTCTGGCGCTGGTCGTCATTGTCTACAATATCGTGATCTATCTCACCGGCTTTACCATGGACACGGAATTGTTTTCGCTGTCGCTGGTGTCGGGTGCTGTATGGATCGTGAAGCTCGGTGACATCTTCATCGCAACGGCGCTGATCCTGCTCTTTCTTGAATTGGTCAATTCCACCAAGACGGGAGCGTCCACCATTATCAATCATGCGCTGTCGATGCTGGTGCTGCTCGTGGCGCTTGTTCAGTTCATCGTTCTGCCGCAGTTCGGTACGTCGGTGTTTTTCATCATCGTGCTTGTGAACCTGCTTGATGTGATTGCCGGTTTCACTGTGACGATCACGTCGGCGCGCCGCGACTTCAGCGTCACGGAATAATTCAATCCGAAGCCGGGGGGCGAGGCTCAGGCCTCGTCCTCGGCCTCACCCTCATCCGCATCCAGCAACATGTCATAGGCCGCTTGCAATCGTGCGGTGAGGCGCATGGCGCCAAGCTCTCGCCCGTCGATGCGCGTGAGTGGCATGAGACCGACAAGACTGTTGGTGAGGAATGCCCCGTCGCAGGCGTGAAGGCGGCCCACATCAATAAAATCCTGTGTGATCTCGATCCCCTGCTGTTCGGCCAGCGCTATCACAGCGCCGCGCGTGATGCCGGGCAGGATGCCGCATTCTTCGGCCGGTGTGACGAGGCGTTCACCTTCCCACAAAAAAATATTGCCGACGCTTGAACAGGCGAGATGTCCTGATGTGTCGAGCATCAGCGCATCGTCAGCACCGCGCGCATGGGCTTCTTCGCGCGCTAAAAGATTGTCGAGATAGGGGAGAGCTTTCAGACGCGACGAGGGTGAGAGGGCATTTCGCCTTGGCGTCGCGAGCATTGCCGTTTGGGACAGTGGCGGCGTCGGGCTGATCGCAGCCGAGATCATCAAAGTCGGGGTCGGGTTTTCCGGTGGCAGCAATCCGCGCGGTCCCGGCCCGCGCGTCAGTGTGAGGCGTAAAGCGACACGCGCGCTGTTGCTCAGCTTGTTGGCTTCGAGCAACATGGTGCAGGCGACCGACAAATGTTGCGGCGAGAAGGGCATAGGTATGCCCAAAATGTTGCCGCCTGCGGCAAGCCGCACAATATGGGCGTCGAGAAAAGCAATGCGGCCCTTGCGGGCGAGCATGGTTTCAAACAGACCATCGCCGAGCAGAAAACCACGGTCGCGCGGATCAATCCGTGCTTCGTGTTCGTCGAGGACGTGCCCGTTGAGCCAGACTTTCATGGCGCCACCTTAGCGGGCACATCCGTCAATTTCAAAAAATTGGTGAGGAGCAGGTGGCCGTGTTCGGTCAAAACGGATTCAGGGTGAAATTGCACACCGATTATGGGGAGGTCGCGATGCGCGAGCGCCATCAGCGTGCCGTCGGCGAGATGGGCAATGGCATCGAGCGGGGAGGCGGGCGCGAGCGACACAATCAGCGAATGATAGCGCGCGGCCATGAAGGGTGAGGGCATGCCTTCAAAGAGCGCGTGACCGCGATGATGAATGGCGGAGGCTTTGCCGTGCATCGGCTCAATGGGATGAACGTGGTCACTAAAAGCGGCCGCAATGCATTGATGCCCGAGACATACGCCGAGGAGCGGAATGTTTGCAGCAGCGGCGGCACGCACGAGCGGCACGGACATACCCGCTTCGGCGGGGCCACAGGGGCCGGGTGAGAGAATGATGGCGCGGGGTTTTTTCGCGATGATGTCGTCGGGGCTCAGCACATCATTGCGGATCACTTCGCTTGCATGTCCGATCTCGCCCACATAGCGGGCGAGGTTGTGAACGAAGCTGTCATAATTATCGATGAGCAGGATCATGGTTGCACCTCACCACCGAGGATCTGCAGCATCGACTTTGCTTTGGTCAGGCTCTCTTCGTATTCGGCGACGGGATCGCTATCGGCGACAATGCCGCCGCCCGCCTGAAACGTGATGCGGTTGCCTTTCACAATCATGGTGCGAATGGCAATGGATGTATCCATCGTGCCATCAAAACCGAGATAACCAATGCTGCCGCAATAAGGGCCGCGTGTGGTGGGTTCAAGCTCGGCAATAATTTCCATCGCGCGCAATTTTGGTGCGCCGGTGATTGAGCCGCCGGGAAAGGCGCGGGTCAGCAAATCGAGATGGGTTGTTGCGGGTTTAAGTTCGCCATGCACTGTTGAGACGAGGTGATGAACATTGGCGAAGCTTTCCAGCGCACAGAGTTTTTCGACTTTGACTGTGTGGTTGGCGCAAGAGCGGCTCAGATCATTGCGCAGAAGATCGACGATCATCACATTTTCAGCGCGGTCTTTTGTCGATGCGAGAAGGTCTGAGGCAAGGCGCTTGTCTTCCTGCGGCGTCGCGCCTCTGGGTCTTGTGCCTTTGATCGGTTTTGTTTCAACCTCGCCGTTGCGGCACATTAAGAACCGTTCGGGCGAGGAAGAAAGTAATGCGCCTGTGCCGAAATTGAAGAAGGCTGAAAAGGGCGCCGGGCTGGCGGCGCGCAGGCGCAGGTAAAGCTCATAAGGTGTTTCGTCATCCTGCAGATGTGCCTCAAACCGCTGGGTGAGGTTTGCCTGAAAAATATCGCCTGCACGGATGTAGTTGATGATGCGGGTGACAGCTTGCTCGTAAGCGGGGCGCGTGAAGTTTGATGTGACGGCGCGGGGCTTGGGTGCGGCGGGTATTTTGTTTGCGGGTCGTGCTTCTGTGATGCGCTTTCGTAACGCAACAGCGTGGATTTTCGCGCGGTGTGCGCGCGCGGCAGGGTCACTCTCGGGCAGACCGTTCGATATGAGCAAAGCGCGGCGCGCGACCATATCGAAGGCGAGAACCGTGTCATAAAAGCCCAGCGTCAGTTGCGGCAGGTCCTGATCATCGCGCGCGTAGGGTGCGCGCGCGGGGGGTAATTTTTCCAGATGATGCGCGAGGTCGTAGCCGAAGAAACCGGCAGCGCCGCCGGTAAAGGGCGGCAGGTCACTGTCACTTGCTGGCAGGGCATATTGTTTGAGTTTGTCAGCAAGGATCACAAACGGATTGTCATTTGCCTGTGATGTCAGCGTCAGCGTCTCAAACGGATCAAGCGCGATGAAGCTCCAGCGCCCGTGTATGGCTGCGTCGGCACCCGGCGCGGCTGTGGCGCTGTCGAGAAAAAGCGCGAAGGGTTCATGCGCAAAAGCTTCAAACAGCTGATGCGGTTCGATCCAGTTGAGAGGTTCAATATGCATGGCGGACACGGGGCGCAGTCTAACTCAAATGAAAGGCAGTCACTACTTTGCCGGTATGGTTTGCCGTGTTTTGATGCGGATGTCGGGTGTGATTGCACCATCCTTTGCGTCAGGATGGGAGGCCAGAAAATCGATGAGATGACGCGTGACCAGAGAGCTTTGTCCAAAAGCGACGGAATGGCCTATTTTGTCATAGGAATAGAGCTTGGCATTGGGCATCAGTTCCATCAGCTTTTTGGCGTTGCTGAAAGGCACGGTTGTGTCGGCTTCGCCCCAGAGCACCATGACGGGGCGCGATGAAAGACCCGCTTGCGCATAAGCCTTTTCACTGCTGCCGAGTGGGTAGTGGCGCATTGTTGAGAGCAATGCCTCGCCGAAGCCTGAATAATCCATCTGGCGGTCAAAGTCGGCGAGGAAGCGCGCGGGATTGGGCGCGGCCTTGGCTTCTTCGGCGGCGACGTCATGAAAAATTTTGAGGCCGAACATACGGACGATCCAGTCGCCGATCAGCGGGCGGCGCAGGATGGCGATATTGCGGTTTGAGGCAACGCCGAGCCCCGCAGGTGC
The DNA here is from genome assembly GCA_030645235.1 of Parvibaculum sp. Lineage (GTDB taxonomy): Bacteria > Pseudomonadota > Alphaproteobacteria > Parvibaculales > Parvibaculaceae > Parvibaculum. The sequence continues at coordinate 197,798 of JAUSMV010000008.1, read as the reverse complement.
GATGAGGGTAAGCGAGCGGACCTGAGCCGGGTGACGGGACGCAAAGATCGTGACAGCCGCCCCGCCCATGGAGTAGCCGACGAGATCGACCGGCGTGTCGGGCGCGAGTTCGTTCAAAAGGTTTGCGAGTTGGCGGTCCATGAGATCAGCATCGTAAGGCCCCGACGGGCGGTCAGAAAATCCGCGCCCATAGGTGTCATAGGAAAGCACGCGGTAGCCTGCGCGCGTCAGCGGCTCGAAATAGTCATTCCAGACGAAGGAGGCCACCGAGAAGCCGTGCACGAGGACAATGAGCGGTGCGTCAGCCGGACCTTCGAGGCGGTAATGCACCGTGCCGTCGGGGAGGTCGATGAATTTGTAGGCGAGGTTTTCTTTGGCAAGGGCAGCGCGCGTTTCGGCATTGATGGCGGGCCGCGCGCGACCGGCGGCCCAGTAGCTCATCAGTCCGATCAGGATAATCGCTGTTGTGATAGCGCCCAGAGCCTTCAGGACTGCCATGATCTCCATTTCTCCCATTGCAGCCTCAACTCTCGGGCAGTGTCATTTTCCGGTCAAATGGCTCTAAATCGCGGATGACCTTGCGGCAGTCTAGTGTGCGTTGTGCGCAACGCCAAATCTCAAAGCGTGGGGGTCAGCTTCTGCACTTGCGAAGCGTGATTTTTATGGGCTTGATGCCTGCAACACAAGATTTCTTGCTCAGGCAGAAGACAAAAATTTAAGGGAGAGTCCTATGGCAAACGTATTCATTGAAAAGCCGCTCGCGGGCAAAGTGGCCTTCGTGGCAGGCGCATCCAGCGGCATCAATCTCGGTATCGCGCAGCATTTCGCGCGTGCGGGTGCCAAGGTCGTGATTATCAGCCGTAGCGCCGAGAAGATTGCCGCTGCCGCGAAGACGATCACGGATGAAGGCTTTCCGGCCTTGGGTATTGCCGCTGACGTGCGCAGTTTTGAGGCGGTCGATGCGGCGCTCAAAGTGGCGCATGATACCTATGGCAAGATCGATATTGTGATTTCGGGTGCGGCGGGCAATTTCGTTGCGCCTGCGCTTGGCATTTCATCGAACGGCTTTAAGACCGTCGTTGATATTGATCTTGTCGGCACATTCCATGTGCTGCGTGCCTGTTTCCAATATCTCAACCGTCCGGGCGCATCGCTGATTTCGATCACGGCCCCGCAAGGCGTCAATCCGTCGATGTTCCAGGCCCATGTCTGTGCGGCCAAGGCCGGTATCAATATGCTGACAAAGTGTCTCGCGATGGAATGGGGTCCGGCGGGTGTGCGCGTCAATGCGATTTCGCCCGGACCGATTGCCGACACGGAAGGCATGTTGCGTCTGGCGACAACGCCCGAAGCGGAAAAATCCATCAAATCCCGCATTGCGCTGCGTGACTATGGCACCAAGACCGACATTGCTGACATGGCGCTTTTCCTCTCGACCGATAATGCCAAATACGTGACCGGCTCGATCATTGATTGCGACGGCGGCTCGAAGCTCGGTGATGCGGGCGCAGATGCTGTCGGCAATTTTGGTTGAACCGATTTTGAGTTCTGGTTTTAAGTTCTGGGGAGGACCAAATGACCGCACGTATTGCGCCGGAAGATTTTATTCATCTGCTCTATGAGGTCAGCGATCATGTCGCGACGCTGACGATCAACCGGCCGGACCGGCGCAATGCGCTCAACCGGCGCGCTTATGATGAAGTGGAATGGGGCTTTCGCGCCGCTGCCGCCGATCCTGACGTGCGCTGCGTGATCGTGACCGCCACGGACCCTGCCTTTTGTTCGGGCGAAGACGTCAAAGAAATGATGACAGGCGAGCAGGGCGCGGCAAGTGTGGCGCGCCTCACGCAAGTCCGGCCCGAGCCGACACCGGCAGCGGTCGCGGCGCTCGAATGCGACAAGCCGGTGATTGCGGCGGTCAATGGCGTCGCGGTCGGCTGGGGCATGGAACTCACGCTCTTTGCCGACATCCGCATTGCGTCCGAACATGCGCGCTTTGGTGAAATTTTCATCAAGCGCGGATTGATTTCCGATGTGGGCGGGCTGTGGCGTCTGCCCGCGATTGTGGGACCGGCGAAAGCCGCCGAACTTTTGTTCACGGGGGATGTGATTGATGCCAATGAAGCTCTGCGCATCGGTCTCGTCACCGATGTGGTGCCGCATGGTGAGCTGATGGTGCGGGCACGGGCGATGGCCGCGCGCATTGCGGTGAACCCGCCGCTGGCCTTACGTTTTATGAAAGAGGGTTTGCGCCGCACGTCTTACGGCGAACTTCGTGATATCGGCTCGTGGGTGTCGGGCACATTGGGACGTCTGTTTCAAACGGAAGACCACCGCGAAGGTGTGAAAAGCTTTTTGGAAAAACGCGAACCCAAATTCACGGGCAAATAGGTTCACAGGCAAATAATGGCGTTGTTTTTCGATCAGGATTGGTTTGACGCAAAACTCAGGGCGCTTGCCCTGACGCGCGATGATGTGGCGGCCAGTTTACGTCTTACGCGTGAGGCGGTGGATGAGATGTGGAAGGATCAGCGCGAGATGTCACCCAATGATGTGGTGATGCTTGCGCGGCTGCTTAAAATCCCTGCTGACGAGATTGTGACGCGGGCGGGCATTGCGACGCCTCAGCCGGTTTCGGCACCCTCCGGCGGGGATACATCGGCGATCTTAAAGAAACTCGATGAGATCGATCAGCGCATGGCGCGGATGGAACGCGCGATAGCTGAATTGCAGTCGATGGTGATTGCCACGCGACCGCTCACTTAAGATTTTCAGAATTCAGATTTTTTTGTCGATGGGATGCAGGCGCAACACGTCGGCCAGCATGTCGGGCAGCATATCGGCATTGAGATAGGCGCTGGTCGCGCGCTGGCGCTGGCGGTCTTTGCGATGGGGTGCACGCGGCCAGCGGAAATGCTGATCAATATATTGCGTCAGGAAACCGGCGGCAGGGCGGCATTGCGGCTGTTCGATGTGAAGCCCGGCATTGGCGCGTGGTTGTGTAACGGGCGCGATGATTTCGGCGCGCGGCGCATGCGTCCGGGCGCGGCTTTCGCGCGACTGCGTCGAAAGCGTGAGCTCGGTTGATCCTATGCGCCTGATATTTGTCATCTGTTGTTTGTTACTGGGTCGCTTTTGAAACACTCAGGTCAGACAGAGCAAGAAGTTTGCCAGTCTTTGCACGAGGGGTCCATTTCCTTAATCGCGGTTAACCATAAAGATTAAAACTTTAGCAGCCTTGTTATTTGGGGGAATCTTAAGACCTCTCAGGGAAACTGACACTTGCTCAGGAGGCCGCCCAGGACGGGCGGATTGGCGCAGAATGTCAGGTCAACAGAGCGAGTGAGGCCAAAAGTGAACGGTGACGCGCAGAACGCTGCGGAAACGGCAAGACGACTGGCGGACAACCTTCGCGCGCATGGTGCTGCGGGAGAGATGACGGCTGGCGTGACGGGCGGATCTGTCCGCGATGCCGAGTTGTCTTCGTCGGCCGTTAATGCATTGGGCGATGTTGCCTATCGCTGGGATATTTCCACCGACAAAATTTATTGGGCCGACGGTATTGCGCAGGTGTTTGGCTTTGCCAATACCGACAATATCGACACGAACTCTGCTTATGCCGCCAATGTGGTGTGTCAAAAAGGTGCAACCCGCGTTGATGTGATTGCCAAATCAAAGGAAATCGACAGCGGCGTCGGTGTTCTCTACGAACTTGAATATCAGATCAAAGACGAAAGCGGCGAGCTTCACTGGTATGAGGATCGCGGCCGCTGGTTTGCCGATGCGACGGGCCGTCCGGCCAGCGCTATCGGCGTTTTGCGTCTCATTGATGCGCGCCGCAACCGCGATGAACGCCTTGTGCGTCTTTCAACTTATGATGATCTCACGGGCCTTCTGACGCGCGCGCGTCTGAAGGATGCTTTGGGTACGACGCTTGAAACGTCCAAACGCGGTCGCAGCGGCAGTGCTTTCATTTTGCTTGCCGTCGATAATCTCTCTCTCATCAACGACTCTTATGGTTTTGATATTGCCGATGAAGTGATTGTCGGCGTCGGCCATCGTTTGCGTGGGTTGGCGCGCCGCGTCGATGCGGTGGGTCGCTATTCGGGCAATAAATTCGGCCTCGTGCTCGCCAATTGCGACAAGGCGCGTCTGGCCAGCGTCACCGAGCGGCTTCTCGCTTCCGTGCGCGACACGGCGATCCAGACATCGCGCGGCCCTGTGGCGGCGACGATTTCAGCCGGTTGCATTTCGCTGCCCGCCCATGCATCGACCATTGAACAGGCGCTTTCCAATGCTGAAGAGGCGCTGACTGTTGCCAAGCAGATGAGCCGTGACAGTTTTGTTGTCTATTCGCCCTCGCGCGAACGCGAGAAGGTGCGTCAGAACAATATGAATGTGACGGATGAGCTTGTGGCGGCTTTGAACGAGCGCCGCATCCGTCTGGCCTATCAGCCGGTTGTCTCGTCGGTGACGGGCGAAGTGGTGATGCATGAATGCCTGATCCGTCTTGTCCAGCAGGACGGGTCTGTGGCGGCGGCTGGTGATTTTGTGCCGGTGGCTGAAAAGCTCGGCCTCATCGGCCTGCTTGATTTCCGTGTCATGGAACTGGCGCTTGATGCCTTGCGCGACTATCCCGACGTCCACCTCTCCCTCAACGTGTCGGGGCGCACGGCCAGCGATCACATGTGGCTTGATACGCTGGTGGCACAGCTCCGTGCCGACCGCACGCTTGCCAGGCGTCTCACGGTTGAAATCACCGAGACCATGGCGCTGCATGAAATTCCGGGTTCGGCTGCTTTCGTCACGACCTTACGTGATCTTGGCTGTCAGGTGGCGATTGACGATTTCGGTGCGGGCTATACGTCCTTCCGCAACCTGCAGGCCATTGAAGTTGACCTTGTCAAAATCGACGGCTCATTTGTCAAAGATCTTGTGACAAACAGCGACAATCAGTTTTTTGTGCGCACGCTTGTCGAGCTTGCCCATAATTTCAAATTGCCGATTGTTGCTGAATGGGTCGGTAATGCCGAAGAGGTTGCCATGCTGCGCGATTTCGGCGTCGAATATCTGCAGGGCTTCTTCCTTGGTGAGCCTGTGATGCAGCTTCCCGATACGCGTTGCCTTGGTTTTTCCAAGAGCAAACTGGCCCAGCAGCGTAAGGCCTGAATTAGGCCTTGGTGTTTGGTCTGAGCAAAGGCCGGACGGCTCTTCAGCCTGATTATTTCTTGGCCAGATTTTCGAGCTGGGCCTGCATGGCGGCGAGCTGACGCTTCAATTCATCAATCTCTGAGCTGACTTCAGGTTCGCTTGTCGCCGATTTGTCATTATCGGCGTCACGCGGTTCTGACTTATCGCCGCGCGTGCGCGAGGCGAAGGGCGAGAACATGCGCATCGCCCCGTCAAAGACCGCGAAATTCTGCCGGATCTGTTCTTCAAACTGACCAAGACGCGCCGTGCCGCCGAAAACACCGGCGATCTTGCTGCGCATCTTTTCCTGCTCGCGTGAAAAACTGTCCATGCTGAGTTCGAGATAAGAGGGCAGCAGGCCTTGCAGACTGTCGCCGTAAAAGCGGATGAGCTGTCGCAAAAATTTAATCGGCAGAAGGTTCTGGCCGCTCTTGCCTTCTTCTTCGAAAATGATCTGGGCCAGCACCGAGCGCGTGATGTCTTCGCCGGTCTTGGCGTCATGCACCGTGAATTCCTGGCCCTTTTTCACCATTCCGCACAGATGGTCGAGCGTCACATAACTTGATGTGGCGGTGTTATAGAGTCGACGGTTGGCGTATTTCTTGATGACGATAACGTCATCCCCCGTGGAAGCGGTTTTTTTTGCCACGGTTTCATTCTCCACTTTAGGCAACGATCTGATCCGGATGTGGACCGTGTCGCGGTCTCTGGTTTCCGGGATTCCCCTTTTTTAGTCGGGACATTGTGACGCGGTATTGCTGCAATGCGCAAGCCCTGCGTTTGCATTGCACAGAAATCCGTTTACCGGCTTTGGCCTCTGAGGCATTGTGTCGGAAAAGCACGGGCCAAACGTGCGGAAAATCGAGCGGCGGGCTTTGGGCTCGCGCCACTCTAATTCAGGGACATAAAGCCATGAGCACATCCGGAATTGAAGTCGTGATTGTCGGCGCGGCGCGTACGCCCGTTGGTTCGTTCAACGGGGCCTTGTCGGCGCTGCCCGCTCATGAGCTTGGAACGATTGCAATCAATGCGGCGCTGGAGCGTTCAGGGATCGCCAAAGATCAGGTCAGCGAAGTGATCATGGGCCAGATCCTGAGCGCGGGCGAGGGACAGAACCCGGCGCGTCAGGCCTCCATCAATGCCGGATTGCCCGTTGAAGTGCCCGCATGGGGCATCAATCAGCTTTGCGGCTCAGGCCTTCGCGCCGTCGCCCTTGGCTATCAGGCGATCCTCAATGGCGACAGCGAAGTGGTTGTGGCCGGTGGTCAGGAAAGCATGAGCATGGCGCCTCACGCGGCTTACCTGCGTTCAGGCACCAAGATGGGCGACATGAAATTCGTCGATACGATGATCAAGGACGGCCTCTGGGACGCGTTCCACGGCTACCATATGGGCCAGACCGCCGAGAACGTTGCCGCCCGTTGGCAGATCACACGCGAAGAACAGGACGCCTTTGCGGTGGCCTCACAGAACAAAGCGGAAGCCGCGCAGAAATCCGGTCGCTTCAAGGATGAGATCGCCCCCGTCACGATCAAAGGTCGCAAGGGCGACACCGTGATCTCGGATGATGAATATATCAAAGCGGGCGTGACGCTTGACGGTATCAGCGGGTTGAAACCCGCCTTTCAAAAAGAAGGCGGTTCGGTGACAGCGGCGAATGCCAGCGGCATCAATGATGGTGCCGCCGCCGTCGTGCTGATGAGTGCTGAACGCGCCAGGGCCGAAGGCCGCAAGGTGCTTGGCCGCATCGTCTCATGGGCGCAGGCCGGTGTTGATCCCTCGATCATGGGCACAGGCCCGATCCCGGCGTCGCGCGCCGCGCTGAAAAAAGCAGGCTGGTCGGTCGGCGATCTTGATCTTGTGGAAGCCAATGAAGCCTTTGCCGCGCAGGCGCTCGCCGTCAATAAAGACCTCGGCTGGGACGCCAGCAAAGTCAACGTCAATGGCGGTGCCATTGCCATCGGTCATCCGATCGGCGCGTCAGGCGCGCGTGTGTTGGTGACGCTGCTCCATGAGATGGAAAAGCGCGACGCCAAGAAAGGCCTTGCGACACTTTGCATCGGCGGCGGCATGGGCATTGCCCTCTGTGTTGAGCGCGTCTAAACACTCGGACGACTGACCCTTTTTGATTTTGGAGAGACCGGATATGGCTAAAGTTGCAATCGTGACCGGCGGCACACGCGGCATCGGCGCGGCGATTTCACTGGCGCTCAAAGCGGCAGGTCACACTGTTGCAGCCACTTATGCCGGTAATGATGCAGCGGCCAAAAAGTTCTCTGAAGCTTCCGGCATTGCCGTTTATAAATGGGATGTGAGTGATTATGACGCTTGCGTCGAGGGTCTTGCCGCCGTTGAAAAAGATCTCGGCCCCATCGACATTGTCGTGAACAATGCCGGCATCACGCGCGATGCGATGCTCCACAAAATGACACCGCAGATGTGGAATGAAGTCATTGCCACCGATCTCAGCAGCGTCTTCAACATGACGCAGCCGTTGATCTCCGGCATGCGTGACCGTGGCTTTGGCCGCATCATCAATATCTCGTCGATCAATGGCCAGAAGGGTCAGATGGGCCAGACGAATTACTCAGCCGCCAAAGCCGGTCTCATCGGTTTTTCAAAAGCACTGGCGCAGGAAGTCGCGCGCAAGGGCATCACGGTCAATGTCGTGGCGCCGGGCTATATCGACACCGAAATGCTCTCCGCTGTGCCGCCCAAAGTCATGGAAAGCATCATCGCGACGATCCCTGTGGGCCGCCTCGGTGCTGCCGATGAAATCGCCCATTGCGTGACGTTCCTCGCTGATGAGAAGTCAGCCTTCATCACCGGCACGACGCTCACCTGCAACGGTGCCCAATACATCGCCGGATAATTTTTCCGTCAATTATGTAGCGGCCTCCGGAAATTGAAAGCCGGAGAATCGGCTAAGATGCTTCCTCGCAACGTCGGGGAAGTTTTCTATGAATCATTTTCCGTTTGATCGGCTTGTCGATGTTCTCGATGGACTTGGTAGTCCTGCGTCGTTAGCTGAGGATCGATTTCTGATATTGGACATTGATCTTCTTCGAGATCTTCGCATGTCTGAACGCCGGAAGATGCTGAAGCGAGCAAGATCGGAATTACAACGACGCACAATTCAAGAACGAATTGATGAGATTGCTGAAGCTTTCGACAACGAAGATCATTCGCTTGTTGAGGTTCTGAGCAATGCATTTCCGTCTGACTTGCTCAACTTCGGTGTGCTAACAGAGCCACAGAAGAAACGGTGGTTGGCAAAAGCTGAGCTTGCCGCAGTTGGTCTAAGTGATCAATTCGTGACTGGCGACCCTTATATCTATTTTATTGGTGGAGATGATGGGCGAGTAAAAATTGGTTACACGATTGATTTGCGTGCTCGCTTGTCTTCTTTGCAAACCGGATCGTCGAGAAAACTTATGGTACTTCTCACTTTCCCAGGTGAACGTGAGAGGGAAATTGAACTGCATCGCCAATTTGATTCCGATCGCCTTCATGGGGAGTGGTTCGCGGTGTCCCCCGCGATTAAAGACTTTATGGACAGCTGCAAGTCCGACATGGAATCGCCGAAGATTGCTACTGAGCTATTTGGTTAAGACTTCTCAGCTTCTTTCTGCATACGGTCATATTCCTCAGCGCGGTCCAGCCGGCCATGCTCAGGATGGACCCATGTGTCCACCGGCCCCACATCGACATGCACGAAAGGCCGTGCGACGGGATAAAAGCCTGAGCCGCCGATGCCGAGCTTCTTGGCAATGCGATAGGTTTTGCCGGGGTCGGAAAAATCCTGCGTGATATCGACCGCCATGCCGCGCATGTGAAAGCTTGACGGGTCAACCCCGTCTGAATGGGCTGACAGATAGGCATTGGTCGAGGCCGAACGGAAGGCCGACATCACATATATAGGCGTGGCGGAGCCTGAGGCTTTCGCAATCTCGTGCAAAAGATCGAGCAGGTCGGTGTGCATCTCCGTGCGTTCGTTCGTGCGCAGATCGCGCATGAAGCGGTCGATCTCTTTGCGGGCACCGGGGATGTAGTCGCCGTCCGCCCAATAGACCAGATTCACCTTCTCGCCGGAATTGAGCGATTGCAGATTGAGCCGCTTTTTATAAGGCGCGTCGGCTTTGACAATCGCGGGCATGACAAGCGCCGTTGCGGCGGTGAGCACGAGCGCGTGGCGGCGGGTGATGCGTTTTTGTGTCACGGCAGGCTGGTCCTCATGTTGGGCGAGGTGTCGGCGAGTGTCGGGTTGGGCGACTTCGGGGCCAGTTGCACGAAACTATAGCCCCGTTTTTCGAGCGTCACGATAAAGCGCGACAGCATGTCAGCGGTTCTGGATTTGGTGTCATGGAGAATGAGGATGCCGCGCCCTTCTGATTGAATGGCGCTGAGGCCGCGCGCGTAAATCGCATTGGAGCTGACGGGCTTCCAGTCATCCGCCCCGAAGGAGCAGGACAGGGTGGCGATGTCCTGCGCGCCGAGCCATGCGATGAGGGGCTTGCTGTCATTGAGACCGGGAAAGCGAAAGAAAGGGGCGAGCGCCTGACGCTCCGCATACGGCGCATCGGCCAGCGCATTGCGCACGGCGGCAAAGCCGCGGGTGATTTGTGACTTGGCGGCTTTGAGTGACAGGTGGCGCAGATTGTCGGGATGCGTATAGGTATGCGTGCCGATGGTGTGGCCGCGGCGTGCGATTTCGCGCACAAGGTCGGGGCGGGCGTCAGCATAGATGCCGACGAGAAAAAACGTCGCCTTGATGCAATGCTTGTCGAGAATGTCGAGAATGCGCGGCGTCACGTCCGGATTGGGGCCGTCATCAAACGTAAGCGCGATTTCTTTGTGTTTGAGGCCGCCGCCATTTTTATATTGCATCGTGCCGATGGTCGGCCCGCCCGTGGCATCGATCAGGACTTTGGGCGTGGCGGGGCAGTCAGATGCGGAGGCTTGCGCCGCTGTCGCAAAGCACAAAGCCGCACTCACAAATCCCAAAGCGATGATTGCTCGACGAAACACGTTTACTTGCCCAGCCCGCTACTTGAGCCTCAAGCCTAGCATCGTTCCGTTTAGGCACAAAATCAGGGGTATGGGTTCCGGCCTTTCGGGGCCATTTCAACGCCCGCAAGCTCAGCTCCGGACCACAGGTGGTTCATCAACGCCCTTCATCAAACCTTTTCCGTCTCTTTGGGCACCGCAACGCGCCGGGGTTTTGCCTCCATTTTGGGCTTGGGCAGGAGACGGAAGCGCGACTGGCACCACGCGAAATCAACGCCGACATCCAGCAGCGCATCAGAGCGCCCGCAGGGGCAGGCAAATTCCATGACGGCGAAAACAACATAGGTCTCTCCGGCCTGCAGAGGCACGGGCCTCCCCGTCACATGGTTCGGGGCGGCATTGACGCAAAGAACAAGATCACCGGGGCCGACAGCGTCGCTCATAGCTTCCATCCATTCACTCAGGACGAGTTTAGACCTCGGTCTCCAAGGGGGAAAGGCCGCTTTTGGCACGAACCTCGTCAGATTGCCTTGACCGGTACCTGCGTGGCTCTGCTGCCGCCAATGCCGTAGAGGTTCACCTTCAGGCTGGACATGGCATTCACGAGCGCATTCGGTGCGTAAACAATTTTGCCAACGGGCGCGATGTTCGGGAAGCGTTCGAATATCCGCTCATAAGACAGACGCAATTGCATTTGCGCGATGCGCGCGCCGAGGCACTTGTGGACGCCGTGGCCAAAGGCGAGATGCTTATCGACATTGTCGCGCATCATGTCAAAGGCATCAGGGTTCGGGAAAACCTCGGGATCGCGGTTTGCCGCGCCGTACCACATGGCGACCTTCTCATCCTTGGCGATGCGCTGGCCATTGAGTTCGACGTCTTTGAGTGCCGTGCGACGCATATGTTTCACCGGTGAGACCATGCGCAGCGCTTCATCGGACATGCGCGGGATGAGGCTCGGATCGTCCAACACCATTTGGCGCTGATCCCGGAAGCGGTGCATCAGGTCGATTGTACCTGTCAGGGAATTGCGGGTCGTGTCATTGCCGGCAAAAATGATGAGCAACCAGGAACCGTCGAGATATTCCTGAGACAGTTCTTCGCCGTGCAGTTTTGACTGTGCGATGGCCGTCAGCAGGTCTTCACGCGGATTGGCGCGGCGATCCGCCATAACCTTCTCGCCAAAGGCGAACATGTCGTTCACGGTCTTGTAGAATTTGAGCGGAAACAGGGGCTCTTTGAGGAAGACCTGAATCGGGTTGACCAAGTATTGAGATGCCATCTCCAGATAATGCATCCAGTAAACGATCTTTGGCCGGTCGGCCTCGTCCACGCCCAACATTTCGCAGAGCGTGAAAAGCGGCACCTGTTCGGAAAACATTTTCACAAAATCGACGACAGGCCCTTTTCGTTCCATTTCGTCGAGCAGGTCATCGATCTTTGCGGCGACGCGCTCACGAATTTTTGCGACATAGGCGGGGACGAAGAAATCTTTTTGCTGGATGCGTATGTCCATATGATCGGGCGCATCAAGATTGATGAGTGAGTTGAATGCCGCCGGTATAAGTTTTTTCGGACGCCATTTGTCACGCGAGATCACGGCAAGATTGATACTGCCGCGCTGGGAAGAAAAAACGTCAGGTGCAAGCTCGACAGCCTTGATGTCTTCATAACGGCTGACAGACCAGAAGCCGGAAACACCTTTCATCCCCGGCGTCCAATGGAGCGGCGCTTCCTCGCGCATGCGCTTGTAGAAAGGATAGGGATGGCCGGATGTCCACGAGGCCGGATTGCCGAGTTCAAACCCGTCCAGCAGCGGATAAGCGCCCTTATACGTCGGGTCAATTTGTCCGCTATCAATAAGGATTTCGTCGCTGACGAGTTTCATGGCCTGTCCTCAGGTTGGTGCCTGATCGCCTTTGTAATTAGGCTCATAGCCCATTGCAACGACCGAAACGAAGGAGCGAAGCCCGCTGGTCGTCCGGACTCGTTGTTTCATGACACCTTCCCGCGCGCTGCGGTCAATCGCCTTCGACCGCGCCGGTTCTGCCGGACGCCCTGCTATTTGCCGGGTTTCCAGTCCTTAGGCGCCATTTCAAATCCGGCAAAGTCGAAGCCCGGCGAAACCGTGCAGCCGACAAGCGTATAGGCACCCAAGGGTTCGGCGGCCTGCCAATGCTGCGCGGGCACGACCAGTTGCGGGCGTTGGCCGCGCGCGAGGTCCGCGCCCAAATGAAAGGTCTTGTTCTCTTTGCCGTCCGGTGACAGATGCAGCGCCAGAGGATCGCCCGCATACCAGTGCCAGATTTCAGCGGCGTCCACGCGGTGCCAGTGCGAGCGCTCTCCGGCTTTCAAAAGATAATAGATCGCCGTGCCGTGTGAGCGGCCCGACGTGTTGGTCCCATCGCGGAAGGTTTCGGCAAACCAGCCGCCTTCAGGGTGCGGCGCGAGGCCCAAACGCGCGATGATGTCATCGGCGCTCAGCATCGCTCAGAACTTGTCTTTGCGCGCGCGGGTTTCGGCAAAGACGTCCACATCGGCGGCACCGACGAGACCGATGGTGGCGCGCAGATCGTTCGAGGCAGCGCGCAGAAACGGGTTCGTTGCTTTTTCAAGACCGATAGAGGTTGGCACCGTCCATGCGCCGCGCGCACGTTTTTCGTCAATGTCTTTGGAGCGTGCGATGAGCGCGGCGTTGTGCGGCTCGACCGACAGAGCAAAGCGCGCGTTGGACTGCGTATATTCATGGGCGCAATAGACGGTCGTGTCGTCGGGCAGCGCCATCAGCTTGCTCAAGGATGTCCACATTTGTTGTGGCGTACCTTCAAAGAGGCGTCCGCAGCCCAAAGCGAAAAGCGTATCGCCGACAAAGACCACATCATCATCGCCGAAATAATAGGCGATATGGCCGCGCGTATGACCGGGCACGTCGATGACGCGGGCTTTGGCAAAACCAAGCTCGACAATATCGTCTTGGCCCACCGCGCGGTCGATGCCGGGGATCAGCTTCTCTTCGCCCTTGGGACCGACAATGATGCAGCCATATTTTTCCTTGAGCGCCAGATTGCCGCCCGCATGGTCAGCATGGTGATGCGTGTTGAAAATATGGGTGAGCGTCCAGCCCTTCTCGGCGAGCGCTGCTTCGATGGCTGAAACTTCCGGCGTGTCGATGGCGGCCGTTGAGCCTGACTCAGGGTCATGGACCAGATAGCCGTAATTGTCGCTCAGGGCTTCAAACTGATGGATTTGGAGCTTGCTCATGATCTGCGCCTTTTCAATGCTGTAAGCTGTAACTTAAGGCTTCTCTGCCTCAGATAGAACCCCGTAAGACTGAATTAGAATAAATCTGCTAGGCTTTCGACATGGATGTAATCGATCTCAGAGATTTCTACGGACGACCGATGGGCCGCGTGGCGCGTGCGCTGATCGGGCGGCATATCCGTTTGCTGTGGCCCGATGTGAAAGGCCTGTCGGTTTTGGGACTTGGATTCGCCACCCCTTATCTCGGCATGTTTCTGGGCGAGGCCGAGCGCGTGCTGGGCCTGATGCCCGCGCAGCAGGGCGTTTTGCGTTGGCCCGCCGAAGGGCGTTGTCTCACGGGTCTCGCAGATGAAAAAGAATTGCCATTGGACGATGAATGCATTGACCGCGTGCTCGTTGTGCATGGTGTCGAGGCGAGCGAAAGTCTGCGCGCCAATCTGCGTCAGGTCTGGCGTGTGCTCGCCCCCGGCGGCAAGGTGCTGATCGTGGTGCCGAACCGGCGCGGGCTTTGGGCGCGACGCGAGGCGACACCGTTCGGGCATGGTCAGCCTTTTTCACGTTCGCAGGTGACGCAGGCTTTGCGCGAAAATATGTTTTCGCCCGCCGGTTGGGGCATGGCGCTTTTTGTGCCGCCGTTTGAATGGCGGCCTCTCATTCGCGCGGCCAATGCCTGGGAGCGGGTCGGCAGTTTTTTGTGGCCGCGTTTTTCCGGTGTGATTTTGGTCGAAGCCACAAAACAGATTTACGCGGCGACGCCGATACCCGAAGCGCGGCGCGGTTTGGTGCGTCAGCGCGTGCGGGCGGTTTTGCCGGTACAGGGCGGCGTGGTGAGCCAGAGCGAGGGTGATGCAACAGTGCCACGGGGATAGATTTATTTTTGAATGAATAAATAACCCTCTATCCCCGCCTGAGGATTATTTTTCGGAATTCCGCGGAATAGCGTCCCGAAGGATGAAAACTATCCCCATCCGGGGATTGGCTTTCGCGCCCGATGATCAGAGGCTCGACGAACTGACTAACGATCTCTGCATGGAAACCTCGAATCTCTTGCAAGAAATACTAAGTGATTGGTGTGTGTAACGTGTCTGAAAACGGTCTATCCCCGCTTTTTGGACCCGCGCAAAAACCTGAATTTTTCTACTTTTTACGTGACATCAGCAGCACGGCGGTCTCGGCTGTGAGGTTGTCAATTGAGCCCGGACGGCCGACGCGTTTGGCCTTATTTCCGATGACGCTCACCGCATCATCGATGTGGAGACCGAGATCTTCGCAGAGCATAACGAAGTCTTTAACCGTACACAGATGAATGTTCGGCGTGTCATACCAGTTATAATCAAGCGAGCTTGTGCGCGGCATACGGCCCGACCAGAGGAGCTGAAGGCGGACGCGCCAGTTGCCGAAATTGGGTAGCGAAACCACCACGCGGCGGCCGATGCGCTGCATCTGCATCAGCACTTCGCGCGGGTTGCGTGTCGCCTGAATGGTCTGGCTTAGGATCACATAGTCAAAGGCATTGTCTGGATAGTCGTGCAGGTCAGCATCCGCGTCGCCCTGGATCACCGAGAGGCCGCGCGTCACCGAAGCGTTCACACCCTCTTGTGACAATTCGATGCCGCGGCCATCGACATTCTTTGTGCGGGTCAGCAATTCCAACAGATCGCCGTCGCCGCAGCCGACGTCGAGCACACGGGCATCGGGCGCAATCATTTCAGCAATGAGCGCGAGGTCAACGCGGGTCTGGATGCTCATGCGTTGAGGCCTCTGCGCGTGGCGGCGGAGTCGATGAAACCACGCAATGTTGCAAACATTTCAGGCTCATCCAGCAGGAACGCATCGTGCCCTTTGTCGGTATCGATTTCGACAAAACTTACGTTCGCCGCAGCAGCGTTCAATGCGTGCACGATCTGGCGATTATCCGATGTCGGAAACAACCAATCCGATGTAAATGAGACAACGCAAAAACGCGTTTTTGTGTTCTTGAAGGCATGGGCGAGCACGCCGTCATAGTCCGCCGCGAGATCGAAATAATCCATTGCGCGGGTGATGTAGAGGTACGAGTTCGCGTCGAAGCGATCAACAAAGCTCATGCCCTGATGGCGCAGATAGCTCTCGATCTGGAAGTCCGCATCGAAACCGTAAGTCACCTTCTCGCGGTTCTGCAACTTGCGTCCGAACTTGCGATGGAGCGCCGCTTCCGAAAGATAGGTGATGTGCGCGGCCATGCGCGCGACGGCGAGACCCTTCGCCGGGTTCGTGCCGGTGTCCAAGTACGTGCCGTTCTGCCAGTCGGGATCGGCCATGATCGCTTGGCGACCGACTTCGTGGAAGGCGATGTTCTGCGCGGAGTGGCGCGCCGTTGTCGCAATCGGGATCGCGGCGAAAACGCGGTCGGGATAGGCGGACGCCCATTGCAATGTCTGCATGCCGCCCATCGATCCGCCGATGACGAGAAAGATATCGCGAATGCCGAGGCGGTCGAGCAGCATCGCCTGCGCGCGCACCATGTCTGCGATGGTGATGACGGGGAAGGTCAGGCCATAGGCTTTGCCGGTCGCGGGGTCGATGTCTTTGGGACCCGTCGTGCCCATGCAGGAGCCGAGCACGTTTTGGCAGATCACGAAGAAGCGGTCGGTGTCGATCGGCAGGCCGGGGCCGACCATCGTCGCCCACCAGCCGCCGGGCTTGCCCGTCACCGGATGGCGGCTTGCCGCATATTGATCGAGCGTCAGGGCATGGCAGATCAGCACCACATTGGACTTGTCGGCATTGAGGTGCCCATAGGTCTCATAGGCGATCTGAAAGGGGCTGAGCTTCGCCCCGCTGTCGAGCGTCAAAGGGCTCTCCGGACCGAAATGAGCGATGGCGCTCACCGCATTGACGCGCAAAGTCTCTGCGTCAGCGCCCAAGGCACCGCCGGTCTCAGATTGCAATTCTTTGCGTTCGCTCATGCCGGATCGTCTCAAAAGCTTGATAGCCATCCCGGTGGGCTCATTTTGAACCCTGAGGGACGGGGCCCATAGCTAGGGATGGGACCCCCACAATGTCAATGTTTTCCTTCCTTTCAGGCGGTTAGCCCCTTATGAATACCTGCCTTACGGGCGGGATTTCGCGCCCATAGAGACCTGTTCGATCTGAGAGCTTTCCATGTCCACCAAGACACAAGAACCGGCCCGCGATCTCAAAGATGTCAGGCGTGAGCTTGATGTGATCGATGATGCTATCCAGGATCTGCTGATGAAGCGGACGGAGCTGGTTGTCGAAGTGGCCGAAGCTAAGGCGCGCGCCGCGAGTGCCGCCGGTGCGGGCAGCTTCATCGCGTTCCGGCCCGGTCGTGAGGCCGAAGTCTTGCGCCGTCTGGCCGCACGCCAAACGGGACGCTTTCCGCTCAAAGTTGTATTCCGTCTTTTCCGCGAAATCATCTCGACCATGACGGGCATTCAGGGACCATTCCGCGTTGATGTGTTTGGTGCGGGCGACACGCTGGCCTATTGGGATCTGGCGCGGAGCTATTACGGTTCATCGACCCCGATGGAACTGCATGACAATGCGCGCGATGTGTTGCGGCGTGCGGGCAGCGATCCGTCGGTGGTCGCGATCCTGCCGGAGCCCGGTAATTTTGAAGGTACTGACTGGTGGCCGTCCCTGGCGCGGAGCGGGCCTGATGGTGCCCGCGTTGTGGCGCGATTGCCTTTCCTTGATGTGGACGATGAGGCCGAAATGCCAAAGGCGCTTGTTGTGACGCAGGCGACGTTTGACGAGACGGGCGACGACACAAGTCTCCTCGTTGTATCGACGCAGGGTAATGTCAGCGAAGCAGCGATTGCCGCGCGCGTGAAGGCCGTGGGTTTTGATGCGACGCGCGTGAGTGTGGCGCAGACGAAAGAGGGTGGCGCGACGCGGCACAATCTCTTTGCGGTTAAATCTTATGTGAAAGCGGATGACGCGCGGCTCGCTGATCTTGTGAGTGAGGGGCCGGCAGAGCATGCGGTTATCATCGGCGGCTATGCCAATCCTGTGCGGCGTGCGAAAGACGGCAAGTGAAATGACGAAGACAAAGCCTGAACCACAGAGCGGTATTCTCGGCATTGATCCTTACGTGGCAGGGCGCTCAATGGCACCTGCAGGCGTGCGCATCCATAAGCTCTCGGCCAATGAAACGCCGCTGGGGCCGAGTCCGAAGGCGAAAGAGGCTTATCTTGCTGCTGCCTCGTCGCTCGAACTTTATCCTGAAAGCTCACACATCAAATTGCGCGAAGCGATTTCGAAGCGCTATGGCCTGGCGGCGGACCGTCTTGTTTGCGGTTCGGGTTCGGACGAGCTTTTGCATTTGCTGGCGCAGGCCTATCTCGGCGAAGGTGATGAAGCGATTGCCACTGAGCATGGTTTTCTTGTCTATCCGATTGTAACGGCGGCGGCGGGCGCGAAACTTGTCGCGGTGAAAGAGAAAAACCTCAACGCTGACGTTGATGCAATCCTTGCAGCGGTGACACCAAAGACAAAGATTGTGTTTCTGGCAAACCCCAACAATCCGACGGGAAGCTATCTGCCGGTTGAAGAAATGCGTCGTCTGCATGCCGGATTGCGCAAAGATATCCTGTTCATCATTGATGCCGCTTACAGCGAATATGTGATGGCGAATGATTATGAATGCGGCATCGAGCTTGTGGCGATGAACGAGAATGTTGTGATGACGCGGACTTTCTCGAAGATTCACGGGCTCGCCTCATTGCGCCTCGGCTGGATGTTTGCGCCCGCCCATGTGGTGGATGTTCTCAACCGCACGCGCGGGCCTTTCAACGTGTCCGTACCGGCGATGGAAGCCGGGATTGCCGCCATCGGTGACATTGAGCATTTTGAAAAAGCACGTACCCATAATGAAAAATGGGTCAACTGGCTAACAGACGAGATCACGAAGCTCGGTCTTAAGGTGACGCCGAGCGTTGGCAATTTCATGCTTATTCATTTTGCCACCGAAGGCGCGAAAACGGCGCAGGCGGCGGACGCTTATCTGATGGCGCGCGGGCTTATTCTGCGTTCAGTTGCGTCTTATGGCCTGCCGCAGTGTTTGCGTCTTACGGTGGGTTCGGAAGAAGCCAACCGGCTTGTTGTTTCCACGCTTAAAGATTTTCTGGATGCGAAGTGATGAGTGTTGATCCGAAGTTTAAACGTATCGCACTGATCGGTCTGGGATTGATCGGTGGCTCACTTGGCCATGCGATCAAACGTGGCAAACTCGCTGACGTGGTCGTCGGCTATGCGTCGAGCGAAGCGACGCGCAAACGCGCCAAAGAGCTAGGCTTTGTCGATGAAGTGACAGCAAGTGTGGTGGATGCTGCGCGCGATGCGGACCTCATCGTGCTTTGCGTGCCGGTCGGCGCAATTGCCAAAGTCTGCGCGGAGATCGAACCGGCGCTCAAAGTCGGCGCGACAGTGACGGATGTGGGCTCTGTTAAAAACGCCGTCGTGCGCGATGGCGGGCCTTTTATTCCGGACGGTGTGCATTTCATTCCCGGTCATCCGATTGCAGGCACCGAACAGTCCGGCCCTGATGCCGGTTTTGCTGAACTTTTTGACGGGCGCTGGTGCATCCTCACGCCGGTGCCGGGCGCGGACCGCGCGGCGGTCGCCAAGCTGGCCGCCTTCTGGGAGGCTTGTGGTTCTAAAGTCGATTTCATGGAACCCAAGCACCATGATCTTGTGCTCGCAATCACCAGCCATCTGCCGCATCTCATCGCTTACAATATCGTCGGCACGGCGGATGATATGGAAACCGTGACGCAGGCCGAAGTCATTAAATATTCTGCTGGTGGTTTCCGCGATTTCACGCGTCTTGCGGCGTCTGATCCGACGATGTGGCGCGACGTTTGCCTCAATAACAAAGATGCCATTCTGGAAATGCTGGGGCGTTTTTCAGAAGACCTGTCGGCGTTACAGCGCTCAATCCGTTGGGGGGACGGGGATGCGTTGTTTGAGCTTTTCACCCGCACGCGCGCGGTGCGCCGCTCGATCATTGATGCAGGGCAGGATAATCCGGCACCAAACTTCGGGCGCGATCCGGCGCATAAGCCGCAATAATTAGTAGACGGGTTGGAGCGTGGCGACGGCGAGCGGGCCCAGATAGAGCTTGCCGCCGCGCATCAGCACGGGCATCGACACGCGACCGTCCACTTTGCCTTGTAATTGTGAAATGACATTGAGACCTGAGGTCGCAAGCCTTGCGTCTTCGCGCCGGATGATGCCTTTGGCGACGAGTGCGTTGATGAGTTTGGGATAATTTGAAATTTCGGCATTGAACTCGCCTTTGGGTCGAGCCTCATCGTCAAGCGTCAACTCGCCCTGCGCGTAAAGCTCAAGCGGTCCCCATGAGACACGCAGATCAGACACAGTGAGGCGCCCGCCGCGCTGGAGCCAATCGCGTGACAATTCGACAAAGCTCGCATGATTGCGGCGCGGCACATCGCGCAGGCGGGCCTGTACTGAGATGAGAGTGGCATGAGCCCCAAGCACGGCGGCGGGACCGGACGAAGCCAGTTCCATATTGTCGCCCTGAAAGGCAAAGTCGTAGTTGCTGACCTGGTTGGACGTGGCGATGCGCGTGCCACGGCCTTCGTTGTCGGTGGCGGGACGCAGATGGAGTTGCAACCGGTCGGCGGTCAGGCGTTCGCCCGTGACGTCGGTGAGAAGGCTTTCTTCGGCATTGCCGTCGCGGATGGCGATAAGCTTATCGATGTCGATTGCGAGGCGGCCAAAATCAGCGTTTGGTTCATCAACATAACTTACATAACTGCCTTCGGCTGTCGCACGTACGAGATGGCGCATGCGCACGGGGCCGCGTACGTCGCTGTAAGACAAGCGTTGCTCACCATCTACTTTCAAAACGACATGGCGCAAATTGTAGGGAAGGAAATCTGCTTCGAGACTATCGGCAGACCATGACCATTTTTCCGGCGTGTCGGGCGCATTGGCGAGCGGCTTGCCGAAAGTGAGCGCGATGCGATAGGGGTAGCCACCAAGCGTCAACGCGCTCCAGTCCACTTTAATGTCGGAGGGATTGGCCTTGGTCGAATAGCTTTCAACGCCGTCACGCAGCGCGTGGGCGACGACAAACCAATAGCCTGTATAGAGGGCAAAGATGCCTGCTATGCCGATGAAAGGCAGAAAGACGCGGAGCGGCGTTTTGGGCTTTACCGGAGCCGAAGGTATTGGTGTGTTGGTCATGTGGTTGCTAGACTATTTGAGGTGATAAGAGGCAGTAAGATGCAGGATTTATGGGTGTTTGGATATGGCTCGCTGATGTGGCGGCCCGGCTTTGACTATGCCGAGCGCCGCTTAGCACGTCTTCATGGCTATCACCGTTCGTTCTGTGTCTATAGCCATGTTCATCGGGGCACACCGGAAAGGCCCGGTCTCGTCTTCGGCCTTGATGCAGGCGGTTCATGTCGCGGTGTGGCCTTTCGCGTGGACGCCGCAAAGGCCGAGACAACGCGGGCCTATCTGCAAGAGCGCGAACAGGTGACGGCGGTTTACGTCGAGCGCATGGCGAGCGTGGTGCTGACCGACAGTGTGCAGCGCGTGGAAGCTTTGTGCTTTGTTGTGGACCGCACGCATCAACAATATGCCGGTGCGCTCGACTTCGACCGGCAGGTTGATCTCATTGTGCATGGTGTCGGTAAATCGGGAAGGAACCCCGAATATCTTCAGAGCACGATTGAACATTTAGACGAGATGAAGATTGCGGATAGTGAACTCACGAAGCTTTGGAACGCCGTAGAGGTGCGCCTGCATCAATCTGAACTGTCCCGGTAAAGGCGCTGAGGTCGCTCAACGCGGTTTCGATGTTTTGTTTGCGGGCTTTGTCGAGCTTCACGCCTTTTTCAAGCCAGAGCCCCTTCACTTCCAGACGTCCTTTGTCTTTGCTTTTTGCATCGCCGCGATGGGCTTTCATGTCGGCGCGACCTAGGAAGCGGTTGCCTTCGAGGATCGGGAAAACATAGTAGCCATATTTGCGTTTGGCTTCAGGGACGAAAATCTCAATCGTGTAGTCAAAACCGAATAGCTGCGCGGTGCGTTTCCTGTTGCGGATGGCCGGATCGAAAGGCGAGAGAAAGCGCAACTCGGACGGTGTGTCGCCGAGCGTGGCAATATCGTTTTCGATGTCGGGAAAGGCGAGCGCGGGTTTAGCGCTACCATCATGTCCGACAACGGAGACGGCTATGATGTCACCGCGTTTCAGCGCTGCCGTTGCCCAGTCTTTGGCTTCGGCGATGGTGATGAGCGCGAAGAAGGCCGCAAGCTCCTGATGTGTGGCAAAGCCAAGTCTTGAAAGTGCTGTGCGTGCCGCCCAATCAATCGTTTGTTTTCGTGTGGGTTTGGCTTTGCGCAGATCGTCGGGGATGACGCGGGCGGACAGATCATAGACTTTTTCAAAGCCGTCGCGGCGCGTGATCGCCAGCTCGCCTGTGCGCCATAAAAATTCGAGCGCGGTTTTCGATGGTCCCCAACCCCACCAACCGCCGCCGCCCTTGTCTTCAAATTCGCGCGCCAGTGTCTCGCCGTGCTTGCGGATATGGGCGCGGACGCGTTTGACGACTTTGTCGGCATCATCGCCGATACGGCTCGCCCAGCGCGGATGATTGAGGCGGGATTTCGCCGCGTCAAAGCGGTGATGCCAATGGGGGTAAAACTCCATCGGGATCAGTGATGCGTCATGTGTCCAGTGTTCGAAGAGACCACGCGTGTCGTGGTGGAGTGAGTGTAGGTGTTCACGTTTGTATTTTGAGGCACGCGAAAAGAGGATCATGTGATGGGCGCGTTCGACCGCGTTGACGCTGTCCAACTGCACGAAACCCAATTTGCGGATCAGGGCTTCGGCATCGGCTTCGCTGAATTTTGTCGTATGGCGCGTAACGAGGGCGTGGCGGTCGAGAAAAAGATGGCGCGCATCGGCGTTGCTGATTTCGAGGTTTGATTTGGTCATCTCGGCTCAAACACATATTCAAGTTTCAAACCGTCGGGGTCTGCAAACATCACGGCATAATAGCCTTTGCCATATTGCGGGTAGTCGGCGGGCGCGTCGAGGATTGTCGCATTTATGGAGATGAGAAGCGCGTGGAGCGCATCGACGTCTTCGCGGCTTGCGGCTGACCAAGCGACGTGATGAAGGCCCGGCGAGTAGCGATCATGGCGGCGGGATGCGCCGTCTGTGCTGGCTCTGAAAATGCCGACAGTGGGGAGATGATCGGGTGTGGTCGCGTGTTCCCAATCGATGCCGGTCTCGTCCTCCGACCAACGGCGATAGCCCATATGGCCGAGCACCGCATCATAGAAGGGTGCTGATGCTTTCGGGTCTTTGACGGTGAGGTCGAGATGATGAATGAGGCCGCGCATGGCAGTATATTTTCCGATTTTTAGAAAATAGCCTAGCTGCAAATGCGCCGTTTTCTATCGTACCTGCTCCAAATCATTGCCTTGCCAGAGCGCACCATGGCGCAATTGAGTTCAAGACCTGATTCAGTCCAGCAGATCGCCGTGACGCGATTGTAGCTTGTGCCGGTCTGCTCGCAGCGCAGCGTGTGTCCGAGAGCCAGGGATTGCAACTCGAGTTTGGCCGAAATGCCCGATGCTAACGGGCAAGGATGACCGGTGCGGCAGGTTTCATCCATTTCGCGCGCGGCAATGGCGTGCAGGCGAATGGACTGCCCCTCACGACAGTGAATGAGGCCGTCACCATCATAAACGGTGGTGACAGTGCAGCGGAAGGTACCGGATTCAGCATAGGAGGTATGTGTGCTGACCCCGCGTGTGAGGCCTTCGATTGGTACGAAGCTGTCATTGATGGCTGATGTGGTGTCGTTCGCCATGGTGCTGAGTGCTGGCGATATTGCTGGCCAGAATAGGACGGCGGCAAAGGCTGAAGAGGCAAGTGTTGCGACGTAAGCGAGGTAGACTCGGTTACCCGTTTTGCTCAGCCATGCGGGCCGTTCAAATTTTACAATTCGGTTTTCGCCGAAGGACATGAACGCAACTCACACAAACGCCAATTCTGCTTTGAGGATAAAGCGGCGTTTGTGAAGGTTTCGTTTAGGAGTTGTGCCGGATCGGGAAATAGAGACGGTTCAGCTACATTTGGAATAGCCGCAGGAGGTGCAGGTCTCGCAGCCCTCTTGCTGGATGAGGCTGCGTTCACCGCAGCGTGAGCAGCCTTTGAGTTTTGTTGTTGCGATAATCGGTTCCGCAGGTTCGCCCATCGCAATACGGATTTTTTCGGGCTGCGGTGTGTCGTCTTCGCGCGTGATGAAGCCGGTGTCGAGCATGTGCTGTTCGATCACTTCGCCGATAGCGGCGAGCAGGCTCGGCACGTAGCGGCCTTTCATCCATGAGCCGCCGCGCGGGTCGAAGACGGCTTTCAATTCTTCAACGACGAAAGTGACATCGCCGCCGCGGCGGAAAACGGCCGAGACCATGCGTGTCAAGGCGACGGTCCAAGCGTAATGCTCCATGTTTTTGGAGTTGATAAAAATCTCGAAAGGACGACGTCTTCCGTCCTGCAAAAGATCATTGATGGTGATGTACATGGCGTGATCGCTCTCAGGCCATTGGAGCTTGTAGGTAAAGCCCGGCAGCACGGTTTCGCGCTCCAGCGGCTTTGACATATAGACAACGCCGTCTTTCTCGAAGGGTGCAGGCTTTGCCGGTGCGGGAGCGGCGTCAACTGTGAGGACTGAGCCGCGCACATCGGACGGACGATAAGTGGTGCAGCCCTTGAGGCCTTGAGCGTAAGCGTCGGTATAGATGTTCTTGAAAGCATCGAAAGAAATATCTTCGGGCACGTTGATTGTTTTGGAGATTGAGCTGTCGATATGGTTCTGGCAGGCGGCCTGCACCGCCAGATGATCGGCGGGGGCAAGCTCTTGCGCGCTTACGAAATAATCAGGGAGCACTGTCGTCTCGCCGAACATTTCGCGGAATTTTGTAACGGCGTAGTCGGCGACGCGTTCTTCGCGGCGCGTGCCATCAGGCATCAGGACTTTGCGTGTGTAGCTGAAAGCAAAGACGGGTTCGATGCCGGATGAAACATTGCCCGCAAAGAGTGAGATTGTGCCGGTGGGGGCAATCGAGGTCAGCAGCGCGTTGCGGATACCGTGTGTTGCGATGGCGGTGCGGACATCTTCGTCGAGCGCGCGGATGGTTTCGCCTTTGAGATATTCGTCGCGGTCGAAAAGCGGAAACGCGCCTTTTTCTTTGGCAAGCTCTGTTGAGGCTAAATAGGCGCTACGCGACATGGCTTTGAGCCATGTGTTGATGAGGGTGAGCGAAGCGGGCGAGCCGTAACGCGTGCGGCACATGATGAGCGCGTCGGCCAATCCGGTGACGCCGAGACCGATGCGGCGTTTGGTGTTTGCTTCGCGCTGCTGTTCGGGGAGCGGAAAGCGCGAGACGTCGACGACATTGTCCATGGCGCGCACCGCGTCGCGTGTCAGCGCATCAAGTTCACTTATGTCGATGGAGGCTTTGTCTGTAAATGGATTCTGGACAAGAGCGGCGAGGTTGATGGAGCCGAGCAGGCAGGCACCATAGGGCGGCAGGGGTTGCTCACCACAGGGGTTCGTTGCCTGAATGCTCTCGCAATAATGGAGATTGTTGCGGGCATTGATGCGGTCGATGAAAATGACACCGGGTTCGGCATAGGCATAGGTCGCGGCAATGATCTTGTCCCAAAGCGCGCGGGCTTTGAGCGT
Organism: Parvibaculum sp.; assembly: GCA_030645235.1. GTDB lineage: Bacteria > Pseudomonadota > Alphaproteobacteria > Parvibaculales > Parvibaculaceae > Parvibaculum. The sequence continues at coordinate 172,602 of JAUSMV010000008.1, read as the reverse complement.
GCGGTAGGTTTTGCCGTTAAACATGAGCGGCCAGTCGGCATCGGCTTTCACCGCTGCCATGAACGGGTCAGTGGCGAGGACCGACAGATTGAACATGGTGAGGCGGCCCGGCTCACGCTTGGCGTCGATGAACTCTTCAATGTCGGGGTGATCGCAGCGCATGGTCGCCATCATCGCGCCGCGCCGTGCGCCTGCCGACATGATGGTGCGGCACATGGCGTCCCAGACATCCATGAAGGAGAGGGGTCCTGATGCATCCGCGCCGACGCCTTCAACGCGGGCCCCTTTGGGACGTAGCGTGGAGAAGTCATATCCGATGCCGCCGCCCTGCTGCATCGTGAGGGCTGCTTCTTTCAGATTGTCGAAGATGCCCGCCATCGTGTCGGGGATCGTGCCCATGACGAAGCAGTTGAAAAGCGTGACGTCGCGGCCGGTACCGGCACCGGCGATGATGCGGCCGGCAGGGAGGAAGCGGTGGCCTTCGAGCGCGGCTTTGAAGCGGGCGGCCCAATGGGCGCGGGTGTCGGGGCTTTCAGCTTTGGCGAGTGCCGTGGCAACACGGGTGAATGTGTCGTCAACGGTCAGGTCTATGGGTGTGCCGTCCGCAGCATGGAGACGGTATTTCATATCCCAGATCTGTTCAGCGATCGGAAGCATCAACTGCACTCATCAATGTAAGGGTCGGTGATCAAGTCTAGCACGATGAGGTGATGTTTGAGTTCTCTTTTTGTGCTCAATTTTACGCACCGACATGCCATCGGTATATGGCTGAAATCAGAAAGAAAACAGACTTATCCACATTACCCACAGAGAAATAAATGTGGGTTCTCAACAGATTCGGGACAAGGGTCAGACTTCGCCCAGCTCGCGCTTTCCCTCCGCGATGAGGCGGGTTGTGGCCTCTTCGATACTCGCTTCAAGAGTGGCCATGAAGGTGGCGCGGTCGAGGCCTGCAGGGATGGCTGGGAGAAACTCAAGGACGATGGTACCTGCTTTGCGCAGGAAGCGGCGGCGGGGCCAGTAGAGGCCGGAATTAACAGCAGCGGGTATGCAAGGGACGCCCATTTGGCGATAGAGAGCGGCGACACCGGGCTTGTAGTCAGGAGCGGCCCCGGGGGCTGAGCGTGTGCCTTCAGGGAAGATGACGATGGGGCGGTTGGCGGCGAGCGCCGCCTTGCCCTGCGCCATGAGGCGGCGGATGGCGGATGCCCCCGACCCGCGATCAATGGCGATCATGCGCACCTTCCATGAGAACCAACCGTAATAAGGTATCCAGAGAAGCTCGGCCTTGAGGACAATGGCAGGGTCTTTGACGAGGGCGACGAAAGCAATTGTGTCCCACATGGATTGGTGCTTGGCGGCGACGAGAACGGCACCTGCGGGGACTTCGCCACGTAGTTCATAACGCGTGCCGGTGGTGACTTTGAGGAGCCAGAGGACAAGCCGCGAGAGATTGGTGATGACGAAGACGGCGGCGCCACGCGGCATCGCCAAGGCCGGCGTGGCAATGAGACCGATGATGATGGCGGTGACATAGAGCGCAAAGTTGAAAACGAATGAGCGGAGGCGCTGAAACAAGGGCTGATCCTTATGACGCGCGCAGAAGTGGCCGCGCATGGGCAAGCGTGAGCAGATATTTGGAATATTCAGAGATCAACAGCCGCGTTGTGCCTGGGAAATCCCACCAGCCATCGAGATGCAACGTGCCCTGCACTACTGGGAAAGGCGTGATGGTGACGTCGGGCATGGCGCGACGTAGCTCAAGGGCGGCGCGCGGCATGTGATAGGTGGATGTCACAAGGATGATCGAGTGATAGCCATGGGTGCGGACCCAGCTTGCGGTCTCGGTGGCGTTGCCGATTGTGTCTTCGGCCTGACGTCCGAGGTCAACGCAGCAGTCGAATTTGGCGGACGGGACTTTCACTGCATTTTTGAGCGTACCGGATTTCACTTCAGGATGAACGCCTGTGATGAGGAGGCGCGCGCCTTTGCCGTCGTCGAGGAGCTTCACCGCTTCAGTGAGGCGGCCTTCGCCGCCGGTCAGCGCCACAATGGCGTCTGAGGGCGCTATGTCCACGGGCGAGTGGCGGTCGAGGCTCGCTGCAAAGGCGATGAAGCCTAAGGCATAAAGGGTGGCAGCCGCCATGACGAGCATGACCGCGGCGCGTCTGATGCGCCGTGTGATCCTGTTCATAATGCGGCTGACAATAATCATGGGGACTCGGTTTATGGGGTCTTGGTCTTAAAGTCTAGCATATGGGAAAGACAGGATAAGTCCGGCTTGAGAGCAAAATTTGGCTCAAAGCAGGCGGTGGAGTGTCCGCATGACGGTGATGCGGGCGGTGAGGACGGCGACCAAGGCTGCCGCCACCGGCACGCCTATGAGTGCGGGATAGTCGCCGAGCCTGAGGCCGGAGACGGGTAGCATGAACAGGCTTGGTTCGCCCGCTGTCCCGCCGGACTGGAGACCGAGAAGAAGGAAGGTGGCGACCGATAAGACCAATCCGATCAAGCCGCCGCGAAAACCCAGATGGAGGAAGTGGCGTTGTACTTCGGCGGCGATGAATTTATCGCGCGCACCGGTAAGATGAAGCACCTCGACGACTTCACGATTGGCCGAGAGTCCTGCCCGCGTGGCAAAGGTGATGATCGCAATCGTCGTGGCGGTGACAACCAGGAGAACTGCATAGGCAAGAAATTCGGCGGCGCGGGCGGCATGGAGTAGTTGCGCCTGCCACTGACGATGCGTGTCGAGGACAGCACCCGGCGCGGCCATGGAGATCGCATCTGACAGTGCGATGAGATCGGGCGGCGCATTGGCGTCAATGCGCACGTCGATTAAGTGGGGCAAAGGCAGATCGTCGGTGACGTTGCCCGCGCCTAGCCAGGGTTCCAGCAGCGCCGTCACGTCTTCTTTGGTCAGTGCTCGGGCAGACTTAACGCCTTTGGTGTCTGACAAAATATAGAGGATCGCGCGGACCTGTTCGTCGGACGACATCTCATTGGATTGTTTGACTTCGATGGTGATGGCGCCTGACAGATCGGACGTCCAGCCAGCGGTGACATGGGCGACGGAGAGCGCCGCACCAAGGGCGAGCGAGGCGAGAAAACACATGGCGGCAATGACGAGGACGAGCGAGAGGCCAGTGGCACCTGCCGCCGGCATGACGGAGCGTGTTTCAACGAGCAGTGTGTTGACGAGGGCGCGCAGGCCCTTGCGCTCAGATACGGCGTCGAGATCGGGTGCGGTGTCGTCAGATTCAGCCACGGACCGTGAGCCTCCCACCCTTGAGCACGAGTTCAGGCGCGCCCGCTTCACTCACCAGTGCCTGATCGTGCGTGGCGATGAGAATGGACGTGCCGAGCCTGTTTAGTTCCATAAAGAGGCGCAGAAGGCGCTTACCCATTTCGGGATCGACATTGCCGGTGGGTTCGTCGGCGAGCAGCAGGTCGGGTTGAGCGACGACCGCGCGCGCAATGGCGGCGCGTTGTTTTTCGCCGCCTGACAGGGTCGGGGGCCGGGCTTGCATGCGCTCACCCAAGCCTACCCAAGCGAGCAGTTCGCGTACATCGGCGCGGTAGGAGGCTTCGGTTCGGCCCTGGATTTTGAGCGGCAGGGCGACGTTTTCGTAGGTGGTCAGGTGGTCGAGAAGGCGGAACTCCTGAAAGACGACGCCTACACGGCGGCGTAGATCGGGTAGCTCATCGCGTGGCAGGGTGGCAATGTCGCGGCCAAACATGGTGATGAGGCCACGGGATGGGCGGGATGCCATGAACATGAGCTTGAGCAGTGATGTTTTGCCCGCGCCCGACGGGCCGGTCAAAAAATGGAATGAGCCCGGCGCAAGGTGAAAACTCACATCGCGCAGGACTTCCGGTCCCATGCCGTAGCGCATGCCAACATTCTCGAAGCGAATCATGCGAGGCAAGGTAGCATGGAAGGCCTGATTTGATACGGGGTGCGGTTCGTAATGGCCCCGAAAACCTTAGATTTTATGGCCTCATTAACTGGCCTTTAACCAACAATCGCGTTTCAATAGGCTAGAGATATTCATGCTTGCGGCGAATGGCGCGACGGGGGGTCCGTGCGCTATGCCTCGCCCTAACAAGACGGCTTCATACCGGATGATTATTACCTGCCCGTCCTGTTCAGCACGCTATCCGGTGGATGCATCGAGTTTTGCGCCGGCCGGTCGTAAAGTGCGTTGCGCCAAATGTGGCAATACCTGGCATCAGGCACCACCGAGCGAACTTGGCGGGGCAGCCGATACCGATATTGCCGTTGAAAGCAGCGTGCCGCTCAGTGTGGTGCAAAGCCAAAAACCGCTTTTCAACAATGGACAGGCTGCCAAAGCCAAATCTGTGGATGCGCCGCCTGCGGCGGTTGCCGTTGCGCCGTCGGCTGTCGTTGCGGCCAAGGCTGATGATCCGTTTGATGATAATGACATCATGTTTGCGCCTGCTGAATCGACGGTAGCACCCAAGGCAGAAGAAACGGTACCTGACACACCCGTGCGATTTTATGACGTCGTTGCTTCGTCAAGCGTGCAAGCAGAGACCGGCGGCAAGCTGCGCCGTTATCTCAATGATGTGGCGTCGATGCGGCGTGGCCGTGTGTTTGGTGCCATTGGCTGGGTGTTGCTTGTTCTGTTTGTGGCGGGCACGATTTTTAGCGTTGTGCAGTATCGCCGTGAGATCGCTATCTTCTGGCCTTCGACGATTGAACTTTATGAAGCGGCTGGCGCTGAGATCAATCTTGTCGGTTTCGAGCTTTCGCAAGTCTCATATGAGCGGCAGGACGAAAACGGTTTGCCGGTGCTCGCGATCAAAGGCGAGGTCGTCAATATCAGCGGTGAGACAAAGCGTGTGCCGCGTATCCGCGTTGGCTTGCGTGATGAAAACCAGCAGGAGCTTTATCACTGGACGTTTGCTCTGCCTGAAAGCGAATTGAAGCCTGATGCCAAAGCCGTATTTACGACGCGCTTGTCGAGTCCGCCCGCAGGCGCGCGTGATCTTGAAGTGCGCTTTGTGGAACCGGATGAAGAAGCGGGTGAGCCTGAAGCTGCTCTTGCAGGGGATGCACCTGCAGAAGAGGAAACACCTGCGCCAGAGATGCATGATGTCGTACCCGGAATTACGCCAGAGGAGCATGCGCCTGTGCCCGAAGAGCCCACACATGAAGCACCGGCGCCCTGATACTTTTTCTTTTTGAGACGGAATGGCGATGAGTATTCTTGCCCCTGACGCAAAGATTTCCGTGCTGTTTGATGAACATCAATTGGCGGCGCGTGTGACGGGGCTTGCTCAGGAAATTGTGGCGCGTATGGGAACCATGCCGCTGCTTATACCAGTGCTGAAAGGCAGTTTTATTTTTGCCGCAGATTTGCTTCGTGCGCTGCATGTCGCGGGTGCTGTGCCTGATATGGATTTTATTAGTCTGTCGAGCTATGGCAAAGGTTCTGTCTCGCGCGGTGAGGTGACGATCTTGCGTGATACGGAAGCGGAGATTGCAGGACGTGATGTGCTGATTGTGGATGACATTTTGGAATCGGGCCGCACACTTGCTTTTGCCAAAGATCTGATGACGGCGCGGCGCGCTAAGTCGGTGATGACTTGCGTGTTGCTTAATAAACCCGGCAAGCTTGCGGTGCAGGTACAGGCTGATTTCATCGGCTTTGAATGCCCTGATAAATTTGTTATCGGGTACGGGATGGATGTAGCTCATGCTTATCGGCAATTGCCATTCGTCGGCGCTGTGGAAGGCTAGAATATGGCGCGGATACTTCTCGCGGAAGACGAAGCGAGCGTGCGTGAATTTATTACGCGTGCCCTTACAGGCGTCGGCCATCAGGTTGATGCGGTTATAGATGGCAGCGATGCGCTAATGCGTCTTAGTGAGACGAAAGCCAATGGCGGTGCTTACGATTTGCTGCTCACTGATATTTTGATGCCGGTGATGGACGGAATTTCGCTGTCGCTGTCAGCATCCCGCGATGCGCCTGATATGCTTATTATGTTGATGACTGGCTATTCAGATCAGCGTGAGCGTGCTTACGGGCTTGATGCGATCATTCAGGATATTTTGCTGAAACCCTTTACGCTCGATGAATTGGTCATGCGTATTGATGCGGTGCTGGCGACAAAGAAGTGAGCCTGATGCTCAAAACCGGTTGAGCAAGCGGTCGAGATATTCAAGTTCGGATTGTGGACGGCCAAGCTCACCGGCGCGGCGGCGCAGATCTTCAATGATGGCGCGTGCTTTCAGACGATCAACGCCGGTCGGAATTTTGGTGCCCTTTGGATCACCCTGTTGTTGCGCGCGACCCATCGGGTCTTTGTCGGCGCCGGGTTTGCCCTTGCCGCTTTGCTGGCCTTTCTGACCTTTCATGCTTTCAGTCAGTTTGTCGGCCATGCCCTGCGCCGCCTCGCGCATAGATTGAATGGCCTGACCTTGCGATTGTGTGGCGCGATCGATGCGGCCCGCACCCAAACGTTCCTCAGCGCTTTGCATTTGTTTAGCGCTATTGCCAAGACCTTCGGATTTTTCAATGCCGGCATCTTCAAGCGATTGCATGAGCGCACGGAGTTCTTTGGTGAGGCGCCTTTGTGTGAGTTCAAGTTCTTTGGCGGACTTGCTGTGCTTGCCTTTTGCACCCGCACCCTGGCCGTCTTCAGACCCCTGGCCTTGTGGGCCTGCCTTGAAGGTTTCGTCCATCAGCTTGCGCTGCTTGTCGATAAGGCCCGTTAATTGCTCGATGGCAGCGGCCATGGCTTTGTCTTCTTCGCTCAGGCCTTCGCTTTCTTCAGGCATCTGCAGATTTTCCATGATCGCCTGCATTTGCTCAAGCAACTGCCTTGCCTCGTTGCGGGCGCCATCGTTTGCGAGATTGCCTATGTCGGCGAGCATTTTTTCGAGTGTTTCGCGGTCGATGGTCTCGCCATCCTGAGGGGCGAATTGTTCGATCATGGCCTGATCGGGATTGTCCCCTGCCTTGGCGATAATCGCATCCATATAGCGCTCGAAGGCCGCCTTCATTTCCTCCACAAGCTGAGCGACTTCATCACCTGAGGCATTTTGCTCAAGTGCCTTGGCGAGCGCATCGCGTGCGCGGCGCAGATCGCTTTCGGCGAGTGACAAGTCGCCGTCTTCAAGGCGCAAGGCTACGGACCAGAGGAGTTCATAAATGCCGTTGAGATCTTCGTCATGCTTTGCAGACAGCATGCGCCAATAGGCAGCGCGTAATGCGAGATAGGCCGTTTTGTCTTCAAAATAAGCGGGTGCATCAGAGGTCAGATTGTTTAACACACGGGCGACGCGGTTGATGGAACTCGGGCGGAAGGCGAGCGCGCGGCGCTGCTCGATGGTGGCCGCTGCAAGTGGCTTCCGGAATGTGCGGGCGGGCAGGTTGATGGCGATGGGGGAGCTTAGCCCCTCTTGTCCTGCGTCGTCTGTGGCGACAAGGGTTATGATGACCGGCAGACCCGCCCAAGGGTGTGGCGTCAGATCAATATAGGTGTCGCCTTTGCCGTCTTTGGGATGAGGTGATTTTAGCGGCAGAATAATGACGGGTGGTTTGACGATGGCGTTGGCGCGCGGTTGGCGAAAGAGGGTAGCGAGTTTTTTACGTGCCTCATTGAGTGCAGGACTGCTATTGACAGGCGGAGGCGGCGCGTCAGTTATCGGGGCTTGTGCCGGTGCTGCACCCAAAGCGGAGTTGGCGAGGATGACGCGTGCATATGCGCCTCTGACGCCGTAATCATCCGAGACTGTATAGGCAAAATGCAAAGAGCCGGACGCCGTTTCTTGCAGTGGCATGGCGAGGTCGATTTTGGGGATCTGATCGGGGATGATATCGATCGACCAATTGCGTAACAGGCGCCCGCCTTGTGTGAGCGCAAGCTCTGATGCTGATGTGATGGGGGCATCGATCATGGAATTGGTGTTGCCGAGATCAGCGAGCGGTTGCGGGCGGCCACGGTCATTTGTCCCGGTTTCGAGCGAAGGCAGATTGCGAAGCCCGTGGGCGCGGATTGAAAGCACGCTGCCGACAGGCACTTTGACGGTCTCGGTTGACATGACGGGTTTGAAGTCGGGATCATCTGCCGTGCTTTCGCCGCGCTCTAGCCAAATGGGACGTTGGCCCGTATAGGCGGGCGGCGTGATCCAAGCTTCAATTGTAAAGCTGCGGGCAGAACCGGCACCGGGAAAGAATGCACCTGTGATACGAGCGATGCGACCAGGTCCCGTGCCCGCGATGCCGATGACAAGGAGGAGGACAACGATGGCACGAAGTCCGTAAGGATCACGCTCGACAAGACCGGGTGCAACGGTGCCGAGTCTTAGTTTTTTAAGACGTTCCGTGACCCATGCCTGATGTGCGGCCCAGAGCTTCGGATCACCGGAGCCTGAGGCAGGTAGGTCTTCATAGGCTGATAGCGGTTGGTGCTTCAGGCCTGAGGCGCCTTCGAGGTGATGCAATGCGGCGGCCCGCGACGGCCAGCGAAATTGTTTGAAGCCGTTCCAAAGGGCTGAGGCCATAAACAATGTATAGGACGCGATGGCCGCCCAGTGGATACCGAGTGGCAGGTCTTCAAAGGTGCCGATCAAGGCTGCGGCGATAAATAGACCTGTGAGCGCGAGCGCGGTCCAAAGACCGCCCCAGAGATATTCCCAAACGAGAAGTGCGCGGGCGAGCCAGATGCGTTGTTCAATACGACGCGGCAGCGCGCGTGAGCCTTCGGGCGCTTGAGAAGTGCCGTGCGATAGGTCTGTCCGCTTTAGGGCCGTCTTATCGCTCACGTTTTTGCCACTGCTCGATTACCGCTTCAACCAATCGGGAATCTTATCCTGCTTCAGGATTTCGGCATAATCGGGGCGGGCGCGAATGACCGCATAATTGTCACCATGGACGAGAATTTCAGGCACAAGAGGTCGTGTATTGTAGGTGGAGGCTTGTACCGCGCCATACGCGCCGGCTGACATGATGGCGACAAGATCGCCTGCCTTGAGTTTGGTGAGCTCGCGACCTTTGGCGATGAAATCGCCGGTTTCGCAGACGGGGCCCACGACGTCATAGGTGAAGCGTGTTTGGTCGGCGGGCTCTGCGATTGTTTTGATTTCGTGGAAGGCATCATAAAGTGTCGGGCGGATCAAATCGTTCATGGCCGCGTCGATGATGAGGAAGGTGCGATTGTCACCCTCCTTGACATAAATAACGCGTGAGACAAGGACGCCGGCGTTGCCGACGAGGAGACGGCCCGGCTCGAAGGTGAGATCACAACCCAGATGACCCATCGTGCGCTTAACGAGAGCGGCATATTCGTCTGGATGGGGGGGAATATCATTGTCGCCGCGATAGGGAATGCCGAGACCGCCGCCGAGATCGATGTGGCTGATCTTGTGACCCTCGGCGCGCAAGGCTGTGACCATGCCTGCAACGCGCTTAAAGGCAGCTTCAAAGGGATCGAGCGATGTAAGCTGTGAGCCGATATGGACGTCAATACCGATGGCGGCGATTGATTTGAGTTCGGCGGCGCGGGCATAAACGGCGGGGGCATGCTTCCATGAGATGCCGAATTTGTTTTCGGCTTTGCCGGTCGCAATTTTTTCATGCGTCTTGGCGTCCACGTCAGGGTTGACGCGAATGGCGATTTTAGCGACGAGACCCCGCGCGGCCGCAAGTTCGGCGAGCAATTCAAGTTCAGGTTCGCTTTCGACATTGAATTGGTCGATGCCGACTTCAAGGGCATAAGCCATTTCCTGCGCGGTTTTGCCGACGCCGGAAAAGACGATTTGTGAAGGCGCGATGCCGGCGGCCATGGCGCGGCGGAGTTCACCTTCGGAGACAACGTCAGCGCCCGCGCCTTCGGCAGCGAGCGTGGCAATGACGGCAAGATTGGAATTGGCTTTGACCGAATAGCAAAGGCGCGCGGGTTGGCCTTTGAAGGCGTCCATGAAGACGCGCGCATGGCGGCGAAGCGTGGCTGACGAATAGCAATAAAATGGCGTGCCGATGTCGTCGGCTATCGTGGCAAGGCTGACCCCTTCAGCGCAGAGAACGCCGTCGCGATATTCAAAGTGGTTCATCTGGGGTCAGGCTTTCGGGTAAAGAGGCCGGAAGGCGGCAGATACTATTTGCACGGCTCGGTGTCGTAGGTTTCCATCAGGTTCGTGTTGCCTGATTGCGAACCGCCGGTGCCGTGGGCGTCGATGGGAACGGGCGGCGCATAGGTTGTGCCATCTTCGTTGAGGGTGACGCAGTTCGACTGTTGTGTGGCAGCGGCTTGTTCCTGTGCTGCGACTTCAGCGGCACTCATGCCGGGTGGCGGTTCAAGATCGCCCTTGCGGCCACACGCATTCAAGGCAGCAACAAGCGCGAGAGCGGTGAGCGCCATCGTATATTTTTTTGTCATGCCGTCTCTCTTTTTGTCCTGCGATGCGGGTTGTCAGGTTATCATTCTGCGTCAGGTAGGGCTTAACGTCCAAGCTCTTTGCGCCACCATAGACAGGCGGCGCGTACATTGTCGGGCGCGGTGCCGCCAAAGCTCACGCGACTTTTCACGGAATTATCGACACCCAGCACAGAATAGACCTCGTCCGTGATGCCTGCTTCAACGGCCTGCATTTCGGCAAGGGTGAGCGCATCAAGATCGACGCCTTTTTTCTCGGCGATGCCGACAAGCGTACCGGTGACGTGATGGGCTTTGCGGAACGGCAGACCGAGCGCACGGACGAGCCAGTCGGCGAGATCGGTTGCGGTTGCAAAGCCGCGCGAAGCAGCCGCGCGCATTTCGGCTTTGTTGACGGTTAAGGTCGCAATCATGCCGGTCATGGCGGCAAGCGACAGTGACAGCGCATCAAGCGCGTCGAAAGCGGCTTCCTTGTCTTCCTGCATGTCCTTGGAATAGGCGAGCGGCAGACCCTTCATCACGATGAGGAGCGTTGTGAGCCCCCCGATGACGCGGCCTGATTTGGCGCGCACAAGTTCGGCCGCATCGGGGTTGCGTTTTTGCGGCATGATGGATGAGCCGGATGTGAAGCCGTCGGTGAGCCGGATGAAGTTGAAACCCGGATTTGACCAGATGACGATTTCTTCAGCGAGCCGCGACAGATGCGTCGCGGTAATGGCCGCCGCTGACAGGGTTTCGAGCACGAAGTCGCGATCAGACACGCTATCCAATGAATTGCGTGTAGGTCCGTCAAAGCCGAGTGCTTTCGCCGTCATATGACGGTCGATGGGAAAGGATGTGCCTGCGAGTGCCGCTGCACCGAGCGGGCTTTCATTGAGGCGGTTCCTTGCATCGGCCAAACGACCACGGTCGCGGCCGAACATTTCAACATAGGCCATGCAGTGATGACCGAAGGTGACGGGTTGGGCTGTCTGTAAATGTGTATAGCCCGGCATGATCGTGTCGGCGTTTGCTTCCGCCTTTTCGATCAGCACCAGTTGGAACGCAGTGAGTTGCTCGCTCAGATGGTCAATCGTGTCGCGGATATAGAGTTTAAAATCGAGGGCGACCTGATCATTGCGAGAGCGTGCGGTGTGCAGGCGTCCGGCAGCGGCACCGATGATATCGGCCAACCGTGCCTCGACATTCATGTGAATGTCTTCAAGTTCGCGGCTGAACGTGAACTGGCCGACATCCATATCGGCTTTGATACCGTCGAGGCCCGCGACGATTTGCTCGGCATCGGCACTTGAGATAATTCCCTGAGCGGCCAACATGCGGGCATGCGCTTGCGAGCCAGCAATGTCCTGGGCATAGAAACGTTGGTCGTAGTCGATGGAGGCGTTGATTTCCTCCATAATCCGGTCGGGGCCCTCGCCGAAGCGGCCGCCCCACATCTTGTTGCTCATCTAGGGTTCTCTGGCTCGTGTGTCCGGACGCCCCGTCTTACTCTTTGGGGGAGACCCGATGTTTCAGTTGCAGCCGAAGCTTATCGCAATTTTGACCACAATAGGTCTCATCCTTGTGGGCGCGGTATACTTGATCGGCCTGCCATACTTCAAGGGTGAGGGCGTCGAGACCACCCAAAAGGTCTCGCCACTCGCAGGTTTTTCGACCGGCGAGATGGCCAATTTCAGGCCTGACGGGATGCCTGCACCCGTAGCTGACCTTGAATTCCTGGATGAGAGCGGAAAAACCGTCCGCTTGTCGGATTTCAGGGGCAAGGTCGTGCTTTTGAACCTTTGGGCAACGTGGTGTGTGCCCTGTCGCGAGGAGATGCCTGCGCTGGACGCGTTGCAGGCCTCAATAGGCTCGGACCAGTTTCAGGTGCTTGCGCTGAGTGTCGATAAAGACGGGCTCGAGATGGCCCGCGCCTTCCTCAAGGAGATCAAGGTCACTCATCTTGCCCTCTACAATGACCCCACTTCGGGGGCTAATTTCAAGGTGAAGGGCTATGGTTTGCCCACGACGCTGCTGATTGCGGCCAATGGCGATGAGATCGGGCGGATTGTCGGCCCCGCCCATTGGAATTCGGATGCTGCCAAAGCGCTGATTGCGCAAGCCGTCAAATCGGGTGTCAGAGTTCGGGCACCATGAGACCGAGCATCTGGGTGGGTTTTTGACCCTCAATACCCATCGGGCAGGAGACGCCGTGCCATGCGATGTAAGAGCGGTGTGAGCTCGACATGAGGCCGGTGACGCATTCAGGATTGCCCGACGCATAAGAGGCGCTCAAACTGTCCATCCAGCGACGGCGGACAATCTCCGCGTTGGTTGGCGGATTGCAGTTGTCCCCAAATTCGGAGACGCGCTTGCCGGTGCGTTCTTCGCCGACAAGTTCCACGAGCGCTGTACCGAAGACGCGGACGCGAAAGTCAGTGCCATCATCCAGTACGTCATAGATGACGATGTAAGGCAGCAGTGTGATGATTTCGCGCGGGATGATGTCGGTACGTTCGGGCATGGAACGCTGCCCGCGTTTCAGATGCCAATAGGCGATGAGCTTAGTCACGTCGGCATGCAGAGGCGTGCTGAGAAAGCGGAAATCGTTGGCGGCGCCGTCAAACTCGAGCGCGATCTGACCCATCAATTTCTCCCTCGGAATGACTTGTTGCTTGAGTTAAATCATGGCCGAGGAAGGTTAATGAACTGGATGTGTTTTAGTTATGACTCGTTTTCGGGCGATCTGACCCTCACGCGCAAGGCCGGTGGTTCCGGGGATTAACAAGCCTTAAACATCATCGACACTCGACGTTTGTCTCGTATTTCTTGCAAGAGATCGAGTGTTTCCATGCCGAGATCGTGTGTCAGTTCGTCGAGGCCCGATGAGTGCCAAGAAAACAGAAATCCCCGCCCGGGGATTTCTTTTTAGGGTCGGGATCAATAAACAATCCCCGCTTTTCAGGCTCAGCGCGTCGGTCTGTCAGCGGGTGGGCACCGGCTTGTCGCCGCGATAGTCGTAAAAGCCGCGACCGGTCTTGCGACCGAGCCAACCGGCTTCGACATACTTTACGAGCAGCGGGCAGGGACGGTATTTCGAGTCCGAAAGACCATCATGCAAGACCTGCATGATCGACAGGCAGGTATCGAGGCCGATGAAGTCGGCGAGCTGCAACGGACCCATCGGATGGTTGGCACCAAGGCGCATGGCCTTGTCGATGCTTTCAACCGAGCCCACGCCTTCATAAAGGACGTAAACGGCTTCGTTGATCATGGGGAGCAGGATGCGGTTGACGATGAAGGCGGGAAAGTCTTCGGCGTTGGCGACTTTCTTGCCGAGGCTTTTGGCCATCAGGCGGACGCTGTCAAATGTGTCGTCGTCGGTGGCGATGCCGCGCACGAGTTCGACGAGTTCCATGACGGGCACGGGGTTCATGAAGTGAACACCGATGAATTTTTCCGGACGGTCGGTCGAGGCGGCAAGACGTGTGATGGAAATGGAGGAGGTGTTGGTGGCGATGAGTGCGTCTGAGCGCAGATGAGGACAGAGGTCGGCAAAAATTTTGCGTTTGATTGCTTCGTTTTCGCTGGCGCTTTCAATGACGAGATCGGTCGCTTCAAAGGCATCAAGGCCGATAGCGGGCTGAATGCGGTCAAGCGCCTTGTCGCGCTCTTCGGCGGTGATACGGCCCGACGAGACCTGACGGGTCATGTTGCCGTTGATGGTGGCAAGGCCGGCTTCGATGCGTTCGGGGGTCAGGTCATGGAGGAGGACGTCATAGCCTGCAAGTGCGCAGACATGCGCGATACCGTTGCCCATTTGTCCGGCCCCAATAACGCCGACCTTGCGAATGTCCATCTTGTCTTCACCCACATCTGACGGAATGTCTGTTCCGCTTACACTACACGAAGTACCTGTGTTTTCGAGACTAAACCTGTGTCGTTGAAGTCACAAAGTTATTGAAGCTGTTGATACAAAAACGGCGCTGCGGGAAGTCCCGACAGCGCCGTTTCTGCTTATGACGGTGTCACAAGCTTAGAGGCCGATCTTTGTCAGTTCGGCTTCGAGCTCGGGAACGGCTGTGAAGAGGTCGGCGACAAGGCCATAATCCGCCACCTGGAAAATCGGGGCTTCTTCGTCCTTGTTGATGGCGACGATGACTTTTGAGTCCTTCATGCCCGCCAGATGCTGAATGGCACCGGAGATGCCGACAGCGATATAGAGTTCGGGCGCGACGACCTTGCCGGTCTGACCGACCTGATAGTCATTGGGCACGAAGCCCGCGTCCACCGCAGCGCGCGAGGCACCGACGGCGGCACCGAGCTTGTCTGCGATCTTATCGAGCATGTGGAAGTTGTCGCCCGACTGCATGCCACGGCCACCCGACACGATGATCTTGGCAGAGGTGAGTTCGGGACGGTCGGATTTCGTGAGGTTTTCAGAGACCCATTCGGACAGAGCCGGATTGGCACCCGCACTGATTTTTTCGACAGGGGCAGAGCCATTAAGACCGGCAGCGGCAAAGGCCGTGGTGCGGACTGTGATGACTTTCTTGGCATCCGATGACTTCACGGTCTGGATCGCATTGCCGGCATAGATCGGACGCTCAAACGTGTCCGCGCCATGAACGGCAGAGATTTCCGAGATCTGAGCGACGTCGAGGAGGGCTGCCACGCGCGGCATGAAGTTTTTGCCGATGGTGGTCGCGGGCGAGACGATGGCGTCATAAGAGCCTGCAAGACCGACGACGAGAGCGGCAAGCGTCTCGGCGATGGGATGCGCGTAGAGCGCATCGTCGGCGACGAGGACTTTGGCCACACCGTCGATCTTGGCGGCGGCCTGCGCCACGGCATCGACGTTCTGACCGATGACGAGGAGATGCACGTCGCCGCCGATTTTACCAGCGGCTGTGACGGTCTTGGCGGTCGCGTCGTTGAGTTTGACCCGATTGTGTTCAGCAATGACTAATGTGGTCATCCGATCACTCCCGCTTCTTTGAGTTTGGAGACGAGCTGTTCAACCGATTCAACCTTGATACCGGCGGAGCGCACGGGCGGTTCGGTGACTTTCAGCACTTCAAGATGCGTCTTGAGCGTGACGCCGTAATCAGCGGGCGTCTTTTCGTCAATCGGCTTCTTCTTGGCCTTCATGATGTTCGGCAGCGAGGCGTAACGCGGCTCGTTCAGACGAAGGTCAGTGGTGATGACGGCAGGCATGTTGAGCTTCAGGGTCTGCAAGCCGCCGTCGATTTCGCGCGTCAGCAGGAGCTTGTCGCCGTCGAATTCAACTTTGGAGGCAAACGTGCCCTGCGCCCAGCCCAGAAGGGCTGCGAGCATCTGGCCTGTCTGATTGCAATCATCGTCGATGGCCTGCTTGCCGAGAATGGCAAGGTCGGGCTTTTCGGCGTCGATGATGGCTTTGAGGATTTTGGCGACGTTGATCGGTTCGACCGTATCGTCGGTTTTCACGAGAATGCCGCGGTCGGCACCCATCGCGAGGGCGGTGCGGATCGTTTCGGTGGCCTGAGCGGCACCGATCGAAACGGCGATCACTTCAGTGACCTTGCCCTGTTCCTTCAGACGAACGGCCTCTTCGATGGCGATTTCGTCGAACGGGTTCATGGACATTTTGACGTTAGCGAGATCGACGCCTGTCTGATCCGATTTCACACGGATTTTGACGTTATAATCGACCACCCGCTTAATCGGGACGATAACTTTCATGGAGATGAGCTCCCTCGCGCGGCGTTTTTTGGGCGCTGACTAGGGGCCGGTCACGCCGAATTGGAGTTCAGTGGCCCTGTTTGCGGTGCGGCAACCTAGAACCGGTGGGAGCCCCTGTCAACGCATTGGGGCTGATCCGCCTGTGCGTGAGACACGCCGTCGCGGTCAGGCCTGAACAGGGCGGAAACATCAGGATTCGGGCGGGGTTTAGCGATTGGCGCCGGGCACCCAAAGGACATCGCCCTGACCCTTTCCGTCGGGTGCCCAATTGGCGTAGCGGGCCGCGACGAAGAAGAAGTCCGACAGGCGGTTGATGTATTTGAGGGCGGCCTCGCTGACGCCTGCTTCGTCGGCCTCGTTCAGGGCCGTCATCAGTCGTTCAGCGCGGCGCGAGACGGTGCGCGCGAGGTGGAGGCTGGCTGCCGCTGCCGTTCCGCCCGGCAGGACGAAGGAGCGCAAGGGTGCGAGATTGGCGTTGAGCATGTCGATCTCGGTTTCAAGGCGGGTCGCCTGAGCCTCCACGATGCGCAAAGGCTCATAACCAAGCTCGGCAGCGGTCTTGCCCGGTGTGGCGAGGTCCGCACCCAGATCGAAAAGGTCGTTCTGGATGCGGGCGAGCATGGCGTCGAGGACGGGATCGTCTTTGGTGTGAAGACGGACGAGGCCAACCGTCGCGTTTGTCTCATCGACAGTGCCGTAGCTTTCGATGCGCAGCACGTGTTTGGGCACACGTTCGCCGGTGGCGAGCGCCGTTGTGCCCTTGTCGCCGGTGCGGGTGTAGATTTTATTGAGCGTAACCATCGATGTGTCAGGCTTTGGTGAACGGCAACATGCGTTTCAATACATTGTCGCGACGGATGAAATGATGATAGAGCGCGGCCAGAATGTGAAGGCCGATGATCGCCGTAATGAGAAAGGCGTTGAGGCCATGCAGCGTCTCACCGATGCCGTGGATCATTTCGTTGGGTGCGATCTGCAAAGGCAGCAGGCCGAAAGCGTGGAGATTGAACTTCGATGTGGTTGAGATCATCAGACCCAGAAGGGGCTGAAGGATGATGAGGAAATAGAGGCCGTGATGCGAGGCTTTGGCCGCAATCTGCTGCCAGCGCGGTAAGTCTGCGGGCAAAGCGGGCACGGGATGTGTCCTGCGCCAGATGAGACGGGCGAGCATGAGGATCAGAATGATGAGGCCGATGCCGGAATGGGTTTGGAAGAAGGCGAGGCGTTCTTCTTTGGGAATGCTTTCAGAGGTGAAGCCGCCAAAGAGCATCAGGATTGCAAGGACCGCAATGAGCCAGTGCAGGGTCTTGGCTACGCCATCATAAGATTGTTGCATCGTCTCTTTCCTCAAATTCATTTTGTGTCCGCCGATGTGATGATGCCATCGGGCGCCGCTGACGTCTATTTCAGTGAAGGCTTTGTTGTTCAAGTGAAGGTTTGGCTATTCAAGTGAAGGTTCGGCTATTTACGTGAAGGTTTGATGCCAGCGCGCTATGGCTTCGCCGATTTCATGCGGACTGTCTTCCTGCAGGAAGTGATTGCCTTTGACGGTGACTTCCGTCTGGTTTTTCCATGAACGGCAAAATTCGCGCTGCGCGCCAATCAGGATCGCGCCGGGGTCGGCATTGATGAAAAGTTTGGGCAGATCGTTTGCGGTCATCCAGTCGGCATAGGATTGCACCAGTTCCACAACATCGGCGGGCGTGCCATCAAGCGGGATCTGGCGCGGCCATGAGAGTGTGGGGCGGCGGTCCTCGCCTGCCTCTTTGAAGGGGCGGCGATAGACCTCCATTTCCTCATCTGAGAGCTTGCGCAGGATGGATCCCGGTAAAACCGCTTCAATGAAGAGGTTTTTTTCGAGGATCATTTTTTCGCCTTCGTCTGAGCGGAAGCCTTCAAAGATGCGCCGCGCGGCGGGCGACCATTCATCCCAAGTGAGCGGGCGCACGATGCCTTCCATATAGGCGATGCCTTTGACCTTGGTGCGGTTGCGGTTGGCCCAGTCAAAGCCCAAAGCCGAGCCCCAGTCATGGATGACGAGGGTCACGTTTTTCTCGATCCCCATGACTTCGAGAAATGAATCCAGAAAGCGGCGGTGTTCGCGGAAGGTGTAGCGTTCCGGCCCTGAGGGTTCGAGTTTGTCGCTGTCGCCCATGCCGATGAGATCAGGCGCGATGCAGCGTCCCTGATCTTTTAAATGCGGCATCACATTGCGCCAGAGATAGGACGATGTCGGATTGCCATGCAGAAACACGATCGGGTCGGCGTTTTTATCCTTTGGACCCATCTCGCTATAGGCCATGGAGCGGCCGGAAATGGTCACGGATTTTTTTGGCAGCTCCCGGGTCGAAATGGCGAGTGAAGCTGTCGTCATGGCGCATCTCCTCTTGGGCTGCAGAAGGGGGGAGGATAGCGGTGTGACCGGCTGTGGCAAACGGCAAATGAGCGAAGCGATCCGATTGCAACCAAATATGCTTCGGACTGCCTGATTAATGAACAGATGTGGAAAGGGCGCCCCCATGGAGCGCCCTTCAAAATCAGAGTTGCATCAAGTGTCGTTCAGAACGAATAACCCAGACGCACGCCCACATCGGTCAGGCCGGGATTGGGGTTGCACAAAGCAGCGCTCGACATGTGATCGACGGAGACCATCACGCTCGTGTTGGGCGTGATGCGGTAGCCGATGGAGGCGTTTTCGTGGAACAGTACACGGCAACCGAGATCGAGATTGTTGGGTGTTTCGCGATCGGTCTTGCCGTCATGGATGGCGGCGCCAAAGCTGCCTTCGATGAAGAGGCTGTCGGTGAGATTGAAGTCCCAGACAAGGCCCGTATAGGCGCTTGAGGTGCCGCTGCCTGTATTGAGGTTTGTCCCGAGATGGATGCGAGGCTCGGCCATCCATTGCAGCCATGACGGGCCATTGAACAGGACTTCAAGATTGACGTCCGGTTTGCTGGTTTCGTGTCTGGAGCCCATCAAATCCGTGTTGTGGTCATAGAGACCCATACGGATTTCGTTGATGAAGCCGCCTTTGCCGGCCTCGCCCTCGTCTGCCGCAAAAGCCGGAGCGCAAAGCACAAAAGTCACCATGGCTGCTGACGCAGCCAGTTTTGTTTTAAACACTGACAAGATTACCCCCTTAGATGCCCACTCATCTCATGCGTATTGGTCAAATACACAGGCTCACTTTAGCCAGCAGAGATGAACAGACCACGAAAAACATGCATTTTGCAGCAAATATGGCTCAGTGTTGCTGATTTACCGCCACACTATGCTTTGGGTTTGTTAACGGGGTCTGTCAGCGGGAGGTGAGGTAGAGGGCGGTCATCAGCAGGATGACGGCGATGAATTGCAGACCGACGCGCCAGCGCATGAAGGTTTGCGATTTCGAGGCCGAGCCGCCCTTGGCCATGTTGAGCAGGCCCAGCACGAGCACGATGAGGACGGCGGCCATCAGGATCGGGCCGAGATAGGTGACGAGCGTTTCCATGGTCAGTTGGCCCCTTCCAGAAGGCGGCGGGCGATCACCTGCGCCTGAATTTCGGCGGCCCCTTCAAAAATGTTGAGGATGCGCGCGTCGCAGAGCACGCGGCTGATTTTATATTCGAGTGCAAAGCCGTTGCCGCCGTGGATTTGCAGCGCATTGTCGGCGGCGGCCCAGGCGATGCGGGCGGCGAGAAGTTTTGCCATGCCCGCTTCAAGGTCGCAGCGGCGGCCTTCGTCTTTTTCGCGGGCGGCATGATAGGTGAGCTGGCGCGCGATCATGATTTCGACGGCCATCATCACGAGTTTGCCCGACACGCGCGGGAAATTGAAAATCGGCTGGCCAAACTGGATGCGTTCCTGCGCGTAGGACAATCCGAGTTCAAGGGCAGATTGCGCGACGCCGATGGCGCGGGCGGCTGTCTGGATGCGCGCGCTTTCAAAAGTCTGCATCAACTGCTTGAAGCCCTGACCTTCGACGCCGCCGAGCAGGTTTTCCGCTTTGACTTCGAAATTATCAAAGCCGATTTCAAATTCCTTCATGCCGCGATAGCCGAGCACTTCGATCTCGCCGCCGGTCATGCCTTCAGCGGGGAAGGGCACGGCATCATCACCGCGCGGCTTTTCAGCCAGCAGCAATGACAGGCCTTTATAGCCCGGCTCATCATTGGTGCGGCAAAGGAGCGTCATCACATCGGCGCGCGCGGCATGCGTGATCCATGTCTTGTTGCCGGTGACTTTATAGACGTCGCCTTCGCGGCGGCCGCGTGTCTTGAGGCTCGCGAGATCCGAGCCCGTATTGGGTTCGGTGAAAACGGCGGTGGGCAGTGTTTCGCCGGATGCGATTTTCGGCAGCCATTTGGCCTTCTGTTCGCTGGTGCCGCCGCCGAGAATGAGTTCGGCTGCGATTTCCGAGCGTGTGCTCAATGAGCCGACGCCGATATAGCCGCGGCTCAGTTCTTCTGAGACGACGCACATGGATTCTTTGCCCAATCCCAGCCCGCCGAATTCTTCGGGGATGGTGAGGCCGAAAACACCGAGGTCTGCCATCTGCTTGACGGTGGCCATCGGGATATATTCGTCTTTCAAATGCCAGTCATGGGCATGGGGGATGACTTCGGCATCGGCAAAGCGGCGCATCTGGTCGCGGATGGCGTTGTATGTGTCCTCAAGGCCTGCATCACCAAAGGTGGCGGCCCCGGCGTTGGCGGCAATGAGTTCGGCAAGGCGGGCGCGCGCCTCTGTTGTGTTGCCCGATGCAATCAGCGTTTTAACTTCGGGTGTGGCGAAGGCGAGTTCTGCGTCTTCGGAGACGCCGAGATCGCGCGGGCGGATGATTTCGCCCTGGCTCATCGGTATGCCGCCTGAGAGCTGGCTGAGATATTCGCCAAAGCCGAGCGTCACAATCAAACGCTCCATTTCGCCCAGGCGGCCGTCACCTTCCATGCGGGTTGCATAGACCAGCAATTGCCGCAGCGCTTCCACATAGGTCGCCATCCAGCCAAAGCCATGCGCGGCGAATTGCTCGCGCTCCAGCAGCGCCGGTGAGACGCGACCGTCTTTGCTCACTTTGGCGCTGACGGCGCTGCGGGCATGGGCGAGCAGCGTTTCGGCGGCGCTCAAAGCCCTGGCGGCGAGGGGAAGAAACGCGCCAGTGGTCAGGGGGGCGGTCGTCAGGGTCATGGATCACTCGTCGTTGGGTGCCGGATGAGGCAAATAGCTGAGTTTTGGAGGCAGGTCTGCGCTTTATAGCACATGGAGCGCCTGCGAACAGGTCGCGCGGGCTTATGCAAATGGCCGCAGGTTGAGGGCTGATCCGGGCGGCGTGCGGGGGCGTACGCCTTTGCATTGCGTTACATCTAGGCAATCTGCCCTGCGCGTGTTCAGCGTGATGTGCAAAATCCGGGCAGGTGCGTTTTGTCTGAAATTTTTTTTCCGCAAACAGATGATTTCATCAAATCTTCGCTTGGTGAAATGGCGGCGATGCCCTCAACATGCGGCTTGCGGAAAAATCTCATTGTCATCGGGGGGTGATATGAAGGCGTTTGTTTTGTTTCTTGTGCGGATTGTGACGGGTGCCTCACTCATCGCCTGGTCGGCAGCGAAGGTGCTCGATACGCCTGCGGCCATTCAGGTGTCCGATCAGCTTTATATGGGCTATGCGAGCACACCTGTCGCGCAGCACGGGCTGGCGGCTTTGGGCGCGGTGCTCGGCGTCTTTGTGATTTTGGGTTTTCTCAAGACCTTCTCCTACAGCGTTCAGTTTATTGTTTTGCTGGTGGCGGCGGTGGCTCTGGCCCGCGTCAATGTGGTGCTGCCGGTCGAGCTTGCGAGCGGCGTGGCCTCGGCGACATTGCTGCTGCCGAGCATCGCGCTGGCCTTGCTGGCGCTGTCGCTGATTGTCTGGCTCAAGGATGATTTTTTCGCGCTGGACGGGTTTATCAATTTCCGCAAAAAAGATCTGGCGCAGGACGCGGTCCATGCCGCCGCGCTCAGTGCGCCGGTGGCGGCGGCCGTGGCACATGAAGAACCCGCGCATGATGATCACGGGCATGATGCTGCGCCTGTTCACGCCGAGCCGGTGCATGAAGCGCATGCGCATGAAGAACATGCTCATGAAGAACCGGCACATGAAGAACCGGCACACGGGCATGATGATCACGGGCACGCGCCGCATGGCGAAGAGCCTCATGCGGTACATGCGGAGCCTGCCCATGAAGAGCATGGGCATGATGATCACGGGCATCATGCAGAGCCCGCGCATGATGATCACGCCAAAGCGCATCACGCGCATTGACAATAAGGCGCATTTAAAGCGGGTGCGGTGTTAAAGCACCGCACCCGCTTTTTCGTCGAGCGTCAGCGGAATTTTGAGATAGCGCCGGCCATTGTCTGACGCCCGCGGCAAATGGCCTGCATGGATATTGACCTGAATGGACGGCAGGAGCAGGACAGGCGCCGCGAGTGTTTTGTCGCGGGCCTGACGCATGGTGACAAATTCGCTCTCTGTCACGCCCTGATGGACATGGACATTGTGCTGGCGCTCTTCGCCCACACTTGTCTCCCAGACAAATTCATCGCGTCCGGGGGCCTTATAGTCATGGCACATGAAGAGCCGTGTTTCGTCCGGCAATGAGAGCAGGCGCTGGATCGAGCGATAGAGCGCATGGGCATCCCCGCCGGGAAAGTCGGCGCGGGCGGTGCCGTAGTCTGGCATGAAGAGCGTGTCGCCGACAAAGACCGCGTCATCGATTTTGTAGGAGACGCAAGCCGGTGTGTGGCCCGGTGTGGCGATCACTTCAACCGTGAGATTGCCGATTTTGAATTTTTCACCATCGGTAAAACGATGGTCGAATTCACCGTTCTCCTTTGCGGCGGTGTCGAGATCAAAGACAGGTTCGAAGATCGCCTGAACGTCGGTGATATGCGCGCCGATGCCAAGCTTCGCCCCTGTTTTGGTTTTCAGATATTGCGCCGCTGTCAGGTGATCGGCATGAGCGTGCGTTTCAAGTATCCACCGGACCGTCACTTTTTCTTTGGCAACGGCTGCCAGCAATTTGTCCGCATTCGCGGTCGAGATCTTGCCTGACTTCGGATCATAGTCGAGCACGCTGTCGATGATCGCCGCCTCGCGCGTTGCCGGATCAATCACCAGATAGCTCGCGGTAAAGGTTGCCTCGTCAAAAAAGGCCTGAATCAGTGGGCTGCTGTCATTGGTCATTGTCTTGGCTCCTTTGATTATGTCTTGACATATATATTAGCAATTACTAAATTAGCAATACCTAAAATATAGATGTCGTGATAAATCCGAGGTGAATGTGAGCAGGGCAGTGAAAGTGGCAAAGAGCGATATGGCTCGTCTGGCTGAAAGTGCCGGTGAGGCAGCGGTCATGCTGCGTTTAATGGGTAATGAGAAGCGCTTGCTGATCCTCTGCACGCTGGTGATGGAGGGCGAGGCAAGTGTGGGCGAATTGGCCGCAGAAGTTGACCTTGGCATGTCGGCTCTGTCGCAGCATCTCGCCAAGTTGCGCGATGATGGCTTGATTGAGGCCCGTAAGGAAGGGTTGCAGGTGTTTTACCGGATCAGTGACCCCAAAGCCGCGAAGATATTGAAGGTGTTGAAAGAGATTTATTGCCCGTGACGTTTCGTTGCGAGGCAAAGACAGGAGAAGAAGATGGCTATGAATACGTTGACGCCGCTTGAGGCGAAAAAGCTGATCGATCAGGGCGCGGTCGTTGTTGATATTCGCGAACCCGATGAATTTGCGCGTGAGCATATCAAGGGTGCGCGCAATGCGCCGCTCACATCCATTGGCCAGTCTCCCGCGCATAAGCCCGGTGACATTGTCATCTATCATTGCAAGTCGGGCATGCGCACTGCGGCCAATGCGGATAAGCTGCCCGCACAGACCTGCGAAGCTCATATTATGACGGGTGGCATTGAAGGCTGGAAAGCGGCCGGGCTCGGTGTTGAGACCGATAAATCCAAACCGATAGAGATCATGCGTCAGGTGCAGATTGCGGCAGGGTCTCTGGTTGTGACGGGTGTCGCGCTCGGCGCGGTCGTTCATCCGGGCTTTTACGCCTTGTCCGCTTTCGTGGGTGCGGGTCTCGTTTTTGCCGGTGCGACCGGTTATTGCGGCATGGCAAACCTTCTGGCCCTTATGCCCTGGAACAGACGCGCTGCCATCTGAGGACGTGCATTATGCCGATCACTGACATTCTGGCTTTGGCCTCAGGTGCTCTTGTCGGGCTGACGCTCGGCCTCATCGGCGGCGGCGGGTCTATCCTGGCCGTGCCGCTGCTTGTTTATGTGGTCGGCGTTTCATCCGCACATATCGCGATCGGCACAAGTGCTGTGGCGGTTGCGGCCAACGCCGCTGTGGGCGCCATTTTTCATGCACGGGCTCATACAATCAAATGGCCCTGTGCGATTGTCTTTGCCGTATCCGGCATTGCGGGCGCATTGATCGGTGCCATGGCCGGTCAGATGATGGACGGCGATGTGCTTCTCACCTTGTTTGGTCTGCTGATGATTGCCATCGGATTGTCGATGCTGTGGCGCAAGGGCGACGGGGGAGATCCCAATGTTCATCTCGATTCATCGACGGCGCGGCGCTTGCTGCCATCCCTGATCGGCTATGGACTGGGTGTGGGTTTGCTCTCTGGGTTTTTTGGCATTGGCGGTGGCTTCCTCATCGTGCCGGGGCTCATCAGCGCAACGAATATGCCCATCTTATACGCGGTCGGCTCATCGCTTGTTTCTGTTTCTGCCTTCGGGGCCGCGACCGCTTCGAGCTATGCCATATCAGATTTTGTTGATTGGCGGATTGCCGCGCTGATGCTGGCGGGCGGTGCGGTGGGTGCCTTTGTCGGCACGATCCTGTCGCGCAGGCTCGCGACCAAAAAGCAGCTGTTGTCGCGTCTGTTTGCCTTTGTGGTGATCGGCGTCGGGTTCTATGTCTGTGTCCAAGGCGTATTGACGCTTATGTAGCAGGGACGCTTATGTAAATGAAAACCCCCGGCCAAAATTGGCCGGGGGTTTGTCATTTCAGAGCCGTGACCTCAGTTGCCGTTGCCTGCCTCGATCGCGTCTTCGATGGTGCGAAGGCCGGGGCGCGCGGCGGAGACGAGGACCGCCATGTTGCCGGGCAGATGTTCGTTGCGCCACATCTTCATATGCGCGAGCGGAATGTCGCTCCAGGCGAAGACTTCACTGAGGCCCGGATCAATGCGGCGGTCGATCACGAGCTGGTTGGCGGCGGACGCCTGCTGCAAATGCGCAAAGTGCGAGCCCTGAATACGCTTCTGGCGCATCCAGACGAAACGCGCATCAAACGTGATGTTGAAGCCTGATGTGCCCGCGCAGAAGACAACCATGCCGCCGCGCTTGGCGACCATGCAGGAGACGGGGAAGGTGGCCTCACCGGGATGCTCAAACACGATATCGGGGTCGATGCCCTTGCCGGTGATGTCCCAGATCGCCTTGCCGAATTTGCGCGCTTCTTTCATGAAGTCGTTGAACTCAGCCGAGTTCACTTTGGGGAGTTGGCCCCAACAGGTGAAATCCTTGCGGTTGATGACGCCTTTGGCACCGAGCGACATTACGTATTCGCGTTTGCTCTCATCCGATATGACGCCGATGGCGTTCGCCCCCGCTGTGGCGCAAAGCTGCACGGCAAATGAGCCGAGACCACCTGAGGCGCCCCAGACAAGCACGTTCTGGCCGGGCTGGAGCACATGCGGGCGATGGCCGAAAAGCATGCGGTAAGCGGTGGCGAGCGTCAGCGTGTAGCAGGCGCTCTCTTCCCATGTGAGATGGCGCGGGCGCTTCATCAATTGCTGTGACTGGACGCGTGCGAACTGCGCGAATGATCCGTCCGGCGTCTCATAGCCCCAGATGCGTTGTGAGGGCGAGAACATCGGATCGCCGCCGTTTGTTTCTTCGTCGTCGTGATCGTCC
The DNA here is from genome assembly GCA_030645235.1 of Parvibaculum sp. GTDB lineage: Bacteria > Pseudomonadota > Alphaproteobacteria > Parvibaculales > Parvibaculaceae > Parvibaculum. The sequence goes on along the minus strand of JAUSMV010000008.1, from coordinate 146,543 downwards.
TGATTGCAATGGATGACGACTTCGTCGCCCACTTTCCAGCGCGTGACCTTTGAGCCGACCGCATAGACGATGCCCGACGCGTCGGAGCCTGCGATGTGATAGGGGATTTTGTGGACGTCAAAGACGGAAATGGGTGTGCCGAGAGCTGCCCAGACGCCGTTGTAATTGACGCCTGCGGCCATCACGAGAACGAGCACGTCATGGCTGTCGAGTTCCCATGTGGGCACGACTTCAACCTGCATGGCCTGTTCGGGCGGACCCTGACGTTCGCGGCGAATGGCCCAAGCATACATTTTGGCAGGCACATGGCCCAAAGGCGGGATTTCACCGACCTCGTAGAGGTCTTTGAGAGGGGCGCTCGCGACTGCCGCCGCCGTATTATCGTTCTTTGCCATTGCTTACCTTAACCTTTGCAAGCGATGCCTGCGGGCCTTTTTTAGATGCAGGGCGTTGCGAAACGGCTCTCCCCGAGCGTGTTCCGCGTTGCCCGGTCTGTGTGAACTGAATTCCCCCGAGTAATTGGCCAGATCATTAGCGCAGGCCGCGTCTGAAGCAAGGATTTTTTGCAGCGCAGCAAAACCGGCGGAAGACGGAAAAGGGCTAAACTCCGGCAGTAAATCTGAAAATCGAACGGGCCGGTCTTGCGACCGGCCCGTTCTTTCTCCCCAAGGATTGCAGTTTCACGGGTTCTAAAACTGCAGGCGGAGACCCACCTTGACGCTCGTGTCTGTGTAATCGTTCTTGAACTTCGTTCCGCCGTTAATGAAGCCGGACCAGCCGCTTTCGGTGCCGATCACGTTGATGCTTCCACCGATTTCGCTGTAGGCACCGCCAAAATCATCGTCCAGAACGAGGTCAGGTCCTTCGCTATGGAAGGCGACGTTGTTCTTGCCTTCGAACTCGTTCCAGACACGGCCTGTGAGCGAGGCCGAGACCAGCGTGCCTTGTGAGACCTTTGTCTGGCCGCCGATGCGGAGGCCGAGGCTGCCGCGCAGAGTGTCGGCGTCTTCGAAGTCGACGTCGGTTCCGAGCACGGTGAAGCTATCAATCGAGGTTCTGGCGTAAGCAAGTGTTGCCAGAGGTTCGACGAAGAGGCTTTCGCCGAAGCGCCAGCCGGTGTCGATCTGTCCGCCATAGGTTCTGACGTTCGGGCTTGCAGAGAAGCCAGCCAGCGTCGGGGCGGAATAGTCCATCTTCAGCAGGTTTCCCTTAGCCGTTACGTCGACATAGAAGCCGCCGTTCAGGTAGGTCGCATAGAGGCCGGCCACTGCACCCTCGAAGGTCGCGTTGGTCGGGGAGTTGAAGTCGACATCGGAACTGACGTAACCGCCGGAGAGACCGACAAGGATCGCGTCTTGTTTGCCGAAGACGCCTTCGCCGCCGACATCGAAGCCCGCGACCGTGCCATAGGTGTTCTGGTCGTAGTCGATGTCGTAGGTGAAGTTGTAACCGGCGATGCCAAAGGCGTCGGTGCTGTCGCGCGAGGCCCAGCTGCCGAGAGCCTTCAGCCAGAAGCCCGGTGTGACGCTGCCGCCTGCGGCCAGCGTGTCGCGCAGATCGGCCTGACGGTCGAGCCAGGGCGAAGTCGAGTACCAGACGCTTTGGGCCGCCGTTTCAAGTCGCGTCAGCTCGAATGCTTCCGCGTCCGGCACGCCGTAGAGGCGATGCTGGCTGGAAGCCGGTGTGTAGAGCAGGTCATAAAAGAAGAGACCTTTGTCGAGCACATTGCGACGCGAGGCCGTCGTTGTTTCGTAGATGTGGCTCGCCGCGTAGTAATCCGAGGCGGGATCAAGAATGAAGTGGCCAAGGGCCGAAGATCCGTCGACCACGAGAATGCCGAGCGGATTGTAGGAGGCTTTGTTTTGCGCGACGGTGTCGGTGACGATCACGCCGGTCACGCCCGTGCTTGAAGCGATTGACAGGCAGTCTGAGCGTCCGCCGCAGGTGAAACCCGACGCGAGGCCGCCGAGACGTGAATCGACGGCGAGCGAGGCGAGGCCCGAGGCGACATAGGCACCGTCGATGCTGATTGCATCGCCGGCTGAGGTGCTGCCCGTGTGCATGTTGATGAGGCCGCTGTTTTCGAAGAGTTCGAGATCGGTGAAGCTCGCAAAGGCCAATGGATCGAGATCGGCGATGAGGCGAATTTCACCGGCGTTGCTCACCGTGTCGGTGCCGGAAAGTCCATTGTAGAAATTGAACGAGGTTGTATCGAGTGCCTCGATGCGGCCTGTCGATGTGTTGGTGAGCGTGTCTGCGCCCAGCGTGAAATTGTTGACGCCCGTTGTTGTCCAGGTGTTGCTGCTGGTGTTGGTGAAAGTCGATGTTGCGCCGCCTGAGAAATCGATGCGGCCAAAGATGGTGCCGCCATTGTTGACGGTGACAGTGCTGGCAGATTCGATGTCGATGGCGAGGCCGGAGGGGCTGAGACCACCTGAATAGGCGATGCTGCCACCGCTATTCTGGATGTTGACGTCGCCGACCACATTGACGTTGATGACGGCGTTGCTGCCGAAGAAGGCAAGGTCGCCGGTGATGTCCGCGCCTGTATTCACGAGCGAGAAGGAAGCGCCGGTGGCGTCAATCGCGCCGCCGGTGCCGTGGATGTCGCCGCCAATCTGAGTGGCGACGCTCAATGTGCCAGGGCCGCGATAGTTCAGGCCCGTGACCCAGCCCGTGCTGGACAAGGTGATCGCCGTGCCGAAGTCGTTTACGACGGCGGCGGCCGGAGCGCCGAAATTATTTGTGATTGAGATATGAAAGTCGTAGGGCAATTCGCCGGTCGTGGTGTTCTGGTCGTAAAGTGAAATGCCATCGGGCCCGACGAGCGATCCCTGAAGAATAAGGTCGACATCGCCGGTCGCGCCGCCGATGCCGCTGTCGACGCAATCGCGACTGCTGCCTGTGAATGTGTTGGTGCCTGAGGTGACCGTATCGCAGCCGCCTGCGGCCAGTGCCTGTTGCGGTGTGACGGCAGTGGCGAGCGCCCACAAAAAGCCTGTCAGCACACCGACGCCGAGCGCGCGGCGCAGCGATACCGTCGATGTCGGAAACGTGTCTCCGGTTTGCCGCCCGATGCGGCTATTCGATTGTCCAAACATGTGTAACCCCCGTGTGTATTGAGCTTTGGATAAAATCCGCCTATCCGGCAATCATGTGATCGTCGGCCAATGTCTTCTTGTTCGAGATTGAGGAAGGCATACGAAACCTGCCGGATGGTTTGCGTTCAAACCATCCGTCCGACTCCCCCGTCTTTGTACGGAGGAACGCTAAGGTTAATGAGAGCTGTACGTCTGTCGGCGTTTTTACATTTCGAGCCGAAGTCGGAAATGTATTTTCAGTATCGGGAGTTTTGTCCGGACTGTTGCGTTGTTGCCGCAATCGCGATGCCGTTTCACGCAACGTCAATGAAACAGAAATGCCGCCAGCCAGTTTGAACAACTGTTCGGAACATTTTCTGATTCAAATAAATTAAAAGATAAAAACAACTTTCCAACCTGATTGTCGGCTTCCCGACAGTTCAGGGTGACGCAACAGTATATTTTGCGGCGGCATAGAACGTTGCAGACCTGCCTGAACGGGTATCTGTGCGGGCATTCGATCACGCTGGGGGGCGGTGCGTCGTGAATGAGAAAAATCAGTCTGACATCATACGGTCTGTTCTTGAGCGCACGCGTCTCTTTGCAGACAGTGACCCGGACGCGCTTGACAGTTTGTGCGAGGTCGGTGCGCTTCAATATTTTTCCGATGGGGAAATTGTTGCGGCCTGCCGCGACGAAACACCAAAGGCGACCGGCTTGTGGGTTGTTGCGTCGGGCTGTCTTGAGACCAGCCGCATATGGGCAAGCGGTAAGCGCGTCGTTTTCGGCTATCAGATGTCGGGTCAGTTGGTCGGCATTGTTCCTACGCTTGACGGGCTGCCGCTTTCGCTTGATGTCATGGCGCGCGGCGATACGGTCGCGGTCTTTCTGCCGCGCAACGAATTTCTCGCCGCTATCCGGCTGCATCCTTCGCTATCTCTCGGCATGCTGGCGCTGATGGCGCGGCGTGCGCGTCTGGATTATGAACGCATTGAGATGCTGTCCCTCAATTCGATGCGCGCCATCATTGCAAAAATGCTGCTCTTCCTTTCGCGCGAGGCGCTGTCGATACAGGATGGCGAAGTCGCTGTGCCGTTCAAAATTTCGCAGGAGGATATTGCCGGTTTGCTCGGCGTGACGCGCCAGAACGTCAACAAAGAGATCAGCTGGTTTATCCGCGAGGGCATTCTTGCGCGGCGCTATCGCGGCGTCTCGGTTGTTGATCCTGATCGTCTGATTGACGTCGCGGGCGGGGAGGAGCCGCTCAGCGAAGCGGCGCAGGCGACACTCTTTGCGCCTCCGCCCAAGGCTTTTCGTACAAGCGACTGAACACGGTTCGGCTTCCGGCCGGTCGGGTTTCAATCAACCGGAGGGTGTGTGCGTCACGAATGACGGCAGCATAAAAACTATTTCCAATATTTGTCTGTCAGCGTTTTGACAATTGGCTCTGCAGCCCGGACACTATTTCGGGGGCGACGATATCGCGTATGCGGTGTTGGCGCATATTCGATCAATGCGGGGGCGTTGAGTGATGAGAGAGCAGAGTCAAGCGGACATTATCCGGTCCGTTCTAGTACATACGCGTCTGTTTGCCGATTGCGACAAGGAGGCGGTCGACCTCGTCTATGACGCCTGTGAGTTACAACATTTCGCCGACGGGGAAACTCTCGCCAGGTTCGGTGATGACGCCGCGTCGGTGGGAGGCTTCTGGATCATTGCGACGGGCTGTCTTGAGACCAGCCGCAATTGGGCGAACGGCAAGCGCATTGTCTATTCCTATCAGATGCCCGGACAGCTGACGGCCTTTCTGCCTGTTTTCGACGGTGCGCCCGTTGCGCTTGATATTGTTGCGCGTGGCGCGGTGAGCGCGGTCTTTGTTCCGGGGGCTGCCTTTCTCGACGCGCTCCGCCGGTATCCTGCTTTGGCGCTCAGTGTTCTGGCGACCATGTCGCGCCGGACGCGCGTCGATTACAACCGCATCGAAATGCAGGCGCTGAACAGCATGCGGGGCAATGTGGCGAAAATTCTCGCCTATCTGGCGCGTGAAAAACTGCAAGAGGGCAGCGGCAATGCCGATTTGCCGTTCAAGATCTCGCAGGAAGACCTTGCGGGGTTGCTCGGCGTGACGCGGCAGAACGTCAACAAGGAGATCACCTGGTTTGTCCGTCAGGGCATTCTGGCGTGGCGCTATCGCGAAGTGGCGATTATTGACGTGGGACGGCTGCTTGAGGTGGCCGGAAGCGAGGAGGAACTCAACGATTCCGCCGAAGCTGCCCTTCTCCAGTCGCCGGACGAGTTTTACCTCACCAGCGATTAGCCTCTTTTTTTGCAAAACCGCTCTTTTCGGAGGTTTTTTCCGGAGGCTTTACAAAAACCCTTCAAGGTGTAGGCTTCCTCAGGAATGCGGAGTATTACTCCGTATTAGCGGATTTTTGGGAGGAGAGCCGCATGAGTTTTTCCAAAGAATATGCAATTGAGTTGGAAGGCAGCCATTGGTCGGTGCCGCAGGGTTTTGATGCGACCTTCAACTGGAAATATGACCCTGAGCGCACCGCCATGATGGGGCTCTACCGCAAGGGTATCGAGATGCAGTGGGATGCCAATACGCGCATCGACTGGTCTCAGGAACTTGACGAAGACAATCCCGAACAATTGCCCGACGAGATGCTGCCGATCAATGGCATGGCACAATTTGAAAAAATGTCGCGCAAGGAGAAGGCCCATGTGCGCAAGCATTTTCAGGCCTGGCAACTTTCGCAATTCATGCAAGGCGAACAGGGCGCACTGATCTGCACTGCCAAGATCGTGACGCAAGTGCCCGATATGGATTCGAAATTTTATGCCTCGACGCAGGTGATCGATGAGGCGCGTCACGTCGAGAGCTATAAGCGGCTGCTTGAGAAATTCAAAATTGTCTATCCGATGACAAAACCCTTGCAGGACCTGATCGAACAGACGCTCAGGGATAGCCGATGGGATATGACTTATCTCGGTATGCAGGTGGTGATTGAAGGTCTGGCGCTCGCGTCATTCGCGCAGATTCGCGACCATGCGCAGAACCCGTTGGCGGCAGCGGTCAACGCTTACGTCATGCAGGATGAGGCGCGTCATGTGGCCTTTGGGCGTCTCGCTCTGCGCGACTATTATCCGCATCTGTCAGACGCTGAACGCGATGAGCGCGAAGAGTTTTTGCTCGAAGCGAGCTATCTGATGCGTGATCGCTTTGATGCGGTTGAGGTCTGGAAGAACCTTGGCCTTGATCCCGTTGCCTGTGGCCAGCACATGTATGATTCAGGCTTCATGGCGAATTTCCGTTCGTCCCTCTTTCAGCGCATCGTGCCGATTGTGAAGGATGTGGGGCTTTGGGGATCGCGTATCCGCAAGGGCTATGGCGAGATGGGTGTGCTTGGCTTTGCCGATCAGGACGTCGATCAGATGCAGACGGATGACGACAATATCGCGCGTGAGTTTGATGCGCGGCGCAAGCATATCGAGCGGATTGCGGCCCGTGCGACGGCGGCGGCCGACTGAGCCTGCCGATTTAGGGATAGCGAAACGCCGGACCCTTTGCAGGGCTCCGGCGTTTTGTCCTTTTGCACTGCAATAAAGGCTGTGATAATCGGTCGGACTGCATTTTCCGCAACGTAAAGACTGATTGAGCCGTTTCGCCCATGACCAAGCCCACAAAAGACGCCCCGTGGATTTTCCGCACCTATGCGGGCCATTCGACCGCCAAGGCGTCGAACGAGCTTTACCGGACGAACCTCGCGCGCGGGCAGACGGGCCTGTCGGTGGCTTTCGATCTGCCGACGCAGACGGGCTATGACAGCGACCATGTGCTCGCACGCGGCGAAGTGGGCAAGGTGGGTGTGCCGGTCAGCCATATCGGCGATATGCGCGCGCTCTTTGCGGAACTGCCGCTTGACCAGATGAACACGTCGATGACGATCAATGCGACGGCGGCGTGGCTGCTGGCGCTTTACGTGGCGGTTGCTGACGAGCAGGGCGTGTCGCGCGGTAAGCTGCAGGGCACTGTGCAGAACGACATCATCAAGGAATATCTCTCGCGCGGGACTTATGTGTTTCCGCCGGAACCGTCGATGCGGTTGCTCACCGATATTGTGAGCTACACTTATACGGAAGTGCCCAAGTGGAATCCCACCAACGTCTGTTCCTATCATTTGCAGGAAGCAGGCGCGACGCCGGTGCAGGAACTTGCCTTCGCGCTCGCCAACGCCATTGCGCTCTTGGACCGCATCAGGTCGAGCGGTCAGGTGCCGGAAAAAGATTTCAGCCAAGTCGTCGGGCGCATTTCGTTTTTCGTCAATGCCGGCGTGCGCTTCATCACCGAGATTGCGAAGATGCGCGCCTTTGTTGATCTCTGGGACGAGATTTGCCGCGACCGCTACGGCGTCACCGACGAAAAGCTGCGCCGTTTCCGTTATGGCGTGCAGGTGAACTCGCTGGGTCTCACTGAGCAGCAGCCGGAAAACAACGTCTATCGTATTCTGATTGAAATGCTCGCCGTTACGCTGTCGAAAAAAGCGCGTGCGCGCGCGGTGCAATTGCCCGCCTGGAACGAGGCGCTGGGCCTGCCGCGTCCGTGGGATCAGCAATGGTCATTGCGTGCGCAGCAGATCGTCGCGTTTGAAACGGACCTTTTGCAATATGAAGATATTTTTGACGGCAGCCATGTGATGGATGCCAAGGTCGAAGAGTTGAAAAATGAAGCGCGCGAGGAGCTGAAACGCATCGGCGATATGGGCGGCGCGATTGCCGCTGTCGAAAGCGCTTATATGAAAGAGCAGCTTGTCGCGTCGAACTCATCGCGCCTGCAGGCGATTGAAACGGGCGAGCAATCCGTCATCGGCGTCAATAAATATGTCGAGACGGCGCCCTCACCGCTGACGACCGGCGAAGGTTCGATCATGGTGGCGGAAGCCGGTGTCGAAGAAGGCCAGATTGCGCGACTGAACGAATGGCGCGCTGCGCGCGACAATAGAGCGGTGGAAGCCGCTCTTGCTGATTTGAAGGCGGCCGCCAAAGACGGGCGCAATATCATGGAACCGTCGATTGCCTGCGCCAAAGCAGGCGTCACAACCGGCGAATGGGGCACGGCGCTCAGGAATATTTTCGGCGAATACCGCGCGCCCACAGGCGTTTCGGCGTCAGCGCGCAACAATGCGCCGGAGCTTGACGATGTGCGCGAAGCGGTGAATGCGGTTTCTGTTAAACTCGGCCGTCGTTTGAAATTTCTCGTCGGCAAGCCGGGGCTTGACGGTCATTCCAACGGTGCCGAACAGATCGCGGTGCGCGCGCGCGATAGCGGCATGGATGTGGTCTATGAAGGCATTCGTCTCACGCCTGCTGAAATCGTGGACGCCGCGATCAACGGCGATGTGCATGTGCTCGGTCTGTCGATCCTGTCCGGCAGCCATGTGGCGCTGGTCACCGACGTCATGGCGCGGCTCAAAGCGGCGGGTGTTTCTATTCCTGTCGTCGTCGGCGGCATCATTCCGCCTGACGATGCCGAGCGATTGAAAGTCGCGGGCGTGGCGGCGGTTTATACGCCCAAGGACTTTCAGATCACCGATATTATGGCCGACGTGGTGCGGTTGGTTGATCCGGGCGATCAGGCGGCTTGAGGCGCGGTAGTGTTTTAAGCTGGCGAGGTCGCCTCGATAAATCCCATCTGCTCGTCGCTATCAGCCAGAGCTGCGGCAACGCTTAAGTTCGTTGCAGCTTCACGTTCTGAGAGATTTTTCGACGAATCTGGGTGTGTTCCGCTATTCGCTTCTACGTATAACTCATGCAACTCGGGCGATTTTCCGGTGTTTGCATCGACGGCTATCGAAACCTGAGCCGGGGCCTCTGTGTCTTGGATGACAACCTTTATTTCTGGGCGTGATAAAACATCGTCAGAAATTTTCGGCGGTGCAGCTACCCAAGCGCGAAGGTGCTGTGCGACTTGTTCGTAGAATTCCGGAACAACTGCCTCCAAGCGTTCAATAAATTTCACGTTTCGTCCGAAGTCACCTGCTAAATCTTGGATCATCACGACGGTAAATGCGGTCGGAGGTGCGCTAGAATTCGGATTTTGAATTGTGTCCGGATTGCTTCTTGCCCGCTCCAAACTAATTTGAGTATCGGTTGCGCGGCCAGGCCATGTTGCGCGAATGAAGACGTTAGAACTCGTAGTTTTTTGCAATTGTTTGGTCAGCCAATTTAAGCGAGCGGATGTGCTTTTGCGATCCTGAGGGGCTGAAAGTGCAATCTCACATGTGATGTTTCGGCGTTGTAAGTCAGCGATGATGTCGATAGGTGCTGCCGTGTCTGGGATTCCGATTGTGAATTTAAGGTGTCCGACGCTGGTCAATGTCTCGCAGTCGCTTTTTAGTCTGGCTTCCGGATTATCGATTTCGGCGCGTGAGAGTCGATTTGTAACTGACCGCCCAAGTTTTCGACTCATCTGCAGACAGATATCTCTCTGTTCTTGGTGCCAGCTTCCAACTGTATTTAGAACAGCAGAATCTGTACGAGAAAGTGTTGCGTGACTTTGGATAGCGCCAACTACATCTTTCCACTCCGCATTCATGCGATCAAAGTGAGTGATGCCGGAGTTTGCGTGTCTGAAAAATCTTACGACTTCGCTCAAAATGTAACGTTGCTCCGGATCATCAAACTCAGACGCGGATTGAGAAATAAGTAAGGTGGCTTCGGTCAGCAAATGCATCCATGACCAATGGAACAACTCTGGACCCCGAGCGTTTTTCCGCATTTTGACAATCGGGTGATGCGTCGGGTGCGCTGAAAGTTGATTTGAAATCGTGATGAGTGCGTCGATATTGTGTTTTTTCCCGATTTCTAAGTAGGTCTCGATTTGTTTCTCATCAAGTTGTGCGTTTCCGCTCTTGGCCTCAATAATGGCGCGCCATTGTTTGCTTCCTGTCGTAACGAGAATGAGACCGTCCGGCCGATCACGCTTTTCGCCTTGCTCGCCGTTAAAAACGATTTCGGTGTAACATTGGATACGGCTGGTTTTGCCGACCTTAAGCCCAATCCCATCTAAGACGCGGCGTCCGAAGGGCGGGACAGCCATCATTCCAGCGAGAAAAACAGAGGTAATGCGAGCCTCTTTGCTGCTCTCGGCTAAGGTTGGGATGAGACGAGCGGGTTCACCTGAAGCGAGGTAGTCTGGCCTGTCCTGAGTCGACATCTGCGTAATCCCCCGAGCTATTTTGTCCGCTAACGGATAGCTAACCACATTTTCGCCTTATTCCCATAATCGTTCTGCCTTAAAGCGGTTTCATGCTGAGACAATCGTGGAAGCGTGCCTGATCGAATTTCCATATTGCGACGCACAAGATTTTCCACGTCTGTACCGGATTTGAGTTAGGCTTAACGGGCTTTAACCATTTGCTTTGGCAAGACGGGGGCTTTGGACATGCGTAACGTGAGTGATCGTGTGAGTGGGTTGAAGACCGGTGCGGGCGGGCATGATGCGCGGTCTTATGGTCGCGCCGCCGAGCCTTTGCCGGACCTTCATGTGTTTTCGCGTCTGTCAGAACTTGATGAGGCTTATGCCGATGAGTTGGCGCGCGCGCGGGCGCGGCAGGAAACCATCGAGCGCGAAGTGGCCGAGCTTGCCAAGCGTCTGATGGCGCCGCTCGAAGGGGCGGCTCCCGTGACGGACAATAAAAACAGTCGTTGGTTCGGACGTTCTTCCTCGCAACGGGCATCGTCCACGCCCGCACGGAGGGCATGAGCCATGGCACAGTTTCAAATGCAGGGCGGCACATCCTTAATTCCCGAAGCGGTGCGCGCCGAGATTGCCAAAAATTATATAGCGAGCGAGCGTGAAGCGCGGTTTGCATTTTTTCACGCCGGTACGTTTATCGCTTTTGCCGCCGTCTCGATGGGCGCGGTGCTTGTCGATTATATGATCGTGTCGGAGTTCTGGACGCGCGCGCTGGCAAATGAATTTCTGGAACTGCCGGGCGCGTTGTCGGCGTCTGTGGCGTTCAAGTCGATGCAGGTTCTCTTTGCCACCATTGCCGCGCATATTCTTTATGAACATATGGGCCGCTTCGGGCGCGGTGTTTTTGTCCGTCTCGTTTTTGTGATGGCGTTGATGATGCTGCTCGGCGTCGGCTTCCTGCTTGCGACCATGTCGCTGCCGAACGGCATGGCGGCGACGGGCACGGGCGGCGTCGGCGATAGTCTGAGTTCCGCCATGAGTGGTCTCGGCATTGCGGCGCCTGTTGCGGGTGAGACGTCGGCTGTGACGTCCGAAATGGATCAGGTGCGCACATGGCAGCCGGTTCTGTGGCTCGGCTCGCTTGGTCTTGTGTTTCTTGTTGTCACGGGTGTTGCAGCCCTTTGCATCCACTTTGCTGCGCAATCATTGCGCCGGATTTTTCTCAGCCGTGATTTTTCGCATCGCAAGCGTGATATGGCGCGCCTTGCCGCGTTGGAATCCGAATATGACCAGAACCGTCACACGATGTCGGAAATGGAAGGGCCGGAAAACCGTCGCCATCTTCTCTGGACAGGTTTGATGCGCGAATGCCGCGCTTATGAGCAGGGGCTTGACGAGGCGCGCGCTGCTTTGCGTGTGCCGCTTTTGTCGCGCAAGCGTCTCGGCCGTCGCCATGAACCGGCCCCGACAAATGTGGCCGGTGCCGACCGGCTGAAAGCCTGCGAAGGCGCGCGTGACATCAAGCGCTATGAGCAGATTTTTGATGACTGGTGGGAGCGCCGCTCGCGCAATGCGATGAAGGCCGGTCCGACAAGTTTTCAGGGCATCCGCGAGCCTGTGTCTGAATTGCTGCCGCCCGTTGTGACCCATCACCGGCGCATTGTGATCGAGCGTGCGGCGGAGTAGTGATGCGTCAACTCGTTGCCTTTGTGATCACGGCTCTATGCGTGCTGAGTTTTGCCTCCGCGCAGGCTGACGGATTGCCGAAGACTTATGTGATCGGGCTTGATCTGTCGCAAAGCAATCCGCTGGTGCGCGACAAAGACTATGCCGCGCGCGCGGCGGCGCGGGCTGCCAAAGAGATCACCGCCCTACCGCTCAAAAGTCGTGTGATGCTGCGCACTTTCGGCAGCTATGACGCGAGCGCTAACGGGCTCAAAGTGGATCAGGTGATTTCGTCGCATGCGCGGCCTGAGACGGTGGCACAAGGTATTGCAACACTCATTGCCAATGTGCCCACGCTTGTCGCGCAAGGCAAACTCAAGGCGCAGGGCAAAACCAATATCGTGCCGTTCCTCGACACGATGGCTGAAGTCATTGATTGCAGCGCGAGCGATGTACATGTCGTGTTGCTCACTGACGGGTTTGAAGATTCCGAATATGCACGTCTCACGAAAACAGGGGGCACTCTGCCAACGCCGTCTGATGCGCCCTATGCCGGTTGCAATGAGCTCTTGATCCTTGGGCTCGGGCAAGGCGGCAATAGCCCGTCGGCGACAAAGCATTTGCGCGCGGTATGGACCAAATATGCGCAGGCGGCCGGTTTTGCGCATTTCTCAGGACTTTATGACTGGTAGCGCCCGACTTCTTGTTTAACGCGCGTTGGCGTTTGACGCGGGCGCGTCGGGCGGCGATAAGGGCGCGGCTTACAGTTTGAAAGCCCGCGCATGGATATTGCCCTTTCCCTCGTGCTCCCCATTTTTGGCGTCATCGGCCTTGGCTATTTTGCCTCGCGCTCCGGCCTGATGAGCACGGCTGCGGTGGACGGGCTTGATATTTATGTTTTCACCTTCGGCCTGCCTGCGCTCCTTTTTCGCAATCTGTCGCATACCGAACTTCCCGATGCATTACCCTGGGGCTTATGGATTTCCTATTACGGCTCGATGCTGGGGATCTGGGCTTTGGGCTCGCTCATCTCGCGCTATGTGCTGAAGCGCGAACCGGCTGATGCCGTGATGCTCGGCTTTGGCGGCGGGCAGGGCAATGTCGTGATGCTCGGCATTCCGATTATTCTGACGGGTTTCGGGCCGGAGGCGAGTGCGCCTTTGTTTTTGCTGCTCACATTTCACGGTCTCATTCTGATTACATCGGCGACGTTGCTGCTGGAATTTTCCCGTGCGCCGACAGGGGCTGACATCGGCGTCGGGCGCATTCTTCTGGCGGGGCTTAAATCATCTCTGAGCAATCCCATTATCATCGGGCTTGGTGCGGGGCTGATCTACGGGCAGCTCGGTGTGCCTCTGCCCGGCATTGTCGACAAAGTGTTTGAGATGGTGAGCCAGACGGCGATCCCCTGCGCGCTCTTTGTGCTCGGCGGCACGCTGACGCGCTATCATATTGCGCGTTCTGTCGGCACGGCGTCCATGACGGTTGCCTTCAAACTTATCGTGCATCCCGCGTTGGTTTTTGTGCTGACTTATTATGTCTTCGCGCTGGAGCCTTTATGGGTGGCGGTTGCAACCGTGCTCGCGGGCATGCCGACGGGGGTTTATTCCTCGATCCTTGCCAATCGCTATCAGGCGGCACCCGGCGCATCTTCAAGTGCGGTTGTCATGGCAACGGGTCTGAGCCTTGTGACGCTCACGATATTGCTCAAAATCTTTCTCACCTGATTTTAGGGACTGATCAGGCTGTCGCGATTGCTGCGTTTGATGCAGGCGTTGCTTTGAGTTTCAGCGCGTCCGGCCGTTCAAAGAGGAAGCGGAGCGGCGTTGATCTCAACAGATGCTGCACGATGAGCGGCACTGAGATTGCCATGACAAGTTCGCCGAGCGTGACGAGATCGGCATTGTGAAAACCCATTTGGATTTCCAAGACGCGTGTGATCGCCATAGGCAGGAAAAACGCGAGAAAAATATAGAGTGAGCGTGAGCCGATAAAGCTGAGTGGCTTTGCATAGCCCCGTGCCGCAGCGACAGCCACAAGTATGATTGCACCTGATGCGCCGAGCAGTGCCGCAGTGAGTTCGAGGGCGCGCCATTCGATGGCGGGCGTGAAGGCGATGGCTGCGACGAGCGCGAGCAGAGCAATGCCTGTCAGAACAGCGTTGCGGGCATGGGCAATTGCCCAATCGGCGAGCGCAAAGACATAGGGCGCGCCATAAACCCCGAGCACAAAATAGATGAAACGCTGTGCCGTCTCGTCGGGCATGGTCCAGCCGGTATGAAGCCGCGTGAAATAAAGCGCGCTCGCAAAGCCGATCACAATGGCGGGGCGCACATCGCGGGCAAAACGCATGAAGGCAAAGAAGATCGCGAGTGCATAGATGAACCACAGCAGACCGAAAGGTTCAAACGGAATGAGCAGCAGGTCTTTGTAGGTCACGTCCCATGCGCCTTCATGCGGCATGGCAATTTTGATGCCGATCTGAATGAAGGACCAAAGCAGATAGAAATAGAGGAAATGCAGGATCTTGCTGTCAATGAACTGACGGCGCGGCGCAAAGAGCGCTTTCCGCGCGAAGAGTCCGGCGACGAGAAAGAATAAAGGCATGCGGAATGGGATCGTCCATTCGCAGAGCAGGTTGAAATAGTAAGGCGTATCGCCAAGCGCGACGGCTGTGCCATAGGTCGTGTGTTTCATCACGACGAGAATGATGGTGAGGCCTTTGACGGCATCCACCCAATTGACGCGCGGTTTGGCACCGTGCGCCGGCGCTGAAATATTCCGGGGGGATGTGGTCATAAACGCGGTTCTTTTCAGGCTTGCGACATGGCGGCGCGCGGCGCGTGGTCTGCCTGTTTCAGTTTCAGGAAGTCGGGCCGCTCGTAGAAAAACTTAAACGGTGTTGCAAGCGCGATGCGGTGTGCGATGAGCGTGCTGGCGACCGCAAAGACAAAGCCGATCAAGGTAACGAGATCGGCATCGGTGAGGCCGAGCTTGATGAGGACGGTGCGCGACAGCGCCATCGGGATGAAGAAGGCGAGATAGATCGCCAATGAGCGTGAGCCTGCATAAGCAAGCGGTGCGGTGAGACCGCGGGCGGCGAGCATGGCGATGAGCATGATGGCGGCGGCAGCGCCTGAGTAACTTGCGATGATCTCAACGGCGTGATTTTGCACCAGGCCGCCATAGACGAGCGCGGCAATGGCGGTCAAAGCAGTAAGGCTCAATGCAGCCGCTGTGCGGGCATGCGCAATGGCCCAGCTCGCGAGTGTGAAGACATGCCGTGCGAAATAGACGCCGCTCACAAAGAAGATGAAGCGATGAGCAAATTCGTCGGGGATCATCCAGCCGGTATGCGGGCGGATGAGAAAGAGGGCGAGGGCGACGACAAAGACGGCCAGAGGCGGGACGGCGCGCGTGAGGCGCATGACGCCAAAGAAGAGCGCGAGACAATAAATGAACCAGAGAATGCCGAAGGGTTCGACGACTGCCATGGCAATGTCGTTGAGGCTCACGGCTGCGCCGCCTTCATGCGGCAGGGCGATTTTGAGACCGATCTGGATCACGGTCCACAGGACGTAGAAATAAACGAAATGCAGGATCTTGCCGTCGAGGAAGGAGCGCAGCGGCGTCTGGAGCGCTTTTTGGGCGAAGAGACCGGCGACAAGGAAGAAAAGCGGCATGCGGAAAGGTTCGGCCCATTTGCAGATCGCATAGAAAAAACCGGGCATGTCGGGCATGGCAGCGGCCACGCCATAGGTCGTGTGTTGCAAAACGACCAAGAGGATCGTGAGGCCTTTGACCGAATCGACCCAATTAATGCGTGATTTTGAGACAGGTGACATGGCGGGCGACATGGTTTGACCTCAAATGCGACAGTTTCGTCCCATGGGGGCACGGCGCCACCGGAACATTGAAAACTGTGCAGAAACCGGGCCGGAACGGGCGTTTAAGGCAGGCCGATGAGGTGGCGGATGTCCGCCGGTGTTGCGCCGCCCAGACGCAATTCGCGCAAACCCTGATCCTTGGCGGTCTTGGAGAGGCGGCGGCCGGTCTCGTCGCGGATGAGGCTGTGGTGGCGGTAACGGGGTTCGGGCAGCCCGAGCAGGACCTGCAGGACACGGTGGACATAGGTGGCGGGAAAGAGGTCCTGCCCGCGCGTCACCACTGTCACCTTCTGGATCGCGTCGTCGACGGTGACGGCAAGGTGATAGCTCGTCGGTACATCCTTGCGGGCGATGATGACGTCGCCATAGCGCATGGGATCGATGGGCAAGCGACCTTTCTGGCCGCGTGGGCCCTCGCCTTCTTCCAGAAATGTGATCGGGCCGCCATTGATCTCTTCGGCTTTGGCGAGCGCCTTCTCCATGTCGAGCCGCCACGCATAGGTGCGGCCCTCCCACATGAGACGATTGAGTTCGGTCGGGTCCAAATCTTTGTAGAGGCCGGGATAGAGCGGTGCGCCGTCGGGATCGAGCGGCCAGCGCGCGTGGCCGATGCCGGATGCTTCAATCGCGTCGGTGATTTCTTTGCGTGTGGCAAAACATTGATAGGCCAGCCCCATAGTGCGCAGGCGTTTCAGTGCTGCATCATAGTCAGCAAAATGTTCTGACTGACGGCGCACGGGCATCTCCCATGTGAGGCCGAGCCATGTGAGATCGTCATAGATGCCCTGCACATATTCCGGTCGGCAACGTCCGATGTCGATGTCTTCGATGCGCAGCAAAAACCGGCCGCCAAGTTCAATGGCTGTGCTATGGGCGAAAAATGCTGAAAACGCATGGCCCAGATGCAGCCAACCGTTTGGGCTTGGTGCAAAGCGTGTGACGTCACTTACGGGAGAAGGCATCTGGTCTTTTTGCTTTTCAGGGCTTTTTGCATTTGAGGATTGGCGTTCTAAACTCGCGCCATTGATATTCAATTCAGAGCTTACAGCGGGACGGGACGAATGGCGAAAATTAGCGGACCCATGGTGGCGGCTGCCAGCGGCAAAGCGCGCCAGCTTGTGATCCTTTGTCACGGCTATGGCGCGGATGGCAATGACCTCATCAGCCTTGCGCCCTATTGGCAGGGTTTGCTGCCGGACGCTGATTTTATCTCGCCCAATGCGCCGGAGCGTTGTGATGCGGGTTTTGGCTATCAGTGGTTTTCGATCGGTCGTCTTGATCCGCAGGAATTGCTGCGCGGGGTCATGTCTGCCGCGCCGGTTTTGGACAGTTTCATCGATGAAGAACTGGCAAAACGCGGGCTTGATGACAGTCAGCTGGCACTCGTCGGCTTTAGTCAGGGCACGATGATGGCGCTTTATGTGGGGTTGCGCCGCGTGCGGAAACTTGCCGGCATTGTCGGTTTTTCCGGTGCGATGGTCGGGGGCGAGCAACTGGGTGCCGAGATAAAATCACGCCCGCCTGTGCTGATGGTGCATGGTGCATCCGATGATCTTTTGCCGGTCTCGCGTATGCATGATGCGGTGCGTGTATTGAAGGAAAACGGCCTCAGTGTTGAAAGCCATGTGAGCGTGGGGCTCGGTCACGGGATTGATCAAACGGGGCTGGAACTTGGCGGACGATTCCTTGCCGCGCATCTCAGCCGTGTGGCTTCGGCGACGTGAAGCACGAATAATTAGCTTCGCAAGACCTCGCCGCTTCACAAAGCTGTTGCACCAGATATAGTAGAGTGAGTGACCTGATCGGGACGTGCGCCGATATGCGGTGTGCGGTTCCGGATGGTGAGTAGCTTCTGGAGGTCGGCGTGCACGGTTCGTTTGCCAATCCTGAGAGTTGTCCGGCGCTGGTGCTGAACGCGGATTACCGTCCGCTCAGCTACTATCCGCTGTCGCTATGGTCATGGCAGGACGCCATCAAAGCGGTGTTTCTTGACCGTGTGAATATCGTGTCGAGCTATGAGACTTGTGTGCGCTCTCCCAGTTTTGAGATGCAGTTGCCAAGCGTCGTCTCGCTCAAATCCTATGTGAAACCTGCGCGCTTTCCTGCTTTCACGCGGTTCAATCTCTTTTTGCGTGATCGCTTCTCTTGCCAGTATTGCGGCTTTCGTCACGATCTCACATTCGATCACGTGATCCCGCGCTCACTCGGCGGGCAGACGACATGGGACAATGTGGTGACGGCCTGTGCGCCGTGCAATTTGCGCAAAGGATCGCGCCTGTCGGCGGATGTTGAAATGTATCCGCTGCAAAAGCCCTATCGTCCGAGTGTCACTGATCTGCATAAAAACGGACGGCATTTTCCGCCTAACTATCTGCATGATAGCTGGCAGGATTATCTTTACTGGGATAGCGAGCTGGAACCGTGAGCCTCGCCCGTTCAGGCTTTTTCTGACAGCTTGATGGCGACGCGGCAGGCGGTTTTGATGACGCTTGAAAGAAGCGGATAGGCGGGCGCGTCTTTTGCGCCTTTGGCAATCGCCTCGTCGCGATGTTCCAACTCTTCAAGCCGGAACTTTTCAATCGTATCGCGCAAAGGTTTTTCAGTCTCGCCCATGGCGTCGAGGCGTTTCACCTGCGATGCATAATGCTCGTCGATCACGGTTTCGACAGCTTCGGTGCAGGCGTGTGCGGCTTTCTCGCCGAGGAGCGCCGTGGCGGCTCCAAGCGCAAATCCGGCGACATGCCAGATCGGATTGAGCGCGGTTGGTCGCACGCCGCGCTCATTCACAATTTTATTGAAGCGGTCGAGATGGACTTTTTCATCCTCCGCCATGCGGGCAAGTGCGTCGGCCGTCTCGCGCTTATGCGGCAGATGTCTGAAGACGGCGAGCTGGCCCTGATAGATGCGTACCGCGCCATATTCACCGGCATGATCGACGCGGATCATTTCTTCAATGGATGCGTCTTCCGAGATACCGGGCTGGGCTTTTGTCTTGTCGCTCATGCGGCTTCATCCGATGACTGGCGGCGGAAGCGGAAGACATAGAGACCGGAGAGGAACGACAGACCCGCCGCGATCAGCATATTGTAACCTGCGAGCGAGACGCCAAAGAGCGTCCATGCGGCGGCATCGCAACGGGGAATATGCATGCCATTATTGAGTTCGGCATTGAGGGCTTCGAGCGAGGACGCGACGAGCGCTGCGCCTGTGCAGCTTTCGGGACCCGGCCACCATTTATATTCGACGCCTGCGTGATAGGCCGACAGGCCCGTATCAAAAGCGAAGGCAAGCGCGCAGAGGCCCATGAGGCCGACGGGCACCCATTCGAGCTTCGTGCTTTCGCGCGCCATCCAGCCTGCCATGAGGGAGGCGACAATCGCGATCATATAGGGGATGCGTTCCTGCAAACACAGATGGCACGGCATGTAGCCAAGCACATGTTCAAAGAAATAAGCTCCGCCAAGCGTTGCGATGCTGGCAGCAAGAACGATCCAGGGAAGCGATTTGGTTGGTATCGTGTTCAACATGGAACCATCAAAGCACGGCCTGTGCGCTTCGGCGAGGGGCTTGACGCCGCAGGCGGGTGTCTGTTTCAGGCGGCATTTTGCGGCGGGTTTGCCTGTGGCGAGGACTTCCGGTTTTACCGTTTTCAGAAAGCGTAGCGGGCGGCAACAAAGCCGCCAACGATGAGGGCTGTAAAGCCCACGGCCACAAGTGTCAGATGCTTTTCCATAAAGGCTTTGAGCGGTTCACCGAAGTGATGAAGGATGCCGGCCACAATGAAGAAGCGTGCGCCGCGCGTGATCACGGAAAGCACGACGAACCAGAAGAGGCTGTAGCCTGCAAAGCCCGATGCGATGGTGACGATCTTATAGGGAATGGGGGTCATGCCTTTGATGAGGATGATCCATGCGCCCCATTCGGCATAGAGCGCGCGGAACTCTTCGACGCCGTCGGCATAACCATAGAGGTTGATGATCCATTGACCGAGCGTATCAAACAGCAATGCGCCGATGGCATAACCGACAAGGGCGCCCAGCACGGACGCGATGGTGCAGACGGAGGCATAGAACCATGCTTTTTCGGGCCGGGCGACGGCCATCGGTACGAGCATGACGTCGGGCGGCACGGGAAAGAATGAACTCTCGGCAAAGGAGACGGCGGCCAAAGCCCAATGTGCATTGGGACTTGCCGAGAGTCTGATCGTCCAGTCATAGAGCCGACGCAGCATGGGATGCCTTTAAGCAAGTGTCTCTTTGGGGTGTAGCAGGCGCGGACCTGCTTTGTCCATGAAGGGCGAAGGAGGCCGAGTGTGAGGCGGGAAGATGAAAAAACTTCCCTATCGGTCCTATGTTTTTTCACTTTTCGTTTGATCGGCAAGCCTGCCCGACTAATATGCGCCGCTCACGCGCAGGGGCCCCTGTGGTGGAATGGTAGACGCGGCAGACTCAAAATCTGTTGCCGAAAGGCGTGCTGGTTCAAGTCCGGCCAGGGGCACCAAACTCTCCGGAACGGATTTTGTGGCAGGCTGGCAACAGATTTTCGTTGCATGGTGCCGACACCAATCCGCCGGTTTTGCGCCACGATCTTTTTGAACATTCCTCCATGTTGATGCCGCCCATCGGGGGCGGATCGTATCGGGGTACGGACATGAAGAATATTCTCATCGCACTTTCAGTTTGTGGCGTATTGGCGGCCTGCTCGGCGACGACGCAGACAACGTCGGGGTCTGACTATCTCGCGCGGCACGGGTATCAATCAGCGGCGGCGCCTGCAACAGCGGTAAAGAGTGAGACCTTTGATCAGGCGTTGATCAAAGCGGCGAATGTTGAACCCACTCTGACATTCCCTGCGCGTATCGGATTGGCGCGCATTTCCAGAGGTTCCTTGAGTTCGGTGTCGGGTGCGGAAGCCGAAGTCTGGAGCAAGGCCGGTGCTGAGCTTGGCGCAAGCTACGGCACGTTTGTTCCGTTGAGCCCGCTTGTCGCGGCGGCTGCCAGTGCGGAATATGAGCAGACGGTGAACCAGTATGAGGATCGCGCCGCAATGGTGATGCGCCAGATCCGTTTGGGTGCTGCGCGTCAGCATCTTGATGCGGTGCTTGTTTACGAAACCTATAGTTCGTCTGATGAGAAGAGCAATCTTCTCGAGATTGCCAATCTTACGATTATCGGTGGGTTCATTTTGCCGTCGCAGCAGGTGACGCTGGAGGGCTATGGCACGGCCATGCTCATTGATGTGATGAGCGGCTATCCCTATGGCGCGATTGAGGCGACTGTTCCCAAAGAGCGCCACCTCGCATCCGCTTGGGGATGGGGCAATGACAGCTATGCGACGAATAATGCCAAGATCTCGCTCGCGGTGACGGGCAAGCTTGCAAAGGAAACGACCGGCATGTTCAAGCAACTCCGCATGGAGCTTGCCGAACAACGCGCGAAGACCGCAGAGAAGACAAAAAGCATTGCGGCACAGTAACTTTTTGCATTGCATAAAATAAGGACCGGACTTTTATGTCCGGTCCTTTTGCGTTTGTGCGTGTGATCAGCTGGCGATCACTTTGCGGTAGAGGTGCCATGTGGCGTGGCCCAGGGTCGGCATGACGACCGCGAGGCCGATGAGCATGGGGATGGAGCCGAGCACCAGAGTGCTGGCGACAATGAAACCCCAAAGCGCCATGGGTCCTAAATTCATCCACACAGCTTTGATCGAGGTTGAGAAGGCCGTGTCGAGGCCCACATCGCGGTCGAGCAGAAGCGGGAACGAAAAGACGCTCACTGACATAGCAATCAGGGCAAAGACGAAACCGATGCCGATGCCGATGATCGCCATTGCGTGACCGGCAGAGGTCGTCAGCACATCATTTGCAAATGTGCCGAGCGAGGTCGGGAGGTCCGGTCCCATGGTGAGTTCAAAGATCGCCCATGCGGTGTGAAGCCATGCAAAGAAAATGGCGACAAGCAATAAACCCATTGCGGCAATTGAACCAATGGCCGGTGAGCGCAAGACATCGAAGGCGTGAAACCAACTTGTCTCCATGCCTTTTTCGTGACGGCGGCTCATTTCGTAAAGGCCGATGGCGGCGAAAGGACCGACAAGTGCAAAGCCGGATGCAATGGGAAAGAGCAACGGCAACATCTCATTGCCGAAGAGAATTTGCGCGAGCAACAGGCCGACCAACGGATAGAAGACGCACAAGAAAACCACATCGCTGCGGAAGGTTGCGAAGTCTTCAAAGCCTGCGGCAAGTGCATCGGTCACATCATGCATGGAGATGCGGCGGATGGTGGGCGCGGGAGAATGAATGGTCTCCTGCATGTGATGGAGCGCGGGAGCCGCGGATCCAAGTGCTGTGAAGGCGTTTGAAATTTGCGACAGTCCCCATTCAACGGGGTTCTTGATCGTCATGTTTTCCTCCCGAACAAAGTGAAAGCGATACGCATTCAGTTCGAGGGTCGTCGGACTTTGCGTCGCCCGGCGACCGTCCTAGAGGGGCAGTATAGAGCATCTGATGGGGTGCGTCACTTTGTCCTTTTTAGATGCAAAGTGATAGTGGTTACACGACGCAAAACATGTGTTTCTTGCAAGAGATCGAGTGTTTCCATGCAGAGATCGTAGCTTTTGTCGTAGAGCCCGCCGAGTGAGCAGAAAACCGGAAATCCCCTATCCCCGGTTTTCCACATGCAACGGGTTTGCCGGTCATTACGGAGGTGAATTGATTTGTCCGGCAGCGGATAAATCTCAAAAAAGCGGGGATAGGGGAAGAGGAAGCCGTCAGGCGAGTGTGTCGCCGACATGGTCGTAGAGGAGTTTGGCGAACCAGGCGCGGAAGCGGGCGATGCCGGCCTGATCGAGGCCTGCATCTGTGGCGAGTTCGCGGCCGATGATCGCGTCACCGAAAGCGGCGCTCGCCGTCAGCATGGCGATGAACAATGTGTCTTCGCGGTCGGGCATCGGGCGACCATGAGCGGCGGCGCCTTCGACGCGCTGGTTGTGAAGCTCTGCGGCAATCTCGGTGACGAGGGCGCCGGATGAACTGCGTTCGCGGGCGCGGCCGGTGAGCAGCATCCATGAGAGAAGACGCGCTGTGCCCTTGTCGGAGAGCGCCTCAAAGACATTGGTGATGATCTCATTGGCATTGAGCGGATCGTCGCTGCCATGCTTGCTTTTCAGGGCCGCCAGAATTTTGTCGCGCAGTCCGTCCGATGTACGCGCGATAAGGGCGGCGACGAGGCCTTCGCGGCTTTCAAAATGATGGAGGATGGCGGGGTGTGAAATGCCGACATCGCGCGCGATGTCCTGCAGGCGGATGCCTTCGGGTCCTTGTGTGGCGAGGCGCTCTTCGGCGGCATCCAGGATAAGGCGACGCGCTTCTTCGGCGGAGCGGCGGACCCGCTTAACTTCGCGTTTGCGTTCGGGCGCTATGGTGGTTTCATCAACGGGCAAGGGAACAAATCCTCAGGTTTTCGGGGGGATTCCGGCGGGGACCGGCACGTTTCAAAATACTATTGACATTTATGTCAGCATTGGCCATATTTAATCTAACAACGATCAGCGGACATTCTATCAAAGGTATTCAGGCCATGACGACTGTCGATACTGTGACCAATATCACAAGCACTCAGGCTGCTGGCAAAAATCAGCCGCGCAAGCGGGTTGAGCCTTTGAAAGCCTGGCGCGCTGTGAAGGCGCTGATTGCCAATAAGGAAGATACGGGTCAGGTCTTCAAGGTGATTGATGCGCTGGCCGGTGATGCTGACAACCGCATGTATATGCGTTTTATGAAGACCGAAACGGGCAAGCGCATCGTGGCGGAAGAGCGCGACCTCATCGCGATCCTCAATGACCGTGAACGTCTGAAAGCTCTGCCGGAAGGCACGCTGGGGCGCGAATATTTCAAGTTCATGGATTCAGAAGGCCTTACGGCTGACGGTCTTGTCGAAGCCTCGGAAGAAGCTCCGCGTCGCTATGCGCGTGAGGGCGCTGAGAAGATTTTCGGCGACCGGATGCGCGACAGCCATGATCTTTGGCATGTCACCACCGGCTATGGCCGCGACGGTCTCGGCGAACTTTCGCAGCTCGCGCTCTACTATGCGCAAACGAAGAACCGCGGCATTGGTCTCATCGTGCTGATGGGTGCCTATACGGCCAATAAAGATGCGCCGAGCCTCGGTATCTGGAAGGCTGTGCGTGAAGGCTATCGCCTCGGCAAGCGTGCCGCGTGGCTGCCCGCCGCTGACTGGGAAAACCTGCTGAACAAGCCGCTCGCCGAAGTGCGTGCGATCCTCGGTATGAGCGAGCCCGCGATCTATAAGTCCATTGAGCCGATCACATCGGCGATGGAAGGCAAGATTGTCGGCGGTGAGCTGCAGAAAGCTGCCTGAGGCGCTTCGCATTTCACCCCTCTATCCGTTATGTTGAATGTCCCGATGCCTTGCGTCGGGACATTTGCATTTCGGGGGGCTTTGCAGTGATTACGGTCTATGGCTTGAAAAACTGTGATACCTGCCGCAAAGCCCTGACATGGCTCAAGGCCGAAAAAATCGCGCATCGCTTTGTCGATTTCAAAACCGAAGGTGTGAGTAAGGCCGATGTCACGCGCTTTGTGAAAGCGGTGGGCGCCGACAAGTTGCTCAACAAAGCGAGCACGACATGGCGCTCGCTCGGCGATGAGGTCAAAGGCGATCTCACCGAAGCGCCCCTTTCGGAAGCGGGGGCCATTGCGCTGATGGTGGAACATCCCGCGCTTATCAAGCGGCCTGTCTTTGTCAGCGATGCCACGATCATTTCGGGTTTCAAAGAGCCGCAAATGAAAGCGCTGAAAGCGGGGCTCAAATGAACCTGCGGGGACGCGCGCCGGCCGCACCACAAATCGAGCTGCCGATTGAAACGCCGCGTCTTATTCTGCGCGATTTCAAAAAGAGCGACCTCAAGGCCGTGCATGCCTATTCCTCATTGGAAGAGGTGGCGCGCTATCTCGTCTGGGGTCCCAATTCGCTCGCTCAAAGCAAGCAGGCGATCGAAGGTTTTATCGATGATCAGCGGATGCGCCCGCGCGAGATTTTTGACGTCGCCGTTACGCTGAAACCCAAGCGCGAAGTGATCGGCGGGGCGGGCGTGCGCATCATTGACCGCGACAATCTCACCGGCGAAATCGGCTATACGCTGCATCCGGATTATTGGGGCTTTGGTCTGGCCACCGAAGCGACGCGCGCACTGCTTGATGCGGGGTTCAACGAGCTTGGATTGCAGCGCATTGTCGCTCATTGCGATCAGCGCAATAAGGCGTCGGCCCGCGTGATGGAGCGGCTCGGTATGCGGCGCGAGGGGGCGTTTCGCGGCTCAAAAATCATTCACGGCCATTGGCGCGACGAATATCTCTACGCCATTCTGGCCGAAGACTTTTCCTGACATTTATTCGGTTGGATTGATGGTCTCTGTTGTTTTGATAAGGGGGGCGCGGCGGATCAGGAATTCGATCCATGTGCCGCGGTCGCGCGTCTCGACAAGTGTGTGGCCGGATTCTGTGCAGAAATGCGGCATGTCGATGCGGCTCACCGGATCGGTGACGAAGACGCGCAGCAATTCGCCCGGCTCCAGATTGGCCAGGCGCTTTTTGGCGCGCAGCACCGGTAGCGGGCATTGCTGGCCCATTACATCAAGAATGAGTTCGGGGGTGGGTTCTGTTTCAGAAGTCATGGGCGGCAAGCTGCCATGATTTTCGGGTGTGCAAAAGACCTGATTGCCTGACGTTTTAGAAGGTTTGGGAGTTTCTTGACGTAAGGGGGGCTTGGCCTGCATAAACATGAGAGCCTTTATTAAAAAAGGCGCATGACCGGGGAGGGTTATCGATGGGATTGTTCAAGCGGATCGGCAATGAGGTTCTTTATTTGCGGGCGGCTTTGCGCTCGCTGAAGAAACTCTCGGCCATTTATGACAATCCGAAGCTCACCTATCCCGACATGATTGAGGGCTTTGCGAAGACAAAGCCCAATAATATCGCGATCTATTTTGAAGACCGCAAACTCACCTATCGCGAACTTGACGAAGAGGCCAACCGCTATGCGCGCTGGGCTTTGGCGCAAGGCTTGGGCAAAGGCCACACCGTTGCGCTGATGATGGAGAACCGGCCGGAATACCTCATCGCCTGGCTCGGCGTTTTGAAAGCCGGTGCGGCGGCAGCCCTTATCAATACCAATCTCGTCAAAGGACCGCTCGCCCATAGTCTCAATATTTCCGGGGCCACGCATGTGATCCTCGGCGCGGAGCTTGCCGACAGTATTCCGACGACGGAAGGTCATCTGGAACGTCCGATGAAATTCTGGGCGACGGGCGCGGCCATTCAGGGCATGGAAAATCTCGACATGCTTCTGGCCCTGTTCTCCACAGAGCCTCTGCCGGCTGATACGCGCAAGGACGTCACGATCAATGATGAGGCGCTTTACATCTATACGTCCGGCACGACGGGCAACCCTAAAGCCGCGCGCCTGCCGCATGTGCGTGTGCTGACCATGATGGGCGGCTTTGCGGCGGCGACCAATGCCACGGAAAAAGACCGTATGTATTGCGTGTTGCCTTTGTACCATTCGGCGGGCGGCGTTTGCGCGGTCGGGTCGGTGCTGACGGTGGGCGGTGCGGTGATCATCCGGCGCAAATTCTCGGCGCGTGAGTTTTTCACCGATTGCACGAAGTATAATGCGACGCTGTTTCAATATATCGGCGAGCTCTGCCGTTATCTCCTGAATGCTGACGAAAATCCCAAAGAGCGCAAACATAAATTGCGTCTCGGCGTCGGTAACGGTTTGCGGCCTGAAATCTGGCCGGCCTTTCAAAAGCGTTTCAACATTCCGCGCGTTTTAGAATTTTACGGCGCGACCGAAGGCAATGTGGCGCTGTTGAATTATGACGGCACGGTGGGCGCTGTAGGGCGCATTCCGAGCTGGGCGAAAAAGAAATTCAACGTGGAAATCGTCAAATTCAATACCGAGACCGAGCAGGTGGTGCGCGGGGCGGATGGGCTTTGCATCAAATGCGAACCGGGTGAAGCGGGCGAGGCGCTGGGCAAGATTTCCACCGATCCCAATACGCCGACAGGCCGCTTTGACGGCTATGCCAAAAAAGAAGAGACCGAAAAGAAAATCCTGCGTGATGTGTTCGAGAAGGGCGATCAGTGGTTTCGCACCGGCGATCTTTTGCGGCAGGACAAGCTCGGCTATTTCTATTTCGTGGACCGGATCGGCGATACGTTCCGCTGGAAGGGCGAAAACGTTTCAACCAATGAAGTGTCGGAAGCGGTCTCTGTGTTTCCCGGTGTCAAGGAAGCCAATGTCTATGGCGTCACGATCCCCGGCACGGACGGGCGCGCGGGCATGGCGGCGATTGTCAGCGATCCGGGCCTCGATCTCGACAAGCTGCATCAGCATATCACCAAGGAACTGCCCGACTATGCGCGGCCCATTTTCATCCGTCTCGGCCATGAGATGGAAGTGACGGGTACGTTCAAGCATCGCAAAGTGGATTTGGTGAAAGAGGGCATTGATCTCAATGCGATCAAGGAGCCTGTCTATTTCAACTCACCGTCGGAGAGAAAATTTGTGCCGCTGACGAAGGATCTGCATGAACAGATTTGTTCGGGCGCGTTCAAGCTCTGAGTTTGTATCGGTAAAAGAAAAGGCGGCTCGTGGGAGCCGCCTTTTTGTTTTTGATAAGTGAGTAAGGAAGGAAGACCCTCACCCAACCCTCTCCCAGAGGGAGAGGACTTTACAGAGGGGAGAGGACTTTACTCTGCCGCGTCGTCTTTTTTGCCGAGGCCCATGGCGGCGAGGATTTCGGGGCGGATGTTTTCGGTGCCCTTTTTCTCGATGTGCTGGGCGACGCGTGTGCCGACCGCCATCATCGCCTGACCCATGAAGGTCTCGCGGTTGGTCTTGGCCCAGTCGAGCGATTCTTCGCGGGCGGAGTTCAGGTCCTGGAATTTCGGGAACACGTAACGCGCCATCATCTCATATGACTTTTTCGTGTTTTCAAAATCGGCCCAGTTGTGACCCATCTGCAAGAAAGCGCCGAAGCCGCCGGACTGTTCCTGCAGGCGGCTGATCTGCGCGATGGCATCGTCGGGTGTGCCGATGACGGCCATGCCGGAGGCGATGAGCGCGTCCACGGGATCGGTGCCGTCGGTCGGGGCGAGCGGGAGGGCTGCCACTTCACGGAAATAATAGAGCCATTTTTCGAGACCGAAGCGGACGTTCTCGCGGGCCTTTTCGCGTGTCTCGGCAATGTGGACGGGGCCGACGAGACGCCAGTTGTTGCGGTCGATGGTCTTGCCATTGTCTTTGGCTGTGTCAGCGCAGATCGCCCAGTTGGTGGCGAGTGCGTTGAAACCACCGGCAGATGTCGCGCCGATGGAGAGAAGGCCGACGCCGTGGCGACCGGCGGCGTTCGCGCCTGTCGGCGAGACCTGAGAGGCGACCGCGATGTCCACATGGGGACGCGAGTAAGGCGTCATTTGCAGGCGGGCATTGTTCAGTGTGAACCAGTCGGTCTTCATGGTGACGGTTTCACCGCGCAGGAGCGGGATGATCGCGTCGAGCGCTTCATCCATCATGTCGCGCTGTTTGGCGACTTCGATGCCCATCATGAACGCGTCGGACGGCAGAGCGCCGGGGCCGACGCCGAACATGACGCGGCCGCGCGTGATGTGATCGAGCTGGTTGATGCGGTCAGCCAGCATCAGCGGGTGATGATAGGGCAGCGAGGAGACGCCCGTGCCGAGTTTGATGTGCTTGGTGCGCTCGGCCACCGTGGCGATGAAAAGTTCGGGTGAGGCGATGAGCTCGTAACCGGCGGAGTGATGCTCGCCGATCCAGGCTTCATCATAGCCGAGCTTGTCCATGTGCTGGACGAGTTCGATGTCGCGCTCAAGCGCCAGCGTCGGGTTTTCATCGAGCGGATGGAAGGGCGCGATGAAAGCGCCGAAGCGCATTTTGGTTCCTGACATTTATTTCTCCCTTGGATTTGTTTCGTTTAATTTTTGAAGTGATTGGGGTTTGCGATTTGAGTTTCTTGTTCGGGCTTCATGGTCTGGTCCTGAGGCCGTTGAGTGTGATGTCGATGATCTGGAGGCTTGCTGTATCTGTCACCATGTCGGAATGTTCGGTCCACCAGGCGGCAATGGCGCTCCAGGTGGAGACAATGGCAATGGCGGCAAGCTCCGGCGCGATGCCTGAGCGCAGCTCGCCCTTGTCCTGACCGCGGCGCACGATCTGCGTCACGAGATCGACAACGCTTTCATTGACGGCAGCGGCTTTGGCAAGCGCGGTCGGCTCGTCGATAAATTCGCGCAGCATTTTCTGCATGACGGGCGCGTTCAATTCCCATGCCTCGCGGAAGGCGGTCAGGAGCAGCACGAGCTGTTCTTCCGCCGTGCCGTCATGGCCTGCGAGGCGCTCGACCAGCGCGGTTGTGATCTCGTCGTTGAAGTCTTTGAGGAGTGCGGCTTTGTTTTCGAAATGCAAAAAGAACGTCGCCTTGGCGACGGAAGCGTTGCGGCAAATGTCTTCGATCGTCACGCCGTCATAGCCGCTCTCGGCAAAGAGGTTCATCGCGGTGCGATAGATCTCGCGTCGCGTGCGTTCCTTTTTGCGGGCGCGCCTTGTGCCGCTCAGGACATCTTCGGCGGGGTCGATGGTGCTAATGGCGCTCTTCCTTGTGTCGGCCCCTTCGGCAAGCCTCAGGGGGGCTCCTTTATCTTCGATAAGAAAAATAGACCGAAGTCCATTTATTGCCAAGTTCTTCTTTAATCTGATGCCCTGACTTCTACCGCGTGGCGGCGGACCTGTCCAAAAGGCCCTGAAAGCGGCCATTTTCAGGGCGTCCAAAAGCATTGCCTTCCCTAGGGGCAATACCCTAAAAATGGAGGCAATCAAACAAATCCTGATCGGGAAGACCCGGCGGGCAAAACATTTCAGGGAGCGAAACATGGGACGGGTCAGCGGAAAAGTGGCTTTGGTGACGGGGGCCGGCAGCGGCATCGGGCGCGGCGCGGCGATTGCGTTGGCCGCCGAAGGCGCAACAGTGGTCGCCACCGATGTGGACACGGCGGGGAACGCCGAGACGGTGGCGCTGATCACGAAAGCGGGCGGCAAGGCGCGCGCGCTGACGCAGGATGTGGCGGACGAAGCGCGCTGGGCGGCTGTGATCGGTGATGTGAAGGCCCATGAAAAAGAACTCCACATTCTCGTCAACAATGCGGGCATTGCCATTGCCGCTGATATTTTCACGATGGAGTACAAAGACTGGCAGCGGCAAATGTCGATCAATGTCGATGGCGTGTTCTTCGGCGTCAAACACGGCGTGCCGCTGATCGCGGCGTCGGGCGGCGGCTCGGTCATCAATATTTCGTCCGTGGCCGGATTGCAGGGCGCGGCGGGGCTTGCGGGCTATTGCGCGAGCAAGGGCGCGGTCAGGCTCTTCACCAAGGCGGCAGCGCTTGAATGTGCGCAGGCGAAAATGAACGTGCGGGTGAACTCCGTCCATCCCGGCATTATCGACACGTCGATCTGGCAGAAGATGCCGCAAAACGGCATGGGCGCGATCCAGATGCCCGCGATTGCGGCGGGCGCCAACACGCTCGACCCGCAACTGATCGGTCAGGGCACGCCCATCGGCTATGCGGGCCTGCCCAGCGACATCGCCAATGGTATCGTGTTTTTGGCGAGTGAAGAGTCGCGCTATATGACGGGTGCGGAGCTTGTGATCGACGGGGGGATGACGGCGAGCTGATTTTTTTGGTTTTCGGATTTTGGATGAGGAGAGGGCGGGGATTTTTTCTCCGTCCTTTTTTGTTGGGGGGACGATGGTTGTTGTCGCCGATGATGCCTGACAAGGTTGCACCCTCGCAGTTAGTTGTCGCCATGCACAATCTGTACAATTTTTTGTGCAATTTCCTCCGGTGGCAGAATAAAATCTATACACCCGCTTTCTATTGCGCTCTCGGGCATGTCGGGCTGTGCCGCTGTATCAAGTTTCTGCGCAATCGTCGTGCCGCCAACGTCTCTTATGCCACACAACGCTGCTGCCCCATCGCCATCATAGCCGGAGACAATGACGGCGATGAGTTTCCCGGGCCAATGCTCGGTCAGGGAGCGCAGACAGACAGTGATTACATCCGGCCAGCCTCTTGGTTTTGAAATCGGTTTCAGACGAAATTTTCCGTCCAAGACATGCAAGTCGCGGTGGGCGGGAATAACGAACACATGATTTGGCCGAATACGCCGTTTATCTGTAATGAGTTCGACCGGCATCTTCGTGTAGGACGGGAGAATGCGATGGAGCATTGTCGCCAGCGTCCTCTGATGACTGACAATAACG
The DNA here is from genome assembly GCA_030645235.1 of Parvibaculum sp. Classification (GTDB taxonomy): domain Bacteria; phylum Pseudomonadota; class Alphaproteobacteria; order Parvibaculales; family Parvibaculaceae; genus Parvibaculum. The sequence goes on along the minus strand of JAUSMV010000008.1, from coordinate 115,347 downwards.
ATGGCGACACCCATATCGGTGGGCAGGTGCTTCAATAGCCGAATGTAAGCGTCAAGACCGCCCGCCGAGCCACCGACGCACACGATGGGAAAGTCTTTGACGCTACTCTTAGTCGTCATTGTCTATCACTCCACACTCATCGCCTGAATAGAGGCTACCGCTACCGGCTCATGTCATCGCGTGCGCCTGCGCAACTCAGGCCCCGGACTCATATCCCCCACGGCACTCAGCGAAGAGTGGTAAGGTTTTGTCTATGCAACCTACATACACAAAATTAAAGCGATTTCTGGGAGTGTTGGGCTGCGTGGGGCAATCTCGCGGATCATAATTTGCTCTTTTCGCGGGCGTGAAAAGAGCATTTCCACTTAGAGTCTGCCACTCGTCCGCTCTATTGCCATGCTTCCGAATTTTCGTGCTGAGCAGAAGGGTCGGAAACTACCCAGGCTCCGTCAGGCGAAAATAAACCGCTATCGGTTCAGCAGACATGAAATGCACGCATCATTGCGACGATTGATGGTGGAGGGTGATGCCCCCTCGAAACCAGCCAAATTCCGCCCCTCTTGACGACATACAAACCAGTTGGTATGTAGCAATCCTCAGGGAGGATTGGCATGGCCAAGGCTGCTGTAAAACCGACTGCCGCAAAAAAGACTGCTGCAAAACCGACCGCTGCGAGCGCGCCCGCGAGGCCGGATGCGCGGGTGAAGCTGTTGGAGGCCGGTCTGTCTGTGATCCGCGCCAAGGGTTATGCGGCGGCGACGGTGGATGAGTTGTGCGCGGCGGCGGGCGTGACCAAGGGTGCTTTCTTCCATCACTTTAAGAGCAAGGATGAGTTCGGCGTGGCGGCGGCCGATCATTGGTCTGAGATAACCGCTGCGATGTTTGCCGCCTCGTCTTATCACGATCATGCCGATCCGCTGGAGCGCGTGCTCGGCTATATCGCTTTGCGCCGGTCTCTGCTGCAGGGCGGCGTGCCTGATTTTTCCTGTCTCGTCGGCACGATGGTGCAGGAGGTTTACGAGACCTCGCCCTCCATTCGCGAGGCCTGTGCGCGCAGCATTTGCGGTCATGCCGCGACGCTTGAAGCTGACATCGATGCGGCGATGCGCGCGCGCGGCGTGCGCGGCGATTGGACGGCGAAGTCGCTGGCGCTGCACACGCAGGCTGTGTTGCAGGGCGCTTTCATTCTCGCCAAGGCGCGGGGCGGCGCGGCGGTTGCCGCCGAGAGCATCGATCACCTCACGCGCTATGTGGAGCTGCTATTCGCGCCCAAGACCATTGAACTTCAATCCGCCAAAAAACCTAAAAGGACATAACATGCCCGGCACCATCAAACTGCATCGCGTCATCGCGACGAAGCCTGAAAAAGTCTATCGCGCTTTTCTCGAACCGGATGCGATTGCGTTCTGGATCCCGCCTTACGGCTTTCTCTGCACGGTGCATGAGCTTGATGCCAGAGTGGGCGGCAAGCACCGCATGTCGTTTCGCAATTTCACGACGGGCGGCGGCCACGACTTCGGCGGCTCCTATCTCGAACTCGTGCCGGGCGAGCGCCTTGTCTATACGGACATATTTGACGATCCGAATATGCCGGGCGAGATGCGCGTGACTGTGACATTGAAGGCCGTGTCGATGGGCACTGAATTATATATCGAGCAGTCAGGCGTGCCCGACATGATCCCGCTGGATGCTTGCTATCATGGCTGGCAGGATTCGCTTTATAAGCTCATGCAGCTTGTTGAACCTGACATTAATCAGTAAGCGGAGTTTTTCTTGTCCGCGAAACAGATCATCACCGCTTTTGCAAACTCGCCTGATCGCGGGCGGGGGTTGGCGCGGGACATGCGTGTGCGCTGGGCTTTGGAAGAAGCGGGCGAGCCATATGACGTGCGTCTCGTTTCGTTTGCTGAAATGAAAGAGCCCGCACATCTGGCCCTTCATCCCTTCGGCCAGATCCCGACTTATGAAGAGGGTGATCTGGCGCTGTTTGAGTCCGGTGCCATCGTGTTTCACATTGCAGAGCGCCATGCGGGTCTGTTGCCACGCGATGCAAAGGCCCGTGCGCGGGCGATCACATGGATGTTTGCGGCGGTGAACACGGTGGAGCCTGTGATTGTTGACCGCTCGATGATTGTGCTGCTGGAGCGTGACAAGAGTTGGTATGCGGAGCGTTTGGCACTGGCGGAGGGCCGCGTCCGTGTGCGGCTTGGCGAATTGTCCGCGCGTCTCGGGTCTGCCGACTGGCTCGACGGCGCGTTCAATGCAGGTGATCTGATGATGGTGTCTGTGTTGCAGCGCCTCGGCGGTTCGGGCCTGATCGAAGAGCATCCGAACCTTGCCGCTTATGTTGCGCGGGGTGAAGCGCGGCCCGCTTACAAGCGTGCTTTCGCGGCTCAACTGGCCGTGTTCAAAGCCGCGACTTAACCGCGACGTGTATTAACCGCGACGCGCCGCTTCGATTTTCGCGACGTCGATTTTGCCCATTTCCATCATCGCCGCAAAGACGCGCTTGGCTTCCGCGCCGCCTGCCGCCATGCCGTCGGTCAGGACGCGCGGCGTGATCTGCCAATTGATGCCCCATTTGTCCCTGCACCAGCCGCACATGCTTTCCTCGCCGCCATTGCCGACAATGGCGTTCCAGTAGCGGTCGGTTTCTTCCTGATTGTCTGTGGCGATCTGGAACGAGAAGGCTTCTGAGTGCTTGAACACATCCCCGCCATTGAGACCGATGCAGGGGATGCCGCAGACGGTAAATTCCACTGTCAGCACCTGGCCTTCTTTGCCCGACGGGTAGTCGCCGGGCGCAAGATGGACGGCGCTCACCGCGCTGTCGGGAAACGTTTTGGCGTAGAAGCGGGCGGCGGCCTCGGCGTCTTTGTCGTACCAAACGCAGATCATGTTTTTGGGCGTTGCCATGGCTTGTCCTTTCGCTTCGGGGGTTCATTCCGATCATAGAAAAGGCGGAGACAAAAAATCTCCGCCTTTTTTGTTTCATGTGACGGGTTTAATTCACGATGCGCCAGACGCCGTCGGGTTGCTGGCAGGCTGTGCCGTAGGAGTTTTGCAACTCGCCGTTGATGCGGACGGTTGATTGAAATTCGCGGCAATATTGCCCGTTGGGACGCCGATAGATTTCCGATGTCGGGATCGCCTGCACGGGCTGCTGATAATAGGCCGGCGGCGGCACGTAAACGACAGCGGGCGGCGGCGCGTAGATGACCGGCGGTGCGTAGATCACGGGCGGATAATAGGGACGGTAATAGTTACGATAATGCGGGCGGTGATAATAGGGGCGGTAATGGGGGCGGTAATAGCCGCCGTAACCGCCATAACCGCCATAGCTCGGGCCATAGACGGGAAAGCCAATGCCTATGCCGACGCTGACATTGGAGCGCGCGGCGGCAGGGGTTGATGTGACGGCGAAAAGAGCGAGAGCGGCAAGGGCCGCAAGGCTTGTCGCGCGCGTGAATTTGATGACAGACATCTCAATGTCTCCCTGCATTGTCCTGATCTTACATACCCCGTTGCTATTATATGCGTGAAGCAATGTGGCTGTCGCAGGGCAGTTATACTTATTTTTGCTATATTCCCGATTATCGGGAGCCCCTATCCGTGAGGCTCCCGATGTCCGGGCCTTATGACGGCATCACGAAAAAGCCGACACGGGGGAAATGGACCGTCACTTCGCCGACGCGCTCATCTGTGCGTTTGATGGCGACATGCTGGGCGGAGGATGAGACCAGCTCGCCGACAATCGGGTCGCGACCATAGTCATCCGCCATCACCGTGACGCGTTGGCCGGATTTCAGACCATTGGGTTCGTTGGGGTCCGTATGCGGTTTTTCGGTTGAGGTGGCAGCTTTGGCGATGTCGAGCGCCTCTTCGCGGCTCATTTCGTGGCGGGTGCCGTGGCCGATGGCTTTCACGCGTTTTTCCCAGGCGGCGACTTTGGGGAGGCTTTCGAGAATTTTGAGTGAGACGGGATAGACCCAGCGCGCGAAGGCGAGATTGTAATAGGCCGACGCATCGGCAATGCCAGCGTCTGCGCCCATGAGGAAGGTGCGGCCATCGGCAAGCTGGTGTTCGATCCAGTCGAGCTGGGCGCGGAGCTGTTCGGCCATCATCGGTGCGCCCATTTTCATCGCATTGGCATCGAAGGGACGACCGGTCAGCGCTTCGCGGTCTTTGCGGAAGGCTTCATTGGCAAGTTCGTTCGCCCCATCCGCCATGCCGCCGAAAACAACGGTGACGGTGTTCATGAAAATCGAACGATCCGTCCAGACGCCGATGCCGTAGCCCAGGCCCTTGTCGCCGCCGACAAAGACGGAGGGCGACGGGAAGCGGCTTTCCAATTCGCGAATGATGATCTGGCTGTCGCAATAAATATCCGCGCCGATTTGCATCACAGGGATTTTGCGGTAGCCGCCTGTGAGCGCTGTGAGTTCGGGCTTTGGCATGATGACGGGTTCGTCGCAGGCATACCATTCGAGCCCTTTGATGCCGAGGACGACACGGACTTTTTCGGAAAAGGGCGAGACATCATATTGATGCAGGATGATGGATTGGGCATTGGCGGGCATGGGTCTCGTCCCTCACTGAAAATCGTTGCTGAAGCGGATGTTGTTTTTGGCAAGGCCGTCCAAGACGACGTCGATGCCGCCGGAGCGGATCATCCATTCGAGGCGATGATCGCGGTATTCGCGTTTGAAGAGGCCCTGTTTCACGATGTCGGAAACGGTTTCCATGGCGCTCGCGGCATTGCCGGCTTCGGCCAGTGTTTTGGCCACGCTGTCACGGGCGCGGGCGCGGGCAAACCATTTGCCGAGCGGAGACTTTGCGTCCGGCGCGATGCCGAAGCCCGATGAGCCTGCGACATAAGGCAGGACCGAGAGATCGGCCCAGCCGAAGCTTGTGCCATTGAACCAGTCGGCTGACTTAAGCTGACGTGTCAGCCAGCCATAGAGCATTTCGATCTGGTCGGCGGCCTTGTCGCGGAGTGCCTCGCCAAGCGGGCCTTCGGCGCGGCGGAAATAGGCGAGTTCGCTCAGGCCCCAGTTGATCGCTTCATAATGCGTGTCGCAGACTTCTTCGATCATGCGGGCCCGCGCACGGTCAGCGGGTGCGGCAGGCAGCATCGGCGTCGCGGGCCATTTGTCTTCGATATATTCAAGAATGATGGTCGAGTCGAAAATCGCGACATCGCCGTCGATCAGGGCGGGGACTTCGCCGCGCGGATTGGCGGCCATGAAGTCGCCGCCTGTCTGGCCTGAGCCAATGGCGTCGGGCATTTTCAAATCAAAGGCGATGCCTTTTTCGCGCAGCGCGATTTTGCACTTCTGCGCATAGGGCGATAGCGGGTGTTCGTAAAGCGTGACCATAGGATCTCCCCAAATTATTTTGGGGGATCATTGCGCTTTGAGCGGTTTGAGTCCAATTACGATCTGTTGACCTAGAGGCGACCGTGCTTTTTGGCCAGCGCCGCCATCTGGCCGAAGAGGGCGGCGGGCTCATTGGGCGTCGCGTCGCCTGCAAATTCTTTATAGAGCGTTGCGACATTGATCACGACGCGTTCGCCGTCGCCCCAATTGTCATAAGCCGACATGTCGATGTCGCAGGCGGCATCGAAGGCTGACAGCCCCGCGTCATAGCGTTTGCGCGCTTCTTTTTCAGTGTAGATCAGATAGTCGCGCATGGCCGCGACACCTTTTTTATCCGTGATGGGGCCGTGGCCCGGCACAACGGTTTCAACGTCCATCGCAATGATGCGGTTGCAGGCATCAATCCAGTTGCCGATCGGACCTTCCCACATGATCGGGTGGCCTTCGATGAAGAGAATATCGCCGGTGAAGACCATTTTGTCTTCGGGGACATAGACGAGTGCGTCGCCCGGTGTGTGGGCGGGACCGACATGCATGATTTTGACGGTCTTGTCGCCGACCTGACGGGTGATCCCGGTTTCAAAGGTTGTGGTCGGAAGTGTTTGCGTGACGCTTGCGAAATCAAAAGCGCCGAAACATTTGGTGAGGAACGTGCCCAAATCGCCCAAGCCTGGCGCGGCTTTCAAAAAACCCACCAGCAGGTCCGGCCCTTCATGGGTCATCGCTTCTTTGGCGAGTTTATGGGCGATGATTTCGGCGCCCTCGCAGCATTCATTGCCATAGCAATGGTCGCCATTGTGATGGGTGTTGACGAGGGTTTTGATTTTGGCCGCCGCAACGGGTTCGGCCTTGCGCATGGCGGCGAGCATGTCGCGTGTCAGCGGCACGTCGAAGAGCGTATCGACGAGAAGCGATTCACCGCGATCCGTGATGAGACCGGCATTGGACCAGCCCCAGCCGCCGTCCGGTTGGAGCCAGGCATAGCCGCCATTGCCGAGATCATGCAGGCCTTTGGTATATTGGTATTTGCTCAAACCGAGTGACATGGTGTTTCCCCTTATTCCAGATGCGGCATGATCGGACGCGCGAAAGCGGCAAGTTCCGGCACGTTGACGGTTTTGAACCCGTCCATGATGCGCTCGGCTGAGGCGGCAAAACGCTTGCGCAGCACGGGCCAATCGACACCGACAAGTGCGCCGTTGCGTTTCACGACACGGCCATTCACGAGCACCGTTGTGATGTCAGTGGGGCGTGCGTTGAGCACAATCGCACCGACGGCATCGAAAGACGGCGTCATGTGCATCGCCTGCGTGCTGATGATGGCAATGTCTGCTGCTTTGCCGACTTCAAGCGAGCCGATTTGTTTGTTCATTTGAATGGCTTCCGCGCCGCCCAATGTGGCAAGACGCAGCGCCTCAAAGGCTTTGGGTGTGATGATTGACGGCGCACGTTGGCGGGTGCCGTATTCCTCGTTGCGCAGCGCGCGTGTGGCTTGCAGTCCCAGCCGCATCGGCATGAACATGTCGCCTGCATAGTTCGACACAATGTCGATGCCGAGACCTGTTTTGACATTGTGTGCCTGCGCGCGATAGGCGACGGGAAAGCCCATGCCCATTTGCATTTCGGTTTCGGGCGTCGCTGAAATTGCGGCACCGGAATCTGAGATGAGTTTCAGCTCGTGGTCGGTGAAGGCGGCCCCATGGACAAAGAGAAGATCGGGACCGAGAAGGCCGGACTTGTGCAGCGTTTCGACAACGGGAATGCCCGATGCGTAGGGTCCCATCGCCGCATGAAGCGAGATGACGGCGGCGCCCAGCTCACGCGCGACGCGGATTTCAGCGGCGAGATCATCCGGCGACATGGCTTCGGCCTCAAAAGGCGCAAAGCCGAAACGCACGAGGCCTTTGTCATCGGCGAGGCGACCTTGCCGGATGGCGCGCGCGGTGGCGTAGCGCCAGTTAGGGTCGGTCGGCACATCCATCGGCACGCGCGGGGCATTGGCAAATGTGCCGTAGCAAAAGATCGCGCGCATGCCGGATTCCTGCAAGCCGCGCGCGGCTTCCTCGGCATGTTCAGGCGTGTTCAATATGTGGCAATGGTCCACAAGTGTTGTGATACCAGCATCTAACGCTTCGAGCGCACCGACATAATTGCCGAGATAGGCGTCTTCGGCGGTGTAGAAAGTCGAATAGCCAAGACGCATTTCGACGAAATAATCAAAGAGGCTCCAGTCGGTTGCGACCGTGCGGAGTTGCGTCTGCCAGACATGGCGGTGGGTATCGACAAAGCCCGGCATGACAATGGAGTCTGTGGCGTCGATCACTTCAGCATCGGCGTTGATATCGGGCGCGATGGCGATAATTTTTCCGCCGTCGATCAGGACGTCGGCTTTGATCTCTTGTGCGGTGCCTGCCACCGGCACGACACGTCCGTCTTTGATGAGAATTTTACCCATTCGTCGTCCCCCCGCCTTGCGGTCGTCTAAGAGATGCCGGTCATGCCGCAATCAACAGCCAGTGTTTGCGCGTTCACATAGACGGCTTCGTCTGACATGAAAAAGAGCGCGGCGTAAGCCACTTCCCAGCCGGTGGCCTGTCGTCCGAAGGGTGTGGGTGAGCGCCCGCGCGAGGGGCGGCCTTGGGTGGCGAGGCGGCCCAGCGGCGTATCGACAAGGCCCGGCGCCACGATATTGGCGCGGATGCCGCGGCGTGTGCCTTCCATCGCGACGTGTCGCATGAGACCGCCAAGGGCTGCTTTGGAGGCGTCATAGGAGGGAAGGCGCGAGCCTGCGACAAGGCCTGCAATCGACGAGATAAAGATGATTGAGGCGCCATCCTCAAGGAGCGGCAGAGCGTCCTTGCAGATGAGCATGGGTCCGCGCAGATTGACCGCGAGCGCCTTGTCCCAATCATCCGTGTTCGCCCCTTCAAGTCCCAAAGGTCCGACGCCGATGCCGACATTGAGGACGAGACCGTCGAGCCCGCCGAGTGTCATATGGGCCTGCGTCACCATGCGGGTGATGTCGGCAGGCTGCGAGATGTCGGCCTGAACGGCCTGAGCCTTGCCGCCATCGTTCATGATCATCGTGACCGTTTCCTCGGCAGAGGTCAGGTTCATGTCCGCCACGATGACGCTTGCCCCCTCGCGCGCAAAGAGGCGCGACATGGCGCGGCCATTGCCGACGGGGTCGGTTTCAGCGTCAACAGTGCGTTGGCCGCCGCCGACGACGAGAATTTTGCGACCCTTGAGACGGCCGCGGCCCGGCGCGTTGCCGCGCGATTCAGCAGACAGGGGGCGCATATAGCGCTCCGGTTTTGTTTCTGTCTCAGACATTTTGCGAGAGGCTCCGTTTGATTTCGTCAAGGCCGCTGCCTTCGATGTCCTTGTCTTCAATCTCGATTTCCAGTGTTTCGAGATAGCGGCAGACGAGGAGATAGACACCGATAATGATGATGAGTTCTTGTGTGCCTGCATCGCCCAGATGCTTTTGCACTTCTGCCACAAGGCTCGCTTTGCCTTTGACGTTGGCGGTGAGGTCGTCGGCGAGAGCCAGCGCCGCATTTTCAGCAGCCGTGAAATGCGGTGAGGGCAGCGCGTCTGTTGTGGCGGTGATGCGGGCTTCCGAAAGGCCAAGCGTGCGCGAGACGCGGCGGTGCTGGTGCAGCTCATATTCCGATTTGCACAGATGACCAACACGCAGGATCACGAGTTCGCGCAGTTCCGCGTTCAATATGCCTTCGTTCAGATAGGCATTGATGAGCGACATGAAGGGCACGAAAGAGGGACCGCTGCCTGCGATCATTCTGAAAATGTTGAGCGGCGGTAAACCGCTCAACAAATCGCGACTGGCTGGCGGGAGGCTTGCCGGATCAGGATAAGGAAGGCGCGCCATATCAGGATTTACGCTCTAAGTTGACGGTTGCTTCTTTGCCCTTTTCCTCAATGTCCACGTCATAGGTTTCGAGGAAATAGCATACGGCTGTGTAGTAACCGATGGTCAGCACAAGCTCCTGCACCTGCTTCACGGGCAATTTCGCGCTGATGGCGTTGAAGGTCGCGTCCGACGCGCGGGTGTTGGCGACAATGTCGTCGGTGAATTGCATCACCAGTTTTTCAAGCTCGTTGAAGGCGGGTGCGTCGGGGCCGGTATGGATCGCTTTGATTTTATCCTCGGCCATGCCGATCTGGCGCGAGATGCGCTCGTGCTGGAAGACTTCGTATTTGCCTTTCTTCAGTACGCCGACGCGGACGATGGCGATTTCGCGTAAGATCGGGTCCACGTCGGTGTGATAGAGGATCGCATTGCCGAATTTGATGAAGGCATCGAGCATGTCGCCGGAATGGCCGAGCATGCGGAAAATGTTGAGAGCGGGGAGTTTTTTGTAGGCTTCGGCGGCGCGGCCTGTGGCCAGGGCCGGATCGAAATAGGGTATGCGGGCCATTATTTGTCTCCCTGTGAAATTATGCTGCCCTTGACGGAGCGTATTCTTGTTGTCGCCAGTCTAACGGCGGCTTGCCCCCCGTCAATTCGTCGCTAAACTCCGGATCTGGAATGAGGCCCCTAAAAGGCGTTTAAGCCGGTGCCCTTCCGCTATCTTTCGTTTCCGGGGAGGGGAACCCATGTTCAACCGCGAGCACATCAAATCGGTCGCCGACATCACGCGCTATCAGGCGCGGGCCAATGGCGCGAATATTGCGCAGGTCTTTGAAGGCCGCTCCACGACCTATGCCGAGCTTGATGCGCGCGCGAGCCAGGTGGCGCAAAGTCTGATCAAGGAAGGTATCAAACCCGACGCCCGTATCGGCTTTATCGGTAAAAGCTCGGACCGCTATTTTGAAATGCTCTATGGCGCCTTCAAGGCCAAGGCCGTTGTCGTCGGTGTCAACTGGCGCCTCGCGCCGCCCGAAGTGGCCTATGTGCTCAACGATGCCAAGACGCAGCTTCTGTTTGTCGGTGCGGAATTTTACGATGTGGTGGCACAGGTGCTCGCAGAGTGCCCCAGTGTCCGCCGTGTGATCGCGCTTGATGGCGGTCATCCGACATGGATTTCGTTTGATGACTGGCGCGCGGCCTCGCCTGCGACAGACCCGATGCTGCCGGCCGATCTCGATGATGATGTGATCCAGCTTTATACGAGCGGCACGACGGGCCACCCCAAAGGCGTGCAGCTCACCAACCGCAATTATATCGGTATTTTTGAAGGCAGCGCAGATTCCGGCTGGGCCGATTGGAAAGTCGGTGAAGTCTGCCTTGTCTGCATGCCTTTGTTCCATGTTGCGGGCGTCAATATCGGTTTGATCGGCAACACACACGGTACGAAGAATATTATTCTCAAAGACGTTGATCCGGCGGTGATCCTCAAGCTCATTGAGAGCGAGAAGATCAACATCGCTTTCATGGTGCCTGCGGTGATTTTGTTTCTGTTGCAGCAGCCCGCGATCAAGACCACCAATGTCAAATCCATCCGGCAAATTCTCTATGGTGCCTCGCCCATTGCCGAAGATGTGCTGCGTCAGGCGCAGGACACGTTCGGGTGCGATTTCGTGCAGCTTTATGGTCTGACGGAAACCACAGGTTCGGCGACGCATCTGCCGCCCGAGGCGCATGACCCGAAGCTCGGCAAGCTGCGCTCCTGCGGTATCGTCAATCCGGGGATGGACATCCGTGTTGTCGATGAAAACGGCAAGCCCGTGGCGCAAGGCGCGGTCGGTGAAATCATGATCAAGGGCCCGACGCTGATGAAGGCCTATTGGAACAAGCCGGAAGCGACGAAGGATTCGATCAACGGCGAGGGTTGGTTCGCCTCAGGCGATGCGGGCTATTTCGACGCCGACGGCTATCTCTATATTCACGACCGCGTCAAAGACATGATCGTGTCGGGCGGCGAGAATGTTTATCCCGCCGAAGTTGAAAACGCGCTGTTCGGTCATCCCGCTGTTGCCGACGTTGCTGTGATCGGCGTGCCGGACGAGAAGTGGGGCGAGGCGGTGCGCGCCTGCGTCGTGCTGAAGCCCGGCGCGAGTGCAACGGCTGCTGACATTATCGCTTTTGCCAAGACGCGCATTGCGGGCTTCAAGGTGCCCAAGGCGATTGATTTTGTTGCCGCGCTGCCGCGCAACCCGTCGGGCAAGATTTTGCGCCGTGAATTGCGCGCGCCCTTCTGGGAAGGCCGCGGCCGGATGGTCAACTAATTCTCCGGCCTGATCGGGGATACAGAGAAAAGAAATTCACTGGGCTTGGCTCCGGATTGCGGGGTCAGGTCCGGCAACGATATTTTTAAAATCGATATGAGGAAACTTTCATGAGCCGTCCTGTTGAAAAAGAAACGCTGCCGCCGTTCAAGCCGCTGAAACAGAAAGCGCCGAAGATCACAGTGACGCGCAAGGATGACGGCACCATCTATGTGGCGTCGGATTATCCGTTGGGTGAGATGAAACGCTCGACGGTGCATCTGCTGGATGAGAAAGCGGCGCTCTATCCCAATCGTCATTTTATCGGCGAGCGTGATGCCAAGGGTGAGTGGTCCTACATCACTTACGGCGAAGCGGCGCGCGCGTCAGCCGCAGTCGCGTCGGCGCTGCTTGCGCGCGGGCTTGATCAGACGACGCCGCTGATGATCCTGTCGAGCAACTCTATTGCCCATGCGGTGATGATGCTTGGCGCGATGAAGGCCGGTGTGCCTGTCGCACCTGTCAGCGTGCCTTATTCGATTATGAGTGCTGATTTTGCCAAGCTCCGTCATGTTGTGGCTCTGGCAAAACCGAAAATGGTGTTTGCCGACAAGGCGGCGGTGTTCGCGCGTGCCATCACGACAGTGATGCCGGACGATGTGGAAGTTGTGACGGTTGAAGGCACAGTCGAAGGCCGCAAGACAATCAACTATGCCGACCTCATCAAGACACCGATTAGTCAAGATGTCGCCCGCTCGATGGATGCGATCACACATGATACGGTGGCGAAATATCTTTTCACGTCGGGTTCAACCGGCATGCCGAAAGGCGCGCTCCAGACGCATCGCATGATGATGGCGTTGGTCGCCGCTCAAGAGGCGCTGCGCACGGAAGAGGCCGATCCTGAAGATGTGCCGCAAAGCCTTGACTGGATGCCGTGGAACCATATTTCGGCTGGTAACATTGCCTTTAACGGCAATATCAATGCGGGCGGCACGGTGCATCTTGATAATGGCAAGCCGATCCCCGCTTTGTTCGGTGAGACGATCAAAAATCTTTATGACGTCAGTCCGCGCGTCTTCGGTTCAGCTCCTGTTGCTTTTGCCATGCTCGCTGATGCGATGGAAAAAGACCCTGAACTGCGTCGTTGCTTCTTCGCCAAGCTCGAATATATGGGCTATGGCGGCGCGACCCTCTCAAGCGATATTTATGACCGGATGCAGGCGCTGGCGATTGCGGAAACCGGCCATCGCATTCCGCTGACCACCATGTATGGCGCGACGGAGACGCAGGGCATTACGGTTGTGCATTGGATCACCGAGCGCGTCGGCTTGATCGGCTTGCCGCTGCCGGGCATCACGCTGAAGCTCGTGCCCAATGGTACGAAGCTCGAAGTGCGCGTCAAAGGGCCGACCGTGACGCCGGGCTATTTGAATGATCCGAAGAAGACGGCGGAGGCGTTTGACGAGGAAGGTTACTATTCGCTCGGCGACGCCGCGAAATTTCTCGACCCTGATCGTCCCGAAGAAGGTCTCGTGTTCGACGGCCGCGTGACGGAAGATTTCAAACTTTCGTCGGGCACATGGGTCTCGACCGGCACATTGCGTGCCGATGTGGTGGCCGCCTGCACGCCGCTGATGCAGGATGCTGTGGTCTGCGGGTTGGACAAGCCGTTCATTGCGCTGCTCGCATGGCCCAATGTGGAAGCCGCGCGCGCTGTGGCGGGTCTGCCTGCAACAGCAAGTGTTGATGAGATTGTGGCGCATCCGAAAGTGGTGGCGCATTTGCGCGATCATCTGACGAAACACAACAAAGCCGGTGGCGGATCGTCAACGCGCATCGAGCGCATCATTCTGATGACCGAGCCGCCGTCGATTGACGGGCATGAAATGACGGACAAAGGTTATGTCAATCAGCGCGCCACGCTTGAGCGCCGCGCGCATCTTGTCGATCGTCTTTATGAAGCGACACCGCCCGCTGACGTGATCGTCGTTTGATCATGTCTTCTGTCCGGCCGCGCGATGTTCTTGACTTCTGGTTTGCGGCCGGATGGGAGAAGTGGTGGAAAAAGTCCGACGCCTTTGATGATGAGATCAGGCGCCGGTTTGCCGGGACATTGAATGATGCCGTTGCAGGCAGGCTCGATGATTGGCTGAGTGAGCCTGCAGGCGCGCTGGCACTTGTCATTGTGCTCGATCAGTTTTCACGCAATCTCTATCGCCATGATCATCGCGCCTGGACGCAGGACGCCAAAGCAATGTCTGTCATGCGCGAGGCGATGAAGCGCCGTTTCGACGTTGAACTGCCTGTGACGGTACGCAACTGGATCTACATGCCGCTTATGCATTCAGAAGTGCTGGCGGATCATGAGGAGGGGTTGCCGCTTTTCGCCGCCCTTGGCCAGCCGGAGGTGATGAAATCGGCTGAGGAACATATCGATATCATTCGTCGGTTCGGCCGCTTTCCTCATCGCAATGAAGTTTTGGGGCGGGTTTCGACGCCTGATGAACTTGAGTTTCTGGCGGCGGGTGGTTTTTCGGGCTGATTTTTTCAAAAAACAGTTGGTTCTTTATTAGAACTAACCCATATGCTTTCCGGTATTGAATAGCGGGAGGCTGAAACCATGACCATCAAGACAGCAATCATCTTAGGCGTCGGCCCGCATGAGGGTCTGGGCGCGGTGCTTTCAAAGCAGGCGGGCGCAAAGGGCTTCCATGTTTTCGTCGCGGGGCGGACGCTGGCGAAAGTCGCCTCTGTTGCCGACGCGATCAAAGCGGATGGCGGACAGGCAACGCCGGTTCAGTGCGATGCGACAGAGGAAGCCGACATCATCAAATTATTTGCAGATGCCGAGGCTAAGGGTCCGGTTGATCTCGCGATCTACAATGCGGGCAACAACATGCCGGGCGGCATTGAGGGCATGGAGGCCGATTATTTCGAAAAGTGCTGGCGCGTCTGCACTTTCGGCGCGTTTCTCTTTGCGCGGGAAGCGGCGAAACATTTGCTGCCGCGCGAAGCCGGATCGCTTATTTTCACCGGCGCGTCGTCAAGCATGCGGGGACGCGCGGGCTTTGCAGCTTTTTCATCGGCCAAGGGCGCGCTCCGCAATCTTGCGCAGAGTGCGGCGAAGGAGCTGGGCCCCAAGGGCATTCATGTCGGTCATGTCGTGATCGACGGCGGCATTGAAGGCGAGAAGCTCAAGACGATGGTGCCGGATTATGCCAAGGCGCGGGCGGCGGAGGGACGCCTCATCAATATTGAGGGCATTGCCGAGATTTATCTGATGCTTCACGGGCAGCGCCGCGCGGCCTGGAGTTTCGAGGTCGATGTGCGGACCCATAATGAGCCCTAGTGAGCCGCTGGTATCCGGCAAAGCTTGCCGCCCGGCAATGAGGTGGGGCGGGCGGGCTGCGGCCCGGCCACTTTAAGTCTTTGATTTTTCTACGTTAAGTGAATCTCTTAACGTGGCACGGGCGTTGCGATGGTGGTGTCAGACCCACTCTTGCCGGAGACGCATCAGCCCATGATGACCGAACATGAACTCAACCTGCTCGCCGCCTATATGGTCGATACACATGGACGCAAAGCGATCCAATATGCCGATACGGCAGTCAGCGAACTTGAACTGATCGGCGAAGAGTTGCGCGCGAATGCATGGCGTTCACTCCGTGGCGTCGTGCTTGACATGGTTGAAGGCCGCCGTTCGATGGCCGGTCACGCATTGCACTAAATTTTCGTCTGACGCAACGTCACCTGATGACAGCGCCCCATTTGAACGGAAGTTCAATGGGGCGTTTTCCTTTGGCATTTCGCTTGGCGATCCAGTGTCCGCCCCTCCATACTCCCGCCAAAGAAGATCAATATCAGGGAGAGAAAAATGGCGCTGGATCCGCAAGTCAAAGCATTGCTCGACGGCATGGCCGCAAATCCGGGACCGCGGATTATCGATCTGCCGGTCGCGGAGGGTCGCGAAATGTATCGCGGGCTTGCTGCTGCGTTTGACGCGCAGGGCGTGCCGATCGGTTCTGTCGAGGACCGGACGATTCCCGGACCCGCAGGCGAGATCCCTGTGCGGATTTACACGCCGGTCGCCGCCGGCAGCGGCACTCTGCCGGTGCTTGTTTATTTCCATGGCGGCGGTTGGGTGATCGGCGATCTTGAAACGCATGATGCGCTTTGCCGCTCATTTGCCAATGAGGCGGGCTGCAAAGTCGTGGCGGTGGATTATCGGCTCGCCCCTGAACATGTGTTTCCTGCCGCCGTTGATGATTGCTATGCGGCGGTGAAATGGGTCGCGGCCAACGGGGCGTCGATCGGGGCGGATGTGACGCGCATTGCGGTGTCGGGCGACAGCGCAGGCGGCAATCTCGCCGCTGTTGTTTCGCAGATTGCCAAAGCTGAAAAAGGCCCGAAGATTTCCTTCCAGCTTCTGATCTATCCCGTCGCCGACACGAATATCGACACTGCCTCCTACACGGCCAATGCGAGCGGATATTTTCTGGAACGCGACGGCATGATCTGGTTTTTCGATCATTACCTCAAAGGCGCTGATCGCAACGATCCGCGCATCGCGCCCCTGAAAGCCGCCTCGCTTGCTGGATTGCCCAAGGCTTATGTGGTGACGGCGGGCTTTGATCCTTTGCGCGATGAGGGTCGTGCCTATGCCGACGCGCTGAAGGCGGCTGGCGTTGACACGGTGCATGTGAATTACGATGGCATGATCCACGGCTTCTTCAATTTGCAGGCGGCGTTTGATGTGGGTCGCGAAGCTGTGAAGGCGGCGGCGAAGGCGCTGAAAGAGGCGCTTAAATGAGGCCCAAGCTTCTCAATCCCGTGGTTCATCCCTTTTCCGGTTTCGATATTCCGCATTTGCTCGACACACATGCCAAGGCGCGGCCCGATCATCCCTTTATGATCTGGGAACCGTTTGAGGGCGAGGGGCGGACATGGACCTATGCGCAATTTGCGCGTGAGACCGCGCAGGTTGCCGCCGGTCTCAAGGCGCGCGGCGTCAAAGCGGGCGAGCGTGTGCTGGTTCATCTCGACAATTGCCCTGAGAGCCTCATTGCCTGGTATGCCTGCGCGCATCTTGGTGCAGTGGCTGTCACCACTAATGCGCGCTCGGTGGCCGACGAGCTTGATTATTTCTCAAGCCATGCGGGCACTGTCGGTGCGATCACGCAGCCGAAATTTGCGGCGCTTGTGCAGGCAAGCTGCAAAGGATTGAAGTGGCTTGTGGTGACGGAGAGCGACAACGGCACGCCTGCATCGGCGGCCTTGCCGAAAGGAGCCGAACCTTTTGCCTCTCTTTATGCGACGGAACCTTTGCCTCTGCGCGCACCTGAGCCTGACATCAATATCGGTGTGCAATATACGTCGGGCACAACTTCGCGGCCCAAAGGCGTTGTCTGGACCCATGCCAATGCGCTTTGGGGTGCTAAAATGTGCGCGGTGCATGAAGAGTTGACAGGTGCCGATGTGCATCTTGTCTATCTGCCGCTCTTTCATACCAATGCGCAGTCCTATTCGGTGCTTGCGACGCTCTGGGTCGGCGGGACGATTGTGGTGCAGCCGCGTTTTTCAGCCTCGCGCTTCTGGCCGGTGTCGCTTAAACATCGCTGCACATGGTCCTCGATGGTGCCGTTCTGCCTGCGCGCACTTGCCGAGCATCCGGTGCCGGAGAAGCATTTTTATCGTCTCTGGGGCAATGGCGTTGCCTCTCTGCCGACGGATGCGCATTTCCGCGTGCAGACCATCGGCTGGTGGGGCATGACGGAAACGATCACACACGGGATTGTCTCAGACGTGCATGTGCCCGCGCCTGCCATGTCCATCGGCAAGCCCGCGCCTGCCTATGAAATCGCGATTATGGATGATGATGGCACACCGACAGCGGTGGGTGAGGTTGGCGGGTTGCTCATTCGCGGCATTCCGGGTCTCTCTTTGTTCAAAGAGTATTTGAACAATCCCGAAGCGACTGAATCGAGCTTTGATGATAAAGGCTTCTTCATCACGGGCGACCGCGTGCAGTTGCTGGCAGATGGCTATATCCGTTTTGCTGACCGCGACAAGGACATGCTGAAAGTCGGCGGCGAGAACGTCGCCGCGTCGGAAATCGAACGCGTTGTGATGACCGTTCCCGGCATTCAGGAATGTGCCGTCGTTGCGCGCAAAGACAAGATGCTTGATGAAGTGCCCGTGGTCTTTCTGCTCGTGCCGGGCGGCGAGGCGGCGGCCCCTGCCGATCTCAAAGATCAGGTGATGGCCGCCTGCCGCAAAGGACTTGCGGATTTCAAAGTGCCGCGTGATGTGCGCATCGTGGCTGAGTTGCCGCGTTCGACGCTTGAAAAGATTGCCAAGGCGGAACTCAGAAAGATCGTGGATGCGGGCTAACCTAAAAGTTTCCCCGGATTCATAATGCCCTTGGGGTCCATTTCGGTTTTGATCTTTTTCAGAAGGTCAAAACCGATCTGGCCCTTTTCTTCTTTGAGCCATGGCGTGTGATCGACGCCGACGCCGTGATGGTGGCTGATCGTGCCTTTGTTTTCCAAGAGTGCGTCCGACGCTGCGCGTTTGATCGCCTGCCATTGCGCGACTTCGCGGTCGAGCTGGCGGGGGAAAACAAAGGTGAAATAGAGGCTCGCACCGTCAGGATAGGAATGGCTGACATGGGCCATGACGATGCCGCGTCCGTCCACATGGGGAACATTGGCGCTGATCGCGCCTTCAATGGCAGCGACCACTTTCTCGCGCAGGTTCTCGATGTTGGACCAGCGCGTCGAGGTTTCGAGCGTGTCGATGCCGATGCCGTGATCCATCATCGGGTCGCGCGAATAGGGCGAGCCGAAGCGGCCGTGATACCAGCGTTGACCGGCACTCGTGCCAAGCTTCATCGCGCCGAGTGAGGTGCAGATCGCTTCTGTGCGTGATTGCGCCCAGGCAACGGTGTCATCATCGCCTTCGTGACCGACCAGCATGAGGCAGGGGGTTTCACCAAAGCCGCGATATTTCAAATAGGCGCGTTGGAGCTTTGCTTTGAGGCTTGTCTGCGACGAAGTCGATGAGAAGGCCTGAAAGAAATAGGTTTCCTTGGCGTCTGACAAGCGGACCATGGCGACGGGAATTTCCGCATGGTTGATGCGGCGTGCGGCTTCGACGCCGGATTTGAAATCTTTGAAGAGATAGCCGCGATAATCTTTGCGTGCTGGGATCTCATGGATTTTGACGGTCGCTTCGCAGATGACGCCGAGCGTGCCTTCGGAGCCTGCCACAAGCTGATTGAGATTGGGACCGGCGGCGGAGGCTGGCGTTGATTCCGTTGTCCACATGCCTTTGGGCGTCGCGAGCTTTGCCGAGATCAGCCATTTCTCCGCTTTGCCATAGCGGTTGGATTGCTGGCCTGCGCCGCGCGCGGCAATCCAGCCGCCCAGCGTCGAGAACTGAAAGCTCTGCGGATAATGCGCGAGTGTCACGCCGTGTTTTTGCAGCGCGGCTTCGAGGGCCGGACCATAGATGCCTGCTTCGAGTGTCGCGGTCATCGCGATTTTGTCGATCTGGATCACGCGCGTCATCAATGTTGTATCAAGTGTGATGACGCCGCCGCCGAGTGACTTCGCCATCGCATTGGTGCCGCCGACGACAGACGAGCCGCCGCCGAACGGGATGAGCGTGATGTCTTCGACGCTCGCAAGTTTCACAATGTCGAGGACTTCGTCGGCATTGCGCGGATAGACAACAACGTCGGGTGCCATGTCGAGGAGGCCGGCGCGGAGATAAAGAAGATCATGATAGGACTTGCCGCGCGCATGGAAGGCGCGCTCGTAATTGTCGGTTTTGACCTGCTCTGCGCCTGCGATTTTGCGCAATCGCTCAAGGATCGTTTCGCTCAGGCGGCACGGTGCCATTGTGATTTCGGCAAGTGGTTTGGCTTTGGTGTCGGGCAGAGATTTCAGCCCGATGGCTTCCGCCATCCAGGCCCATTGCGGCGCGTTGTCGGGCAGCATAATCTCCTGATTGACGGGACCCCAGCCGTTCCAACGCAGCGATGCTCTCTCGATTGTCATTTTTTGTTTCGCCTTTTGTTGGAGGTCAGCAGCGCAGCGTGATAGCCGCAGGTAGGATGTCAAATCGTGCGGGCAGGCGGCCCGGTCCTTCGCCGTCCACATCGAGCAAGACGGGATCGGGGCCGACAGGTGTTGCGGTAACGGAGCGTGCGCGCAGGGTCAGCACTTTAGGCCCGTTGACATGCGTGCCGTCGCGCATGGAACCGCCGCCTGACAGCATATCGCTGAAGGTTGTGTCGCGCATGATGGTGATGTCGAACAAGCCGTCATCGGGCACAGCGGTTGGCGCGATCATCATGCCGCCGCCGAAGAACATGCCATTGGCGACAGCGCAGACGCCGACATTCATGGTTTCGTCAAAGCCCGCATCGGTGACGATGCGCACGGGTTTTGTCTTGTAGAAGAAAGAGGCTTTGAGCGTTGCCCAGAAGAACGCGAAAGCGCCCCCGAATATTTTTGAATATTTGGCGCGGTTGATCGTGCGCACGACTTCGCCGGACAGGCCGAAGCTCGCGATATTGTTGAAATAGCGTGTGCCCTCGCCGCCGTCTGCACTGGTGAAGGTGAGGAGGCCGAGGTCGATTTGTTTTGTCGTGCCCTGACCGATGCGCTTGATGCAGCCTTCAAGCTCCGGCGGCAGATCGAACGTCTTGCGAAAGTCGCCGCCCGTGCCGGTGTTGAGGATGGCGATATGGGCGTCAGGATTGATTGCGACGCCATTTTCAAAAAAGCCGTTCATAACTTCATTGATCGTGCCGTCGCCGCCCACCGCGATCACAAGTTGCGCGCCGGCTTTGAGCGCTTCGCGTGTGAGTTCGGTCGCAGGCAGATAGCGCGGCGTTGAAGGTGAGCTTGTGAAATGCGCGCGGACGGGGCCAAGCTCGGCTTCGAGACCGGCTGCGATCAGGCGCCATGAGCGACCTGTGGCGCCGCCGCCGGAGCGCGGATTGACGATGGCGGCAATGTGCGGTGTGGAGACGGAAGCGTTCATGCGCCGGTCGCCTCGGCCATGCTTGCGCTCTGCATGTCGCCTTCATTGCGGCGCGTCTGCGTTTCAAACAGGCTGCTTGTCGTTGCCATTTCGGTGGCGATGCGCGTCTCATCCCAATTCAATTCGCGCGCCATGATATCGGCGACGCGGTTCAGCATCTCGCTGCCTGGATGACCCAACGTGCCGAGACCTGTGCGGCGGAAGATGACGTCGGATAAATGCGTTGCCATTTCGTGACGCACGGCATGGACGATCTGCGCGCCGATGGTGGGATTGTCGGAAGTGATCCGGCGCAGGAGGTTCGCGCGCTCCTCGGGCCTTTCGTCGGCGGTGGCCAGCACTTCGTCGATGCGGCTGCCGTAGAAATGCACAAGATTTTCAACAATGTCGGCGCCGAGATGGGCGTGGCGTTTTTGTGCGCGGGTGATGAAGCTTTTAAGCCGCCCGATTTCGCCGCCATATACGGGCGTGCAATGGGTTTCGCATTTTGCTGTATGGCCCGTTTTTTTGGCGGCCATATCGACGATCTGTTCGGCAAGGTGGCGCGAGGTCGTCCATTTGCCGCCGAGCGCCGAGATGAAACCGTCTATGCCGCTCAGGACTTTATGGTCACAGACCTCAGCCTCGCGGCTTGCTTTGTAACTGTCTTTGGGGCCGGTCGCATCGGGGTCGTTGTCAATGAGCGGACGGATGCCGACATAGTGATGCAGCACATCTTCGCGCTTCAGATGGAGGCCCGGCAATCCGTCATTGATGACAGAGAGAAAGTCGCGGATGTCCTCTTCGGTGACGCCGACGCGGTCCGGTTCATCTTTGAACACGGCATCTGTCGTGCCGATGATCGTATGGCCGCGCCACGGGATGACAAAGAAGTGCCCGCCAATGTCAGACTGGATGGCGAGCGCATTTTTGCCGGTGAGCTCGCGCGTGATGATGTGGATGCCTTTGGAGCGGATGAGGCCGCGCGAGGGTTTGCCGTTTTCACCCGAGCGCATGAGTTCATCGGCCCAGGGTCCGGCGGCGTTGATTGTCACCTTGCCATTGATGGTGTGGGTTTTGCCCGTTGCCTTGTCTGTGACGTTGACGCCGGTGATGCGCGTGCCCTCACGCGTGAAGTCTGTGACTTCGGCATAGTTGGCGATGTCTGCGCCATATTCGGCGGCACCTTCGATATGTTCAAGGCAAAGCCGTTCAGGCGCAAACATCTGGCAGTCGTAATAAATTTTGCCGCCGGTCAGGCCTTCGGTCTTGAGTGAGGGCATGATCTCCAGCGCTTCCTTGCGCGAGATGGTGCGATAGCCCGGAATTTTCTTGTCATCGTCGGAAACGAAATTCCGGTCATAGGACAAGAGGTCGTAGAACAGGAGACCGATGGCGAGGATCAATCCGCTTTTCATGCCGCGGCCATAGGTGGGCAGCATGAAGGGGAGCGGATGGACCATATGGGGCGCGATGTTTTCCCAGATGCGCCGTTCACGCAGCGATTCACGCACGAGTTTCAATTCGCCGTTGACGAGATAGCGCAGGCCCCCATGCATGAGTTTGGATGAGCCTGATGTGGTTGCATGCGCAAAATCATCTTTTTCCAGAAGCGCCACTTTGAGACCGCGAAGGCTCGCGTCCCATGCCGTTGTGGCCCCTGTCACACCACCGCCCACGATCACAAGATCGTAGGCGGTCGATGCCATTTCTTCCAAGTCGCGCTTCATGTCTGATCCGCCGTTTAAAGTCCGAGGCGGAGGCTAACGGGCCGCGACGTCAAGGTCCAGTCAGCTACGCTTTTTCAGGCCCTTTTTCTCCATGCGCCAGACAAGGTGATCAATACGGTCCTGCCCGAAAAAGGGCTCGCCGTCGAATACCATCAAGGGCACGCCCCAATGGCCTGCTGCCTTCTGGGCGGCCTCATTGGCGACGATGATGGCCTCGTAGTGATCGGGATTGGCTTCGATGGCGCGGTCCAGTTCGGCAAGATCAAGTCCGGCGCGGGCGGTTGCGTCCTTCAGATGGTCGCCTTCGTGCCAGTTGCGTGTGCCGCCGAAAATGAGCGTGCTGATTTCCTTGAGAAAGGCGAGGCCGTGGCCTTTTTCAGCCGCCGCCGCGCCGAGGCGCACAAGACGGTAGATATAGGGCTGGTCCTTGGGGACTTCGCCGGATTTCATGTCCATCAGCACCGGATCGGGCGAGGGCCATGCATAGGGAAGCCCCAACATTTCGGCGGTGCGGTAGGTGTCCTTGATGAGATAGGGCGGCCACATGGGGTTCACTGTTTTGAAGAACCCGTCCATGCGCACCGCAATCGGATAGACGGGCCGCACATTGGCCTTCACGTCGTAAACACGCTCAAGCTCCGCGAGACGCGGTGTGGCGAGATAGGAATAGGGCGAGCGGAAGGACCAGAAGAGGTCATAGGTGAGGGTCATGGTGCGTTTCCTTTGGTCCGTTTTTGTCCGACCAGATATGGCCTGGCTTGAAGAAGGGTGAGAGATGATCCGGGTCGAAGCCTGATTTTAGATTCGCGACGGTGGTAAGCGTCTCAATGCAATTTGTGCCGGCGAGAATGGCGCTGACGCGGGCCTGCATATCGGGTGCGAGGGCCCGCCAGCGGCCTTGCAGGCGTTCGAGGCACCAGACGCGGTAGCGATGCACGGGCAGGTGATAGGTGGTGCCTTCGGTTTCAAACCTGTAATGCGTGTCGCCCTTTTGATAGGCGCGGGCATTGGCGTTGAGATAGGGCAGGTAGCTCGCGCCGATATCGGTGAGGATCGGTTGCCAGTCAGCAGGCACAGTGCCTTCGTCAACCAATGCGCCATTGAGTTTTGAGGCTTTGGCGTTCCACATGCGGCCGAGCCATTCATACACATGAGGGGCTTCGTCGCGCATGATGCGGGCGGGTGTGGGATCAAGTCCGAAGTGGCGGAACATGGAGGCGAAGAAACCGAAGTCCGCGAGCGTCGGACGATCACCCAGCATGAAGGGGCGCGCGGCGAAGATCGTGTCGAGGAAGGCGAGATTGCGGCGATAGGTGCTTTCGATATGCGGGATTGTGGCGGGCGTGACGCCATCGTGTCTGAGATAGACGCGTTGCTGGCGGCGAATGACGAAGAAGCGTCGCAGCCACAGAGGGGCCCGTACATCGCGGAGCATTTCGCTGGCGATGCGATGGCCCATGAGGCGCGCGTCGGGCTTGTATGACCAGCGATAATGCAGCGCCGGTCGCCAGAGCCATTCGTCGGCATAGTCTTCGACAAGCAGGCTCAGAAATTGCTGCACAGGATCTGCCGGAATGACGCGCGGGCCGTTGGTATTGGCATCAAGCCATTCGATCATCGGTGTGCTGTCGGACATCCAGCGCCCGTCGGGGAGTTCGACGGCAGGCATTTGGGCCAGACCCGTGCGGCGCGCGATCTCGCGCATCAGCGTGAGGGAGAATTCAATGCGCTGATGCGGGATGTTCTTGTAACGGACAAAGGCCTCGAACTTGCCTGTGAAATAGGACAGGTCCAGCCCGTAGAGTTTCAGGCCCGCAAGCATCGCAGGCGCATCCGGTTTTTCATCTTCGGGCATTGGCTCCGGCCCCGTTTCCTGATTAATGTTTTTCATTAATTATGTGTTTTGTCTGCTCAGGACGCAAGGCGGCTGATAGACTTTTTTCAAAGAACATAAAACAACTTCAGGGAGACGGTTCATGGCGCAGGTTCAGGCGAACGGCATTACAATTGAATATGAGACATTCGGCGACAAGAGCAATGAGACAGTGCTGCTCATCATGGGGCTTGGCGCACAACTGACCATGTGGCCGGTCGAGTTTTGCAATGAACTTGTCTCACGCGGCTTTCATGTCGTGCGTTTTGACAATCGTGACATCGGCCTTTCGACGAAGTTCGAGGCCGCGGGCATGCCGGACATGGCAGCGATTTTCGGCGCGCTGATGTCGGGCCAGCCTGCAAAGTCTGCTTATACGCTGGATGATATGGCGAACGACGCTGTGGGTCTTCTCTCAGCCCTCGGTATTAAAAAGGCGCATATTGTCGGTGCGTCGATGGGCGGCATGATTGCGCAGCTCGTCGCGATCAATCATCCCGCCGTCACCTTGTCACTCACCTCCATCATGTCCACCACGGGCAACCCCGGACTGCCGCAGGCAAAGCCCGAAGCCATGGCTGTGCTGATGACCCCTGCGGTTGCGGGCGATATTGAAGGCGCGATTGAGCGCGGCATCAATGCGTGGAAGGTGATCGGCAGCCCCGCCTATCCGACCGATGATGTGACGCTGCGCCAATGGGTCTCGCGTGACGTCAACCGCTCGCTCTATCCGCTGGGCGTCGCGCGCCAGATGGCCGCGATTGTGGCCAATGGTGATCGCCGCGAGAAGCTCAAAAAACTCAACGTGGCAACAGTGGTTGTGCATGGTGAAGCCGACCCCCTCGTCCCCGTTGAAGGGGGCAAGGACACGGCGGCGAATATTCCCGGTGCCGAGCTTCGCGTTGTGCCCGGCATGGGCCATGATTTCCCGCTCGGTCTTGTGCAGACTTATGCCGATGCCGTCTCGTCAGCCGTTGCCCGCGCCCGCGGCGCCAAAGCGGCGGAGTGAGCGTGATGAGCGTCGATATGAAAACGATCAAAGCCAATGGCATCACGATCAATTACGAAGATCGTGGTCCGGCCGATGGCAGGCCGCTGCTGCTGGTCAATGGTTATACATCCACGATGATGAGCTGGCCCGTGGCTCTCATGGACGGATTGAAGGCACGCGGTTTCCGCGTCATCCGCTATGACAATCGCGATGTCGGCAAATCGGAAAAGCTCAAAGGCATTCCCGATATCAGCCTTGTGGCGAAGGCCGTGCGCGAAGGGACGAAGCCCGACATTCCGTACACGCTGTCGGATATGGCGGCTGACGGGATGGGACTGCTTGATGCGCTCGGCATCAGCCAAGCGCATATCATGGGCATCTCTATGGGCGGCATGATTGTGCAGTCGATGGCGATCAATCATCCTGAGAAAATTATTTCAGCAACATCGATCATGTCATCGACCGGCGGGCCTGATGTGCCACGCGCGACGGATGCGGCCATGGTTGCCTTGCAGGAGCGCCCGACATCCGGCGAGCGTGAGGTTGTGCTCCGTCATAACATGAAGGGTCGGCGCGTTTATCAAAGCCCCGCTTACCCCATGTCAGACGAAGCGCTCTATCAGAAATGCGCGACCGAATATGATCACATGTTTTATCCCGAAGGGGCGTCGCGCCAATATGCGGCGATCATTGGCGATGGCAGCCGTTGCGAGCGGCTGAAATCGGTGAAGCTTCCGTTCCTTGTCATTCACGGCAATGATGACCCGCTGGTGCCGCCGGGCGGCGGTATCGACACGGCGAAATATGTGGCGGGGTCGAAACTCGTGCTGATTGACGGTATGGGACATGATCTGCCGGTTGAACTTTGCCCGCGTTATGTCGAGTTGATTGCAGAACTGGCCGAAAGCGCCGAGCGCAAGGCCGCTGCAGAGTAGTCTTTACATCACACCTTTATGAAACCCCGACTGATCTGCTCAGGCGGGGTTTTTTATTTTGCAAAAGGCGCTCATAGTGAGGACGGGAGGATGTCGCGCACCAGAGGTGTTCCATGCCGCGGATTAAGGCCAATGGATTAGACATCGAATATGAAAGCTTCGGGCCGGATGATGCTGAAGCGATCCTCCTCATCATGGGGCTTGGTGCCCAACTCACCCAATGGCCGCTCGATCTCTGCGAGATACTTGTTGCGCGCGGCTACCGCGTCATCCGGTTTGACAATCGCGATGCGGGGCTGTCGTCACGTCTGGAGCGCGACCGTGCCTTTGCCTTTTCGGATGCGTTCTTTGCCTTAGCGGCGGGAAAATCCGCTTTCGCGCCATACTCATTGTCAGACATGGGCAATGATGCTGTGGGGCTGCTCGATGCTTTGGGTATTGAGCAAGCGCATATTGTCGGCGCGTCGATGGGTGGCATGATCGCGCAGCACGTGGTGGCCGATCATCCGACGCGCTGTCTGTCGCTCACCTCGATCATGTCGAGTTCCGGCAATCCGATGTTGCCGCCGCCGCGCCCGAAGGTGCTCAGCCTCTTCATGTCGCAGGGTCATTCACATGATACGGAAGCGGTGATTGCCAAGGGCATCAAGACATACGAAGTGATCGGCAGTCCGGGTTTCCCGACCGATGCCGCAACCTTGCGCGAATGGGTCGAGCGTGATGCAGCGCGCGCTTATTATCCGCAAGGCGTGATGCGGCAGATGGCGGCGGTGCTGAGCGATGGCGACCGTCGCGCGCGTCTGCGTCAGATCAAAGTGCCGACTGTTGTGCTGCACGGGCGCAATGATCCCTTGGTGCCGATGGCGGCGGGTGAAGATACGGCGGCCAATATTGAAGGGGCGGAGCTCCGCGTCATTGACGGCATGGGGCATGACTTGCCGCTGGCGCTGGTACCGCAAATTGCCGACGCGATTGTCGCGGCGGCGGAGCGCGCGACGGGCGTGCAGCTCGTGCCGGAGGTTGCCGAAGCTGAGATTGCTGCGGTCAGTGTGGCCGAGGTCGTGTCGGATGTGGTTGCTGCCGTTCAGGCGGTTGTCGCGCCTGACGCGCCCGATGGGATTGCCGAAGTGCAACCTGCCACCGGACGTTTCAGACCCGGACGTTTCAGAAGATGGCTGACGAAGCAACGTCAGCGGTGGTTTTCCTAGACTTCCACAGCGCCGCCATCGCAGGGGATCGTCGCGCCGGTTGTGTAGGCCGAGGCGCGCGACGAGAGGAAGATCGCGACGCCTGCAATGTCTTCCGGTGTACCGATGCGCTTGAGCGGGTTGCCTTCTCTGATGATGTCGCCAAAAGCATCAAGCGTGGCGCGCATCATGTGGCTCGGGAAGGGTCCGGGCGCGATGGCGTTGACGAGGATGTGGTCGCGCGCAAGACGGCCTGCCATGTGGCGCGTCAGCATGATGCAACCGGCTTTGGAGGATGAGTATGCGTAAGTCTCAAGCTCCGGCGGAACGATGCCGTTGATGGAGGCAATGTTGATAACGCGGGCGGGATTATCCACCGTGCCCGCTTTGCGCAGCAGCGGCAGCAATTTTTGTGTGACGAAGAACGGGCCTTTCAGGTTGATGTTCATCACCTTGTCCCAGCCGTCTTCCGTGTATTCATCAATCGGCTGGCCCCAGGCCGCGCCTGCATTGTTCACGAGAATGTCGAGCTTTTCTTCGCGCTTTGACAGTTCCTTGCCGAGAAACTCAATACCCTCTTTGGTGCCGAGATCGGCGGGGAGTGAGATGCAGGTACCGCGCTTGGAGAGTTCTTCGGCCAGTTCGTTGCAGACCTGCGCTTTGCGCGCGCTGATATAGACTTTGACGCCTGCTTCCACAAAGCCGGTCGCGATCATTTCGCCGATGCCGCGTGAGCCGCCGGTGACGAGCGCGACTTTGCCGCTGACGTCGAAGAGATTTTTCATGGATGTTTCCTCAAGGTGATTATTTTGTGGGCCAGACCCTAACTGATCAACGGCGTCCGGTGCAATCAGAGAACCCCGCCGTCAAAGAACAACATCCTCGCCTTTGACTGCCTTGGTCACTTCTTCGGCTTCTGTGTTCAGCGCCTTGGAGGGCCGCTTGGGTTTGACAAGAGGTTCGGGGACAACGGCCTTGCTATGTATAAGGTTTACGCCCGCGAGCAATTCGCCTTCGGCCAACTGCAGTGCCATGCGCTCATCATCGCGGCGGCGGATATCGGCTTCGACTTCGTGTGCTTCTTCCGGCGTGAAGCCCAGCGCCTGCAACGCGGCGACACCAAAGGCGAGGGCGGATTCGTAGGTTTCACGGATTTGATAATCGACATTCTTGCCAAGAAGCGTGAGTGCCTGCCTGCGGTCATAGGCGCGGACATAAAGTTTGGCGAGCGGGAAATGCGCTTGCGCGAGGGCCACAATTTTGGCCGATGGTTCGGCTTTCACAACGCAAAGCGCGATGAGGGTTGCGTTATCGGCCCCTGCTGCGCGCAACACATCAAGCCGTGTGCCGTCGCCATAGAAGACGCGGAAACCGAAGCGCGAGGCGGCGCGGATTTGCTCCACGTCGCGTTCAATCGCGGTGACTTCCACGCCTTGCGATAAAAAGAATTGCGCAACGACCTGACCGAAGCGGCCAAAGCCGATAATGACCACTTTGCCTTTGGCGTCGGAGAAATCCACTTCCATTTCTTCATCCATGCCTTTGGGCCGTGCGAGATAATTGGCGAGACCGAAGGCGAGCGGCGTCAGGGCGAGCGAGAGCGTGACACTGGCAATCAGGATGTTTGAATTTTGAGGCGACATGATGCCCGCCGTTGCTGCTGCCCCAAACAGCACGAAGGCAAATTCGCCGCCTTGCGACAGCACGCCGGCAATGCGTAAAGCATCCGATCGGGGTGAGCCGGTGAGGCGCGACAGAGTGAAAATAACAACGGCTTTGGTGGCCATCAGCGCGATAACGACAAGCGCGATATAGCCCAGATTGGCGAGCACGAGTTTGACGTCGATGCCCATGCCGATCGCTATGAAGAAGAGACCGAGAAGGAGACCGCGGAAAGGTTCGATATCGGCTTCCAGCTCGTGACGAAAACTTGATTCAGCGAGCAACACGCCCGCAAGGAACGCGCCCATCGCCATGGAGAGGCCCGCGGCCTGCATGATGAACGCGGCACCGAGCACGGCGAGCAGGGCGGCGGCCGTCATCACTTCATGCGCGTCGGCATTGGCGAGGATGCGGAATAAGGGGTTCAGCAAATAGCGCGCGGAGAGGACGACGGCGGCAACGGCGGCAAGAATGCCGAGCGTTTCGGTCCAGCCGCCGGTTGCGGCTCCCCCGCCCGGCGTCATCAGCGCGACAAGCGCCAACAACGGCACGATGGCGAGATCCTGCATCAGCAAAACGGCAAAGGCGCGCTGGCCGTAAGTTTGCGTGAGATCATTGCGCTCTTCCATTATCGGCACGGCAAAGGCTGTCGATGAAAGGGCGAGACCTGCGCCGGCAATGACAGCGGCTTTCCAATTCATGTCGGCAAGCAGCGCAAGGCCCGCCAGCGCCACGCCGCAAAGCACGATCTGTCCGAGGCCGAAGCCGAAAATATCGTGGCGCATTGTCCAGAGGCGCGAGGGTTTCAGCTCCAGCCCGATGATGAAGAGGAGCATGACAATGCCAAGTTCGGCAGAGGCAAGCACCGAGGCGCTGTCTGAAAAGAAGGCAAAGCCCGACGGGCCGATGAGAATGCCCGCCACGAGATAGCCCACCACAGAGCCGAGCTTCAATCGTTTGAAGAGCGGCACGGCAATGACGGCAGCGGCCAGAAAAATAATGGGGGCCAGCAGTGATGCGCCGTCATGGGGAGGTGGCATGGGAAGGGGTGTCACAGATGCGCCTCGGTTTGGGTGAAACGCTATAGTGCAGGGAAGTTGCCGCACGCGATAGGGCAAACAAAAAGGGCGCTTCCTTTTGGGAAGCGCCCTCATTGATCAGGTGGCCGGAGCCTCAGAAGTTCACGGCGTCGAGTTCCATCAGGCCTTCCGAGCCCGCTTTGGCCCGTTCGAGCCAACCGGCTGTCATCGGTACTTCGCGTTCGGCCCAATAGCGTGCCAGTGTCAGTTTGCGCTTGTAGAAGTCGGGGTTGCCTTCGCCGGATTTGAGCTTGGCGAGCGAGACCTTCGCCATCTGCGCCCACATCCAGGCAAGTGTCACCGTGCCGAAGATGTTGAGGATGTCATAGGAGGCAGCGCCCGCATTGTCGTAGTTCTTCGGCGCATTGGCCATCAGCCAGCCTGCGGCCTCGCCGAGGCGGCCATAGCCTGTGCGCAGCGCGTCGATATAGGGCTTCATCTCGGCGTCGCCTTCGTTTTCCTTGATGAAGGCTTCGAGCTTGGCAAAATAAGCCAATGTGGCGCGGCCACCCTTGGACGTCATCTTGCGCGCGACGAGATCGAGCGCCTGAATGCCGTTGGCGCCTTCATAGACCTGATTGATGCGCGCATCGCGCACAAACTGTTCCATGCCATTGTCACGCACATAACCGTGACCACCGAAAACCTGCATCGAGGCATTCGCCGCTTCAAAGCCCTTGTCGGTGAAATAGGCTTTGATGACGGGCGTGAAAAGCTGGGAGAGGTCTTCGGCTTCCTGGCGTTCTTTTTCATCGGGGCTTGAGCGGGCGACCGAGAACAAGAACGAGGTGTACATGGCGAGCGCACGTGCGCCTTCCACGAATGCGCGTGACGCGATCAGCAGGCGGCGCACATCGGGAAAGACCATGATCGGATCGGCGGGACCATCGGGGTTTTTCACGCCCGTCAGCGAGCGGCCCGCGAGGCGATCGTTCGCATAGGCCACACCGTTTTGATAGGCGACTTCACCCGCCGCGATGCCCTGAATGCCGACGCCCATGCGCGCGCCGTTCATCATGCCGAACATGCCGGCCATACCGGCGGATTTCGACTTCACGACTTTTCCGTCTTCGGTTTTCTTTTCCGGGGCGCGGCCCT
Source organism: Parvibaculum sp. (assembly GCA_030645235.1). GTDB lineage: Bacteria > Pseudomonadota > Alphaproteobacteria > Parvibaculales > Parvibaculaceae > Parvibaculum. The sequence goes on along the minus strand of JAUSMV010000008.1, from coordinate 84,210 downwards.
TGAGGTGATAGGCGACCGCATTGTCAAAATTCATGACGCAAGTGGCGTTGCCTTTGATGCCCATTTTCTTTTCGACAGCGCCGACGCTGACGCCGTTGCGGTCTGTGATCTTGCCGGTCTTTTCATCGACCAGCATTTTCGGGACCATGAAGAAATTGACGGTGCCGAGATCGTCCACGAATTTGCCGTCTTCATTGGGCAGTTTCGCGATCACCATATGGATGATGTTCTCGGTCATGTCGTGGTCGCCGCCCGAGATGAAAATCTTGGTGCCGGTGAGACGATAAGAGCCGTCGGCCTGTTTAACGGCGCGGGTCTTCATCAGTTTCAGGTCTGTGCCGCAATGGGGTTCGGTGAGGCACATCGTGCCCGCCCAGTCGCCATCGGCCATGCGCTGCGCCACATGCTCGCGCATCCAGTCTTCGCCGGTGGCCCAGAGCGCGCCAAGTGCTGCACCTGAAAGACCGGGATACATCGCAAAGGCCTGATTGGCGGATGAGCCCATTTCGGAGAACGCGAAAGTCACAACGGAGGGCAGGTTCGCGCCGCCCAGTTCTTCGGCGACGCCCAGCTTGTTCCAGCCGCCGTCCGCATAGGCCTTGAAGGCTTCCTTGAAGCCCTTGGGCGTGCGCACAACGCCGTTTTCAAGTTCGCAGCCTTCTTCATCGCCCGACTGATTGAGCGGTTGGAGCACTTCCTCACAAAACTTCGCGCCACCTTCAAGAATGGCGCGCGTCATATCGGGTGTCAGGTCCGCAAAACCCGGCAAATCGGTCCGCTTCTCAATGCCGAGAAGCTCATGAAACAGAAACAGAAAATCCTCGACCGGCGCCTTGTAACTGGGCATGGCGTGCCTCCAAATGCTTTCAGGAATGTAAGTAAAACGCGGCGGAAAATGACATGGATAGGGGGTTTTGTCGAGGGGGTATGGTCCCCTTCAACTTGTCATTATATCGCGGGGGGCGGGAGCCTTTCCGGCGCGAAATTATGAATGCACGGGCGCAGTGGCGACAGTTTTCGGCCGATAGGTCAGTCTGCGTGTCAGCCATTTTTTGGCGGGCATTTCGATCAGCGTGTAGGTGATGAGCGACAGGCCGATGGTGGCGGCGATGACGACGATCATGCGCAGGCTGTTGGCAATGCCGATTTGCCAACTCGTCGCCGTGGCGGCCTCCCAACGGAAGGCACCGATGATGAGCATGTGCAGCATGTAGATCGAGTAGCTAACTTCACCGCAGAGGACCATGTATTTCGCCGACAAGGTGCGTGTGATGACATTGCTGTAGCGGGCGCAGCAGAAAATTACCGCTGCAAGCGGAATTCCATACCCCATCGAATGTTGCATGAGTTTTAGTAGAGGGAACCAGTTCACATGCTGAAACAGTGGCAGATAGGTAATGCTGTGGACGCAGAGCGTCGCGGCAAGGGCAAAGAGAAGAGCATACATGCCCAGATTTTGTTCAAAAGAACTGGGTGCATTTCTGGACATTGAAAGGTGAATGTCGGCAATAACGCAGCCCAGCATAAATTCAAAAATGCGTGGATAAGGCGAATACCCCAAGAACCAATTCAATAAGGATTCGGATTTTGTTGGCCCGATATAGTTGGCTGCTTCGCCGAAATGCGCGACCGCAATCGTGTTCAGTTGGATCGTGTGTGTTCCGACGGTAATGACCAGAGCAGCACCGGCCAGCGCGACGAGTATCAGCAAAATTATCTTCGATTGAAGCGACTTCAGTTGAAGCAGGCCAAGGCATATGAATGGAAAGGCTAAGTAGAAGAACCACTCAGTGCTGATAGACCAGGACACTTGTGGCATCCAGCCGAACAGAAAGACGAGCGAGTGCCCGTCCAGCAGCGTGTAAAACCAGCTATGTGTCAAAGTGAGGTAATAGGGGAGCGCAGACATCGTCTGTGCCGGTAGTTGCTGATAAGACCACTTGATAGTCAGGTCAAAAGCGACGCATACAAAGAATAGCGGATAGAGGCGCGCAAAGCGTGTGACCAGAAAATTATAGACTCCAGGTAGGCCTTGGTCCCTTATCTGGCTTGCGTAATTGTATTGGATGACAAAGCCGGACAAGACGAAGAACAACGGCATGCCAATGCCAGCAAAGCTATGAAAAAAGACATAACCGTTCGTCGTAGGGTCGGGGACCGGTACTATCTTCGGCATTGCGTGACTGATGAGGACGAGCAAGGCCGCAATAAAGCGCAAGCCCGTCAGGGCCGGAATAGCGTCCGGTCTTATCGTTTGCAGCTTCGTCGTCACAAATTGCCCCACCCTTTACGTTTGAGGCTAACGCTTAAGGTGCATAAAATGCAAATGTCATTCCGCTATCTGAGCATGGCGTGAATGGTTTCAGCAGGCACGTTTGGCATTGAGCTTTGCTATAGCATCATTGTTCATCGGCAGGAGTTTTTGGTCCGCCGCGCCGCCCGCTTTCATCGACACATTGACCGTCACATCCTGAAAGGTCGCGTCCATCAATCCTGAGCGCATGATGAGGCAATGGGCGTATTTATGTTCATCGGAGATTTTGCGCAGCGTCGTGGTGCTGTCATAGCGGCCTGCCGTGACTTTGATGTCGCGCATCCATTGCAGGCGTTCCTGCAGATGCGGCAGCGCCTCGCGGGCTTGCTGTTGGCTCATGCCTTTTTGTAAAGCCTCGATGGTTGTGGTGACGAGGTTCTCGATGTCATCGAGGCTCACCATCGCGGCGCGGTAATCCGCTTCGGGCATCGGTCCGGCAAGGGCGGGCGCGGCGGTAAGGCAGGTGAGAAGGGCGATGAGGCTTGGAAAACGCATGGGCAGGTTCCTGATCTTTTCAGGAGCCTAGCATGCCCATAGGCGTCAGTCCTGCGCGACGCCGCGCAGGACTGACGGGATGCCGAGCCCCAGGTCGAAGATGATGGCGTTCTCGACTTCATCGGCAAAGCTTTCCGTCCTGCCTTCATCCGGCAGCACGTCGTCGGGCTCCAGCCGTGTTGACAGCGACAGGATGCGCGGCGGTTGTCCGTCCGGAGCGATGATCGGCAGCAGCACGAGTTCGAGCCCGTAATTTTTGCGCGTCTCTGATGAGGACGAAAAATGCGCGAGCCCGCCGACATGATGATGCGCGACAAGCTGGAAGGCGCCGAGCACATAGGGGCGCGTGTCGGGCGGCGTCATGTCGAGCAGGTTCATGCCTTTGGGCTCAAAGCCCAGACGCATCACCGCCTGCGTGCCCGCCAGCCTGTAGCGCACCGATCCGTCATCGGGCAGTTCAAAGATGAATATTTCCGGCAACAGCCTTTTCATCGAACCGGGATTGATATCCTCGGCGCGCGGCACAGGACCGTCGCCGCGCAGTGACTGCCAGTGATCGAAGATCTCGCGGCTTTTGCCGACGCGAAACGGCACGTCTTCAATCTCATCGATGAATTGCAGTTGAAAGCCGGCCATAATCTATCCTGAGCGCTTAGAGCGGCGATTGTGAGCCCGATCAGGTTAATGCACTTTTACATTCGCCTTGCGCCGAATTGCCGCCCCAGGGTTTGGTCATTATGGCCCATCCAAATCCGCTATGAATTGGTAAATTGGGGTTTTCTTTTCTGCAGGAAAGCCGCGATGCCTTCGCGAAAGTCGTTGGTTTGCGCGGCTAAAATCTGGTTGCGGTCTTCCATCGCGACGGCGGCCTCCAGGCTGCCTGCGTCCACCGACATGTTGAGGCATTCTTTGGTGAGGCGGAGACCGATGGGCGAGGTGCCGAGCATTTCATCGATAAAGACACGCGCGGCGTCTTCCATTTTGTCGTCGGGCACGACGTCAGAGACGAGGCCCACTTTGAGTGCGCGTTCTGCATTGATGAAGCGGCCGGTCATCATCAGTTCGGATGCAACCGAGACGCCGACGAGGCGCGGCAGAAAGTAAGAGACGCCGATATCGCAGGCGGATAGTCCGATGCGGATGAAGGCGGCGTTCATGCGCGCGCTCTCGCCTGCAATGCGGATGTCGGAGGCGAGCGCGAAAGCAAAGCCGCCGCCGCAGGCCGGACCATGCACAAGCGAAATGATCGCCTGCGGGCAGCGGCGCATTTTCATCACGATTTCGCTGATGGCGCGCTGGGTGCGCAATCCCGTTACAACGCCGCCTGAACTATTGTCGTTGCTTTCGGCGCGGTGTTTCAGATCAAGTCCGGCGCAGAAGGCGCGGCCTGCGCCTCTGAGGACGACGATGCGCACGCTTTGGTCTGTGTAAAGACGACCAAAATAATCCTGAAGCTCTGCCGTCAGTGTCGGGTTGATGGCATTGAGCATGTCGGGGCGGTTGAGTGTCACCCAGTCAACAGGCCCTTCTTTTTTGATGAGGATGGTTTCGTATTTCACTGCGGCGTCGGCCATGTGTGTCTCCCTCTATCGCGTTTTTGAATAGCGTTGGGGAGAGACTAGCCTGAGGCGGGAGGGCTTGCGAGGGTTGTTGAAATTCCCCAGCGTCGGCCTTGTCGCGCGTCAGTGCTCGGCGGGTTCCATATCGGCGAGGATCGCATCGGGTAGCGACAGCCAGCGCAGGGCCACGTCGCCGTTTGGATCGAGCCGCATGATTTCGGCGGTGAAGATGTGGCCCGTGTCGCGCTTGTGCCAGCGCAGGCGGCCGGACACGATCTGACCCAGCGCCAGTTCCTCGCCGCAGGCCCGAAGACAGGCCCCGCCCACCGACCAGTCGCGGGCGCGGTAGTCATGGCCGTTGACTTCGACAAAGAGCCAGGGATCGCCGGCGCGCGCGGAGAGGCGCTGCTCAGGCTCGGTGAGCTTGCTTTTTAGCTGCTCTACAAAGCGCGAAATCAGCGACATGTGCCCCACTCAACTCAAAAAGACGACAAAATCCGCATGACCGTGGCGCGGACCAAAAACAGTCTGGCATGTTAGCGCCTCTGTTGGCTATAAAAGCGCGAAGCTAAATGCCTGTCCCCGGCGATTAAGTTCATGGGGGGACGGAGTTGCGAGGACGAGATGACCAAGAGCGATGCGCCCAAACCCATTCTGATCGATGTCGGCCCCGGCGAGCTGATCGACAAGATCACCATTCTGGCGATCAAGTCAGAGCGCATGTCGGATGAGGGCAAGCTCAGGAATGTGCGCCACGAGCTTTCGGTGCTGGAAGCAGCGCGCACGGCCCATATTCCGGCCAGTGCCGAGCTGACGCGGCTTGAAGCGGCGCTCAAGAGCGTCAATGAAGCACTTTGGGTCATTGAGGATGATATCCGCCAATGCGAGGCGGATAAGGATTTCGGGCAGAAGTTCGTAGATCTCGCGCGCTCTGTCTATAAGCAGAACGACAAGCGTGCGGCCCTGAAGAAGGACATCAACCTTCTGACCGGCTCGTCGATCATCGAAGAAAAATCCTATACCGAATTCAACTGAACGCTGTTGGCGCTTGAGGGATGCACATTGCCAAGCCGCAGGTGCACCTCGTCGAGCACGCGGCCGACCGGCAGATTGGCGAGTGAGACGACTTCGATCACGGTGAAGTTTTCCCGCTCAATGCCGGTGCGCTCGGCTGTTGTGTGCGAGCCGAATAGCGCAAGGCCCTGTACGCCGAGATGCGAGGCGAGGTGGCTCGGGCCTGTATCATTGCCGATGATGAAGGCCGCGCGTTGCATCACGCCCGCCAGTTCAAACCAATTGAGGAAGCCGCGCGGGCCTTTGAGTGTGAGGCCGGGAATGGTCGCGGCCAGATCCATCTCGTCGGGTCCGGGTGCTGTGACGATCTGATAGCCTTCACCGATCAGGCGCTGCGCGAGTTCAGCGTAATAGGGCCAGCGTTTTTGCGGATGGCGGATCGAGCAGCCGGGGATCAGCAGAATGAACGGATCTTCGACGCCTTCGCTTTTTAAGAAAGCGCCCATGTCATCGGCCATCCAGCTCACATTGGGGCGGCGTGTATAACGGATGGAGAGGCCCGCATCTTTTAATTGGTTGGCATGGCGGTCGAGTGAACGGTATTTTTTCGGGTTCCTGAGCCGCATTGGATGGCTCGCGCCTTTTGCGGTGCCCGACCAGTCCACGCCTTTGAAAAACCAGCGATAGTAAGTGGCGGTGCGCGGGCTGTCCTGCAGGTCATAGACCATGTCGAAATGCTCGGCCTGTAGCATCTTTTTGAGTTTGAGCATCTGATCAAGCCGCCAGCGGGGTGCGCGGGGATCAATGAGCACGCGGTTGATCCAGGGGCAGCGCTCATAGATGCGGCGATAGGGCGGCGTTGTCAGAATGGCAATGTCGTCATTTTTGTGGTTTTGGCGGATGTCGCGCAGCGCACCGTCTGACTGGATTACATCGCCGAAAGCGCCGTGTTTGATGATGAGAATACGGCGCTTGGCCTCGCCGGTTTCTGCGGCGGCATCAGGGGCGGGGGATGAGGATGTGAGCGGATCGGACATGGCAGAAACGAATATGCCTCATTTCCCGTTCTTGAGCCGGGCGTATCAATGATTATATGTCCCACAATGTCATAGGCCTCGCGTGCATGCGAGACCTATTGCTTGGGGCCGATTGTCCGCCTAAGCATGGGCGCATTAGGCCGGCGAGCGACGGGAACAGGCCGTCGGGACGTTCAACGAGCGATAAGACAGCCTTAAGCGGAGTTATTTGGTGAGTGAAGGCGATGAAGACGTGGCGAGCCGTTTGGGGCTTACGGCAGCGGGCACCAGACAGGCATGGACCGCGCGGCTGCGTCAGCGCCCGCGTCTCTTTGCAGGCGTTGGTTTTATCGTTTTTGTGCTCTTTGTATGGCTCGCTTTTTTTCGCGGCGATGCTGCGCCTGAATATGTCAGCGAGCTTGTAACGCGGGGCGATCTTAAGGTTATCGTGACGGCGACTGGCACTGTCGAGCCTGAAACCTCGGTCACTGTCGGCAGCGAAATTTCAGGCCGCATCGAAAAGGTGCTGGCGGATTATAATGACGAAGTGAAAAAGGGTCAGGTTCTTGTCGAGATCGACACGACCTCGCTTAAAAATGCGCTGGCCAAATCCGACGCGACGCTTGATGAAAGCCGCGCGACGCTTTTGCAATATGAAGCGACACGCATTGAGACGGCAGCGAAATGGAAACGCTATAAGAGCCTTATTCAAACGAACGCCATTTCGCAGCTTGATCTGGACAGTGCGCTTGCTGATCTGAAGCGGGCCGAAGCCAATTATGTCGGCGGTCAGGCGCGCGTCAAAGCCAATGAGGCGGCGCGGGCGGCGGACGAAACCGCTTTGTCCAAAGCCGTCATCCGCTCGCCCATCGACGGCGTTGTGATTGAGCGCAACATTGAGCCCGGCCAGACGGTTGCCGCGACGTTTGAGACGCCGACACTCTTCACGCTCGCCGATGATCTGCGCCGCATGGAATTGCAGGTCAATGTGGACGAGGCCGATGTGGGGCAGGTGCGCGATGGTCAGCTTGCCACCTTCACGGTCGATGCTTATCCAAATCGTTTGTTTCAGGCGAAAATCAAAAAGCTGCGTTTTGCCTCGACGACAACAAGCAATGTGGTCTCCTATGTCGCCGTGCTTGAGATTGATAATTCTGACATGACGCTGCGCCCCGGCATGACAGCGACGGCTGAAATCGTCACTGTCGAGCGCAAGAACGTCTTGCTTGTGCCCAACGGTGCGACACGTTTCACGCCGCCCGGCATGGCGGCGGCGGCAACGCCCGTGACTGAGAGTGGTTATATTTCAAAATCCGTTTGGGTGCTGAAAGAGGATGAGCCGCAATCGGTGGCGCTCCAGCTTGGCCTCACCAACGGACAGCTCACCGAAGTGCTGAAAGGCGATGTGGCGGAAGGCGACACGGTTCTCACCGATGTCAAAGCCGAGGGCACGCAACAGTGAGCGCTGCGCCTCACGCGCTTGTTGAATTTCGCGCCGTGCGCAAAATCTACGGCACGGGCGAAAGCGAAGTGCGTGCCCTTGCCGGTGTTGATCTCATCATACGCGACGGCGAATTTGTTGCGATCATGGGGCCGAGCGGGTCGGGCAAGTCGACCTGCATGAACATTATCGGTTGCCTCGATACGCCGAGCGATGGTGAATATCTCTTTCGCGGCGTCAGTGTCGGCACCCTCACGCGCGATCAGCGGGCGTTGCTGCGTCGTCATTATCTCGGTTTTGTCTTTCAGGGCTTTAATCTTCTCAAGCGCACAACAGCGCTTGAAAATGTCGAGCTGCCGCTCATCTATCGCGGCTTGCCGCGGCGCGAGCGGCATGAGCGTGCGCTGGCGGCACTCGACGCTGTGGGTCTTGCCGATCGCGCGGGACATACATCGGCTGAATTGTCGGGCGGTCAGCAGCAGCGCGTGGCAATTGCACGCGCGATTGCCAGCGAGCCTGCTGTGTTGCTGGCTGATGAGCCGACAGGCAATCTTGATACGCAACGGTCCAGTGAGATCATGGAGCTTCTGGTGCGGCTCAATGTCGAGCAGAACATCACTATTGTCATGGTGACGCATGAAGCCGATATGGCGGCCTTTGCCAATCGTGCCGTGATTTTCCGCGACGGGCTTATTGCGTCTGACAGCGCGACAAAAGGCGGAGGCAGAAAAAATGCTTCTTGAAACCCTGATCCTGTCGGCGCGTGAAATCCGGCGTAATTTTTTGCGCTCGGCCCTCACCATGCTCGGCATCATCATCGGCGTGGCTGCCGTCATCGCGATGGTGACGCTGGGCGGCGGTGCACAGAAAAAAGTCTCGGCCGATATTTCAGGTCTCGGTAAAAATCTGCTGATGGTGTTTCCCGGCGCGCGTCAGCGCGGGCCGACAGCGGGGGCGCCCAACTTCAAGGCGGCAGATGCGGATGCGCTTGCGCGCAATGTGACGGGATTGGATGCCGTGGCGCCGATGGCGTCTTCGCCCGTGCGGGCCGTCTATGCCAATGCCAATTGGACGACATCGGTATCAGGCGCGACAGACGCTTATTTCAAAGTGCGCCAATGGGATGTTTCAACAGGCCGCGTCTTTGACGAGACGGAAATCCGCGCAGGCCGCACGGTTTGCGTCATCGGCGAGACGGTGCATCGCAAGCTCTACGGCTCGCAGGATCCCATCGGCACACGATTGCGGCTCGGCGCCAGCTCGTGTCAGGTGATCGGCGTGCTTGAGGCCAAGGGCTCCTCGACTTTCGGGCAGGATCAGGATGATGTGGTCCTGATGCCGCTTCTTGCCTTTCAGCGGCGCATCTCAGGCACGGATGATATTTCCGTGATCTTTCTGTCGGCGAGCGATGGCAGCAATATCGATAAGGTGAAAGCCGCAGCAATCGCGCTTTTGCAGCAGCGTCGTCACATCACGCAAGGCAAGACGGATGATTTTCAGGTGCAGGATATGCGCGAGATCGCCGCGCTGGTCGCAGGCACAACGGCATTGCTGACGGCGTTTCTCGGTGCGGTCGCCGCGATCAGTCTGCTTGTCGGCGGTATCGGTATTATGAACATCATGCTTGTATCAGTGACCGAGCGCACGCGCGAAATCGGTATCCGCCTTGCCATCGGTGCTTATGAGCGCGAAGTTCTGTTGCAGTTTCTTGTCGAAGCGGGCGCTCTGTCGCTTGCGGGCGGGCTTGTAGGGATTATCCTTGGGCTGATTATCTCAGCCGTGGTGGCGTCTTTTGTCGCCATTCCCTTTGTGCTCAACCTGCCGATCATCGGCATTGCCTTTGTTTTCTCGGCGCTTGTCGGCGTGGTCTTTGGTTATTTTCCCGCGCGCAATGCCGCCCGCCTCGATCCCATCGAGGCGCTTCGCTACGAATAAGAGTCTCGATCCCATAGAGGCGCTGCGCTACGCGTGAGGCTCAGGTCACATTGATGTGAGCCCAGATACGCTCATGCAAATAGTACCAAACGAGTTTGGTCAGGACCTCGCCGACAGCGATGGCGCCGCCCATCATCGGTTCGCCGGTCACAAACCAGGCAATCAGGAATGTGTCCGCACTTGCCGTCACGCGCCAGCTGATGGTTTTGTAGATGCTCTGCTTGGCGGACGTTGTTGCCGACCCTTTCCAGATTCTCATGCCGTATATCTCCGGGTTGTTGGGGGTGGAGTTTTATGGATGGTGACTCCGGCGCGATTCGAACGCGCGACCCCCAGATTAGGAATCTGGTGCTCTATCCAGCTGAGCTACGGAGCCGTTTCGTGTCAGCACGTTCTATTTTGCCTTCGTCATTGTCACGGTTTAGTGATGCGGGACGGTGGAACAGACGTGTTCTGAGCACAGGTGCGCCTCAATTTTTGCACCCTACTTGAGCCGGACTCCTCCCGCAATGTTTTGAAACGGGTCAATTTGCGGCATCCGAAACGGGTCCTGGACCTGCTACAAAAGACGAAAGAGTGAGGGTTTCTCAGCTTTTTTCTGGTTGTATCTTTGGACCGCGACATAGTCTTTGAATCTATTCAGAACGGCGCACAGAACTTTTGGCCTATTTCAATATATATGTCGGCTATAAAAAGTAGCGCTTCATCCGACGGATACTATCAATCCTCTGCTTTACCTCATTCCGGGATTGGTACAGAAATAGATACATATTTTAGCAAAACGGGCCGCATATTGCTTTTTTTACACGTCATGGTTGAGTTTCGGGCTTCGGTTGCTCCCGCCGGGCAGCTCTCCTTTCTCGGTTGCCGGAGGGCGCAGGTATGAAAATTCTGATCGTTGGCGAGCAGCCTGTGTTCTGCGAGGGCCTGCGTGGCCTCGTCTCCCAGCTTGAGGGTGCGCCGGCGATTACGGTTGATGCCGCGCCTGATGCATTGATGCGTGCCGATCCCTCGGGCTTTGATCTGGTGCTTGCTGAAATCACCGGTACGAATACACCTGAACGGTCGGACCTGATCCGTCGTTTTGTTGCCGATGGTGTGCGCATCGCGATTTTCAGCGACCGCGATAATCCTTCTTTCATCCGCGAAGTGATGGAGCTTGGCGTGCGTGGCTTTGTGCCCAAGGCGCTTGGCACCAGGCTCGTGATGAATGCTCTGAGCCTCATTGAAATGGGCGGACGCTATGTGCCCGATGCGTTGCTCGCGACGCGGCATGAAGGCTTTGCTGAGGCGCCCGAGGCTTTCTACAACAATAAGCAGGACAGGCTGACGCCGCGCCAGAACGAAGTGCTGCTCGAATTGGGCAAGGGTCGCTCCAATCAGGAGATTGCGCGCGAACTCGGCATTTCGGTCGCCACCGTGAAGCTTCACGTCAACGCGATCCTGCAGGCGCTCGGCGTGCGCAACCGCACGGAAGCGGCCATCATTGCCCTGCAAGCCGCGCGCACAGGGTCTGCCGCATTGACCGGTCAGGGATAGGCGACATGGCGGGCTGCATTTTCAATATGCGCTCTGCCCTCTTTGCTGTTGTCCTCGTTGCTTTTGTCATCTGTGCGCTTTCCATTGTGCCCGCTCATGCGGCTTGTGGCCCGGTCACATCCGAAACCGTTGAGATCAGCGCCATCGCGCCCGATGGCACGCTGACGCTTAAAGACGGGCGTGCCTTGCGCCTTGTGACGCTGGAGCCGCCGGTTCATTCGCAAGCTTTGGCGCAATGGACCAAAATCATCAGCGATAAGGCGCGTGGTCCCGTCGCACTCCATCCCGCTGCAAAATCCAAAGATCGTTATGGCCGCTTGCAGGGGCTTGTGCGCCTCAGGGCGGGCGGGCTTCTCGAAGCGCAACTGGTGAGCGCCGGATGGGCGCGTGTTCATCCGCGTGCCGATATGCGCGACTGCGTCAGCGCATTGCTGGCGCTTGAGGATGAGGCGCGGGCGGGCGGGCGCGGGTTATGGCGCTTGCCGGAATATTCTCTGATCGGTGCAAACAATATGGACGCGCTCTATGCCCGCGAAGGCACTTTCGTTTTGGCGGAAGGTGTGGTGCGTGACGCTGTCTATCGCGGCGGGCGGCTTTATCTCAATTTCGGTGCTGATTGGAAAACCGACTTCACGGTGACAGTGGCGCCCGCCGACGTTAAGCTCTTTACCGATATGCGCTTCAGCGCAAAGCCCGGTGAGAGGCTCAAAGTGATCGGTGAGCGGGTGCGCGTGCGCGGGTTTCTGACGCGCTATAACGGCCCCGAGTTGATTCTCACCTGTCCCGAACAGCTGGAGTTTTTAGGGCAGGGTCCGGTTGAGGAGTGAGGTATCTGATGTTGCGCAAGAGGGTTTTGTTCTCGTTCACGCTGCTTGGCTTGTCACTCGCTGTTTCAGGTTGCGTCACCAATCAGGCAACCGGCAAAACGCAACTGGCGACGCTTATGTCGTCGGAAGACGAGGCGGCGGTCGGCGCGAATGCGCATCCCAAAATCGTTGCGGCTTATGGCGGTGTCTATGGTGATCAGACTGTCGGCCTCTATGTGGCCGGTGTCACGCGGCGCATCACCGCTGCGACGCAAATGCCGACGCAGCCTTATCGCGTCACGGTGCTCAATTCGCCTGTCGTCAATGCTTTCGCACTGCCGGGCGGTTACGTTTATGTGACGCGCGGTTTGCTGTCGCTTGTGAATGATGAGGCGGAGCTTGCGGGCGTGCTCGGCCATGAAATCGGCCATGTGATTGCACGCCACGGGGCGCAGCGCCAGACAGCGGCTTTAGGGACGTCGGTGCTCGGTGCGGTGCTTGGTGCCGTTGTCGGTAATGGTGCGGTTAATCAGGCTGTGGGCCTCGGAAGTCAGGGCTTGCTCGCGGGTTATTCGCGTGATCAGGAATATGAGGCCGATACGCTCGGTGTCCATTATCTTGCAGGTGCCGGATATGATCCTTACGCGCAGGGTGATTTTCTGACCACGATGGATCAGAACAGCAGGCTTGAGGCCATGCTTGCGGGTGCTTCCGGTGGTGGTAAAGCCGATTGGCTTGCGAGCCATCCGGCGACACCTGAGCGCGTTGCCGCCGCGCGGCGCGAAGCCGCCGCGAGCCAGATGCCGGGCGATCAGGGAGAGCGTAATCAGGCGGCGCTTTTTCGTGCGATCAACGGCATGGTTTATGGCGACAGTCCCGAACAGGGGATCGTCCGTGACCGGACTTTTATTCATCCTGTTGGCCGTTTCCGCTTTGATGTGCCGGCAGGGTTTCGCCTCACCAACGGGGCGGCGGCGGTGCTCGCGTCCGGCCCGCAAAAATCATTGGCGAAATTCGACAGCGCCAAAAAGGCGGCCAATGTCAGCATCGGCAAATATCTCGCCAATGTCTGGGCGGTCGGTGTGGCGCTTTCGCCGGTTGAGATATTTTCCGTCAATGGCCTCAAAGCCGCGCGCGCGACAACAATTATCGGTGCCTTCAATGCCACGCTTGTGGCAATCGAAGCGCCTGACGGGACGGTCTATCGCTTTCTGATGGGCGAACAAAGACAGACAAGCCCGCGCTATCAGGCGGACCTCGATCGCATCGCGGCAAGCTTTCGTCTGATCTCACGGGCGGAAGCAAATGCCGTCAAGCCGATGCGTGTGAAGATCGTGAAAGTGCGGGCAGGCGATACGGTGGCCTCGCTCAGCTCGCGCATGCCATTTGCGGATTATAAAGTGGAGCGCTTCCGCGCGCTCAATGGAATGCCTGCCAGTGCAGCGCTCAAAGTCGGTCAGAGTGTGAAGATTATCGCCGAGTGAGACGGTGTTATAATATTCCTAATGTGTTGCATTGCTGGCGCAGATTGCCCAGGGCTGACCTGTTAAAGTCCTGCCCTGAAAATTGAATTTGGGGGCTTGTTCAATGAGAAGGAATTTATTCGCTCTGGCGTTTTTGACATTCGCCGGTGCGACGGGTGTGATTCATGCCGACATAGCGTATGCGGACGAAGCTTCGGCCTCGAAGATGCCGGAAGCCGGGGTAAAAGCCGATGGCTGGTATGTGTCCGGCGACGTCGCGTGGCAGGCGGTCAATCTGCCTGATTACGGGCTCGGCTTTCGCAAGGTCACTAATCCGATATTTTCTGACGGCGGCACGTTTCAGAGCCTTGATCAGCATCTTGACGGTTACAGGCTGCAGGGGACGGTCGGATATTTTCTGCCGCCGGCCTTGTCTGACACGTTGATGGGCGCCAATACGCGGGTGGAATTTGTGGGGCGTTATGGCCGTGCGACGGGCGGGGAGACAGGTATTGTCGATTTCACAGATGGTGGCGTCGCGAGGCTGATGCTTGACGGCACGGGGGCGAATGCCGGCTATGTCTGCAGCATTGGTCAGGTTTGTCACGTCGCATCCAATGTCTCGGCTGAACATTCCGATTGGCAGATCGGCGGCAGGATCGCTGGTGAATATCGCGTGGACCAGATCTTGCTGACGCCGTCGCTGACGCTTTTCGGCGGCGAGACGCGAACCGATCAGGCGATGGCTCAGGTTCTGCAGCTCGGTGCGCACCCTGAGCTTTCGTTTTATACGGCTGACACGTCGTTGCGCTCGACCGACTATGGCCTGCGGGCAGGTGTTGATTTGAAATTCGATGTGACCCCGGTGGTGAGTCTGGGGCTTGGCGGTTCGGCGGGGCTTGCCAGACGTCATACCTCGTTCGACGGAACCGACATCATCAATGATACCTTGTTTGGAATTTTAACCGGAACAGGTACCGCGTCCGGCAGTGACAATGCGACACCCTTTGTTGCAAACACGGAAGTCAGCCTGACTTACAAATGGCTCCCTGCTTTGGCCATGCGGGGCTTTGCGGGTGTTGACTATGACAGCAAGGTGGCAGGCATTGCCGCTCCGGATTTCGGAGGTGTGGTCGGCGGTGTGACGACGCGGACCCCGGCGCGTGTCTCGTTTCATTCCGAGTTGGGCTTTTATGCCGGCGGCGGTATCACATGGTCGTTCTGACGACGGACATTCAGGTTCAGGCAAAAAAAGGCCCGCTCATATGAGCGGGCCTTTCTGATTTTGGCTGCTTCAAAAATTAAGCGGCTTCCGGTTCTTCTGTTGTTGCGACGGGCGCGGCGATTTTCTCGCTGCGGCCCGAACCGCTTTGCAGGGCGGCTTCGACCTTCTTCACGGCGGCATCGTCTTCGATGCGTTCCACAACGGCCACTTCGCGCGCCATGCGCTCAAGCGCGGCTTCATAGAGCTGACGTTCGGAATAGGACTGTTCGGGCTGGCGCTCGGAGCGATAGAGGTCGCGGACCACTTCGGCAATCGAGATCAGATCGCCTGAATTGATCTTGGCTTCATATTCCTGCGCGCGGCGGCTCCACATGGTGCGTTTGATACGGGCACGGCCGCGCAGTGTTTCGATCGCATTATCGACGAGGCTTGCGTCAGCGAGTTTGCGCATGCCGACGGCTTCCCATTTATGGGTGGGCACGCGCAGCGTCATTTTTTCTTTTTCGAAATTGATGACGAAGAGTTCGAGGCGGTGGCCCGCCACTTCCTGTTCTTCGATGTCGAGGATCTGGCCGACGCCATGGGCGGGATAGACGACATATTCTTTGGATTTGAAAATCGAACGCGGGTTCGGCTTCTTTTCTTTCGGCGCCTCGGGCTTTACCTCGGCCTTCACGTCGGCTTTGACTTCGATTTTGGCGGCAGGTTTCACCGGCGCGGCATCGGCTTTCACGGGGGTCTTGGCGGCCTCAGGTTTCTTCATAGAGCTACTGTTTACTTTCGATGCAACATGGGGCGCGGCTTTCGCCGTGCCTTTCGGGGGGGTCTTGGTCTCTTTGGCGGGCTTGGCAGCGGCTTTGGCCGCGCTCTTGGCGACGCCCGCTTTGAAGGCGGCAATCTTGTCGCTGGCTTTGTCAGCCGGTTTGGCCGCGCCCTTGGCGGGCGCTTTGGCGGCGGGTTTTTCCGGTGCCTTGGCGCTCACTTTGACGGTGTCGAGCTTGGCGGCGGGTTTGGCTTTCGCGGCGGGGGCCGCGGCCTTGGCGGCGGGCTTTGCGGGCGCTTTGGCGGCAGGCTTCGCACCCGCTTTGGCGGCGGGCTTTGCAGCCACTTTGGGTGCGGCTTTCGCGGCGGGCTTTGCTGCGGCCTTAGCGGCAGGTTTTGCCGCTGCCTTTGCCTTGGCGGCGGGCGCTTTGGCGGCGGGCTTTGCGGCTGATGTTTTTGAGGTCACGGGTTTTGCTGCCTTTGTCGGCTTTACGTTTGATTTGGCGGGGGCCGATTTGGAAGGGGCTGATTTTGCGGATTTCTGGGGCTTCGTCATTTTGCTCGCCATAGCCTTTCCTATAATCCGGACCTGATCCGGGTGCCGACGGGGCTTCATGTCAAAAGTCCGGCCGGTCTGCTGCGCGTTGCGAAACAACGCCTGCTTGCCTCGGTAAAACGCTGGAAAAAGCCGTTAAGGACCGACCATCGGGCCCATGCAATGAAAATTGCAAAAACTCAGCCCTCTCACCGCTGATGCCGGTTGGGACATCGTCGGGAGCTTGGTCGGTTTCGACCTTTTGCATAATACTCTCAAGCGCCTGTCATACGGTTAGCGGGGACAAGGCTTAATTCGTCAAAATGAGCAAACCAGGCTCAAATTGACTGTAGCAAAGGCTCTGGATCAAAGACCTAAACGAACAAAGAGCCCTTGGCCGGAGCGGCGTTTTTCGTCGGTTCGCGCTTTATGTTTCGCGGGATTTCACTCTGGGTAGCAGAATACCACAAAATACGCCCAAAAGGAAGCCGCCACGCGCAAAATGCATGTGCAGTCAGTAAGATAGGGGTTTTTAGGGTGCATGCTGACCATATGTCGCAGGTCAGATGAGAGGGGTCTCAGGCCAGATCTCAGTCGCCTTCGCCGGGTTCGGCACTGAAGTGGTTTTCAAACTTGCCGGGCTTGCCCTGCCAGTCATCAGCATCCGCCGGGGCCTCGCGCTTGATCGTGATATTGGGCCAGCGCACCGCATATTCGGCGTTCAGTTCCAGCCATTGCTCAAGGCCGGTCTCGGTGTCGGGTTTGATCGCTTCGGCGGGGCATTCGGGTTCGCAGACGCCGCAATCGATGCATTCATCGGGATGAATGACGAGCATGTTCTCGCCCTCATAGAAGCAATCGACAGGGCACACTTCGACGCAATCCATGTATTTGCACTTGATACAGGCGTCGGTCACAACATAAGTCATCGAACTCTCCCAGCCTTGTCGGCCCTTTGGCCTTCGGCAAGTTTTAGATAGCGGCTTGCGGTCTTAATTACCAGAAGGCGGTGTCAGACCAAGCCTGGCCATGGCGCGTAAACGTGCATGACCGGATTCTCGGTCGGGAACGTATATCAGGCCCGCGACCCGCCGCAACAGGTTGGCCTCGTAATCGTCGAGAACCCCGTCGGCGTAAACCACTTCCCACATTTTCTCAATGAGAGTGATGCGGGCCTCTTCATCATAGTGCTTCTTAATAGCTTGTACCCAGCGATGCAGATCGAGTGTGTCGGCCTCAGCTTTGGTGGCCGTCTCGATCAGTTCGCTCACTTTGGCAGGCGAAAGTTCAAAATAGGTTGAGACCATGGCGCTGATGGCGGCGCGCTCTGTTGCGTCAAACCTGGCGTCGGCGGTCGAAGCGGCGCGGATCAGCAAAGCGACGACCGCGATTTGCAACGCGTCGAACTGACCGGCTTTGGACGGCGCGGTGTCGCCCGTCAAAAAACTTTTGATCTTGTCAAACATGCTGACTGCCTAAAGGAAAGGCTTTGCGCCTGCAACGCCGCGATTTGTCCCACTTATTGTTCGCGGCACAGTTTCACTTCTCATCTTCGTGAAACCCGTGAAAGGCATCGCGGTCGCGGCGCTCTTTTTTGGTGGGGCGGCCTGCGCCGCGCTCGCGTGCCGCATCGGGCAGCTCGTCGGTTGCGGGTTTGGCTTGCAAGGGAGCGAGGTCTTCATAGAGACGCTGGGCTTCGGGGGCTGGCCCGCGCCGTGTGCCTGCGTCCAGCACCTTCAGCACGCGCACATGATTGCCGAGCGGAAATGTCAGCACATCGCCGGGCTTCACGTGACGCGCAGGCTTGTCGATGCGTTCGGTGTTCACGCGCAATTTGCCCGACGAGACGAGCGAGGCGGCGAGTGTGCGGCTTTTCAGGATGCGGGCAAACCACAGCCAACGATCAATACGCTGCTCTGCCGGTTTGGGTTCACCTGTCGCCATTGGTATCGCCACAGGCCTATTTGCCGAGGCCGCGCTCTTTCAGCACGGCAAGCGCGGCAAAGGGTGAATCCGGATCGATCTCGCGTTCGCGGCGCGGCGGCGGGGCAGAGCTCCACTCGCGGCGCTCACCACCCTTATTGCCGCCCTTGCGGTCATCACGGCGATCACCGCCCTTGTTGCGCTCATCGCGGCGCTTGCCCTTGAAGCCTTCCTTGCGCTCGCCTTGCGGGCGATCGCCAGCGGGCGCGGCAGCACCGGCTTCCTTGCCTTTGCCGAAAGCGTCGTATTTGCCTTTGTTGCGGTCGCGGCGCGAGGGGCGTGCGGCATCGGCGGGCCTTGCTTCGCCGCCTGCGGGCGCGGCACCGGCTTCAGCGGGTGCGCCTGCAACAGCCCCTTCGGGCTTGCGGCGCGGACGGCGCTGGCGTTGCACTTGTTGCTCGGGCTTATGGCGACGTTGCGGGCGCCAGATTTCAAGCTCGACCATGTCGGCATCATCAGTGGCAGCGACAGCATCGGTTGCGACAGCTTCTGTTGCTTGCGGTGCGGCGGCTTCTGCCTCGGCCTCGGCCACGGCTTCAGCTTCGACAGCTTCTGCCGGTTCTTCAGCGACCACTTCAACAGGTGCTTCCGCAACAGCTTCAGCGACAGGTGCTTCCACAACGCCCGACGATTTCGTTTCGACAATAAACTTCGCAGGCTCGGCCGGTTTTTCTTCGATCTTGGGCGGCTTTATTTTTTCAACGCGCGCGCGATAGCCGAGGCCTTTCAGCAGGTTTGAAAATTCTTCGCCCGAGCAGCCCACCAGCGACATCATCGCCGGTGTCACGATGAAGCCGCCATTGTAATGGCGTGCTGTGATGACGGGACGGATGAGGTCAGCAATGCGCTCCAGCATATCGAGCCGCACAGCGCGGCCGCCTGAGACGCGGAAGCCCAGCGCATCATAAAAGCCCTGCGGCGCTTCAGGCGCAGCGGGCACGGATGTGAGACCCGCGGTCGGCGGTTGCGGCAGATCGGCAAAACCATCGGCCACGTCTTTGCGCGACAAGGCCCAGAGGATCAGCAGCGCGCGCGCAGGTGAGGGTTTCAAAAGCGCGGGCATGAAAATCGAATAGCCGCCAAAACGCACACCATATTTGCGCAACTGTCCGCGCGCCGCCTGATCGAGCGCGCGCACATCTTCCGACACGGTTTCGCGATTGAGCGAGCCGAAATTTTCAATGAGACGGAAGGCGATACCGCGGGCAAGACCTTCAATGTCTTCGGCGTCGCGCAGCGTGACGAGCGGCGCGAGCACAGCGGCAAAATGCGCCTTCGTCCAGGCTTCGAGCCTGGCGAGCACGCTTTCACGGCTGACGCCGTTCAGTTCCTCACCGGCAATCAGCT
Organism: Parvibaculum sp.; assembly: GCA_030645235.1. Taxonomy (GTDB): domain Bacteria; phylum Pseudomonadota; class Alphaproteobacteria; order Parvibaculales; family Parvibaculaceae; genus Parvibaculum. The sequence continues at coordinate 64,776 of JAUSMV010000008.1, read as the reverse complement.
CGACGCGCGGGCTGAGCGGCACGTCAGAGGTTTTGAGTTCTGCAACGGGATGGCCGTCCCAGACCAAACGTCCGTGATCTGATAGTTGAATATCGGCATCGGGGGCCGCGATGAGGCGGGCCGCACGCGCAGCGATTTCGAGCGCAATCACAGGTTCCGAGGCTTCACGCAACACGCTCGCGTGCACGCCCTCGGCCTTCAGATCAGGCACAAATACAAAACCCTGCAGGCGGCCGACATATTCGCCCTCCACCAAAACTTCGCCGTCGCTATTTACAGCCGCCATCAGATCCTCGTTTTGGCGTAGGCGCTTCATCAGAACACTGGTGCGACGGTCGATGAACCGTTGCGTCAGACGCTCATGCAAAGCATCAGAAAGCCTATCCTCTATCCCACGCGCACGCTCTTGCCAATGCGCAGGGTCGTGCACCCAGTCTGCGCGGTTGGAAACATAGGTCCAGGTGCGCACATGAGCAATGCGCTTTGACAAAGTATCTATGTCGCCATCGGTCCTATCGACTTTTTCGAGCTGTCCGTTGAGCCAATTATGCGGAATACGCCCGTCACCTTCGCTCAGGAACAAATAAAGCCGTGTCAGCAGCGCCGCGTGTTCTGCCGCCATTGTTTTGCGGAAATCGGGCACTTGCGCGACGTCCCAGAGCTTTTTGATTGCTTTGGGAGCGCGGGCGGCCCTCGCCACGTCCTCGTTTTCAGCCATACGCATCAGCGCATCAAGGTCTTCGCCCGTGCCGGTTTTGACGAGACCCGCGACATTGGGGGGCACTTCGAGGCTCTTTATCAGTGCGGCAATCGAGGAAAATTCCGGATTTGGGTTGCGCCATTGCAACAGTCGCTCGGCGTCAAATTCGTGATTTTCAACGCGATGGATCATTTCGTCGCTCAAGGGCGTCGCATCGGCGGTGATGCCGAATGTGCCATTGTTCATGTGCCGTCCGGCGCGACCCGCGATCTGCGCAATCTCGGAGACTTTCAGCGGACGATGCGTGACGCCGTCAAATTTGCTTGTCGAAGCAAAGGCCACATGATCCACATCCATGTTGAGACCCATGCCGATGGCGTCGGTCGCAACGAGAAAATCAACATCGCCCGATTGGTAGAGTTCGACCTGCGCATTGCGCGTGCGGGGCGACAGCGCGCCCATCACAACAGCGGCGCCGCCGCGCTGGCGGCGGATCATTTCGGCAATGGCGTAAACCTGGTCGGCTGAAAAAGCGACGATGGCAGAGCGGCGCGGCAGGCGCGTCAGCTTCTTTGAGCCTGTCCATGAAAGTTCAGAAAAGCGCGGGCGATTGACGAATATCGTGTCAGGCAGAAGTTTCTGAATGAGCCCGCGCACGGTTTCAGAGCCGAGCACCATGGTCTCTGAAAGCCCGCGCGCATGAAGCAGGCGATCAGTAAAAGTGTGGCCGCGCTCGCGGTCGGCAGCGAGCTGGATTTCATCAATGCAGAGAAATTCAACGGCGCGTTCGAGCGGCATCGCTTCAACCGTGCAGATAAAATAACGCGCATGGGGCGGAATGATTTTTTCTTCGCCGGTGATGAGGGCGACTTCGCGCGCGCCTTTGATGCGCACCACACGGTCATAGATTTCACGCGCGAGCAGCCGCAGCGGCAATCCGATCATGCCGGAGCTATGCGCCATCATTCGCTCAATCGCGAGATGCGTCTTGCCCGTGTTGGTCGGCCCCAGAACCGCAGTGATGCGGGCAGGGCGGGGCGTGTTTGTGATTGTGTGAATGTTCATCGGCCTGTGTCGCACATTCGGGGCAAATGCGGGCGGACGCAAGGACGTCTTTTCCCTCAACATCTAGACTCTGAAATTCCTTAACGTTGCGCCTCCGTAACGCCGGAATATTAAACGAACGAAGCATGACCGAATCGATGATCGCTCTGTCTTCGCCCTTCGTTCACGGCTAAATCTTGTGTTTTTCCAGTGACTTACCCATAGAGATGGTTAATTTCGCGCAAAATTTAACGGGTTCGGGCGAGAGCCAAACACCTCCTATTGTGTCCGCATTGCGGCGGGCCTGATGCGCGGTGCCGCGTGAAAAAAATCGACACGTCTTCCGCAAGGGAAGGTCCTGTTAAGCGCTTGTCGCTGTCTCACAAACTGAGGCACTCTCTCGCGCAAGGGACAATATCAGGGCGCAAAACAGCGACGCTTCCAAGGGGAGCAGGCGCGGCCCGAGCGGAATCTATGAAACTGAAATCAGAAACTGAAAAGGGAGGACGAGGACATGGACTTCAATATGCCGAAGGACATTTCTGACTATCTGGCCGTGCTTGATGCTTTCATCGAGAAAGAAATCAAACCGCTCCAGGCCAAAGACGATAATGAGCGTTTCTTCGATCATCGCCGCGAACATGCGCGCACCGATTGGGACAATCAGGGCCTGCCGCGTCACGATTGGGAAGAGCTGCTCGGACAAATGCGCAAGCTTGCCGATCAGGCCGGTCACTTGCGTTACGGCTTGCCTAAAGAATTCGGCGGCAAGGACGGCACCAATCTCGCAATGGCTGTGATCCGCGAACATCTCGCTGCCAAGGGTCTCGGTCTCCACAATGATCTGCAGAATGAGTCCTCCATCGTCGGCAATTTTCCGACGGTTCTGATGTTCCGCGATTTCGGCACACCGGCTCAAAAAGAAAAATATCTCAAAGGCTCGCTCAACGGCACCGTGCGTGTTGCTTTCGGTCTCACCGAACCCGATCACGGCTCGGATGCGACATGGATGGAAACGCGCGCCGTGCGCTCCAAGCGTGACGGCGTTGACGGCTGGCTCATCAATGGTCAGAAAATGTGGAACACGGGCATGCATGTGGCGACACATGATTTTGTGTTCGCGCGTGTGGCCGGCAAAGACGGCGATGCGCTCGGCATCGGTTGCTTCATCGTTCCCTGCGATGCGCCCGGCGTGAAGATCGAGGAATATCTCTGGACCTTCAACATGCCGACGGACCATCCGCGCGTGTCCTTCACGAATGTCTGGATTCCTGAAGGCGAGCATCTGGGTGATGTGGAGCGCGGCCTCGAACTCGCGCAGCATTTCGTGCATGAAAACCGTATCCGTCAGGCGGCGTCCGGCGTCGGTGCGGCTCAGTATTGTGTTGACGAAAGCGTCGCTTACGCCCGTCACCGCAAGCCTTTCGGCAAACCTCTGGCCTCCAATCAGGCGATCCAGTTCCCGCTTGTGGAAGCGCATACGGAATGCGAAATGGTGCGCAATCTTGTGTACAAGACCGCATGGCAGATGGATCAGATGTCAAAGCCTGATGTCGCGAAATATCTGTCCGACAAAGTGTCGATGTGCAACTACCGCGCAAACCGTCTCGTCTGTCAGGCGGCTGATCTTGCCATTCAGGTCCATGGTGCCATCGGCTATTCGCGTCACAAGCCGTTTGAACATATCTATCGCCATCACCGTCGCTACCGCATCACAGAAGGCGCGGAAGAGATTCAGATCCGCAAAGTCGGCGGTCATCTCTTCGGCTATATGGGGTCCAACAAGCCCGCCAAAGCCGCCGAGTAATTTCTGCGTTGAAAAAGAGAAGGCCGCCGGTGTTCGTCACTGGCGGCCTTTTTGTTTGTACCTCAAACTCAAATCGTCTTCGCCCGGCCTGATCGGGGTGAGGCGAATAATCGGGAAAAAGAATCCCTATCCCCGCCCGGGGATAGTCGATTATGCGTCATGCTCAAACACTCGACGAAGCGGACAACGATCTCTGCATGGAAACCTCGAATCTCTTGCAAGAAACACTCGTATTTTCATGTGTGTTGCGAGCCTCAAAAAAGGTCTATCCCCGCTTTTCGGGCTCGGCAAAATTCAGTCGTTCGCCGCTTTTTTGCCGGCGCGTTTGGCGACGAGGCGCGAGGCCGGCAGGTGTATCATTGCGATGGTGCCTTCGCCCAATATGCTTTCAAGATGGAACCGGCCGTCATGCAATTCGACAAGTGCTTTGGTAATCGAGAGGCCGAGGCCCGTGCCGCCATGCTGACGCGCGGTCGTGTCATCAACCTGTCCGAAAGGTTCAAGCACGGTCTGTAATTTGTCGGGCGGAATGCCGATGCCGTTATCGGCGACGGCGAGATCAAGTGCGCCGTCTTTGTTCAGATGCGCCGTTACAATGATTGCGCCATCGACGGGTGTGAACTTTGATGCGTTCGATAGAAGGTTCAGCATGATCTGACGGATGGCGCGCGTGTCGGCGTAAATCTGCGGTATGGTCTCGTCAATGCTGAGTGAAACCGTGATGTTCTTTTCAACCGTGCGGGGACGGACCATTTCGATCGACCAGCGCAAATGATCGCCGATATCCATATAGCTTTCTTCTAGCGAATAGCGACCGGCTTCGATTTTTGAAATGTCGAGAATGTCGTCGATGACGCTCAGGAGATGCGCGCCACTATCATTGATGTCCTGAGCATATTCAGCATAGCGCTCATTGCCCATGGGGCCGAAAAGCTCGCCCTTCATGATGTCGGAGAAGCCGATAATGGCATTGAGCGGTGTGCGCAACTCATGACTCATATTGGCGAGAAACTTTGTCTTGGCGCGGTTGGCAAGTTCGGCGTTGCGTGTGGCCTCACGCAAATTCTGTTCAGCGCGACGTCGGTTGATGGCGATGGAGGCGAGCTGCCCGATACCGGCAAGATAGGCCTGTTCCCATTTGCTCGGGCGGCGTGGTTCCTTGAGGTAAATTGCAATCGAGCCGGTGCCGCCTTTGGGGTCCGATGCTTTGAGTTGCTGCATCCAAAGGGCGCGCACGTTAAAGGTCTTGGCAAATTCTGCGACGTCACCCTGATCTGCAAATTCAAGCAGGTCGGGGAGGACGAGCAGGCCCGTATGGTTTTTCACGGTGTCGCCAAAAGCTTTATTCTTGTTGTTATTCCAGAATTGCGTGATCGCTGTTTTGAAATGCGGCGGGAAGCTTGGTGTCACGCAGACGGTGAGGTTGAGGTTTTCGTCAGCGAGATAGATCGCAACATTGGCTGTCGGGTTTGCTTCTTCGGCCCCTCGCGCCACAAGCATCATCACTTCATCGATGGGGGCGCCGGTGGCGAGTGCTTCCAGCACACGTGACTGATTGACGAGTTCCATCTGGGTGCGACGACGCTCGGTGATCTCGCGGATATTGAGGACATAACCTTTGATGTTCGGATCATGGCGAAGGTCAGAGACAGACGATTCAAACCAATGCACGCGCCCGTCGGCGCGTGTGGTGTGAAATTCCAAAGGCGCACCGTGGGTCGTCTGACCGCCGCGTTCGGTCATTGCGGTGCGGATCGCGTCAACCTCGTCGGATTGCAAAAACGCATAGATGGATTTGCCGGGCAGGATGGCGGGATCAAGACCGATCTGGCGCACGGAAGGCGAGGCATAGGTGATGGTCTGATCGGCATCCGTCACGATGATGCCGTCAAAGGCATTATCGACAAGGGCGCGGAATTGCTCTTCGCGATGACGGAGTTCGGTGATCAGTGTCTGATTATCGAGGCGGAGCTGGTATTCGTTTTCAACTGATCTGCGCGACATCTCGCCTGTGCGGATGACGAAAAGATAGGTGAGCAAAAACGTTGCCGCGAGCACGAGGAAGACCGGCGTACCGCCGAAGAGGGAGCCGATGACACTTGCGCAGACGGTTGGCAGTGAGCAGGCAAAGAGTGTGAGGCGGCGCGGTGATGAGAGAATAGTTGCGATCAGGTTGTGAATGACCTGCACGATGACCAAAGCAAGATTTTGTATTTCAGAGTCCGGTGACCAGAAGAGCGGAACCATCATCACCCAGACTATATTCATCAGGGTAAAACGGATGGCACTTGCCTTGGTCCAGCCGTCTGCATCGTCTTTCGCGCTTTTGAAAAAGCGACGCTGGTAGAACATATATTCAATTTGTGTGGCGACGAGCACGAGCCACCAGGCGAGAAGAACAGCGGGGCTATAGGTGCTCGGCAAATAGATCGCGAACAGGGCGCAGACGGTGGGATAGAGGAGGGGAACGAACACAAAGCTCCGCATGACGGACTTGAGCAGATCAAGTTCGATTTCGTCGCGATGCGCTTGTGTGACCGTCATGGCTCCTCCGGCTTGGCGCAACCGGTCCCTCAGCCTCCCATTCTTTCGCACATGTCCCCCCGGACCGGCTTTAAGAACGTTTGGTTAAGGATAAGCACCAAGTCTCCCGAAGGGTCATTCTCAACCGCGGGCGGTAAAGATTTCCTGAAACTATGGGGTCAATTGACGTGTCCGGCCTTTAATATTCCGACATATCGTCGCCCATATTGATTTCCGGACGTTGATATTGGCGGCGCGGCGACACATAGCAGGTGGCCGCGGTGCGGGCATCAAGGGCCGTTTCAGGCTTCCAGAACTTCGCAACCCAGGCGCTTGCCCTTCTATTGGCTTCCGAAAGTTCGATATCATCAAGCTTGGCGGAGACTTTTTCGGCGAGCTTTTTGTCGGGCTGTACGCCCAGAGACAGAAGCGAAGGGTTCTTGCGGTAAAGAGCGGCCCATTTGCCGCCTTCCACGGAATCAACTTCCACGCCTTTGCCGTCGAGATAGATCATGGCCAGGGCTTTTTGGGCTTCCGGCCAACCGCTGTCAGCAGCGCGTGTGAGCCATGTGAGGCCTTCGGTCGGGTTCTTTTCCTTCATGTGGCATTGGCCGAGCGCTGTCTGCGCGCCTTCATAGCCATGACCGCGATAGGCATAGCATGTCAGCAGTGACAGGGTCACATCGGAGCAATCGCCCTCTTTGGCCGCGTCCATCGTGTCAGAATAGCGTGTGGCAGCAGGGTCCAGGTCGCGGGCGGTGGGTACGATATTGCCATTGGCATCGCGCTTGCGGGCTTCACCGCCACCGCTGCAAGCGGCGAGCGCGAGGCTTGCGGCGATCAAAAACGACATCGCATGAAGATGTCGGAATTTAGTGTTGTGTTGCTTGCCCATAGATATCGTTTCCCGCGAATTGAGAAGTTCTGCCTTTGTTTGTTTAGGGCATGGTGTTGGGATTTGGCGGGCTTCGCAAGTTAACTTGCGTGCAAACTTCCCGATTTTAGGCTTTGAGTGACCTGCACGGACGCAAGGGAAGGGCGCATTTGGGCACGGGTCCATGCGGCGTTGCGGCATATGTTTGACGCATTTGCCCTTCTCTCCGATACTCCGCGCAAATTGAGGGTGTCCCTTGAGCCCGAGCAGGGTGCCCGTAACTTAAGACCTGAGTGAGAGAGACAGCGACATGGCCGACAAGAAGAACCTGCAAGATTGGGAAGCGTCGGTCGCCAAGCAGACCAAGGGGGCGGGCGCCTCCTCGCTCGTTTGGAAAACACCCGAAGGTATCGACGTTAAAGCCCTTTACACCGCCGAAGACCTTGAGCGCATTGCAGGCGAGGGGTTTGACGCAAACACGCTGCCGGGCTTTGCGCCGTTCACGCGCGGACCGCAAACGACCATGTATGCCGGTCGTCCCTGGACCATCCGTCAATATGCAGGTTTCTCGACGGCGGAAGAATCTAACGCCTTCTATCGCCGCAATCTCGCCGGTGGTCAGAAAGGCCTGTCGGTTGCGTTCGATCTGGCAACGCACCGCGGTTATGACAGCGATCATCCGCGTGTTGTTGGTGACGTCGGCAAGGCGGGCGTTGCGATTGACAGCGTTGAGGATATGAAAATCCTCTTTGACCAGATCCCGCTTGATGAAATGTCCGTGTCCATGACGATGAACGGCGCGGTCATTCCGATCCTTGCCAATTACATTGTCGCCGCCGAAGAGCAGGGCGTCTCACAAGACAAGCTTGCAGGCACCATCCAGAACGACATTCTCAAAGAGTTCATGGTGCGCAACACTTATATCTATCCGCCCGTGCCTTCCATGCGCATCATCGCTGACATTATCGGCTATTGCTCGGAGCATATGCCGAAGTTCAATACGATTTCGATTTCCGGCTATCACATGCAGGAAGCGGGTGCGACGCAGCTGCAGGAGCTTGCGTTTACGATTGCAGACGGTCGTGAGTATGTGCGTGCCGCTTTGCAGGCCGGCCTTGATGTTGATGAATTTGCGCCGCGTCTTTCGTTCTTCTTTGCCATTGGCATGAACTTCTTCATGGAAGTGGCAAAGCTGCGTGCCGCGCGTCTTCTTTGGTCGCGCGTCATGTCGGAGTTTGGCGCGAAGGACGTGAAGTCGTTGATGCTGCGTACCCATTGTCAGACATCTGGCGTCTCGCTCACTGAGCAGGACCCTTACAACAACGTTATCCGCACCACGATTGAAGCCCTTGCTGCCGTGCTCGGCGGCACCCAGTCGCTTCACACCAATGCGCTTGATGAAGCGATCGCGCTGCCGACGGAATTTTCCGCCCGCATCGCGCGTAACACGCAGCTCGTCATTCAGCACGAAACCGGCGTCACCAACGTCATTGATCCGCTCGGCGGCTCTTATTACATCGAGAGCCTGACCCACGCGTTGGCCACCGAAGCGTGGAAGCTGATGGAAGAGGTCGAAGAGCTGGGCGGCATGACGAAGGCCGTTGAAAGCGGTATGCCGAAGCTCAGGATCGAAGAAGCGGCCGCCCGCAAGCAGGCGCGTATCGACCGGGCCGAAGAAGTGATCGTCGGGGTCAACAAGTACAAGCTTGCGAAAGAAGATCATCTCGACATTCGCGACATCGACAATGACGAAGTGCGTGATGCGCAGATTGCGCGTCTGAAGAAAATGCGGGCCACGCGCGACGAAGCCAAATGTCAGGCCGCTCTCGACGCGTTGACCAAGGGCGCGGAAGGCACGGGGAACGTGTTGGCGCTTGCCGTCGTTGCGGCACGTGCGCGTGCCAGTGTCGGTGAGATTTCAGACGCGATGGAAAAAGTGTTTGGCCGTCACCGCGCCGAGATCAAATCGATTTCAGGTGTCTATGGTCAGGCTTATGAAGGAGATGCGGGCTTCATGCAAATTCAGAAAGAAATTGAAGAATTCGCCGAAGCGGAAGGCCGTCGTCCGCGTATGCTCGTCGTCAAAATGGGGCAGGACGGACATGACCGCGGCGCGAAAGTGATCGCCACCGCTTTTGCGGATCTCGGCTTCGACGTGGACATCGGCCCCTTGTTCCAGACACCGGAAGAAGCTGCGCGCGATGCCATTGAAAATGACGTGCATGTGATCGGCATTTCATCGCTTGCCGCGGGTCATAAAACATTGGTGCCGACGCTCGCACAGGAATTAAAAAAACAGGGCGCTGGTGATATTCTCATTATTTGCGGCGGCGTTATTCCGCAGCAGGATTATGAGTTCCTGAAAAAAGCAGGTGCCGCTGCAATCTTCGGTCCCGGTACAAATATTCCGGCAGCGGCTGCTGATATTCTTCAACTTATTCGTGAAAAGCGTGCGGCTTCGGCCTAAAGGCATAGTCTGCCTGCGGAATGTGCAACGAAATAAACTGCTGAAATGCCGTGCAAAATCCCATGTTTAGTGGGGAATTGTGCGGCATTTGCGCGCTTGTGCGCTTACGCATCTTGCATGGTTAACCGGCGCGCCCTAACTCTCGCCACAATGACCGATCATAAACAGAATCGGTTAGGTTGCAGTTTTGTTGGATGTTTGGGGCACCTTGAAAATAGGTGCAACGCGTTGCGTCCGGTCTGAACCATATAAGTCGTGCAGTCTGAGGGTTTGGTGCTCAGGCAAGCATGGCTATCGCATAGACATAATTGAACGAGAAAAAACGGAGGTGCCCATGAGCGCCCACGATCAAAATTTGCGTGCGCATAGCAGAACGGACGCCACGGATTTGGCGAGTGATACGCATGCCTATTATTCGGTGCTTGCGGAGCGTCTTGAAAAAATATTGCTCGATATGCAGCAAAGCGGCACGTCGTCAGATGATCCTTTGATGCTGCGTCTGGCCGACCTTTTGTCCGAAACGCGCGCGCTTATGCGTAAGAAAAAATCTGCCTGAGTTTTGTGATTTTATCTTTGTGCCAGCTGTTTCGGCGCGGATGACGGGTTGGCCGCCATTTGTATTTCGGTCAGGTTTTGCAGTTCCATCACGGCCATGCCGATGGGCGTGCGCAGTTCAAAGCGCACGGGCATATAGATGCGGCCACCGTCGAAGGGTGCAAACCAGACACGCATATCGTCCTGGCGGCGTTTGGTTTTTTCCATCCGGCGCTTGAGGTCAGCGGGTGCAATCGCTTCATAAATGACGGTGCAGACGAGCGTGTCGCGGGCGACGGCTTCGCTTTTGGGTTTTGACGCATCAGGTGGCGTTACCATTTTATTTTGCTGATAAGCGAAGGTGAGATTGTAGCGCCGCCTGCCGTCAAACACCTGCACCTTGCGGTCACACGGGTTCACACCTTCTTTGACCGGCATCAGAAAGGCGCTGATCGGGTCAGACGTCGCACGCCGCATATCGGGTGTGATTTCTTTGATCTCGTCTTCTTGCTCGGGTTCAAAGGCCGGCACGGGGCGCGCATGCGGCATGCGGTCCGCGCCATAGGTGAGTGTCATCAGCCGTGTTTCGCGTTTTGATTGCTGATCTGAGACAAATTTTTCGGGCACCAAATCGCCCTCACGGATTTCGCCTTCGCCGCGTAGTTTGTAGGTGGCGGGAAAAAACCGTGCGATCGTGCCCGCCGTCGCCATGTCGGTTGAGAGTGCGTAAGTGTCGCCGCTGACTTGCGCACCAAAGTTCCCTTCCAGAATCAGCATGCCGCCGACATAGATTGTGAACTTTGCTGCGACGTCTGTATTGGTTTGCGGCTCAGCGGCACCAAGCGGTGTTGCCCAAGCCATAGTGACAAGTCCCAGACCTGCGACTTTTGACCTAAAATTTTTGACGCCCGATGCCATGGTCTTTGCTTTCCTCTGGGCTTCCCTCTGGACGTGGTCTCCCCAAGACAGTATGCAAACTGGACAAGCTTGTGCAGAAAAAACGTCTGTTTTTGCGGAGAGGGTGATTTGAGCCGTCGGTTGGACATCGATCCCGTGAGCCTTGCGGCGCGGATCAGGGCGGGTGAGCGACCGGCATTGGCGCGCGGTATCACGCTTGCCGAAAGCACACGTGCTGACCATCAGGCGCTCGCCCAGGAGCTCATTACGCTTTTACTGCCGGATACAGGCCGCGCCATTCGCTTAGGTTTGTCGGGTGCGCCGGGCGTCGGCAAATCGACCTTCATGGAGAGTTTCGGGCGCTATCTCACCGGCAAGGGTCACAAAGTGGCTGTGCTGGCCATTGATCCTTCTTCCTCGCTCTCCGGCGGTTCCATTTTGGGCGACAAGACGCGTATGGAGCTTTTGGCGCGCGACCCCAATGCCTTCATCCGCCCTTCGCCTGCCGGCCGGACGCTGGGTGGTGTCGCACGGCGCACGCGCGAGGCGATGCTGCTGACCGAAGCTGCAGGCTTTGATGTTGTGCTTATTGAAACAGTCGGCGTCGGTCAGTCTGAAACGGCGGTGGCTGACATGGTCGATATGTTTGTGCTGCTTCTGTCGCCGGGTGGGGGTGACGAATTGCAAGGCATCAAGCGCGGCATCATGGAGCTCGCCGATCTTGTGGTCGTCAACAAAGCCGATGGCGATCTCGTGCCCGCGGCCAAGCGTGCGGCGATGGAATACAAGGCTGCGCTTCATCTGATGCGCCCCAAAAGTGCCCATTGGCGGCCCGATGTCCTTTTGGCCTCGGCGCTTAATAATATCGGTATTGCCGAGGTCTGGGATGCCGTCACCACCCATCATGAGGCGTTGGCGGCCGCAGGCGAGATTGCCAGCCACCGCGCGGCGCAAGCGCAGGCCTGGATGTGGACCGAGATCAGGGAAGGTCTGATGACCTCCTTAAAAGGCAATGCCGAGGCCGCTCGCCTCATTCCGAAGCTTGAAGCTCAGGTGAAGTCCGGGGCCACCACCCCCACGCTTGCCGCTCAGCGGCTTTTGGCTTTGGTTTTTGGGTCATCGAAGGGCTGATTTCGCACATTTGCCTGAATAAGTGCGGTTTTTCGTCCCCATTGCTCCTCTCGGATACCCCTGCCCCTTGACGGGGGGACCCCCGCCTTTTATACGTGCCCGCCTGATCGGACTCATAGAAGCCCGACCCATCCATTTTGGCTGTTTTCAGCCCGTTGATTGCAAGGAAGTATCCCATGTCGCGTCGTTGCGAACTTACCGGCAAGGCCGTCATGTCGGGCAACAATGTGAGCCACGCCAACCGCAAGACGCGGCGCCGGTTCCTGCCCAATCTCTGCCAGGTGACGCTGATCAGTGATGCCCTTGGCCGTCAGTATTCGCTCCGCATTTCGGCCCATGCGCTCCGCTCGGTCGAACATAATGGCGGTCTCGACACGTTCATTCTTAAGGCCCGTAAGACCGATTTGTCGCCCCGCGCGCTTAAGCTGCGTACGAGCATCGAAAAGGCAAAGGCTGCCACTGTAGCCGTTGCCGCCTGAGGTCTTTCGCTAAAGTCGGCGTAAAAGAACAAAGAATTATGAAACGGGTGGCCTCAAAGCCGCCCGTTTTGCTTTTCGTCCCCTGTTGCCCTTTTCGGCGAGTCCATGTCCCGCTAAGGTCAATTCCCAGTAACTGGGGGTTGTATGCTCGATAAAGGCGTAGAGCGGCGGGGGCCGCCCAAACCGGCAGGATTTTTTGCGCGAATCCTGATCGGTCTCGTTCGGCTTATTGTGCCGACCGTGAGCCTTTTGGGTGTTTTGGCTCTGCTATGGCGTCTTAAGGCCGAAGTCGCCACCGACTTCCGCTTTCTCACGTCTGTTGACCCTGTGCTCAATCCTGCGTCAGGAAACTGGCTCACATGGGGCCTCGTCCTCCTGCCGCTTGTCTGGTTTGTGCTCAATCTCATCAACCGGCGCTATGGCTCAGGCTTCACGCTTTTTGCTGTTGTGGCGGTTTGGGCGATTGTCGCGGGCGGGACTTACTGGGCTTCGCGTCAGGGCATTATCGGCTCGTTTGAGGCTGACATTGCGCCGGTGCAGCGGGCCGTTGCCTTCGGCGTCTCTCTCTTTGTCGGTCAGGTGCTTTGCATCTATTTCTTTGAATGGCTGCGCGGAATTCCGTGGTGGGAAGCCCCGCTCGTTGCCGCTCTTGTCGCGGGCGTTGCGCAGGTCTTTACTGTCCATGCGCTCAATGCGGGTCTTGCCCACGGCACACTGACCGGTGCTTTCACGGCGGATGTCTGGCCGCGCTTGCTGGCGCTCAGCGTCTTGCAGCTTATCTGGGCTGTCGGCCAGCTTTTGCCCACTGCGATGCTCAGGCGCGTTATTCGGCCTCTGTCGGGCTATGGGGGAGCGTGAGCACGCTTTCCGGCGGTGCGGTGGGCGACAGGGTCTCGGCTTTCAAGCGGAACATCATCAGATAAGTGTGCTGAAGCGTGTTGAAATTATCGTCTGACATGACATAGACGAACACATCGCCCTTTGGTCCCGCGCGAACAGCAAGCCCTTCCATATTGTCGATGGTGCGTGTGTTGTTGGCCCGTGCCAACACGCGTCCTTCGAGCACCGCCCCCGGCTTTACGTTGTCGGCGCGGATGAGGCGCAGGCTCATACCGGGACCGGCGAGCAATGAAAAGCTGCGCTCCAGCACCAGAAAATCGCCATTGGGCAGGCGGGCAATGTCGGTTGGGCTAAAGGGACTATCGAGTTTGTTGGAGAGGCGTTCGACTTTTTTGCCTTCGACCAGAAAGGCTTTGCGGTTGCCGTTTGGCGCGCGCCCGTCTTCGCTTAAAGCGAGCAGACGCTGGTTATCGCCTCCCGTCTCCGGCAGGAGCGTTGCTAAGGCCTCAATGCCACCATTGGCGGGCAGTTGCCCCAGACGGCGCTCGGTGACTGTCTGTGTCGGCACGGCGTCAAAGCCGTCTTTGCCGAGATCGTAGCGCCAGATGCGGTGATGGCGCTCAAAGCTCACATAGGCCTCGCCCTTGAGTGGATCAGGGCCGGTGACGGCAAGGCCTTCCGCGTCGCCCACGATTTTGTCTGTGATCGGCTTGCCTCTGAGGTTCCGCAGAGGAGCGATATGGGCATCAACAAGACCTGAGAGGCGGCCTTTTTCGTCATAGAGAATTTGTGCACTCAGCCATTTGCCAATGTCGGAGACAGCGAGCAGCGTTGCGCCATCGGCACTCACCGCAATGCCGGACCAGCCGCCGAAATCTTTCTCGTCCGATGCGACGACAATGCCGCCTGCGTATTCAAGCTCGCCGGCGATGACGTCGTTGCGATCTTCCGCGTTCCAGCGCACCGGCTCGCTTGTCACGGTAAGGGCTTTGCTGAGGCTGACGGGCGATGTTGCATCGGCGGCTTCGGCCACCAAAGACGTCAAAGTCAGACAGCCGATAATAAGCGCAAAGCCCGCTGCCTGAAATTTGTTTGAGATGGTTAGGCCCGAAACGTGGCCTGAAATGTGCCGGAAAATTTTACGCTACCCCATTGATGCGTCTTCACGGTTACTCACCGTAAGGCGCGAAAGCCCCGCCTGCTTGTTCAAACCCCCGTCAGAACAGCTGCGTTATGCTTATCATCATATCGGGCACGGGGTCTGACACAAGCACCGCCGGAGCGGAAAGCCACTCTCAGACGAAACGCCACAGGTGTTTTGATTTCAATGTGCTTAGCGAACCGAGCGCGCGGCTTTCATCGACACGCCTTTTTTGGCCCGTCCCGCACCGCGTCCGCCGGTCTGTTCGTCTTCAAACAATTCGGCGAGCTTTTCGGTCATCACACCGCCCAGTTGTTCGGCGTCAACGATAGTGACCGCGCGGCGATAATAGCGCGTCACGTCATGGCCGATGCCGATGGCGATCAGTTCAACCGGCGAGCGTGTTTCGATCTGTTCAATGACCGAGCGCAAATGCCGTTCGAGGTAGTTACCTGCGTTGACCGATAAGGTGCTGTCGTCAACCGGCGCACCGTCCGAAATCACCATCAGGATGCGGCGCTGTTCGGGCCGCGCGAGCAGGCGGTTATGTGCCCAGATGAGCGCTTCGCCGTCGATGTTTTCCTTGAGCAGACCTTCGCGCATCATCAGGCCGAGATTGCGGCGCGCACGACGCCACGGGCTGTCAGCGGCTTTGTAGATGATGTGACGCAGATCGTTGAGACGACCGGGCATGGCAGGCTTGCCATCGGCGAGCCACCGCTCACGCGCCTGTCCGCCCTTCCAGGCCCGCGTCGTGAAGCCGAGAATTTCAACTTTCACGCCGCAGCGTTCCAGCGTGCGTGCCAGAATATCGGCGCACATGGCCGCAACCGTGATGGGGCGACCGCGCATCGAGCCTGAATTGTCGAGAAGCAGTGTCACAACCGTGTCGCGGAAATTCATGTCGTGTTCGATCTTGAACGACAGCGGATGCATCGGATCGGTGACGACGCGCGTCAGGCGACCGGCATCCAAGATGCCTTCTTCAAGATCAAATTCCCATGTGCGGTTTTGTTTCGCGAGCAGACGTCGCTGCAAGCGGTTGGCGAGACGCGAGACAACGCCCTGCATCTGTTGCAATTGCTGGTCGAGATATTGGCGAAGCCGCGCCAGTTCCTCAATATCGCACAGATCTTCTGCGGCAATCACTTCGTCATATTGCGCAGCAAAAACTTTGTAGTTGGGTTCGCGGTTGCGATCATCCGCGCCGGCATTTGGCCGCCAGGGCTGCGTGCCTTCGCTCGCCTCATCCGTTTCGCCGTCAAGCGACTGGTCATCGCTCTCGACTTCAACAGTTTGCTCGTCGCCTTCTTCGCCTTCACCTTCGGAATATTCAACCTTGTCGGCGGCGGCACCGTCCTGATCTTCTGCCTCGCCTGACTGGCTTTCTTCTGATGACTGCTCGCTGTCGCCTTCTTCCGAATCGCTGTCTTCGGATTGATCGTCCTGCGATTGGCCAAGTTCGTTGCCCATGTCGAGGTCTTTGAGGATGTCACGCGTCACGCGCGCGAAGGCCACCTGATCTTCTGCAATGTCATGCAGGCGCGCGAGATCCTTGCCCGCCTTTTCTTCAATCCACGGGCGCCACAAATCAACGAGTGTCTTGGCTGACGGCGGCGGCGCTTTGCCGGTGAGTTCTTCGCGCACAATCATCGCGACGGCTTCGGCGAGCGGTGCCTCGTCGCGCGTCTTGATGCGGTTGTAGCCGCGCGACATGGCGCGTTGTTCCAATGCGGCAGCCAGATTGTCACCCATGCCGGACATCTGGTTGGTGCCGATGGCTTCACAACGCGCTTGCTCGACTGCATCAAAGACCGCAAGCGCATTGCCGCCTTGGGGCTGGAGGCGCGCGTTGATTTTCTCATCATGATGGGCCAGACGCAGCGCATAGCCGTCTGCGACGCCGCGCACCTGCGCGACTTCTTCGGGCGGCAGGGTGCGGCTTGGCATGGGCAGACGTGCACGCAGGCCGCGCAAACCCGGCGGTTCCGTTCCGAACGTGACGTTCAACTCGGCATTGCCCGCAATCGTGCGCATCGCGGTTGTCAACGCACGCTTGAACGGTTCAACCGGCCCTTCTTTGCTCGACATATCAGTTGCCTCTCAGGCGTATCCGTTCAGGCAACCATGATCTTGGCGGCACTGTCGGGCAGGTCTTCGCCAAAGCAACGCTGGTAGAACTCGGCCACTGTGGCGCGTTCCAACTCATCGCATTTGTTGAGGAAGGTGACGCGAAAGGCAAAGCCGATATCGCCGCCGAATATCTGCGCGTTTTCAGCCCAAGTGAGGACTGTACGCGGGCTCATCACGGTCGAGATGTCGCCGTTGATGAAAGCCGAACGTGTGAGATCAGCGACGCGGACCATCGCCGAGATCTTCTTTTTGCCTTCGTCGGTCTGATAGGCCTTGATCTTGGCGATCATGATGTTGGTTTCAACATCATGGCTCAGATAGTTGAGTACGGTTACAATGTTCCAGCGGTCCATCTGACCCTGGTTGATCTGCTGCGTGCCGTGGTAAAGACCCGATGTATCGCCGAGACCCACAGTGTTGGCTGTCGAGAACAGACGGAATGCGCTATGCGGGCGGATGACGCGGTTTTGATCAAGGAGCGTCAGCTTGCCCGACACTTCGAGCACGCGCTGGATCACAAACATCACGTCGGGACGGCCCGCGTCATATTCGTCGAATACGAGCGCGACAGGATGCTGCAAAGCCCAGGGCAGCAGGCCTTCACGGAACTCAGTGACTTGCTTTCCCTCTTTCAGCACGATCGCGTCTTTACCGACGAGGTCGATGCGGGAAATGTGGCTGTCCAGGTTGATGCGGATGCAGGGCCAGTTGAGGCGCGCTGCGACCTGTTCAATGTGGGTTGACTTGCCGGTGCCGTGATAGCCTTGCACCATGACGCGTCGATTGAAGGCAAAACCCGCGAGAATGGCGAGAGTGGTGTCACGATCGAAAATATAATCGGGGTCAAGGTCAGGCACATACTCGCTTGTCTGCGAGAAGGCGGGGACTTTCATGTCCACGTCGATTTTAAAAAGTTCGCGGACGTTGACTTCCGTGTCAGGTCCGGCCAGCGACATGGTACCCGTAACATCTAAGCTCATCTTACCCTGCTTTTCTTCGTCGTGACCGCTCGCATCCATTGAGCGGTGAATTTCAAGATGATGTGAGGGAAGCGTTTTCCGCGCTTATCTCACTTGTCCGTCCCGTTGCCGGTCCGGTCCTCCAAATCGTCAAAACAGCATCAATGCGAGATTAGCAGAAGCCGCTCTTGCGGAGATAGTCATAGGCCTGAATGACCTTGCGCAGACGTTCTTCGGCAGATCGGTCGCCGCCATTGGCGTCTGGATGGTGTCGCTTCACAAGTTCTTTATACCGGGACTTAATTTCGCTCAAGGTGGCCGTTTCCTCAAGCTCCAGTGTATGCAAAGCCTGTTGTTGTAATGGCTTGATGCGGGGCTTGCGCGGGGTGTGTTCGGGTCCTGACGTAGCGTCGTCGCCGAAAAGCTCATAAGCGTCGCGGAGGGCTGCGCCGGCGCGCTTGCCCTTCTTGTCAAAGCCCTGGCTGTAATTGGGGGCGGAATTGACGCCCAGGCCCCATGTCGGGCGGTGGCCCGTGAGGCCTTCGCGCTGGAATTTGGCGACTTCGGCGGCCGTCATGCCCTGGAAGAAGTCGTAATTGGCGTTGAATTCTTTGATGTGCTTGTCGCAAAACCAGCGATAGGTCGTCTCTTTGCCGTTCAGTCCATTGGCAAGGGGCAGACCGGGCGCGCGGTGTTTGCCGGTATTGACGCAGCCATCCCAGCTACAGGGCTTGGCGTCGGCCCGTGCCTTCATTTCTTCGCGCGCCTCTTTGGTACCTTCGAGGCCGCGCTTTTTGCGCGGGGCGATGCGGATGCTGTCGAAAAAGTCAGAGGTCAAGGCGCGGATCCGGATATTAGATGGGACGGGGGAAGTGCAATTGAAGTGGTCAGCGGTTAGGGTCGAGGACTATAGCACCAAACTTTGCCGGAGTGTTGCGTGACCGTTGCTGAAATCATCACTGAAAAGCTCAAAAAAGCCTTTTCGCCATCAACTTTGATTGTTGAAGATCAATCTCATCAACACAAAGGCCATGCCGGTCATCGTGAGGGCGTTGAGACGCATTTTCATGTGACGATAGTGTCCGACGCTTTTGATGGGGTATTGCGCGTTGCCCGTCATCGCATGGTGACCAATGTACTGAAAGATGAAATCGGCAATCCCGTTCACGCGCTCGCCTTGAAAACGCAGACACCGGCAGAAGCCGCGCGCGACGCTTAATCTGCCGCGGGGCGGATGCGGTTGGGTGTAATGCGCAAGACCGCCAGTTGATTGCGCTGGCGGCGCAAAATTTCAAATTTGCCGCCATGAAAATTAAACGCCTGTCCGACTTCGGGGATGGCGCGTGCTTCATGGATCACAAGCCCCGCGATGGTCGTCGCTTCATCATCGGGCAACGACCAGTCGAGTGCGCGATTGAGATCACGGATCGGCAACAGGCCTGCCACAATCACCGAGCCGTCTGACTGGATGCGGATACGCGAGCGGTCAATATCATGCTCATCAGAAATATCGCCGACGATTTCTTCCAAAATATCTTCAAGGGTGATGAGGCCCATCAACCCGCCATATTCATCAACCACTAGCGCAAAATGCGCCTTGCGCCGCAGGAACGCGTTGAGCTGGGCTTGTAGCGGTGTCGTGTCGGGCACGAACCAGGGTTCAGACGCCACATCGAGAATTTTGATCGCGTCCGGTTTCCAGCCCGCGCCTGCGACCGCGCGCAGCAGGTCTTTGGAATGCAGGACACCGACGATATTGTCGGGCTCCCCTTTCCAGAGCGGCAGGCGTGTGTGCGGTGCGCCGAGCACTTCCGTCACGATAGCTTCATTGGATTGTGAGGCATCGATCATGGTCATGTTTTTGCGGTGAACCATGATGTCGGAGACGTCGAGGTCTGAGAGATCAAGGATACCGCCGAGCATATCGCGGTCGCGCTTAATCATATCACCTTCGCGGTGATGCAGATTGATTGCGCCGCGCAGCTCTTCATGTGCTGACAGCACGTTCGCGTGCTCGCTGATATCAATACCAAAGAGGCGCAGCACACTGCGCACGACCCATTGGACGGCCATTGTGACAGGTGCAAAGAGCCAGATCAGAACACGTAAGATCGGCGTGACGGTGAGCGCAAAGCGGTCTGTGTTGCTGATGGCATAGGTCTTGGGCATGACTTCACCAAAGACCAAAACGATGGCGGTCATGGCGAAGGTGGCATAGAAGACACCGGCGTCGCCGAAGAGTGACAAAAAGAGGCTGGTGGCCAATGCAGAGGCCAGAATGTTGACGAGATTGTTGCCGAGCAGAAGGGCGCCGATTGTGCGCTCCAGATTGTCGGTCAGTTTCAAGACCTGTGCAGCGCGCTTGTTTTTTTCTTCGGCCAAACGGTTCATACGCGCGCGGGAAGCTGCTGTCAGCGCAGTTTCGGAGCCGGAGAAAAAAGCCGAACACATGATAAGGCCGAAGATGGCCGCAATCGTGAGTCCGAGCCCCAGTGTGTTCATTCAGCCGCTTCCCTCTGTGACAGCAATTCTCTGAGTGCATTTGTATCAACATCGCGGGTGATAAAGGCCTCACCGATGCCGCGCGCGAGGATGAATGTGAGCTTGCCGTCCTGCACTTTTTTGTCCTGCCCCATCAGTGCGATGAGACCATCTGCGTCGGGCAGTGTGCCGGAAATGTCAGACAGCTTGTTGGGCAGGCCAGCGCGTGCCAAATGACGGCTCACGCGTAAAGCGTCCTGTCCCGCGCAGAGGCCGAGCTTTACGGAAAGGTCAAAGGCCAGCGCCATGCCGATAGCGACACCTTCGCCATGTACCAGTCGTTGTGAGAAACCGGTGGCTGCTTCGAGCGCATGACCGAATGTGTGGCCGAGATTGAGGAGCGCGCGTACATTGCTCTCGCGCTCATCCATTGCGACGATACGGGCTTTGGCCTCACAACTTTTTACGATCGCATAAGTGCGCGCCGCTACATCCCCTTCTTTGATCGCATCGAGATTTGTTTCGAGCCAGTCGAAGAAAGGCCGGTCATTGATCAGCCCGTATTTCACGACTTCAGCATAACCCGCCATCAGTTCGCGCATGGGCAGTGTTTCAAGTGCGCTTGTGTCAGCCAGCACGAGGCGCGGCTGATAAAAAGCGCCGACAAGGTTCTTGCCCTGTGTGGTATTGATACCTGTCTTGCCGCCAACGGATGAATCGACCTGGCTCAAGAGCGTTGTCGGGATTTGCGCAAAATCGACGCCGCGCCGTGCGATGGAGGCTGCAAAGCCTGTGAGGTCGCCCATGACACCGCCGCCCAGCGCAATAACAAGATCGCCGCGCTCAATGCCGGTTTCCAAAATCCATTCGGTGACGCGCTGCAACTCGGAAAAGCGTTTGGTGGCCTCCCCCGCTGGCATGATGATCGTGTCGTGTTTGATGCCGTTGGCGTCAAGGCTCGCCTGCAAAGTTGCGAGATGAAAACCTGCAACCGTTGCGTCGGTGACAATGGCGACGCGCGAACGGCGGAGCAAAGGTTTCAGATGTGCGCCAGCATCGGCAATGAGTTTTGGCCCGACGAGAATGTCATAGGCGCGGTCCTCAAGCTCAACACGGACTTTTTTGATTTCGGCGGTCATCAGTTTCACTCAGGTGTTTTTCGATAGGCATCAAGTCCGGCGATCACATCATCAACAACCGTTTCATGCGGCCCTTCGATGCTTTCGACTGTGATATCTGCGCGTGCATAGACAGGATAGCGCTCTGTAATCAGCCGCTCCATCGTGGCGCGTGGGTCGCCTTGTTTCAGGAGCGGCCTGTTGCCGCGGCGCGAGACGCGCCGCATCAGCACATCCAGATCGGCTTTGAGCCAAATAGAAATGCCCCGCGCGGCGATATTATGGCGGGTCGTCTCGTCCATAAACGCGCCGCCGCCGGTTGCCAGCACTTGGGGCGGGCCTTCAAGGAGGCGGGCAATGACGCGGCGTTCGCCTTCGCGGAAGGCTGCTTCGCCGTGGCGTTCAAAAATTTCAGGGATGGTTTCGCCCGCCGCGCGCTCGATCTCGACATCGGCGTCCACAAAGCCAAGCCCCAATCTTTGGGCCAAACGGCGGCCAACGGTCGTTTTTCCTGCACCCATCAGCCCCACAAGCACGATAGAGCGGGCTGACGAGCCTTCTGGCAGAGCGGTCAGAGTCGGTAGCCGCCCTTCGGTGATGGCGAGGCCCGGGGAAGGGGACGGGTTTTGCGGTTCGGTCATTATATAACTTAATATCTATTATAGACTGAGGGTCTATCTTCGGACTCAGTTTTTCACGCCTACAGTTATGGCAATAATTGAACTGCGTCCCCATCTCACCTATAGCATCGTAGATAGGTTCGCGCCCAAATTTCGCCGCATCCGCACCATAAGTTGGAAATTCAAAACGACTATATTCTGATTATGGGCAAAGCAGTTTTATAATGGGAACGTTCACCCCACCCACAAGATCAGAACGCCCCTGATGTTCAGGGCGCGCCAATCGGATGACACGGACCAAAAGTAGAATGAACAGTATTTCGACCATCCTAATTCTCATCGTCGTTCTCGTGCTTGGTGCCGTGGGCGGTCTCATTTTTCTTGGCCAAGGTGCGCAGGCGCCCGTGCAATCAGTCGAAAAAGTGCTCCCCGATGGCCAATTCCCGCGCTAATTCCGGTCTGATGACCGGCGTGGCAGTCAAGGCTTTAGCGACGCGGCTCTCTGCGGCGGCGCTTCTCCTTGTGCCTTTGGCGGCGCAGGCTGAAACGCTTGGTACACTGACGACCAGCACGTCAACGCCGGGTAAAGTTATTACCACAACCACCGGTCCTGACGGCAAGACCACAACGACAACGGCGACTGTGCCTGCGCCTGTTACACCGTCCGGCTCTTCCGGCCCGAGAATCATTTCGACATCGCCTGCTGTGCCCGCTGCTGCTGCGCCTGCAAGTGGCACAACACCCCAAGCGTTGCCGGGGGCAGGTCCGCAACCGATCACGCCGCCGGGCATCGGCGGCACGTCCGCACCTATCGTAAAACCCACCACTGCTTTTCCGACCGGCGATGATACACCGCGCGGCGCACCGCTGCAGGCGCTTCCCGTTGTGCCCGGTCAAAAATCATCCGGCATCAGTATGGGTGAGCTTGGCGGCGTTGATGCGTCGGCGGCCGGTCTCATCGGTTCGGGTGATGGCGGCTTTAGCACCAATATGTGGGCGGGTGTCTCGCGCACCAATGTTGATCAGGATCTGGCGCGGATGCCTGTCGGTACAGGCTCGCCGGTCGCCAATGATCTGGCGCGCCGTCTGCTTCTCACCACGGCCACACCGCCGCAGGGTCAGACCAGCGGTCTCTCGCTTCTTGCCATTCGCCTTGATCGTCTGAGTGCGTCGGGCCGCGCGGACCTCGCGGCTGAACTCGGCAAAGGTACCATGGCCGATACATCACCGCCGGTCGCCGTTGCGCGCGCCCGCGCCAGTCTCGCATTGGGTGATGACAAGACCGCCTGTTCCGAGTTGAACAATCTCCCCGCGGGTAATGACCCTGCGCATGACGAGCTTGATGCTTTCTCGACGCGTCTTTCCGCCTTCTGCCAGATATCGTCCGGCAATAATGCAGCCGCCAATGTCACGCTCGATCTTGCGCGCGAGGAAGGTTATGACGACCCGTTATTTTATTCGCTCGCCGCTGAAGCCAATGATGGTCTGAAGCTGAAAGCCGCCGCACCCAAATCACTCGACGCGCTTGATGTGCGCTTTTACGCGCTAGCCAAACGCGCGCTTCCCGAAAATGCCGGTTCTATTGCCGATACATCGGTTGTGAAGCTTCTGGCGCAGAATGAAAATCTTAGCTCGCCGATCCGCATTGAAGCGGCAGAGCGCGCCGTTGAAGCAGGCGTTCTCAAAGGCGTTGACTTGTCGGCCATCTATAATGAAACGAGCTTCAAGCCTGATGAGGTTGATGCGGCCCGTGCCGGTATCTACCCCAAAACCGCAGCACTACGCCGTGCGGTTTTGTTTCAGGCGATTGCTGTTGAAATTCTGCCAACCGATCGTGCGGGTCTCATGGCCGCGTTCCTCAATATGGGGATCGACGACAAAGTTTATCTTGCCAGCGTTGAGTCTCTCTTGCCGACACTCACCGCCACATCGCCGTTGCCGGAGCTGAAATTCTTTGCGCCTGCTGCGACGCGCGCGCTTCTTATGGCGGGCAAGCGTGATGAGGCTACCAAATGGTTTGCGCTGGTCGGCAATGACGGATCGCGCGATGCGCGTGAACTCAGTTCGTTGATGCGCTTGTCCGATCCGGCAGGCCTCAAGCCCATCGATACAGCACTTGCCGCTGCCATTGCCGCCGATCTCAAATCGGGCGTGGCAGCCACACAGAATTTTGCGGCGACCGAAGCCATGATCTATGACGCATCAGGTCAGGTCTTACCGCAAAATGTTCTCGAAGCTTTGGTCGCTGCACCGCGCAGCGTCGGAGCGCCGGAACTACTACTCAATCAGCTTCGTTCAGCGGGCCTCAAGGGCTCGTTGGGTGAAGTTGTATTGCTCTCACTTGTTGCAATCGGGCCTGGGGGGCCGGAAAGCGCAGACCGTCAAGCAGTTGCGCAAAGCGTATCAAGTCTCAGAGCGGTTCATCTTGAGAGCGAGGCTCGGCGCCTTGCTCTTGAGGCTTTACTGGGACGTAGTCACGCCGGACACGGGTGAGTATCATGTCAATGAATGCCAAACAGACGACCCCATCGGATAAAGGCCAGACAGATCAAGGTAAGGCCACCGGAAGCAATCATATTGATGCTTTCCTCGAAATGCTCAGTGCAGAGCGCGGCGCGGCGCGTAACACGCTTGATGCTTATCAGCGCGACCTGAAAGATTTTTCCGGTTTCCTGACAAGTCGCGATAAAAGCATGCTGGCTGCAGACACGAATGACATTCGTGCCTATCTTGAAAGCCTGACCGTGCAAGGTCTATCGGCGGCGACAGCCGCGCGGCGCTTGTCGGCCATTCGCCAGTTTCACGGCTTTCTCTATACAGACGGCTTGCGCAAGGATGATCCTTGCGGGGCCATCGAAGGTCCGCGTCGTGCGCGGCCTTTGCCCAAAACTCTGTCGGTGGAAGAAGTGGACAAGCTTCTCGCCGCCTCTCGTCTCGTTGAAGACGGGCGCTCACAGGAAGAAACCGTGCGGGCCTATAAGCGCGCGCGGCTCGTCTGCCTGATGGAAGTACTTTACGCCACGGGCCTTCGCGTCTCTGAGCTTGTCGGCCTGCCACTCTCGGCTGCCAAAGGTGACGGACGCTTCCTCGCCGTGAGCGGCAAGGGCGGGCGCGAACGTCTCGTGCCTTTGTCTGACACAGCGCGCGCGGCCATTGACGATTATCTGCCGCTGCGCGTTGCGCGCCTCGGCGATGGTGTTTCGCCGTGGCTGTTCCCGTCGCGTGGTCGTCAGGGACATCTCACGCGGCACCGCTTTGCGCAGTTACTCAAAGACCTTGCGGCCGCCGCCAAGCTCGATGTGAGCCGCGTCTCGCCGCATACGTTGCGTCATGCCTTTGCGAGCCATCTGCTTGCCAATGGTGCTGATCTCAGAGCCGTTCAGCAAATGTTGGGACATGCCGATATTTCAACGACGCAGATCTACACCCATGTCCTCGATGGTCGCTTAAAGTCGCTCGTCGAGGAACACCACCCGCTTGCGAAGAAGGACTGAACGTTCTTCCTCGTCAATTTTGCAAAGCCTGTGGCCATCTGTGTTCATCGACGCAGGTGGCCACTTTCTTTATGGTCTCGCCAAATGAAATTTGGAGACTATGAGTATGAGCGAGACAAAACCGCGTGATGCCGGTGAGCTTGGAAAATCTTTGGGACAGGTTCGTGTTGTTTCAATTGACGGAAATGCCGGACGCGCCGTCATTGAATATCAGTGCGGTCTTCACATGTGTCATTCAGGCGGTGTCGCGCAAGGCGGCTTCGTGACGGGCTGGATTGATGCGGCGATGGCGCATGCGACAATGGCGGCGACGAATTTTGAATTTGTGCCGATGTCCCTTGAAATCAAAGTGAGTTTCTTCAAACCTGCCGCTCCGGGCATCGTCACGGCGGAGGCATGGATCGAGCAAAAGGGGCGCTCGACGGTGTTTCTTGAAGGCAAATTGACGGATGAGACGGGCAATGTTCTGGCCAAGGCGACATCGACCGTGCGTCTTATCCCGCGTGCTAAATTCACATAAACAGCTCTCAGTGACACGAAACACTCAGTATTTCTTGCAAGAGATCGAGTGTTTCCATGCAGAGATCGTGTGTCAGTTCGTCGAGTGTCCGGGCGTGGCGCGCTAACGGCTATCCTCAGGCGGGGACAGAGCGCAAAAATAAATCTATCCCCGACTTAGATCCGGTCAGCGTGCCGGTGCTGTGGAAGGAGTTAACTTCCGAGCAGTTCCACGCCCAGGACCTCAGCGGCGCGGGCGAGCTTGTCGGGGTTGCGCATCAGATAGATTGAGGTGACGCGCCCCTCGCTCACATCCGCACTCATCAGCGAATGAAGCCTGCCTTCATAGATCAAGGCAAAGCCCGGTTGTCCGCTGAGGCGGATGGGATGGGGGGTGAGCGGTACGTTGAACTTTTTGGCGATGCCGAAGAAGAAGCGCACGATATGTTCGGCGGAGTAAATTGGATTGAGTGCGGCTGCCGCTTTGCCGCCGCCGTCTGAATAGAGAACGGCATCGGGCGTGAGACAGGCAAGTAGCGCATCGGGCTTTGCGCTTGCCAGCGCGGCGGCAAAAGCTTCTGCCAATTTTTCATGCTCTGCCGCATCAGCGCGAAAGCGCGGGCGGTCTTCGTTGACGCGGCGTTTGGCACGGCTCACGATCTGGCGGCAGGCGGCTTCGGTTTTGCCCAAGAGGGATGCCAGTTCGCCATAGTCATAGTCAAAGGCTTCATGCAGCAGAAAAGCCGTGCGCTCTTCGGGCTTTAAACGTTCGAGCATATGGAGAAGCGCCACCGAGACATCGTCGGCGAGTGATAATTGTTCTTCCGGTGTCGGCTGTGCCATGTCGCCCGTGACTTCCACCAAAGGTTCCGGCAACCACGGGCCGATATAGGTTTCGCGCCGCGCCTTCACGCGCCGCAAGTGATCAAGCCCGACGCGGCCTGCAACGGTGGTGAGCCAGGCTTCCGGTGATCTGATCTCAGACGCATCAATGCCCGCCCAGCGCAGCCATGTCTCCTGCACCACATCTTCGGCGTCGCTCACTGTGCCGGTGAGGCGATAGGCAATACCGAAGACGCGTGCGCGGTGGCGGGCGAAAATTCCGGCATGTGTTTCTGGTGCGACGGGCATGTTTTATCTTACGCCACTTTATGCGTGTTTGGGCGTGCCGGTGCGCCGATGGCGAGTGTTTCTCTGCCGACCGTCACGCGCATGCAGGCTTCACCGTGGCCGAGGCCGCGTTTCAGTGTGGGAAACAAGCGCGACGCGCAAATCGCGAGCGCGAGTTCTGCGACAGCGGCCTCGCCCCACCATTCGATGAGTTTGGGGCGCAGTTCTTCGGCTTCAAGGTCACGGGCGCAGACCGCGCGGGCAAAGCGGAAAGCTGTACCTGTGCGCTCGTCCATGGCACCGGCATCGCCCAGTACTGCTGCGCGGATGATCGCATCGCTGACGCCGTCGGCTCTGGCGAGATTGACGGTTGTTTGCAGACAGGGCCCGCAATCTTCCGAATGTGCGGCGGCGATTTTTGCGACGCCATAAGCCTCCACCGGCAATGCGCGGCGATAGTTTGCCATCGGTGTGAAAAATATAAACCGCCAGAAACCGCCGGGGCTGGCGTGGCGCAGATCGCGCGCAAAGTCTGCGCTCTCGCCCGTCTGTTTTTCCATTTTCACAAATTGCTTTTCAAGCCATGCGTTCAGCATGTTCTGTCCTTTCAATTTTAAGCGCGTTCATGCCGCGTCCACCAGACGAGAAAGCCGGTGACAAGGGAGGGGCCAAGGACGCCCGGCAGATCGCGGATCAGATGGTCGAGCGGCAAGCGCCCCGCCGCGATGTCCCAGACATGCAATAAGGCATGAAGGCCGAGGAACAGTGTCACCACACTCATCAATGTGAAGGCCTGACGGAGCCATTTGGCGCTTGCTGCTGTGGCGATGGCGCAGGTGAGGTAGGCGACGCCGATGTCGCGCACAAAATGCGGGTTGAAGGGGCCGGTGTCGGGCACGCCGTCCACTGCGCCATACCAGCCCAGCGGGTCGGCCAGCATGTAGAGCGCATTGCCGCCGAGAAAGGCTGCTGTGATGGCTAAAACAATGATCTTGGTATTGTTGTTATTGCTCATGGTCGCTCCCTGATCGTCTCTCCGGAAAGTCAAATCTCTGCCTTCCCCATCAAGACGCGACCGTGCGTGTCTTTGTGACAGGGGCAGGAGATTTACCTTATGGAAAAGCATTAACGCCGGGGAAGGGCCACTCGGGCCGGGCGGGCAGGCCGCCGCAGTGGCCGCAGATTGCGTCCAACGGTTGACATTATGGCCTGTCAAAGCCAATGTGCCGCCCAATTCCTGAGCAGATCAGGGAACGGGGCGGGAGGGCTCAGTCTCGGCCTTTTTCCGTCCCTCATATGCTTTTTCGAAAGTTGAAAGGGCCTATTCCCTGAGTACGATGCACACATATCTCGACTTTGAGAAACCGATCGCTGAACTCGAAGGCAAGGTGCAGGAGCTGAAGCTTCTCGCCGCCAAGGACAGCACCGTCAGCGTCAGCGACGAAATTTCAAAGCTTGAGCAAAAAGCCCAACAGCTTCTGGCCGAAACCTACAAGGACATGACGCCCTGGCAAAAGGTGCAGGTCGCGCGTCATCCGCGCCGCCCGCATTTTGTCGATTATGCCGAGCGTCTGATCGAAGATTTCACGCCGCTTGCGGGTGACCGTGTGTTCGGTGAGGATTATGCGATTGTCGGCGGCCTTGGCCGTTTCCGTGGTCGTTCTGTGATGATCATGGGCCATGAAAAAGGCTCTGACACGCAGACGCGCGTCAAACACAATTTTGGTATGGCAACGCCTGAAGGCTATCGCAAGGCTGTGCGCCTGATGGAGCTTGCCGACCGTTTCGATATTCCCGTCATCACGCTCGTCGATACGGCAGGTGCTTATCCCGGTATCGGCGGCGAAGAGCGCGGTCAGGCCGAAGCCATTGCGCGCTCGACCGATTGCTGCCTTGGCCTTGGTGTGCCGCTCGTCTCCGTTATCATCGGTGAAGGCGGTTCAGGCGGCGCTGTGGCGCTGGCGACCGCCAATCGTGTGCTGATGCTTGAACATGCTGTCTATTCTGTGATCTCACCCGAAGCCGGTGCGTCCATTCTCTGGCGTTCGGCGGACAAGACGCAGGACATGGCCAATGCGATGAAGATCACCGCGCAGAGCCTTCTTCAGCTCGGCGTCATTGATCGTATTCTTGTTGAACCTATCGGCGGTGCGCATCGTGAGCGCAATCAGATGATCAAGGAAACGGGCGACGCGATTGAGGCGGAGCTGCGCGGCCTCGATAAGCTCGACCGCGCCACGCTGAAGCGTCTGCGCCGCGAAAAGTTCCTTGCGATCGGTCGTACCGGTGTTGCCTGACCTGAAGTAAGACTGCGTCCGAAGGGATTGGCCCCAAATGTTGCTGGCGATGGAGTTGCTTCAATCAGCCGGTGCGCGGCAATTCATGGAATACTGGGATAGTTTGCCCAAGGCAGGCGTCCTGCCGGATCGCAGCGACTTCAATCCACCCGCCATCTATAAGCTCATGCCCGCCATCACGATCCTTGAGATCGTGTCGCCGGACCGCGTTGAGATGCGTCTTGTCGGCACGGACCTCGTCGAGCGCATGGGCATTGATCCGACGGGTCACAATTATCTCGATTCCATCGCGCCAGCCGCACGGCTGCCCTATCTTGAAATGCTGAACCGTCAGATCAATCACCCGTGCGGACGGCTATCGATCCTGAAAAC
This sequence comes from Parvibaculum sp., assembly GCA_030645235.1. Lineage (GTDB taxonomy): Bacteria > Pseudomonadota > Alphaproteobacteria > Parvibaculales > Parvibaculaceae > Parvibaculum. Next base: position 35,257 of record JAUSMV010000008.1, on the reverse strand, counting down.
GCGCGAAGCATCCGGTATTCTGTCGCAAGTCGAGGTGCTGTCCTTGCCGATGTCCCATCGTTTGTCGGGACATCCGCTCATTATCTCTTATTTCGGCTCCACTGAATCCGTTGGCTTCGACGGCGATGAGACCCGCGAGGTGCGGGGCTTTGAAGATGTGCGCTGGATCGACATTGGCGCTGGCGTACCCGCCTAGGCGCTAAAAGGTTTTGGGGCGCAGGCGTGCCCGCTCAGGCGCTCAAGGTTTTGGGGCGCAGGCGTGTCTGCCTAAAGCATTTCCGCAAAGGCATCGCGCACATCGTCGGCGAAAAGCTCCGGCTCTTCCATTGCCGCGAAGTGGCCGCCTTTTTCCATGATGCGCCAGCGCTGAATATTATAACCGCGTTCGGCCCATGAGCGCGGCGTGACGGGCAATGTGTCCATCGGATATTCAGAATAGGCGACGGGCACGGTCACTTTCTCTCCGGCTTTGAGCAGTGCGGACCCTTCGGCGGGCCCGGCCTTATAGAGCGTGTTGGCTGAATTGATCGTGCCGGTGAACCAGTAGATCGAAAGCTGGGTCAGGAGCGTTTCGAAGGGGAAACGCGCGATCATGCCGTCCATCGTCGTTGTCTTGTCGGTATCGCCGAGGCGGTAATATTTATCCGCGAGCCAGCCTGCAAGACCCGCCGGGCTGTCCATCAGCGCAAACGCCAGCGCCATCGGCTTTGTTGACTGGATTGAGCGATAGCCCTCTTCCTGTTTCCACCATTGCCCCATTTCTTTGATCCATTTGCCTTCCTCTTCGCTGACGGGCTTTTGGCTCTCGTGTTTGAGGAAGGGGCGCAGCGGCAGCATGGTCAGGTGGATGGCGCGCACGGCGTCTGCATGCTGAAGCGCTAAACGCGAAGTGACGAAGCTGCCCCAGTCGCCGGCTTGCGCGGCATAGCTGTCATAGCCCAGCACTTGCGTCATCAGCCGGTGCCAGAGATCGGCGATGGCGGCAGGTCCGATGGGAATGCGCGGGATCGATGAAAAGCCGTAGCCGATCAGCGAGGGTACAATGACGTCAAAGGCGGGACCGGAGCGGCCGTATTTTTCAGGGTGCGCCAGCGGGTCCACGACATCGAGAAATTCGCGGAAGGTCGAAGGCCAGCCATGCGTCAGGATCAGCGGCACCGCATTGTGGCCCGACCCTCGTTCGTAAATGAAGTGAATTTCGTGGTCTTCGCCGTCGTCATCGGTCAGCGTGGCGCGATATTGCGGAAAGCGGTTGAGGGACTTCTCTGCCGCCCGCCAGTCGAAATCGTCGCGCCATGTTTCAATCAGGCGTTCCATATAGGACAGGTTGGTGCCATAGGCCCAATGGCTGTTGCCATGCGGCTCGTTGGGCAGGCGCGTGCGCTCAAGGCGTCGTTTCAGGTCTTCGATTTCGCCGTCCGAGACGCGAATTTCAAACGGGTCGGCGGGAACGATGCGATGGCTCATTAGCTTTTCACTTTTTTGACGAAATTACGCACATCGTCGGCAAAGACGGTGCCTGTCTCCATCGCCGCAAAATGCCCGCCATGGTCAAACTCCGTCCACTGAACAATGTTGAAGCCCTTGTCCATCATGGTGCGCGGCGGAAAGACCAGAAACTCTTTGGGGTAGCAGGCAATGCCGACCGGAATGTCGATCCTGGTACCGGGGGCCATGTTGTTGCCGCCGTCTTCCATCATGCCGCGATAGTACCATGTGGCGGTGTTGAAGGTGCCGGTGACGAGATAGATCATCACGCTGGTGAGGAGCTGGTCCTTGGTGAAGGCATTTTCGATATGTTCCTTGCCGTCCGGCCCGCGCTTGTCCGACCAGCCGTGAAACTTTTCGACGATCCAGGCGGCGGCGCCGACGGGACTGTCCATCATGCCGTAGGAGAGGGTTTGCGGCTTCGTCATCTGCAAGCGCAGATAAGCGCCTTCAAGCTCAAACATCATGCCAGCGCCTGCCGCCCATTGTTTTTCGGCGTCGGTTTCGGGCAGCGCAGGCGGGCGCATGCCGAACATGTTGAGGTGAATGGCTTTGGCACCGCCGCCTTTCAGCGTTGAATGATTGTAGCCGAGGAAGCTTGTCACCACCGAGCCCCAGTCGCCGCCCTGCGCGATATAGGTTTTGTAGCCCAGCACATCGCGCATCAGCTTGTCCCAGAGCGCTGCTGTGCCCTTGGGACCGATGGGTGTTTTGGGTTTGCCGGAAAAGCCATAGCCCGGCAGCGACGGGATGATGAGCGTCACGCCATCGTTCGCGTCGCCGCCGAATTTTTCAGGATGGGCGAGCGGTTCGATCACATCGAAGAATTCAAAAACAGAACCCGGCCAGCCATGCGTGAGGAGCAGCGGCTCAGGATTTGCGCCTGATCCTTTCACATGAATGAAATGGATTTCCTGTCCGTCCACGGTTGTTTTGAACTGCGGGAATTTGTTGAGCGTGGCTTCCGCCTTGCGCCAGTCATAGGTTTTGAGCCAATAGGCGCAAAGCTCGCGCATATAGTCCATGTCGGTGCCATAGGCCCAGCGGTTGCCGCCTTCGGGCACCACCGGCATTTCATGCCACTCATAGGCCGCGACTTTGGCTTTGATCTTGTCGAGGACCGATTGGGCAATATCGACTTTGAAGGGGGTGGGTGCGGACATGAGCGTTCCTCGGCGTAAGCGTGTTTTGTTGGTTCTTACAGGTCGCGCATTATGGCAGTCGCGGAGCCGCCCGCAACCGAGCTTACGATTGCCGTAGGGGTTTTGCGTCTCTAAGGTGTGCCCAAAGAAACTTAAAGAGTTCTATCGGGGAGGCACTATGACAGACCAGACAACCGCGGCCACAGCCACGCCTGAGCGACGAAGCGGCTTTGCCAGACATTATCCGCTTCTGCTGCTTACGCTCGCTTACACATCAAGCCATGTGGATCGCGGCATCATCAATATTCTGATGCCCTCGATCAAAGAGACATTTCAGGTCAGCGACACTCTGCTCGGTCTTCTCGGCGGTCTGGTCTTTGCCGTCTTTTATGCGACGCTCGGCGTGCCGATTGCCATGTGGGCGGACCGTGGCAACCGCCGCAACATTATCGCGCTTGCCGTTACCGTCTGGTCCGGCATGACAGCGGCCTGCGGCATGGCCGGCACGTTCGGTCAATTGGCGCTGGCGCGTATCGGCGTCGGCATCGGCGAGGCTGGCTCCAGCCCGCCGTCGCATTCGATGATCTCTGACATGTATCCCAAGGAGCAACGCTCGACCGCTATGGCCGTTTATTCGGTCGGCGTTTATGCCGGTGCCATGATCGGTCTCGTTGTCGGCGGCTATGTGGTGCAGCATTACGGCTGGCGCGCGACATTTCTCGTTGTCGGTCTGCCGGGCCTTATCATTGCGGCGCTTGTGCGCTTCACCATGGCCGAACCGCCGCGCGGCCATATTGACGGTCTGCCGGTGGCCGCGCTGGGCGCTTCACCCAACGCGCCTGCGACGAGCCTTCTCAAGGTCTATCTCGTCGGCCTGTGGAAAGTTTTTGTGCATCTCTGGTCCACGCGGTCGGCGCGCCACATCATCATTGGTCTCACGCTCGTCTCTTTCGTGGGCTATGGCGGATTGATTTTTGGCCCGTCCTTCTTTGCCCGCTCGCTTGGACTTAACATGTCCGAGATCGGCTTGATCTTCGGTCTCACTGCCGGTTTTGTCGGCGGGTCCGGCGCGGTGATCGGCGGTTATCTGGCTGACCGTTTGTCGCGCAAGGATATGCGCTGGAATGCCTGGGTGATTGCGGTCGCTAAAATTGTCGGCATGCCGCTTTTTATCATCTTCTATATGTCGTCTGACCTTACGATTATGATTCCGGTCTATATCGTCTCGTCAGTGCTCGGCGCCTTCTATCTCGGGCCGAGCTTTGCGATGATCCAGTCGCTGACACCGCCGCATATGCGGGCGCTTGCCTCTGCCGTCATGCTCTTTGTGCTGAACTTCATCGCGCTTGGTTTCGGCCCGCTGACCGTAGGCCTGCTGTCTGACGCGCTGGAACCCACTTTCGGCGTGGAAAGCCTGCGCTGGGCGTTGTTCTTCACGAGCTTTATCGGCGTCTGGGCGGCGGTTCATTATTACTGGGCCGGTCAGACCTATCAGGCCGATATTGAAAAGCTGAAACAGCAGGCGGCGTAAGAGACGCGGCACAAATAAAACGCCCGCCTCTTTGACAGAGGCGGGCGTTTTTTATTTCATATTGTCAGGGTTTTATACAAGCGCCCTTTATACAAGAGCGCCGTGGCAATGTTTGAACTTCTTGCCTGAGCCGCAGGGGCAGGCCTCGTTGCGTGACACCTTGCCCCATGTGGACGGGTCTTTGGGGTCAAGCCTGACGCCGGGATTATTGCGCAGGGGACGGCCGAGCGGCGCATTATGGCGCTCGTCCATTTCATCTTCGCCGGTCAGCGGGTCGATGTGGCTTTCATGCATTTGCGGCAGCGGCGTATCTTCAAGCCGCGGCGCTTCCTGCACAAATTGCGCGTTCATCAACTGGCGCGTCACGTCTTCGCGCAGACGGTTGAGCAGCGCCTCAAACAGGGTGAAGGCTTCCGTCTTATATTCGTTCAGCGGATCGCGCTGGGCATAGCCGCGCAGGCCCACGGCCTGACGCAGATAATCGAGCATCATCAGATGTTCGCGCCAATGATGGTCGAGTGTTTGCAGCAGGATCGACTTTTCAACCTGACGCATCAGTTCGGGGCCGGACTGCGTGACCTTTTGCGCCATGACGCGGTCGGCTTCGGCATAGAGGCGCTCGCGGATTTCCTGATCCGCAATGCCTTCTTCGGCCACCCAGTCCTTGATCGGCAGGTCGAGGCCGAGCATATAGTTGACCTGTTCGTGCAGGCCTTCGGCGTCCCATTGTTCGGCATAGGCCTTTTCAGGAATATGCGCGCTGATGAGACCGTCGATCACCTGATGGCGCATGTCGGAGACGGTTTCGGCGACGTCCTGCGCATTCATCAGATCGACGCGCTGATCGAAAATGACGCGGCGCTGATCGTTCATCACGTCGTCGTATTTCAGCACGTTCTTGCGCATATCAAAGTTGCGCGCTTCAACTTTTTGCTGGGCTTTTTCCAGCGCCTTGTTGATCCAGGGATGGATGATCGCTTCGCCTTCTTTCAGGCCGAGCTTTTGCAGCACGCCGTCCATGCGGTCGGTGCCGAAAATGCGCATCAGATCATCATCAAGCGAGAGGAAAAACTTGGACCGTCCCGGATCACCCTGACGGCCTGAGCGGCCGCGCAGCTGATTGTCGATGCGGCGGCTTTCGTGGCGCTCGGTGCCGATGATGTAAAGACCGCCTGCGGCTTTGGCCGCTTCTTTCTTTTCAGCGATATCGGCTTTGATCTCTTCGATCTTTTTGGCGAGCTTGGCGTCGTCCTCGATGCCTGCCGTTTCGTCGGCGATGCGCATTTCGAGATTGCCGCCGAGCTGAATGTCGGTGCCGCGACCGGCCATGTTGGTGGCAATGGTGATGGAGCCGGGAACGCCCGCCTGCGCCACGATATAGGCTTCCTGCTCGTGATAGCGCGCATTCAAAACGTTGTGCTTGATCTTTTTCTTTTTCAGGAACTCAGACAGCGTTTCTGATTTTTCAATCGAGACCGTGCCGACCAGCACCGGCTGTCCGCGCTTCACGCAGTCATCCAGCTCCAGCACAATGGCTTCATATTTTTCACGGGCCGAGCGATAGACTTCGTCGTCCTCGTCCACGCGCGCAATCGGGCGATGCGTCGGCACTTCGATGACTTCGAGCTTGTAGATGTCCATGAATTCGTCGGCTTCAGTGAGCGCCGTGCCCGTCATGCCTGAGAGTTTCTCATACATGCGGAAATAATTCTGGAAGGTGATGGAGGCGAGTGTCTGGTTTTCGGGCAGGATCGTCACGCGCTCTTTGGCTTCAAGCGCCTGATGCAAACCGTCTGAATAGCGACGGCCTTCCATCATGCGGCCTGTGAACTCGTCAATGATCATGAGCTTGTCGCCCTTGACGATATAGTCCTTGTCCTTCTGGAAGAGCTTGTGGGCTTTCAGCGCGTTCTGGACGTGATGGACAATCGAAATGTTTTCGATGTCATAGAGCGAGCCTTCGGTGAGCACGCCGCGCTCGGCCAGAATAACTTCGATCTTTTCGTTGCCCGCTTCCGTGAGGTTCACGGTGCGCTGCTTTTCATCCAGTTCAAAATCTTCCGGCTCAATCAGCGGGATCACATCGTCGATGGAGAGGTAGAGTTCCGACTTGTCGTCGAGCGGGCCTGAAATGATCAGCGGTGTGCGTGCTTCGTCCACGAGGATCGAGTCCACTTCGTCGACGATCGCATAGGCGTGACGGCGCTGGACCATGGATGACAACTGATATTTCATGTTGTCGCGCAGATAGTCGAAGCCATATTCGTTATTGGTGCCGTAGGTGATGTCGGCGGCGTAGGCGGCGCGGCGTTCGCTGTCATCGAGACCGTGCAGAATGACGCCTGTGGTGAGGCCGAGGAAATTATAGACCTGCGCCATCCATTCGGCGTCGCGCTTGGCCAGATAGTCGTTGACGGTGACGACATGGACGCCCCTGCCGGGGAGTGCATTGAGATAGCAGGCGAGCGTGGCAACGAGTGTTTTGCCTTCGCCTGTTTTCATTTCGGCGATCTTGCCGTCGTTCAGGACCATGCCGCCGATCAACTGCGTGTCGTAATGGCGCTGGCCGAGCGCGCGTTTGGCGGCTTCGCGGACGGTGGCAAAGGCTTCGGGCAAAAGATCGTCCAGCGTCTCGCCTTGTGCGAGACGGCCGCGGAACTCAGCGGTCTTGCCTTTCAGCTCATCGTCGCTGAGGGCGGAGATTGCCGGTTCAAACGCGTTGATCTTCTCGACGCGAGCCGTATAGGACTTCAGCTTGCGGTCATTGGCACTGCCAAAGAACCGCTTGGCGAGGGCGCCGAGACTTGCCATTAGGTTTACTTCCTCAATGCGATCGCCCGCGCTCTTGGTCAGAGGGGGCGTTTCCGGCGAACCGGCCCTTGTGAGCGGGCCGTTGCGGGTAAAAAAGACTGCAGATGATGTAAGCAGGAGGGCTCACCTTGTCAATGAAACGGGGCAAAATCGAGACTGTTTCGCGCCCCGTACCCGGCTTTTCAGGCGTCAGGCGGGCGGCGACCAAGTCTCTCATTTTATTAATGTTTGGGGGCGGGCATGGCGGGCGAGGGGGGCTTGTGCGGGGGCGGGTGAGCCTTCATCATCCGGAACCCCGTGCTTAGCCCCGTTCAGAGAAATGTTCAGGAAATTGATTATGCGTCGTCCGAGCCGTTCCGTTGCCACAAGTCTTCTCGCTATCAGCCTTTGGGCTATTGCGCCGGTGGCGGCTTTTGCCGCCGATCCTGTCGCTTCGGAGCCTGTGCGGGCTGCCTCCGGCAATGATGAGGTCATCGCTAACGTCAATGGCAAGCCGATCAAGCTCTCTGATGTGGCGCTGGCTGATGAAGAAATGGGTTCGGCGCTGGCTCAATTGCCGGAAGAAAAGCGCTTCCAGTATCTTCTGTCCATGCTGATTGACCGCCGCATTGTGGCGGACGCCGCCCGCGCCAAGAAGATGGAAGATGACCCGATGGTCAAAGCGCGCGAGGCCTATTTCGAGGAAAAAGTGCTGCGCGACGTTTATTGGCTGCAATTGATGCGCGACAAGGTCGATAACAAATCTGTCAAAGCCTATTACGACGAACATATCGCCAAGGCGGAAGCCGAGAGCGAAGTCCATGCGGCCCATATCCTCGTTGCCTCCAAGCTTGAGGCCGATAAGATCGAAGCGACGATCAAAGGCGGCAAAAGCTTTGAAGATGTTGCGAAAGCCGAAAGCAAGGACACGAGTGCGGCCAATGGCGGTGATCTTGGCTGGTTCAAGAAAGAAGAAATGGTGCCGGAGTTCGGCAATGCCGTTTTCGCGATGAAAGTCGGCGAGGTCTCGGCGCCGGTCGAGACGCAATTCGGCTGGCATGTGATCAAACTTATCGAAAAGCGGGCCGCGCCTAAGCCCACATTGCAGCAATCGGAAGAGCAGATCATGCGTAAGCTCATCGGCGATGAAGGCAATAAGTTGATGGAAGGCTTGCGCAAATCGGCAAAAATCGAAATTGTCGGCGCTGAAGGCGTGCCGGTGCAGACCAAAATGGAACCTGCGCCGCAATAATTCTTTGCACTTTTGACCCCCCATCGTTCCGGAGCTTGTCCTGTGCCCACGAAGAAAAAATCTGCTGTGAAAAAGAAACCCGTGGCGAAGAAGGCAGCGCCGAAAAAAGCAGTCGTAAAGAAGGTGCCGGCAAAGAAGAAGCCTGTCGCCAAAAAAGCAGCGGCAAAGAAACCGGCTGCGAAAAAAGCCGTCGCCAAAAAAGCGCCCGTCACGAAGAAGGTCGCCAAGAAGGCGCTTTTGACGAAGAAGACTCCGGTTAAAAAGCCCGCGGCGAAGAAAGCAGCGCCCGCGAAGAAAAAGGCCGCTTCACCTGTTTCGCCTTTGGCCCCTAAAAAATTCGCCAAGCTGCCGCCGCTCGAAGGGGTGGATATCGGCACGGCGGCGACGGGTATCAAATATAAGGGCCGCGACGATGTGCTCGTGATCCGTCTGCCCGAAGGCACAACGGCGGCCGGTGTTTTCACCACATCGAAAACGGCGTCTGCCCCTGTCGAGCTGTGCCGCGAGAATGTGAAAGGCGGCAAGGGTCGCGTTGTTGTCGTCAATTCCGGCAATTCCAATGCCTTTACCGGCAAGGCAGGCGTGGACACTGTGAACGCGACGGTTGAGGCCGCCGCGCGCGCTGTCGGTGCCCGCACAACCGAGGTCTATGTGGCTTCGACCGGCGTCATCGGTCAGCCGCTCGACCCCAAGCCTGTTATTTCCGGTATCGGTTCGGCATTGTTTGATGCTGACGAAGACAATTGGGACGCAGCCGCCCGCGCCATTATGACAACGGACACTTATCGCAAAGTCGCGACGCGGTCTGTCGTTATCGACGGCGCAAAAGTAACGATCAACGGCATTGCCAAAGGGTCGGGTATGATTGCGCCGGATCTTGCCACCATGCTTGCTTATGTCGTGACAGATGCGGCGATTGACGCATCGCTCCTGCAAACGCTTGTTGCGGATGGGGCAAACAAGAGCTTCAACGCCACCACTGTTGACAGCGACACATCGACATCCGACACGCTGATGCTTTTTGCCACCGGCACAGCCATGCGCTCAACGTTCATGCTGTCGTCTGCTGCCGATCCGCGCGTCGCCACCTTCCGCGCGGCACTTGATGATCTGCTGCTCGATCTTGCCCATCAGGTTGTGCGCGATGGTGAAGGGGCGACGAAGTTTATCTCCATCGCTGTATCCGGCGCTGAAAGTGTTGCTGCCGCGCGCCGCATCGGTCTTGTGATCGCCAATTCTCCGCTTGTCAAAACCGCCATTGCCGGTGAAGACGCCAATTGGGGGCGCATCGTCATGGCGGTCGGCAAATCAGGTGAAGCGGCTGACCGTGACCGTCTCGCCATTGCCATTGGCGGCGTTGCTGTCGCCCGCGACGGTCAGGTTGTCGCCGGTTACAATGAGGCCCCCGTCGCCAAACATATGAAGGGTACGGACATTCAGATCGAAGTGGATGTCGGTGTCGGCTCCGGTGCGGCCACTGTCTGGACCTGCGATCTCACGCATGGCTATATTTCGATTAACGCTGATTACCGCAGCTAATTTGGTCGATTTAGCGGGCGCAAAGCGGTGTAGTTAATGCAGCCGTTGCGGCTTTCTGTCGTCTTTTTGTTAATAAAATGGTGTGAACATGTCGGATGAACGCGAGGAGATAACCGGCCCGAAGACGCTTGTGCTGGTCGTCGCCGTTGCGCTTATTGATGTGGACGGCCGTGTGCTTCTTGCACAGCGCCCTGAGGGGAAATCTCTCGCAGGGCTTTGGGAATTTCCCGGCGGCAAAGTTGAGACGGGTGAAAACCCGGAAGAGTGTTTGATCCGTGAGCTGAACGAAGAGCTTGGGATCACGGTTTCTAAAGCCTGTCTTGCGCCCCTCTCTTTTGCAAGCCACGGCTATCAAGACTTTCATCTGCTCATGCCGCTTTATGTGTGCAGGCGCTGGGAAGGTCAGGTGCATGGCCGCGAGGGGCAGGCATTGGAATGGGTGAGGCCCGCCAAATTGCGGACCTATGCCATGCCACCGGCGGATGAACCGCTTGTGGCCGCTTTGCTCGATCTTCTGTAAGGGGAGGATAGAGCCGTCAGGACAGGAGGTCTGGGATGTTGAAATTAAAGCTGGTGGCCAAAGAATTTGCCGCCGACACACAGGGCGCGACGGCCATTGAATATGGCCTCATTGCCGCTCTGATTTCGCTCGTTGTTGCCATCTCCACAGCGACAATCGGCACCAGCCTCGTGGCTCTCTTCCAGCGCATCGCCGATCTGTTCGCCTGAGTTCACGCGCGCGGCGTCTTCTCGCCCGCCTTTTGCTCCACAGTGCCCAGTGCGTCGGCGAGCTTTCCCGTCGCGCTGCCGGGCCGCAGCGGTTTCTGCTGGCTCTCATGCGGGCTCCATCCCGCCAGCATCAAAATTTCAAATGTTGCAGGGATGCGCCCGTCGGGCAGCGCGAATTTTTCAACATAAATTTCCATCGCCCGCATCAGTGTTTTGCGCTTTAGCGGCACATGGCGGCGTTCGGCAATCACATTGGTCTCGCCCATGCCTCTGAGTTCGGCCATCAGCGCCAGCGGGTTCTTATAATTCACTGTGACGCGGTCGCTATCAACGACCGGCAGCGCAAAGCCCGCCCGCTGCATCAGTGCGCCCATGTCGCGCAAATCGGCAAAGGGCGACACGCGGGGCGAGAGACCGCCTTCGCATTCGATTTCCGCTTCGCTCATCGCCTGTCTGAGTTCGGCGAGCGTCTCGCCGCCCAGCATTGCGCCCATGAACAACCCGTCCGGCACCAGCGCGCGCCGCGCCTGTATCAGCGCGCCGGGCAAATCATTGGTCCAGTGCAGCGATAAAGCCGATAATACGAGATCAAAACTTTTGTCGGCAAAGGGCAGGTGCTCTTCATCGCCCACCACACGCATGTCGGGCGCCGCGCGCACCATTGAGGCGGAGAGGTCCATGCTGACCATGCGGGTGATTTTTTGCGGGGGTACCTCCAGCATCGCGGCAAAGCCCCTATGGCTGCCGAGATCAAGCACTGTGCCGAAATTTCGCGTGATGATGGCGAGCCGTTCGCTCATGTCGTCTGCAACGCGGGCGAGCAAAAAATCATGAGCCTCAAAGCCCCCGGCCGCGCGTTCGCGTCGCGCCCGCAAAAGTTTGCGGTCGAAAATGGCAGGGGCTGATGGTTTCTCGCTCATGGCCGCATATTGGTTGCGCCTTGCGATTATCGCAAGACCTTCCGTATTTCCCTCTGTTATCCTTGCCCGATGCTGATCGCCGCGCTGACAAACCTCACGGCCACTTTCCGCGTCCTTGCCGCCAAGGCAGGCGATCTCGCCTTGCCGCCTCAATGCTTTTCCTGCGGTGGTTCTATCGCGCAAACCGGCGCTCTGTGCAGTACCTGCTGGTCGGCGCTGGATTTCATTGAAGCGCCTCTATGTGCAGTGAGCGGCTTGCCTCTCGGTTCAGATTTTTCTGACATTGATGATGCGCCCCTGATCCGCCCCGAAGTCGCCGCCAACCCGCCGCCTTACGCCAAAGCGCGCGCCGTGATGCGTTACACTGAGGCGAGTGCGCCGCTCATTCTCCGTTTCAAATATGCCGATCACCTCGAAGCAGCACCTGCCTTTGCGCAATGGATGACGCGCGCGGGGGCGGACGTGCTCAAAGGTGCTGATTTCATTATGCCGGTGCCGCTGCATCGCTGGCGACTGATGGCGCGGCGCTATAATCAATCTGCCGAGCTTGGCCGGCACATTGCCAAATTATCCGGCGTGCCGTTTGCGGGCCATTGGCTTGCGCGTGTGCGCGCGACGCGGCCACAGGTTGGTCTGTCGGGCGATGCGCGGCGGCGCAATGTCGCGGGCGCGTTTCGTGTTTCGCGGCGGGCAGGCCCGGCGCTCAAGGGCAAAACCGTGGTTCTCATTGATGATGTGATGACGACAGGGGCGACGATTGAGGCCTGTACCCATGCGCTGAAAGCCGCCGGTGCGCGTGAATTGCGGGTTCTGACGCTGGCGCGGGTTGTTCAGGGGGACCGCGTGTCTATATGATAGGGGACCAGTTTTTTGCCGGAGGATGCCGCTCATGGCGGACGTGACCATCTATACAACGATGATGTGCCCCTATTGCTACCGCGCCAAAGCGCTGCTTGGTGCGAAGGGCGTCGCGTTCAAAGAGATCGACGTCGGCATGGATGCGGGCCTGCGCGCTGAAATGGAAAAGCGGGCCCATGGCGGCTATACGGTGCCGCAAATTTTCATCGGCGATAAGCATGTCGGCGGTTGCGACGATCTCTATGCGCTTGATGGCGCAGGCAAGCTCGACGCGCTGCTCAGCGCCTGATCATGAATAGTTCCTTCATCGCTGCCCCCTTTGTTGCAGCATGTATTCAGTTGCGCTCCGGTCGCGACGTGGCGGCGAATGTGGCGCAGGCCTCGGGTCTCATTGAAGAGGCGGCGGCAGCAGGCGCGCAGTTTGTGGCGACGCCTGAAAATACATCGCTGATGGAGGCCGACCGCGCGTTGCTGTTTGAGAAAGCCACGTCAGAGGACGATGACGCGGCGCTCGGCCATTTCCGCAAACTCTCTGCCGCCAGAAAAATCTGGACGCTTGTCGGTTCGCTCCCGATCAAGATTGCGTCCGATAAGCTCGCCAACCGGTCGTTCCTCATCGCGCCGGACGGGCAGGTCGCGGCGCGTTATGACAAGATCCATATGTTTGACGTCGATCTTGGCAATGGCGAGAGCTACCGCGAATCCAAAAATTTCGGGCCGGGCGAAAAAGCCGTCACGCATGATCTGCCCTGGGGCAGGCTCGGCATGACGGTCTGCTATGATCTGCGTTTTCCGCATCTTTATCGCGCGCTTGCCAAATCCGGCGCGTCGTTTCTCTCTGTGCCATCGGCTTTTACCAAGCCGACAGGCGAGGCGCATTGGCATGTGCTGTTACGTGCCCGCGCGATTGAAAGCGGGGCCTTTGTTTTTGCGCCGGCGCAAGGCGGCAAACATGAAAACGGACGCGAGACCTATGGCCATTCGCTCATTATCGCGCCGTGGGGCGAGGTGATTGCGGAAGCCGGCATTGATCCTTGCGTCATCATGGCCGAGATCGATCCGGCGAAAGTCGCGGATGCGCGCGGTCGCGTGCCGAGCCTCACCAATGACCGGCCCTTCACATGATCCGCTACGCTCTCACATGTGAGCACGACCATGAATTTGATGGTTGGTTCTCATCCTCGTCCGCTTTTGATGAACAATCAGCCGCGCATGAAATTTCATGTCCGCAATGTCTGAGCACATCTGTCCGCAAAGGTCTGATGGCACCTTCCGTCACCGGCACCAAGAAAAGCAAAGCCCGTGTGGTGCCCGACGCCACCAAAATGGTCGAAATGATGACGGCGCTGCGCACGCATGTGGAAAGTAATTTTGATAATGTCGGCGACGCGTTCGCCGAGACTGCGCGCCGCATCCATTACGAAGAAGAGGCCCCGCGCGGTATCTATGGGCAGGTTACGGCGGATGAAGCGCGCGAGTTGATCGAAGAAGGTGTTGATGTCTCGCCGCTGCCGGTGATGACGCCGAAGCAGGTGAATTAGCCGTCTCGAAGGGTCGTCCTTCAGGCCCCAAACACCGATTTCATATAGGGCGTCAGAAACTTGCCGCTCGGGTCCATTTCTTTGCGCACGCGTAAAAACTCATCCCACTTGGGGTACAGCGCCGCAAAATCGGCCGCTTTCAGCGTATTCAATTTGCCCCAATGCGGCCTGCCTTCGTGCTTTTTGAAGATGGGTTCGATCGCTGTAAAATAGGCGTGATAGTCCCATTCATAAAACTGATGGATCGCAATCGACGCGCTTTCGCGGCCATAAAAGGGCGAGAGCCAGATGTCGTCAGCCGCGACATTGCGGAACTCGATGGGGAAGAAGACGCGGATATTCTGCGTTTCAATTGTCGTGATGATTTCGCGCAAAGCGTCGGCTGCTTTCCCGCGCGGCAGGTGATATTCCATTTCGTTGAAGCGCACGCCGCGCTCGTTCGACAATGTCTTATGCGCAAAGTCCACGCGCTCTTCGACGGGATAGTCGGCAAAGGCCTTTTGCATCGCCCAGCGGCGCAGGCTTGGCGACCAGCCGAGCCAGTCCTGCAACTGCTTTAGTTGCATCAGCGCATTGTCATCTTCATTGAGCGGCGCGGGCGTTTCGGCCTCGTCTGTCTCATTGTTGATGATGCCCATGGCAAGGCCGGAAAAGGGCACGTAGTAGAACTCAAAGTTCCGGTTCTTCGCCGTCAGTTCGGGCAATTTGTCGAGCATGTCTTCGACAGGCTCCACCCAGATTTTACGTTTGAGCTTATAGACGGGCTGCGCCTGCACGCGCGCTTTGGTGATGAGCCCGAGTGATCCCACCGACACGCGCGACGCATTGAAAAGCTCCGCGTTCTTCGTCGCCGAGCAGGTCACCACATCGCCTTGTGCCGTGACGAGTTCGAGCTCCGTCATAAAGGTGGAGAGCGACCCGATCTTTGCGCCTGTGCCGTGGGTGGCGGTCGAAATGGCGCCAGCGAGTGACTGCTTGTTGATGTCGGGCAGGTTCGCAAAGGACAGACCGAGTTTGGCGAGTTCCTCGCTCATGCGCCCCAGACGTGTGCCGGCATGCACATCGGCCTGATTTGTTTTGAGGTCGGCGTTTTCCACACCCGTCAACCGGTCGAGCGTGACGATGGTGCCGCTGGTCGGCACAAGCGGCGAGAAAGAGTGGCCTGCGCCGACCGCGCGAACGGGTGTCGGTGTTTTGCCGATCAGGCTTGCGAGTTCATCAACGGACGCCGGTGCCGCGCGCGCTGCCGGGTCGCAATGCTGCCCGCCCGACCAGTTGCGCCATGGCAGAGCTTTGCTTGTCGCCGTCTTTGCCGTTGTTGGCTCGTCGGCAAAGGCTGCTTCGACAATTGCGGGGATGGTGCCGGTGGCGGCAAGGGCCGATGCCGCGGTGGCGAGTTTCAGGAGATTGCGTCGCGTCGGATGGTTCATTCTTTGTGAGCCTTAATTCGTCGCAGCGGGAGCGGGTGCTGCCATGAAATGCATCAGTGTTGTGAGGTCTTCGGCGCTGCATTCAACGCATTGACCGAGCGGCGGCATGCCGCCAAATCCGTCAACCATATGGGCCAGCAAAACGTCGTCGCTCTGTGTCATGCGCGGTTCCCACATGGCGGCGTTGTGGGTCATCGGCGCGCCGCTATCAGGGACCGTGTGACAGCCCATGCAGGTGCGGGCATAGATTTCGGCAAGGCGCTGATCAAGCAGGACAGGTGCGCGCGATGATTTTTGGGCTTCCCCGCAGCCTGTCAGGCTCAGAGAGAGCGCCAACACAATGAAAGCTGATTTTGTGAAAGACCGTTCAGACATGCGTTTACCCGCCGCGACAGAGACAATCGGAAAATGTAGGGAAAAGCCCCGCCCGTCAATATAAAATAGCTATAACTACTATTTTTCCCAGGTTTCCAGCGTCTCGCGCCAATAGGCTTTGATCTGGCGGGCGGTTTCTTTGACCACGAAGTCGCTCTCGACCATGGGTTCTTCCAGCGCCATTTCGATAGCGGCATAAGCCATTTCGACCGACAGGCGGATGCGCGGCCACAGCGCGTCGCGCGGCACATGGGGGAGACGTGCGCCGATATGGTCAGTGAGAAAATCAGACATGGCGCGATGCGAATTGAGCCGCACGCTTTGCAGCGCCGGGACCGCGCGCAGCGCGAGTGAGATGGTGAGGGCGCCGGGATCAGCGCGCGTCACGCGGATCGTGCCTGCGATCAGAAAATCAATATCGTAGATCAGTGCGTCGGGTTTGGTTGTGCCTTCGGTGCGCAACATCCATTCTTCGAGGACAGAATTCTGGCGTTGCATCAGCCGGTCGCCGAGCGCCATCAGCACGGCATATTTATTCGGGAAGTAGCGATAGAGCGTCGGCACTTTCACATCGGCTTCCGCTGCAATCAGATTTGTCGAGATGCGCTCGATGCCGACTTCATTCAGCAGACGCGTTGTGACATCGAGAATGCGCTCATAGGTTTCGACCGCGCGTTTCTGCCGTGGAGCGCGTTTTACAGACAGATCGATTTGCGGCATCGGGGGAGTGGAGGCCATAGCGTAGTTTACACGAGAGGCCTTACGCTGCATCAGGCTTTTCAGCGAGCATCATGTAATTGACGCCCATATCTCTGCCTAAGGACCATTGATCGCGGATCGGATTATAAGCAACGCCTGTTTCTTCGCGTAGTACCAGTCCGCAAGCATCAAGTCCGTCGCGCATTTCCGCAGGCGTAATAAATTTCGACCAGTCATGCGTGCCGACAGGCAGCCAACGGAGGATATATTCAGCCCCGATGATCGCGAGACCTAGAGCTTTAAGTGTACGGTTCAAAGTCGCGACAAACATGATACCGCCGGGCTTCAGCATTTCAGCGCAGCAGGTGAGAAAGGCCTCGCGGTCGGCGACATGTTCGATCACTTCCATGTTGAGAATGACGTCAAATTTTTCACCGGCAGCCGCGAGGGCCTCCGCTGTCGTCGCGCGGTAGTCGATCACAAGTCCTTGTTCCGCCGCGTGAACGGACGCCGTTTTAATATTTTCGGGCGAAGCGTCGGCTGAGACCATGGTCGCGCCGAGGCGGCACATGGGTTCAGACAGCAAGCCCCCGCCGCAGCCGATATCGAGAAAACGCAGACCCTTGAACGGCGTCAGGCTCTTTCCGTCGCGGTCAAAATGGTCTGAGACTTTGGCTTTGATATAGGCCAAACGGACAGGGTTGAATTTGTGCAGCGGGCGAAACTTGCCCATCGGGTCCCACCACTCCGCCGCCATGGCCGAAAAGCGGGCGACTTCTTCGGGGTCCACCGTATTCAGCTGCGCTGTTTCATTGTGCGGTGCCGCAGGGGCGCGCGATGCAGAAGGGGGGTGCGGAGAGGTCAAGAAACTATCCTTTACGTTTACGTAAACTGCCCCGTGTGGCTGCGTCCGGTCGCCTCAGCCGCTTTGTCCCGGCGGCGGTTGCGGCTTTGCAGCCGTCCGAGTATGTATCGCGCTCAAGATATAGGGCTTTCCTAAGGCTCAGGTCCAGCGGGCCGCGAGGCCACCTAAAAGGATAAAAAAATGGCCAGATTGGTCATGAAATTCGGCGGAACATCGGTCGGCGACATCGCGCGCATCCGTAATGTGGCGCAGCATGTCAAACGCGAGACCGATGCCGGCCATCAGGTTGCGGTTGTGGTCTCGGCCATGTCGGGCAAAACCAATGAGCTTGTCGGCTGGGCACGCGAAGTCGCACCGCTGCATGATGCGCGTGAGTATGATGCGATCGTTGCCTCAGGCGAACAGGTCACAGCAGGTCTTCTCGCGATTGAATTGCAGCGCCTCGATATTTCGGCGCGGTCATGGCTCGGCTGGCAGATCCCCATTCGCACTGACAATGCGCATGGTGCAGCGCGCATTCAGGAGATCGACGGTACGGAACTGATCTCGCGTTTCGAGCGCGGCGAAGTGGCTGTCATTGCAGGTTTTCAGGGGCTCGCGCCCGACAACCGAATCACGACGCTTGGTCGTGGCGGCTCTGACACAAGCGCAGTTGCGATTGCCGCCGCTGTGAAGGCAGACCTTTGCGACATCTACACCGACGTTGACGGTGTTTATACGACGGACCCTCGCATCGTTGCGAAGGCCCAAAAGATTGATAGGATCAGTTACGAGGAAATGCTGGAAATGGCGTCGCTTGGCGCCAAGGTGCTCCAGACCCGTTCAGTCGAGCTTGCCATGGTTCATCGCGTGCGCCTTCAGGTGCGCTCGAGCTTTGACGCGCCCGATGCCCAGCCGAGCTGTCTCGGCAAAGACGGATCTGCCAACTTTTATCCCGGCACCCTTGTTTGCGACGAGGACGAAATCGTGGAACAGCAAGTCGTTAGCGGCATCGCCTATTCAAAGGACGAAGCCAAGGTCACTCTTGTCAAAGTGGAAGACCGCCCCGGCGTCGCCGCCCGCATTTTCGGGCCGCTCGCTGATGCGTCGATCAATGTCGATATGATCATCCAGAACATCTCGGATGACGGCAAAAGCACGGACATGACCTTTACCGTGCCTCAGGCCGAACTGGCCCGTGCCGAAGACGTGATCCGCAAGGCCGTCAAGGATGTGGGCGCTCAGGAAATCCGCACAGACCTTAATGTGGTCAAGATTTCCATTATTGGTATCGGCATGCGCAGTCATACAGGCGTTGCCAAGACCATGTTCAAGACATTGGGCGAAAAAGGCATCAATATCCTTGCGATCACCACCTCCGAAATCAAAGTGAGTGTGTTAATCGCGGCTGAGTATACTGAGCTGGCTGTGCGGGCGCTTCACACGGCCTACGGACTTGATGGCGAGTAATAAAGACCTGGAGAATGCGTGAGCAGATTTGAGACCTTTCAGAGCATGTCGCCGTCCGGCTTGAAGTCGGGCAAGGCGGCCTGCAACCTGATGAGGGGTTATATCTGATGGCGGGCGCGGTGGGGGGGCCACGCGTCCTGCTTCGTAAGCTGCGTGAGGTCATGGCCGAACAGGTCACGGCCCAGCAACGCCTTGATATGATCGTGGTGCTTATCGCGTCGAACATGGTGGCCGAAGTGTGCTCGGTCTATCTCATGCGCCCGACGCAGGAACTTGAGCTTTTCGCCACTGAAGGCCTGAAGCCAACCGCCGTTCACAAGACGCGGTTGAAGGTCGGCGAAGGTCTGATCGGTGACATCGCCTCTCATGCCCGTCCGCTCAATCTTGCCGATGCGCAATCGCATCCGGGCTTTGCGTATCGTCCGGAAACAGGCGAAGAAGTTTATAAGTCGCTGATGGGCGTGCCTGTCCTGCGTTCCGGTCGCGTTGTCGGCGTGCTTGCCGTGCAGAACCGCACCAAGCGCAATTACACCGAAGAAGAAGTTGAGGCGCTGCAGACGGTCGCCATGGTGCTGGCCGAAGTCGTCGGCGCGGGCGATCTCATCAACATCAATGAACTCGATGGCCCTGCGCAAACCCAGCGCCGCCCGTTCCATATTTCAGCGTCTGCCTTTGCCGAAGGCATCGCGCTCGGCCATGCGGTGCTGCATGAACCCCGCGTTCATGTCGCCAAACTCATCGCCGAAGATGTGGATGTCGAACTTAACCGGCTTGAACAAGCCGTCTATGAGCTGCGCGGTTCTATCGACGACATGCTCGAAACTGAAGATTTGAGCCATGCGGGCGAGCATCGCGAGGTGCTTCAGGCTTACCGCATGTTTGCCAATGACCGCGGCTGGCTCCAGCGCATGTCGGAAGCCGTCCGCACCGGCCTTACCGCCGAAGCCGCCGTTGAACGCGTCCAAAACGACACCCGTGCCCGCCTGTTGCGCGCCGCCGACCCCTATTTGCGCGACCGCTTGCATGATTTTGACGATCTGGCGAACCGGCTTCTGCGTCAGCTCACCGGCGTCAAACTCTCGTCGGCCAGCGGCAATCTGCCGAACGATACGATCCTCATTGCCCGCAACATGGGCCCCGCCGAACTTCTCGACTATGACAAAGTGCGTCTGCGCGGTCTCGTGCTCGAAGAGGGTGCGGCCAACGCTCACGTTGCGATTGTGGCGCGCGCACTCGGCATCGCCACAGTCGGTCGCGCTGAAGCGATCCTCGATAATATTGATACGGGCGATGCGATCATCATTGATGGCGACGCCGGTGACGTCTATATCCGTCCGACCACGGATATTATCGATGCCTTCTCTGAAAAAGCCCGTTTCCGCGCGAGGAAGCAGGAGCAGTATCAGGCGATCCGTCATGAGCCTTCCGTCACGCTCGATGGTGCGCCCGTCTCGCTTTATGTGAATGCCGGTCTGCAAGTTGATCTGCGTCACCTGCATGAATCAGGCGCCGAAGGCATCGGCTTGTTCCGCACCGAATTGCAGTTCATGGTCGCGGCCAAATTGCCGAGCCTCAAAGATCAGATTGAGCTTTACAATGCGGTGCTTGATGCAGCGGGCGACCACCCGACGGTCTTCCGCACGCTCGACATTGGCGGCGATAAAATGCTGCCCTATATGGATATTTCGGCCTTTAAGGAAGAAAATCCCGCGCTTGGCTGGCGCGCCATCCGCATCGGTCTTGATCGTCCGGCGCTGCTGCGTCATCAGCTCCGCGCGCTGCTCACAGCGGCCGCCGGCCGCTCGCTCCGCATCATGTTTCCGATGGTTGCCGAAGTGGCCGAGTTCAAGCGTGCCCGTGCGCTCGTCGATAAAGAGCTCGCGCGTCTGCACAAATTCGGTCGCCCCGCACCCGCTCACTTAGAAGTCGGCACCATGCTCGAAGTGCCATCGCTCGTCTGGCAACTCGACACGCTGTTGCCGCTTGTTGATTTCGTCAGTGTCGGGAGTAATGACCTGATGCAGTTTTTCTTTGCGGTTGATCGCGGCAATGCGCGCGTCGCGGGGCGCTATGATTTGTTGTCGCCTGCCACGCTCGGTTTTCTGCGCTTCATCGTGTTGAAGTGCCGCGCGCATAAAACACCGCTCACGCTTTGCGGCGAAATGTCGGGCAAGCCCCTGGAAGCGATGGCGCTGGTGGGTCTCGGCTTCCGACGTGTCTCCATGTCGCCCGCCGCCATCGGTCCGGTGAAAATGATGGTCCGTTCGCTCAAAGTGGAGTTGCTCGAAGCCTATATGGAAGGTCTCTACGGCCTGCCGGAAGCCTCCGTGCGTGAGCAGCTCACGGCCTTTGCCGCTGACCACAGTGTTGCCATCTAAGCCTGCTATTTTCAGATAGTGTCTTTTGGGCCGCGGGCTGGCATGCGGCAAATAGCCGATTTCTGACCATTCGGTCCAATCTATAGTTGCGAATAGTCAACACTTTTGGTCTATTAGTAACGCTTGGTCGCATAGCGGGGTGCATGCGATTGATGCGGATTCCAGAAGGCCATTACTTAGCTAAAACCTGACTTTCCGGATTATGGTTTGTACGCGCCATAAATGGGTTTTCAGGTCAAGTCGCCGAAAGATGACCGGCGTTCAGGTCGCAAATCGGTGATGAGATGATGGGGACGGCACAGCCCGGGGAAGATCCCAAGACGATGACTAACCAGTTCCAATTTTCGAACGATGATAAATCGGAAGCCCGTCGTCGGCTCCACCTCAAAGATATTACAAGCGAATTGCCGACCGACGGCGATGGCACGGCCGGTTCTGACCTCAGGATCGCGCGTGAGCGTCGCGGCGAGGACTTGCGCGCCATTGCTTTGTCGCTGCGTATTCGCCGCGAACAGCTCGAAGCTCTTGAAGAGAGCCGTTATGATGATCTGCCGGGTCGTGCCTATGCGGTCGGCTTTGTGCGCTCCTATGCCGAATATCTCGGCCTCGACAGCGCCCAGATTGTTGATCGCTACAAGGCTGAGCTCGATGGCCGCGTCACGGCGCGTGATCCGATGGCTTTCCCGGAAGTCTCCGAGCCGACGCGTCTGCCGCGCGGCACCTTCCTCATTATCGCGCTCATCATCGGCGTCGGTATCTATGGCGGTTATCTGATGACGCGCTCGGCCGATCAGATGATGGCGAGCCGCGTCCCCGCTCAGCCGGGCAAAGTCGAAGCAAAACTCGCCAATCCGCAAGAGCCCGACGAGCGTCCTGCAGGTCTTAGCGGCGGTGATCCGGCCTCAGCCGCCACGCGCCCCAATAGCGATGCGACCGCCCAGCAGCTTTTGGGCGACGGTGCGCCGACGGCTGACTCTTCCAGCGTTTATGCCGTGCCGCTTGCCATTGAGCCCGCTCCCGTTGCCGAAGCCGCGCCCGCCACGTCCGAAGTCGCCGCGCTTGCACCGCAGGCTGTCCCCCTGACAGGTGACGCCGCGCCGGTCGCGCCTGCTCTTTCCGGTCTTCCCGTTATTCCGCAAGGTGCCGTTTACGGCGCCGAAAATGTTGATGCCCGCGTTGTCATCCGTGCGCGCAAGCCTGACGCCTGGGTCCGTATTGAAGATGCGCAGGGTCATGTGCTGATCGAACGCACGATGAAAATCGGCGACACCTATGCCGCCCCCAATGCACCGGGCGTCATTCTCGTTGCGCGTGATGCGAGTGCCTTTGAACTCGTCGTCGATCAGGTCTCGCTTGGCCTTGCCGGTCCGCCCACGCTGGTCCTCACCGGCAAACCTCTCGACCCCGCCGCTCTGATTGCCGCGATGCCCAAAGTTGCCCCGACACCGGCTGAAGAAGCCGCCGCGCTCGCCCCGACCCCTGTGGTTCCCGCCGTCGATCCCGCGACGCTCACGCGCTAGCCTCAAAATTGACCTTTCTAAGCCCTCTCCCTCTATCTGGGCGATAGGTTGGGTGAGGGTCTTACTTCCGTCACTACGCACATATATATAGAGTGTGAAAACCCGCCCCGTTGGCGGTTTTGAGGACGATCCATGAGTTCCATCCGCCCCTGGCGCGACATCGCCCGCAGGCCCAGCCGCCAGATTATGGTCGGCAAGGTTGCCGTGGGGGGAGATGCGCCGATTTCCGTCCAGACGATGACGAATACGCTGACGTCGGATGCGAAGGCGACGATTGAACAAATCCGCCGCATCGAAGAAGCGGGCTGCGACATTGTCCGCGTCTCCTGCCCTGACGAGGACTCGACCAAAGCGTTGCACGAGATCGTGCGCGAAACGACGATCCCGATTGTCGCTGACATTCATTTTCATTATCGCCGTGCCATTGAAGCCGCTGAGGCCGGTGCGTCCTGCCTGCGTATCAATCCCGGCAATATCGGTTCTGCTGCCCGCGTCAAAGAAGTGGTGCAGGCCGCTAAAGATCATGGCGTCTCCATGCGTATCGGCGTCAATGCCGGATCGTTGGAGCGCGACCTTCTCGAAAAATACGGTGAGCCTTGCCCCGAAGCGATGGTCGAAAGCGCGCTCGATCACGCGCGCATTTTGCAAGACCATGACTTTCACGATTTCAAAATCAGTGTGAAAGCGTCGGACCCGTTCCTCACCGTGGCCGCCTATCAGCAACTTGCCGACGCCATTGATTGCCCGCTCCATATCGGCGTCACCGAAGCGGGTGGGTTGATGACCGGCACAATCAAATCATCCATTGGTCTTGGCATGCTGCTTTGGGGCGGCATCGGCGACACGATCCGCGTTTCGCTTTCTGCTGATCCGGTCGAAGAGGTCAAAGTCGGTTTCGATATTCTGAAGTCGCTGGGCTTGCGCCATCGCGGCGTCACGATTATCTCGTGCCCGTCTTGTGCGCGTCAGGGCTTTGATGTCATCAGCACGGTGAAGAAACTCGAAGATCGTCTCGCCCATATCGCCACGCCCATGTCGCTTTCCGTTATCGGTTGTGTGGTGAACGGTCCGGGCGAGGCTGAGCAAACCGACATTGGTTTCACCGGTGGCGGCGCGGGTGCGGGCATGGTCTATCTTGCCGGTCTCACCGATCACAAAATCAAAAACGAGCACATCGTCGATCATCTGGTTGAACTTGTTGAAGCCAAAGCCAAAGAGATCGAAGCCGCGCGCGCGATTGAAGCCGCAGCGGAAGAAGCGCAGCTTGCGCGTGCCGGAGATTAGCGACGCTTCACATCTTCTGTGATGCTTCTCTTTATCTCTGACCAAAGTTTCAAAAAATGATTTCGCTAGACCGCCTGCACAAGGTTCTTGATCGCTTTGATTCCGTTCAATCGGAAATGAACTCTGATGTCGGGCGCGACCGTTTCGTTGCGCTGTCAAAAGAGTTTGCTGAATTGTCGCCGGTTGCTGAAGCCGTGCGGGCGCTGCTTGCGGCGCAAGCCGAGCGCGATGAAGCTGACGTGATGCTGGCTGATAAAGACATGGCCGACATGGCGCGCGAAGAGATCACGCGGCTGGACGCAGAGTTGCCTGCGCTGGAGCGTCAGGTGCAATTGATGCTGCTCCCCAAAGATGCGGCCGACGAGCGCAACGTTATTTTGGAAGTCCGCGCCGGCACAGGCGGCGATGAAGCCTCGCTCTTTGCTGGCGATTTGTTCCGCATGTATTCGCGCTATGCGCAATTGCAGGGCTGGACGGTCGAACTTATTTCCGCGTCAGAGGGCGAAGTCGGTGGCTACAAGGAAGTCATTGCCGAGATTTCCGGTCGCGGGGTTTTTGCGAAGTTGAAATTCGAGTCCGGTGTGCATCGTGTCCAGCGTGTGCCCGTCACCGAAGGCGATGGCCGCATCCATACGTCGGCCGCCACTGTCGCCGTGCTGCCCGAACCCGAGGAAGTTGACATCGTCATCGAAGACAAGGATTTGCGCATCGACGTCTATCGCGCGTCCGGTGCCGGTGGTCAGCATGTCAACAAAACCGAAAGTGCGGTGCGCATCACGCATCTGCCGACGGGCACTGTCGTCGCGCAGCAGGACGAGAAGTCCCAGCATAAGAACAAAGCCCGCGCCATGCTCATTCTGCGCGCCCGGATCTATGAAGCCGAACGCGCCAAGCTCGACCGCGAGCGTGCTGCCGAGCGCAAGGGCCAGGTTGGTTCCGGCGACCGCTCTGAACGTATCCGCACCTACAACTTCCCGCAGAGCCGCGTCACTGATCACCGTATCAACCTTACACTCCACAAACTCGATCAGGTCATTGCCGGCGACGCGCTTGATGAGTTGATCTCTGCCCTCATCACCGAAGATCAGGCCGCGCGCCTTGCCGCCTTGGGTGACGCATGATGACCCTTACCATGCTGACGCGCGATCATGCTTACCGGATGCTGGCATGGCGCTTCAAAGAGGGCGGTATCGATAATGCGTCTCTTGATGCGCGCCTTCTCGTGCAGGCGGCATGTGCGTGCAATGAGATCGACATGATCCGCGAGCCGGGGAAGAGAATTTCCGGGACCGAAGAATCGCTTTTGGCTCAATTCGAGGAACGTCGTTTGAAAGGTGAACCGGTTTCGCGGATTTTGGGCCGACGCGAATTCTGGGGATTAGATTTTTTGATCGGGCCTCACACACTCGATCCGCGTCCCGATAGCGAGATACTCGTTGAGGTGGCATTGACGCTTCTGCCTGTGGATAAAAAAGTCACTATCCTCGACCTGGGGACAGGTTCGGGCTGCCTTCTGATTGCGCTTCTTCATGAGCGAAAACAGGCAACGGGCATTGGCAACGATCTCGACATGGAAACACTCAATCTCGCACAAGAAAACGCACTGACAGCGCGTGTTGCTGATCGTGCGACGTTCCGTCACGGACGCTGGGCGGAGGGGATAAACGAGCGTTTTAATCTTGTGATTTCCAATCCGCCTTACATCCGCGCCGCAGACATCGCGTTGCTCAGCCCCGAAGTCCGCGACTTTGACCCTGTTTTGGCGCTCAGCGGCGGGGCTGACGGCCTCACGGCATATCGCGAACTTGCGCAGGTTTTACCTGCACTTCTCCTGCCTCTGGGCCACGCTGTCATTGAGCTCGGAGCGGGTCAGGGGGGCGATGTCACAGCGCTTTTTGAAGGGGCCGGACTCGAGGTTCTGACCATCGCGAACGACCTCGGCGGCGTCCCGCGTGCCCTTGTGGCGCGTTTACCGCGTCCTTAACTAACATTCGCGTGCCTAAAAAAAGTGTTGGAATGAGGGGGCGAAGCGGTTAGGTTTGATCTCAGGGATTTGAGCCAAGGGACATCACCTCGCTCTTCAAACCGCTTCCATACATGCAGGTTTTTAGACGATCAGGGAACACCCGAAGGCAGATGCTTCAACGAACAATTTGGTTTGTGTGAGCATCGGGGGCGGAACTTCTGAGCATCCGACTTGATCGATCCGGTGGAGCCGGTTCACGCGAGAGATGCGAGTAAGTACGCCTAAGCGGCATTGCAATCCGGTATTGAACCGGCATCGCCATTGGAAGTGCATGATGCGACTTCCGACGAGAAGCGATTAGCCTTTTTGAACTCTCAGTCGAAAACACAGTAGCGAGATCATGAATCATATACGGCAGGGGCAGAACAGTAATAACAACAACTCCAAGCGTTCTCGCGGACGCGGGAGGAAGCCCCAGGGCGGTAACAGCGGCAACCGCGCTTATGACAGCAACGGTCCCGATGTAAAGATCCGTGGCACGGCGACTCACGTTTGTGAGAAGTATCAGCAACTCGCGCGCGATGCGATCACGTCCGGTGACCGCGTCATGGCAGAAAACTATTACCAGCACGCCGAACATTATTATCGTCTGATCATGGCGTCGCAGGTGCCCAATGACGGTCAGCCGCGTCCGCAAAATGCGCTGGGCTATCGCCCTGATGAAGATCAGGAATATGACGAAGATGATAACGGCATGGATGATCAGGCTCAGCAGCAATCTGCCGGTCAGCCCTATCACCAGCAGAACAACAATCAAAACAACAATAACAACCAGAATAATGGTGGCGGCGAACAGCGCCGCAATAACAATAATAACAATAACGGCGATCGTAACCGCAATCGTAACCGTGATCGCGACGGCTATAACAACCAGAACCGGAATCAGCAGAATACCGGTGGTGGTGAACAACAGGTGGCGTCAGGTGATGATGTCGCGCCGGAACATGCCGAGCAGCCCGTGATAGCTGACATTATTGCCGCGCCTGTGCCGCAAGTCGTTGCTATCGAAGCTGATGCGACAGACGCTGTGGTGAGCGATGATGCTCCGCGCCGTCGTGCGCCGCGCCGTCGTCGTCCTCGCGCTGAAGCCGGTGCTGAAGGCGCGACAAGCGAAACAGCGGATGCCGCTTCCGACGAATAATCTATTCATCAGAGATGTTGAAACGCGCGGGATGCAAAAAGCACCCCGCGCGTTTTCACTTAGACGAGAGTGATGGTGTCGCCGTCGCTCACCATACCGCCGTCCGTTACTTCGACATAGAGGCCGAGGTCAACGTGGTCATAGACGCGCATCAGCGTCTTCGGGATGTCCATGTCGCGCGTTGCGGTTTCAAGGTTCACATTGGTTGCCGCACAGCGCGGTATTTTGTGAAAGCCCTTGAGTGTCGCGTCGCCGATCCGGATCGACTTACCAAGCCATGAATGATCTTCCCATGGTTCGATGCCATCAACATAGATATTGCCGCGAAAGCGTAGCGGGTCGATGGGCTTGCCGGTCAGTTTTTCAACTTCGCGTATTGTGGCGAGATTGATAATCGAGAGCAGTTTGTAAGGCGCGTCGGAATGCGAAAATCCCGGCGCATGAACAAGGCGCGGGGCCCCGCGCAGTTCTTTGCTCATGTAAGACGCCATGAAGGCTTCCAGTGCGGCGCGTCCCGCTTCGTTCATCAGATCGCCGCGCGCAAGCTCAATGCCGTCTTCCGAGATCGTCAGCGTTGTTGTCGCTTCATCAAACCGGCTCGTGAGACGTGCAAGACGCTCATCGCGCATCAGCATCAGGAACTTGATTTTCGGAAAATGCTTGGGCGCGTCGGCGTTGAAATCCTGTGTCCCGTTCTCAAATGCAAAGGCGCGGTCATAGGGAATGGTTTGCCCCGTATTTACACGTACTTGCTTGAGCGGATCAGGTGACAGACCCTTTACCGGATAGCGATAGAGACCTTTAATTTTCGCCGTCATGTCTTTGCCCTTATTCAAATCCGGCGCGACCCTCTTGTGTGGCGGACAGGCTACACCATATTTCACAGAGGTGGTGCCTATGAAGGGCCGCTAATGCCGGAGGTTTGTTGTACGACAGGCAATGCCTTTGGCGCATAGTCGATGAAAAGAAGACGCTCGAACAGGGCCAGATTGCTTATTGTCATGGGCAAGCGGAATGTTTGATGCGTGCTTGAAAGGATCAAGGCATGGATCTTGAAAAATATACCGAACGCGCGCGTGGCTTTGTGCAATCCGCGCAGGGGCTCGCCGTCCGTTCCGGTCATCAGCGTTTTACACCCGAACATCTTTTGAAAGTTTTGCTCGACGATGAGGAAGGCCTTGCTGCCGGTCTCATTCGCGCGGGCGGCGGTCGTCCTGATCAGGCTTTGACGGGTGTCGAAACCGCATTGAATAAACTCCCGAAAGTTGAAGGCTCCTCCGCCGGTCAGCTTTATCTTGCGCCGGAAACCGCGCGTGTTTTTGAAAGTGCGTCGAGCCTCGCTAAAAAGGCAGGCGATTCGTTTGTGACAGCCGAGCGTCTGCTCCTGGCACTGCTTATCGAACCCAATACCGAATCAGCGAAGATTCTGAAAACTGCAGGCGTTACCGCGCAGTCGCTTAATGAAGCGATTAATACGGTGCGCAAGGGGCGCACGGCTGACAGCGCAACGGCTGAAGACAGCTATGAAGCTCTCAAGAAATATACGCGTGACCTCACGGCGGAAGCGCGCTCCGGCAAACTTGATCCTGTGATCGGTCGCGACGAAGAAATCCGTCGCACGATTCAGGTGCTTGCGCGCCGCACGAAAAACAATCCTGTTTTGATTGGCGAACCCGGCGTTGGTAAGACCGCCATTGCCGAAGGTCTTGCTTTGCGTGTGGTCAATGGCGACGTGCCCGAGAGCCTTAAGAGTAAGCGCCTCCTGTCGCTCGATCTTGGCGCATTGATTGCCGGTGCCAAGTATCGCGGTGAGTTTGAAGAGCGCCTCAAAGCCGTCCTTACCGAACTCGGTTCCAGCGAAGGCGGCGTCATTCTGTTCATTGATGAGCTGCATACGCTTGTCGGTGCAGGCAAGAGCGATGGCGCGATGGATGCTTCCAATCTTTTGAAACCCGCGCTCGCGCGCGGTGAGCTTCATTGCGTGGGCGCCACGACGCTTGATGAATACCGCAAGTATATTGAGAAAGACGCGGCGCTCGCCCGTCGTTTCCAGCCGGTCTTTGTCAATGAGCCGAGCGTGGAAGACACGGTGTCGATCCTGCGCGGTCTCAAAGAGAAGTATGAGCTGCATCACGGCGTGCGCATCACCGACAATGCGATTGTCGCTGCCGCTACTTTGTCAGACCGCTATATCGCTGATCGCTTTTTGCCCGACAAAGCCATCGATTTGATGGACGAGGCGGCAAGCCGGCTGCGGATGCAGGTGGATAGTAAGCCCGAAGCCTTGGACGAGATCGACCGTCGCGTCATTCAATTGAAGATCGAACGCGAAGCTCTGAAAAAAGAAAAGGACGAAGCCTCGCGCGATCGGCTTGAGAAATTGCAGGGCGAGTTGAGCGAGCTTGAAGCGAAGTCCGCCGATCTCACGACGAACTGGCAGGCCGAAAAATCCAAACTCGGCAGCGCACAGAAGCTCAAAGAGCAGCTCGACGGCGCACGTCAGGAACTTGTGGAGGCTCAGCGCGCGGGTCGTCTGGAGCGCGCCTCAGAGCTTGCTTATGGCATTATTCCGGGTCTTGAAAAGACACTGGTTGAAACCGAAAAGCGCGGCGTTGAAGGCGCGCTGGTCGATGAGGCCGTAACGGAGGCCCATATTGCGCAGATTGTGTCGCGCTGGACCGGTATTCCCGTCGACAAGATGCTCGAAGGCGAACGTGAAAAACTTCTGACGATGGAACAGGCGCTTGGTAAACGCGTCATTGGTCAGGAAGAAGCGGTCTCCGCTGTCAGCCGCGCCGTGCGCCGTGCGCGTGCGGGCTTGCAGGATCCTAATCGTCCCATCGGTTCGTTTCTCTTTCTGGGCCCGACCGGCGTTGGCAAAACGGAACTGACAAAAGCGCTCGCTGATTTTCTCTTCGATGATGATCAGGCGATCTGCCGTCTCGATATGTCTGAATATATGGAGAAGCACTCAGTCGCACGTCTCATTGGGGCACCGCCGGGCTATGTCGGCTATGAAGAAGGCGGCGCGCTCACCGAGGCTGTGCGTCGTCGTCCTTATCAGGTCGTGCTCTTCGATGAGATCGAGAAAGCGCATCCCGATGTGTTCAACGTGTTGTTGCAGGTGCTTGATGATGGTCGCTTGACTGACGGTCAGGGTCGCACGGTTGATTTCAAGAACGTGCTCATCATTATGACGTCGAATCTTGGTTCGGAATATCTCGCCGATGGCGGCGACGTCGAAGAGGTGCGCGAGCAGGTGCTTGACGTGGTGCGTTCGCGCTTCCGGCCTGAGTTTCTCAACCGTCTCGACGAAATGCTGATCTTCCATCGTCTCACACGGCCGCAGATGGATGTGATCGTCGATATCCAGATCGCACGTTTGCAGAAGCTTCTTGATGATCGCAAGATCACCATTGAGCTTGATGACAGTGCACGGACATGGCTTGCCGATCAGGGTTTTGATCCGGCCTATGGTGCGCGACCTCTGAAGCGCGTCATCCAGCGCAATGTGCAGGACAGCCTTGCTGAACTGCTCCTTGAAGGCCGCATCAAGGACGGCGAGCCGGTGCGTGTCTCGGCCAATTCTAAAGGTATCGTCATCAACGGCGAAGGTCCTGAAGAAGGTCTCCGCGTCGTGCATTGAGTTGCACGCATAAAAATACCAGATGGCCGGGCTTGACCCGGCCATTTTCGTCTTCTCTTCTATGCGCCGGGCGATTTGGAAGGGGGAATCAATGACAAAATTCAAAAAATATCTGTGGGCGGTGCTTGCACTTGTTGTGGCACTGGGAGCCGGTGGCTTCTATGCGATCAATAAGCAAGCCATCGGCATTCCGGCTTTTTACGTCTGGAAAGCGCTCTCAGGTCAGTCGCATGGCGGCGCGACGGCTGAGATTAACGGCATCAAACTTTACTATGAGACATATGGCGAAGGTCCACCGGTGCTGGTGCTTCACGGCGGCACGGGCTTCATCGAATCGATGCATTACCAGATCAGCGATTTGGCGAAGGATCATCTGGTGATCGCGCCGGACAGTCGCGGTCATGGCCGCTCAACCGACGGCGAAGGCCCGCTCCATTACGCGCAAATGGCTGACGATATGCTGGCACTGATGGATCATCTGAAAATTGAGAAAGCTGACATCGTCGGCTGGAGTGACGGCGGTATCATCGCGCTTGATCTGGCGATCCGCCATCCGGATCGTGTGGGACATATTGCGGTGAGTGGCACGAACTTTGACACGAGCGGGCTTGCAGAAATGCCGGACCTCACATCTGATCCGGAAGGCGAAAGCGTTGCGGCCCAGCGCGATTTTTATAAACGCCTCGCGCCCGATCCTGCGCATTGGCCGGTCTTTTATCGCAAGGTTCTGGCGATGTGGGCGAGTGAGCCGCATTACACGGTTGAGCAATTGGCGACGATTAAATCGCCGGTGCTTGTGATGGCGGGTGAGCATGACAGTATCAAACGCGAGCATACAGACGCGCTCGCCAAGGCCATTCCGCTGTCGCAGGAAGTGATTATTCCCGGTGCCAGTCACTTCGCGCCGGTGTCACATCATGTTGAAGTCAATGCGGCGATTGATGTATTTCTCAAGGCGCGTTGATCGCAGACGTGAAACGAAGAGGGCCAGCTGATGCTGGCCCTTTTTGTGTTTTGCGCATCGCCGGATGCTCAGTTCGCTTTCTTTGTTGCGTCGGCCATGATGGCTTGCGCGACTTTGGTCAGGTCCGGCGCTTCGTTCATGGCGGCCATGACAGCGCTGCGCGTGGCTTTGTATTTCTTCAGATCGGTGCCTGCGAGTGTGATGCCGGTTGGGACTTTGATGCCGAGCGGATTGGTTTTCTTGCCGCGCACAATCACTTCGTAATGGAGGTGAGGGCCGGTTGAGCGACCCGTTGTGCCGACATAGCCGATGATCTGACCCTGGCGCACGCTTGTACCGGCGCGGACGCCTTTGGCAAAGCCGTTCATATGGCCGTAAGCGGTTTCGTAACCGTTGGCATGCTGAATGCGCACATACTTGCCGTAGCCACCCTGCCAGCCTGCAACTTCGACCTTGCCGTTACCGGCAGCGTAGATCGGTGTGCCGCGCGGAGCCGCAAAGTCAACGCCGCTATGGAGTTTGGTATAGCCGAGGATCGGGTGCTTGCGTTTGCCAAAGCCGGAGCTGATGCGCGCGCCGTCAATCGGCGTCTTCATCAGGAACTTCTTCATGCTGCGGCCGCTCTCGTCGAAATAATCCCACGTGCCGTCAGCTGACTTGTAGCGCCAGAGTTTGTGGGGTTTGCCGAGAATGGTGAGCGAGGCATAGGAGATGTCGCCCGATTTGACGGCGGCGCCGGTCGTGTCGAGCTTGCGGTCGAAATAGACTTCAAACGTATCGCCGGGATGGATTTCGCGCTGGAAGTCCACCGAATAGGAGAACATGCGGATCATCTCAATGATGATCGGCACGGGCACGCCGGCTTGGGCGGCGTCAATGAAGAGGCTCGAATTGATCTCACCGGCAGCGCGTGCGTAGCCTTTGGTGAGTTCCTGTTTGATCTCTTCTGTTGTGTAGGAACCGTCATCGCTGCGCTGGACTTCGATTTTGCTCTCAACATCGGGCTGGAGCGAAATGGAAGTGAGGAGCTTTGAGGGTGTGCTGTCGATACTGTCAGCGGCGGCCGGTGTCGATAGGAAGGTCAGAGAGATTTCCTGACCGCTCTTGAGTTTCGACGGACTGAAGACAGGCTTCAGGGCGGCAATCGCATGATAAGCGTCAACGCGATCAACGCCGTGCTCGGTCAGGACCTGCATCAGCGTTGCACCGGGATCAATCTCGACGCTGGTGCTGAATGTCTTGGGCATTTCAGGTACGGCAGGTGCGATCGAGGCCGTAACGAGATCGGCATTGTCAGGAATATCGGAAGGCGTAGCGGAAGTGTCCGTGCCGATGGCCTGAGCAAAGCTCATAGCGACATGGTCAGGGGAGGTGGCTGGAGCAACGGCCAAAGGTGCTATGTCGTCTGAACTGCCACGCAGGTCTTGCGCAATGGATGCAAGGCTAACCGTATCCTGAACAACGGGAGCAATAGCCGCGATGGTCTGAGCTTCAGCAGCATTCGCATTCAGAGCAATGATCTGGGGTGTGTCTTCGGCAGACAAGGCAGCCGTTTCAACACCCGAATAGGGAGCAACGAGGGTTGTGATGCCGACGGCAAGCAATCCGAAGGAGAGCGCGCCCGCAACGCCTGTGGCTACGAGCCAGCGGCGCTGACCGAGGCTCTGGCCTAGCACAAGGCGGCTCGCCGAGCCGTAGAGCTTTAAGGCACGTCCGATAGTGACACGCAAATCGGCGAGGCGTTTGGCATTTGTTGACGGCACCGCAGCCTCATCAAAAGCGTGAGTCTGATCCGCGTCACGGTTCCGTGTTCCTGTATCGAACAATAGCAATCCCCTACATCGTCTGGTCGGCAGTCTGGCGACCTCAATTACCGGTGGCCATTTCCGCGACCTCTGCCTAAAGCCCAAAACCGGGCTCCCCGCTGGCAGTTTGAGACATTTTGTAATGTCCCGTGATCGAACGATGCTTGTTGGCGAGCCTTGTGTCAATCAACACTGTGTCCAACAAGACACCTAAATGCTTAATATACCGGCAATAATCGTCAGTTTTGCGTCAGTTCTCCGGAACCTGTCCCATTACGCGCCAGAAATCTGTGAGGTCCGGCGGGTATTAAGACTACTCCTATATGACCCTGCATATTCGGGGCCAGAATGTCGCAGTCAAAGCGGGAATCGATGCCCCGCAAGTGCTTGAAAGCGCAATCAAATTAACGCGTGAGAGTCAAGCTTTGGGATCAATAAATCGAACCAAATCGTGCGCGAAAACTTTTTTGCAAAAACTTTAAAAAAGGGTTTGACGGGTGGGTTCGACCCCCCTATAAACCGCCTCCACGAACAAGGCCACAGCGGCCGCGGCGCACGCCACGAACCGCTGACCACCTTGGTAGAAGATGACTAAACGGCCTAGCTAATTAGTTCTCTTTGTGGCTTAAGTGAGCGATCCAAATTAAGGATGACAGCTTGCCACTTACTTCCTCCGGGAGTAGGTTGCTCGACTGTCCTTCGGGTCGGTTACGACCCTAGGTTTTCGGATTTAAACATCCGGACGCTCAGGTGCTCTTTGACATTGTGGTTTGAGAAAGAGAAACGTGGACGGCGGTGTCCTGGCGAGCTCGCCCAACTTAGGTTGGGATCTGCGAGCAAACCAAATACCGACTGTCTGACGTTTCAAAACACTACTCCGTCATGCGATCTTCGGATCGTTGACTAAGAGAGTGTCTTGCGTCGCGTCTTCCGGTTTTTCCCGGAAGATGGATAAGTCGGATCAACTCAACTTGAGAGTTTGATCCTGGCTCAGAACGAACGCTGGCGGCAGGCTTAATACATGCAAGTCGAACGGCTGTAGCAATACAGCAGTGGCAGACGGGTGAGTAACACGTGGGAACCTACCTAGGGGTACGGAATAACTCAGGGAAACTTGTGCTAATACCGTATACGACCTCAGGGTGAAAGATTTATCGCCCCTAGATGGGCCCGCGTTGGATTAGCTAGTTGGTGAGGTAAAAGCTCACCAAGGCGACGATCCATAGCTGGTCTGAGAGGATGATCAGCCACACTGGGACTGAGACACGGCCCAGACTCCTACGGGAGGCAGCAGTAGGGAATCTTGGACAATGGGCGAAAGCCTGATCCAGCCATGCCGCGTGTGTGATGAAGGCCTTAGGGTTGTAAAGCACTTTCGCCAGGGAAGATAATGACGGTACCTGGATAAGAAGCCCCGGCTAACTTCGTGCCAGCAGCCGCGGTAATACGAAGGGGGCTAGCGTTGTTCGGAATTACTGGGCGTAAAGCGCACGTAGGCGGTTTTCCAAGTTGGAGGTGAAATCCCCGGGCTTAACCTGGGAACTGCCTCCAAGACTGGGAGACTCGAGTCCGAGAGAGGTGAGTGGAATTTCCAGTGTAGAGGTGAAATTCGTAGATATTGGAAAGAACACCAGTGGCGAAGGCGGCTCACTGGCTCGGTACTGACGCTGAGGAGCGACAGCGTGGGGAGCAAACAGGATTAGATACCCTGGTAGTCCACGCCGTAAACTCTGGGTGCTAGTTGTCAGGCAGCTTGCTGTTTGGTGACGCAGCTAACGCATTAAGCACCCCGCCTGGGGAGTACGGTCGCAAGATTAAAACTCAAAGGAATTGACGGGGGCCCGCACAAGAGGAGGAGCATGTGGTTTAATTCGACGCTACGCGA
>JAUSMV010000079.1 GCA_030645235.1 Parvibaculum sp. | reverse complement strand
TATCTGTCGACTTCTACATTACAAAGAAGCGGTTGCTCGCATTCGCGCGAGTAATCATTCACCTGTTGTGCTTTGGTTTCTGCAACATCCTTGCTGAACACGCCGCACACAGCCTTTCCCTCGGTGTGCACTTTCAGCATGATCTGTGTGGCCTTTTCTACATTCATTCCGAAGAACGAACACAGGATATCCACCACGAAATCCATCGGTGTGTAGTCATCATTGAGAAGAACGACTTTATAGAGTGGTGGTTGCGTAACCTTGGGGCGCGTGGCGGCCGTTGCAAGGCTGCCATCCTGATCCTCATCACCTCCAAATTCCCGGTGCGCCATGGCTGTTTCCGGTGCCATCGGCATCCACCCTGAATTGACTTGCTCCAGCATTTTCGACCTTTTCCTGAACCAGCTACAGATAATCACGAGCCTATGATACGCCGGAAAATAGTCGAGACGAAAAGAAAATTCTGGCCGTCGAACGGGGCGGGATTGATTGCTTTTTGCGCATTCCATGTTGCAGAATGTTGCAAATTGGCAGGAAGGCGTAACCTTTTCGGATTGACAGACAGATATGCGTGGGCTATACGAGACATGCATGTGTCTTTGCTCGCAGAGGCACGCGAACAAACGTATAAAAATTACAACAACACGTGACACAGGAGTATTGCCATGAGTACAGGGCAAGTGAAGTGGTTCAATAACGCAAAAGGGTTCGGTTTCATTCTCCCGGACAATGGCGGCGACGATTTATTTGCGCACTACTCGGCCATTGGGATGGAAGGATACAAGACACTCAAGGCGGGACAGACCGTCACGTTTGAGACGATAGAAGGCCCCAAGGGGTTGCATGCCGCAAATATTCGCCCCCTGAGCCAGGATGACTCAGAACAGTGAGAACATTTGCCTGACGCAGGCTGCCCCGTCATGCGGCCAAAACCGCTGACGGAACACTCCCGGTTCGGGTGCGGCCAAGCTGAAACTACACCAGACCGCATTGACACAGCACCTCAGCCGTTGGCGAGGGCCGCGTTGAGGGTTGTGCTTGGACGCATGGCGCGCTCGAGTTTCGAGGTGTCGGGTTGATAATAACCACCGATATCGACGGGCTTACCTTGTACGCCATTCAATTCTGCAACTATTGCTGCTTCCTTTTCAGTCAGCACCTTAGCCAGATTGGTAAAGTGTGCCTGCAGCTGTTGATCCTGTGTTTGTGCGGCCAGAGCCTGCGCCCAGTACAGAGCCAGATAGAAATGACTGCCACGGTTGTCCAGGTGACCGACTCGACGGGTCGGTGATTTGTCATTATCCAGGAACTGACCGGTCGCGGTGTTCAGCGTATCCGCCAGCACCTGCGCCTTGGTATTGCCGGTCTTGGCGGCCAGATCCTCAAGAGATACCGCCAGAGCCAGAAACTCGCCGAGCGAGTCCCAGCGCAGATGCCCTTCCTCCACGAACTGCTGCACGTGTTTGGGCGCCGAACCACCGGCACCGGTTTCGAACAGACCACCGCCGGCCAGCAACGGCACAATGGAGAGCATCTTGGCACTGGTGCCAAGCTCAAGGATGGGGAAAAGATCGGTCAGATAGTCACGCAACACGTTGCCAGTCACGGAGATTGTGTCCTTCCCTGCCTTGATCCGATCCAGCGAGAAGCGAATGGCTTCCACCGGCGACATGATCAAGATTTCAAGCCCTTTGGTGTCGTGATTCTGCAGATACAGTTTAACTTTCTTGATCAACTGCACGTCATGCGCGCGGTTCTCGTCCAGCCAGAACACGGCTGGAGTGGAAGTCGCACGAGCACGGGTAACCGCCAGTTTCACCCAGTCCTGAATGGGCAGGTCCTTGGTCTGACACATACGCCAGATGTCACCCTCCTCCACGCTGTGCTCGAACACCGTCGCGCCGCTGGCATCCACCACACGGACCTTGCCTGTGCCTGGTACCTTGAAGGTCTTGTCGTGTGAACCGTATTCTTCTGCCTTCTGCGCCATCAGACCGACATTCGCAACACTGCCCATCGTACTGACGTCAAACGCTCCATGCTTCTTGCAGAACTCGATGGTCTCCTGATAGATGCCGGCATAGCAGCGATCCGGAATCATGAACTTGGTGTCGTGCAGTTTGCCATCGGCACCCCACATCTGACCGGAGGAGCGAATGGCGGCGGGCATGGAAGCGTCGACAATCACGTCGCTCGGCACATGCAGGTTGGTGATGCCTTTGTCGGAATCCACCATGGCGATAGCTGGACGCGTCTGATACACCGCCTGAATGTCAGCCTCAATCTGTTCGCGCTGCGCCTGCGGCAGGCGTTTGATCTTCTCATAGGCATCGCCCAGACCATTGGCGGCATCCACTCCCAGCTCCTTGAACACGGCGGCGTGCTTGCTGAACACATCACTGAAATACACGGTCACGGCATGGCCAAACATGATCGGGTCGGACACCTTCATCATGGTCGCCTTCAGGTGCAGAGACAGCTGCACGCCAGACTGTTTCGCGTCGTCAATCTGCGCTTTGTAGAACTCCCGCAAC
Organism: Parvibaculum sp.; assembly: GCA_030645235.1. Classification (GTDB taxonomy): domain Bacteria; phylum Pseudomonadota; class Alphaproteobacteria; order Parvibaculales; family Parvibaculaceae; genus Parvibaculum. Next base: position 662 of record JAUSMV010000079.1, on the reverse strand, counting down.
GCACCACAACGCATCACGGAAGCATCGAACACTTCACCTGCCAGCAATGCGGTCTTCTCCTTCAATACCTTGACGGTACCGTCCGGTGCCACGAACTCGATGCGTACACTGCCCGCAGAAGCGGACACGGCAGACTCCTCGCTGGAATAGAAATCACCATCGTCCATATGCACAACGTGCGACCTGGAGTCCGCCGACCACTTGCCCATGGAGTGGGGATTCTTGCGGGCGTATTCCTTGACTGGAGCCGCCACGCGTCGATCCGAGTTACCCTCACGCAGAACCGGGTTCACGGCACTGCCGAGCACCTTGGCATAGCGCAACTTGATCTCTTTCTCGACTTCGGTACGGGCGTCTTCCGGGTAATCCGGCACGGCATATCCATGCGCCTGGAGCTCCTTGATAGCGGAATGCAGCTGAGGAATGGAGGCACTGACGTTAGGCAGCTTGATGATGTTGGCGGCAGGTGTCTGCGCAAGTTCGCCGAGTTCGGCGAGCGCATCGGACTGGCGCTGTGCGGGTGTCAGATTGTCAGGAAAGTTGGCGATGATTCGGCCTGCCAGGGAGATATCTTTGGTGTCGACGTTGATACCGGCCGGCGCGGTAAAGGTTCTGATGATGGGCAGCAGTGAGTAGGTCGCCAGTGCAGGAGCTTCGTCAGT
>JAUSMV010000032.1 GCA_030645235.1 Parvibaculum sp. | reverse complement strand
TTGACATAAACGCCCGCCTCCGGTCCTTCAAAGCCACCGGCGGTCGCAAAGGCATAGCCGTCGGATTCGTCGTCAACCGTCGAATTGGCGACCAGCTTTGCCTGCGCCTGAATGGCGACATTGACATAGCCTTCGCTGCGGAAATTATCCTCCACATAGCCAGCATCAAGATAGATGCCCGTGGCCGACGCATAAACTTCCGCCCCCGCCGCCGACTGAAGATCGCCCCTTCCTTCCGCATAGGCTTCGGAGGTCGAATGAACAGTGGAGGAAACAAAGACATCGCCGCGATTGATGAAATTGCCGGAGATGCTGCCGCTGTCGCCTTCTTCCTCGCGGCCAAACCTGATACCGGTTGCCCGGGCGGTTATGGTGGCATCGGCATATGCCGTGCTTTCGTCAAGACCGTAGCTGCGCGCAACATGATGTGCGTTGATCAGCGCATCGGACCCGACAAAACCCTCATTGACAAATTGACCGGCGAGACTGTCGATCGCAACATTAATGCCGATGGCTTGGGCGGTGAATTCGGCCGCCACCAGACTATTGGCCCAGGACTCGTCAGAGAATGATCCTTCCGCAGTCGCATAGGCCGATGCTGATGCGACCGAGGTGATCAAGGCCGATGCAAAAATACCATCATCCTCATTTTCGCCCGACGCATAGAAGTTGCCCGTCATCGAATGAGCGTCGATCTCGACACCTGTGGCGGTCGACCGTCCGTAAAGCTCGATCAAGGCGCTCGATTCATCGGCTGAATGCGCACTCGCCAGGATCGGCTCATACGGATCACCACTGGCATTATACAGACGCAGCGCACTCAGCGCCTCGATACGACCATCATTGATGAAACCGCCATCCAGCAGCATCGTGTCAATATCGACACCCTTGGCGTCTGCGCGCGCATCAAAACCGATTTCCGCAGACGCATCTCTCGTGCCGCTCGCTTGGGCCACAGCCATGCCATAGACAACGGCCTCAACGGCGATGTCGCCATGGTTTTCGACATCGCCGTCAATTTTCATTGCATCAAGCCAGACGCCGACGGCAGTGGCGTCGATCTCATTGGCATAGGTGTAATAGTAATCTTCATCAATATCGTAATAGTCGCGATGCGCACCGGCGCGAGCAATAGCGGCATCATCTTCAGACGTCGCTGTCGCGACACTGTTCATATGGCCCGCGGCTGTCACACTGATATCGCCGTTATTCAGAAACAATCCCGTGCGCGCATGATTGCCCTCAGCGCGGATGCCGTAAGCGGTCGCGGCCACATAACCGTAAGCGTCGGCAAGCGAGCTACCCGCCGCCGCGCAACCTGATTCCGAAATCGTGCAACTGACTTCGGCGTAAGCCTCGGCGTTGGCATTCGCTGTGCCGTCATTGTAGAAAGAAGCACCGGCGGCATAGGCGTCGGCATAAACCAGCGACGTGGAGTCGGCGTCTCCGCCCTCGGCGTCATCGCTCGTCACATTGAGCGCCTGTCCCGTTGCATCAACGAGGATCGAGCCGGAATTATAAAAACCGTAATTGATGCCGTTCGATTCAATGCCGAAGGCTCTGGCCGTAGCGTCCAGTTCCTGATCGCTCTGCGTCCCGCTGTCATCGATATTGCGTGACACGGCTTCGACATCAATCAGACCGCTGTTGCCAAAGCTCGGGGCATAAGCACCGTCTTCAACACGGATACCCCAGGCGCCGCGATCTTGTGCGTTGAGGCCGACGTCTTGCGCCTCAACCAAAATCGTACCGTCGTTGTAGATGCCGTTATAAGCCTCCGCACCGTCGGTGATGAGGATGCCGTGGAGATTGCCGCTATAGCCGTCAGCCAGTTCTTCAGCGCTGTCGCTGACATCGATGACGGCACCCGACGTATTCGTCACAGTGCCGACATCCGTGCCGCCGCCGCTGATCACCAGCCCGTCGATGCCTTCATTATTGGTGAGTGTTGTCTCAATCGACACAAAATCCGTGTCGGCCGTGATCGGCGTCGACAAAGGCCCTGAGTTGATGGTCGTCCCGGCGGCGTAAGCGCCGGAGGAGGCGACCAGCAGGGCCGCAATGGATGTGGTGGTGAAAAGGCTGCGAAACGGCATACGGGCTTTCATCAAATCTTCCCCTCGCTGCAGCGAACCCTCTCGGGGATGACGCCGCGCATCTGAATTCGGTCGTTTCCGACCACAAACAACTCAGGGTTGATTCGAAGAAAGCTGGCCTCGGACGAAGTTGTTAATTAAATTAATAAATTCAATAACTTGCGTCTGATAACTTCCCCAGAAAATCCCGATCCAGAGATTTTCCCCCTTAGGTTGCGTTCTTCGAGATTCTGGGGACTAGGCCTAAAGGTCAAGATGACTAGACCTTTCGATTGGTTCAGTTTGGGGCGAACCAAAGTGAATCTGTGGCCACCCGGTGACATTCGGGGGGCAAACGCCTATTTCTGCTCTTCACCGGTCCCCGCTTAAATGCGTGAACCGCCCAAATGATTGGGATAAGTTGCCGCGCATGCCTCGTTTTGATCGTTCAGCAACCGGACGAACCAAAATCAGAGAATCAATTCAGGCTCTTAAGCCCCAAAACCCGGAAAGCCTTGTCCCGTGACCCCCGTCGAACTAGTGAGCACCGAGCGAGACCAGAACCTCAAAACCGTCATGGCATTGATGGGTGCGCAGGCGCGCGCCGCCGCTGCCGCGCTCGCCCGCACTCCGACGAAAAAGAAAGACGCAGGTCTTCTCTGCGCCGCCATGGTCATCCGCGCCAATGCCGGCGACATTTTGGAAGCCAATGCCAAAGATCTCGCTGGTGCCCGCGCCAAGGGCTTGTCCGGCGCGCTCATCGACCGTCTGACGCTTGACGATGCACGCGTCGAAGCAATGGCGAAGGGTCTTGAAGAAGTCGCCGCCCTGCCCGATCCTGTCGGCACGACAATGGCCGAATGGGACCGCCCCAACGGCCTTCACATCGAACGCCGCCGCACACCCTTGGGCACCATCGGCATCATTTACGAAAGCCGCCCCAACGTGACGGCGGATGCTGCAGCGCTGTGCCTCAAGGCTGGCAACGCCGCGATCCTGCGCGGCGGCACAGAAGCCATGCACTCAAACCGCGCGATCTTTGAAGCGCTGACCGAAGGCTTCACCGCTGCCAATCTGCCCGACCATGCCGTGCAGCTTGTTGCCACCACCGACCGCGCCGCTGTCGGCGAAATGCTGACAGGCCTCAATGGCGCCATCGACGTCATCGTGCCCCGCGGCGGCAAAAGCCTAGTCGAGCGTGTGCAGTCCGATGCCCGCGTGCCGGTCTTCGCCCATCTCGAAGGCGTCTGCCACGTCTATGTGGACGCTGCCGCCGATCTTGATATGGCAATCGGAATTGCCGTCAACGCCAAGCTGCGCCGCACCGGCGTCTGCGGTGCCGCTGAAACGCTTCTCGTCGATGAAGCCTGTGCCGCAACGCATTTGGCTCCTCTCGTGGCCGCATTGATCGACGCCGGCTGCGAAGTGCGTGGCGATCAGGCAACTCGCACAGCCGACGCCCGCGTCACCGCCGCCAGTGAAATTGATTGGTCAACGGAATATCTAGACGCCATCATCGCAGTGCGTGTCGTCAAAGGCGTTGAAGGCGCAATGCAGCACATCAACACCTATGGCTCGCATCACACCGAAGCGATCATCACCGCCGACCAGAAGGCGGCGGACACTTTCCTCAACGGTCTGGACAGCGCCATCCTCTTGCACAATGCCTCGACGCAATTTGCCGACGGCGGCGAATTTGGCATGGGCGGCGAAATCGGCATTGCCACAGGCAAGTTCCACGCACGCGGCCCCGTCGGTGTCGAGCAGCTGACGAGTTTCAAATATGTCGTGCGCGGCAGCGGCCAGATCCGGCCCTGATTGATGAGACCTGTCCCGCCGCCCGGCGCAACAATCGGCCTGATGGGTGGCTCGTTCAATCCCGCCCATGAGGGACATCTCCATGTCGCCCGCCTGAGCGCGCGGGCCCTTGGCCTCGACGCCGTTTGGCTTCTCGTCTCACCGCAAAACCCGTTGAAGCCCGCTTCGGGCATGGCTCCGCAAGCCAAACGCCTCGTCGCCGCCCGCGCCCTCGTCAAATCCTCGCGGGCCCGCAACATCATCGTCACCGGCATTGAGGCAGAGCTTCGCACCACCCGTACCGTCGACACATTGCGCGCACTGAAGCGTCGCTATCCGCTCGTGCATTTCGTCTGGCTCATGGGGGCCGACAACATGCTTCAGTTTCCCCGCTGGGCGAAATGGCGCGAGATCACCCGCACTGTCCCCATCGCGGTCTACCCCCGCCCCGGTTTCACGCTCAGAGCCCGCCTGTCGCCCGCCGCCGTCCATTTGCGCGCGGTGACACTGGAAGCGAGCGACGCAAAGCTCCTCAGCCAGCTTGCGGCTCCCGCGCTCGTCTTCCTCGAAGGCCGCACACACAATGCGTCTGCCACCGCCATCCGCGCTGCCGCGTCATAAAAGCGTAAAGCCCCGCCCGCATTGATGTTATGTCCCGCGCGCTCTATTCTGCGCGCAAGAGGCTTGCAGGCCACCTGCCGCACGCCCGCACAGATTTTATTTGAAGGAACGCTCAGCTGAGCACGAAACCCAAAGCCGCCAAGCCCGCAGCCGCCAAAGCAACCGCCGCCAAAAAACCGCCGGTTAAAAAACCAGCCGCGAAGGCACCGGCAGCGAAAAAGCCCATAGCCAAAAAACCCGTGGCCAGAAAGCCGGTAGCCCAAAAGCCTGCCGCAAAAGCCAAACCAACCGCCGCAAAAACGCCGGTTGCAAAGCCGAAAGCCGCCGCTAAGCCGAAAGCGCCTGCAAAAGCAAAAGCGAAACCCGCAGCGAAGGCCCCGGCAAAACCGAAAGCCGCGCCCAAGGCCGCAGCCAAACCTGCTGCCAAGGCACCTGCAAAGCCAAAAGCCGCGCCTAAAGCTGCCGCCAAGCCTAAAGCCGCTGCCAAAAAATTCGTCGGCAAACCGCTCCCCAAGGCAAAGCCCCTCGCCGAACCCAAAGTGACCTCAGCAGTTGTCGCGCGTCAAAAGGCGGAAGCAGCCAAACAGGCCGTCGCCGCCAAACATGTCAAAGCAATGCTGAAGCTCATCACCAAGAGCCTCGACGATGACAAGGCCGAAGACATTGTCGCCATCGACCTTGCCGGCAAGACACCCATGGCCGATTACATGGTCGTGGCCTCAGGTCGCTCAGGCCGCCACGTCGCTGCCATCGCCGATCACGTCATGCGCCGCCTCAAGGAAGACGGCTTTGGCCTCGCGCGCGCCGAAGGCATGACGCAGGGTGACTGGGTGCTGATCGACGCAGGCGATATCGTCATCCATATTTTCCGTCCCGAAGTGCGCGAATTCTACCGCCTCGAAAAAATGTGGTCTGCCGACATTCCCGCCGACGCTTCCGAAGCCTGAGAAGGCTGACCCATGCGGATCGGTATCAGCGCTGTCGGGCGGTGGCGGTCGGGGCCGGAGAAATCCCTGACCGATGACTACCTGACGCGTGCGCAAGGGGCAGGCCGCAGCCTCGGCCTCACCGGCTTCACGCTCACCGAGGTCGAAGAAAAACGCCGCCTCGAAGGCGACGCGCTCAAATCCGCCGAAGCCGCATTGCTAAAGACCACACTGCCACGCGGGGCAAAGCTCGTGATGCTGGACGAGCGCGGGCGCATGGAACCAAGCTCCGCTTTTGCGGCGCGCTTGGGCCAGTGGCGCGACAGCGGCGTCTCCGATCTCACCTTCATCATCGGCGGCGCCGACGGGCTCGATCCCGCTTTCCGCGACAGCGCCGATCACCTTCTCGCCTTCGGTCCCATGACATGGCCGCATATGCTGGTGCGCGTTTTAATGAGCGAACAGATTTACCGCGCTGTATCCATTCTCAGCGGCCATCCCTACCACCGCGTGTGACCGCATCGCGCGCTAATTGTGCGACAAATAACACTCATTCCGCCGCAATGAACGGGTCAACGCATGGACACGATTCATAGGTTCGACTAATTTTATCCGTGCGGGCATCGTGCCCACGCACAGTTTGGACAGTCTCGAAATTATGAGTGGTACAGTCGGCGTCAAACCTCTCGTCCTTGTCATGCTGGACGGTTGGGGTATCCGCGCGGAGCGTGAGGGAAATGCACTCGCGCACGCACGAACGCCTGTCTATGACCGGCTCGCAGGCAGCTACCCGCATACAGTTCTCACCGCGTCGGGCCCCGCCGTTGGCCTCGCGCCCGGCAAGCCCGGCAATGCCGCATCAAACTATCTGACGCTCGGCGCAGGCACACCCATTGAGCAGGATGTGGCCCGCATCAACCGCGCCATTCAGGACGACGGGCCCCGCGGCCTCGCGTCAAACCCCACATTGCAAAAGCTCATCCAGCGCGTCCGGCCCTTGGGCGGCGCGGTGCATCTCATCGGCATGGTGTCGCCGGGCGATGTCGCAGGCCACCAGAACCATCTTGCCGTACTCGCCGCCCTCCTGAGCCACGAAGGCCTCAAGGTCTTCGTCCACGGCATCACCGACGGCATCGACGCACCCCCCCAGTCCGGCATCCTCAATCTCGGCGAATGGCTCGAAGACGTCGCTGGCGCTGAACATGTCCACCTGGCAAGCCTCACCGGCCGCGCACTTGCCTTCGACGAGACAGCAGACGCCGCCTCGCTCAAGACAGTATGGAAAGCCATTGCCGACGCCGATGCACCGCGTACGGAATATCTATCGACTCATCTCGACCAGTGCTATGCCAAGGGCCTGAACGACGACCGCGTGCCGCCCGCAATCTCGCTCAACTATCGCGGCATAAGACGCGACGACGCCGTCTTCCTCGTCAATCTGCGGCCCGATCTCGGCGCCCGCATGATGCAGGAACTGATCGAGAGCGAAACAGGCCCGATCCTCTCCTCCGTCACATCGCTCTTTCCGCTCGACGGTGCAGGTCTGGATTGGGTGGAGCCGCTTTTCGCCCATCGCCCCGTCCCCGTGACCTTTGCCGAAACCATGTCTCAGGCCGGACGCCGCCAATTGCTGCTCACCGAAAGCATGGTTGAGAAAAACCTCTCGCTCTTCTGGCGTGGCGGCATCAACCGCATCTATGACGGTGAGACTTTGGCACTGGCCGAAACGCCCATCGCCAAAATGGAAAAGCGTCCCGACCTTGCCGCCGCCGATCTCACCATCGAAGCGATGAATGCGATCAAGCAGGGCGAGCGTGATTTCCTGCTGGTCAATTTCGCCAATGTCGCGCTCCTCGGCCGTACCGGCAATATGCGCGCCACCATCGACGCGGCTGAAGCCATCGACAAATACCTCGGCAAGATTGCCGCTCAGGTTGAAAAACGCGGCCTCACCATGGCCATCACATCGGCCTTCGGGCGCGGCGAATTGATGACCGATCCCGACAAGGGAACGGAATGGCGCGGCCCCACCACCTCCAACATGCCCTTCACACTTGTCGGGCCCGGCCTCAGACAAACAACCTCCAACGCCGGGTTGCGCTTCGGCACGCTCGCCGATGTCGCGCCCACGCTGCTTGCCCTTATGAATGTGGCCGCCCCCGCCGCCATGACCGGCCGCTCGCTTCTGGCGTCAGCGGACAATTTTGAATCTGCAGTTTCCGAACGGCCCGACAGTGTTCCTGCCTGACCGCCGGCGCGGCACTCTCCCCCTGAGCCTCGCGCTGGCACTCGCCGCCGCCTCCCCCCTGATGCAGGCCCCGTTGGCGCGCGCCGAAGTCACCGACCCGTCCGAACTTGAAAACTTGAAGGCGCAAGTCGGCACAAGTCTGGAGCGCAAGAAGAAGCTCGAGGCCGATGCCGAACGGGCCGCGCAAGACGTAACCGCCACACGGCGCGACCTCATCGCCACCGCCGCCAAAGTGCAAAAAAGCGAAGCCGCTGTTTCGGCGTCCGAAGCGCGGTTGCAAAAACTCAGCCTCGACGAAGCCGAATTGCTGGCGCAGCTGCAAGCCCGCCGCGCCCGCATGACGGACCTTCTCGGTGCGCTCGCCCGCCTCGACCGCAACCCGCCGCCCGCGCTGGCCGTGCGCCCCGATGATGCGCTCGGTGCCATTCGCGGTGCGATCCTGCTTGGTGAGGCCGTGCCCGAACTCAAGGCGCAGGCCGATGATCTGAAAGAACGGCTGCAGGCACTCATGTCCTTGCGCGAAAGCATCATCGCGGAGAGCAAAACACTCGCTCAAGCCGCGGCCTCGCTGAAGCGCGACCGCGCCGAGGTCGAAGACCTGCTCGCCCAAAAACTCGCCGCCCAGAAAAAACTGAACCTCGCTGCCACAACGGAAGAAGCCCGCGCCGCCCGCCTCTCGCGCGAAGCGACCGATTTGAACGACCTCATCGCCCAGCTTGAGTCACAAGCCCAAAGCCGCCTGCCCAAAATCCGCCCCGAGCCGCAGCCTCCCGAAAAGAAGGCACCAAAACCCGTCAGGCCCGTGGCCCCGCCCGTCTCCGTCGGCGAGGCCCCGCGCAATGGCGGCAAAGGAGCCGAACTCGCCCTTCTCACACCGCCAGCAGAGCCTGCCGCTTTGCCATCCTCACGCCATTTTTCCGAGGCAAAAGGGCTCATCCGGCTTCCCGCGACGGGGCTGCTGCTGTCTGGCTTCGGCCAGCCGAACAACGCGGGCGGCAAAACCGAGGGCATGACCATCGCCACCAGACCCAATGCACAGGTTGTCGCTCCCTTCGACGGCAAGATCGTCTTCGCGGGTCCGTTCCGGCGTTATGGTCAACTTTTGATCCTGTCGGTCGGCGAGGGCTACCATGTGCTGCTGGCCGGAATGACCCGGATCGACGGCGCCGTGGGCCAATCGGTGCTGGCGGGAGAGCCTCTGGGGCATATGGGCGGCCCGGCCAACGAAAATCTGCCCGCATCTGCCGATGAAAGTAACCAAAAGCGCGGGAATACCGCGACAGAGGGAAGACCCTCGCTTTATATTGAATTTCGCAAAGACAGCGACCCGATCGACCCCCGACCGTGGTTGACGATGAGTGACACAAAGGCGCGTGGATAAATGAACAAGTCAGTGCTTGCCGGTTTTGCCGTAGGAACCGTGCTTTCGGCCTTGGCCGTATTTGCCTTCCAGTCCGACAGTTTCAACAGTTCGGCACAGGCGGCAGACGACGGCACCTTCCGTCAGCTCGACCTCTTCGGCGAAGTCTTCGACCGCGTCCGTGCCGATTATGTGGAACCGACCGAGGACGCCAAACTCATCGAAACCGCGATCAACGGCATGCTGACAGCCCTTGATCCCCATTCGAGCTACATGAACCCGAAAAGCTACCGCGACATGCAGGTGCAGACGCGCGGTGAGTTCGGCGGTCTGGGCATCGAAGTGACAATGGAAAACGGCGTCGTCAAAGTCGTGACCCCCATCGACGACACACCGGCGAGCCGTGCGGGTCTGCGCCCCAATGATTACATCACGCATATCGATGAAAAACCGATCCTCGGCATGACGCTGTCGGATGCGGTGGACAAGATGCGCGGGCCGGTCGATACACCGATCCTGCTCACCATCGTGCGCAAGGGCGCCGACGAGCCTTTCGATGTGAAACTCAACCGCGCCATCATCACCATCAAGTCGGTGAAATATCACCGTGAGGGTGACATCGGCTATGTCCGCATCACCACCTTCAACGAACAGACCGGCGACCTTCTCGACGAAGCGGTCCACACGCTGCAAAAGCAGATCGGCCCCAATAAAGTGAAGGGCTATATCCTCGATCTGCGCAACAACCCCGGTGGTCTTCTCGATCAGGCGATCAACGTCAGCGGCGACTTCATCGAAGAAGGCGAAATCGTCTCGACGCGCGGTCGCCACTCGGCAGACACGCAGCGCTACAATGCGCGCGGCGGCGATCTCACCAAGGGCAAACCCGTCATCGTGCTCGTCAACGGCGGCTCGGCGTCAGCGTCTGAAATTGTGGCCGGTGCCATTCAGGATCACCGCCGCGGCGTCATCCTCGGCACGCGCTCTTTCGGCAAGGGCTCAGTCCAGACGATCATCCCGCTCGGGGCCGATGGCGCCATGCGTCTCACGACCGCGCGTTACTACACACCGTCAGGCCACTCCATTCAGGCCAAAGGCATCGAGCCCGATATCATCGTCGAACAGAACCCCGATCCGAAGTCCAAGAAGCGGATGATGATCACGGGCGAAGCCGAATTGCCGGGTCATCTGGCCGTTGAAGAAGGCTCGACCGAAGTCGCAGGTTCCGACAGCTATGTGCCTGCCGACAAGAAAGACGACAAGCAGTTGCTCTATGCCATCGACCTTCTGAACGGCGTGAAGAAAAACGCCGCCTTTAAAAGCAGCAGCACCACAGCGCAAGCAAACTGATCCTTAATCAGCAGGCATGATGATGCTTACGATCACTTGATCTGCATATGGGCGTGACGACGGGACGGGATTAAGCCAAACAGGATGCTGAGTAACACGGATAGCAAGCGCAAAGGCCCAAGCATCCTGCTCTTGAGCGCCAGTGTCATCGCCCTCCTCTATGGTGGTGTGCTGGTCTGGCTCGGGCTGGTCGATGATCGCAATGCCGGTCGCCCCGTGGTCGAACTCTCGCTGCCGCCCGAACCCGTGCCCGATACCGCCGAAGCCGACACGCCATTGCGCGACAGCACAGACGGCGACATCCGCACGGCCGATGCCACACCGGCACCCGATACGCATGAAGCAGATGCGACACCGGGCGCGACACCCCTCCCCGCCGGTACTGAAAATCTGAGCCCTGAAGAACTGACGCTCCTTGAAGCAGCCAAGAACATCCGCGACGGCAGCAAAGAAGCCGACGCAGACGGTCCCATGGGCGATGTGAAAATCGTCGGTGCCGAAACCATCGAACCACGCTCCGACACAAATGCCGGTAGCACCACAGGTTCGGTGCCGCCGCTGAAGCCCGTGCCGGATCCTGCTCTTATCGCCGCCGGCAGTCAGGGCCCGCTCCCCATCGTTGCCGCCGACGGCCGCAAGGCCTGGCAGGTTTATGCCCGTCCGCTGCCCGCCGGTCTCGGCAACGGTCCGCGCATCGCGCTCGTCGTGTCGGGCCTCGGCATTTCCGACAGCGCCACAGCGCATGCTATCAAGACCCTGCCGCCGGAAGTCACGCTTTCTTTCGCGCCTTATGGCGGCAATCTGCAACGCTGGATCACCAAGGCGCGTGACGCTGGCCATGAAGTGCTCGTCGAATTGCCAATGGAACCCTTCGGCTTCCCGCAGAACGATCCCGGCCCCTATACGCTCCTGACAAGCCTCTCGCCCGCCGACAATGTCGGACGGCTTGAATGGTTGCTGAGCCGCTTCACAGGCTATGTCGGCGTGATGAACTATCAGGGCGCGCGCTTCACGAGCGAACCCGGCGCGCTTGCTCCCGTGCTCTCCGCCGTCAAATCGCGCGGCCTCATGTATGTCGACAATGGTGCGTCCAACCGCAGCCTCGCGCCCAAGCTGGCAGGTGATGCCGCTTTGCCCAATGCACTGGCGACCCGCAACATCGACCCCGTACAAAGCCCCGAGATCATCGCCAGTTCTTTCAAGGCGCTTGAAACCGCCGCCAAGGACGAAGGCCGTGCGGTCGGCGTCGCCTCAGGCTTTCCCGTGACCGTCGATGCACTCAGCAATTGGGCGGCAACACTTAAGGACAAGGGCGTCACGCTCGTGCCCGTGAGTGCAATGGCGCGGTGAGACCAATCAACACCCGACTTGGCCGCATCATCGTTCAGGTCTAGAAGCTCAATCTATGAAATCGAAAAACAACAAGCCCGCCGATCCTGAAAGCCTGCCCTACCGTCCCTGCGTCGGGGTGGCGCTCATCAACCGCGACGGGCTCGTCTTTGTCGGCAACCGCATCCAGATCGTCGATGTCGGTCCCCTCACATGGCAAATGCCTCAGGGCGGCATCGACAAAGGTGAAACACCCGACGCGGCGGCCTTTCGGGAGTTACGGGAAGAAACCGGCGTGTCGCCCGACAAAGTCGAGATCATCGGCGAAATCGACGAGTGGCTTACCTATGATTTGCCGGCAGACCTTGTCGGTCGCGCCCTCAAAGGTAAGTTTCGCGGCCAGAAACAACGCTGGTTCGCCATGCGTTTTCTGGGCACCGACAGCGACATCGATCTTGCGGCAGACGACCATCAGGAATTCAGCGACTGGCGCTGGGCGCCATTGCCCGAGATCACAGAGCTGATTGTACCGTTCAAGCGACATATCTACGAGCGTATCGTGACGTCGTTTATGTCGCTGGCACAACCCCTAGATCGCTGACACGAATATTGCTAAAGACCCACCCTCGCCGAGAGATAATGTCATCTGGCCACGTCATTATCCGGGCGGTTGTTGCGTCTGATCTACGAGTTGCGTTCATCGAACATTCATCTTGTTTCTGGCATTGATACCCCAGCGCATGATGAGTTCTGCGATCCCGCTGGAACCCAGGTTCCGCACAACCACCAAAGTACCCGAGTTGAATTGCGTAATCGAAGACGCCATTAATGCCTGAACACACATAAGGCATTAGGCATTTGACCCCAAATTAGGCCGGAGTAGACTTCTTCCATGAGCACTTTCGCGTCATTTGTATGAATATATTGCTTGCCGACGATCACCCGTTGTTTACGGACGCGATTGAGCGCCAGTTGGTGGCCGCTTATCCCGACGTCAGCATTCATGCGGTCGCAGATCTTTCTGCCGCCAATAAAATCCTTACGCAGATCAAAGACATCGACCTTGCCGTGCTCGACTGGGACATGCCGGGCATGGAGGGCGCACCCAGCATCAAGACTTTGCGCGCAGCCTATCCCGATCTCAAAATCGTCATTCTGTCGGGCCGCATTGATGACGCAACGGTCCATAATGTGCTGGCGCTGGGTGTCAAAGGCTTCATTCCGAAATCATCACCGGGCAATGCTATTGTCTCTGCACTCTCCGTCATCCTCAACGGCGGCACCTATCTGCCTGTCGAGACAGCATTGAGTCAGGGTCGCAACGGCGACACCCATGTCCGCAATGTCGCGAACCAGACGGTGACGAAGGCGCTCACCGACCGCGAGATTGAAATTCTGAAATTGCTCGCCGGCGGCGGCTCCAACAAAGAGATCGCGCGGGAACTTGGCGTGCAGGAAATCACCATCAAGATGCATGCGAGCCGCATCTTCGCCAAACTGCATGTGCGCAATCGCGTGCAGGCGGTGAGCTATGCGCTGAAAGCCGGCCTGCTCAACGAAGAGCATCTCGCACCCTGACGGGAAACCCTCAGATATTCGGAATAAGATAATTGACGATATCGGCAGGCACAGCATCGCCCGCCAGCGACAGCGCGCCCAGATTGCCGAGCGCAAGGGCTGCCGCATCATCTGCCGCAAGCCCGTTCACCGGCCCGACCAATAACGCCAGATCAACATTATAGCGACCGTGAAAACTGGCGCTCAAAGCGCGGGCCTCATCTGCCGTGACAGTTCGGGGTGGCAGACGCAGAACAACGACATGGCGCTGACGCTGTGCGCCATCGAGTGCCGCAACCACTTCCGTAATCGATCCGAGCTGGCGCGCAGGCCAGTCGAGGATTGACAGCAATGTCGCCGTGGCCGCACCCCAATGCATCATCGGATCGACGATCAACACCTGCGGTGCCGCTTCATCACCTTGTGCCGCACCAATCATATCGGCGGCACTCAGCGTTTCATCAAAAGGCAGATAGGCCGTAAAGCCTGTATCGGCACTTTGCACAGCGCCCAGCGCCGCGCCGCGCCGTTCCGCAATCGCCACCGCAAAACTAAGCCCGAGCCCGAGCGCCGATTTGCGCCGCGAATGGCTGACGAAGGGCCGGAAGACGGAACCGATATCTTGCTGCAGCGCAGGCGCAAACCCCGCCCCGTTGTCTTCAACACGCAAGGCCATGGCGCGGCCCTCCGGTATCCGCCCGAGCATCACCACCTGACGCGCCGTTTCAGCGACAAGTGCCTCGCCCTCCAGCACATCAAACCGCACACGAATATGCGGTGCATGCCCGTCCGATGTCAGAGCAGCATCGCAGGCATTGCGCAGCAGAATAAAAAGCAATGTCGAGAATTCGCTCTTTGAAAGCGCGAGCGTCGCAGCAACCGGCGGCGGCGTGAGTTCAAATTCTATGCGCGGACCGATGAGATGCTTCGCCATCCGCTCGGCAATATCCAGCGCTGCATCCATATCAAGCGAAGAATCATCTGCATGGCGCGAGACGGGCAACAACGCCTGGTTGACTACGACCTGCAGCAGGCGACCGGCGGCGGCAATGCGCGTCGCAATCTTCATCACCTGTTCGCTGTCATCTGCCAGCGCAGGCAATACATCGGCCAGCCCCAGGATCGCCCCGATATAATTATTGGCGTCATGCGCAAGACGCTCTGAATAGGAAACAACAGCGTCGAAGGCTGCGTCCTGCACCGTCGTCTTTTCGTCCGTCTGCATCCGATCGGATTTGTCCATCAATTCCGTCCTGCTATTTCCGGCGTCTTGCGCGTTCAGCGTCTGGTTTCTCAACCCTCCGCCCGCCAGCCTGCGATGATAGTCGAAATATTCTCCGACAAGGGCATGGCTTTTTCCTTGAATGTATAATCAGCATAGTCCCAACGCGGCGTCTTTTTGAGCGCCAGCACTTGAGCCAATTGTATGTCCGCACCGTCAAGCAGGCTGCGCACTTTGTCGATGCGCTTCTGGTCTTCAGGTGCCACCTGATCGCGCAGCGTGGCAAGCGCCGGCAGTCCCGCCTTGAAGGCCGCATAGGCAGCCGTCACACGGGCAGGCGGCACACGCGCACTCGACGGCAGGAAGATCGCAAGACTGGCGCGCAAATTGGCAAGATCGCTGCGAATATGAGCGAGCGTATCCACCCGCGCCGCCGCCCCCATCCAGTTCGACGCCAGCACCGACCTCAGCGTTTCATCAATCAGTATTTCAGCAGATTTCAACGCCGGTTCCGTTTCATCGCGATAAAGCCGGAGACCGGGATAACGATTGGCGCTCGCCGCTAGTCCTGCCAGCATCTCCTCCGAGGCCGCAAGAGCGGCAATGCCTTTACGCATCTCGCGCAATTCGACGAGGCGCTGGCCTTGCGTCCAATGATGGCTGTCGACTTCAATAGCGGTCTGCGCAGCCTCGAGCCTGCGGCTCGCCATTCGCCACTCCGCCCGGAAGCCGTCACTACCCGTGATGAGATAACCGCGCAGCGCCACAAGGGCGGCTTCATTAGCAGCACTATAATTGGCAAGCATCGCGTCAAACTGCACGCTGTCACCGTGATCACCGGCCAACACACCTTTAAGGGCTGCCGCACCCTCGACCACGGGTTCAGGCGATAGCTGCGCAAGGCTCATATAGGCCTCACTGAGCGACGCACCGACGGGCGCGGGATTGGTGAAAACAATCACTGTCCCCGCAAGCCAGACGACAAAAAACAAAACCGCACTCACACGCAGCAACACCGAGCGGCCGAAGAGACGGGCGGCCAACCCGCGCGAACGCGGTCTCTGTGTCTTATGTGCGGTCTGGAAATGATCGGACATCGCAGGCCGCGGGCTGTGGCCCATCCGCGTGCGCAACCGTGCGAGGCTCATCCCCATCCGCCTCAGCGTGCGCGGAAGCCCCCGGTCCTTTGCCGGCGCCCGCAACCGGACACCTGCGTTCACCCCGTAATCCTCGCCACGTGGCGGCATTCCGCAACGATCACGCCAATAGTCTTCGCTATAGCAGGCATGGGCAGGCGACAGCATGGGGCACCTTCAGATTTGCAGCCGGCACCAGAACGCCCGACAACTCAATAAGGTTTGAGCCTCCCGTCGCGCAAGACTTCCGCCCAGACGCAACATTCCGGATGTCAGCCAAATTGGAAAAAACATCGTTGGTCTGCCAACGGTGAGATGACGCGTTTGGTTTAACAGGTGGGATTGTCGCGCAGCGCCTGACGATGGCGCTAGGGGCTCATTCGCATATTAAAGGCTACCAAAGTATAGGTTGCCGCCAAAAGTATATGCAGAGACATGGACTTTTAAGCTTTTGAACTGATTCGAGAAATCACGCAACCTATAATTAACGAGACCGCAACTGGCGGTCCTCCAGGGGTGGAGAATGAGCGAGGGAATAAGGTCTATGGCGAATATTCTGATTGTTGAGGACACGGTTGATCTGGCTGATCTCCTTTATGTCTTCATCACCGGCGCCGGTCACCGCGTCACTCTGTGCTGCGAAGCACTTGCGGCGTTCGACAAACTTCAGGACGAAAATTTCGATCTCATCATCACCGACATGTTCATGCCGGGCCGCGACGGCCTCGATGTCTTGCGCGAAACACGCCGCGTCAGCCCCGACACACCGGTCCTCGTCATGTCGGGCGGCAGCCGTCTCTTTCCCTCCTTCGATCCGCTGAGCTGCGCGCGCCACTTGGGTGCGATCGGCGTGCTCGCCAAACCCTTCCGCCGTTCCGATCTCTTGGCGAGCATCAATGCGGCCCTCGCCACCATGCCTTCCCTGAGCACCGCGCGGCATCACCAGCCTGCCGAGCACGCGCCCGCCCGCCGGATGTCGTCATGACCTTGCTCGCGCGTTCCCTCATCGCCTTTGCTTTCGGCATTGCCGGTGCCGGCGCACTGCAATTTGCCGACTATGCCGAGGCCCTCGACCGCGATGGTCTCAATCGCTTTGCCACCAACGAACCTGCCGACATGAATCTCGGGGATTGCGTCAGAGGCCGCACCGATCCGGGCTGGCCCGCGCAATATCGCGCCATCTGCGCCGATCTCGCCGCCGGTGCCGCCGGTGCCGCCGGTGCCGCCGGTTTTGATATCGACAATGACAGGCTCGAAACCGCCTCGATCAATCCTTCCGCTGTCATCCGCGCAACACCACCGCGACCCATAGCGCGCGCGCCAAAGGCCCCCTTGCCGCTCAGCGCCGCCCGCGCAAAACCCGATGCCGCACCCGCCCGCGCCACCACCACGCTGGCCGCCGCCGCCTGCACGGTCGATACGCGTGGCGCCACCACGCTCAATCGTCAGGGCAGCGCCCGCATCCTGCCGCCTGTGCCCGCCGCACAAAAATCATCAAGCCAGCGCCAGTCCGGCATCGCCCTCATCGTCGAGCCTGCCTGCACCGTGCAAAGCCCGGTCAATGGCAAAGTCATGTATGCCGGTGACTTCAAAGGCTATCGCGGCATCGTCATTGTCCGTATGAAGAACGGTCAGCAGCTCATCATCGCCGGTCTTGACCGCCTCGACGTCGCGCGCGGCCAATCGATTCTCCGTGGCGCAGACATCGGCGCAACTTCGCAATCGCGCGCACCCGCGCTCGCCACCGCCTATGGCGCAAGCGGCACGAAAAATTCACTGCTTTATTTTGATTTGCGCAATGCCAAGGGCGACGGCGTCACCCCCGATTGGCTGCCCAAAGCGGGCTGATCCTCAGATCGAAACAGCGCGCAGGCGCCAGACCCGGAAGCGCCAGAAGGCCCAAACGCCCGACGCCACAACGCGCATCAACACCCCGTGCGGCTTCACGCCGATAGCCTTGCCGACCATGGCCACAAGACGATCCGTATGCTGACGGCGATAGAGAGAGAAGGCGCTTTTTTCGTAAGCCTTGGCAAATTGCGCACGCTCATAAGGCACGCTGCCGTCGTCTGCCGCATTGGCGGCGTAATAGGCATATGAGAGCTCATCATCATCAGCTTCCGACACACGGCCCAGCGCGATTTGCGCGCGCCGCAGCCGCGAGGGCAGAGCCTCGTCCAGCGTTTTGAACTGTTCATAGAAAAGTTTGTAGTGACGGAACTCATCTGCCGCCACATTGGCCACGATCTGTTTGAGCACGGGCTCGTCCGTCGCATCCTTGATGGCCGTATAATAGGACGACGTGCCGCTTTCAACGACGCAACGCGCCACAAGCTCGCCCGCGCGGCTGCCGCGCACCGACTGCACTTCATCAAGCGGAATGCGGTAGCCCGCCTGAAAGCGTTTGAAGGCCGCGTCAAAATTGAAATCGGGGTCGGCGAGTTCCGCCCAGCGTGCCAGCGCCTGCCCGTGCTGGATCTCTTCCTTGCCCCAGCCGATGAGCATTTCCTTCACATCGGGCCGGTCGGCAAAAACATTGCAGAGATAGGTCACATAGTCAGGCGCGTTGAACTCGACGAGGGCTGCCGCTTTGACAGCCGAGAGTACGCCCGCATCGACCTTTGTGGGGTCGAAGTCCTGCCAGCGTATATCTTCAAGCGTCCAGTGCCGTTTCATCAATCCGTCCTTGGAGTGCCCGGCACCTGCGCCGGTCCGTCCCGTAATTTTAGCCTGTCACAATTCCGACTTCAAAGCCGCGCTGTGCCGTTTTTTGCGGCAAAAGCGCACCACCAGCCAATGGAATCGCCTCAGGGCGCTCTTCCTAACCAAAAAATGTGGCAAGAAATGACAAAGGCGATGCCCATTCTCGGGCACCGCCTTGATTTGTCCGCCAACCGCCTAGGCAGCTGACAATATTCAGATCGCCTGACGCAGCTGCTTCAGATGATCGAGCTTTTCCTGAGCCGACTGGCGACGCTCATCAGATTTCGCGTCCGTCACATCTTCCTGTGCATTGGCGATTTCCTGATCGAGCATGGCCCCGTCGAGCTCCGCCAGCGGGATCGCATTCTCAGCGAGAATGGTCAGGCCCTTCGGCGTCACTTCGGCAAAACCACCACGCACGAAAATGCGCTGCTGCGGGCGTCCGGCGTCATCGACGTTGATCACGCCGGGACGCAGTGTCGCCATCACCGGCGCATGACCGGCCAGCACACCGAAGTCGCCTTCTTTGCCGGGCACGGTCACCATATCGACGGCTTCAGACAGAAGCAGCCGTTCAGGCGAGACGAGTTCGAAATGCAGCTTGTCAGCCATGAGACTTTACCCGGTATTCTTTAAGCAGCTTCAGCGGCGAGGCGTTCGGCTTTTTTGACGGCGTCATCAATCGTGCCGACCATGTAGAAGGCCGCTTCCGGCAGATGGTCATAGTCACCATCGCAGAGACCCTTGAAGCCTTTGATCGTGTCTTTGATATCGACGAGCACGCCCGGCGTACCTGTGAACACTTCGGCCACGAAGAACGGCTGGCTGAGGAAGCGTTCGATCTTACGGGCGCGTGTCACGACGAGCTTGTCTTCTTCCGACAGTTCATCCATGCCGAGAATGGCGATGATGTCCTGCAGCGACTTGTAGCGCTGCAGAATTTCCTGCACGCGACGCGCTGTGTCGTAATGTTCCTGACCCACAACGCGCGGCTCAAGAATACGGCTGGTCGAGTCGAGCGGATCCACGGCGGGATAAATGCCCTTTTCCGAAATCGCACGGTTGAGCACGGTTGTCGCGTCCAAGTGAGCAAAGGAAGCGGCAGGTGCAGGGTCGGTCAAATCGTCGGCGGGCACATAAATGGCCTGCACGGACGTGATCGAGCCCTTGGTTGTTGTCGTGATGCGTTCCTGCAGCTGGCCCATGTCGGTGGCCAATGTCGGCTGATAGCCCACGGCGGAAGGAATACGGCCGAGGAGCGCTGACACTTCAGAACCGGCCTGCGTGAAGCGGAAAATGTTATCGACGAAGAAGAGCACGTCCTGGCCCTTGTCGCGAAAATGTTCAGCGACTGTGAGGCCTGTAAGGGCGACGCGCGCACGTGCTCCCGGAGGCTCGTTCATCTGGCCGAACACGAGGGCGCATTTCGAACCGGTCGTATCGCCGTTATTCTCATGCGGGTCCTTGTTCACACCGGACTCGATCATTTCATGATAAAGGTCGTTGCCTTCGCGTGTGCGCTCACCGACACCGGCGAACACGGAATAACCACCATGCGCTTTCGCGATGTTGTTGATCAGTTCCTGAATGAGCACGGTCTTGCCCACGCCCGCGCCGCCGAAGAGACCGATCTTACCGCCGCGCGCATAAGGCGCGAGCAGATCGACGACCTTGATGCCTGTGACAAGCATTTCAGCTTCGGTTGACTGTTCAACGAAAGCAGGCGCGTCCTGATGGATTTCGCGGCGCGCTTCGTGTTTCACGGGGCCCGCTTCGTCCACCGGCTCGCCGATGACGTTGATGATGCGGCCGAGTGTGCCATCGCCCACCGGCACCGAGATCGCCGAACCCGTGTCGCGCACTTCGTCGCCACGTGTGAGACCTTCGGTTGTGTCCATGGCGATGGTGCGAACTGTGTTCTCACCAAGATGCTGCGCCACTTCAAGCACCAGACGCTGACCGTTATTGGTCACTTCCAGCGCGTTCAGAATGGCGGGCAGATTGTCGGGGAACTCAACGTCCACGACGGCGCCAATGACTTGGGCGATCTTTCCGACTGCTTTGCTCATAGCATTTCCTTTAATCTTCCCGTCTCCGGGACCCCAGAACGGGGAAGTATCTTAGAGGGCTTCTGCACCCGAAATAATTTCGATCAGTTCTTTGGTGATCATCGCCTGACGTGAACGGTTATACGTGATGTTCAGTTTCTTGATCATCTCGCCTGCGTTACGCGTGGCGTTATCCATGGCCGACATTTTGGCACCGAATTCACCGGCGACATTTTCGAGAAGCGCCTTGAAAATCTGCACCGTGAGATTGCGCGGCAGCAGGTCTTTCAGGATTTCCGCTTCATCGGGTTCGTAATCATAAACAGCGCCGTTAAGCTCGGCCCCGCTTGCGGCACCTGTCGAGGGCACGCTCGCCGGAATGAGCTGCTGGGCTGTCGGGATCTGCGTCACGACATTGACGAATTTCGAAAAGAACATCGTCGCCACATCAAACTCGCCCGCCTCAAAGGATGAGAGAACGTAGTTTGCAATGTCTTCGGCCTGCGTGAAGCCGACCTGACGAACGCCTGAGAACTCAAACGACTTAACGAACTTATCGCCGAACAAACGCTTCAGCGCATCACGGCCCTTACGACCGACAGTGACAACCTTCACCGTCTTGCCGTCGCGGATGAGATGATAGATATGCTCACGCGCGAGACGCGAAATCGACGAGTTGAAACCACCGCAGAGACCACGATCCGCCGTCGCCACGATCACAAGATGAACCTGATCGCGGCCTGTACCGGCGAGAAGTGCCGGCGCGCCCGCACGACCGGCCATGCCGGATGCGAGGTTCGCCATCACGCCGTCCATGCGTGTTGCATAGGGACGGGCCGCTTCAGCCGCTTCCTGAGCGCGACGCAGTTTTGCCGCCGCCACCATCTGCATGGCTTTGGTGATTTTCTGCGTCGACTTCACGCTCGCGATGCGGTTTCTAAGGTCTTTAAGGCTCGCCATAGGCCGTTACCCGGTTTCGTTCTAATTAGTCGAGATCAAGCAAACGCTTTGGCAAAGGCTTCAACAGCCGCCTTGAGTTTAGCTTCCGTATCATTCGAAACGGCCTTCTCGTCGCGGATCGCGTCGAGGATGCCGGGATGGCTCGTGCGCACATTGCGCAGGAACTCTTCTTCAAAACGACCGACGCTTGAGACGGGCAGCTTGTCGAGATAGCCGTTCACACCGGCATAAATCACAACGACCTGCTCTTCGATCTTCAGCGGCGAGAATTGCTTCTGCTTGAGAAGTTCTGTGAGACGCGCACCACGGTTCAGCAAGCGCTGTGTCGCGGCGTCAAGGTCGGAACCGAACTGAGCGAAGGCGGCCATTTCGCGGTACTGCGCGAGCTCGCCTTTGATCTTGCCGGCAACCTGCTTCATCGCCTTGATCTGAGCCGATGAACCCACGCGGCTCACCGACAGACCGACGTTCACGGCAGGACGGATGCCCTGATAGAAGAGATCGGTTTCAAGGAAGATCTGACCGTCTGTGATCGAAATCACGTTGGTCGGAATATAGGCCGACACGTCATTGGCCTGCGTTTCAATGATCGGCAGAGCGGTGAGCGAGCCTTTGCCGTTTTCATCATTGAGCTTGGCCGCGCGTTCAAGCAGACGGGAATGGAGATAGAACACGTCGCCGGGATAGGCTTCACGTCCCGGCGGACGACGCAGCAGAAGCGACATCTGGCGGTAAGCCACGGCCTGCTTGGACAAATCGTCATAAACGACGAGGCCGTGCATACCGTTATCGCGGAAATATTCGCCCATCGTGCAGCCCGCGAAGGGTGCAAGGAACTGCAACGGCGCAGGTTCAGAGGCCGTCGCGGCGACGATGATCGTGTATTGCAGCGCGCCGTTTTCTTCCAGCGTCTTCACGATCTGAGCAACCGTCGAGCGCTTCTGGCCGATGGCAACATAGATGCAATAGAGCTTGGCGTTTTCATCAGTGCCCTGATTAAGCGGCTTCTGATTGAGGATCGCGTCGATGGCAATAGCGGTCTTGCCTGTCTGACGGTCACCGATGATGAGTTCGCGCTGGCCACGACCGATCGGGATCAAAGCGTCAATGGCTTTAAGACCGGTTTGCATCGGCTCATGCACCGACTTGCGGGGAATGATGCCGGGGGCTTTAACGTCCACGCGGCGGCGTTCGTCCGAAACGATCGGGCCTTTGCCGTCGATGGGGTTGCCGAGCGGATCGACAACGCGGCCAAGGAGGCCCTTGCCGACGGGCACGTCCACGATGGAGCCGGTACGTTTGACCGTATCGCCTTCTTTAATGTCACGGTCATTACCGAAGATCACGACGCCGACATTGTCGCTTTCAAGGTTGAGCGCCATGCCGCGCACGCCGCCGGGGAACTCGACCATTTCGCCCGCCTGGACGTTGTCGAGACCGTAAACGCGGGCAATACCGTCACCGACGGAGAGCACCTGGCCGATTTCGGATACTTGCGCTTCCGCGCCAAAACCCTGGATCTGCTGCTTGAGGATTGCGGAAATTTCCGCAGCCTGAATGTCCATCAGGAGGCCTCTTTCATTGAGAGCTTGAGAGAAGTGAGTTTGGTCTTGAGAGACGAATCGATCATCCGGCTCCCGACCTTGACGATGAGACCGCCCAGAAGGGAAGGCTCGACTTTGGCATTAATCTGAACATCGCGGCCTGTCGCCGTCTTGAGAGACGCTTTGAGGCTTTGAAGCTGACCATCCGAGAGGGGATGAGCAGACGTGACGTCGGCTGAAACTTCGCCGCGCTTGGCAGCGAGAAGGCCGTTAAACCCGGTGATCATTTCAGGCAGCGCAAACAAGCGGCGGTTCTGAATGACAAGACCGATGAAATTGGCGACAAGCCCTTTGATTTCGGCTTTGGCAAGGACCGCCGCAAAGGCGCGACCCTGCGCATCAGCGCCGTAAGCGGGGCTTTGTACGAGGCGACGCAGATCGTCGCTCTTTTTGATGAGACCAGCGATAGTGGCAAGATCGCTTGCCGCTGCGTCAAGGTTGCCTGCGCTTTCGGCAAGCTCAAAGAGCGCCGTTGCGTAGCGACCAGCCATACCTGAAACGTGATGTTCGGATGCCAAATTGAGGCTCGCTTGAGTTTCCGTGAATATCCCCTGAGAGGCACAAAACCCATCAGGCTAACCACTTGAAATCGTTGACTTATTTTAGACCTCAAGATGGTGCGGTGGCCCGCCTCTCTCAAAGCCGCGCGTTAGGTAACACATGGACTAGGGCGGCGCAACAACCCCGCCCCCAAAATGGCCGCGATGCGGCATTTTGGGCCATAATTTTGCGGGTTTTTGAGCTCACAAAAAACTGTACGGGTCGATATCCACAGAGACGCGGACGGGGGCAGGCACTTTCAACGGCGACAACCAGGCTTCCATATAGGCCTGTATATTGATGTGCCGCCCCGTCTTGACCAGAAAACGCAGCCGCGTGCGGCCCCTGAGCATGGCAAGCGGTGCAGGCGCCGGTCCGAGAACCGCAACATCATCGGCCCGCGGCGCGGTGCGCGCCATCTCGCGCGCAAAGCTCACGGCAAGCGCCGCATTTTCAGACGAGACCACGACGCCAGCCAAGCGACCAAACGGCGGCAGCTTCACCCTTTCGCGCGCCTCACTCTCACGCGCCAAAAACGCATCGCGGTCGCCCGCCATCAGCGCCCGCATCACCGAATGTTCCGGCATATAGGTCTGAAGAAAGACGCGACCCCTGCGCTCGGCCCGCCCCGCGCGTCCCGCCACCTGCTGCAACAGCTGGAACGTGCGCTCCGCCGCGCGCAAATCGCCGTTCTCCAGTCCCAGATCAGCGTCGACGACGCCCACCACGGTGAGCCACGGAAAATGATGCCCCTTGGCGACAATCTGCGTCCCGATAATGATGTCCACTTCGCGCGCCTCAACCGCGCGAAACGCCTCCTCATGTGATTGCGGCCCGCGAAGCGCATCACTCGACAAAAGTGCGACCCGCGCTTCAGGGAATTTCTCGGCGACTTCTTCAGCAATGCGCTCGACACCGGGACCACAAGCAACCAATGAATTTTCGGCATTACATGACGGGCAGTTTTTCGGCACGCCCGACGTATAGCCGCAATGATGACAGACCAATTCCTTACGAAAGCGATGCTCGACAAGCCAGGCCGAACATTGCGGACATTCAATCCGGTGTCCGCAGGTCCGGCATAAAGTCAGCGGCGCATAACCGCGACGATTGAGAAACAGCATCGACTGCTCACCCGCCGCAAAAGCCTTGGCAATCTCTTCAACGAGTTTCGGCGCGAGCCATTGTCCCCGCTCCGGCGGGTCTTGGCGCATATCAATCGCGCTGATGTTGGGGAGCTCCGCCACGCCGTGCCGCTCAGTGAGTGCAACACGCTCATAGCGCCCCTGCTCGACATTCACCACCGTCTCAAGCGAGGGCGTTGCCGAACTCAGCACAATCGGAAAACCGCTTAAAGAGGCGCGCACCACGGCCATATCGCGTGCATGATAATTGACGCCTTCATCCTGCTTGAAGGCCGCCTCATGCTCCTCATCAACAACGATGAGACCCAAATCCGCAAACGGCAAGAACAATGCTGACCGCGCACCAACCACAACGCGCGCACGTCCCTCGGATACGCCGCGCCACACCCGCGCGCGCTCCCGCGTTGAAAGCTCTGAATGCCATTCGGCAGGCTTCACACCAAACCGCGCTTCGAACCGGCTGAGAAACTGCGAGGTCAGCGCAATTTCCGGCAACAGAATGAGCGCCTGTTTGCCAAGCCGCAAAGCCTCGGCAACGCCTTCAAAATAAACTTCCGTCTTGCCCGATCCCGTCACGCCGTCAAGCAACACGCCCGCATATTTTTGCGCTCTCACCCGCTCGCATAAAAGATCAGCCGCAAGCTGCTGCTCATCCGACAGCGGCTTACCATGCGCCTCAAATTCAATCCCGGGAAAATCCGCATCTGCAGGCATCTCAACGGCAGACAGCGTACCCGCTTCAACCAGCCCCCGCACCACACCGTCAGACACGCCGGTCTCATCCGCGATCTCGCGGATCGTGCGCAGGAACTCATCTGCCAGATGCGCCACCACACGTTCGCGCGCAGGCGTCATCCGCGCGGGCCGCTTGTCCGTCAGCCGGTACGCCACACGCACCCGCGCAGGCTCCAGCGCAGCGGGCGAGCGGAGCGCCAACCGCAGCACACTGCCGCGCGCGTTGAGCGTATAACCCGCCATCCAGTCAATGAACTGACGCAACCCCGCCGTCATGGCGCGCGCCTCCATCACCTCAATAATGCTTTTGAGTTTCTTTTGATCGAATTTTCCGCTGCCCTCGCCCCAGACAACACCGATCAGCCTTTGCGCGCCCAGGGGCACAACAACATAAGACCCCAATTCGACATGCATCCCGTCAGGCACCGCATAGTCATAAGGCTCCGGCAGCGCCAGAGGCACCAGCACAGAGACTGTCCGCGATTGAGGGTTAATGCTCATCATTTCCAAAAGTTAAAAAGCCAAGCTGAACCTATAGGCTCCAAACTTCACACGCCACCATTCCGCATCCGATTCGTTTGGCCGGTCGCTTGCCTTCCATGTCACGCAAGCGAACAAAATCCTGCCGTTAACGAAAGACTTATTGCACTTGGCGGCAAGAACGATTGTCATGCCTGCCTTGGGGCAAGCGACGTTCATCACACGACAGACAGAGACTGACAAAAGCATGAAATTTTTTGTGGATACAGCCGACATCGCCGATATCAAAGATCTGGCATCCACCGGCATGCTGGACGGCGTGACAACCAATCCCTCGCTCATCGCCAAGTCGGGCCGCAACTTCATCGAAGTCGTCTCCGAGATTTGCACCATTGTGGAAGGCCCTGTCAGCGCCGAAGTAACAGCGCTCGATCACGCCACGATGCTCAAGGAAGGCCACAAGCTCGCGCAGCTTGCACCCAATATCGCCGTCAAGGTGCCGCTGACATGGGACGGTCTCAAAACCTGCAAAGTGTTGAGCGATGAAGGCATCATGGTCAACGTGACGCTCTGCTTCTCGGCCAATCAGGCACTGCTCGCCGCCAAAGCCGGCGCAACATTCATCTCACCCTTCATCGGACGTTTGGACGACATTAACCTCGACGGGCTTGAGCTGATCGAAGAGATCAGAACCATTTATGATAATTATGGTTTCGACACGGAGATTCTCGCCGCTTCCATCCGCACCGCAAACCACGTGAAAGATGTCGCCCTTATCGGTGCCGACGTTGCAACAGTCCCCCCTGCCGTGTTGCGCGGCTTGATTGCTCATCCGTTAACAGACAAGGGTCTTGAACAGTTCTTAGCCGATTGGCAAAAAACGGGACAAAAAATTCTCTGAATTTATGACGATGTAAACCATGCCTTTTAACTTCTAAAAAGTGGTTTGCTGACAAGATACGCGCAGAACCGGATCGGGCATAAGTGATTTGCCTTGTATGTGTTTCCGGCCTTCAGGAGAAAAGTATGATTGAGTTTAATAACGACCGTGCAGACGCCGCCCCGATCAAACGCTCAACACCGAGCCTTGACGCGAGTGACGTGCGCGCCTTCCTGTTACTCAATCCTGATTTCGTTCTCCATGATTCTGAATTGCTGACGCAGCTCATGCCCAAGCGCGACGATGGCGAAAACGTCGTCGATATGCAGTCTTTCGTCATCACGAAATTGCAGCGTCAGGTCCGCACGTTGCGCGACATCCAGACCGATTTGATCGAAGCGTCATCGCTCAATTCACTCGCACGCGAACAGGTGCATGCCGCCGCCCTCTCGATGCTTGATGCGCCGAGCTTCGATGCGCTTGTTGAATATATCACGCTGCCCGATGGTCTTGCCCGCACACTTGGTCTGGCCTCTGCCACCATCTGCATGGAAGCGACAGGCAATGTGAGCCGCGCCGACACAATCGGCATTCGCCTGCTTGAGCGCGGCGGCGTTGCCCGCATGATGGGCGGCACACATGATTATCGCCTCGTCGCCAATGTGCAGGGCTCAGCCGGTCTCTATGGCGACCGCGCCGATGAAGTGCGCTCCGAAGCACTCGTGCGTCTCGAATTCAGCCGCGTCACACCGCCCGGCCTTCTGGCACTCGGTGGCCGCGACATGGATCAGTTCCACCCCGATCAAGCCGCCGACCTTCTGGAATTTCTCGCCCGGATCGTCGAGCGTTGCGTGCGCCTATGGCTCGACCTGCCGCCGCAACTTTAATTCCGCCAACACCCGACGAGGCGGCAGCCTCGATTGTCGCCAGCGCCGACCTGCGCGCTGAACTCCGCAACTGGTATGCGCATCTCATGGGTGAAAAGCGATTGGCGGCCTTGAGCCTCATCGCCTACACCCGCGACGTTGCGAGCTTCTTTGAATTTCTGTGCGACCACCAGGGCGGCCCCGCTGACCTGACCGCGATCCGCGAACTTCATTTACGCGATTTCCGCAGCTTCCTCGCCAAGCGTCGCCGTGACGGGCTGACCAGCCGCTCGCTTGCCCGCGTCACATCATCCCTGCGCTCCCTCTTCCGCTATCTCGACCGCAACGGCATCGCCTCATCCGCCGCACTCAAAGCGCTACGCACGCCAAAAATCCCGCATGCCATCCCGAAGGCGCTCTCACCGCGCGACGCAAAACAACTCATCGCCGAAACAGACGAAAATGACGACCTGCCATGGGTCGCCGCCCGCAATGCCGCGATCCTCACTTTGCTCTATGGCTGCGGCTTGCGCATCGCAGAAGCCCTGAGCCTCCATCGCGGACTGGCGCCTTTGCCCGACACAATGCGCATCACGGGCAAAGGCAATAAAGAACGCCTCGTGCCCGTGCTCCCCGTCGCACGCGACGCTGTTGAAAAATATCTGGAACTCACGCCCCACGGTCTCGGCCCGAACGATCCTTTGTTCACCGGCATTCGCGGCGGCCGCCTCAACCCGCGCGAAGTCTCCGGCCTCGTCGCGCATCTGCGCCGCCGCTTGCAACTGCCAGACAGCGTGACGCCTCATGCATTGCGCCACAGCTTCGCCACCCACCTTCTCTCAGGCGGCGGCGATCTCCGCACCATTCAGGAATTGCTGGGCCACGCGTCGCTCAAAACCACGCAGATCTACACCGAGGTCGATGCGACACGCCTCCTCGACGTTTATGACAAGGCCCATCCGCGCGCGAGGTAAAAGTCCTCTCCCCCTCCTTCCTGTTCGCGCTTACGCGCGAGTGGGAGAGGGTTGGGTGAGGGTCTTACTTCTTTACATATGGATCGGCGACCCCGTCACCGCGAGCGCCGCTTCCTTCACCGCTTCCGACAATGTCGGATGCGCAAAGCACATACGGGCAATATCTTCAGACGAGCCTGCGAACTCCATCGCGATCACAGCTTCCTGGATCAGCTCGCCCGCATTCGTGCCGATGATGTGAACACCGAGCACGCGGTCTGTGACCTTATCCGCAATGATTTTGACAAAGCCTTCGGTGGTCTTGTTCGCCTTCGCGCGACCATTGGCCGTGAAGGGAAACTTGCCGACATTATAGTCGACGCCTTCGGCTTTCAGCGCCTCTTCCGTCTTGCCGACAGAAGCGACTTCGGGTGACGTGTACACAACACCCGGAATGACATCATAGTTGACCGCGCCGTAGTGACCGGCCAAACGCTCAGCAAGAGCGACGCCCTCTTCCATCGCTTTATGCGCGAGCATCGGACCCGCGATCACATCGCCGATCGCATAAACACCTGCCACATTTGTCTGATACGCCGCATCGACCACAACGCGCCCGCGCTTGTCTGTTGCAATGCCAGCCGCTTCCAATCCCAAACCTTTGGTGAAAGCCATACGACCCACGGCCACAAGCACAACATCAGCTTCAAGCACAGTGGCAGCGCCACCGGCGGCAGGCTCAACGCTCACCTTCAATCCGGCTTTGGTCTTTTCAACCTTGGTGACTTTCGAGCCGAGCTTAAAATCAAAGCCCTGCTTTTTCAGAATGCGCGTGAAGTTTTTGACAACTTCGCCGTCCATGCCGGGCAGGATCGCATCGAGAAATTCAACGACCTGAACCTTCGCGCCGAGACGACCCCAGACAGAACCAAGCTCAAGCCCGATGACACCGCCGCCAATCACAAGCAGGCGCTCCGGCACTTTGTCGAGCAGCAACGCGCCGGTCGATGACACGATTTGCTTCTCATCAATTTCAATACCGGGCAGACGCGCCACGTCAGACCCCGTGGCGATGACAATATGCTTGGCTTCAAGTGTCCGCGTACCGACCTTCACTTTGCCAGTGCCGACAACCGAGCCTTCGCCCTTCACCCATTCGATCTTGTTCTTCTTGAAGAGGAACTCGATACCCTTGGTGTTGCCGTCAACCGCTTCATCCTTGAAGGCGAGAAATTGTTTGATGTTGATCTTCGGCGTGCCGACTTCAATGCCCATGCCCGGAAACGCATGTGTCACTTCTGCGAAAAGCTCAGACGCATGCAGCAGCGCTTTTGAAGGAATGCAGCCGACATTGAGACAGGTACCGCCCAACGTCGGATTCTTTTCAACGCAGGCGACCGACAATCCAAGCTGCGCGGCCTTGATCGCACATTCATAGCCACCGGGTCCGGCACCGATCACGACGAGGTCAAACTGATCGGCCATTTTATTTGCTCCGGAAAATATCAAAAAAGTAGAAAATCAAAGATCGAGCAACAGGCGCTGCGGGTCTTCCAATGTTTCTTTAACGCGCACAAGGAATGTCACAGCCTCTTTGCCGTCCACAATGCGGTGATCGTAGGAAAGCGCCAGATACATCATCGGACGCACCACAATCTGACCACCAACCACCATCGGGCGATCCTGAATCTTGTGCATACCCAAAACACCTGATTGCGGCGCATTGAGAATGGGCGTTGACATCAGCGAACCATAGACGCCGCCGTTTGAAATCGTGAACGTGCCGCCCTGCAATTCTTCGAGCTTCAACGCGCCATCGCGCGCACGCTTGCCAAAGTCATTGATCGCTTTTTCAATATCCGCGAAGGAATAATCCTGCGCTTCTTTCAAAACAGGAACGACAAGACCTTTATCCGTGCCGACCGCCACGCCGATATTGTAATAGTTTTTATAAACAATATCGTCGCCGTCGATGAGACCGTTGACGGCGGGAATTTCTTTGAGCGCGGCGACGCAGGCCTTCACAAAGAAGCCCATGAAGCCGACGCGCACGCCATGCTTCTTTTCAAACACGGCTTTGTATTCATTCCGAAGCGCCATGATCGCCGACATGTCCACTTCATTGAATGTGGTGAGCATGGCAGCCGTGTTCTGCGCTTCTTTCAGACGCGTCGCGATGGTCTTGCGCAGACGCGTCATCTTCACGCGTTCTTCGCGTGCGCTTTGTTCGACAGGCGCACGAACCGCAAGCGGTGCAGCAGGTGCGGGCGCGGCAGCAGCAGCCATCGCATCGCCCTTCGTCACGCGGCCATCGCGGCCCGTGCCTGCAATCTTTGACGCATCAAGATTGTTTTCTTCAACAAGACGACGCACGGCAGGCGCTTGTGCGGAAGCGGGCACAGCTACCGCAGCAGCCACTGGGGCTGGCGGTGTCGCAACAGGTTTTGCTGCAACGGGCGCGGGCGCAGGCGCCGGTGCAATTTCCGCTTTCTTCGGCGCAGGTTTACCGGCGGACACTTTGCCCGTGCCTTCGCCGATGGTCGCGAGAATGGCGCCGATCTCAACGGTGGTGCCGCTCTCAATCAGCAGCTCGGACAAAACGCCGGACGCCGGTGCCGGCACTTCCACCGTCACTTTGTCGGTTTCAAGTTCCACCAGCGGCTCGTCCACAGTGACCTGATCGCCGGGCTTCTTGAACCATTGCGCAACAGTTGCTTCCGTCACGCTTTCGCCCAGTGCCGGCACTTTGACTTCGGTGGCCATGCTCGTCTTCGCCTTTCAGAGATAAATCAATCGACCTTCAGCGCATCAGCCAGAAGCTGATTGAGCTGTTGGATATGTTTGCTCATAAGGCCCACAGCGGTCGCCGCTGAGGCCGGACGGCCCGTATATTTTGCGCGGCGATAGCGTGCGCCGACCTGATCAAGAACCCATTCAATATTGGGTTCCATGAATTGCCAGGCCCCCATGTTCTTGGGCTCTTCCTGACACCAGACAATTTCAGCCTGTTTGAAGCGCGACAATTCCGTCATCAGCGATTTTGCCGGGAACGGATAAAGCTGCTCAACGCGCATCAGATACACATCGTTGATCTCGCGGTTCTCGCGCTCTTCATAAAGATCGTAATAGACCTTACCCGTGCACAGGACGACACGCTTGATCTTGTCGTCGCTGACGAGTTTGATCTTCTCGCCTTTCAGCATCTGCGCATCGTCCCAGAGCACGCGGTGGAAGGTGCTGTCAGGGCCGAACTCTTCAATCTTTGAATGCACGCGCTTGTGACGCAGCAAGCTCTTCGGCGTCATGATGATAAGCGGCTTGCGGAATTTGCGGTGCATCTGCCGACGCAAGATGTGAAAATAGTTCATCGGCGTCGTGCAGTTTGCGACCTGCATATTGTCTTCCGCGCACATCTGCAGATAGCGCTCAAGGCGGGCTGACGAATGTTCCGGTCCCGCCCCTTCATAGCCATGCGGCAAGAGCATCACGAGACCGCACATACGCAGCCACTTGCGTTCACCCGATGAGATGAACTGATCGACCACAACCTGCGCGCCATTGGCAAAGTCGCCATACTGCGCTTCCCAAAGCGTGAGCGCATTGGGTTCGGCGAGTGAATAGCCATATTCAAATCCGAGCACGGCATTTTCAGACAGCATCGAATTGATGACTTCGTATTGCGCCTGACCTTCGGCCACATGATTGAGCGGGATGTAGCGGTCTTCGGTTTCCTGATCGTTCAACACTGAATGACGCTGCACAAAAGTCCCGCGTTCAGAATCCTGACCCGACAGACGAACCTTGAACCCTTCCTGCATCAGCGTGGCGAAAGCGAGCGCCTCGGCCATGCCCCAGTCGATCCCCTCGCCGGTCTCGATCATCTTGGCGCGGTTATCCATGAAACGCTGGATGGTTTTGTGGATGTTGAACCCTTCAGGCACCGTCGCGAGTTTCGTGCCGATCTCTTTCAGCAATTTGAGATCAACGCCCGTCTCGCCGCGATGCGCTTCGCCCTCGGCGCGGCCAAGCCCCGCCCAGCGCCCGTCAAGCCAGTCGGCTTTGTTGGGGCGAAAATTGTTCGACGCTTCATATTCAGTTTCAAGCTCGGCGCGGAACGCTTCGATATGCTGATCCGCCTGCTCCTGCGTAAGAAGCCCGCTCTCCACGATGCGCTTGGTATAGATTTCCAGCGTCGTCGGATGACTGCGGATTTTCTTATACATGAGCGGCTGCGTGAAGCTCGGCTCATCGCTTTCATTGTGACCAAAGCGGCGATAGCAGAACATGTCCACCACAACCGGCTTGTTGAAGCGCTGACGGAACTCCGTCGCGATCTTTGTCGCATGCACCACGGCTTCCGGATCGTCCCCGTTCACATGGAAAATCGGTGCCTGCACCATCTTGGCAACGTCAGAGGGATAAGGCGACGAGCGCGAGAAAATCGGGCTCGTCGTGAAACCGATCTGATTGTTGATGATGAAATGGATGGAGCCGCCGGTGCGGTGCCCCTTCAAACCCGAAAGACCGAGACACTCGGCCACAACGCCCTGACCCGCAAAGGCCGCGTCGCCGTGAATGAGCAGCGGGATCACCGAACCGCGTGCGCCGTCATGCAACTGGTCCTGTTTCGCGCGCGCTTTACCGAGCACAACCGGATCAACGATTTCGAGATGCGAGGGGTTCGCTGTCAGCGACAGATGAACCTTGTTGCCGTCAAACTCACGATCCGATGAAGCACCCAAGTGATACTTCACGTCGCCGGAGCCATCGACATCCTCAGGATTCGCCGAGCCGCCTTTGAACTCATGGAAAATCGCACGGTAAGGTTTCGACATCACATTAACGAGCACGTTCAGACGGCCGCGATGCGCCATGCCGAGCACGATTTCTTTGACGCCGAGATTGCCGCCGCGCTTGATGATCTGTTCAAGCGCCGGGATCATCGCTTCCGCGCCATCAAGACCAAAGCGTTTGGTGCCGATATATTTGACACCGGAAAAACGCTCAAAGCCTTCCGCCGCAATCAGCTTATCGAAAATCGCGATACGGCCCATATCGGTGAAGGTGACTTCCTTGTCCGGTCCTTCAATGCGTTCCTGAATCCATGCTTTTTCTTCGGGGTCCCCGATATGCATGAACTCGACGCCGATCGTGCCGCAATAGGTCCGGCGCAAAATATCGAGCATCTGGCGGATCGTCGCCGTCTCAAGCCCGAGCACATGATCGATAAAGATCGGGCGATCCAGATCATCCGGCCCGAAGCCGTAGCTCTCCGGCTGCAATTCCGGATGCTGTGATTTGGGGCGCAGCTGCAGCGGATCAACGTCAGCGTCGAGATGCCCGCGAATACGGTAAGCGCGGATCATCATCAGCGCGCGGACCGAGTCGAGTGTCGCGGCGCGAATTTCAGATTCCGAAGCGCCACCCGTTTTTGCAGCGCGGGTTACAATTTTTTCACCGATTTTCTGGTCAGGCTCCGGCCAGTTGCCATCGAGTGCATTGACCAATTCGCCGTTCGCATGAAGCGGCCAGTCAGCGCGTTCCCATGAGGGACCCTTAACTTCGTTGAGCACTGTCTCTTGCGCATCGCCGAGCGAGCCAAAGAAGGTCTGCCATTCGGCATCCACTGAATTGGGATTCTCTGTGAAGCGCGCATAAAGCTCCTCCACAAAGGCGGCATTGGCACCGCTGAGAAAGGAGCTTTGTTCGGCCCTGTTACGGGCGCTGTCTTCCGTCATGTCTTTCAGCCTATCGTCGGCAGGGCTCCGGGCTTCATCCCGAAGGCCACCTGGTGAATAAGGCGCAATTCCTTTGCCAATCTTGGGCGTCAAGCTACGCCAACAAGATCAACAAGCTCTTTATTTTACTCAGACGAATCCTCACCCTTTAGCGATGATTCGCCAAGCATTAGCACCACACGGCCTGCAAACCCGAACTTCGGCATTGCTCCGTATGGGTAGATGTTAACGACCTGCCAACAACTCAACGCCCCTCGCCGTCGCCCTTCAGCGACCGGCGAGCAGATCAACCCCCCTCGCCGTCGCCCTTCAGCGACCGGCGAGCAGCTCAACCAGAGTCGTTCCCAGCGATGCCGGTGATGAGGCCACACGGATACCCGCCGACTTCATCGCCTCCATCTTGTCGCCCGCGCCGCCCTTGCCGCCTGAAATAATGGCGCCCGCATGACCCATGCGGCGTCCGGGAGGAGCCGTCACGCCCGCGATAAAGCCCACAACCGGCTTTTTCACTTTCGAGCGTTTCAGAAATTCAGCCGCGTCTTCTTCCGCCGAGCCGGCGATTTCACCAATCATGATGATAGATGTGGTCTCGTCGTCGCCAAGGAACAAGTCGAGGCAATCAATAAAGTTCGTGCCGTTGACGGGATCGCCGCCAATGCCGATGCAGGTGGTCTGGCCGAGACCCGCCGCTGTGGTCTGCGCCACGGCTTCATAGGTCAGCGTGCCCGAACGCGAGACAATGCCGACCGAGCCGCGCTTGTGAATGTGACCGGGCATAATGCCGATCTTGCATTCGCCGGGCGTGATGACGCCGGGGCAATTCGGACCGACAAGGCGTGTCTTGGAGCCCTGCAACGCGCGCTTCACACGCACCATGTCGAGCACCGGAATGCCTTCGGTGATGCAAACGGCAAGCTCGATGCCCGCATCGATCGCTTCCAAAATCGCATCAGCCGCAAATGGCGGCGGCACATAAATGGCGGACGCCGTCGCGCCCGTGCGCTCAACCGCTTCGCCGACTGTGTTGAAAACGGGAAGGCCGAGATGCGTCGTGCCGCCTTTGCCGGGCGAGGTCCCGCCGACCATCTTGGTACCATAGGCAATGGCTTGCTCTGAATGGAACGTGCCTTGATTACCCGTAAAGCCCTGACAAATGACTTTCGTATTCTTACCAACCAGAACCGACATTATGCGGCCTCCTTCACGGCTTTGACGATCTTCTCAGCCGCGTCGGCGAGGTTGTCTGCAGAAATAATGGGAAGGCCGCTCTCAGCCATGATCTTCTTGCCGAGATCAACGTTGGTGCCTTCAAGGCGCACAACGAGCGGCACCGAAAGCTTCACTTCTTTGGCCGCTGCCACAACACCTTCCGCGATGATATCGCAACGCATAATGCCGCCGAAAATGTTGACGAGAATGCCTTCGACATTCTTGTCCGACAGAATGATCTTGAACGCTTCGGTGACTTTTTCTTTGGTCGCGCCGCCACCCACATCGAGGAAGTTCGCGGGTGCCGATCCATAGAGCTTGATAATATCCATCGTCGCCATGGCAAGGCCTGCGCCGTTCACCATGCAGCCGATCTGACCGTCAAGCTTGATATAGTTGAGATCATATTTCGACGCTTCAACTTCAGCCGGATCTTCTTCCGTCAAATCACGCAGCGCCAGAATATCCTTGTGGCGGTAGAGCGCGTTTGAATCGAAACCGATTTTCGCATCAAGGCAGATGAGATCACCCGCGCCGGTCACGACAAGCGGATTGATTTCCAGCATCGACATATCTTCGCTGGTGAAAGCTTTGTAGAGGTTCTGGATGAGCGCGACGCCCTGCTTCACCTGATCGCCGTCCAGGCCCAGAGCATAGGCAATCTTGCGACCATGAAACGCCTGGATGCCGGAGGCCGGATCAACCGAGAAAGAGAGAATTTTCTCAGGTGTCTTATGCGCCACTTCTTCAATGTCCATGCCGCCTTCGGTCGAGGCAATGAACGAGACGCGCGATGTTTCGCGGTCCACAACGATGGAGAGATAAAGTTCGCGCTTAATGTCGGAACCCTCTTCCACATAAATGCGCTGCACGAGCTTGCCGGCAGGGCCGGTCTGATGTGTGACGAGCGTCATACCCAGCATGCGGGTTGCTTCCGCCTTCACATCATCGATCGATTTCACGACCTTGACGCCGCCGCCCTTGCCGCGACCACCGGCATGGATCTGCGCCTTCACGACATAGACCGGACCACCGAGCTTCTTGGCTTCTGCCACCGCCTCATCGGCGCTGAACGCCGCCCCGCCCTTGGGAACCGGCACGCCATATTTCGCAAGCACGGCTTTCGCCTGATATTCGTGGATATTCATTCTCGTGTGCCCAATCTGTCGGGAAGGGTGGCTGCCCGGACGCCGCATAATAAAAGCGCCCGAAGGCGTGGACCTTATTGGCAGCGGTTATAGCATCCAAAATGTCGCATGCAATCGCAAAGTGGTGAATTTAGGTTCACTTCTTCGATACCGCAGATCTACTGACAGAACCATCAATTAATTGAAGCAGATAGGCCGGTAAATGAGGGAGGGAGCCTGACCCTGCGTCCGCATCCGCCGCACCGCGCCCGTCCTGCGCCGGACCAGCGACATTTTCACCAAACCCGAAAATTTTATTTTCAACCGTTGCATTCAAGTGACAGTAGGAGCACAAATACCGGCGTTGCTCTCGACTGTCTCAGAGCGGTACGGGTTCCGGGAGGAACTTCGCCGGGGGCCCCCCAGGCGAAACCCTGGGCGGAACCATTGTTGAAGGATGTACCATGTCGCGTTTCGTTTCCGGCCTGCGCGCCCGTTTTGCTCACATCAGCCCGCGCGCGCGCCTCGCCCTTCAGTTGGGCCTTGCTGCCTTTGCCTCTTTCACAGTGCTCCGCCTCTTCCTTCTGACGGTGCTGGCCACCAAGGCAAGTGAACGCAGCTCAGGCGACATCTTCGAGGCCCTTGCCGCCGGCGCAGTTCATGATCTCGCAGTCGCCGCCATTTTCGCTCTCGTCTTTGCTGTCCTCTTCAACCTGCGCGGTCAGGCCTGGCCCTCGCGCTGGGGTCGCGGTGTGCTCATCGGCTTTGTCGCGCTTGGCATCTTCCTTCTGATGTTCAGCGCCATTGCCGAAGTGCTTTTCTGGGATGAGTTCGACAGCCGCCTCAACGGCATCGCGCTCTACTACCTCATGTTCCCGCGCGAAGTGATCGGCAATCTGCAACAATCCTTCAACATCGCGCTCTATCTGCCGATGGTCATTGCCGCGACGCTCGCCGTCATCTGGTTCATCCGCCGCCCCGTCTCTGCCGCGCTGCAAACACCCATGCCAAAAGGCACACGCCTGCGCGAGCTTGGTATCGGCGCCGTTCTTGTCCTTGCCACTTACGGCGCGGCCTCGGCACTCCCCTTCTCGGTCAGCGCCAATCGCGAAATCAATCAGCTCTCTGACAATGGCTGGCGCACGATCATCTCGGCCAGCATGACCAATGATCAGGAATATGACGGCATCTACCCGACCATTGACGAGCATGAGGCCATCATCCGCACCCGCGCGCTGGTCGCCCAGAAAAACACAACCTTCCTCGACCCCGATACCAAACGGTCGATCCTGCGCTACGTCAACAACGGCACCGCGCCGAAGAAACTCAACATCGTCATCGTGACGAATGAAAGCTTCGGCTCGAAATTCGTCGATGTGCTCGACAATAAAACCGGCCTCACCCTCACACCGGCTTTGGACAAGCTTTCAAAAGAAAGTCTCTCCTTCACCAATATCTATGCCTCAGGCGACCGCACCGTGCGCGGGCTGGAAGCAACAGAAACAGGCTTCACCCCCATTCCGGGCATCTCAACAGCGCGGCGTGACGAATCCAAAGACATGTATTCGCTGCCCTTCCTCCTGCAGAGCTTCGGCTATCAGACATCCGTGCTTTATGGCGGTCATGCCATTTTCGACAATATGGGCACCTATTGGTCCAGCATCGGCTTCAACCCCGTCTGGGATCAGAGCTTCATCCGCCATGACAGCTACACAACCGCATGGGGCGTCTCCGACGAGGATCTCTACACCGAGGCGCTCGCCCGC
Source organism: Parvibaculum sp. (assembly GCA_030645235.1). Taxonomy (GTDB): domain Bacteria; phylum Pseudomonadota; class Alphaproteobacteria; order Parvibaculales; family Parvibaculaceae; genus Parvibaculum. Next base: position 52,368 of record JAUSMV010000032.1, on the reverse strand, counting down.
ATGGATGATATGCAGGCGTCAGGCAAGCCGATCCTTCTCACCATGATGACGGTTTCCAATCACCGCCCCTATCGCTTCCCCGAGAATCACGTGAAGCAAAATCCCGATTGGCAACAGCGTTACAATTCTGCGCATTATGCTGATTGGGCTTACGGCGATTTCATCGAACGCGCCAAAACGCACAAATGGTTCGACAATACGGTGTTTGTTTTCGTCGCCGACCACAGCGAGAAGATCAACGGTGCCGCGCAAGTGCCTTTGCAGGACATGCGCATTCCCGTTGTGATCTACAGCCCGAAAAACATCGCCCCCCGCACCATCACCACAATGGGCGCACAGATCGACCTGATCCCGACCCTGCTCGGCGAATTGGGCTTCTCTTATGTGAGCCCCTTCTTCGGCAAGGATCTCACCATCGAGCCCTCCAATGGCGGATGGAGTTCAACGGCGCATAATTTCTCGGTCGCCTTTGCCAAACCCGGCCACGTCGCCGTGCTGCTCCCCAACGAACCGACACTGGGCTACACATTCGAGGCCGGGCTCACGCCGCTCACGCCTGAAAAGCCCGACACGGAAACCATGCGCGACGCGATTGCCCTCACGCAAATCGCCCATCACATGTTCTACGCGCGTGAAGTCCACATGCCTGCGGACGGAAAATGGCCGACCTACACCCCGCCATCCGACGCCATCGCCGGCAGCAGCAACGCAACCGACACCCACCTGCGCTGAATTAAACAAAACAAAAAACCCCGGCATCCTATCGAAGATGCCGGGGTTTCTTTTTTACAAAAGCAAGCTCACTTCAAATCCGAAACCACAATCTTATCCGAACCCGCAGGCATCGAAATCAGCATCCCGTCATGCCCGAGTTTTGTATCGCCCGCTCCGCGCACCTCTGCCACACCGCGCATGAACATATGTTCCGACAGTGCTGTCGGCAGCGGTGGCACGATATGCGTAAACACCAGAAGCTTCACATTGGCATCCCTGGCTATCATGGCCGCATCAACAGGCGAGACGTGATAGTCGAGCGTATCATGCGCCATCTTGCCGAGCCGCTCGCCGCCCGCTTTATTCAGCGCGTTCGTGATGAGCTGCACCATCTCATTGTTAAGAGCTTCATGAACGAGAAGATCGGCATCCTTGGAAAAAAGCTCAATGCTTTCAACTTTAGCCGTATCGCCGCTGATAACCGCCACACGGCCTTTATATTCAACACGGAATCCATAGGCAGGTTGCACCGGCATATGATCGACAAGAAAAGCTGAAATCTTCAACCCGTCTTTGTCATAGACCGTCACAAGCTCATTCTTCTGTGGCGTCGCAATATTATGACCCTGAAGCATGGCGCCGTCCGGCAGCAGATAATCCGCACCATGATGAAGAATGCGGTAGGCCGCGTCCGCGTCATAGGCAAGCGTCATCCCCGCCACAACATCTTCCGTGCCTTTGGTGCCAAACTGATGTCCGTTTGCATCCGCCGCCTCGGTCGGTTCCGGCAGCGCGGTCGGTCCAAATACACTCAATGGCTTGGTGCGGCCGCCGATCCATGTCTGCACACCGAACTCACCCAGATCACCGATATGATCGGAATGGAGATGCGTGAGCAGCACCGCATCAATGGCCGACGCGGGCAGACGCGATTGCGCAAATTTTTTCCACGAACCAGGACCTGTATCAATAATAACAATATGGCCGCCCGCAATCACCGCCGCGCAAGCGTTAGCCCGCGTGGGGTCCGGCATGGGAGAACCTGTGCCGCATAAAAGCACATGCAGTCCACCATCATTCAGCAAGGCCTGCGTATCATTCGATGCGATACGCCCTTCAATGACACGCGCCATCAGCCGGTCCTGCACGCTCGGCACGCTCCACACGACAGCCGTTGCAACGGCACCGACAAGAACCACACCGGCAACAGCAGCCCCGATAATCTTTGTGATTTTATTCATCAGCGTCTCTCCCTTTATTTTGAAGCTTTAGCGCAGATCAATTCGCTTGAAGTCTTTTGAGCCAGTCGTGATTCCGGCACCAGCCCATCCCGGATCATCACCACACCACCAGGCCGACGCGCGTGAACGCTCAGGATTGGGCGACCCCGTGCCGCAAAAGACCAACCGCAACTTATCCCCGCTCCATCCCAGATTAATGGAATACATTAACCAAAATTGGACATAAATCAAGGGTGGGGATTTCCCAAAAAGAAAAAGCGGACGGTGCTCACACACCGTCCGCTCGATCTCTACTCGAAAACACTCGATCTCTTGCAAGAAATACAGAGTGTTTCGAGCCTATTTCTTCTTGGCAGCCTTCTTCGCAGGGGCTTTATCCACGCCTTTGGCGACTGACGGATCAATCTTTTTGCAGGCATCCACAAGGCCCGCAACGCTATCAACCGACTTCTGGAAGGCCTTCTTTTCCGCGCCGTTGAGCTCGATTTCAACGATGCGCTCAACGCCACCGGCACCGATCACAACCGGCACACCGACGTAAATATCCTTCTGGCCGTACTGACCATCAAGATAAGCCGCGCAAGGCATGACGCGCTTCTGATCGTTCAGATAGCTCTCGGCCATCGCAATACCGGACGCGGCCGGCGCGTAGAAAGCCGAGCCGGTCTTCAGCAGACCGACGATTTCAGCGCCGCCATCGCGCGTGCGCTGGATAATCGCGTCGAGTTTTTCTTTGGTGGTCCAGCCCATCTTCACAAGGTCAGGCAAAGGAATGCCTGCAACAGTTGAATAACGCGGCAGCGGCACCATTGTGTCGCCATGACCGCCGAGCACGAAGGCCGTCACATCTTCAACCGACACGTTGAACTCTTCGGCGAGGAAGAAACGGAAACGCGCGCTGTCAAGCACACCCGCCATGCCAACGACTTTATTGTGCGGCAGGCCGGAGAACTGGCGCAGCGCCCAGACCATCGCATCAAGCGGGTTGGTGATGCAGACAACGAAAGCGTTGGGCGCGTATTTCGCGATGCCTTCGCCGACCTGCTTCATGACTTTAAGATTGATGCCGAGAAGGTCATCGCGGCTCATGCCGGGCTTGCGCGGCACACCGGCCGTCACGATCACAACGTCCGCACCCTTGATGCCCTTGTAATCATTCGCGCCCGAGAGCGAAGCGTTAAAGCCCTCAACCGGCGCCGTCTGCGACAGGTCCAGCGCCTTGCCTTGCGGCAGACCCTCGGCAATATCGAACACCACGATGTCGCCCAGTTCCTTCAATCCCGCGAGAAGGGCGAGCGTGCCACCAATTTGTCCGCCACCGATGAGTGCGATTTTCTTGCGCGCCATATGAGAAGCCTCTGTCATTTTAGGGGCGCGTCCGGACCGTCAGGTCACATAAGCGCCGGATGGAATACTGGGGGCGGACATAGCGCGAATCCGCCGGAATCGCAATCGCGCGACCACTTCGTTAACCAAGTTTTGCTAAGTTTGTTGACGCTCGGGAAACCCAAGCGCAGTCTCTCATTTTGGTACAGGTCATTAGGCAAGCATTAACCTGCTTGGCCCTGACCCGTCGCGGGGACGGCGATGTTGCTTATGTAGCGTTGTGAGTGGGACAAGAAGATGCCGAATTCAGTAAGCTTTTTTCGGACGCATTGCGTGGCACTGGTTATGACGCTTGGCCTTACAGGTTGCGCCGCGCCCACCGTTGGCGGCCACACCATCAGCGAAACCCTTGCCAGCATCAGCGCCGCCATCATGTCCGGCGACTTCACGGTCTCAGCCCTCAGCGGTAGAGACTGCCGTACCTTAAGCACCCTCATCCGCAATGGCGCGAGCTACTGCGATAAAAGCAGCACCACCACTGCCGCCATCACCGAACCCGCCCTCATACAGGTCGCCGGCATTGAGACCGATCCCGACCTCCTGGGCTTTGCCCCCGTTGACCGCCGCGCGGCCGCCGACTTCTCGCTCGAAATCGCCCGCCAGCAGAATGCCGGTATCGACGCCCCCATGCTCGCTTTCGGCATGATCTCGGCCTCCAACCTACCGTCCTATTCCTACAACGTGAAAATGCGCGACGGCACGGATCCGAAAGCCAAAAAAGTGGCAATGCTCTCGTCCACCACGCAAACGCTCCGCACCAGCCACTAAGAAACTCAACAATTCGGCCATATTTTAGAGGGTCTCAATTTATTGAGCGAACCCCCTTGTATCTGAGCATCTAAGATATATCTTTATCTTCGATATATCTTAGAACAACGGAGATACAACACTATATGTTTGGACACTTAAAAGGTCGCCATCGCGATCATCATAAAATCTGGGGTCGCGGACGCGATCACCACCACAGGGGCGGCCGCCGCCGCGCCTTCGAGCAGGGCGATCTTCGCATCGTCATCCTCAAGCTCATCGCCGAGGAACCCCGCCACGGCTATGACATCATCAAAGCCATCGAAGCCACATTCGGCGGCACCTACAGCCCCAGCCCCGGCGTTGTCTATCCCACGCTCACCTTGCTGGACGATCAGGGCTTTGCCACCGTCGCGCAGGAAGGCACAAAGAAGCTCTATACTGTGACACCGGAAGGCCGCGCTTTTCTTGAAGCGAACAAAGCCACCGTTGACGCGCTTTACGAGCGCATGTCCACAGCACAGCGCACCTTCGGCGGTGGTCTCGCGCCTGAAATCCGCCGCGCCCTCGAGAACTTCCGCGCCGCGTTCGAGCTTCGCCTCGGTAGCGAAAACGTGAGCAAGGAAACCATCGCGAACATCGCCAAAGCAATTGATGACGCCGCCGCCGCTGTCGAACGCGCATAAGAAAGGATCGAAAATTGGGACGCCCACTTCTCGCCGAACCGATCACCGATTATGTCACCAGCCTCATCGCGACAGAGACCGACGTGCAACGCCGCCTGCGCGATGAGACGGCAAAACACCCGTTTGCCATGATGCAGATCAGCGCCGATCAAGGCACTTTTCTAAGCCTCATCGTCGCGGCTATCAAAGCAACCAATGCAATTGAAATCGGCACCTTCACCGGCTACAGCGCGCTTGCGATTGCCCGCGCGCTGCCAAAGAACGGCAAACTCATTTGCTGTGATATCAGCGAAGAATGGACCGCAATTGCGCAGCGTTATTGGAAGGAAGCACAGCTTGATAAGCGTATCGAGCTGAAAATCGCGCCCGCGCTTGAAACATTGGAAGGCCTCATTGGCAAAGGTCGCGACGGTACGTTTGATTTTGCTTTCATCGACGCCGATAAGACGGGCTATGACGCTTACTATGAAGCCTGTTTGAAACTGCTGCGCCCCAACGGTCTCATCGCCATCGACAATGTTCTGTGGTCAGGTGCGGTCGCCGACGCATCAAGAACTGATGCAGACACAGAGGCACTTCGTGCCCTCAACACCAAGATCAGCAATGATGCCCGAGTTGATTGCTCTTTGCTCACGATCGGCGACGGCTTAATGCTGGTGCGCAAACGCTGACTAGTCGGCAGCACGCAAATTCATATAGTCGAGGCTCTGCATTTCCATAAGCCTTGAGACTGTGCGCTCAAAGGCAAAGGCTCCGTCACCGATGGGATAAAGTCCTTGTGGTGCCGCTGCGGCTGAGAGAATGAGTTTTGTTTTGCCTTCATAAAGCGCGTCGATAAGAGTGACAAACCGCTTGGCCTCATTACGCCGCTCAGGCGACATCACCGGCACATCATCGATCAAGACCGTGTGAAAACATTGCGCAATTTTGAGGTAGTCGGCAGCCCCTAAAGGCTTTGCACAAAGATCATTGAAGCTAAACCGCGCAACACCGTGAGCCGCCTGCGGCACATGGAGCGCACGGCCTTTCAAGGCCAACACTTGCGGTTCACCATGCGCCACATCCGTCAACCGCTTGAAAGTTTCATCAAGCGCCGCGCGCGCAGAACCGTCCGCCGGGGTGTGATAGACCGGCAATCCCATCAAACGATCAAGCCGGTAGTCCGTTGCACTATCAAGATGGACCACATCCATGCGCTCTTTCACGAGTGCTATGAACGGCAACAAGCGCTGACGATTAAGACCACCCGCATAGAGATCATCAGGCGCGATGTTCGACGTCGCCACGACGACAACACCGAGATCAAAAAGCTGCGTGAACAAACGCCCCAGGATCGAAGCATCGGCAATGTCCTGCACCTGAAACTCGTCAAAGCAAAGAAGCGCCGCCTCTTTGGCCAGAGAACGGGCAACAGGCGGAATGGGATCGCCGCCCTTAACCTCGCCCGCCTTCTCACGCTGACGCCATTGGAAAATCCGCTCATGCACATCCTGCATGAAGGCATGAAAATGGACGCGACGCTTATGCGCGACCGGCGCATGATCGAAGAACAGGTCCATCAGCATCGACTTGCCGCGCCCGACCCCGCCCCAGATGTAAATACCTTCAGGCGGCGTTACGGCACGGCCAAAACCGAGCATGGCAAACGTCCCGACTTTCTTGCCGGGCTGCCAGTCAGCCAAATCATCATGCAAATGCTGCAAACGCTGCGCGGCGCGACCCTGCGCGGCATCAGCGGCGATCTCGCCCGCCTCGATCTTGGCGCGATAAAAAAAGGTCGGGCCGGCGCTCATAAACCCGCCGCCACATCGATGGAACATTGCAAGAACATCACAAGCCTATTATCGTATCCAAATATCATGGAGAAGCTCATGAAGGCCTTGGCCGACCTCGCCGCCCGTTTTGAAAAAGCCTCTATCTCTTATGCCGAAGGCAACGGCATAACGCGAAACGACGATTGGTTCATCCTGAAAATGCAGGAAGAGCTTGGCGAGCTTACGCAAGTTTGGATGAAGCTGACAGAGCGAGGCCGCAAGCGCGGGCGTTCGGATGAAGACCTCAGCCATGATCTGGCGGATGAAACAGCAGACCTCCTCGGTCACATTCTGCTCTTTGCGCATCGGCATCAGATCGATCTCGCCCCCGCCATCACACGCAAATGGCGTTTTGATCCAACAGGCGACTAACTGCCTTCCATCGCCTGCCAGGCTTTGAAATAAGGCGCGAGCATTACGGCCTTGTCCGCGTCGCTCAGGCGCAAGTCGAAATGCTCAGCAAGTACGTCGGCAATCTCATCGACAGTTTTGAGAACGCGCGTGTCGCCATTGCCCGCAAGATCACGGATCGTAAAAAGCGTGTTGAAGAGCGTCTTGCGCTCCGTCGGTGTCGGACGGCCCACGATCAGGAATTGTTTGAAGATCGATCCCGGATGCGTCGAGGTGAACCAGCTTGCCTGTTCGTAATCAACCGGGCCATTTGGCTCCAACGTAAAGCGGTAGATCGGTGCCCAATTGTCGGGACCGAGTTTGGCCTGCAACTCAAACCCTGCGCTCCCCGACACATCGCGGGCAAGAAGACGGCGCGGCTCATGCGGCGTCGGCAACTCTTCATCAAGTACGAAAGGCACGGGTCCCGTCATGGTGAGGCCGCCAAAACCGATATCAGCGAGGAAGCGGCCTTCCGGCAGATCGATGAGGCTCATCATATGCGAGCGGTTGGATTCAATTTCTTCGGGCGCTTTCCAGCGCACACGACCGATCAGCGTCGTCACCTTAAAGCCCAGCGCGCGCAGCACGGCAGCAAAGAGACCGTTGACCTCGAAGCAATAACCACCGCGATTATTGCCAACGATTTTCTTTTGCAGTGACACGAGATCAATCAGCACAGGCTCACCTGCCAGCACGGTGAGATTTTCAAACGGGATCGATGTTGAATGCGCAAAATGAAGCGCGCGCAATGTCTCAAGCGTCGGTACGCGCGAGCCTGTGTAGCCGATACGCTGAAAATAAGCGTCGAGGTCGATGAGGTCGGACATGAACGTCTCCTTAAGGGGCCGCCAGAAAAGCAAATGGCGCGACCATATGGAAGCGCCATTTGTCATCTCATTCTGCCAAAACCTATCCCATTGTAGGAATGACGAAAGACGAACCTTCCTTGACGCCGGTGGGCCAACGCGACGTGACGGTTTTAACTTTGGTCCAGAATTTCACGCCCTCAGTGCCGTGCTGGTTGGTATCGCCAAAGGCAGACCGCTTCCAGCCGCCGAAGCTATGGTATGCCAGCGGCACCGGGATCGGCACGTTGATGCCGACCATGCCGACCTGCACACGCGCCGCAAACGAGCGTGCCGCATCGCCGTCACGTGTGAAGATCGCAACACCATTGCCATACTGATGTTTAGTGGGGAGCTCTGCGGCCTCTTCAAAGGTTTTCGCACGCACGATCTGAAGCACCGGCCCAAAGATTTCTTCCTTATAGGTCTTCATGTCGGGCGTCACATTGTCGAACAGGCACCCGCCAAGGAAGAAACCGTTTTCATAGCCCTGCAATTTGAAGCCACGGCCATCGACGACGAGCTTCGCGCCTTCTTTGACGGCAAGATCAATGTAGCCACGCACTTTTTCCATATGAGCGCGCGAAACGAGCGGACCGTAATCGCTTTCGGGATCGGTCGATGTGCCGATCTTCAAGGCCTGCACGCGGGGGATGAGTTTTTCGATGAGGCGGTCAGCGGTTTCTTCGCCCACAGGCACCGCCACCGGCAGCGCCATGCAGCGCTCGCCCGCCGAGCCATAGGCCGAACCGATGAGATCGTTCACGACCTGATCCATATCGGCATCCGGCATGATGATCGCGTGGTTCTTCGCGCCACCCATCGCCTGCACACGTTTGCCGTTCGCCGCACCCGTCGCATAGATGTATTGCGCGATGTCGGAGGAACCCACAAAGCTCACAGCCTGAATGGTCGGGTCAGTGAGGATCGCATCGACCGCTTCCTTGTCGCCGTTCACAACATTGAGCACACCGGCAGGGGCGCCCGCTTCGAGGAGAAGTTCAGCCAAACGGATCGGCACTGACGGATCTTTTTCCGACGGCTTCAGGATAAAGGTGTTGCCGCAGGCAATGGCGACGCCGAACATCCACATCGGGATCATAGCGGGGAAGTTGAACGGTGTGATGCCTGCGCCGACACCCAGAGGTTGACGCATTGAATACATGTCGATACCGGGACCGGCACCTTCGGTGAATTCGCCTTTCTGGAGATGCGGGATACCGCAGGCAAATTCGATGACCTCAAGACCGCGCTGCACGTCGCCGCGCGCGTCCGCCAGCACTTTGCCATGCTCAAGCGAGAGCATCATGGCAAGCTCGTTCATATTGGCTTCAAGGAGCCGCTTGAACTCGAACATCACGCGTGCGCGGCGCTGCGGGTTGGTGGCGGCCCATTCAGGAAAAGCGGCAGCAGCAACGGCAACGGCGGCACGCAGTTCAGCGGTGGTGGCGAGCGGCGTGCGGGCGGTAACTTCGCCCGTGTTGGGGTTCGTCACATCAAGGAAGCGACCGCTTGTGCCTTTGACATGCTTGCCGCCGATAAAATGCGTCAGTTCCTTGACCATGACCCGTCGTCCCTCGCGCTCACTGTTGTTCATACGCCTCCGGTCAAAGCCGGTTTTGGCGCTTTTTGTGGCATTAGTTAGCCCCTGGCACCCCTCAGGGGCAAGGCTTGGCATAGCCCGAAACGCCCTTAAGCGTTGCATTTTTGCAAGCTGGGAGGGGGGCTTGCATGCAAGGTCACAAAATCACGCATTTTGATCCTGTTTGTAAGTGGCACAAATCAGTCCATGCTCTAGCATTGCAAGTTGGAAACTCCGGGGTGACCGGAGCAGGACCACCTGTGGTCCAACTAGGGCCAGGGAACTCTGGGGAAGAGGAATTACAATGTCCAATACCGTTAAACTGATTGTTGCCGTGATCGTAATCGCAGGCGTTTTGTATTTCGGCTACAACATGACCAACAAAGAAGCAGCAGCTCCGGCTGATGCTATGGCACCGACAAGCGAAATGGCGCCAGCGGCTGAAGCCCCTGCTGCAGAAGCTCCCGCTGCCGAAGCACCAGCTGCTGAAGCACCGGCTGCTGAAACACCGGCCGCGCCCGAAGCTGCTCCTGTCGATGCCGCGCCGTCTGAAATGACACCGGCAGCGCCCGAAGAACAAACAAAGCCGTAAGATAAATCACGGCAGTAGAAGTCAAACCCGCGCACCTCCACAGGTGCGCGGGTTTTTCTTTGAGATAAAACGCAACAGGACACAATAATGATTGTTATTACCGGGCGCATGACAATACCCAGTGACAAACAACAAGCATTCTTTGAGATTTCAGAACGGCAGGTCCTGTTGTCGCGTAAGGAAGCAGGCTGTCTCAACTATTGGTATTTTGAAGACGTCATGGAACCAGGCACATTCTTTTTCTATGAAGAATGGAAGGACCACGACGCCGTCAGTTTCCATTTCGAACAGGACTATTGCCTCGACTTCGTGAAAAAACTGCGCGATCTCACGAGCGCAAAGCCCGACATGCATATCCGCACCATCGCGGAAAAGCCCGCAAAACCGCAGACTTAATTTTTCAACGTTACAAAATAGTAACCGAAATTTTTAGGTCTCATTCCGCTCTGTTCACTTAGCATTCAACTTCAGTCCTTAAACTTGCCCCCACGCCGTCACACACGGCGTGGTGCAAAGTTTGAACGTGTTGATTTCATGTTCAGTAGTGTATGGGCAGAGCCCCGTTAAGCCTAGTCAGGCCCCGGCATATCTCTTGCCCTGTTTCATAAGGCCCGTGTCACTCCTCTGATACGGGCCTTTTCTTTTCGTTTGCTTCAGATGAACGGCTAGAGCAGCATTCAAAGGTCATCGCAAGGAGCTCCCCCATGTCCCTTACACGGATGCCATTTGCCAGATGGTTTGCCCTCGCCTCTGTAGCTGTTCTTCTCTCCGGTTGCTTTGTCTCCGTGATGCCGCTTTTCGGACCTGACGATGCGGACTATCCGCTCGCTGACGGGACAAAGCTCAGGCTCTATACGCTTGACGAAGAGGGCAAGCGGACTCACGACAAACCGAGCGAGGCTAGCGTCAAACGTCTTGATGTTGGCTATCTGTTTACGCCGCAGGATGACAAACCTTTCCGCGCCATGTTTGACGATATGAGGCAAGGTGACTTCGTCGGTGTCGCTATGCCGGATGGCATCACGGGCAACCCGATGTATGGGCTTTTTCGTCAGAAGGGAAAAAGCTGGTTTGCTTACGCGCCCGTCTGCTCCGACTTTAACGATGTCGCCAAAGCCCACGGCAAGAAACTCAGCGATTTTCATATCGAAAAAACAGACAGCGATTGCCGCTTCAAAACCTATTCCGACCTGAAATACGCGCTACTCTTCCTCGCCGAATACACACCGCCGAGTTCCGAATATGTGGTCGAGTAGGTCAGCTTAATCTTTGCTGAGATCGCTTAAGACGCCCGCATTCGCTTCCCAGTTCTGACCATCAAAAGGTCGGATATCAACCACGCCAAATTCATCGCGGTTGAGACAACGAAAATTAACGCTCCAGCCATCGGGGTTTGACCGCGGCACATAGAACGGTTTGACGCCGCAGATTTTGCAAAAGAGGTGCTTGGCCACGCCCGTGTTGAACGTGTAGGTGGTGAGCTGATCCTCGCCCTGCAAAATATGAAAGCGCGAGGCTGGCACGATCAGATGCAGGAAACCCGTCTTGGTGCAGACCGAGCAATTGCAATCATCGATGACAACATCATGCATCGTCTCGACTTCAAACCGCACCGCGCCGCAATGGCATTGGCCCTGATGTTTTTCCATTTCGTTCATGGCGTGATCCTAAAACAAAAAGGCCGCCTCAACGAGACGGCCTTTTGAATTTCTATGCGCGTAAATTTACGCCTGGCGTTCGACCATCATCTTTTTAATTTCGGCAATAGCCTTGGCTGGGTTCAAACCCTTGGGGCAGGTCTTGGCGCAGTTCATGATCGTGTGGCAGCGATAAAGACGGAACGGATCTTCAAGATTATCAAGGCGTTCACCCTTGGCTTCGTCGCGGCTGTCGGCAAGCCAGCGATAGGCCTGCAACAATGTCGCGGGGCCGAGATAGCGGTCACCGTTCCACCAATAGGACGGGCAGGACGTGGTGCAGCAGGCGCAGAGAATGCACTCATAAAGCCCGTCGAGCTTTTCGCGGTCATCATGGGATTGCTTCCACTCTTTTTCAGGTGTCGGCGATTTCGTCTGAAGCCACGGCTCAATCGAAGCATGCTGCGCATAAAAGCCAGTAAGATCAGGTACGAGGTCCTTGATCACGCCCATGCTGGGTAACGGGTAGATTTTGACGTCGCCTTTGCACTCGTCGATGCCTTTAGTGCAAGCGAGCGTGTTCTGACCATCGATATTCATGGCGCAAGAGCCGCAAATGCCTTCACGGCATGAGCGACGGAACGTCAGCGTCTGATCGACTTCATTTTTGATCTTGATGAGCGCATCGAGCACCATCGGTCCGCACTTATCTAGATCAACCTCGAACGTGTCGATGCTCGGATTTTTGTCATCATCTGGCGACCAGCGATAAACGCGGAAGTTTTTGACGCGCTTTGCGCCCTCGGCCTTGAAGGTACGGCCTTCAGTGGGCTTTGAATTTTTTGGCAGCGTAAATTGAACCATGTTTCAACCCTTTAGCGCGTCAGTAAACGCGTGCCTTTGGTTTGATGTAATCGATATCGTTCGACATCGTGTAAGTATGGACCGGACGGTAATCGACGCGCGGCTTGCCCGATTTGTCATCGACCCAGCAGAGCGTGTGCTTCATCCAGTTTTCATCATCACGATCCGGATAATCTTCACGCGCATGCGCGCCGCGGCTTTCCTTGCGGCCCACCGCGCCCTCAACGGTCGCAATGGCCTGCACGATGAGATTGTCGAACTCAAGCGTTTCAATGAGGTCTGAGTTCCAGACGAGTGAACGATCCGAGACACGAATGTCGGGCATCGCAGCATGAACTTCAGCAATACGCTTGCGGCCCTGCTCAAGTGTTTCACCGGTGCGGAACACAGCCACATCATCCTGCATCACGCGCTGCATGCGGCCACGCAACACCGAGGTTGGCGTCGAGCCATTGGCATTGCGGAAATGATCGAGACGGGCGAGCGCATTGTCACCGTCACCCTTCTTGAATTCCGGCTGACGCGCACCGGGCGTTACGAGCTCGGCGGCTTTAATGCCAGCGGCGCGGCCAAACACAACAAGATCAATGAGCGAATTGGAACCAAGACGATTGGCGCCGTGAACCGACACGCAAGCTGCTTCGCCGATAGCCATGAGGCCCGGCACGACGGTATCGGGATTGCCGTCTTTCAACGTCAGAACCTGACCGTGATAATTGGTCGGGATACCACCCATATTGTAATGCACGGTCGGGAGCACAGGGATCGGCTCCTTCGTCACATCAACACCTGCAAAGATGCGGGCAGATTCAGAAATGCCGGGCAGACGTTCAGCAAGGATTTTCGGATCGAGATGATCAAGATGCAGGAAAATATGATCCTTGTCTGGACCAACGCCGCGACCTTCGCGGATTTCAATCGTCATGGCGCGGCTCACCACGTCACGCGAAGCCAGGTCTTTGGCTGACGGCGCATAGCGCTCCATGAAACGCTCGCCTGCGGAATTGACGAGATAGCCACCTTCGCCGCGCGAGCCTTCCGTGATGAGACAGCCGGACCCATAAATGCCGGTCGGATGGAACTGCACAAATTCCATGTCTTGCAGCGGCAGACCGGCACGCAACACCATCGCATTGCCGTCACCTGTGCAGGTATGGGCCGATGTCGCTGAGAAATAAGCACGGCCATAACCACCTGTCGCCAAAATCACGAGCGATGAACGGAAACGATGGATTTCGCCCGTCGCCATATCGATCGCCACAACACCGCGGCATACGCCGCTTTCGTCCATGATGAGGTCGATGGCAAAATACTCAATATAGAATTCAGCGTTGTGGCGCAGCGACTGACCGTAAAGCGTGTGGAGCATCGCATGACCGGTACGGTCGGCAGCAGCGCAGGTGCGCTGGGCAATACCTTCGCCGAAATTCGTTGTCATGCCGCCAAAGGGGCGTTGATAAATCTTACCGTCTTCGGTGCGCGAGAAGGGCACACCAAAGTGCTCAAGCTCATAAACAGCTTCCGGCGCATGACGGCAGAGATACTCGATCGCATCTTGATCGCCGAGCCAGTCTGACCCTTTGACCGTGTCATACATATGCCAGCGCCAGTCATCGGGACCCATATTGCCGAGCGAGGCGGCAACGCCGCCTTGAGCCGCAACCGTATGACTGCGCGTCGGAAACACCTTGGTGATGTTTGCCGTCTTCAAACCTTTTTCAACGCAGCCAAGCGTCGCGCGAAGTCCCGCGCCACCCGCGCCGACGACAACCGCGTCGAAGGTATGGTCGATGAACGTATAAGATTGCGATGCTGACATGGTCTTGTCTCGACGCGTTAAATATCAGGAACCAAAGCCGATCTTGAGTGCTGCATAAATGCAGGCCAGACCGATGCCGTAGGAAAAGAAGGAATTGGCCAGAAGCGAATAATGCTTAAGACCTTCAGAATGCACATAGTCCTCAATCGTGATTTTCACACCGATGCGCATGTGAAGCACGAATGCGCTGATAAGTGCGATGAGAAGAATCGAGATCAGCGGATGGCCAACATAGGCGCGCGCTGTCTCATAGTCAGCGCCAATAAGCGCCACGACCGAGACGATGGCAAAGACACTGAGCGGCGCGATGGCCAAAGCCGTTGCGCGCTGGATCACATGATCCTCAGTGCCCGATTTCGCTGAACCCAGATGGAGGATTTTGGCCAGAGGTGTACGCATGTCTTGTTTGGACATTACAATGCCCCCCGCAGGCAGATTGCAGCTGCCCAAATAGCAACCGTGAGCAACACCCCGCCAATGGCTGCCGACCAACTGATGAGATCGGCGGTCTTCTTCTCAAACGCCAAAACAGCGTCCCACCAGAAATAGCGCAAGCCGCTCAGGAGATGATTAACAAGCGCCCAGGTGAAGCCGAAAAGCACGAGCTTGCCGATCCATGATCCCGCAACCGACATAAACATCGCATAAGCGTCCGGTCCGGTCGCAAGCGCGATAAGCCACCAGGCCAGAAGCGCGGTACCGCCATAAAGACCGACGCCGGTAATACGGTGGATGATCGACATCGCCATGGTGATGGTGAAGCGATAAATCTGGAGATGCGGCGAAAGCGGACGCTCTACCTGTCGCGGTGCAGCCATGTCATTTGTTCCCGGAATTACGACGGGCGGATGGAATGATGTTGTTTAGCCCGCGTTGCCCGTGAAGGCAATCAGGAGAGCCGCCAAAATCATCATCTGCGAACAGTTCTCAAAGATTGTCGTGCTCCCTGCGAAATATTTGCCGGGACTAACGTCGCGGAATCAAGACCCAGTAATCAAGATCAAGGATAACACCTTCGACATAGCCCTTTTCGAGCGCGCCGGGGAAGTTTGCACAAAGTAGATTCTTCGTCGCGATAGTGCGCAGACGCAGCGCACCGAGATCATCTCGACCCTCAAGAGGCGCACTGTCGAGAACCTCTGACCACGCAAAAATCGTGTCACCTGCAAAGCAGGGCGCAACATGACGCCCACCATTGATCGCTGCCACAAGCTGCGCATTGCCAAGTCCATTGAACGAGAGCGACCGCGCCAGCGAAATTACGTGACCGCCGTAGATCAAGCGGCGACCGAAACGACCCTGACCTTCGGTGAACTGGTTGAAATGAACCTTGGCCGTGTTCTGATAGAGCCGCGTCGCCATCATGTGCTCGGCCTCTTCAATCGTCACGCCATCAACATGATCGATCTTTTCACCGACCGCATAATCATCCCAGAGGTGCTCGGATCCCGATGCGGCAAGAACAAAATTCTTGAAATTCGTATGAGCAGGCACTTCAAGGAAAGCGACATCAACGGTAGCAGGCAACTTAGGTACATCAGTTTCAGGTGCGGGCGAGGCTTTGTCGCGCTTACGCACCATTACCCAACGCACATAATCGAGCACGATCTCGTCACGTTGATTGCGGCCTGTCGAGCGCACATAGACAACACCTGTCGTACCGTCTGAATTTTCTTTAAGACCAATGACTTTTGAAATGGTCGACAGCGTATCGCCGGGAAAGACGGGTTTCAGAAAACGACAATCGGCATAGCCAAGATTTGCCACCGCGTTGAGCGACACGTCGGGTACGGTTTTGCCAAAAACCACGTGGAAGGCCAGAAGATCATCAACGGGCGATTGCGCATAGCCTACGGCACGTGCCACTTCGTCAGATGATTGCAGGCTGAAGCGCGAACCGAACAACGCCTGATAGAGTGCGCGATCACCATCGGTCAGCGTGCGCGGCGTCGCATGAGTCAAAACCTGGCCGACTTTGAAGTCTTCAAAGAAATTGCCCGTGTTGGTTTTGCTCATGCCTCAAGCTCCGTAATGGCATCAGCTATAGCGACTGTGCGTTTAGCGATTTCAGCATGGAGAATTTCAACCATACGACCTTCGACTTTCAGAACACCCTTACCAACGTTTTCCGGCAGTTTGAAGGCGTCAATTGTAAGACGCGCAAAAGCGATAGCCTCGGGATCAGGCGAGAAAATTTTATTGCAGGGAAGAACCTGACTCGGATGAATAAGCGTCTTACCGTCAAAACCCATGTCGCGGCCTTGTTCGCAAATCGCGACAAAGCCTTCTTCATTTTTGATGTCATTGTAAACGCCATCAAGTGCCACAAGCCCGTAAGCGCGTGCAGCAATGATTGAAAGACCAAGTGATGTGAGCATCGGCACACGGTCAGCCGTATGGGCCGCGCGCAGTTCCTTCGCAATATCATTGGTGCCCATGACCCACACACTCATACGTGTGGACGAGGCCTTAGCAGCAATCGCCTGAATGTTGAGGATGGCAATCGGTGTCTCGATCATGCACCAGAGCTGCAAAGACGCAGACGCACCGGCATCGGAGAGAGCCTTGTCCGCGCGCAAAACGTCTTCGGCGGAATTGATTTTGGGAACGAGGATCGCGTCGGGTTTGGCCGCGACCGCCGCTTTGATGTCTGCCATACCCCAAGGCGTATCGAGACCGTTCACACGAATGACGATCTCACGTTTACCGTAACCACCGGCATTCACGGCTGAAATCACCTGCGTACGTGCTTCGTCTTTGGCATCGGGCGCCACCGCGTCTTCAAGATCGAGGATCAGAGCGTCGGCGGGAATGTCACGCGCCTTTTCCATCGCCCGGGCGTTTGAACCCGGCATGTAGAGAACACTGCGGCGCGGGCGGGCGATGATGTCGGGCATTGAATTCTCTTTCAGTAAATCAGGCGGCTTTCTTCAAATAGCGCGTACCGAGAATTTCGGCAATCTGAACGGCATTGAGTGCAGCACCCTTACGCAGATTGTCAGAGACAACCCACATGGCGATACCGTTTTCGACGGTCGGGTCCGTACGAATGCGGCTGATATAGGTCGCGAAATCACCGACACATTCGAGCGGCGTCACATAGCCGCCGTCCTCGCGTTTATCAACGACAAGGCAGCCAGGAGATTCGCGCAGCACTTCACGCGCTTCATCATCCGAAATCGGATTTTCAAATTCGATATTGATGGATTCCGAATGTCCGACAAAAACAGGAACGCGAACGCAGGTTGCGGTCACAAGAATTTTAGGGTCGAGAATTTTTTTAGTTTCGACCACCATCTTCCACTCTTCCTTCGTGTAACCGTCTTCCATGAACACATCAATGTGCGGAATGACGTTGAAGGCGATCTGCTTGGTGAATTTTCTCTTCTCGACCGGATCGTTCACATAGATGGCGCGGGTCTGTTCGAAAAGTTCGTCCATGCCTTCTTTGCCCGCACCTGATGTCGATTGATAGGTCGAGACAACCACGCGTTTAATCTTGGCAAGATCATGCAAAGGCTTCAACGCAACAACCATCTGCGCCGTCGAGCAATTGGGGTTCGCAATAATCATTTTCTTCGTATAGCCCGCGATCGCGGCTGCATTCACTTCCGGCACGATAAGCGGCACATCAGGGTCCATGCGATAGCGTGATGAATTGTCGATCATCACACAGCCCGCCGCTGCAATCCGGCCCGACCATTCTTCAGCAACTTTTGAGCCCGCCGACATCAGGCAAATATCCGTACCCTTGAAGTCGTAGTTCTCAAGCGCCTTCACCTTAAGCGTCTTATTGCCATAGGAAACTTCCGTGCCTTGACTACGACGCGAGGCAAGCGCAACCACTTCATCAGCCGGAAACAGGCGCTCTTCCAGAATGTTGAGCATCTCGCGCCCGACATTGCCTGTGGCGCCGACAACAGCAACTTTGTAACCCATGGTCATACTCCGAAGCGAAGGCGGTTTAAGCGTTCAGGCGATCGAGTTCTTTCAAAATCGCATTGCCCATTTCGACAGTACCGACTTTGGTCATACCAGCTTGCATGATGTCGCCGGTACGAAGGCCACTTGCGAGCACAGCATCCACTGCTTTTTCAAGAAGATCAGCGCAAGCACCACGATCAAATGTGTAGCGCAGCGCCATCGCAAATGAGAGCACAGAGGCGATGGGATTGGCTGCACCCGTGCCGGCAATATCAGGGGCGGACCCGTGTACGGGTTCATACATGGCTTTCGCCTTGCCGTTTGCATCCTTCGCACCCAATGACGCCGACGGCAGCATGCCGAGCGAGCCTGTGAGCATCGACGCAATATCAGACAGCACGTCACCGAAAAGATTGTCTGTAACGATGACGTCAAACTGCTTGGGGTTACGCACGAGCTGCATGGCGCAGTTGTCGGCGAGCATATGCTCAAGCTTCACGTCAGAATATTGTTCTTTGTGCAGCTTGATGACCTCTTCGTACCACAGCACACCGGACTTCATCACATTGCGCTTCTCAACCGACATGACGCGGTTGCCGCGCTTGCGAGCAAGTTCAAAGGCCACAGACGCGATGCGACGGATTTCGCTCGTTGTATAAACTTGCGTGTCGATGCCGCGGCGTTCGCCGTTGGGGAGGGTCTCGATAATTTTAGGTTCACCGAAATAAACACCACCCGTGAGTTCACGCACGATCATGATGTCAAGACCTTCGACCAACTCACGCTTCAGCGATGAAGCGTCAGCAAGCGCCGCAAAGCAAAGCGCGGGGCGAAGGTTGGCAAAAAGTTCGAGATCTTTACGCAGACGCAAGAGACCCGCTTCAGGGCGACCCTCATAAGGCACGTTATCCCATTTAGGTCCGCCGACAGCACCAAGGAACACCGCGTCAGCGGCAAGTGCCTTTTCAATCGTCGCATCCGTCACCGCGACGCCATGCACGTCATAACAACAGCCGCCGACGAGATCACGGTCGATCTCAACGTTGAATTTACGCTTCTCGCCGAACCACGCAATGACGCGCTCAACCTGACCCATCACTTCCGGGCCGATGCCGTCGCCAGCGACGATCAGAATTTTCTTAGTGCTCATTTGTTTTGAACTTTTCTCGTGAGTATAGAATTAGAGCCAGGGCTGCTCGGCGGCGTGACGCGTCTCGTAAGCCGCGATCTCAGCTTCCTTTTTCATCGTGAGGCCAACACCATCGAGACCTTCAAGCATGCAATGCTTGCGGAACGGGTCGAGATCAAACTTGATGACGCCGCCATCGGGTCCGCGAATTTCCTGTGCTTCAAGATCAATAGTCACGACCGCGTTCTGACCGCGTTCAGCATCATCCATCAACTTGTCGACTTCGGACTGCGGCAACACAATCGGCAAGATGCCGTTCTGGAAACAATTGTTGTAGAAGATATCAGCGAAGGACGCGGCGATCACACATTTGATGCCGAAGTCAGCAAGCGCCCAAGGCGCATGCTCGCGCGACGAACCGCAACCAAAATTCTCGCCCGTCACAAGGATCTGCGCTTTGCGATAAGCAGGCTTGTTCAGCACGAAAGTTGGAATCTCGTTGCCATGATCATCGTAGCGCATTTCGTCAAACAGATTCTTACCCAAGCCTGTACGCTTGATCGTCTTCAGAAACTGCTTCGGGATGATCATATCGGTGTCGATATTGATGAGCGGCATCGGAGCCGCAACGCCCGTGAGTATATTGAATTTATCCATTGTGGTGTCTCCTCAATTCATCTCACGGAAATCGACAAAATGGCCGGCAATCGCGGCGGCTGCCGCCATTTGCGGCGAGACGAGATGCGTGCGGCCACCACGACCCTGACGTCCTTCGAAGTTGCGGTTGGACGTCGAGGCACAACGCTCGCCCGGTGCGAGCTTGTCAGCATTCATGGCCAAGCACATCGAACAGCCAGGCTCGCGCCATTCAAAACCCGCTTCGACAAAAATCTTATCGAGACCCTCAGCTTCCGCCTGCTCTTTGACGAGACCCGATCCCGGCACAACCATCGCGCTGACGGTGGACGCAACCTTATGGCCTTTGGCGACAGCAGCAGCGGCGCGCAAATCTTCGATGCGGCCATTGGTACAGGAACCGATAAACACACGGTCGATCTTCACGTCCGTGATCAGCGTACCGGCGGTGAGACCCATATAGGCAAGCGAACGTTCCATCGCGTTGCGCTTGCCTTCGTCGGCAACTTTAGCAGGGTCCGGCACACGGTCTGTGATCTTGATGACGTTTTCAGGGCTTGTACCCCAAGTGATCATTGGCGGCAGATTGGCAATATCGAGATTCACTTCTTTATCGAAATGCGCGCCTTCGTCAGACGGCAAGGTGAGCCAGTAGGCCACGGCCTTGTCCCAGTTCGCACCTGAGGGTGCCATCGGGCGACCTTTGAAATAAGCAACCGTCTTTTCATCCGGTGCAATGAGACCTGCGCGCGCGCCCGCTTCAATCGTCATATTGCAGACGGTCATGCGGCCTTCCATGGAAAGATCGCGGATCGCTTCGCCTGCATATTCGATGACATAGCCCGTGCCGCCCGCCGTGCCGATATGGCCGATGATGGCAAGCGCAATGTCTTTAGCAGTGAAACCTTCAGGGGCTTTGCCTACAACATTGATGCGCAGGTTTTTGGCTTTACCCTGAATGAGCGTCTGCGTCGCGAGCACATGCTCAACTTCCGACGTGCCGATGCCGTGGGCAAGCGCACCGAAAGCGCCATGTGTTGACGTGTGGCTGTCGCCGCAAACGATGGTTGTTCCGGGCAATGTGAAACCCTGCTCAGGGCCGACGATGTGCACGATCCCCTGACGCTTGTCATCCATTTCGAGATACTGGATGCCAAAGCTCTTAGCATTGTCGTCAAGCGTCTGAACCTGAATGCGGCTCTCTTCGTCGGCGATGCCGTGCGCACGGTCAGTCGTCGGCACGTTATGGTCGGCAACGGCCAGCGTCTTTTGCGGCGCATGTACTTTGCGGCCCGCCATACGCAAACCTTCAAAGGCCTGCGGGCTGGTCACTTCATGGACGAGATGACGGTCGATATAGAGGAGACCAGTGCCGTCCTCCTTCATCTCGACGAGGTGAGCATCCCAGATTTTGTCGTACATGGTGCGCGGTGCAGCCATTTTTCTCTCCTGTTTCGCGCGGTGCCTATTTTTGATGGGCGTCGCGAAGTCTCAAATCAAATGCAATGAGCGGCTATGAAGCTAAAAAATGCAAAAAAGCGGGACGGGGCGTGAGGCCCTGCCCGCTTCTTGCGTCTCGATCCGAATAGGTCGGATGAAAGCTTAGGCCGCGCCGGACGTTTCGCGGCGCTTGAAATCCTGCTTCTCAACGATGCGAGCGGACTTACCACGACGACCACGAAGGTAATAAAGCTTCGCGCGGCGCACACGGCCACGGCGAAGCACCTTAATGCTATCGACGAGCGGGCTGAACAGCGGGAATACGCGTTCAACGCCTTCGCCGTAGGAAATTTTGCGAACTGTGAAGTTCTGGTTGATGCCGCCGCCAGCACGCGCGATGCAGACACCTTCATAGGCCTGGACGCGCGAACGTTCGCCTTCGACGACCTTCACGTTGACGATCAGAGTGTCGCCGGGCGCGAAATCGGGGATCACCTTACCGGTGGTAAGGACACCCATCTGGGCCTGATCAATCTGCTCGATGATATTCATATCTAAAACCTCGGAATTGCAGGCGTCCGGCGGTCTGTTCTGACCTTGATGAGGAGGACCTCATCCGGAAGCGGGCTTCACTAACATACTTCAGTCGGACTTGCGACTGTCTTTGCTCCTGAATCTGAGAAATTTTTCCCAGAGATCAGAACGCCTTGATTTCGTTGCCTCTTCAGCCTCGACACGACGCCAGGCTTTGATGCGCCCATGATCCCCTGACGTGAGAACCGCAGGTATTTCACGGCCCTCAAAAACCTGAGGTCGTGTGTAATGCGGATATTCAAGCAATCCGCCTTCAAAACTTTCATCCTCACCCGACAATTCCTTGCCCATGACGCCGGGCAGGAGCCGGATAATGGCGTCGAGCAGCGCCAGAGCCGCCGGTTCGCCGCCTGAGAGAATAAAATCTCCCAGACTAATTTCTTCCATAACGCGAGCCTCGATCACACGCTGATCCAAACCCTCAAAGCGCCCGCAAAGGAGCGTAACGCCCGGCCCCGCCGCCAATTCTCTGACGCGCTCTTGCGTCAGAGGTTTGCCCCGTGGGGACAAATAGATGAGCGGCTGGCCGCTCAGGTGCACCGCATCGACGGCTT
This sequence comes from Parvibaculum sp., assembly GCA_030645235.1. GTDB lineage: Bacteria > Pseudomonadota > Alphaproteobacteria > Parvibaculales > Parvibaculaceae > Parvibaculum. The sequence continues at coordinate 29,771 of JAUSMV010000032.1, read as the reverse complement.
TCGCCACGACGTCGGCCCGCATCACCATGCCTGCTCCGCCGCCCGAGGGCGTGTCGTCGACCGAGCGATGCTTGTCCTCGGCGAAATCACGGATGTCTGTCGCCTCAAGCGACCAGAGACCCGTGGCTAGCGCGCGGCCCGCAAGCGACAGACCCAGCGAACCCGGAAACATCTCAGGAAAGAGTGTCAGAACTCTTGCCTGAAAACCCTTACCTGCTACGGCCTCACTCATCGGCCTCGCCCTCGTCAAACAAGCCCGCTGGCGGATCAAGCGTGAGACACTGAGCCTCCAGATCAACCAGCGGCACATTGTCGTCGGTGAAAGGCACTAGGACCGTATGACCATCTTCGGGCCGTGCGATCTCCAGAAGATCACCTGCCCCGAAATTCTGCACGCTCAGCACACGCCCATAGAGCGTGCCGTCGGGGCCCCTAGCTTCAAGCCCGATAAGGTCGGCGTGATAGTAGCCCTCCTCATCTTCATCGACATCAGGCAGCGCCTCACGGTCCACATAGAGTTCCGTGCCACGCATCGCTTCAGCCACATCGCGGTCCGTGATGCCCTGCAACTTGCAGATCACCACACCTTTGGCGACGCCCGTTGCTTCGATCTTGAAACGACGCGCACCATCTTTAGTCTCGACCGGTCCGTAATCACCCACCGCCATCGGATCTTCTGTGAAGGGTTTGACCCGCACAGCGCCCCGCACGCCTTGAGCACCAACGATGACACCAAGACAAACGCGGTTACGATCCAAAGACGTATCGGCCATCGGGTTCAACCGAAGTCTTAGGCCGTTGCTTCTTCAGCAGGAGCGGCCGCAGCGGCGACGGCAGCTTCAGCAGCAAGACGGGCCGCTTCAAGACGTTCCTGAGCTTTCGCTTTCGGCTTGCCCTGTGTCGGGTTGTTCGACGCAACACGCTTCACAACACCAGCAGCGTCAAGGAAACGGGCGACGCGGTCTGTCGGCAGAGCGCCAACTGAGAGCCAATGCTTGGCGCGTTCAAGATCAAGCACGATGCGATCGGCGCGATCCTTGGGCAGAAGCGGATTGAACGAACCGATTTTTTCGATGAAGCGGCCATCGCGCGGTGAACGCGTGTCAGCGATCACGATACGGTAGTAAGGGCGCTTCTTGGCACCGCCACGGGCAAGACGAATTTTGAGAGACATTGTTCTATTACCTTCTAGTGAAACGTAGAAACTTCGAAAACCCAAGAGAACTCGTAAAACCTATTTCTTCTTGCCGCCGGGAAGCCCAGGCAATCCCGGAAACCCGCCGCGCTGACCTGCGCCGGGAAGACCCGGTAACCCGCTGGGAAATCCACCTTTGGGCAGCATGTTTTTCAGCGCATCAGGATTGTTCGCAATCTCAGGCGGCAAATCAGGCATCGCACCGCCACCGCCGCCAAACAATTTGCCGAGCAACCCGCCACCCTTCTGGCGCGCCATGGTCTTCATCATGTCGGCCATCTGGCGATGCAATTTGAGAAGACGATTGATCTCCTGCACTTCAGTGCCCGAACCCGCTGCTACGCGGCGTTTGCGGCTCGCATTAAGCAAAGCCGGATTGCGACGCTCTGCTTTTGTCATCGATGAAATGATTGCTGCCTGACGGCGCACGACGCTATCATCAAGATGAGCGTTGGCGGCAGCAGCTTGCGCTTTGGCAACGCCAGGCAACATGCCGAGCACGCCCTTCATACCGCCCATACGCTTCATCTGAGCGAGCTGTTCTGCCATATCATCAAGGTCAAACTGACCCTTTTTCATTTTGGCGGCAATGGCGTTTGCTTTTTCAGCGTCGATAGTCTCGGCAGCTTTTTCGACAAGGCTTACGACGTCGCCCATACCGAGAATGCGGCCTGCCACACGATCAGCGCGGAAATCTTCCAACGCATCGAGCTTTTCGCCCGTGCCGAGCATTTTAATCGGAACACCCGTAACAGCGCGCATCGACAGTGCCGCACCACCACGTCCATCGCCGTCTGTCCGTGTAAGGACAATACCCGTGACACCGATGCGATCGTTAAATTGCATCGCGACATTGACAGCGTCCTGACCGGTCAGACTGTCAGCAACGAGAAGGGTCTCATGCGGATTGGTAACGTCGCGCACTTCAGCAACTTCAGCCATCAGTGCTTCATCGATATGGATGCGGCCCGCCGTGTCGAGCATAACAATATCGAAACCACCGAGCTTGGCGGCTTCAATCGCGCGGCGTGCGATCTGAACAGGCTGCTGACCCGCCACAATCGGCAACGTCGCGACGCCTGTTTGCTCGCCGAGAATTTTCAACTGCTCTTGCGCAGCAGGACGGCGCGTATCGAGAGAGGCCATCAACACGCGGCGCTTGTCACGCATTTCAAACCGCTTGGCGATTTTCGCAGTCGACGTCGTCTTGCCCGAACCCTGTAGACCGACCATCATGATCGCAACCGGCGCGACAGCTTGCAGCGAGATCGAATTATCAACCGCGCCACCGAGCATTTCGACAAGCTCGTCATGGACGATCTTAATAACCTGCTGACCGGGCGTGATGGATTTCAGAACTTCCGCGCCAATGGCGCGCGGCTTCACCTTGTCGACGAAGTCTTTGACCACAGAGAGCGCGACGTCGGCCTCAAGAAGTGCTCGGCGCACTTCACGCAAAGCATCGTCAACATCCGCTTCCGAAAGCGCACCGCGCCCCCGAAGCTTACTGAAGACGTCGCCCAAGCGACCTGTGAGGTTTTCAAACATATGCGCGGTCTAAAGTCCCAAAAGCTCAAAGCACAAACGCACCCGCGAGCGAATATCGCCGGCGGATGTTGACCCGGGCTCAGTGCCTCGGGCGGGTCGGGTATGCTCAAATATCCCGAAAGTTGAGGCGGAACCTAGGGCTTGCTCACGCCTTAGTCAACCGCTCACCCACTCCATTTAACCGCAGGCTAGTGTCTTCCTGCGCACAAGGTAAATAGCTGACATTTTAGTCAATAACATTCCTATTTCTTTACAAGGGCTTAAAGCCCCCATGGTTCAATGGGTCATCGTTTGTTGCGTAAATGTTTACCCAAGGCCATCCCATGACAGATATGACAGGTATTTCAACCCCTTCCGCTGCCCTCATCACCGCATATAAATATGCCGCCAATGCAAACAGCAGCGTCAACACCGCGCAAAATCAAGCCGACAGCTTCGGTCCAGCCGTGATTACACCCACACCGAAACTGTCAGGTGCTGCCATATCGGCAATCAACGAAACAGCGCAAAACACGGCGCATCCTGTCGCGCAAGTGCAGCCAAACCTGTCCAATTATGATAGCTCCGGACGCAGTCAGGGCAGTAATCCATGAGTAACGCCATTCAGGCAGCCTTCGGCGGTATGCAGGAAGCCTCCACTAAAGCGAGCGAAGCCGCCGACATGGTCGCCCGTTCAAACCTCGCAACCGCCGTGGTCGCACCAGCGCCCGCACCTCCCCCCGCATCGGCATCTTCGTCATCAAACCTTGCTGACAGTCCGGCCGTTATTAATGACGTCGGCAAAGGTCAGACTGATGACCCTTTGCAGGGCGTGACCGAATTTCAGCAGGCCGCACGCGCTTATGAAGCGAGTCTCAAAGCAGTCGAAATGCTACATGAACTGCAAAAAACACTGGTAGAAGCACTCGGCTGGGTTCTGCCGGAGAACACCAAAAAGGTCTCGTAATCCACCGATTACTTGAGATTTTTGAGCAAGAGCCTGAGACTTTCAGCCGCAAAAACCCGCATATTGCTAATCCGGTTGTCCAAAACGCCTGTGCTCACCGTCATGGCCTCGACCAATCCATTAGGACCGGCAAGCGCAAGACAGGCCGTGCCGGCGGGGTCACCATAGCGACTACCTGCAGGGCCTGTTGCGCCGATTTCCGCCAGCGCCCAAGTGGCTGTAAACTGATCCCGCAAAACACCCGACAACAACGTGACGAATGCTTCGCTCAGCGGCTTTTGAGCACCCGCCGCAATGAGCTTGTCTGCAGGAAGGTCAATCAGCACTTCGCGCGCTTTCTTGGTATAGACGACCGCTCCGCCCAGATAATAGGCCGACGCACCCGGCACCGAGAGAAGGGCAGCTGAAACTAGCCCGCCGGTTGAGCTTTCCGAAACGGCAACCGTCTCGCCGCGCGCTTTCAAAAGAACGGCAATCTCTTCGGCCAGTGGGAGAAGTGTCTGCATAATGTCGGCGCCCTAATGCTAATCTCAGGAAACAGCGCCGGTGCGACAAATGCCCGATGCTTTCCCAAACCAGTGGAAATCTGGCGCAAAAAGGACCATATACCGGCGACCATGACAACAAGCGGCATTCCCTTTCGCAAGATGAACGGCCTTGGCAACGACTTCGTTGTGCTGGACCTGCGCGCCCATGCGCTGCATTTGAGCGAAAGCATCATCCGCGCCATCGCCAACCGCGACACCGGCATCGGCTGCGATCAGTTCATCACCATCGAGCACGCGCGCAATGGCGGCGATGCGTTCATGGGCATCCGCAATCAGGACGGCAGTCTTGTTGAAGCTTGCGGTAACGCTGCGCGCTGTATCGGTCAGATTATACTAGACGAGACCGGCAAAGACACCGTCACCATCGAAACATTGGGCGGTGACACAGTGGCAAGCCACGGCCCTGCCGCAACAATCACCGTCGACATGGGCGAGCCGCGCCTCAAGTGGAATGAAATTCCGTTATCGGAAGAGTTCCGCGACACGCGCGCGATCGAACTTGAAGTCGGACCACTCGGCGCACCGCTCATGCATTCGCCTGCTGTCGTCAATGTCGGTAATCCGCATGCGATCTTTTTTGTCAAAGACCCCGACACAATCGACCTTGGCCGCATCGGCGCGATGCTCGAAAACCATCCGCTCTTTCCCGAACGCGCCAATATTTCAGTCGCACAGGTTCTCGACCGTACACATGTGAAGCTCAAGGTCTGGGAACGTGGCGCGGGTCTCACGCTTGCCTGCGGCACTGCGGCTTGTGCCACTGTTGTTGCCGCCGTTCGTCGTCGCCTCACAGACCGTCACATCACCGTGAGCCTGCCCGGCGGCGATCTTGATCTCGAATGGCGCGAAAGCAACAACCACATCTACATGACCGGTCCCGCGACGCTCGATTTTGAAGGCGTGTTAGATCAGCGCTTCATCAACGGGGCTTTGACATGACTGCAAAGCCTACAGAAATTGTCACCTTCGGCTGCCGACTCAACATGTATGAATCCGAAGTGATGAAGGATCATGCCGAAAATGCAGGCCTGAGCGGCGCCATCGTCTTCAACACATGCGCTGTCACTAACGAAGCCGTACGTCAGGCCCGCCAGGCAATCCGCAAAGCGCGCCGCGAAAATCCCGATGCACGCATCATCGTCACCGGTTGCGCCGCTCAAGTCGCGCCCGCCGATTTTTCTGAAATGACCGAAGTTGATCTCGTCATCGGCAATGATGAAAAGATGAAGGCAGAAAGCTGGACACCCGCCTTGGCACTCCAGACAAATGAACGCGTCCGCGTCAATGACATCATGTCGGTGACAGAAACCGCAGGTCATCTTGTCCAGGGTCTCGAAGGCCGCGCGCGCGCTTTCGTTCAGGTCCAGAACGGTTGCGACCACCGCTGCACCTTCTGCATTATCCCTTACGGTCGCGGCAATTCACGAAGCGTGCCGGCAGGCGAGATCATCAATCAGATCCGCGTGCTTGTTGAAAACGGCTACCGCGAAGTCGTCCTCACGGGCGTTGACATCACGTCTTATGGTTCTGACCTGCCGGGTACACCGTCACTCGGCAATCTCGCCACACGCATTCTGAAGCTCGTGCCTGAGTTACGGCGTCTGCGCATCTCGTCCATTGATTCGATTGAGGCCGACGACGCGCTGATGCGCTTGATCGCCGACGAAGAACGCCTGATGCCCCATCTGCATCTGTCGCTCCAGTCCGGCGACAACATGATTTTGAAGCGCATGAAGCGTCGTCATGCGCGTGAAGACTCCATCAAATTCTGTGAAGAGGCCCGCCGCCTGCGTCCAGATATTGCCTTTGGCGCTGACTTCATTGCGGGCTTTCCCACTGAAACCGACGAGATGTTTGAGAACACGATGCGGCTCGCTGACGAATGCGGACTCACCTGGTTGCATGTGTTTCCCTATTCGCCACGCCCCGGCACGCCAGCGGCCCGCATGCCGCAGCTTGATCGCGGTCTCATCAAATCACGCGCCGAACGCCTGCGCCTCAAGGGAGCGGCCCGTCTCACCACACATCTCGATGAGGGATTGGGCGCGACGAAACCTGTGCTGATGGAAAGTGAAGTCCTCGGTCGTACGCATCAGTTTACACCAGTGCGCCTTGCGGCCAGTGGTTTGCGTGCGGGCGATATTTTGCCGGTGCATTTGTTCGCACATGACGGACAAAGCTTTGAAGGCCAAGTAACACGATGAATGATGCCGACAGCAATGCCGCTGAACTAGCCAGCGAATCAAAAAAGCGATCGCTCTTTCAGCGCATGAAAGAGGGACTAACCCGCTCAACCCGCACCATCTCAGATGGTATAACCGGCATCTTCACAAAAAGGAAGCTCGACCGCGCAACACTCGATGAGCTTGAAGAACTTTTGATCTCTGCTGACCTTGGCCTTGATGTCGCCGCCGATATTGTTGCCGCCATCAGCAAGGGGCGCCACGATAAGGAGGTGACAGGTGACGAAATCCGCACCATCGTCGCTGACGAAATTTCTGTAGTCCTCGATTCAGTCGCCAAACCTTTCGTAATTAACGACAGCAAAAAACCTTTTTGTGTACTGATGGTCGGCGTCAATGGCGCAGGCAAAACAACAACTGCGGCCAAAATCGCGTCACAAGCAAAGGCCCAAGGCAAGAGCGTGATGCTGGCGGCAGGCGACACCTTCCGCGCCGCCGCTGTCGAGCAACTTAAAGTCTGGGGCGAACGTCTCAATGTGCCGGTCATCTCCACCAAAATCGGTGGCGATGCCGCAGGCCTTGCCTATGAAGCCTTGGCTCGCGCGCGCGAGGAAAAGACCGACCTTCTACTCATCGACACAGCCGGCCGCTTACAAAACAAAACAGACCTCATGTCGGAACTAGAGAAAATCCTGCGTGTATTGCGTAAGCTCGACCCAGAAGCGCCGCATGCGACTCTCCTCGTGCTCGACGCGACAACAGGTCAAAACGCACTCAATCAGGTTGATATTTTCGGCAAGACCGCCGGCGTAACAGGCCTCGTAATGACTAAGCTCGACGGGACAGCACGCGGCGGCATTCTCGTTGCTATTGCCAAGCGCTTCGGCATGCCCGTTCATATGATCGGCATTGGCGAGGGTATCGATGACCTTCAACCTTTCAGTGCCAAGGCCTTTGCCCGCGCCATCACCGGAGCGAATGAAACAGAATGAGCGAACAGGACAGCAAGAAAAACGGCGGCAGCCAACTCCTACGCATGGGCCTCGAACTTGGACCCCTCGTCATCTTTTTTCTGTGCAACTCCAAAGCCAATCTCGTCTTTGGCAATGACCCGTCGGAAAACATCTTCTACGCAACCGGCGCCTTCATGGTCGCCTTCGCATTGTCGCTCATTGTCACTTACACGAAATTCAGACGCATCCCAACAATGCCGCTCGTCACCGGTGTTTTCGTCCTCATTTTCGGAACACTAACACTGGTGTTGCATGACGACACATTCATCAAGATCAAACCGACACTCGTCAATCTACTTTTTGCAGCCGGACTTCTCGGCGCCGCTTATTTTGGCAAACCGTTGATGAAACAATTATTCGACGGCGCCTTTGATCTCACAGATGAAGGTTGGATGGTACTGACAAAACGCTGGGGTTTCTTTTTTATTCTTCTCGCCCTCATCAACGAAATCGTCTGGCGGAATTTTTCAACTGACTTTTGGGCAGGCTTCAAGCTCTTCGGCATCATGCCAATTACCATCGTCTTTGCGATGGCACAAATGGGCGTGCTGACACGCTATGCGAATAAGTCCGAGGACAATCAAACGGCCGCCGAATAATCAGAGAGCGGCGCGCACTGCTTTGAGAAACGTACGCTGCTGGGTTGGACCTTGCACCGGATAGCGCACAAAATCAGTATCCGCACGCAAGTCCGCATAGAGTCCTGTCGAATCTTCGTGAAAATGCAAAAACGCACGGCCCCGCCAGTAAAATATACCTCTCTTCCGCTCACTCAACAAGTTGAAGAGGCGCAACTCCACCAATAGCGGCTCAAGCTTGTTCAGCGCGTCGTCGCGGGCGTGTTTCACATATTCACCCTTGATGGATATCGCGATCCTTTGTTTCAGGCAGAAAGATCATGCCGATAATAAAGCACACACCTGCCACAATAATCGGATACCAAAGCCCGTCATACATGCTGCCGGTGGCCGCAATGATAGCGAATGCCACAGGCGGCATAAAACCTCCAAACCAGCCATTACCGATGTGATAAGGCAGGGACAATGATGAATAACGGATACGTGTTGGAAAGAGTTCGACCAGCATAGCCGCAATCGGCCCATAGGTCATGGCGCCGAAGATCACCAGCACGCCGATCAAAAGCACGACCATCATTTTATTAATCTCGGATTCGACAGCTTTAGCCGGATATTGCGCTTCGGATAATGCTGCCGTCAGCGCCTTATCGAAAGCGGTCTTAGTGGCAGCATCCGCTATCTTGGCATCGTAAGAGCCGATACGAGCACCGCCTACATGAATCTCCGCCGCCGGACCAGAGATCGTTACATTGTCATAAGGCACACCGCGTTTAACAAGAGCCGATTTCGCAACGTCGCAAGGGGATGTGAACGCCGAAACGCCGACCGGATTAAATTGAAGCGAACAGGTGTCAGGGTCAGCCGACACGGTAACCGGCGCGCTCATTTGCGCCAGCTCCAATGCCGGATTGGCGTAATGCGTGATCGCCTGAAAAATCGGCATATAGGTGAGCGCTCCAAGTAGGCAGCCCGTCATGATGATGGGCTTGCGCCCGATCGTGTCCGACAGCGCTCCGAAGATCACAAAGAATGGCGTGCCGATGACCAGACCGCCCGCCACCAAAATACTTGCCGTCAACGGATCAACTTTCAGCACCTGCGTAAGAAAAATCAGTGCATAAAACTGGCCCGTATACCAAACAACGGCCTCGCCCATCGACAACCCAAAGAGCGCAAGCAGAACGATCTTTAGATTAGGCCAGCGCGCAAAACTTTCGCGTAACGGTTGCTTGGACCCTTTGCCTTCCGCCTGCATTTTTTTGAAGGCAGGCGATTCATCAAGCTTTAGTCGAATCCAAACCGAAATGCCCAAAAGCAAGAACGACAAAAGGAAGGGAATGCGCCACCCCCAAGCCTCAAAATCCTCAGCCGGAATAAATGCACGACAAATCATAATAACAATAAGCGAGAGGAAGAGCCCTGCCGTCGCAGTCATTTGAATCCAGGACGTATAAGCACCGCGACTCCCCTGCGGAGCATGCTCCGCAACATAAGTGGCGGCCCCGCCATATTCGCCACCAATGGCGAGCCCCTGTGCCATACGCAACAGCACAAGAATAATCGGCGCAGCAATCCCGATGGAATCATAGGTCGGCAACAGACCAACCAGAAAGGTCGATAGACCCATGATAATAATGGTGACAAGGAACGTATATTTACGTCCCACAAGATCACCGAGGCGACCGAAGACCAGCGCTCCGAAAGGACGCACAGCAAATCCCGCCGCAAAAACAAGCAGCGCAAAAATAAAGGCTGCCGTTTCATTGACACCGGTAAAGAACTGCTTGGAAAAAATGGTAGCTAAAGCGCCATAAACGAAAAAATCATACCATTCAAACATGGTGCCGAGTGAAGAGGCAAAAATGACGCGCCGCTCATCCTTCGACATGCCCGGTTTGCGCACCCGCGCCACTTTATTTCTCGCCACTTTAGTCCCCCTCACCGCCCCTCACGTAATCGCGCCGCAGAATGCCGCGAACGGATGGTTCAATCTAGGGGGATCCGGCACAAAATTCCTATTAACCGGGTGACTGTCATTTTAAGGACGCTTCACCTGAAAACTTAAGCCCCAATCACCGTCCCGATTGCCAAAGGGCGCAAAAACAGCACAGTCGGTCACCTCCTGAAACTGCGTCAACGCCCAGTAGACGCTAGGGAAAGCAAGCTCAGTCCAAGGAATGTCATCCCAATCGAACAAGCCCACTTCGAGGCTTTCAACGCCGGGTGAATAATCAGGCGTGACCATTTCGGCTCGATACATCAGCTGCACTTGGGACAAACGCGGAATGCTATAGACAGCAAAAAGATCGCGAATACGGATTGTCACATTGGCCTCTTCGCGCGCCTCGCGGATGGCGCCTTCCTCAACAGTCTCACCAGTTTCCATGAAGCCTGCTGGTAAGGTCCAGAAACCTTTGCGTGGCTCAATGGCACGGCGACACAGGAGAAACTGGTTTCGAAATGTGACGACCGATCCCACAACAATTTTGGGATTGTCGTAGCTGATCAGCCCGCAGTGGTCGCAGATGTCACGCATCATGCTGTCACCTGCGGGCAAGCGGCGCACAAAGGACATATCAAGACCCGCGCCAGGCTCACGATGCTTCATCGGACCTGGTTTGGTTGCCCCGGGAACATCGTGCAAAGCTGAATTCTCTTTGTTTTTGTTCAAATCAGATGAATTTACCATTTTACCATTCTGTTCATCAGCCCACGGAACGCACATGGTGCGTGGATTTACCAATACATTTAGATCGTTCGTATAAGCACGACCAAAGCACGGTCAGTAATGGATAAAAGCATTATGCCGAAACTTGCGGTTGCTGGATATCTTCCGCAGCCGGAAGGCCCTGCGACATTGTTCCTCTGCGATGCGGACTTGCCTCAGAACGTTCAAGGGTGCATATGAAAGATCAACGTAACTGTTATGTCTAAACTTCGTCGCATACGACGAGCACACCCTAAATTCAGTGGACACCGGTCTAGCATTGCATTGCTAGTATATACCGCCCCCAAATTATCAGCCGGAGGAATTCAATATGGCGAGCAAGAAGTCAGCGGGAAGCTACGATCTGGAATCATCCCTCAGCCACTTGCTGCGACGTGCGCAACAGTTTGCTTATGACCAGTTCGTGCAGCAGATGGGCGACAGCGCCATTACACCGCGCCAGTTCATTGTTCTGTTTGCAGTCAATGACGCAGAAGGCCTGAGCCAGACGGATCTCGTCAATCGCACAGGCATCGACCGCTCAACGCTGGCTGACATGATCAGCCGCATGATTAAAAACGGCCTACTCGCGCGCAAGCGCACCGCCGAAGATGCGCGCGCCAATTCAGTGCGACTCACAGCATCGGGCCGTCGCGCACTGACATCGAGCCTCCCGCGCGCCGTTTCTGCTGAGAAGGCACTCCTTGAGCTTCTGCCCAAGTCAACACAAGCCGACCTCATCAAAGGTCTGACGCATCTCGCATCCGCCATTGGCAGCGTCAAAGAAGAAGAAAAACCCGCACGCGCAACCCGCACTGCGGCACCCACCAAGAAGCGCGCCACACCTAAGCGCGCCGCCCCCAAGCGTAAGTAAGGCTGTCAATAAACCTTCGCGCGGCGTCGTTTCCTGAGTTCAGAGAGCAGATGCCGCGCGGAGCGCAGGCAGCAGTTCATCGTCCACGATTTGCATCGTCAGTGGACCGACATGTTTGTAAACAATGCGCCCCTTGCCATCGACAATATAAGTTTCCGGAACGCCATAGACACCCCAGTCTATGCCAACGCGCCCGCTTGCATCTGCACCAAGCCGCGTGAACGGATTACCAAGCTCACTCAAAAACTGTGATGCACCTTCGCTCGTGTCTTTGTAGTTGAGACCAAAGATCACCACGTCTGTTTTCGTTTTCAATGCGCTCAAAACCGCATGCTCATCACGGCAGGGCACACACCATGACGCCCAGACATTCACGATGACAGGCACACCTTTGCCAAAATCCGTATCAGCAAATCCGGAAAGGCTCACGCCCTCAATCGCTGGTAGCGAAAAGACGGGCACCGCGCGTCCGATGAGCGGCGAAGGCACAAGCGTCCCATCCCCGCGAAAGACAGCGGCGAGAAACAATCCGGCGACAATGAGAAAAAACGCGGCAGGAATAAGCGCGCTCCACCTGATTGACAGCGATTTCATAATTTTGAACCGGAAGGACGAGCAGGTGCCCGCTTGCGCGCGCCATCGCTCTCCAACACATCAAGTTGTTTGCGCTGTGCGATCAGATCAAGACCCGTCACAAGCACTAACGCAATTATAACAATCGCGGTCACGCCATAAGCAGACCAAACATAGCCCGCGTAACCACCCATCGCGAAAAATTCAGCCATGCTCACACCTCACTCAGCGCAAGTTGAAGTGCGCGAACGCGGCGACGCAAAATCTCGGCACGCATCCGCACCATCAGAAGTGTCATGAAGAAAAGCGTAAAACCCAATGCCATCAGCAACAGCGGCACGAGCATGCTGCTTGCAATCGTCGGGCCGTCCGCGCGGAAAACGCTCGCAGGCTGATGCAATGTGTTCCACCATACAACCGAATAATGGACAATCGGCACATTGATGGACCCGACCAACGCCAATATGGCTGCCGCGCGGCCGGCACGTTGTGGCTCTTCGATGGTCGACCAAAGCGCGATATAACCGAGATACAAAAACAAAAGAATCAACATAGACGTGAGCCGCGCGTCCCACTCCCACCAAGTTCCCCACATGGGCTTGCCCCAAAGCGAGCCTGTCACGAGAGCCAGAAAACAAAAGGCAGCCCCAATGGGCGCGGCAGATTTTGCGCAGACATCGGCAAGCGGATGGCGGAATACAAGCGCCACCAGCGACGCACCGGCCATAATCATATATCCCATCATACCAAGCCAAGCCGACGGCACATGCACATACATGATGCGCACGCTTTCGCCCTGTTGGTAATCAGCGGGTGAATTGAAGAGCGCATACCAAAGACCTGCCCCAATCAGCAAAGCCGTCACAAATCCGAACGGTGCAATGAGCTTGTCGCTCAGCGCCATAAAACGAGCCGGATTAGCAAAAGCGTGAAAGCGCTGGGTAAGAGTGAGGTGTGACATGGGGTTCATTTAGCGGTGACAGGGTTTCAGTGGCAAGTGCAGCTTTAAGGCAATTTGCCGCGTCATGTTTTAAGGTTTGCGCGCAAAGCCGCCGCCGCCGCCCATGGACCGACCACAAAGCTCATCAGCGTCACGGCACCGAGAAGCGCAATGGCTTGGGTCGAAACGGCGGGCATAACGTTGGAGCTCGCCGCCGCCACTCCAAAGATCAAAACGGGAATATAGAAAGGTATTACGAGCAATGACGCCAAAAGCCCGCCACGCCGGACGCTAACAGTAAGGGCTGCCCCAACGGCCCCCATCAGGCTTAAAGCAGGCGTGCCGATCAGCATGGCAGAGACGAGCGGCAGAAATTGATCACCACTGAGGTTGAGCAACAAACCCAAAAACGGCGCGGCGACCACAAGCGGCAAACCAGTAGTGAGCCAATGGCTCAATACTTTTGCAACAACAGTCAGTTCAAGCGGCAGCGTAGCCATGCTCAGCACGTCAAGCGTGCCGTCCTCAAAGTCAGCCTGAAACAAACGATCAAGCGTGAGCAGCGACGACAGCAAAAGCGCTACCCACAAGAGGCCCGGTGCTATCTGTCCTAACAAATTGAGGTTGGGCCCGATGCCCAAAGGCAAGAGCGCAACCGTAACAAAGAAGAAAAAAACGGCCATACCGCCGCCGCCACCGACCTGAACGGCGAGCGCCACATCACGTCGCACGAGACTCACAAAGGCCCGCTTCATACGCTCACCTTTTGCGAACCGAGCTCAAGCACTACCTGCGGAGTAATGTTTAAAGTCTGATGCGTCGTTGCAACAATCATCCCGCCACTGGTGAGATGCGTTTCCATGACGCTCACAAGCCGCGCAAGACTAGCCGCATCGAGCGCCACGCTCGGCTCATCAAGAAGCCAGAGCGGGCGTTGCGTCACGAGAAGGCGCGTGAGACTCAAGCGCCTACGCTGTCCGGCCGAGAGATAGGTCACAGGCAATTCAGCCAAGTCCGTAAGATCAAACGCCACCAAAGCCTGTTCAACATCTACCTTAGCGCCACCAAGAAAATCAGACCAAAATTCAACCGTTTGACGCACCGACATCGCCGCCTTCAGTGCATCAAGATGGCCTACATAATGCGCCTGTTCGCTCAATGTCGTATCGAGTGCGCCACCATCCAGCGTGAGTGAGCCTCGTGCGACATCAACAAGCCCTGCCAACAAACGCAATAGGCTCGATTTGCCGACCCCGTTGGGCCCCGTAACGATAAGCGCGTATCCGCTTTGCAGGGTAAAATCCAAGTCCCTGAACACAGTCCTACCGCTCCGTTGGCATGTAAGCCCTCGCGCATTCAATCGCAGCAGTGTCGAACTTGTATGGGCCTCAGATTTCGTCAAACCGCCCGCCCCGTCCCTTGCCCGCCGCAAAACGCGCCGCGCCTTTCACTGTTTCACCGGTCGAAAGCACGACAATCCCATGCGCAAATTCATTGGCCATCGCCTGATCATAGGCCAAATCCCACTGCTCATAAGCTGACATCCGGTCACCCTTGAGACAATTTTGCGGGAAGCGCGCAATCTCAGCGGCAAGCTTTTCAGCCTCGGCCCGCGCCTGCCCCTTACCCACCACACGATTGGCAAGGCCCATCGCAAGCGCTTCGGCGGCCCCCACAGCGCGACCAGTCAGAATAAGATCCATCGCGTGCGAATGACCAATAAGGCGCGGAAGGCGCACTGTGCCACCATCAATCAATGGCACACCCCAGCGCCTGCAAAAGACACCCATTTGCGCATCTTCCTCTACCACGCGCATATCGCACCAAAGCGCTAGCTCAAGCCCACCCGCGACAGCAAAACCGGCAATCGCGCCAATTACGGGTTTTGTAAGCACCATACGCGACGGTCCCATCGGACCATCAGCGGCAAGACGGTCAAAGCCGAGCGAGATGCCCGGCTGCTTAATCTGATTACCACGCCGTCCGTCGGCACCTTCGCCACCCGCTGCTGCAGCTTTGAGGTCGGCACCCGCACAAAAAACACCATTGTCTCCAGCAAATACAGCAACAAGCGCATCCTCATCTGCTTCAAATGAGAGGAAGGCGTCAGCCAAAGCTTTCGCCGTTGGTCTGTCCACCGCATTACGCACATCGGGACGCGACAGGATTACAGTCGTCACGGGACCAGATTTTTCAACGCGCACGACACTCATAGTCATTCCCCCTTGTCATTTTTATCGCTCTAATTGTGAGCGATTATCACGCGATTGCGACTGGTCAAACCATAGCCTTCACATGGGAAAGACTTTATAGTCTCGTTCGTCAAGCATATAGGCCCAAAGGCAGCGAAAACGGCAGCGATTTGAAATTGCCGCCCTTCATCACCCCCCTTCAGGCACGCATCATCGAGGAACAATCCATGGCGAAGAAGGCCCCGGCTAAGGCCAAACCAAAAGCGAAAAAGGCAAGCGCAAAACCGGTAGTAAAGCCCGTTGCGAAAAAGCCTGTGGCAAAGAAGCCAATCGCTAAGAAGGCAAAAACAGCGGCAAAGCCCGTGGCTAAGAAGGCACCGGCAAAAAAGACAGCCGCCAAGAAGATATCCGTGAAAAAGTCGACTGCGAAGAAAGCCGTCGGCAAAAAAGCCACCCCAAAGAAAACCGCTCCTAAAAAAGCAGCTGTAAAAAAAATAACCCCCAAGAAAAAGCCCGTTGCTAAAAAAGCTATCGCAAAAAAGGCAAAGCCGGCCGCCAAGAGGGTAATAGCGAAGAATCCCGTTTCCAAAAAACCGGCAGCAAAAAAAATCGCTCCTAAAAAGTCAGCCGTGAAAAAAGCAGCGCCGAAAAAAGTCGCAGCAAAGAAGGCCGCGCCGAAAAAGGCAATCGCCCGAAAGGCAGCACCTAAAAAATCAGTTGCAAAGAAAGTGGCATCGAAAATCGCCGCGAAATCAGCCGCTCCGAAAAAACCTGCAGCCAAGAAGGCAACAAAAGCCAAAGCTTCGATGAGCAACAGCTATGGTGCCAAACAAACTCTGAAAGTCGGCAAGCGCAGCTACACTTATTACAGCCTTAAAGTCGCCGAGAAAAACGGCCTGCCCGGTACAGCACGTCTTCCTTATTCGCTCAAAGTGCTTCTCGAAAACCTTTTGCGCTTTGAAGACGGTCGCACGGTCACTGCCGATGACATCAAAGCTGTAAAGTCATGGCTGAAATCACGCACCTCTGATCGTGAAATCGCCTATCGACCCGCCCGTGTGCTGATGCAGGACTTCACCGGCGTTCCCGCCGTAGTCGACCTCGCTGCCATGCGCGACGCTGTGAAGACACTCGGAGGCGATCCGACAAAGATCAACCCGCTCGTGCCCGTCGATCTTGTTATCGATCACTCGGTCATGGTGGACAAGTTCGGCACACCGCAGGCTTTTCACGAGAATACCGAAATTGAGTATAGCCGCAACCGTGAGCGCTATGAGTTCCTGCGCTGGGGTTCAAAAGCCTTCAATAATTTCCGCGTGGTTCCCCCGGGGACAGGCATCTGCCATCAGGTGAATCTCGAATATCTCGCACAGACTGTCTGGACCAAGACCGAAGGCAAAGAAGAAATCGCCTACCCCGACACCTGCGTCGGCACAGACAGTCACACGACCATGATCAACGGCCTTGCGGTTCTCGGCTGGGGCGTCGGCGGCATCGAAGCGGAAGCGGCCATGCTCGGCCAGCCCGTCTCCATGCTCATTCCCGAGGTCATCGGCTTCAAGCTCACAGGCAAGCTCTCCGAAGGTGTAACCGCAACTGACATGGTCCTTACCGTCACGCAGATGCTGCGCAAGAAGGGCGTCGTTGGCAAGTTCGTCGAATATTTCGGCAACGGCCTCGACAATCTCACGCTCGAAGATCGCGCCACCGTCGCAAATATGGCCCCGGAATATGGCGCAACTTGCGGCTTCTTCCCCGTGGACGGTGAAACACTTAAGTTCCTGCGCGCCACGGGCCGCTCGGAAGAACGCGTCGCTCTTGTCGAAGCCTATGCAAAAGCTCAGGGCATGTTCCGTGAAAAGAACTCACCCGATCCGATCTTCACTGACACGCTCGAACTCGACCTCTCATCTGTCGTTCCGAGTCTTGCAGGCCCCAAGCGCCCGCAGGACCGCGTGGCCCTCACCGACGTTGCCAAGAGCTTCGGCGTCTCGCTTGCCGGTGAATTCGGCAAGCCCGGCCAGGCCTCCACACGCGTCGCTGTTGAAGGCAAGGACTACGATCTCGGTCATGGCGACGTCGTCATTGCCGCGATCACGTCCTGCACCAACACGTCGAACCCAAGTGTGCTCGTGGCAGCAGGCCTCGTCGCCCGCAACGCACGCAAGCTCGGCTTGCAGGTGAAACCTTGGGTGAAAACATCACTCGCACCTGGTTCACAGGTTGTTACCGACTACCTCACAAAGTCAGGCCTGCAAGCCGATCTCGACGCGTTGGGCTTTGATCTCGTGGGTTACGGCTGCACAACCTGCATCGGCAATTCAGGCCCACTGCCGGTCGAAATCAGCCAGACGATCGCGAAACACGATCTCGTGGCATCGGCCGTACTCTCCGGCAACCGCAACTTCGAAGGCCGCGTCTCACCGGATGTGAAGGCAAATTATCTCGCCTCGCCACCACTCGTTGTCGCTTATGCACTCGCGGGCTCGACGCAAATCGACCTCACCACTGAGCCACTTGGCACCGGCTCCAATGGGCAGCCTGTCTATTTGAAAGACATCTGGCCAACGACACAGGAAATCGCCGACACAGTGCGTGCCTGCGTAACACCTGAAATGTTCCGCAACCGCTATGCCAACGTCTTTGACGGCGATGCCAACTGGCAGAGCATCAAAGTCACGGGCGGCCTGACTTATGATTGGGACGGTGAATCAACCTACGTTCAGAACCCGCCCTATTTCGAAGGTCTTAAGAAAACTCTCACACCACTTGAAGATGTGAACAAGGCGCGCATCCTAGGTCTCTTTGCCGACTCGATCACAACTGACCACATCTCACCTGCTGGTAACATCAAAGTCTCAAGCCCCGCTGGCTCCTACCTGATTTCCAAACAGGTCGGCGCACAGGACTTCAACGGCTACGGCGCCCGTCGCGGCAACCATCAAGTGATGATGCGTGGCACATTTGCCAATATCCGCATCAAGAACCAGATGCTGAACGGCGTTGAAGGTGGTCTCACCAAGCTTGAGCCCGAAGGCACGCAAATGCCGATCTATGACGCAGCGATGGAATATAAACGTCGCGGCACATCGCTCGTGATCTTTGCCGGCAAAGAATACGGCACGGGCTCGTCGCGCGACTGGGCCGCCAAAGGCACGATGCTTCTCGGCGTCAAAGCCGTCATCGCCCAGAGCTTTGAGCGCATCCATCGCTCAAACCTTGTCGGCATGGGCATCGCACCCTTGCAATTCATCGGCGATATGAGCTGGCAGACCCTCGGTCTTGATGGGTCTGAAATCATCACGGTTGAAGGCCTCAAAGGCGTCACACCGCGCGCCAAAGTGAAGCTCATCATCGAACGCACCGATGGCTCCAAGCAAGTGGTCGACGTAACCGCTCGCATCGATACACAAGACGAGCTCGACTACTATGCCAATGGCGGCATCCTGCAATACGTGTTGCGTCGTCTCGCGGCGTAAGCCAACACGCAAACAAATGAAAAGGCGCTTCCTTCGGGAGGCGCCTTTTTTGGTGTCTTAATAAAACCGAAAAAAACTATTCAGGCAAACCGCCTTCATGTGTGAGCAGATCCATCGATTGCGTGAGCTGCCCGCCCGCATCCTTCGTGAGCTTATAAGCCCAGGGTGCAAGACGCGCATTGAGCACGCCCGCGCGTTTACCGGATTCCGTATCCGGGGCACCTTCCGCCACGATCTTCGTCCACAAGGCCCCGCCACCACCCGTGATGATGAGCGTGAGTTTTGTCCCATCAAAAAGTTCAAAAACGGCTTTGGGCGAACTCTCAGGAAAATCAAATGATGCAATCGGCACCACATCTTCAAAATTCATATCAACAATCGCGGTTGCCGATCCGTTGACGATGGGCGCACCCCGCGTCACGCGTCCCGCTGGTACATTCTCGATAGAAAAATCATTAGCGTCGGCCGACAAGCGCGACATAACAACCGGATGGTCCGTACCCTCCCACAAAGTCAGCTTACGAATATCATCGCGTTTCACGTCAAGAAATTTCTGATCAAGCCAGTCCTGCGCGGTCTGCGCCAACGGCAGGCGCCCTCGCGCCAACCAGCTCTGGTCCTCACCGTCGCGACGCACATAAATCATACCCTGTCCGCGTGCGTCTGTTGTCTGCTCCGGCACTTTACCCGCAAGCAGCGAAACAACTTTTACGCCATCCTTATCGAAAAACTCAACGCGTACGGCTTTACCTAAATTCTCAGGCTCTAAAAGTCCCAGTTCCCGCAGCCATTCTTTGCGCGCCGTGCGAGGCTGATAAAGCTGCAATTCCGACACACCGATCAATGCTTTGCGCACAAGGTCCTGATCGGCGGGATAATCCTTACGCTCCGTGACCACCCATTGATTATTAGCATTACGCGTCAGCGTGATTTTCTCGGGGTCCCGCATGCCACGTGGCAGCATATAAACAATCTTCGAAACCTTATCGAGTCCCGTCTCAAGACCGGGATACATCGGCTCAGGCACAAACTTCGCCTGCACGCTACGCTCCTGCACCGAAACCGCCGCAATTGACGCCGCCACTGTGAGACCCGTCAGAACCCCCAACAAGACAAGATTACGCAAAGGTTTGTTTGACCGCATGGCGCCCAATGAAAATGTCATGCTCAAATTCCTTTGGCTGCACGCGCTTTGCGGCGGCGCTGGCGCAAGATGGCAAAGCCTATAGCGACGAAAGCAACAGCAATGGGGACAAGTGCCACATTGGCAAAGCGCACACGTGCGGCAAGCGTATCGATATCGCGACGCAGATCGCGCTGAACATCACGTAGCGCCTTGCGACTCGCAAGAAGTTCGGCGCGGAAGGCCGTTGCTTCTTCCTGTGCATTGACCGAAGGCGTTTCACCCGCCGCTGTTTGCAAGGCCGTGAGACGTTGTTCGGTTTCTGCTATCTTCGCCTTCAGACGCTGCTGCTCGGCGAGAAAATGCCTATCCGCCGCGCGGCGCAGATTATCCACTACTACAAACGGCCTGTCGGTGCGTTCGCGCGCGCGCAGCGAGATGAGATCATCCGACCCCATTAAATTGTCGATAGCCGACAAAACGAACTGCGCATTATCAGCAATCGGCTCGGCCACACGCTCATTTTCATAGATCTGTGTCTGCACCCAAAAGCGATCATCAAAAAGATCACTGTCCGCAACGACAATAATATTGGCATCACTCTTTGTCTGCGCTTCGTAAACTTCGGGCTGCTCACTGCTGTCAGAGCGTTTGGAAATATCGGGGCCGGATGAAGCGGCAGGTGCGGCCGTAAAAGCACTCTTGATCGGGCCGGACACCCGCGCAGCAATCACATGGCGCGCATTGGATGATTTGAAGTTTTCAAGCAACTCATCCGGTGTCGGGCCTGATTTCACGAACGGCAGATCGTAAACCTCCGATTCATCGGACGACCAAAAGAGCGGCGTAAATTGCGTTGCCGCGCCACTTACCGGCGCAAGCTCTCCCACTGTCGCGAGATTGAGGTGGTCAATATTGGCGGTAACAATGTCATCATGATCAAGATTGTCACGCGGCACAGTGAGCCACAGCACGTAGTCGCTCGTCTGACGGCGCGCATCAAGACCCGTGGCCACACGCATAGCAAGTTTACGGTCGCCAACAATATGGTTGGGTTTAAAGTCAATGCCCCAAGCTTTGAGCAAGGGCTCAAGGTTGGACGCTTCAGTAAAACCTTGCACCGGCGTCCCGTCACCGCCCGATGTGAGGCTTACTTCCGAATGAGGATCAACAGCGACCAGCGCGCGGCCGCCACGCACGACAAACTGATCTATTGCGTAGAGCGTGCTTTCGTTAAGCGGGCGCGGATGAGCGATCATCAGCACGTCAACGTCTGAAGGCACCTTCACGAAATTCTGCTCAAGAAAATTGATCTCAAAACGGTTCCGTAATTCCTCATAGATCATATAAGGCTTTGACTGACCGCGCATCGCCTCCATCAGACCGCCGGCTCCCGTATCCATCGGCAGGTTGGTCACAATACCAAGCACAGGTTTTTTCGAACGGCTCAGGTTCTGAATGAGGCGCGTCACGTCGTACTCAAGATATTGCTGACGCTCATCTGCAAAGAATGGGATCTGCTCAATGCCGTCGGCAAGATTGGTGCCGACAAGACCAAAATAAATAATGTCACCTTCAGTTGTTCGCGCGCCTTTGAGACCAAGTGACATGGCGAGATCTTCGTCACCTGAATAAGGCTCCGGGTCGATGACTTCAAGGATCACCTTTCCCTGTGAGCGGTCACGGATCTCCTGCAACAAATCGCGGACGCGGCCTGCATAGGTGCGGATTTGCGGATATTCGTTAGCGAGGCTTTCTGAAAAGAAAAATTTGAGTGTAACCGGCTCATCGATCTTGCCGAGCACGTTTTCACTACCTTGTGACAGCGTAAAGAGCTTGCTTTGCGTCAGGTCAACTTGTGCGGAACGAAAAACGATATTGGAAAAGAGATTGATCGAGAGGAAGAAAATCGCCAGCAACACAAGCATAGCAATTCGGTAGCCGGAACGCAGGTGAGATTGCTGCATGATAATCACCCTGCCTTTTTCATATCGACGACAAGGCCGCAGGCTACAAGCCAGACGGTTATCAGCGATCCAAAATAGATAATGTCGCGCAGGTCAATAACACCCTGCGTGATCGCCGTGAAATGCGTGAGGAACGAGAAGGATGCAATCGTGTTCAGCACCTGTTGCGGTGCCCAGCTGGAAAAAAAGTCGATGACCAGTGGCAAACCCGACACAGTGAAAAGAAAGCATACAACAACACTGACAACAAACGCGATGACCTGATTTTTGGTTGTTGCCGACAGGCACGAGCCGATGGCGAGATAACCGCCTGCCAAAAAGAAACTACCGACATAACCGGCAAGGATCACACCATTGTCAGGGTCGCCAAGGTAATTGACCGTGATCCACATCGGAAAGGTGAGTGCGAGCGCAAGGCCTGAAAAGACCCAGGCAGCAAGAAATTTGCCAAGCACAGCGGCCCAGAGCGGGACGGGCAGCGACAAAAGCAGTTCAATCGAACCGGTGCGACGCTCTTCGGCCCAAAGGCGCATAGAGATAGCGGGAATCAAAAAGAGATAAAGCCAAGGGTGAAAGTTGAAGAAGATCGCAAGATCTGCAGAACCACTTTCGAAATAGCCCCCCATATAAAAAGTGAACGCACCCATCGTGAACAAAAACACAACGATAAAAATGAAAGCGAGCGGCGTCGCGAAATAGCCGCTTAATTCGCGGCGGAATATTGCTGACAATTCTCTCATGCGACGTTCTTTGCGTTAAATGTAGCGTCAATATCTGATCGCGTGAGTGCACGGAACACTTCATCAAGGCGACCGGGTTCACCATAAAGAGCGCGCACGATCCAACCTTGTTCACGCGCCACACGCGCAACCGCATCAACCAATGTGATATCACCCGCGACGGCGGCACTTGCTGTTGCGCGTGCCGTAAAGAGCGTCAAAACCGTTTCTTGTCCGCGAGCAGTCACATCCATGCTGACAACACCTGGCAAAGCCTTAAGCATTTCAGCTGATTGTACAGTAAGCTGCCCTTCAACCGTGAGCGTCACCGCATTATGATAGCGCGAACGCGAAATTAGCTCGGCAGGCGTACCATCTGCCACCACACGACCGCGATCAATAATGAGCGCACGCGAGCAGATGGCATCAACTTCTTCAAGAATATGCGTCGATATGATGATCGCCTTGTCAGCTGACATGCGTTTAATAAGTTTTCGGACTTCAAACTTTTGATTGGGATCGAGCCCATCCGTCGGCTCGTCCATAATGAGAACAGGCGGGTTATGCAGGATAGCTTGCGCAAGACCCACACGACGGCGAAACCCTTTGGACAGCGTATCAATCGGCTGATCAAGTACACCTTGCAGTTCAGTGGCGGCGACCGCTTCGGCAATCGCGTGATCGGCAGCAGCGCCTTTCAGCGCGCGCACGCGGGCGATGAATTGCAGGAAAGCACGCGGTGTCATATCACCGTAAGCGGGTGCGCCTTCTGGCAGATAGCCAATGGTACGCTGCGCGGCTAGCGTGTCGGACACAACATCATGCCCGCAAACGCTTGCACGACCTTCGCTCGGCGAGAGGAACCCGGTGACCATTTTCATGGTCGTGGATTTCCCAGCGCCATTAGGTCCGAGAAAGCCCAAAACCTCACCGCGCGCGACCGTAAAGCTGATCGCATCAACCGCCGTGAAAGGTCCAAAGCGTTTGGTGAGTCCGTCTATGACGATCATAGGTTCACTCATTGCGGCACTCCTGGAGCCCGCAGGCTTTGCTGACATGTCAGTGATGGTTCTTCTCCCCGTCTGCCGCGATACACGCGAACAAACTTACCCCGATTAGTCTTTGTTTGATGTGTAAGGCAGGAGACACCGGTCCTCAAGTGAAAGATGTTTCATGCTCTTTTGACCCTCGAGCATAAAAAAATCGCCGCATGGGGGGAACATGCGGCGATCCATTTTGGCAGTCTTGGAGGGTGTTGCCTCAAGAGGAGGCGGTAGGGGGTGGCCCGATCCTCATATGTCGATCCGGTGGGGCTGGGGGGCTGATAAACCGGAAGGTCAAGAGGATCGGGCCGTGAGGCAACGATCAAAATATGGAGGTCCTATGTGTTCACCCAAGGGCTGAAAAAAGGCATTTTTGTGATCCCGAAAAATTCGTAAACCTCACAAAAAGGTGAGACAATTGGCGGGTTATTAGGCCAATTGAAGGACGCAGAGCGCCATGTCAGATAGTCACGACACCGGCCAATCCACCATAAGTCTCCTCCCCGGCGCACCCACACCGCGCGAACCCGACATTTTCTTCACCCGCTCTGAATTCGAGGCGATCCTGTCGCTCTATGGCCGCAAGGTCGTTGAAGGCGAATGGCGCGATTATGCGATCGGCTCAACGCGTGAGGTCGCGATCTTCGCAATCCACAGGCGCGCAAGCGAACAGCCCCTCTTCCGCATCGAAAAACGCCCCAAGCTCGCCCGCCGTCAGGGAGCGTTCAGCGTCATCGCGGCGTCAGGTCTGGTGATGAAACGCGGGCACGATCTCGCGCAGGTTTTGAAGGTATTTGAAAAGCGCACGCTCCGCCTTATTGACGCATGAAACATAAGAAAAGCCCCGATGTTTCCATCGGGGCTCTAATCATTTGGGTGATCCCGTGAGCCTTAGCGGCGATTGCCGAAAAGCTGCAGCAGGAACATGAACATGTTGATGAAGTCGAGATAGAGCGACAGGGCGCCCATAATCGCCTTCTTGGACGTGGTCGATGTTTCATCACCCGCGTAATACATCTCCTTGATCTTCTGCGTGTCGTAAGCCGTGAGGCCTGCGAAAATCAGTACGCCAAGCGCGGAAACTGCAAACTGCAACGCCGAGCTCTGGAGGAAAATGTTGACGAGCGAAGCCACAATGAGACCGATCACACCCATGATGAGGAACGAACCCATCGCGGTCAGATCACGTTTTGTCGTGTAGCCATAGAGACTTAAGCCACCAAAAGCGATCGCAGTCACGAAGAAGACCTGCGTGATCGAGCCGCCCGTATAGATGAGGAAAATGCTCGAAAGCGACAAGCCCATGAGACCGGCAAAAGTCCAAAAGGAAATCTGGGCGGCAGATACGGACATCGACGCAATCCGCGCGCTCAGGAAAAACACGAGACCCAACGGCGCGAGCATAACAACCCACTTCAACGGGCTGCGATAAAGCGTTTCACCCAAGGATGTGAGAGCGAGGCTGCCGTCAGCGGCCTGCGTCACGGCCATCGAAAAAGCCACATAGGCGACAACGCCGGTAATGGCGAGGCCAGCGGCCATGTAGTTGTAAACACTGAGCATATAGCTGCGCAGACCCATATCGATGGCGGCGTCGCCACGCGTTACGGTCGCGCCGGACTGCATGCGGTTCTGGTCATAATTGGCCATTTTTATGCACCCTCCTGATAGTGCGTCCAATCAATATCGGGGGTAATCCCCTGAAATTCAAGGTGAAACAATCACCCTCTCACGTCTGGCAAAGTGACGAAATCGTAACAAAACCAAAGATTTGACCCTATTGCCCGCGCAACCCGCGCGCAGCTGGCGCAGACAAAGCCCCATATGTCCCAGCCAATCCCATGGCAATGGTGGCAATCGTCGCAACGATGATGGTTGTGAGCAGTGTCACGGGCAAAAAATGCCATGGCATCTGCATCATCTGAACGACAATCGCATAAGCTGCAACAGTACCTGCCGCCGCCGCAATGAGAGCAGTTGCGAGTCCCAGCACGAGATACTCCCGCATATAGATGCCCAAAATCCTCATACGGGTGGCACCGAGCACCTTCAGGATCACACTGTCCCGCAATCTTGCCCGAAAACCCGCCGCCATCGCACCGGCAAGAACAAGCACGCCGGACAAAAGCGTCACAATGCCGGTCGAGCGCACAGCAAGCGAAAACTGCGAGAGAACGAGAGATATCTGTTCGAGAGCGAGCTTCACGCGCACTGAAGTGACATTCGGAAAGGCCGACGCCAATCCCCGCTCTAAATTTGCTTCTCCCCGTGTCTCCATGGTGACGGTGGCAAGCGCACTATGCGGCGCGCCCTCCAAGACACCCGGCGAAAAAATCATGATGAAATTAATCCCCATACTCTGCCAATCAACCGCGCGCGTATTGGCAATCTTCGCGGTGAGCTCACGGCCCAAGACATTGACCGTGATCGTGTCACCGAGCTTCAAGCCCAAACCTTTAGCGAGTTCCTCGTCAAAAGAGACGAGCTGCTCGCCCTTATAATCTTCCGGCCACCACGTGCCCTGCACGAGCTTGGCACTATCAGGCGCAACCTTGGCATAAGTAATGCCGCGGTCACCTTGTAAAGCCCAAGCGGCATTGGCAGCGGGTTTGACTTCTTCGGACGGCACACCGTTCACCGACACAATCCGCCCACGGAGCATGGGCACGCGCTCAAATTTTGTCACGTCAGGTGCTGCTTGCACGTAATTTGAAAAAGCCTCCATCTGATCGGGCTGAATATCGACAAAGAAGAAGGACGGCGCACGGCCTGGCAGATCCTTGGCAATCTCAGAGCGCAAATTGCCGTCAACCAGCGAGACAGTGGTGAGAAGCGTGAGACCCAACCCCAATGATAACATAACGGCCGGTGTTGCCGCGCCCGGCCTGTAAAGATTAGCAAGGGCAAGCCGCAATTCGGCAGAGCGCACAGTGATCCGTTCAGCAATTTGCATGATGGCGGCGCCCGCCGCACGCAACACGAGAAAAACAGCGGATGCGCCCGCAACAAACCACAAGGCAAAAGTAGGGCGCTCAGCGGTGAAAATCGCCAATGCCGCCAGTATCAAAAGCGCCGAGACAGTTGCCGCCACATAATACCAACGCGGCCAAGCACGATCAGGCGCAATAATATCACGAAAGAGCGCAGTAGGCGGCACGTCACGCGCCCGACCCAGCGGCCAGATGGCAAAGGCAAGCGCAGTGAGCACACCGTAGGCGCCAGCAAGCACCAGCGGACCTGCATAAAGACCTAACGCCGCTGGCACCGGAATGAGATGGCCTGCAAATGTCTGCACCAGAAACGGCACGGCCGCGCCAACCATGAGACCCAAAGTAATACCGCAAAGCGCGAGCGCCATCACCTGCACAAGATAGAGCCGGAAGATCAAAGCGCCTGATGCACCGAGCGATTTAAAGATCGCAATCACGTCGCGCTTTTGATCGAGATAAGATTTGACGGCATTCGCCACGCCGACGCCGCCGACGACCAAGGCCGTGAGGCCGACAAAACTGAGGAACAGGGCGACCCGTTCAACAAAACGACGCAAGCCCGGCGCACTATCGGAACGATCTTGTATACGCCAGCCCGCATCTGGGAATTCTGACTGAAGGCTCTCTGTGAAGGATTTGATCCCAGCGGAATCACGCGCTGCTTCAGGGCGTTTGATGCGGTAATGGAAAGACGCAAGGCTACCAGGCTGCAAAAGTTGCGTTTCGGGCAAGGCGGCTGCAGCAATCATCACACGAGGACCGAGCGCAAAACCATCACCGATGCGATCCGGCTCGGAGACGATCTCGGCACGGAGCTCGAATGTACCTGAACCGACTTTGAAACGATCACCGATCTTAAGCCCCAAACGCGCAATGAGATTGGGCTCGGCGACAGCGCCATAGACCCCGTCTTTGGCCGCCAGTGCGTCGGCAGTGGGCATTGCGGGCGCAAGTTTCATGACACCATAAAGCGGATAGGCCTGATCAACCGATTTCAACTCAACAAGACTTTGCGTCGCCTCGGTTCGCGCCATGGCGCGCATTTCAATGGTGCGGCTGACGTCGCCTTTATCACGCGCAAAGGCAGCAGTTTCAGCGACATTAGCTTCGCGTTGCAACAGCCGCACGTCGAGATCGCCGCCCAGAATATCTTGTCCGCGTTCCGACAGCCCACGCGTCAGGGCGCTCGACACCGAGCCGACACCGGCAATGGCGGCAACTCCAAGCGCAAGGCAGGCTAGAAAAATGCGAAATCCCTTAATGCCGCCGCGCAATTCGCGGCGCGCAAGACGGACAGCAAGACCAAGCGACGCCTCACTCATGCGCTGGCTTTCTGACCGAGACCCACATCAATCCGCTCAACAAGACCATCACGCAAGTGCACGACCTGCTCACAACGTTCGGCCAATTTCACATCATGAGTGATGAGCAGGAGGGTCGTGTTCTTGCGGGTATGGAGATCAAACATCAACTCGATAATATCAGCCCCTATTGTCTGATCGAGATTGCCGGTAGGTTCGTCCGCCAGCAGGATTTCAGGATCACCCACCACGGCACGCGCCAGTGCCACGCGCTGCTGCTCGCCGCCCGCCAGCTCCTTGGGGTTATGCCCCAACCGCTGTCCCAAGCCGTCGCGCTTGAGCATCTCGGTGGCCAGTTGCCGCGCGCTTTTGGTGCCCGACAACTCGAGCGGCAGCATGACGTTTTCAAGCGCGGTCAGGTTGCCCATGAGCTGAAAGCTTTGAAAAACAAAGCCGACCTGCTGGGCGCGCAAGGCGGCACGGTCGTCTTCACTGAGGGCAAAAATATCCTGGCCTGCCAGCCGCACCGTACCTTCTGTAGGGGTATCGAGACCGGCGATGATGGACAGCAGCGTGCTTTTGCCCGAGCCGGAGGCGCCCACAATGGCGGCGGTTTCGCGCGGCGCCAGGGCAAAGTCAATATCGCGCAAAATGGTCAACGTGCCCGTTGAGTCCGTCACCGACTTGAAAACATGCTCAACGGAAATAATTGAAGAGAGGGCGGGCGTTGCAGCAACGTCGCCAGAAACGGAAACCACAGGTTCAAACATGTCAGCCTTATCAGAAAACTTGAAACTCACTCGGTCAGTATGTACCAAGCTTGGCCTTGCAAAGCGGATGCGCGGGCTAAGACCTTTCGGCGCGCTGCTGCTTGCGGCCCTGCTGGGCACGCCCTGGCTGGCACACGGACAGGTCGCGAACGCCGCCGCCAAAACTGCGGCCCCAAGCACCCCGGTCGTTCTGGTGCTGGGCGATTCGCTGAGTGCCGAATACGGCCTCAAGCGCGGCACCGGCTGGGTCGCGTTGCTGGAACAGCAACTGGCCACCAAACAGAAAAATGCCGTGCAGGTAGTCAACGCCAGCATCAGCGGCGACACCACCTCGGGCGGGCGCTCGCGCCTGCCGGCCCTGCTGGCGCAGCACCGGCCAAGCACGGTGGTGATTGAGCTGGGCGGCAACGATGCCCTGCGCGGTCTGCCCATGAGCATGACCCAAAGCAATCTGCTTGCCATGACGCAGGCCGCCAAAAAGGCCGGTGCCAAGGTGCTGCTGCTCGGCATGCAGGTGCCGCCCAACTATGGCGCGGCCTATGGCGCCGAATTTGCGGGTCTTTTTGCCCAGATCGCCAAGACCGAGAAGGTGGCGCTGGTGCCGTTTTTCCTAAAAGGCATTGCCGATGTAGAAGACGCGACCAGCAACTTCCAGGCCGACCGCATTCACCCCAACGAACAGTCACAAGCCAGCATGCTGGCCAATGTGTGGCCCGAACTGAAGAAACTCATCAAGTGAGCCTCGAACGCATTTCCGCTGAGGCCGCACTCAGCCAGCTGGGCAATTTTTCTGAGGTCATTGACGCCCGAAGCGAGGGCGAATACGCCGAAGACCACCTGCCCGGCGCCGTGAACTGGCCCAGCCTGCATGACGAGGAACGCAAAATCGTCGGCACCCGGTACAAACAAATCAGCCAGTTCGAGGCCAAAAAGCTGGGCGCGGCGCTGGTGGCCCAGAACATTGCCACGCACATTCAGCGCGACGTGCTGGACAAACCCCGGGAATGGCAGCCGCTGGTGTATTGCTGGCGCGGCGGCAAGCGCAGCGGCTCGCTGGCGCTGATCCTGGACCAGATCGGCTT
>JAUSMV010000069.1 GCA_030645235.1 Parvibaculum sp. | reverse complement strand
TGATGGACTTGCCGGCCCCGGTTTCGCCGGTGATGACGGACATGCCACGGCGGAAATCGATTTCCAGATGGTCGACGATGGCGTAATGGCGGATTGAGAGTTGGGTGAGCATGCGGGCCGGATTGTTCCAGAGCAGGGGGGTTGAGGGCGCTGTTGTTGAGAACGTTATCAACGCGTCGCTATTGCTGGAGAATATAGCGCATCCGCCCCAACCTTGTCAGTGCGGCGTCGCTGGCTTGTGCCGACAAATTTTGCCCTCTGGGTTGAATTGGAAAATATCTGCCCCCATATCGGCAACAGGTTTAATTTTGCTGGAGCCAATGAGCTGGAGGAAAACGGGGTGGAGGAAAATTTGGATTCCGTAAACGCAGAGAACGGTCAGGATCAGTCGACAGAAGAATCACAACTCGTCGAAGTACTGCAGCGTCTGGCGCAGGCCGAGACACTGATCATGCATCAGAAGGACGAGGTGCTGCGCGTGCAGGCGGAGATGCAGAATCTACGCCGCCGCACCGAGCTGGATGTGGAAAAGGC
This sequence comes from Parvibaculum sp., assembly GCA_030645235.1. Classification (GTDB taxonomy): domain Bacteria; phylum Pseudomonadota; class Alphaproteobacteria; order Parvibaculales; family Parvibaculaceae; genus Parvibaculum. The sequence goes on along the minus strand of JAUSMV010000069.1, from coordinate 1,224 downwards.
TCACAAGTTCGGACAGGAGAAGCTGAGCAACGAGCTGCTGGGCGTGATGGACAACCTGGAGCGCGCCATTCAGGTGTCCACCGACAAGGAAAACGAATCCGTGAAGGTGCTCCTGCAAGGCGTGGAGCTGACACTGAAGAGCTTTGTCGACTGTTTCCGCAAGTTCAGTATCGAGCAGATCGACCCGCTCGGTGAACCATTCGATCCGCAGCGGCACCAGGCCATGGTGATGCAGGAGAACCCGAAGGTTGAGCCGGGTACCGTCACGGCGGTCATGCAGAAGGGCTATAGTCTCCACGGCCGAGTGATTCGCCCCGCGATGGTGATGGTGGCCAAGGCGCCTTCTGCGTCCATAGACGAAAGAGCCTGACAGCGATTTTACTGCCCGGACTTGAAATCAGCCCGGCAGGGCCAATATAGGTGGCCAGAAGCAATTCATTAACCTGACAACAGACATCAGCATTTTCGGCGCCACACAGCGGACCGGAACTGCGCAACGGAGAAATGAGAATGGGTAGAATTATCGGAATAGACCTTGGTACCACGAACTCTTGCGTGGCGATTCTGGACGGCGGCAAGTCCAGAGTGATCGAGAATGCGGAAGGTGATCGCACTACCCCGTCGATCATCGCGTTCACCAAAGATGGCGAGACACTGGTAGGCCAGCCTGCCAAGCGTCAGTCAGTGACCAACCCCAAGAACACACTGTTCGCCATCAAGCGTCTGATCGGCCGTCAGTTCAAAGACGACGTCGTGCAGAAAGACATCAAGATGGTGCCCTACGAGATCGTCAAGGCTGACAATGGCGATGCCTGGGTGCGCGTGAACGGCGAGAACATGTCTCCTCCGCAGATCTCTGCACAGGTGCTCAAGAAGATGAAGAAGACTGCTGAGGATTTCCTGGGCGAGCCAGTGACCGAAGCGGTAGTGACCGTCCCTGCGTACTTCAACGACGCGCAGCGTCAGGCGACCAAGGATGCAGGCCGCATCGCGGGCCTGGAGGTCAAACGCATCATCAACGAACCGACAGCCGCTGCGCTTGCGTACGGCATGGACAAGAAGGGCGGAGATTCCACCATCGCCGTGTTTGACCTCGGTGGCGGTACTTTCGACATTTCCATCATCGAGATTGCCGAGACTGACGGCGAGCACACCTTTGAAGTACTCGCCACCAATGGCGATACCTTCCTCGGTGGTGAAGACTTCGACCTGCGTCTGATCGAG
>JAUSMV010000067.1 GCA_030645235.1 Parvibaculum sp. | reverse complement strand
ATTGACAGCCCGGAAGCTTCTGGCTAAAGTGCGCGCCTGCATTATCTCCTCCTGCCCAGGTGGTGGAATTGGTAGACACGCCAGCTTCAGGTGCTGGTGATCGAAAGGTCGTGGAGGTTCAAGTCCTCTTCTGGGCACCATCTAGATGTAATTTCAAGCAAGCAGTCTTTGTTTCGCACCCTCTTTTGTTGGCACTCAATAATACTGCTTGATGTAGCTATAGGCTTTTTCAAACAACTCCTCATCCGCGTGCAGCTTGTACTTGAAGAGAGCCTTTCGCAGCGCCTTCTTCACCTCACGTTCACCCGCTTGGGTTCCTTGCCAGCCAGGAAAGCGCACCAGGCGCACGATCTCGTCGATGTCTGCAACAACGCGTTCAACCATGATCGGCGTCTCGGCAGTCTTGACCTCGTTGAACAGATCAGTCAACGCCGCCTTGCCGCGATCCTCATCTTCTTCAGGTGGCACTTCCTTCTCAGCCTGCAGGGTCTCTTTGGCGATCTGCAGCAATTGCTTCAGAAATTCCACGCTGTTGATCTGCCCGGTCTCGAAGCGGTCTTTCAGAGCATCAAGCCGTTCCGACAGCTTTTTGAACTTGGGGTTGGCGCCATGCCCTCGAAGCCGGCGCTTGAGCTTGATCTCAATCTCCTTGGCCTTCTTTGGGTCCGGGTTCGAGAGCACGGCCTCCAGCAGATCGGCATCCAACACCAGGGTATCGAGGTCGTCCCGCACGGCGTCGACATGCACGTTCTGATGGATCAGCTCGATGGTCTTGGCGCCGAGTGAATGCCAGATCAGCTTGCCGTGACCGCTCGATGGCTGCACCGACTGATACACCTGTGACAACCACTTGTAATCCTTCTCAAAGGAACCCAGCACCGTGTCGGGTGACAGCGCTTCCCACATCTTGTTGAGCACACTGTACTCGGCAGCAAAGGTGTCCCGCACATCGTTGTTGGGCAGGCACTGTTGCGCGGCAATCAGCCCCTCATAGCCCTGCACGGTACGGTCACAGCCGGCGAAAAACGCCAGGCATTTCTGCATGGCTTCGGGCAGCTTGTCCTTCAACTCCTGGATGTTGCTCACCACCTGCTTGACACTCTGGTCGTCGAACTCCAGCGCCGTCGCCACATCGTCGAAGATGCCCAGATAGTCCACGATCAAGCCGTGCGTCTTTTGTTCCGAGTAAGTGCGGTTCACCCGACAGATGGCCTGCAGCAGAGTGTGGTCACGCAACGGTTTGTCGAGATACATCGCCTGCAGAATCGGCGCATCAAATCCAGTCAGCAGCTTGGCAGTGACGATGATCAACTGCAGCGGGTCCGCCGGATCGCGGAACCGGTCAAGCAGCCGCTCCTCTTCATCACGCGAACGGTCATAGACTGCGTACTCCGGGTGCTCTTTCTTGTCGGACGCCTGTACCGACATGACGATGTCGGTGGCCCCCGGTGGCAGCAGCTTGTCCAACTCTTTCTTGAAAAGCAGACACGACTCACGATCGAAGGTGACGATCTGGCCTTTGAACCCGTTGGGCTCCACTTTGGTCTGGAAGTGCTCGACGATGTCCTCGCAGATCTTGCGGACCCGCTCAGGCGTCTTGACCAACACGGCCATCTTGGCGGCGGTCTTGGCGAGGTTGTCTTTGTCCAGGTCCGACAAGCCGCCGGTCAAATCCTTGTAGGCAGCATCGAGGGCAGCCTTGTCGATATGCAGATTGATCAGACGCGGCTCGAAGTGCAGTTTCAGCGTGGCGCCGTCGCGAATCGATTCCTCGAAGCCATAGCGACTCAGGTAGCCCTTCTCGTCCTCGTCGGCACCAAAGGCATAGAAGGTGTTGCGGTCGGCACGGTTGATCGGCGTGCCGGTCAATCCGAACAGAAACGCATTGGGCAGCGCCTCGCGCATCTTGCGGCCCAGGTCGCCTTCCTGCGTGCGATGCGCTTCGTCCACCAGCGCAATGATGTTGCTGCGGTCATTCAGGCTGCCCGATTTTCCGTTGGGCGCTTCGCCGAACTTGAAGATCGTGGTGATGATGATCTTGCGTACATCCTGCGCCAGCAACTGCTGCAGCTTCTCGCGGGTGTCGGCTTTTTCCAGATTGGGGATGTCCGCCCCGGTGAAGGTGCCAGTGATCTGCGTATCGAGATCGATGCGGTCCACCACGATCAACACTGTGGGGTTTTTCAGCCCAGGGTGCATGCGCAGCTTCTGCGCGGCAAACACCATCAGCAGCGACTTGCCCGAACCCTGGAAGTGCCAGATCAGCCCTTTCCTGGGGTAGCCCGCCAGCACACGCTCGACAATCTTGTTGGCCGCCTCGTATTGTTGGTAGCGGCAGATGATCTTGATGCGGCGCTTCTTCTTGTCCGTGGCAAACAGCGTGAAGCTGCCCAGAATATCCAGCACCACATGCGGCCGCAACATGCTCTCGGCTGATAGCTTGAGTGACTTCAGTGGGTGGTGCTGTGCATCACCACCGTCCAGGTGCCACGGCCCCCAGTCCTTGATCGGCAGCCCGATGGAGCCGTAGTGGTAGGACTTGCCCTCGGTGGCCACCGAGAACACGTTGCAAACGAAAAGCTCGGGCACGAACTTCTCATAGTCGTCATGCATCTGCACCGCGCCATCCACCCAGCTGATGCATTTCTTGACCGGCGTCTTGGCCTCGATCAACACCAGCGGCAATCCATTGACCAGCAACACCAGATCAGCGCGACGCTCGGTGGGGCCAGCGCGATAAGTGTATTGCTGAGTGACGATGTACTGGTTCTGCGTCAGCTCGTCGAGATCAATGAGCCGCACCGGCACATGCTCGTTGTTATGGCCGAAGGGCATGGAGCGCTCGCCGCGCATCCAGGCAGTCATCTCCTCGTTGGCGCGGATCAGGCCATCCGAGCGCACCGACAGCACGATGGCGCGCAGCTTGTAGAGCACCTCGTCGGCGCGGTCGGGCTGAGCGGCAATCTCCGGGTTCAGGCGGATCAGCGCATCACGCAGCCATGGCTCGACCAGCGCCTCCTGAATCTGGCGCGGTACTTCTGAAGGGGCGGCGTAGCGCCAGCCGATGCCTTTGGGGTTGGGGCCGTAGCTGGCTTGCGGTTCCTTGACGGTGTTGGTAGTGAAAGCCCTGAAGGGGCCAGCGAGCAGATCGCGGACGTACGCTTCGACTGTGTTGGACTCGTTAAAGGCCATGGTCTACCACTCCTGCAAACTGATTTGTTAGGCGCGCCGCCAGTTGCTTTGAGAGGGAAATGCGAGAACTGAGCGACTCAATCGCCTGATCAATTGCGGCACACTGTGAGATCACATCGTCTTGCACTGAAATATCGGGAACCGCTATCTCATACTTTGCAAGATGCTGCCAGAACATGTGCTTCACCTTGCTTCCCTCACAGTTCGCGTGGGCGTGCTGGCGAAATCTGGACGTCTGCAAACATCTGAAAAGATACTCTGGCCTTAGCACATCCTCTCTGCATCGGAATCGGCCTATTCTCTGATTGAGAAGGCTTTTGTCTTGCCTTCTAGCCAGACAAACACGACCCATGAATCCATCTTCCAACGACTGAGCTGTCAGGTTGATGACAACGTCACCTGACTGGATTGCGAAGTCAGCCGCTGTCGTTTCCCATGCGGAATCTAAGTAAACTGTTTTTTCGGAGAGCCACGTCAGATAACCAGATGAGTCCAAATTGCCTGGACGAAGTAGCTTTATGCCTTTGTCGGCGTACTCTTCGCCGGCAAAGGGTCGGCCATTCTGCATAGTCGCCACGGTTTCGAGGCGTACAGATGCTTCATTCTCTGTCAGGGGTAGCAGGTGATCGATGGTTGATTGTCTAAGGCTCTGAAGTCTTATTAGGGCGTCAGCCTGCGCGTCAGGAACAGAGCGAGCTGCTAGAAGAGTATCGACAATCGTCGTCTGCTCCTCGATCGACGGCAGCGCGAACTCCTGAACCGCCATCGTTTTCCAGTTAATCGTGGGCGAAAGTGAGCCAACAGATATTTCCACGGCCCGATTCATAAACAGATCGCTCTGCATGAAGAACGGGAGGAATTCTGGCAGCACAACATCTGGCTTGGCTCGCAGTACCATCGCGTGTGCTGAGCAAATTCCATCGAACTCGGCGACGCCGACTTTGCGTTGATAGGCCCGGCGACGCCCAAAGATGATATCGCCTTTCTTGAACATCAACTTAGTGGCTTCCACATCGTCGGGCGTACCCCACCGCCGAATCTTCAGCGAGTCGGTATCCAAGTGTTCGAGACCAACGTAGTGCTCCATACCCGATTCGGACGGATTGTCGATGCGGACATTGACGTTAGTCGCCATCTCATCGAACCGCCAGACCTTCCTATCTAACTTGAGAGCTGACTTCTTCATTACATTTGACTCAAGAATGGCATGGCGTAGCCAATGAACTCAGCATGCTGGGTTCGCTTTTCGCTCCATCGGTTAGGCTTGGATGGGGGCATTTCCCTATGAGCGGCTACTGTGAGCACCAACCGCCTCTTGGCTCGCGAGACTCCGACAAAAAAAGCGCACCGCTCTTCATCAGCCTTCCCCCAGTAAGTTTGATTCTCCACCCCAAGGATGATAACAGAATCAAATTCCAGGCCTTTGCTCTTGTGGATAGTCAGAATTCGTACTGCCTGATCGTCCGAAAATCGCTGAAGCGCCTTGGGCAAATCGGGTTCAAGCTTGAGCAACTCCTCGATACGTACTTTTGTCTCCTGAACAACTTCTTCGAGTCGCTCATACGATTCATAATCGGGTGAAAGTGCAACGAGAGTTTCGAGACCAACTTGATTCATAAAGTTTTTTGCGAAATCCCACCACCCCGCGAAAGACTCATCAAACAATGTGGAAACAGCCACGGCCTTTCTCTGCTTCTTGATTAAATGATCAAGGTCCTTCCGGGTGGTTGACTGAACTTCGTCGTCTGCAAAAGGAACCAACTGGTTCATGAGGCGTACCCACGCCTTGGGCTGGCGATGACCATACAGGCAGGACAAATAGTCCACCAGTAAGCGGGCGGCAGGCTCCATAGTAATGTCCTGCATTTGCTGCTCGTTACGAAATGGAATACTGCGGGCCTCCAATGCAGCCATAAGATGATCTGCATAAAGGTCCGGTTGTTTTGATAGCAGAACAGCAATTTCTGACAAGGGTAGCTGCTCAGTGTTTATCCATCCTGCAATCAAACCCGCGAGGTAATCTGCCTCCTTACGGCTGTCCTCGAAACCCCAGGCGTAAATCTCTCCGTCCTCGCCACCAAGCTGATCAGCCGGCATAACTGATGCAGGATCAAGCACTCGAATTATTTCATTCTGCATGCGCAACAGGCGCGCCTTTGAACGGAAGTTGCGATACATGTTGAGAGGTACAGCAGCGAAGTCCACTGCAAAGGTTTGGAAGATGCCATCGAGAGCGCCAGCCCAAGCCATGATTTTCTGTTTTACATCTCCGACAGCCGTAAGACGAATTGAAGTACCCCGAAAGGCAATTTTGACAAGCTCATACTGCTTGTCGGTGCAGTCTTGAAACTCATCCAGGAAAACATCGCTATAAGTCTGGCGAATCGCGCTTCTGGCAACCTTAGACTTCTTCAGTATCTGGATTGCGAAAGGTACAAGATCTTCGAACGTGATTTGTTTGTAGGTGACTCTTGGGCTGCCAATTGTGTAGCCAGCTTCGAGTGCATCGTTGCCGGTGAGCACGGGACGAAACCTGTCGATTATCCGTTTGGCAAAAGCATGAAAGGTATAACTGTCAAACCGCGAGGCGAGATCGGATCCGCAACGGCGATAAACACGTTCCTTCAGATTCCTGCTGGCATCGACCTTGAATGAGATCGCGAGAATTCGCCTTGGGAAGCGGCATGTGCCTGTGCGTAAGAGGAAGTCGGCTCGTTGCGCCAACATTTCGGTCTTACCTGCACCTGGGCCAGCAGTGAGAGCGAGACAGGATACTTGCTCCTTCGCTGCTCGCAGTGCATTGGGTTCAAGAGTCAACCCATCCGCAGGTTGCCATGCATCAACAGCTATCACTCGGGTAGTTCCTCTAATTTCGCGATGACAGCATCCACCAGCCTCTCAAGGGTTTCAGGCATGCTCGCAAGTAACTCAGCGTCAGTCAGTCGAGCCAGCGCTTCGATATGTGCGGCTGGCTTACTGCCTAACTTGAAGCGTTGATGATAGGTGCCAAAAAGATGGAGTTCATCTTCGCTATATTGGGACGAATCATGATGGCTCTTGCCCAGCACAGCCTTAATTGTTGAATCATCTGGCTCTTTATAGTCGACATCGTATGCATCCGGATAGGCAAGCAGCATTGCAAAGTCGAGGTCCATTGGATACGAGAAAAAGATATTCCGTTTTTCTAGTTCCTCCATATAGTGGCCATATTCACGAACTTTTTCTTTTGGAGAGTTCCAGTTTGGAATTCCATAATCTTCAGGCAGCTTTTCCTTCGGAACATGCTCACCTAACTGGTCATTGACGTACTTGAATCTACCCCAACCCCCTTGAAATCTTGCCACATCCAAATCAAGTAATGTGAGATAAGGAATTTTGAGACCTGAAAGCAACCGCCAAAAGTGATTTACATGCCTCCCGCCGAGCGGAGCTATCGTGACGGCGGATTCATCAACTGGCGCACCTTTTGCCTGTAGTAGTCGTGGCAGCACGATTTCTTCGCTATCGCCTTCTCCCAAAACCACCAATCGGGAGAAATAGATTTCTGGAAATGCCTGCACCGCCTCTCGAACAAACTTGTGTGCATCATCTGCTTTCGCAGGTAGTCGGATACATGTAGCTCGCGATTGCCTTTCTGCCGTAAGTCTCAGATAGCGGATGTGCTCAGGCTCAACTCGTCGGAGCATGGAAGGGGCATGCGTAGCAATTAGGGCTTGGGCATCCTCATTGCTTGCCATCGTATTCAGGGTATTAACAATCCGCCCCAGGAAATGGGGTGAGAGACTGTTTTCAGGTTCTTCGACAGCAACCAGTGTATAGACTGGGGGTCGCAACTTGTCTGGATCAAAGGACTCGTCTTCACCCGCGAGAATTGCGCGGCCAATTGCTTGTGACGACAACACGAGAGACAGATAGAGCATCGACTTCTGTCCGTCGCTGAGCCGAGAAAAATCCACCAGATTGTCATCATGCCCAGGCGAAAAGGACACCGACATATGACGCAACAGCGCTTCAATCTCGGAAGCTACAAAAGTGATTTTAGGATCGACAAAAAAGCCGCCTTTATGTAACGCCCCCCATGCTTTCTTCAGGCTAGTGCTGATTGCGGCGACTGATGGGTTGGTCGTTAGGCTTGCGCTAATTTTATCCGTGAGATCTTTAATCTCCTGACGTTCCTTATCCCAGTGTACCGAACGGAGCAGTCGCCCAAGTAGTGCGTTGGCGCTATAGGCAATATGGTCGGCAGGGTCGCGCCGTGCGGGCAGGTAGTGGACATGAATATGGTTGCGCTCCGCACGCGGCACATTTGCAGTAGTAAGGGGTGAACCATCTGGATTCAAATCCAACACATACACAAAACTTTCTTCGATATCACCATCCTGACCCACGGTGGAGTCAAGTCTAAACCGCACCCGTGAAATACCGTCTGGCTCATCCAGACGCATGTGCCCAAAATGAGGGGCAATCGTGCTGCTATCGTCATCTCCAACCAATTCAGGGAAATAGAAGTCTGCTTCTATCCAGAGTTGTCGCTCCTCGGGAATCTCCTCTTCATCGAATGGGACATGGAAATCAGATCGTTGAATCCGGCGCAGAGAAGGATCGAAGGCGAATAATCGGCATAGCGCTTGCAGGACAGCGGTTTTTCCCGAGCCGTTAGGGCCAATCAGGTAGGTAGTGTCTTCGAGCATGATCTCGGTTGACGCTTCCCCAAAGGACTGGAAGTTCGACAGTCGAATCGTTTTCAGTTTCATACTGTATCCTCGGACTTATCCAGTCCTTCCAGCGGTTCCATTAGTAAGTCCGATTTCAGCCAAAAGGCTAGACCATCGGTTTGTAATTGTTCGCAGCGACACATCATTGTTGTAGCCATTTATCGCACTCGGGCGTCGGGTCTTGGCTGCGGGCTTTCGATAGGCGCACCACCTCGCCAAACTTCACCCGACTCCAGCCGGGCTTCAAGCTCTTGTTCTGCTCAGGCATCGGCGCCCTGCTCCTTGTCTGCTTTCAGCGTCAGGTAAGCCTGATGCGGGTGCTTTTCGCTTTCCGGGTACAACAACGTCAGTACCCTGGCCTCGCGCATGGGCTTGAGGTGCGTCCGGGTGAGCTCGCGGGAATCGCTGCGGCCCAGTATCTGACACAGCTCCTGGGCGGTGTAGGGGCGAAGCGCACACAGTTCACGCAGCAGTTCGCGTACCGTGGCTTGCCGCGGCTTCTGGCCCGATGCTCTGACCCGTTGCAGCAGTTCCTCTGGAATCCCCACAAGAGCTTGTGGGGATTGCTGGTCAAGCTTGTGGGGATTGGTCGAAATAACCACATCCTGCGCTGAATAAGAGGAGATCTCCAAGGGCAGTTCAGGCTGAACGGCTTCCGGTGATGTTGAGCGATCTGGCGAGTACAGGACGTAGTACGTCCGGCTGCCCGCCCCTTGCTTGAGCAGCAATCCACGGTCACGCAGCCGACGCAGCACCAGACTGGCGGCCAGCGTATCCAAGCCGCAGAAGTCGCGGCAGGAGGTGTTGTCCACCGCGCCGGTCTCCCGGGCGTAGATCAGCACTTTGGCCTCCTCGGCGCTGACAGCCTTACCGGCGAAACTACGTAGCCAGGCGTGGTCCTCTTCCGTCAGCAGGTTGTGCAGGAACAGCGTGAGCTTGAACTCATTGGCTTGCCGGTCTGAATGAATATCGGGCAGTGGTAATCCGGCCTCGGCCGCCAGCCGACGCATAGCACGGATACCGGTGCCCTTGGCCTCTGCCAGATGCAGGTCATGCAACACCGCTGCGATGGCCGGGTTGCGCAGGCGCGAGCCGGGTAAGGCCAGCTGGGCCGGTTCCTTGAGCGAGTAGCCTACGTTGCGTATTTCGATCCGATTGCTGTAACGAATGATCTGGGTGGGGCTGTGCAAGGTGTAGTTGCGGTGCATGGCCGCGTTGGCCAGCGCCTCGCGGACAACCTTGCGCGGCAGGATGGGCTCTTGCACGCTTTGAAGCTGACCCTCCGGCAGGCGGAACCCCCTTGGCAACTCATCAATGATACTGGCTTCTGCCAGCGGTAAAGCCAGCATCAAGGGTTTGCGTATGTCGATGGACTGAAAGCGGTTCTCCGGGTCCTCTACCCACTCGTTGCCAGGCACACGGATGTAGTCAATGCGCACCATGGGCAACAACCTGCGCAAGGCAAGCGATTTGCCGAACAGCACGATGCCAGCCAGCGTCGGTTGCAGCATGCGATCTGCACGACGAAGGGCGCCCAAGGCTTCAAGCATGTCTTCGTCGCCATAGGCTAATTCTTCGGCCTGGGGATTAATGCGGGCCCGGTCGCGCCGGTAAGCCGAGATGGCTGCCGGGTCGAAGTCATCCAGCCGGGCATCGGACAGGATGCTGGAGTCAGGGCCGTGCAAAGGCTGACTTTCACCACGCAAAACCCACAGGTCTTCATCTACGCAGTGCTGGTCGCTTGAACCAATGCGGCGGAAAGCACCGCCCGGCAGGCCTGTGGCTTTTTTGTAGACAGGTTTGTGTGTGACGTCGGCCTCGGGCACATACACTACCAGCACGGACTTGCCGTCCACCTGTTCCAGCTGCATCTCGGGCCGCAGGGCCACGTTGAGCATGCCGGCACACTGGCTGGCGATATCACGTTGCATCTTGTCCGGATCTGGTAAACCCACAGGCCGGTACACAGTATCGCCCTTGGCGTTGATCGCCCAATCCACCCCCAGCAACAGGTAACCGCCGTCCAGCCCTGGCTCGTTGGCGAAAGCGATCACGGTCTCCATGACCGACTTGCCGATGTCGCTGGCGCGCTTGGCCTCGATGCGGGTGGACTCATCCACCGCATTGAGTTCGTCCAGCAATTCGGCGGCACTACGCATCGTGTCTCTCCTGCTTGATCAGGCCATCGAGCGTCTCCACCAGCGCATCCATCTGCAGCCAGAAGGTACGACCGTCGCTTTGCCATTGATCCCATGCAGAGCGCAGCGATATTGCGTCGCCATTGCTGTCAGTTGCGACGGCGGCGGCAATGCGCTTCACGTACAGCGGGATAGAGAGGTTGCCCGCATTGGTGCTGATCTCGGCGAGAGTCGCGACCTTGGCGAAACCGGGCACATCCGCAAAGGACTTGTAAGCAGTCAGGATGCGCTGCTGGTGTTCGGGTTTCAGGAAGCTCTGCGCGCGCTCGCGGGTGACCTCGTTCACCGCGTCAATGAAGATCACCTTGCCCTTGCGCACTGCGGCTTTCTTGCGATTGCAGATGACGATGCACGATTCCATCGGGGAGTTGTAGAACAGGTTCGGGCCCAGACCGATCACGCCCTCCACCCAGTCCTGTTCGATCATCTTGGTTCGCATGGTCTGCTCTTCATTACGGAACAGCACGCCGTGCGGCCAGAGCACCGCACAACGTCCTCTGGCCGTGAGGCTGGTCAGAATGTGCTGCTGGAAAGCGTAATCGGCGCGTCCCTGCGGCGGGGTGCCCAGGGAGTTGCGGCCCCACTTGTCACTGCTCCAGGCCTCGCGGTTCCACTGCTTGATGGAGTACGGCGGGTTGGCCAGGATCACGTCGAACTGGCGCAGGCGGTCACCCTCGATGTGCTTGGGATCGGCCAGAGTGTCGCCCCGGATGATCTCGAAATCCTCCACGCCGTGCAGGAACAGGTTCATGCGAGCGATGCTGGATGTGATGAGGTTGCGCTCTTGCCCGTAAAGCTTGAGCGTGCGGTATTCGCCTTTGGTGCGCTTCACCTCGTCCAGCGCTGAAATCAGCATCCCGCCGGTGCCGCAAGTGGGGTCATAGATCGACTCGCCTGCCTGGGGAGCCAGCAGCTGCGTCATCAGATGGACGACGGTGCGATTGGTATAAAACTCGGCGGCCGTGTGGCCGGAATCGTCGGCGAACTTCTTGATCAGGTATTCATACGCATTGCCGAGCTCGTCTTCGGGTACGTTGGCCACCGACAAGGTCTGAGTGGAGAAGTGCTCGATCAGGTTCTTCAACGTTTCGTCGGGCAGGCGCTCACGATTGGTCCAGGGGGCGTCGCCGAAGATGCCGTCGAGCAGATCCGGGTTGGCGGTCTCGATGGCGCGCATGGCCTTCTGAATGGCTGCGCCGACGTTCTTGGAGGCCTGGCGTACATCGTTCCAATGGGCGCCTTCGGGGATCTGGAAACGGTGGTTCTCGGCGAACTGGGCATAGGAGAGGTCGCCATTGGAGTTGACCACCGCCGCCTGGTATTCCTCTTCCCATACATCGGCTACGCGTTTGTAGAACAGCAGCGGGAAGATGAACTGCTTGTAATCCCCCGCGTCGATGAGGCCGCGCAGCAGCACGGCGGCGCCCCAGACGTAGCTTTCGAGTTCTTGTTGGGTGATTCGGCTAGTCATAGGTCAAATGTAATGTTTGAAAGGTAGAGGGGGCTGGTGCTCACTAGCTGGTCCTGCCGTCAAAATCTCGCCAACGGAGTCAGCAAACCGCAAGGTGACGGGCAAACCATCACCGTAAATGCAGGCATTAAAATTCAACTTGGTTAATCCCATGATGTCCTGCATTACCTGTAGGAGTGGTGCTTCTCCACGGACAACATCAATTCGGAGCGGATTTGGCGTTTCCCGACCTGGATAGGTCTTCAAGTAAGGAATGTAGCCTCTCGTCCAGAGATAGCCCGACCTCTCAGTTCTGCAAAATGCCGTACCACGAATGATTGGGTGGCTGCCGAACCGAAAAAGCTTAAAGTCGCGTGCATCGCTGATGCGAACACCTACCAAATTCGTTTCCTCTGGTACTGCAGCCCTAAATCCGGCCCACTCGTCATCATTGAAGTAAGTCTTGCCATGCAAAAATAATTCTTTAGGGTAGCAACCATGGTTTTTATAGTACCCGTCGATAACCATCCGTATAAGTTTTTCGGCGCTATCCCTCTGCAGGTGATATTCACCCTTTCGAGCAGTACGCCATGGGCCAACGGCCCCACGAAACACCAAGCCATCACCAGAATCCAAAAACATCTGCGCACCGCAGCAGGCCGCATTTTCATCCTTTGCAGTTTCAACCTGCTTGAAAACAAGACCGATATAGCAAACACCTGGACGAACATCCTTAAGGCGCCATGGCCTAAGGCCCGCCTTAAAATACGTTGTTGTGCAAAGATTCCAAGCAATTGTTGCCGGGTCCTGGGGTTTACGAAGCGGTTCGTTCTTGGCATTAAGAAATGCGTGGGGGGCGATTGTTGTTTCTCGAACCAACTGAATAACTGCCCGCCGATTTCCCTCCAGCAACCTAGACTTTATTTGATTATGGAAGTTAACTTCGTAGTAGTAAGGAATCGCTGCGTCATCGTCCGCATCAAAGAGCCCGCCCTGGTTTAGTAGGTTTTTTGCGAGCTTCCTGTTCATCAGTGAATCTGATTTTAGACGTAACTCCTTCGGGATTACTGACTTTGGACGCCCGTGCTCATGTACTCTCTCTGGCACAAGAACAAACCAAATATCGACCGCAACCTCCTCCTGCTCCATATAGCGCCGGATAGGGTCAGAAAAAACATCAACGGTTCGATAAATAGCTTGATGCCGCTCCTCTATAAAGAGAGCACTATCAATAAGTGCGTCATCAACAACCAGCTCTGCAACAGGAACTCTCGGAAAATTGACTCCAAATACAGCCGCAAAACCCGGAAATGGCCTGTGCTGTGGTGAATCACTATTTGCACCTGGAATAAACCCTTGAATACTCTCGATCCATGCCCGGAAATAAGCAATTCCTGAGCCTGTCCCGACAACACCAATCCGAATAGAACCAAAATTTTCCCTACTTTCGACAGGTCCAAAAAGGAACAGACCATCTTTCGGAGATACAACTGCCTGTCCATTACCAAAGGCCAGCTTTGGCTCTTGGATGAAGTGAAGATTACGATCAGAGGTCATTACTCTACCTCCTCTTCCAATGACTCAAGGTCTTCATCATCAAAATCATCAATCTCTATATCAGTAACACTTTCGCACATGTCGATGTCGTCGATGATATCCGGCGACACTCGATCAGGATCACTGAAGGTAACTGGGCTCGTAAATAGCTTGGGAGTGATGCCAACCTCAAAATACGCGACGTCTGATAACGGAACGCGAATCAGCATATCTCCGCTCGTCAGGCTTGCGAGATAAGCCAGCATCAAGTCTCGCCACTTATCCTGCCACCAACTCTTACAGAAACTTCTACGAAGACGGTGTGAGCGACCAGACTCTTCTATTGGCGTTAAACCATCTTCTGAGAAAATAACGCGAGGTTTGAAGAAAAAATCAATTGAATCGCCATAGGAGGGAAATATTTCAGGGGCAAAGTGCCAGTAAACCTTCTTCTTCTCACTACGCCCAAACAAAGCTCTTCGCCCCACAATACCCGTAGGCCCAATGAATTTATACTTTGCGGCCGCCTCTGAGTACTTCCGGAAGTAGCCATTTCGGCCATTAGAAAATGTGAACTGTAAAAGACCAAGGCTTTTCAAATGCGCTTCCCACGCAGAGCGAAGTATTTTAACCACTAAATTCCGTACGTCAGACTTTTTACACGACAGTCGATCAGCGCCTCCCTCCGATAGGAAATGTCCGAACTCCATTTCACTAACATGAACGTAATTTGATGAATCAATGCCACTCAAGCGAAAAAAACTAACTGCAAGCTTCCCCCTGACTTCAACTGGGCCAGGATATATACAGGATGGGACCCTAGAAGCCCCTGTTCTTATTTGGCTAATAAAAACCGACTTGGGCAAAGTAATCACAGGAACAGTGTTTGATATCACCTCCTCCTGCTCTTCAACCACGCCATCTTCTGCTTTAAGAAATGAAGATGCCCATGCCGACAAAGAGTCCGTGTCGACTTGGCTTTTTCGAGGAACATCGTCTTCATCCAATTTTCGTAGCAGAAGCGCTAACCCTTGCTGCCAGCCTGGCAAGAAATCAATAGCATTTCTCCGAATGACCTCTGGAGGAAAATCTGAATAGTCGAGGTCATCCAATCGAAGCGGTATCACGAAATCTGAAAAACTATTCTTTCTTTCAACAGCGACCCCAAGAGAAAGTTCATCTTTGAATCCCCTTTTTGTAATCGCGACTTTTGACAGAACAGACACCATCTTTATTGCATGATCACGTACAGCAAACTCAATGTTATCCCAGTGGATTTCCCCCCCAATTAGCTTCGTCACATCTGACCAAACCTCATACCCTGCACTAGCTAAATGTGCTCCCAACCAAGTAGTGAAAACATTATCTTGAGGCGTAGCATGGCTAATGAAAATTAACCTTCTGGTATCGGGCGAAGTTGTCGTCAATTCAGCCATCCCCCTTCAGTCATGACTTGTGCGAGCCGCTGTTCGGCTTCACGGCAGCGAGTAAGCGCATCGTTGAACGCGGCGATGGCGTCCGGCAGCGGCGGAATGTCTTCCTGCAGCGGTGGCAGAACATAGCGCGAGATGTTCAGCGTCCAATCCTCGGCCTTGATCTCGTCGAGACTGACCAAGCGAGCCGCATCCTGCACATCAGTAAAGTCGCGATACCAACCGAGGATGTCAGCGGCGTGCTCGGGCTCCAGATAGTTTTGTGCCCGACCCCGGCGAAACAGACGTGAGGCATCAGCTATCAATACCTTATTCTTGTGCGTGGCAGGCTTGCGCTTGCGCTTGCGCAGGACCAGGATGCACGCAGCAAGCCCAGTGCCATAGAACAGGTTAGGAGCGAGTCCGATAACGGCCTCAACCAGATCCATCTCCAGCAGTTTCTGGCGGATGCTTCCTTCGACACCTTTGCGGAACAGTGCGCCTTGAGGGAGCACCACAGCCATGCGGCCGGTCACGTCGGCCATCGACTTGACCATGTGCTGCACCCATGCAAAGTCACCGCTTGACGAAGGTGGGAGGCCGGCAAAGTTGCGGCCAAAGGGATCATTCAACCACAGCTCCTCTCCCCATTTTTCCAGCGAAAACGGCGGATTGGCGATGACACAGTCAAATGCGGCCAACCGATCGACCTCGAAGAAGGCCGGATTACGGAGCGTGTCGCCACGCACGATCTGAAAATCCTCGATACCGTGCAGGAACAGGTTCATCCGTGCGATGGAAGAGGTGGTGAGATTTTTTTCCTGCCCGAACAGCTTGCCCCACAGGCGCTTGACGTCGCCGTGCATCTCTTTGACGTGTTGCACAGCGGCCAGCAACATGCCGCCAGTACCGCAAGCCGGGTCGTAGATGGTCTCAGCCTCCTTCGGGTCGAGTATGTCGATCATCAGCCGCACCACACTGCGCGGGGTGTAGAACTCGCCGGCCTTCTTGTTGGTGGCGTCGGCAAATTTCTTGATCAGGTATTCGTAGGCGTCGCCGAGCAGGTCCGATGACACATTTTGATTCCCAAGGGGCAAGCGCGAAAAGTGCTCGATCAAGTCTTTGAGTAGGGCATCAGATAGGCGTTCCTTGTTGGACCACTGAGCATCACCAAACACGCCATACAATGAATCTGGATTAGCTTTTTCGATCTCGCGCATGGCACGCTGGAGCGCAGCTCCAATATTGCCAGCCTTGGTACGCACCTCGGCCCAGTGACATTCATCAGGAATTTGAAATCGGTGCGACTCGGGGAACTGAGCCAGCTGCTCATCACCGGTTACATCAATAATCTCTTGATATTCGTCATCCCAGACATCGCAGATGCGCTTGAAGAATAGCAACGGAAAGATGTAGGTCTTGAAGTCTGCCGCATCAACGGGACCACGAAGAATGTTGGCGGATTCCCACAGGTGAGATTCCAGTATGTTCAGGGTGATTGTCATGCCGGGAGTGTACTGATGTTATGTGGGTATGTCACCGACATGGGGGGGATGTCGAACGAAACCCTGCTGCTTGCCCGGCTCCTCCGCCTGCACAACCGGCACCTCCTCCACAACCTGCACAGTCTCCTCATCCCGGCGGTGTTCGCCGAACAGATTGATCCAGCGATCCGTTTTCCTGCCAAACATGATCATCGCGCGACGATAACTCTGTGCTTCATCAGGCCTCAGCAGCATATCGAGCTGAAAGCAGATGACACTGATCGGGCTCATCAACAGATCGCGCAATGCGTCGAGAGCAAGTTTCAGTTGAAAGCGAAGCAGATGGCGCAGCGCAGTCCTGAAGCGAACTTTTTTGGCTGTCAAAGCGAGGTCCTCCTGAAGGAGGCGCGAGTATGTCGCAAGGCTGAGAAATTTGACATTCCCGTGCGACAGAGCCGCCTCTGTTCTGGTTTAACCGACCAACCCCCCTTCGCTGCAGGAGCAGACCAGCGATTCATTTCTGTAACGCCTGCCGATTTACAGGATAGAATCTCGACGGGCCACCCGCACAGCCCTACACTTGATGATTCAAACCCTTAGCTGCTAAGCCCCTGGCCTGCCGAGACCATGACACAGACATCTCCCGCTCTTATTAATGCTGTAACCCAAACCAGGCCAATGCGGTTGTGCGGAGCATTGCTTGCCCTGCTGTTGGGTTCGGCGGGTTTTGCGGCAGAGCAGCCCGGCAGTGTAATCAACCCGGTACGCCCCAACTTCGCCGGCAGCTGGGAGAAGGACTTTGCGCGCAGTGACAAGTGGGAAGCCGAGTTGCAGCGCACCATCGACGAGCTCAACCGGGACATGCAGCGCGGGGGCACCGATGCCGGTGGCTACAGCATGAGCGGCTCGCGGCGCCGGGCCGGGAACATCATCGCCAACGCACGCCTGGCCGAACTCATCAGTCGCCAGACCATCATGCGGATCACCCAGACCGGGGGAGAGGTCCGCATCGAGCGTCAGGGTGATGCGGCATTGATCTGCAGCACATCCAACAATCTCGACGACACCTTCGCCAGCGTCCACGGCACCGAATACTGTGGCTGGGATCGCCAGCAACTGGTGTTCGAGATCAAGCTGGCCGAGGGCGTGATCATCGAGCATCGCTTCAGCCTCGACACCGATGGCCAGACCATCAGCATGCTCACCAGCGTGTACGATCGCAACTCCACACCCTTCAATCTGATTACCTTCTTCAATCGCTATGAGGCGCCGCCCGAGGGCTACAACTGCGTGCAGACACTCAGCAGAGGGCAGGTTTGCAGCGCAGCGGATCCACAGCCATGAGGTTCGCAATATTCCGTCATCTCTGGTCTCGCGCAAGAGTCTCTTTCCACTCCCTGCTGCTGACCCTGCTGCTGACCCTGCTGTTGACAGCCTGTGCGCAAAATCAACCGGCGGAGGTCGTCGGCCCGCCGCCGGTCGGCAATGTAACGCTGAATGTCGCGGCGCAGACTCCCAGCGAGGAGCGGCTGCTGAACATCGGCGTGCAGGTCTTTGACACGCGCGCCACCGATGAGCAGATTACCCAGGCCGGTGCGGCCATATTCGCCGAGATCCGCAGAGTCGAGACGCACTATCTGCCCGTGGTGCTGCGCAACACGCTGGTGGCCTCCAATCAGTGGGGCGTCGTGCGCGTGCTGCCCGAGACCGACCCTTCGGTAGACCTGCTGATTCAGGGCACCATTCTGCGTTCCGATGGCGCCAATCTCATTCTGCAGGTGTACGCCACCGACAGCAGCGGCAAGGAATGGTTGAACCAGACCTACGTGGATACGGCGAGCAATTCCGAATATCCGGACTTCGTGCCCTCGCTGCGCGACCGCAGCACCACCACAAATCTCGAAGATCCCTTTCAGGACCTGCACGCGCAGATCGCCAACGACCTCCTCGCCGTTCGGGAAAGCATGGACTCGCAGGCACTGCTGGCGCTGGCGCAACTCACGCAAATCAAGTACGCCGGTGATCTCTCACCCGAGGCCTTTGGCTCGCTGCTGCAACCTGACGCGCAAGGCCTGCTGACACTGCAACGGCTGCCCGCCACGAACGATCCGCTGCTGGAGCACGTGGCACAGATTCGCGCGCGGCATCACGTCTTCATCGACACCATCGACGAGTATTACGACGCACTGCACCACGACCTCAAACCGACTTACGATGTCTGGCGCCAGTACTCCCACGATCAGGTGGTGGAGGAAGAGGAGAGTGCTGCGAGCGCGGCCGCCGGTGGCACGCTCAGTGGCAGCGGCAGTTTCGAGGCGCTCAGCCAGAACTACAACCGCTACAAATGGGCGAAGATTTTCGAACAGGAATTCGTCGCGCTCGCCTCGGGATTCGTGAGCGAAACAGCTCCTGCCGTGTTGAAACTCAGCGAAAACGTCAATGGCCTGACCGGGCCGGTGGAAGAGCAGTATGCACAGTGGCGAGTGCTGCTTCGCGAGTTGTTCGAGGTGGAGACGGCGGGGCTCTCTCAGTGACGTCAAGAGCGGTGACTTCGAGAGCAGTGATAACAAGATCAGTGACAATGGGTGCTGAGACCACACGCCGGATTTTACTGACCGGTTTCGAGCCCTTCGATGGCCGCGAGCACAACGCCTCGTGGATCGCCGCCAGTGCCCTGGCGCAACGGCATTGCCCCGACGTGGAGTTGCGCGCCGCACTGATTCCCGTGTACTGGGGTGCACCGCACCGCGTGCTCGACCCCATCGGTGCCGCCTGGCACCCAGACGTCATCATCGGCATGGGCGAAGGCGAGCCGGGGGTGTTCAGTCTGGAAACTGTGGCGAACAACACGCGCCGTGAACGCGCCGACAACGACGGCGTGCTTCCCGAGGGCCGCGTGATTGAGTCGAGTGGTCCGACGTGTCGAGCCGCCAGCGCCGACTGTACAACGTTGTGT
>JAUSMV010000028.1 GCA_030645235.1 Parvibaculum sp. | reverse complement strand
TGTATTTGACCTGATTCTCATAGCCTTCGGGATGCAGCCAGACGCCGATCTCGACGACATTGTCCTCGATCACAGTACCGGGTGCCGTTGCACCGACACCACCGGGGAAGAGGTGAATGTCCCAGCGAATGCGCGCGTTCTCGGGCAACGTGCGGCACACACCTTCCGGCGCAATCTCGCCCCATTTGCCCATCGCGTACTCAGTGAACATCCCGTACTCTTCGTACTCGCCTTCCTCATTCAAGGTTTCCACGTAGGAGTTGGCATGATGCACAACAGCCTTCGCATTGCCTGATGGCTTCACCTGAATTGCCTTGATGCAGCGGTCAGAGGTCAGGCCGGTCATCACATAGGGACGGTGCCACATGTCATTACCCAGTGCGGGTACATCGATCGGTGCAGAATCCAGCACCAGGTTGGGCTCGCCGAATTGCGGCGCGAAACTCCACTGATCGGGATCGGGCAGATTGGCAACAGGATGTGAGCGGTCGCCCCAATCGCCTTCCGGCGCTCCTTGCTGAACCCAGGCCACTATGGTGTCGATTTCGCTCTGCTCCAGTCTCCAGTCGCCTTGCAGTTCCTGAATGCCGATGCCGTGATCATAGGCGTAGGGAGGCATTTCCCTGTTTTCAACACGATATTGAATGAGCGGTGCCCAAGGGCGAACCTGCTCATAATTCGTGAGCTGCATGGGACCGACGCCGCCCTCACGGTGGCAGACCACACAGTTATCCGTAATGATCTGGGCAACGTGATCAGCATACGTCACTTCGCCGATGTTGATCGATAAGGCGGACTGGGTCTGGGTCTGGGACTGGGCCTCTCCGGCGATCCCCAGGATAGCGAGCACGGCCAGGCCTAGCACGCCTTTCCCTTTGGTATTTCTACTGCAATACGGATTTATTCTCATTCTTATCTCCTTACATTGCATTGCGTTGAGTTGATGGGTCTGAGAAATCAGGAAGAACACTTGATATATATCGGCAATTTTTCGCAAAGTCCAGATTCTAAAAAATGCAAATTGTAACGACGCTGTGGCGTGGGAGGGGTAGGGCAAAGAAGGACAGAGAAGCGGAGGTCAGTCGTTTCCAAACAAATCGCGCGTGAACACCTTGGATGCCACGTCGCCCAGAATCGAGGTCATCCGGTTGGCGATAATGATGTCACTTCTGAGTTTGAACTCCTCAAGATCATTGACGACAGGTGAGCGGAAAAATGTACTCGATTGAAGCGCGGGTTCGTACACGATCACTTGAATGCCTTTAGCCTTGATCCTCTTCATGATTCCTTGAACGCTCGATGTTCTGAAGTTGTCCGATTCGGCCTTCATGATCAATCGATACACGCCAACCACGTTGGGGTTCTTACGTATGATGGTCTGGGCGATGAAGTCTTTGCGAGTGGTATTGGAATCCACGATCGCGTGGATGAGGTTCTGCGGCACGTCCCGGTAGTTGGCCAGCAATTGTCTGGTGTCTTTGGGATTGCTCACTCCGCCATGACTTGTCGCAGTGCCTCGGCATTGCGCCAGCGGCCGCCGAGCAGTCGCAAAAGGAACGCGGCGGCAATGGCGACGATCAGGACACAGAAAACGATCCATGATGCCTTCGGCCCGAAGTTCCACACACGGATCACCAGATATTGAATCACCAGCATGATCCAGTGCAGTGCGGTAGAGGTGAGCATTACCCAGCGCGTGTCACCAGCACCGCGCAGCACACCGCCACAGACCTGAATGGTGGCGTCAGCCATGGTGTAGCAGGAAAGCCCCACCATCATGAAGGCGGCCAGCAGCCGGATTTCCGAAAAATTCCCGGTCGGCGGCGCAAACACATCCACCAGCGGAAAGCGGAACACAATGTAGATCAAGCCCAGCACTGCCGAGTAGCCTATGCCGATCACGAACCCTGCCGTGATGACCTCGTTGGCCTTCTCCATGTTGTGCGCGCCCACCGAGCGGCCGATGAGGCTGACGAGGCCGATGTTCAGGCCGATCATGGGGACGAACGACAGCATGTCCCAGTTGAATACGATTGCCGCCGAGGCGCCATGTACAACACCGTAGGATTGGAACATCAGCAGAAAGAGGTTGAACGCCGCCACATTCAGAAACAGCTCGAGCCCTGAGGGCAGCCCCAAGCGCAGATAGCGTCGCACAATCGCAAGGTCCACGCGGAACGACGCCAGCACCTGAAACTTCTCGCGGTTATGCCGTGCCAGATAGAACACGCCGAACAAGGCCAGCGAAAATAGCGACGAAATCACCGTGCTCCACCCGGCACCGCTGATGCCCATGGCTGGAAAGCCAAGCTCTCCGAACGCCATCGCCCAGCACAGCGGAACGTTCAACAGCAGACCTGCTACATCGCACACCATCACCACTCGCGTGCGCCCTATGCCAGCAAAGTAGGAGGCCAGGCACGCTTTCAAGAGTGTGATGACCGCACCAAACATCAAAATTCGATAATAGGCGCTTTCCAGCGCCACCACTTGCGGGTCGTGGTCCATGGCTGAGAAGATGCGAACGACATACAGCGCGATCACCATCAACAGGGGCAGGCACAGGATGGACATCAGCACGCCCTGTGTCACCACCCGCGGGCACTTGGCGAGTTCTCCGGCTCCCAGATACTGTGCGACCAGGGCATTCGCGTACGAGATGACGCCCAGGAAAAAACACACCGAGAAAAAAGTCGCCACGCTGCCACCCAGTGCCGCCGCCATGTGCGCCGGGTCAATTTGCGACATAAAATAGCGGTCGGTGAATGTCATGACCGCGAACGCCCCCTGCGACACTACCATCGGCAGGGCGATGTCAAAGAGGGTGCGCAGCGTGGCGCTGTTGAAATGGAAGCGGTATGACATGGGCGCTATTGGGATGACGGGGAGTTGGCCGAGCATGGTACGGCATCGTGTGAGGCGAAACAATCGACATGCCCGGCAGGCCATGACCGGCATGGATTGATCCGATGACGTCGCTGGTGTCCATTCTTAATGTTTCAAAGATAATGCAGTTTTCATAGACGCTAGGAGCCGTACGATGACGAGTTTCAAGTTGCCAACCCTGATTACACGAACCCTTGTGTGTACCGTGACAGCATTCGCGGTTGCCTCCGGTTCGGCATTCGCGCAACAGCCGCAGAATCCGACCATTCTCGGTTCTACGGCGAACTGGCCGAGCAACGGTGTGACGTTTGTGTCTGAGGCCGATGTCGATGGCCTGCGCATCCGGCACACGCGAGTGGATGATGCGAGCTGCGGTGCCAGAGACTTTCTGGAAATCGATGGCCCGATGGGGCCCGATACGGTGTCAGTCATCGAGCCCTTCCTCAATGCCATGCAATCCTGTGGAAGCAGCGGCTCGCGCGGCACCGTGATCCTGAGTTCAGGTGGCGGGGAGATGACCGATGGCTATGCGCTGGGGGAGCTGTTGACTCAATACGGTGTGGCAGTCGCACTGGTGCAGGGGCAAGTTTGCGCATCGGCATGCGTCGCGGCTTTTCTCGGGGGAAGCCCACGTTACATGCTGGAGAACGCGTGGCTGGTTCTGCAATCGCCTGTTCGACGGCCGGGCATCGGGATCGCTTGCGATAATCCGCAGGAGGTCACCGCGCTGAAGGACTATTTTGCGGCGCGGCTCGGGGATGAAAATGGTGGTTTGCTACATGAACGTGCCATGAGCAACTGTACTGCGGCCCGAGGCTGGACCATTCAACGGGAGGAAGGCCTTCAGCTGGGCATTGTCGAAGCCGACAACTCTCCCTTCACGCTACAGCTTGCGGATGGTTCGTTGAATTTCATGGCGGAGAATGCGACGAGGCCAGAGGTTGTCACTACTGCTTCGGGCCTTCAGTATGAGGTCATCACACTCAGTGCGAATGCGGATGCACAAAGCCCAACGGCGTCCAGCAGGGTGACTGTGCATTACCACGGCACCTTCGTCGACGGCCGCGTGTTTGACAGTTCAGTGGATCGTGGCCGCCCCGCCGCGTTTCCTCTGAATCAGGTAATTCGCGGCTGGACTGAGGGCTTGCAATTGATGAAGCCGGGAGACAAGTTTCGCTTCTTCATTCCGCCGGAGCTTGCCTATGGCGAAGCCGGGAGGGGACCGGTGCCCGCCAATACGCCACTGATCTTCGAGATCGAGCTGCTGGAGATTGGCGGGTCAAACTAAGCGTTTCAGGAGCCAGAGGTTACGGATTAACCGGGCACTCTGCCTTCGAGAAGGTCAACTCGCCGATGTGTTGGCCATTCTTGAAGTCGTACTGATAGTTGACAGTGTCCACCCCATTCAGAATCGGTACCAGGTTCGGACCTGTGCACCATGTGCTTATCATGCTGGGGCGCAATCTCTCCAGATTATCCTGGGTAATGTCGTTGCCATCGGCAATCACATTTTCGTACACGATCTGTATGGTATTGTTCTCTTTCTCCACGCAGGTTGTGTTTGTCCAGGTGGTGACGTTGTCCAGCTCCATGGGCAATTCCTTGTTGAGTTCCGCAGTCTTGTCGTTGCATTCGGTCATGGTGTATTCGGCGCTCAAACCAATCTGAGGGCAAGCCAGGATCAAGAGCGACAGGGCGGGCAGTAACATTCTCATGAGTTATCTCCTTCTGCGAACAAGTGTTTAAAATACGGCGGAATTGTCATCGCAATTGATTGGAATTGTAAACCATCTCGACCTCGAAATTCTCCCACGTTCATGCAGCAGTCTCCAGTTCTGAAAACTGCGCCAGAAACAACTCGTGATAGAAACCCTTCTTCTCCATGAGTTCCGCGTGCGTGCCTTGCTCGATGATCTTGCCTTCGTTCATCACCAGAATTTTTTCCGCGTCTCTGATAGTCGAAAGACGATGGGCGATCACGAAGCTGGTGCGGTTGCTCATCAGTTTCTTCATGGCTTGTTGAATCTGCATCTCCGTGCGGGTGTCCACGTTGGAGGTCGCTTCGTCCAGAATCAGGATGTCGGGATCGGCGAGTATCGCCCGCGCAATGGTCAGGAGTTGCTTCTGCCCCTGGGAGAGATTGGTGACATCTTCGTTC
>JAUSMV010000062.1 GCA_030645235.1 Parvibaculum sp. | reverse complement strand
TCACACCCATTAAGTTAATCAAACACCAAAACCGAGAGACGACCTTTGTGATAAATACCACTCTATCATGGGGCCGCCTCTCAGCAAATTCTTACGAGCCGTACGGCTCATGGTTGCAAATATAGTCAACTCGCCCGAACTTTACTTTCACCGCCCCGGTGCTGATTTTACCAGACGTCGGCTTTTGCCAGTTGAGCGCACGGTGTGGGTGGTACTGTCCCTGTTGCGCCAGAGCCTCAGCGTGGAGATCGGCCACTTCTTCCAAAGGCTGGACGCCCCGGAAGACATGCCGACCAAAAGCGCGCTGGTGCAGGCCCGCCAAAAAATCAAGTATCAGTTCTTTGAACATTTGTTCCATCAGGTTGCGGGCTTGTTCTATGCCTGTTTTGAGCCGCTGCGCTGGCGAAGGTTCCGGCTGTGGGCTGCCGACGGCTCTGGTTTTCGCCTGCCCGACATCGACGAGTTGGGCGAGGAGTTTGGCTGGCACGTCAACCAGCATTGGGCCGTGGCTTCGGCCCGCATCGTGGCGCACTTTGACGTGCTGAACCAGATAATCGCCAACGCCTTTTTCCATACCCGCTATGAAGCCGAGTCGTTCATCGCCACTTGGCATATCCATACCGTCCCTTCTGACGTGCTCATGATCTATGATCGGGGGTATCCCGCTCAAGTGATCCCGTGGCTGCACCGGTATTTCGGCTCGCAGTGCCTGGTGCGGCTCTCGCTCACACATTCCATTGTTGTCAAAGAATTTGTCGCATCAAAAAAGAGGCAACTAATTGTATGTGAACAGATTAACCACCGGTCGAAGCGCATGCTCAGGGCGCTTGGCATCCCCTTTGGCCCCAATGAAACGGTCGAATACCGCCTCGTCCGCTATGAGCTGCCCACCGGCGAGGTGGAAGTTCTGCTCACCACCCTCACCGACACCAAAAGATACCCGGCCAGAGATTTTGGCCCGCTGTACAACAAGCGCTGGGGCGTGGAGACCTGCTTTTTCTCGCTCAAGAGCCTGCTCCAACTCGCCCGCTTCTCCGCCGTCACCGTCAACAATGCCTGGCAGGACATTTACGCCACGCTCATCGAGTACAACCTCCTTTCCGCAGTCCACCATTCCATGCGCGAAGAGGTGAGCCAGGTCAACTCCCGCCGTGACACGCCTTGCCAGCCCAACCGAAATGTCGGCATCGGAATACTCAAGTCCTTCATCGTGCGCCTCTTCCTGCGCCCGCGCGAAAACCTTGAGGCCGAGATCGCGAAACTCGAGCGATACCTGCTCAAGTGCCTCGAACCTGTCCGTGAAAACAACCGCCCCAGAACCCCTAAAATGATGCGCCTCGGCGAACGACACAACTGGGAGCATAATTCCGGCCAAAGTGGACAGTAATATCCGGTCAAAGTGAACAGTTGGAGAATGTGTTCAGCATAGCAGATTTCAAAGGTATAAAATTAGTCTTTTTGGATGGTGTTTTTGCGCATAGAATCGCCTTTTAGTTCGAT
>JAUSMV010000057.1 GCA_030645235.1 Parvibaculum sp. | reverse complement strand
CACTGTTCTTGCACATGCTTCACAAGCAATCAGAATGAAATCCTGCTGAATATGTTGTACATACTTAGAGTTTATTATTCTCCACAGAACAATTTCAGACAAAACTTACAGCCTTTTTAGAACAGTTATAATTAGTAAATTTGATTTCGGATTTAATTTACAAAACTTTAAACATTTTGTGAATAATAATTAAGTAAAGTTCCCAGGAAATCGAGGGTATCCTAAATTTTGTGTAAGTGGCGGTAAATTACTGCTGAGGCATCCTCTCCTCAAACTGAATAGTAAACCTGTTTAACGCAGGTTTCCAATCGCGCAGTGGCATCGTCCATTTCTTGCTGATATTGATCAGTGCCAAATAAAACAATTTAGTAACAGCTTCATCATTTGGAAATGAGCTCCTATTTTTACTAACTTTACGTAAACTCATGTTCACCGACTCAATGGCATTGGTGGTGTAAATGATTCTGCGTATTTCAGGGGGGTAATCGAAGAACGGAATAATACGCGTCCAATTGTTACGCCAGGATTTAGCAATTGGCGGATAAGCATCATCCCATTTTACTTCAAATTCAGTGAGATATTGCTCTGCTTCGTCTGCTGTTGATGCGCTGTAAACGCGCTTCAAATCAGTTGCAACCAGACCGCGTTTATTCCAGCCCACGTAATTTAAACTATTACGCACCATATGCACAATGCAAAGCTGTACCGTGGCTTGCGGATAGACCGCCTCAATGGCTTCAGGAAAGCCTTTTAAGCCATCCACACAGGCGATGAAGATGTCTTGTATACCACGGTTCTTAAGTTCAGTGACAACGCCTAGCCAGAATTTAGCACCTTCAGTCTGTGAGACCCATAAGCCCAGCACTTCTTTTTCGCCTTGCATGTTGATGCCAATGGCAAGGTAAACGGCTTTGGTACGCACCGCACCGGCATCACGGATTTTGACATGGATGCAATCCAGATAAATGACGGGATAGACTGCATCCAGCGGGCGGGACTGCCATTGCTTCACATCTTCCATCACTGCATCGGTAACGGATGAGATCAGTGTAGGCGAAACCTCCGCACCATACATCTCGATCAGGTGACTCTGGATTTCGCGTACCGTCATACCACGCGAGTACAGTGAAATGATCTTGTCATCAAAGCCAGTCCAGCGTGTTTGGTGCTTAGAGATCAGCTGTGGTTCAAAGCTGCCCTCCCGATCACGAGGGATCTCAATCGGCAACTCACCAAATTCACCCTTGAGGGTCTTGCCGCTTTTACCGTTGCGGGCATTGCCAGTGAGGTTGCTGACAGTAGCATGTTTGTCATGACCCAGGTGTTCAGTCATCTCCGCTTGTAGCGCACGTTCAATCAGCGCCTTGGTGAGTTGCTTAAGTAAGCCATTCTCTCCAACTAGGTCTTCTGGCTTTTTATAGCCTGATAACAGTTGGTCAATTAAATCGGTGGGTAAAGTTTTTGTTGTCGTCATTTCTTATCCATCTCTGAAAATAGCAGTTTCCTGCAAAATGACCACTTACACAAAATTTCTTACACTCTCGCGGCATGAGCAGCACGGCACAGGCGAGCAAAGGTGGAGGCACTCCTCCACCTGGTGGCGCGGACTCCGCGCCCGGAACAAGCAGCACGAGCGCCACGCAGTCAAGCAGTCAAGCAGTCAAGCAGTTCCACGAAAACATATGATCCAGCAGATGCCAACCAGGATGGAAAAGTCAGTGAGCAGGAAAAAATTGACTACGCACAGGCAAAGCAGGATAAGGCATCGACATCCAGTGCATCGTCAAC
>JAUSMV010000053.1 GCA_030645235.1 Parvibaculum sp. | reverse complement strand
ATAGGCCGAATAAACCGCCCCGCCCGTCTCAGCCAAAACCTTCGTGATCGCAGCCGTCAATGACGTCTTGCCATGATCAACGTGACCAATCGTGCCGATGTTGCAATGCGGCTTATTGCGTTCAAACTTTTCTTTGGCCATAACGGCGCTCCATCCTTCAGGAACAGAAATCTAATAACGGGTAGTCGTACTTATCAGGCGTATTTGGCGCGAACTTCGTCCGAAACAGCCTGCGGCACTTGTTCGTAGTGATCGAATTGCATCGTGTACTGAGCACGTCCCTGGCTCATCGAGCGCAGGTTGTTGACGTAGCCGAACATGTTGGCGAGCGGGACCATCGCGTGAATGACCTGCGCGATACCGCGCTGCTCGGTACCGCTGATCTGGCCACGACGGCTGTTCAGGTCGCCGATGCAATCGCCCATATATTCTTCCGGCGTCACAACTTCGACGTTCATGATCGGCTCAAGGAGCTTCACACCAGCCTGCTGCGCACCTTCACGGAAGGCGGCGCGGGCGGCGATTTCGAACGCGAGAGCGCTCGAGTCAACGTCATGGTAGGCGCCGTCTGTCAGCGTGACCTTGAAGTCGATCATCGGGAAACCGGCGATCGGACCATTGTCCTTCACGCTTTCGATGCCCTTCTGAACGCCAGGGATATATTCTTTGGGGACCGTGCCGCCGACGATCTTGCTTTCAAACACAAAGCCTTCGCCGGGAGCTGAGGGCTCCATCGTGATCTTCACGCGGGCATACTGACCCGAACCACCCGACTGCTTCTTGTGGGTGTAATCGACGTCTGTCTTGCGTGTCAGTGTTTCGCGGTAGGCGACCTGCGGTGCGCCGACATTGGCTTCGACCTTGAACTCGCGACGCATACGATCGACGATGATGTCGAGATGCAGTTCGCCCATGCCCTTAATAACGGTCTGGCCGGATTCTTCGTCAACCTTCACGCGGAAAGACGGATCTTCCTGTGCGAGGCGATTGAGCGCGAGGCCCATCTTTTCCTGGTCGGCTTTCGTCTTCGGCTCAACGGCCACTTCGATAACCGGCTCCGGAAAGATCATCCGTTCAAGGATAATCGGACGCAGGCTGTCGCAGAGCGTGTCACCTGTCGTCGTGTTCTTCAGACCGGCAACGGCGATGATGTCACCAGCAAATGCTTCTTTGACGTCTTCGCGGCTATTGGCATGCATCTGAAGCATACGGCCGATACGTTCTTTCTGGTCTTTCACCGAGTTCGTAACGCTTGAACCGGCCGTGAAGACACCCGAATAAACGCGGCAGAATGTGAGCGAGCCGACAAAGGGGTCGTTCATGATCTTGAAGGCGAGAGCAGCAGCAGGCTCATCGTCAGCAGGACGGCGTGTCAGTGTCTTTGTTTCGTCGCGGGGATCGAGGCCTTCGACGTCAGGAATATCAACCGGCGACGGCAGATAATCGACAACGGCGTCGAGCATGGCCTGCACGCCCTTGTTCTTGAATGCCGAGCCGCAAAGCACGGGAACGAAGCGACGGTTGATCGTGCCGAAACGAATGCATTTCTTCAGGACGTCGAGTTCGGGTTCAACGCCATCGAGATATTTCTCCATGACGGCGTCGTCCATTTCGACAGCCTGCTCGACAAGCTTGGCGCGGTATTCAACGGCCTTGTCGACATATTCTTCGCGGATGTCACGGAATTCGAACTCGGCACCGAGGTTTTCATCTTTCCAGATGACTTCCTTCATGATGAGGAGATCGATCAGACCTTCAAACTCAGCTTCCGAACCGATGGGGAGCTGGAGAACGATCGGGTTTGCACCAAGACGCGTCACCATCATATCGACGCAGCGATAGAAGTTCGCGCCGGTGCGGTCCATCTTGTTGACGAAGCACATGCGGGGCACTTCGTACTTGTCGGCCTGACGCCACACGGTTTCGGACTGGGGCTCAACGCCGGCCACC
This sequence comes from Parvibaculum sp., assembly GCA_030645235.1. Lineage (GTDB taxonomy): Bacteria > Pseudomonadota > Alphaproteobacteria > Parvibaculales > Parvibaculaceae > Parvibaculum. Next base: position 273 of record JAUSMV010000053.1, on the reverse strand, counting down.
GAGTCAAACACTGTGATCGCGCCGTCGAGAACACGGAGCGAGCGCTCCACTTCAATCGTGAAGTCCACGTGGCCAGGCGTATCAATAATGTTGATGCGCTTGCCCTTCCAGAAGCATGTCGTGGCAGCAGACGTAATCGTGATGCCGCGTTCCTGCTCCTGCTCCATCCAATCCATCGTCGCAGCGCCATCATGCACTTCGCCGATTTTATGGCTGACACCTGTGTAGTACAGAATGCGCTCGGTCGTCGTCGTCTTACCAGCATCAATGTGA
>JAUSMV010000026.1 GCA_030645235.1 Parvibaculum sp. | reverse complement strand
GCTGCAGCAAAGCATCTCGTTCATCCAGCTTCTTGAAGCGATCATCAAGATCGAAAAATCCGGGGTGGGCCATGAGTCACTCGCATGTGTAAAGATTTTGCGATAGTTTACAGGAATTGGTTAATTTCCGGAGGTGCCCTTGATCCGATAAAGGTTTTCCTTTGTCGGATCTACAGCTAGCGTCGCAGCAGAGAAATCCGCTCCATGAAATGGGTACCCATCGCTAAACCTGATCCCTTGCTTTAGAAGACTTGCTTTAAGCCGGACCAGCTCCTCCTGAGAAACACCTCTCAATAAGAGATAGGGGCAAAACCTATCCGTAACGGTGGTTCTCAAGTGTTCTTTATGCGAGAAAAATTCACCAAGCTTGGCTACCATCGCAGCCGCCTTTTGCAACTCAAACTCCCCGGTCAAATCCAACACGAAAATTCTTGATGCCTTCGGCATTTTTGGTGTCAACGACCTAAAATACTTTCGTCGAATCATCTTCGCATAGTAATCGTTTCCGAATTTCTGCTGTAACCACGCATTGAATACTATATCTTTACGATTTATTTCCTTAAGAAATGCACTTCTGGTGATCTTCCTATTTTTATCGACAGCTTCGACGGCCAGTCTTTGAATAACATTTATAGCGATTGGATAGTAAAAAGTTTCAGCATCTGTGGCACTGCTGCCTTGAATCTCAGAAACGAGGAGTTTGAGAATATTCCGTTGTTGATCCTCATAGGAGGGAGCATTTACATCGATATCAAGCAGCGCTTGAAACTCTGCAAGCTGCCCAATCGTTATCGAAAGCTCTTCGTGCACTCTGTGCACCGTTCCTCCGCGCGTGTAAGTTAGAAAGTTGTTCTTTAAAAATTCGGCAGTGAGAGGCAGAATCAACTTGTGCTGACCTCCCTTATAGTGCCCAAAGATTCGGTATTTCAATATCTGATTTCTTGGAGACCCCGCCACAAGGAAGTGTCTAATCATATGAATAACCGCATCTTTTATAACCGAATGATTGTATTCAGTTCCCTCGTAATACTTACATTGGACGAACGCACTTGAGTCTCCGTCATTGAGGTCAATATCTTCGATCCCCTCCACTGTAACGCTCGCCTGCTTAGAGGCCTCGAGAAGACGAAGAATTGTCTGGTCGAACTGATAAAAGTAACCCTTGATAGTAGAGGTAGCAGAACGGTCCTTCATAGTTTCTATTCCGTGTAGTGACATGGTCAAGCTGAATAGTCATCACCCGACGGCAGCCCCAGTGCGGCCCCTAAATCGAAATTCACGGTCAAAAAGAAACCTAGTCAATGAAGGCTAATAAGTGATGTTATGGGAGTTAAAATTGATACAGGTCAGGCGCCTCTTATGTCATCGATTAGCTCTGAGAATAGTGCCACGAACTTTCGGAGATTTCCACAGTACAAACAGCTCGAAGTGATTACAGGACAGTTTCTTTGCCCCTCCTTGGAAACACGGACTGCCGAGATCGAATTGTCTTGACATCATCGTCATAAATGACGATGATCAAACTCATGCGCTATCCAGGAGGAAAAGGTAAGACATATCAGCACATCATTAACTTGATGCCCCCGCATCGTGTCTATATCGAAAGCCATCTCGGTGGCGGCGCAGTAATGCGCAATAAAAAGCCAGTAGATGTAAACATTGGTATTGATGCAGATCCAAATGTCATCGCGGCGTGGCCCACCCGAGAAATGCCCCACGTAGACCTCCTAGTTGGGACTGCTGAGAGATTTCTAAGCCAGTACGATTTTCGCGGAGACGAACTAGTCTATTCAGACCCGCCATACCATCCAGACACTCGCCGGCAGCAGCGCGTCTACAGTCGCGACTACAGCGTCGACGATCACAAAAAGCTAATCGAGGTGCTCACGTCCTTGCCTTGCAAGGTGATTCTTTCCGGCTACACGAACAGTCTATACAACTCTCTACTTGACGGATGGGAGACTCGCACGTTCAGCTCTAAGACCCACGTCGATGTACGAGAGGAGACACTTTGGTTCAACTTCGCCCCCCCTCTAGTTCTGCATGATAGTCGCTACATGGGAAATGATTTTCGTGCCCGTCAAGCAACCAAACGTCGCCTACAAAGAATGCAAGATAAGGTTACACGCATGGACCCTGTTGAGCGGGCCGCATTCTCTCAGTGGCTTAACGACTTATACCCTTGCGAATATGGGAGCAAACCGCTATGACTCAAACGGCAACCATTCTCACTCGAACGGGCGCTATTCAACTGGAGATGCCACCGTCGGACAATCTTTTAATGGCAGGGGTTCAATGGGGGGCGTACGAGGCTTTTCCGACACCCGCATACTGGCATTGCCAAGTCATAGCTCGCAGGCTGTTTGGGCGGCCTGCTACGTACAAACTAGGTAGAACATTGGCTGAAGAAGTGGCAGCGTGCTTACTCGGTGGCCACGGAATACCGGCAACTGTCGGTTTAGCTGCTTTCGAGAAACTGCGCAATCTTGGCGCCTTTCACAATCCAATTATACCTTCCGAAAAGCAAATTGAAGCATGGTTGCGAGAACCACTACAGATCGGGGAGCGCAAAGTGCGATACCGATTTGCTGGGCAAAAAGCACGCTACCTCGCAGCAGCACTTCCTGCAGTTCATTCAGCACCAGAATTTAGCACTGGTAGAAAGCTACGTGACTGGCTTTTGAAACTTCCAGGAATCGGTCCGAAAACTGCATCTTGGGCAGCTCGTAATTGGATGGACGCGGACGACGTTGCGATTCTGGATATCCACATAATGCGCATCGGACAAGCAATTGGACTGTTCCCGCGAAACCTTACAATTGAGCGACACTACTTTGATCTTGAGAATCAATTTTTGCAGCTCAGCCAAGCCCTCGATGTGCGAGCGTCGGAGCTAGATGCAGTGATCTGGTATGAAATGGCTACATCGCCCGCAATAGCTCGAATCGTCATCAAGCAATTGAAGGAAACTTTACCGCTCGCAACAGACCCACACACTAAAAAAATTGCCCAATCTCGATTGCAATATACTTAAGGCAAGGTCAATCTGCACCTAGCACAGCGAGTCCAACTGCCTCCAGCTCATCCCCCTTGGTCAGATAGTCTGTAAGGTACGGCTGACCTGAAATACCAAGAGGACAGAAAGCTAAGCCAAGAGCCTCGGCCACTAAAGACATATACCCCAGCACTACACCTGCATCCCTCCAAACGATCGTTGCAGGGTTTTCATATTTGGCGGCCGTCCGGCCGGGTTCCGCCACCAATCCAATCAATATTCCTCGATCAACCTCCAGAATCTTGCACGCAGCCTCGCGACTCGATTTAGCACTATTAGTCGACTCCGACAACTCAAACAGCGCGTGTTGGATGGGGTCATAACGCGTCCACGGTCCAGAGTTCCGACAAACTAGTGTATGGACAGGGTGCATTGCTCCACCGGACGGGTGCACTCGCGACTCTTGATCTATACCGAATGGGCTTGAACGCGAGCTACGATTGCGACATGCAAGCCAAAGGAACTCGCCTAATGTGTCGTTCTCCAATGGCTCACTAAAAACCCTGCGAGTTTGTCGTTGCTCCAACAGCTGCACAAAATCCAGCTCAAGACGACGTGTGCGAGGCAAGAGTTGAATCTTCGTCCCGATCGGCCAACAAAATGATTGATGTACTTTTGGTTGTACGTGGGGGACAGGATCACTATGCACCTGCATACTCCCTTCCAAGTTCAGCAAAAGTTTCTAAGTATTTATTACAGCCACGGCAGTTTCCGCAAGCTACATCGGCTTTGTGACAGCTGTGCGCCCAAGCCAGCAATCCTGAAGGAACCGCCACCTTTCTCACAAGTTCCGATGTTGTATAGTCAATTGCCGGAGCTACAACATGGAGCCCACCTTCTTGAAAACTCATCAATCCATCTATGCGCTCTATAAATTCAAGCGTGGCATCTCGATGACTCGCTGCGTCCGATTTAACCGTGCCGATGTAAAGCACCTGAATATCGCGCGAGATCGCGCGCATGCTGGCAAGTGTAATCAATAGCTGATTGCGATACGGCCACCAATCAGAGGTAGTGGCATAAGGAGCGGGTTCAGTGTTGGCTAAGTCACCCGACCCTAAAGCACTGCAATCCACTGTGAGAATTTCGTGTTCAATTTCAAGCTCTTTACAAACTTGAGCAGCTGCCACTTTTTCCGCGACAGCACCTCGCTGACCGTAATCGATAGTCACTGCCCACTTCGGGCGTTTCCACCATGCGACAGCAATTGAATCCATTCCTCCAGACAACAGTAATCCCGCCCTCAAATTTTTACAGCCTCCCACAAAGTGGAGTACATGGCGCTGGTATACTCCGCGCAGATTGTGCAACCAGATCCTTCCATCATTTTTAAGCTCTCACCCCTATGGCGTTCACTGTAAACTACCACTGGTTTATTCAGTGCTCGAGCATAGCCAATTTCATATACTGTTCCAGCATCAAGGCCGTCACTCAGCGCCAGTACTAAGTCCGACTGACGAATGCCTTCGAGGTCTTTTAGTACAACATCTTGGGCTAGCCCCAATCCTATGTCGTGATAGGGAGAGAACACTTTCAGGCCCAATTCCATCAAATTGATGCGCGCCTGCTGCACCATCCATATTTGTGCTAGATCGAAGAATGGCCCAGCCAAATAAACCTGACGTATATTTTGTCGGTATGTTGGCGAAATGACTACCGGTGGAAAGTCCAGTACTTCCAAATTTGCCTTCGTGGGAAAGCCTTTGGTTTCGCAATAATATGCTGTTGCTTTAGACGCAATAGTTGCAGCCTCTATTGGTGACTTTCGGTCATACATCCATGCATTGGCAAATTGTGCAACAAAGCAATCACCAGACCCAATTTTCCACACGCGGCTGGTCTTAAATGCAGGGATCTGTGCTGTTTCGGTCGAAGTCCAAACAAAAGCGCCTTCTGGCCCCATCTTTATTACGACAACTTCTGCTTTCTGGCACTCTGCTAATACAGGTGCAGTTTTAGATGGATGTCCCCCCGGCATTTCAGCTAAACATTCTGCCTCAAAAGAGTTCAAAACTAGAGCTAAGTGGTCGGCAGTGGACCCGTTCGCAGCGAATGGTTGTCCATCATGTGCATTCTGTGGGTCGTACACTGCCCAGTTGGCGTGCACGACGGCATCGCCGTCAAGCATTCCAAAGCGCAACACTTTGTCTTCGGTCACGACGATAGGGGGATGCAGTGAAACCGGGACACCTTTGATATCCGGAGAGGCCATATCGTGCAAATATATGAAGCTCACAATACCTTCTATTTTGGTCTGGACCGGGCAGAAGTCAGTTAACCAAGCAGCCTGTTGTGCGATAATCTGCAGGGCACCCTCATTCATATATGAGTGCAATCTCACAGGAGTGCCGAGAGTGGCGATAGCGATCGCCGCGCGACCCGCAGAGCCATAAATTTCATTCCAATGAGGATGGATGCAGCGCTCGTGGTACACGCCCCCAACAACGTGAAGCGTCATCACACATGCTCGACAAGAACACGAACTTGACCACCATTAAGGGTACGCACTGTCGCCTTATACTGGTATCCTTGTTCCATGCAATTTCGCAGTCTTGTAACATCCAGGCCGGCGAGCCCTCCAGCAAGGTTGCCGCTCTTGGTAACCTGCACTACTATCTGCCCACTCATCGCCACGGAAGCGATATCCAAAATGTCTCCAACTGAAAGGTTAGCCACTACCATCGGATTAGGACTCGCAAGTTGCGCCTCAAACCGCAACCGATCACATGCTTGGGGAGAGTCACTAACAACGCCTCCGCCACCTCCACCGTTACTTCCAGTCATAAATTCGCCCTCCTACTAGTTATTATTTTGAGAACATTTTTAAATCTGTACTACCAAAATCAAGTCGGAACTCAATTCCCAAGTACAATATTGATCCTTATGCTTAGAATATCCCTGCGTTTCTCAAAACCCTTTTTGTTCTAGCGCCAAGGATTTATCAAAGCGAAGTATCGAAAAATTCATTACTTGGAGCACAACTTCTCAGAGCAGTGATGATCACTCCCACTCAATCGTAGCCGGCGGCTTACTGGAAACGTCATAAGCCACCCGCGAAACCTCAGCAATCTCATTAATAATCCGATTACTAACAGTCTCCAACAGTTCGTATGGAAGATGCGCCCACCGAGCCGTCATGAAATCAATCGTCTCCACAGCCCGCAACGAAATCACCCAAGAATACCGTCGCGCATCCCCCACCACGCCCACAGATTTCACCGGCAGAAACACCGCAAACGCCTGACTGGTCTTGTGATACCACCCTGACCGATGCAGTTCTTCCATGAAGATCGCATCAGCCCGTCGCAACACATCACAATATTCCTTCTTCACTTCCCCAAGTATCCGCACGCCCAATCCAGGCCCAGGGAACGGATGCCGATAGACCATGTCGTAGGGCAACCCAAGCTCCAGCCCGATCTTGCGCACCTCGTCCTTGAACAATTCGCGCAGAGGTTCCACGAGGCCCAGTTTCATGTCTTCGGGCAGGCCGCCGACGTTGTGGTGGGATTTGATGACGTGGGCCTTGCCGGTTTTTGATCCAGCAGACTCGATCACATCCGGGTAAATGGTGCCTTGCGCCAGCCACTTCACGTTATGAATTTTTGAGGCTTCTTCATCGAACACCTGGATGAAGGTGTTGCCGATGGCCTTGCGTTTCAATTCGGGATCACTGACGCCGGCCAGCGCGCCGAGGAATTTCGCTTCGGCATCGGCACGGATCACCTTCACACCCATGTTCTTCGCGAACGTGGCCATGACCTGGTCGCCTTCGTTCAAACGCAACAGGCCATTGTCGACAAATACGCAGGTGAGTTGATCGCCAATCGCCTTGTGCAGCAACGCTGCAACAACAGAGGAATCCACGCCTCCGGACAGACCCAGCAGCACGTGATCGGTGCCGACCTGTGCGCGCACGCGGGCAATCGCATCTTCGATGATGTTCGCGGAGGTCCATAGCGCTTCGCAACCGCAGATATTGCGCACGAAGCGTTCAAGAATGCGCAGGCCCTGCGTGGTGTGCGTCACTTCTGGGTGGAACTGAATAGCATGGAACGGTTTGGAAATGTGAGACATCGCGGCAATCGGCGCAGTCTCAGTGGCGGCGGCAATCACGAAGTCAGGTGGCAGCGTGACGACCTTGTCGCCGTGGCTCATCCACACGTCGAGGATCGGCGTGCCGTTGTCGTTGATGCGGTCCTCGATGCCATCGAAAAGCTCTGAGGCGTTGGGCAGTGTCACCTCGGCATAGCCGAACTCGCTCTTGTCCGACGCTTCCACATGGCCGCCCATCTGCATGGCCATGGTCTGCATGCCGTAGCAGATGCCGAGCAATGGCAGGTCGCCTTCAAACAGGAAAGCTGGCGCGCGAGGAGAGTCGGCTTCGGTGGTGCTTTCCGGTGAGCCGGAGAGGATGATGCCGAGGGCGCCGAAGGCTTTGATGTCGTCGGGGCTGGCGTTGTCCCAGGCCCAGATTTCGCAATAGACTCCCAGCTCGCGCACGCGGCGTGCGATCAGTTGGGTGTATTGGGAACCGAAATCCAGAATGAGTATTTTCTGACTGTGAATGTTCTTGATGGTCATGCTCTGGCGTCTTGAAGGTCGTTGGTGGGGAGATTTAGATAGAAAAACCTACCGCACGAGCCATCAGCTCATGCGGTAGTTCGGGGCTTCCTTGGTGATGCTGACGTCGTGCACGTGGCTCTCACTCATCCCGGAGGAGGTGATCTTCACGAACACGGGTTTGGTGCGCATCTGCGGGATGTCCTCACAGCCGGTGTAGCCCATGCTGGAGCGCAGGCCACCCATCATCTGGTGCACGATGGCATGCATCGGGCCCTTGTAGGGAACCCTGCCTTCAATGCCTTCAGGCACGAGTTTTTCAGTGCCGGAAACGATGTCCTGGAAGTAACGATCGCTGGAACCCTGACTGTGCGCCATGGCGCC
>JAUSMV010000037.1 GCA_030645235.1 Parvibaculum sp. | reverse complement strand
AACGTCGAGCCACTGACCCACGACTGGCCCCACTGGGGCAAGGCCTTTACCGATGAGCCAGATGAGGGGAGGGCAGGGCGATCGCGGTGTGAAGCGAGGCCGCGCCAGTCCAGCCCGACCAGGAGCGAACGACAGGCGTTATGTCAAGTCAGCCCGTTCTGGCTGACCTAAGAAAACGAGGGTTTGCTCAACTCGAACCCACGGTCGGCCACGCCAAGCGATACCTGCCGGTCGCACGTCCGCCAGCTTCGACCGCTTGAGACCTGGTTGCCTACATAGCGCGATTTGAAATGCTCGCTCCATACCCGACATTCACATCAGCAGCTTGACCGTCAGCAATGGAGCGTCGAATTCGATGATCGCTGCACCCGCACCCGACCGCTTGCAGTCGTACGCCGCTGTCCGCTTTGGAGTGGGCTACCCAAATGCTTCGCGTCCAAGCTCGTCTTCGTCCACTCGCCATCGCCAATAGCGGTCAGGCTTCACCCACACTGCGTTCTCCGAAAGCTTCTTGAACTCGTTCAGGACCGGAGTGCCCAAAACGGGGTTGCCATCGGCGTTCTCGCGAAGCAGATCCTCGGCGCCTGCTTTGGTCAGCATGTCGACGGTGTCATCCTGGTAGATGCAACCGTCGCGCTCAAGCATCGCGAACATCCACTGGGCAGCGGTAGACGCGAGTATCACTTCTTCTCGACTTCCAGCGCAGGAAGCGGCGCCTTTGGTTCGGCGGATACCAGTTGTTGCTCCTTAAACGAGCCCTGATCAAGCTTCTTGCCAGCGAACCATTGACACGTGTAGCTGTCAGTAGAGGTGCTGGGAAGAAGCTTGACCGACATCACAGGGCCATTAGAGTTCAAGCTTACAGTAGCGCCGAGCGCAAATTTTGGTTTCCAAGTAGCCATTGTGTATCTCTTTTAGTTGTGTTAGTTGTGTAGAACACCAAGCATATCTGCAGATCTAGAGGGCGACCAGCTCGGCTAACTTGGCCGCGACGACTGCCATCGGCGCTTCTGCAGTGCTCAGTCCGCTTCGCGAGCCGAGTAAGGGACTAACATCGCGAAGAGCGTCATACGTCGTGTCGTGCACGATGGGAACGAGCAGGTCGCGCGCCAGGAGTGCCGAAAGCTCTTTGTCGGCGATGCCCTCTCCTCGGAGGCGGCTCAGCAGCGAAGGGGTCACTAGCACGATCCCTATTCGCGACTTCGCCAGTCCCTTGTCGATTTCGCGGAGCAACGCCGTGCCGAGGGCGACGTCCTTCTCACTGAACCAAACCGAGACACCACGTGACTCGAGCAGATCGTGCAGCTCCTTGGCTGCCCCCTGCCGGTCGTCCCACGCATGGCAGAGGAAGACGTCCCGAAGGTCAGGCAGCGCCGCTCGCTTCTCGACGCTTTCGCGGACCGGCGTGAGTGCACGCACTTCCGCAAGCGTGTACGACACGGACGAACCGGCATGCGACCACCTCGGCCTTGCGCTGCTGCCGGACCCGCCGCCGCTGTTCCGGCCGCCCCCGCTGCTCCCCGACGAGGAGTAGGACGGGGGCGAGTACGATCCGTAGCCGCCGTAGCCGCCGTAGCGGCCAGAACGTCCACGGCATGCAGGGCAGGCCGCTGCAGCACTCGATGAGCGATGTCCTTCGACTGGGGCTGTGCATCTAGCCATGTGTCAACCCCTAGGCGGGAACTTGTCATTCCCGTGGCTGTCTTTGGACTGAATCTGACCATTGCGACCGTGAATCAGTAGTTCGGTGCCTTGGTTTTTGGAAATGTCACGCGCCCGGTCGATGGCGTCCGTCTTGCGGTCGAAGAGTTCCGTTGCGCGCTTGGCGCCGGCACCCTGGACAGCCCAGCCGTCTTCGCGCGGGACCACGTGTTGATTGCGTTTTGTCATGTCGATCACCTTTGTCACAGCGGAATTGCTGCTCACCTTCATGTGCGGCGAAGTATTAAAACGCGGACAAAATGCTGACAATGTCCGCGATGGCGAAAAACGCCGCACATACCAATAACGAGGCAGAAGGGGGCTACTTGACTACTGGAAAACTACCCGACCGCGCCTATGCCACGGCCGAGGAGATCGGCGAGGCGGTCGAAAACCTGACCGAGGCGGAGCTCGGACGCATCCACCGCGCGGCCCAATACGCCCTGTTCGGTACGGAATACACAGACCCGCTCGAACTCCTGGGCGAAGCGGTGCTGCGCACGCTCCAGAGCGTAGGCGTTAAAGAGGGCCGGCACTGGCCCAAGGACGTGCACTTCGTGGCCTACATCATCAGGACCATGCAATCCATAGCGGACGGCTCCAGCAACTCCATCATTCAGTCGCGAACTGCGCACCTCGAAACGATGGCAGGCCGCCACGGCGACGCCGAGTGGGCTCTCGCGCAAGAAGGCTTCTCTTCCCCGGATGCCGTCGAGCAGGCACTGGAGGTCGAGGAGACAACTGAGCGGCAAGCTCGCGCCGCCGCCGACGCCGTCCTCATCGAAGCACACTTCGCCGACGACGAGGAAATCCAGTTTCTCATCATGGGCGACAAGGATGACATGAAACCCGATGAGATCCGCGCCGTTTCAGGCATGGATCAAACCGCGTACAACTCGGCCCGGCGAAGGTTTCGCCGCGGCCTCAACACCTTGATGCCAGGCAGGAGGAAATTATGAGGCAATCCAAGGAAAGCAAAGAGATCGGCTTCATCCGAGCCATGGCGCTGGACGACCTTGCCAAGACCAGCGACGAGGAAATCCGCAACGAATACCGCGAAGCTGGGCAAGACATGGCAGCGGTTGCCAAGCAAACGCATGACAAGCTTCGAGACGTGGTTGCGGCCGGCATGCGGGCGAAACTCGCCTCGGCCAAGGCAGTGACCAAAGCGTCGAGCGCAGGTCAACCGGCCAACTGGGTTCGCCCGGCTATGGAGCGGCTGAAGGAGATCGTAGCCGAGGCGTTTCTGCGCGAGCCCAAGGTCGCCATGGCGTTTCGAGACGGAAAGAAGCAAACCGACGAAGACTTGGCTACGGTCTATGACGACTTGGTAAGGATGGGAATCATCAAGCCGGAAGACCATGGCGATTGACCGTTCACTCCTCAGCCCCGCTGAAAAGCTGCTCTGGCAATACGGGGTCCGCGACCCGTCCCACATCGATTTGGAGGCCATCGCGAACTATCGGGGAGCGGAGGTTGTCTACCGCCGCTTGTGCGGGTGCGCGGCGCGCCTAGTCGCAGCCGGCGACCGAGCGATCATCAGCGTCGGCGTGGGGTCGTATCCCGGCCGCCAGCGTTTCTCGCTGGCTCACGAATTGGCGCATTGGATTTGCGACATGGACCACGGCTCGTTCCGTTGCGCGAACGAAGACATCGGTCCTCAGAACGCCGAAGCGAAAAACATCGAGGCCTACGCCAATGGGTACGCGAGCCAATTGATCTTGCCGAGCTTCTTGGTTGACCCTTGGCTCGACGGCAAGCGAATCAACCTAGACACTGCGAAGGCGCTTGGCAGCGAGTTCGACGCCAGCTTGACTGCGTCGGCGATCAAGGTCGCCAGGCGCGCCCAAGCCCAAACCTGCGTCGCCTGCCACAACCAGACCAAGCGGATTTGGAGCCAGAAGAACCTCGCGTTTCCGCACGATTTCTATGTCAAACAGGAGCTGCACCAAGACACCGCCGCGTTCTCGATGGCGTTCGGGAAAGGAAGTGGGCTCTCCAGACCTGTCAAAGAGGCCGCTGATCGCTGGCTCCAAGGACCCGAGGCCTACCGTAGAACGGTGGAGACGCAGTCGCTCAAACTGCCCGACGACACTATCCTGACGATGATCACTCTGCTTCCAGGCAAATAACTTGAATCTGCCGCTTCAAAGGCCGACTGGCCATAGTACGTCCCCAGGAGAAAACCATGTATCTCGGCATCGACCCTCAGACCGGATTGATATACGAAGGCTCAGGAAATCCAGACCTGCCCGCCCTGCCCTTGCCCACGGTTACGCAAGCCAAGCTGATCGAGAAACCCGAGGACTGGAATTCGCTGCCTGGCGGACTAGCTTCCGATCCATTTAAGTGGGTGTTTCGCGAGGACTCCTTCGATACGTCCACCCGAATCCGCAGAGGCCGCCTGTATCAGTCCTATGGAGGTTCGCAGCCCAGCACCCATCACGTCGCCAGGCATCCCTACGACCCAACAAGCAGTTCCTCAAACGTTGGCATCCGCATTCAGAAGTCGCTTAACGCATACATGAGCTGCTACGAGCTCCTCAACATGCCTCGCAAGGGCCTGGGGCTGACGTTGGCGCTTGGCGGAGGTCTCGGTGCCTCCGGATGGCGAATCATCCAGGCCGAAATGCTGGCGAGCCGTGCGGTGATGGTCACCTTGAAGTCGCTATCTAGCTACGACATCCTTCCGGAGATCGATGCTGCCAAAATTGCGGAGGCGTATCGGCCGCAAGTGGCGCAGGCAATGGAGCGAGTCCTTGACTCCGCGTTTCGCGAGTCGCCAATCTCTGTGATCGACCACTGCCGCGACGCGTTGGCCGTGGTGCTGGCTCGGTGGATGACGCAGAACGGCGGCGACCCGAAGGCCCTTTCGGACGACTTGGCCAAGCTCGCGGGCGCCGTAGAGAAGGCGCCGCATGATAAGGTGTGCGCGGGCAACATGGGCAGGGTGGTCGCCCTTCTTCACAACAGAGGAAAGACGAACCAGCAGATTTCCAACGGATGGCGGGCGCCTGTGGAAGAGGATGCGGCGATGGCTGTTCAGGCCCTCGGCTTCACGTTGCGCGAACTCGGGTGGGCTAAGGACACTTCGTTTCCGGCTCACCCATAGCCATCAGTTCAGCTTGCTGCGTTCTCCCCCTCGGCGTCACCTTTAAAGTCTTTCTTCGGTCATGATCGGTCCCATCAGTGCTGCAGTTGGGCGCTTTGGCCCTCGTGACCAGTCCATCAATGCATGGTACATGCCGCAGTCCCGGTCATCGGCACTTCGCCGCTGATGCGCTGGCCGAACGTGTTGACGCCAGCGTCCGCTGGTGCGCAAGCGCGAACAGTGAACAGTGAACAGTGAACAGTGAACAGTGAACAGTGAACAGTGAACGCCGTGCGCGAACATCGCACACGTTGTTAGAGCTAGCTTCGCAGGCCTGGGCCACGCGCTGCATGAGCAAGCCAGACAGCGATTTGAGCGCCATGGTCGGGTCGGCTTCAAATCGCGGCCATCGCGTTCTGAAAAAGGAGCTCATGATGCTCTACCGGCAGTTTGCGCTGCTCAGGCGTCATTTACGCTACTTCCCAAATAACCCTTTCCGAGTCCCGCGCCCGTAGCGCCAATGGCCGCCCGTCTTCACCTTCCTCCAACCATTGATAAAAACCGTTATCAACGGTTGGGCTTCGTTTCACGACACGTATTTAAAAATTACGTCGAAGATTGACGAATTTCGAATTTCGCACATAATACGTTGACGATATTAAATAATTGCACAATCATGAAGCTTCAAACTCCTTTCGATTTTCAGCCTTCTTTCACTCCTGAACGCCTTTCAAAAGTAGCGGATTGGTTCCTTGAAGAGTGGTATGCAACTGAGGATGATTTGGTTCGCGACACCGATACCCCCTACACACGGGGAACAACCCGGTTCGGCCGGCAAAAACAAAGGATCGTCAACGAGTACCTTGCAGGCGTTTTCGATTGGCTCGGTGTTGAAAACGGCGGCAACGATTTGGTTTTTTCAATTGGCGGAATTCCTTGCCGCTTCAGCAATGACGATGCGGCGGCTCCTAAAAAACGAGCCGTGCTTGAGGCGCATCGCTTCCAGATGCCGTTGATCGAGTGTGCGGAGCCTGGTCAAGCGGTGCGTTTTTGCTTTGTCATCGATCCCGCAAAGGATGAGTTTTCTGGCCCGCGCGTTGAACTTCTTGGGTATACGGCGACCGATGAATTGGTTTGCCGATGGCAATCGGACGCATCGGTACGTACCTTGGTTGACATCAAGCAAATTGCGCCTGATGCTGTGCAAATCTCTAAACCTGTCGTTGTACCGAAGCGCCGCAGCCCGGGAGACCACACACAAGCCGCAGCAGGACAATGACCGCCGTCCTTGGCTCCAATATTCGACTTGCACGCCTTTTCCATGGCCTGTCCCTGTCCGACCTGGGCGAGCGGCTAGGAAAGTCGAAGCAATTTTTAAGTCGAATTGAGAACGGTGCAGAACCGGTTTCTTCAATTCTTGAACAGTCGCTTGTGGATGAGTTGCAGATTTTTCCGGAATTTTTGAGGCATGTCGATCCAATGCCTTTGACCGAAGAGCAGTGTCATTTTCGAAAGCAGTTGACAACGAAGGTGACGCTGCGACAGTATGCGCGGGCGCGCGGGGAGATGTTAAAGCGCCTTGTGTGCGTTCTTGACCAGTACCTGGAACTGCCTACCTACCAAATAGCCGAAGCCGATCCCTCGTCGGATGAGGCCATCGAGCGGGCTGCTGAAAGCTGTCGTGGCCAGTGGGGCCTGGGACGGGGGCCCATCAGCAACGTCACCAGGGTTGCCGAGAACGCCGGCGCCGTGGTCATGCGGGTAAACGGTATGGCCAGCGAAGTGGATGCCGTTTCGTTTGCAACCAGCCGGCCTGTTATCGCCTTGAATGGGACAGGCCGCTCCGCATGCAGAGGCCGGTTTGGCGTTGCGCATGAACTGGGGCATTTTGCGTTGCATATCGGCGTGCTGACAGGCGACAGGCTCACCGAGACTCAGGCAAATCGTTTTGCCAGCGCATTTTTATTGCCTCGAACCTCTTTCATCTCTGAAAGCCATCTCGCGCTTCGACGGTCCAGGTTGAACTGGGAAGGTTTGAGCGAGTTGAAGATGCGCTGGGGCGTATCCAAGGCCGCCATTTTGTACCGTGGCAGGCAGCTAGGTGTCTTCAGTGACGAGCAATGCCGCTCCGGATACATTGGACTTAATCGCCATGGCGAAGCGATTGAAGAAAACGAGGACAAGCATATCCCGCTGGAAATTCCGGAGGTCGTTTCCGAAGGATTTCGCGTGCTGACGGATCACTTTGGCGTACCCATCGCAACCGTCGCGCGCGAGATGCATGTTCAGCCGGACCTGCTTTTCGAGTTGCTTGGCATGAAGACGCCTGAGATGAAAAACAACGTTGTTAATTTTTTCGCGCCCGCATGATGGACAGCGCCAAACGTCGACCGGCTTACCCTGTTAGCCGATCTGTTGGCTTGCTGTAACTCTCTCCTTTATGAATAAGACAGACCTTGTTGCGCTAGCTGACCACCGTGTGCTAACGGCCTTCGAGTTCCAGTATCTGGCCGACGTGCCGCCCGAGGCCCAGTGGTTCGCCAACCTGGACAGCGTGCAAACAAAGCGCGCCTACCAAAGCGATCTGCGCGCTTTCATGGCGTTCACCGGAATTGTCCAGCCCGAGGAGTTCCGCGCCGTGACGCGTGCCCACATCCTGGCCTGGCGCGCTGAGCTGGAAAAGCAGAATCTCGCCGGCGCCACTATTCGGCGCAAACTCGCCGCGCTCGCGTCGCTCTATGACTACCTGTGCGAAGCCAATGCGGTTACGCACAACCCGGTTAGGGGCGTCAAGCGGCCGAAAGTAGAAACCAATGAAGGTAAAACGCCGGCGCTGGGCGACACCCAGGCGCGCGCGCTGCTTGATGCGCCATCCGCCGACACGCTCAAAGGCAAACGCGACCGGGCGATCCTGTCGGTGCTGCTGTACCACGCGCTGCGCCGGGAGGAACTAACCAAATTGCTGGTCAAGGACTTCAGCCAGGAGCGCCGGGGCGTGCCGCACCTGGCCGTACAGGGCAAGGGCGGCAAGCTGCGCTACATCCCTGCCCATCCCAATACACTGCGCCTGGTGGCCGAGTACCTGGCAGCAAGCGGTCATGGCCAGGAACTGGACGGGCCACTATTTCGGCGCGTCCGGGCGCCGAAAGCCGGGGCGGTCGCTGCAGCGCTGACGCCCGGCGGGGTTTATTCCGAAGTGGTCGTACGTTATATGAAACAGCTCGGCATCACAGGGGACAACATGGGACCGCATGCCCTGCGGGCTACCGCCGCTACGAGCGCCCTGGAGCACCAGGCCGACATCGCCAAGGTCCAGGAGTGGCTGGGCCATGCCAGTATCAGCACCACGCGGGTCTATGACCGGCGCGGCTCCAGGCCGGAGGATTCGCCGACTTTCAGAGTCGCGTACTGAACGAAGTCAGCGATTCCCAATCGCTGGTGTTGTATCTGGTTTGTGTATGCATCTTCCATTGTGGAAACTTGCCGTTTTTTTGGGGGGGGGGGGTAAATCTGCGACTTTTGTTTGCATTCAAACGCCTCATGCAACAGAGCATGCTCTGCCCTTTGCATTGGCCGCGCCCGCTGCGGCCCTTTACACCAAGTGGCAAGTCAAATGATCGGGCTGGAGGCATGAATCTTTTCGAGAGTTAAACCCCCAAGCCTCCAAAACGAGGGTCTTGTTAACTCAGAGTTCAGGTAGGATGCGGAATTAAAATCTACTTACTGTGCGGTATAATCTGTCCTTAGGACAGATTATACCGCACAGGCAAACACATTGAAAAAACCAGTCCAATTTCCAATTCAGCGAGCCCTTGCCATAGAACTAGGAAAACTGGGCACACCCGCTGTTCTACGGTATGACATCGCACGAATCACTTGGCACTTGTACAAGGGGAGAACCTATGAAGGTCAGCCTCTTGCCATCAAGCTAGAGGTGCTGGATACCCGTGCATTTTTCCGAATTGAAAAGATGCTGCAGAGCAATGGCATCCTGCAGTCATTGCCCGGGGTTACCGGGCAAGCCGCCTATGGCCTGATAGGTGGAAATCTCAGTGACCACAATGCCGTTATTTGTTCGATTGATCCATTTTGCTATTTGTCGCACCTCAGCGCGATGGAGTTCCATGGGTTGACCGACCGAATGCCCGAGCAGATTTACATCTCCACACCAGCCAGCACCGAGTGGACGGCCTTTGCTGTAGAGCGCATGGTTAAGGACTTGGGCGAAGACTGGGCGGCTTACAGTGCCAGTGGTTTGCCGCGATTAGGGCGCACAAGTGTGAACAAGCTTGGCAAGCGGCCGGTACACCGCTACTCGAGTATTCACCGGGGTGCGTTTCGCTCCATCAAGGATTCGCCAGTCCGAGTGGCGACCCTCGGTAGGACTTTCTTGGACATGTTGCGCGAGCCGGTTCTGTGTGGCGGAATTGCCCATGTGCTTCAGGTCTTCAAAGAGCATGCAGCCACCAGCAAGCGCCTCATTTTTGACGAGTTAGATCGGCACGGAACTAAAATTGATAAGGTTCGAGCGGGCTTCATCCTTGAAGAAATCTGCCAACTCCACGATCCCCGTATTGACGCTTGGGTGGAGTGCGCCGCTCGTGGTGGCTCCAGAAAACTCGATGCGTCCGCCGATTACGAACCCAAGTTTTCCGAGCGCTGGATGCTCTCAATCAATACAGCCACGGGGATGGAATGAGCGCAATCAATCTAACGGCATGGGTCGAAGAAGAAGAGCAGCCGGACCGGAAAATATTTCGGCAAGCCGTGCACCTGGTTTTGCGGGCTATTGCGCAATCCTCCACTTTGTCACCCATCATGATCATGAAGGGCGGCGTTCTGCTGGCCATCCGATATCACAGCAGCCGGTTTACCCGCGACATTGACTTTTCGACATCGAAGCGGATTCAGGAGGTCGATGTGCCGGCACTGCTGACCAGCATAGGTGAAGCACTGGCGTCGGTGTCGGCAGATAACGAGCATGCCATGGCGCTACGGCTTCAGTCGCATGCGGTCAAACCACCCAACCGACCCGATGCGAGCTTTCCGACGCTCCAGATGAGCATTGGCTATGCCAGTCGCCTGGAGCCCAGGGCCTTAAAGCGCCTGCAATCGACGGGGTCAGCACAAGTCGTCCAGATCGACTACAGCTTCAACGAATGGGCCAGCGGCACCGAACAGCAACCGGTTGATGGCGGTAATCTTTTGATGTATCCGTTCCATGACCTCGTTGCCGAAAAGCTGAGATCCGTCCTGCAACAACCAATTCGCGGCCGCGAGCGTTACCAAGATATTTACGATCTTTTTTTGCTGCTGGAGACCCCTGTTCATCCAACGGATCGATCGATGATCCTGGCCAAACTCATTGAAGCGTCCCTTGACCGTCAGGTTCACGTCCATCAGGCGGCGATGCGCGACGAACAAGTTATCCAGCTATCTCGCAAACAGTACGCTTCTGTTCTGCCCGGTTTGGTATCTGGTCCGCTGCCGGACTTTGATATTGCATACGCGGCAGTGCAAGAGTTTTTTGAGTCATTGCCTTGGTGAGGCCATGAGGCTGAACACCATCCGCAAAAAACCATGTTGCAACACCTTTATGAACTGCCGTCACCTGGCCTGTCCGGGTGGTGCTACAACTAGAAAAAACGATAAATGCCATTTCTCGACTGGGTAAATAAAAATCAGGCCAAGGAGACCACCAGGGAGGTGCCCTATCACTTGCTGAAACAGGAGTCGGTCCATGGTGACCTGAGCGGCGCCAATGCCGACAATCTGCTGATTCAGGGCGACAACCTGCTGGCTCTTAAAGCCTTGATTCCGTTCTATGCGGGCCGGGTCAAGTGCATTTACGCCGACCCGCCGTTTAACACGGAACAAGCGTTCCCTGACTATGACGACCGCTTGGAGCACTCCCAATGGCTGTCAATGATCTATCCAACCCTCGTCTTGCAAAGAAAACTGCTTGCGCCGGATGGCACGTTGTTCATCCACATTGATGACAATGAACTGGGCTACTTGATTGCCGTTGCCGATGAAGTAATGGGTAGAAAGAACCGTGTAGCCATCGTCACGTTCAAGCAGGGGGCAGCGACTGGCCACAAGTCTATAAATCCCGGGATGGTGAGCACAACCAACTTTATAGTCGTCTATGCAAAGAACAAGGCTAACTGGAAGCCGAATCGGCTTTTCACGGGTAGAGAGCGCGACAAGCGATATGGGCAGTTTCTCGTTAATCCTAATGAGCACTACAAGAGCTGGCGACTGGTCACACTTTCGTCAGCATTTGCCAACTTCGTTGGTAAGAAGTCGAATGACATAAAGCGCGAGCTAGGCCCAAAGGGCTATGAAGTGGCGTTGAATGAGTTTGTTATCAACCACGCCGCGCAGGTGATCCAGCCGGTTCGACCGGACTACGATGCTATCAGTGAAGCAGCTCAGGCGATCATCGATGAGTCCCTTGCTAGCCCTGAGCAAATATTCCACCTGCCAAGGACGGGCTACTCCGATATGTATTTCAAGGGGGGACAACGGTGGATCTTCTATCGGGAGAAACTGAAGGAAGTGGACGGCGTTTTAGTCGCAGGTGAACCGTTGACCACGTTGTGGGACGACTTGTTGTCAAACAATCTCCACAACGAAGGCGGGGTTGAGTTTCCGAAAAGCAAAAAGCCAGAGGCTCTCATCAAACGTTTGATCGAATTGAGCACATCCAGCGAGGATGACATTGTTCTTGATGCGTTTCTGGGTTCGGGAACAACAGCTGCGGTTGCGCACAAAATGAAGCGCCGGTGGATTGGCATTGAGCGTGGAGAACATGCACAAGCTAAGTGCTTGCCACGACTCGAACGTGTCGTGATTGGTGATAAAACAGGTATCAGCCCGCAGGTTGATTGGAGTGGTGGTGGAGGATTCCGCTTCTGTAAGATTGGTGAGTCCGCTTTTGATTCCGATGGCCGCATCAACGCCGAAGTGAAGTTCGCCACGCTGGCCGCGTATGTCTGGCATTTTGAGACCGGCGAGCCCGGCCACCAGATTTTTGACAAGCCTCTGCTGGGCATCCACAACGGCACCGCCTATTACCTGCTTTACAACGGCATCTTGGGTGACCGGCGCCCGGCAGGCGGCAACGTCCTGACGCATGACGTGCTCAAAGCCATCAACGAGATTTATCCGCACGCCGGGCCGAAGGTGGTTTATGGGGAGACCTCCCGGCTAGGCGCATCGCGCTTGGCCGTCGAGGGTATCACCTTCAAGCAGATTCCCTATGACGTGAAAATGAGATGAGGAACGGAGAAAAAATGAAAAAAATAATTTTTATTGCTGACGAGTCTGGCGCAAAAGGCTATTCGAGCACTCAGGAAAACCAGCCTGGAGAGCTTGGTGTCATGGCTGGCTATCTCATACCTGAAAGTTGCCTGGACTCAGTGAAGCAAGACTTCGATTGCATAAGGTCAAAATTTTTCTCAGCAGGGAAAGTGCATATAACCGACTTGACTGCATCGCAGCAGAACGAGATGCGAAAGGAGTTTTTTGAGTATTTTCTAGAACGGAAAATTTTCTGGGTCTATGAAGCGACTTACGTGCAGGGCTATGCCGAAAGTGCCCTTCGTCTGAACGAGTTAACGAAAGGGGCGCATCAAGCGCGTCGTTCGGAGGTGTCTATGTCTTGGCGTGAGAAACATGAAATGCTGCACGGGACGCTGTTTCAAGGGGCGTTTGGCAAGGCAGTTGCATTTTGCATGGATATGGCGGACGTCCCATTTCAGATTGATGTGATAACCGATAGAACGGACGACCCCATCTTGAAGTTGTTTCATGAGAAGGCATCCGAGCTACTTTCTGTGGGTGAGGACTCGACGCATGAGGCAACTGGGTTTGACCGAGCCTCAAAAGAAGTTGTAAGGGGCAAAATTTCAATTAGTGTTGGCGACCCCGACAACCTCTTGGGTGATTTTTCTCAGGTTAGCTTCACAATTGTTTGTGACGACTCCGCATTGACGCTAGCCGCTGATGTTCTTGCAAATAGTGTGAATTACCACCTTAACCAACTGCAGGAAGAAAGCCCAGGTATAGCTCTAAACAGAACGCGGTCCATGTCCGAGCACCCCTTGCAGAGTTTGCTTTATGGAGGCGCGGAAGATGATGGGATCGACATTTCAGACGCTTTGTATCGACACCCGATGCGTGTGCAGTGAGTCATAGCAAACGATTCAGGCAACAAGAGCCATGCTGACCCTCAAAACCTACCAACAGACTGCCCTCACGGTCCTCACTCAGTTCCTGGCAGATACCCGCAGCCAGCCAGTGGCGCAGGCCTACGGCGCGACACTGGCCACGCAGAACCGCACAGGCGAGACCTACCAGCCACTTTTCGGCGATATCCCCTGTGTCTGCCTGCGTGTGCCCACCGGGGGCGGCAAGACCATCATGGCGGCCCATGCCGTGGCACTGACAGGCAAGGCCGTTCTGGACAGCGATGCACCCATTGCTTTGTGGCTCACGCCATCGGACACCATCCGCACGCAGACCCTCGAAGCTCTGGCCAATGCACGCCACCCCTACCGGCAGGCACTGGCACAACACTTCGGCGACCGGGTGCAGGTGTGCGACTTGGAAAGTTTGCAGACCATCAGCCCGCACGATGTCGGCAAGGCCGCCATCGTGATCGTGGCCACCATCCAAGCCTTCAACGTGACGGACACCGCCAAGCGCAACGTATATTCGTTTTTCGAGGAACTGGCCCCGCATTTCGACAACCTGCCCCCGCAGCTGTCAGCCGGCTTGGAAAAAGTGTCCGAAGCTGACTTGCAGACGCAACCGTATCTCACGGCCAAGGATTTGGGACGGGTGAAGTATTCAGTAGCCAACTGGATGCACCTGCAGCAGCCCATCGTCATTGTGGACGAGGCCCACAACAACCGCACTGACCGGTTTTTCAAATCGCTGGGGCGGGTCAACCCGAGCTGTGTGATTGAGATGACCGCGACACCCGTCCCCGGCAACAACGTGCTGTATCACGTCGCCGCCGCCGAGTTGAAGGCCGAGCAGATGATCAAGTTGCCCATCGTGCTGGCCGAGCATCCGCAGGGCTGGCGCGAGTGTTTGCGTGATGCCCGCCTGACCCGTGATCGCCTTGAACTCATCGCACAGCATGAGCCTGACTACCTTCGCCCGATTGCCTTGGTACAGGCCATGCCTATCAATGGTGAAGCGACTGTGGCAGTGGTGCGCCAACATTTGATTGAGCAAGAGCAAATCCCCGAAGATCAAATTGCAGTCGCCACCGGCACGCAGAAGGAGCTGGACGGCATCAACCTGTTTGACCCCGCCTGCCCCATCCGCTATGTCATTACCGTGGAAGCCCTGAAAGAGGGCTGGGACTGTTCGTTTGCCTATGTGCTGGCCAGCTTGCAATCGGTCAACTCGTCCAAGGACGTGGAGCAGTTGCTGGGCCGGGTGCTGCGCATGCCCTACGCCAAGAACCGCACACAGGACGCCCTGAACCGGGCCTATGCCCACATCGTGGCCGATAACTTCGCGCAAGCTGCCGCCACACTCAAAGACCGTATGGTGCAAAACATGGGGTTTGAGCGACTGGAAACCGCTGCCATCATCATTCCGCAGCAGTCACTACCGTTGACCGGGGGAACAGGTGGAACACCCACAGCGGGCCGCAGCGGTGGCGCGGCCACACCCTCGCTTCCTGACTGCCACATCGAGCTGCCGAAGGTGCCCGACACCCAAAACTGGCCGGATGACATCAAGGCTGTAGTGCAGATCAGGCAAACCACGCAGGGCGCGACCGTGTTGCTCAGTGGCGGTGTCAGCAGCGACACGTTGGCACAGGCCGAGGCCTTTATCAGCAACGCCATGCCTGCCAAGATGCGCGAGAAGATCAAGGAACAGTTCGACGCCCACCGGGCGGTGCGCCAGGCGTTGCGTGCCCCAGCTCAGTTGGGCCTGACGTTTGCGCCAATACCGCAGCTCTGTCTGAATTTGGGCGACCACCTCGAAGTAGTCGAGCGCGAAACGCTGTCCAGCCTGGGCGATTGGAGCCTGTTGGACCATCAGGTGCAGCTCGCAGGCTTTAGCCTCACCGAGACCGTTAACTCATTCGAGATTGATGTCAACGGCGAGAAGGTGAAGTGGCGCCACATCGACGCCCAGCAACTCCAACTCAATGACACGGTAAGCCATACCAGTCAGCAGGACCTGGTGCGATGGCTGGACGTTGAGGTTCGCCAACCCGACGTTGGGCAGACCCAGATGCAGCACTACCTGGTCAAGATGGTGACTCACCTGACCGCCGAGCGAGGTATTACCCTCACTGCCCTGGTTCGTGCCCGCTTCCAGTTGGCGCAAACCCTGATTAAGGAAATTGGGCGGCTGCGCCAGTTGGCCATGGCCAAGGGCTTTCAGGGTCGGCTCATGGACATGGCCGTGCCCAGCTTGGAACAGATGGCCCATTACAGCTTCCACTTCCAAGCGGGCCAATATCCGGCACGTCTGATGTATCAGGGCAGCTACGAGTTCAACAAGCATTTTTATCCCATGATCCACGACCTACGCGAGAAAACGCAGGCCGGGCAGGTGGCCGAAGAGTTCCGCTGTGCTCAGGCCATCGACGCCCATGCCATGGTCAAGCAGTGGGTACGCAACATCGAACGCCAGGACAAGTTTTCGTTCTGGCTACCAACGTCCACTGACTACTTTTATCCCGATTTTGTGGCCGAGCTGATTGACGGCCGCGTGCTGGCCATTGAATACAAGGGTGAGCCCTACAAAACCAACGACGACTCACGCGAGAAAAATATGGTGGGCCACCAGTGGGAACAATCAAGCGGTGGACGGTGCCTGTTTTTGTTTGCCGTGCAACGCGACGACGAGGGGCGGGACGTGTTTCAGCAACTCGCTCACAAGCTGAACTAAGGATGCAAGGCACTACACGCTTGTCGGTTTCGATCGCGTCATTCATGCAGGGTTTGGGGAAAACAGCCGATAGTAGTTCTCAACTATTTCAATGAAGGGGGGTTGTTTGAAACAACCCCCCAATGATGTTGCGGCCAGTCGAGAATTGACCCATGTACCAGCCTTGCGAACCGTTGCCAGCACTGGGATTGCAGGGATTTAGCTTAGGTCAGTCCATCGTCGGCACGTGGGTCAAAAGTGGATCGGCGCTAGCACAGGTTCCTTTTGATGGCATCCATCAAGAGCATAAAACGTATTGCTGCGGCCCGTGGCCTTCGCCAAGTCAGCCAAGCGGCGGTTTATTTCGGGCGGTAGTCGAATTGCAAACATGGCGCCTCTAGGTGTTGATCCCACCGATATTTAACACTTGTTTAACAGTTAGTCGGACAAATTACGGGTTAGTCGGACGTAGTTCTAATGCGTCCGAAACGCTGGGCGTTTGGCTCTCGTCACCCAAATCGAGTTTTCCTTGGGGATCTGGACCAAAACGAAACTCCAGCGACGTTACTCGCCGTGCCCCGCTCCGAATAGGACTCCATTCGACTTTCAATCCGGCATGCTGCTGGATTGCATTAACGGAAGGTTCAATAACCCTGATACGGAGTGATTTGAAGTCCTTTCGACAACTGGGAGGGGCCTCCATGGTCTCCCAAAAATCTTCAATGCTGCAGGCGTATAGACCAGTGCTTCGCCATGACTCAAAAACTTCAAATAAGCGCCAGGCATACAGACTTTCGAATGAGGCTGCATGCTTTAGTTTGTAGCTGGTGAAATGGCTGCGCAAGCCCAGCAAGTGAGGGGCGATCTCAGGCGTGAAGTTTAGTTCGATCATGCCATCCCCAGCGGTGTATCGAGCGGCAGACACCCAGCGAATTTTGTTGACTCTTGGCTTCCCCCGTTTGTCCTTGTCCTCATAAATAACCATGCGTTCTAGAAGCCGATCAGAGGACGCTTTGAGCTGATCGTAGGCGGTGTTTGTGTCAATGTTGAAAGCGTCGGCATAGTCATGCGCTTTAATTTTTGTTTTCCAACCGAGTTCAGTCGTGGCCTCTGCCAATCTAGATGTCGATTTGGAATCCACGGTAGCAAGCGCTAGAGCAACGATTCGTTTCTCGCTGAGCGACAGGCCTTGTGCTGACCTAGCCAAGCGATTGCTCATGCTTACTTTTGTCTGGCTATCCTCGTTGACCGCGATTTCAAATTGCTCTGCCATTTGTTCCTCCTGGATTGAATGACAAATGTAACTTTATTCAGACTAAAAAAAAATTTGTCCGACTAATTTATTAGGACAAATGTAAATCACATGTCCGACTATCTGTGGATAGCGCCCGTAATTTGTCCGAATGGTCTGTGGATAGCGCCCGTAATTTGTCCGAATGCACCGAATGCGTGCAATATTAGGCAGTCAAGCAGTTTCGTCCGTCCGACTAACCCGTAATTTGTCCGACTAAACAAGCCATTTGACCCCTGAATCTGTGGATAGCGCCCGTAATTTGTCCGAATAGGTCTGTGGATAGCGCCCGTAATTTGTCCGACTAACCCGTAATTTGTCCGACTACGCCCGTAATTTGTCCGAATAGGCGCAACTTTATCCACAGGAAGAATCTAGCATTCATGCGGCCTAGCGCAGTGTTTTTAGGAAAAACGTCAAACACAAGAAAGAAAGAAAAATAATAAAGAAACTGTGCGCGTGCGAGAAGTGACTTTCGATTTCATAGGCGCAAGAAAATAACGACCTTGCGCAGCAAGGTCGCCCTAAAAGGGCTCCCACCCTTGCGCAACACCATAAAGTGACCCCAAGGGGTAAAACAAGTCCCCAGGGCCCGGCACTACGTGTCCGGACAGCCAAAACCACCACCACGCCATCAAATTCATTCAGTTGAGGGGATACGTGCAGGATGGCGGCTTACGCCGCCAAAGCCCTGTTTTAAGGGGTTGGATAGGTGGCTGTAGTGCAGAGGCTGCGCCCACGTTCGGGCAACTAGGACGAACGACCATCAGGATCGATCAAAGGCTCTGACGAAACAAGCACCAGAGGGATGCGCGGGTATCCCGCGATCCGTACCGCTTCGCTACATGCC
>JAUSMV010000035.1 GCA_030645235.1 Parvibaculum sp. | reverse complement strand
ATAAGAATCGCCTTCGGTTATCGCTCTCGAACGGAATTAGGCGGAAAGTTCGAGCTCATCTGCAAAATTCGTCATAAAGCGAATGCAAGCAAGAATCGAGCCTAAGTTTTGAAACTTCTTACATATCAATTAGTTAGTGTGAATGCAACCGCGCACGATCCGATGGCGACCAGATAAATGTCAAATTTGCCGACAGAATTTACTCTGTGCCTGGAAGCGGTCATTTGAGGATTTCCAACTCGAATGACCGGAACGGCAACACAACCGAAGTTCAGCCGTGATGGGTCGCCGGCGTCGTTCAAAGTCAGCTATCTGGAGATCGTCGGCTCCAATGTCAGCAATGGGGAGCTTACCCCAGGCGGCCGCTTCTGGTCTGTGGACGAAACCGCTCGCGCGGTACCCTTCGATGTGAGGTTTGTGGTTTGCGCAAGACGTGACCGTGCCTATGTTGTGAATTGAGGCAATTGGCCTCAATTCACAACAGGAGCACAGCCATGGAAACTTCCACTCAAACGGTTTCACCCCTGCGCCAACGCATGCTTGAGGACATGCGCATGCGCCAGCTCGCGCCCAAGACCCAATCTGCCTATATCCGTGCAGTCAGTCGATTCGGGGAATTTCTGGGCAAGTCCCCTCACACCGCCAGCGTTGAAGACCTTCGCCGCTTTCAACTGCACTTGGTTGACGCAGGCACCTCGCCCATTACCCTCAACGCAACGATCACCGGGTTGACATTCCTCTTTGACGTCACACTGGGTCGCAAAGACGTCATGGCCAAGATGCAGTCGGTGCGCGTGCCCCACAGGCTTCCCGTAGTTTTGAGCAAGGAGGAAGTGGCCAGGT
Source organism: Parvibaculum sp. (assembly GCA_030645235.1). Lineage (GTDB taxonomy): Bacteria > Pseudomonadota > Alphaproteobacteria > Parvibaculales > Parvibaculaceae > Parvibaculum. The sequence goes on along the minus strand of JAUSMV010000035.1, from coordinate 247 downwards.
TGATTGCCGCCGTCGGACACATCAAGCACCAGACCGCCCTGTCACTCGCCTATGGCACTGGGCTGCGTGTCGGTGAAGTGGTTGCACTCAAGGTAGGAGACATCGACAGCCAACGCATGACGCTGCGCGTGGAGCAGGGCAAAGGCCGCAAGGACCGGTATGCCATGCTCTCCCCGATATTGCTGGAACGCCTGCGCGTTTGGTGGCGTGTGGCACGTGCCCAAGGCAAGATGCTTGATGGTGGCTG
>JAUSMV010000033.1 GCA_030645235.1 Parvibaculum sp. | reverse complement strand
ACACCATCAAGGCCAAAACTTGCTTCATGAAATCGCTCTCATCATCGAGGGGCTGGTCACCCCGAACTTGGATATCCGGGGGCCGGAACAACTCGCGGCAGACCCCATTCGTGGCCGAAGTGTAGCATGGATGTGGGGGTTGCCGGTGCGGGGGGAGCGGGGATTAGTGCTGGGTCTTTACAGAAAAGCACAATCGCGGTTTTGACGACATCCCTGATGGCCTGGATTGAGTCGCTGGCATCCGGTCCCTCGATAATCGACATGTGCGTAGCGTTCGGCAAGACCCGATGCTGGCTGTTCGTAGACAGTCTGGGCAGCTCGTTTTGCAGCGCAACCCATCCCGTCTGGGCATCGCGCCCGGCGGTGACCACTATCAACGGTTTGTCGCCAAAGCCGGAAGTAGAACCAGCCTGTTCCAACGTTGTTGGCAATGCCTCGAATTCATCGCGGAGACTGCGGGATGATCGCACTGAAGAATGACTGGCACGCTGCATGTCGCGGACGTGCGTGGGAAGATTGGCGAAGTCGGCGTGATAAATCATCCGCGCGACGCCCACTCGGGCGAATGAGGGAAGCACCGCAGATATGCGGCGAAAATAGCGATAGAACGCGGGGAAATTCGGCAAGCGCGTGAAAACTTCTGCGGGTTGTCCGTCCAGCAGAACCACACCAACAACTTCGTCAGGATAAAGCTCGGCGAATATTCTGACGTACAGTGCGCCAGAGGAATGGCCGACCAGAATGAACGGCCGGGAAAGATTTGCGTTGGCGAGCAATGCATGCAACTCCTTGGCGACGCCTGTGCCATCAAGCGACATTGGCGCAGGATCGCTGCCGCCTCGACCCGCTCGATCGTAAATGCAAACCTTCGTGTCTGAGGAAACGGCAGTCGCAATCGCGTCCCAGTAGGCTGATGTTTCGCCGAGACCCGATTCGAGAATTACAGTCGGGCCGCCGTTGCCGCTGCACGAGAGATACAAACGGTGGCCGCCGACATCCACCAGAGAACCAGACTGTTCCCATAGCCGCCGATCCATGGTTTCTCGAATGGTTTGATAGCCTCCCCCCAATGCGCTCGCGGCGTAGATACTGATAAGTGGATACAGAAGCCACGCGCGAGTCCAACTGTGTAGATGGCGACGGATTTGCAGCATCATCCACAGAACAAGAGCGAGTAGAGTAAGCGGCCACACCCACCCCAGCGCATTCAAGGTTTCACCCGTTGGCGCGAACACAAGAAGCCCGGCACCCGCCAGTCCCATGTAGACTGCGGGCACTGCAGCCCACCGTTGCGGCTGATTCGTCCAGCGCATGGAAAGACCGGCAAGCAATGCCCAACCGGCAGCGAAACCGAGAAGAGCGGAGCCGGTGATCACAGGCTCCGCCTCACCACCTAGCGGACCGAAGAGCAGTCCCCCGGCGATGGCAAATCCCATCACAAGGGAACCTGAGACCACTACAGCAATGCTCAGCTTACTCATTTGCCAGCAGTGGAGCACTTGGCGGTTTTGCATTTGCAGTTGGCGCACTGGCAGTTGGTGCAGTTGCAAGCTTTGCCATTAGCGCATTCACAGTTGGAGCTAGCCTGAGCGTTCAGTTGATTTGACATTTGAATCTCCTTTTGGGGGTGTGGATTTAGTTTGCCAACGTGAGTGTTGACGAAGAGGAGTATCGCAGTGGGATGGCAGGGCAGGATTGAACGAAGCAGCTACCATTCTTGAATAAACTAGCTGTTCGTCAAATTGAACGGGGACTCAATCTCGGTGAACTCACCCCGCATCAAGGCAGAGGGAGCCAAGCCAACCATCTGATGGAATGTTCTGGTCAGGTGAGCCGCATCGGCGAAATCTGCCGCATAGGCCGCGTCCGCAATGGTCCGATTGCCTCCGATCAGAACCATGGCGCGGGTGAGTTTGCGCCACAACATGTATTTTCGAAAAGGCAGACCCGTCTGGTGTTTGAAGAGATGGGCAAAGCGGCTGGGCGAAAGGCAGGCCATGGCTGCAGCAGTCTCGAGAGTGATGCGCAGCTCATCGGCTCCCCGAATTTCATTCAGCACTTTTGTCACTCGCGGGTCCATGCCACGGGATCGAGGTGCTCCGGAACTTAACGAATGAACGCAGTGGCGAATGAGTTCCCGGACATCCATTCCTTCCAGTGGTCGCTCGACAAACGTGCGCAGCGCGGCAACGCAGGACTCCAGCCGTTGCGCAGGAATGATCGCTATTTTGTCAGCCACGGACGCGTTCAACCAGGCGCCTTCACCCGACTCCGGGTCCACGAACAGCATTGCGCCAAGTGCGCCCTGCGCATCGAATGAATGGAGCGTGTCTGCACCTACGATAATTCCCGCGCCTTGGCGCCATTCTCCATTCTCGCCGCAGATTGCGTGAGTGCCATCAAGCGCGATGACAATCTGAATGGCATGGTGAGAGTGCAGTGGCACGGCCCCTTGTGCGCGACCAATCAGGAGATAGCCGCCCTCCCACAAATACCAGCGGGGGACGTTGAACCAGTTGTAGGAGCCATCGTTGTTCACACTCATCCGCCCGCCTCTCAGGAGTAAGCCGATATTCCGAGAAACACTATCAAATAGAATGAGACGAGAAACGGGACTGAGTGCATGATCATTGCTGGACATGCTCGAAGTGTTGCTGATGAAGAAATGAAGTAGAAGGGATCCAGTCTCTCAAGCAACGCATTTACTCGCATTATTATTGGTCTGAGCAAGCGATGGTAAGACGCAAGCAGAATAGCCAGTATCTGCACCTCGAACAGCAATACAAACATGTCGAGCCCGATGACCTCGATGAACATGCCCAGAAGCCGAACCTCCGGTGATACTGAAATCACCAGGATAAAAACGACTCCTAAAGTAAGTATTTCCCAGATCCTTTTCTTGTTCATGTCTCTTCATTCCGGTAAAAACCGACGTTCGCACTCTCAATGATTTGGCTGACTATCACTCCACGGGACAGGACTTTATCTCGGTAATCTGGCCGCTGCCTTGTGAGATGAAGCAATCATCTAGAAGCGTGCAGTAACATACGTCGAGCTTGAGACTCCATCTTTCCTGATTCAGCTTGTCCCAGAATGCGCTGCTCATATCCCCATAGTCGAGTTGCAGGAACATGTAGTCTGATTGTCCGGCGACGATGAAATCTGTCAGGATACTTGTGAGCATGCCACCATCCAGCGCGCTGTACTCACCAGTGGCAAACTCTTTTTGAGCTTGCTCGTAAAGCTCGTATGAGTCACCGCAACATGCTCGAAAGTAGGCCTCGATTTGCGAGTACTCTTCCCCGCGATATGCCATCTTTACACTTCGCACCATCGCCGGGCCGACACCCGCATTTTTCAGTCGAAAGTATATCCCGCGTTGATTCAGGTTCTCGTCGTAGTTTCCGTGCTCAAACTGGATAAGGGGCAGGGTCATCGCCCTGACCTGCTTGTCCGCCGCCGAAGCCTGCAGAAAAGTAGCATAGAAAGAAGCGGCCGAGATAAGAATTGCGCAAACTGCAATTACAAAATTAAGTCTTTGAGGTGTCAATCTCGAACTATTGGTATTGTCCATTCCAGTTCAACTCCACGAACTCGCGAGTGAGATCCTTCATGTGTCGCTGAGTAGGATCGAGTGATGTGGAATCTACCAGACTCCGTCAATTTTCGGAACTGCGGAATTGTGAGCGAACTGGACCTCTGCAATTTGGGGTCGCTGCAAAACCTCAGCCATGAAACGTTCAATCAGCTAACACCTCAGGATGGCAAGGGAGTGCCATTGCCAATACCTCACCTATCCCTACTCCCCCAACCTCTCCCTCTCCCCATGCTCCCCTCTGCTGATCACCACCAGCGCCGCCAGCGTCACCAGCCCGGCGCCGGACAGGTAATAGCCGACCGCGGCGATGCCGTAATTCACCGCCAGCCACGTAGCGATGTAGGGCGCCAGCGATCCGCCCAGAATGCCGGCGAGGTTGAAGGCCAGGGACGCCCCGGTATAACGCACCGCCGTCGGGAACAATTCCGACAATGCAGTGCCGAGTGGTCCGTAGGTCAGGCCCATGCAGCCGAGCCCGAGCGACAGCAGGACGATCACCATGAACGTGCTGCCACCGGCGAACAGCGGCCCGAACACCAGCCCGAACAGCATGATCGCGACGGTGGCGTAGATGAGCATGCGGAGGCGGCCGACGCGGTCGGCGACGATGGCCGAGTAGGGAATCATGGCGGCGAAGAACAGCACCCCTATGATCTGCATGATGAGGAAGTCCTGCCGCGCGAAGCCGAGCTGGCTGGTGCCCCAGCTGAGGGTGAAGACCGTCATCAGATAGAACGTGACGAAGGTGGTGGTGGCCATCAGCGTGGCGAGAATCAGCGTGCTGGTGTGGTCACGTAAAACGGTGACCAGTGGTACCTTGACGCGCTCCTCTTTGTCGATGGTCTCCTGAAACGCGGGTGTCTCGGTGATCTGCAGGCGCACATAGAGTCCGACCAAGACCAGCAGCGCGCTGGCAATGAAGGGCACGCGCCAGCCCCACGCGAAGAACTGTGCTTCGGTGAGCGTCGCGTTGAGAACGACGAACACCAGCGTCGAGAGAATGAAACCGATGGGGGCGCCTAACTGTGGAAACATGCCATACCAGGCGCGTTTGCCCGGCGGGGCGTTCTCCGTAGCGAGCAGCACGGCGCCTCCCCATTCGCCGCCCAGGCCGATGCCCTGCCCGAAGCGGCATAACGCGAGTAATGCGGGGGCGAGCAAGCCGATGGAGG
>JAUSMV010000031.1 GCA_030645235.1 Parvibaculum sp. | reverse complement strand
TATTCCCCTGATGACGAGAGAATCGCTTTGCGACAAAGCGCATCACCTTCTTGGGCACGAGGGGGACATAGTGGTACAGATATTCTTCGAAAAAGGTGTGATAGGTCTCTACGCAAGAGATGCCAAGCAAGCGCGATAACTTGGTGCCGAGGTAATGCGCAACGAAAGGCGTTTGAATGTGAATGATGTCGTATTGTTCGCCACGCAATCTTTCAAGATGCGTCATGACCCACGGGTAACTCATAAGCCGGTCTTCAGGGTCGAAGGGCAACTGGCGTGCAGGCACACGCATGATATTTGTTTCATCAACACTGGGTGTCAAATAGTCTGGCGCAATCAAATGAACCGTGTGACCCAGTGACGCAAGGTTGTGGCGAAAGGTTTCTATCGAAGTTGAAACGCCGTTGACACGCGGAAAATAGACATCGGAAATAAACAGGATTTTCATAGTAACTGACCTAAGGAAGATGACTTTTTCAAGACTGCAACAGGCGCATCCCCAATTCCGCTAGTTCGCCAAGACAAGCGTCCAAATGACAACGAGATTTAGAAGACTGATCAAGACTGCGGCGCTACCGATGTCTTTGGCGCGCTTCGCGAGTCTGTGGTCGTCGAGAGAAATGCGGTCCACCGTCGCTTCGATGGCTGAATTGAGCAGCTCGACGATGAGGAGCAGGAGCACGCACGCGATCATCAAGGCGCGACCGATATTTTCATGCTCCAACAAAAATGCCAGCGGCACTAGAACGCTTGCAAGCAATACCTCTTGACGGAAAGCGTCTTCATTGCGGAAGGCTTCCTGCAAACCGGCGCAAGAATACTTGAAAGCGTTTATCAAGCGCTTGGAACCCGTTTTTCCTTTGTAGGGACTTTCCATTATTTGTTTCTCATGTGGTGGCACCTTGAGTGATGCGGGTTTGGGAAACTGAATTCCATAAAATCAGCTCCATGCGGCCATCCATGTGTTCAACGACGGCGCTGCAACTGTCCACCCAGTCGCCGCAATTGATGTAGTGCATGCCATCAACCTCTTTGATTGCTGGCCAATGGATATGCCCGCAAATTGCGCCGTCCACTCCTTGTTCACGAGCATGGTGG
>JAUSMV010000025.1 GCA_030645235.1 Parvibaculum sp. | reverse complement strand
TCACCCGGCCAAGCAGGGACTGGTGCAGGCCTTCTCGGTATATGTGGACACGCTGTTTATCTGCACCGCCACGGGCTTCATGCTGCTGATCACGGGGCTCTATAACGTCGAGGGTCCGACGGGGGAAGTGATGTACACGGGAGTTGCGGGAGTCGGCGCGGGAGCCGGTTATGTGCAGACGGCGATGGAAAACCTGATGCCCGGGTTCGGAAATATTTTCGTCGCGCTGGCGCTGTTCTTCTTCGCTTTCACCACGATCGTTGCCTATTACTATATTGCCGAGACCAATATCAGTTACATCAACCGCTTCATCGACAGACCCTGGATGACTCAGGTGCTGCGCGTCGGCATCATCGCTGCCGTGGTCTATGGCACGGTGAAGACCGCAGAGCTGGCCTGGGGCCTCGGTGACATCGGGGTAGGGTTGATGGCCTGGCTCAACATCGCCGCCATTCTCATGATGCAGAAGCCCGCGTTCATCTGCCTGAAAGACTATGAGGAGCAGAAGGCGCGGGGTATCGATCCACAGTTCAACCCGGAGGCGCTGAATATCAAGGGAGCAGACTATTGGGTGGAGCGGCGTGCCGAGGAGCAGGGCAAGGAGAATGCGGATTGATGTCGGCCTAATGTCATCGAATTCGATGACATTAAAACACCGGGCGTTATCGACGAGGAGAGTGCTGCAGTTTCTCCATTGCCACGCTGGCCAGAAATGCAGAGCGACTCTTGAAGCTATGTAGTGCGACATACTCATCTATTTTTCGAATGACCGTCCCGGGCAGTGTGACGTTCACTTTCTCGGTTTTTCCGAGATACGGCGTGACATCAATTTCAATAATCCCCCATCCCCAGTTCGCGTATTCCGGACGTTTCTTCAGCTCCTCTATTCGGCTTGGAAGGGGGATCGGTAAACCTTGAGCAGCGATTTCTTCCAGCTGGATGTGAGCTACCTCGATCGCCAATTCGTAGGCGATCGGGTATCGCATTCTGGTCTCTTGAGAGTTTGAAATATTGGCTACCGTGCAGAGTTGAGTATAGACGCAGATCGCTCCGGCTCCAGCACGATGTGCAGAGGATTCGGCGCCAGCTCATTCATCGAACCATTGGAGGCATCCACGCCAGCCCCGATGATTCCACCCAACAGCACGTTGCCAGCCATGGCCGTGCCGCCTCCGCCGGAGATGGAGGAAACCACGCTCGTCGTGACTGTTCGATAGCCTTCCTTTTCTGCCGTCACGACAAAGCCGGGCCGACGCTTCACCTCAAGCGCACACGGCGTCTGGCAGCTCAGCCGGGTTGAAAGTCGCACGTCGACCCCGGTCGGATCCGAGGTGATGGTCAGCGCCTGCGTCGTCCCTCGGGTGATCGTGGCGCAGCTGCACAGAGCAAGGCTGAGAATCGTTGCGGCAATCACTGTCTTCATGCGAAATCTCCTGGTGGTTTGTTGGTTGGTTGCGGGCCGTTTCTTGCACGGGCGTTTGCCGCGCTTTGGAGATGGCTTCACTCGGGTTGAGTGGTGGGCAGTGTGGGGCAGGAGGGTGGACAGGGGGTGTCCTGTGGATGAGTACAGTGTGGGGCTAGTGCGAGTCTTGGTAAAAGCATTGAGTTTAGATTTGCATGATTACGGTTTCGATGTTTGGCGCGCGCAGTTATCAAGGAGAACGTGCCTACTGATTGAGCCTGGCAAATTTCAGTCTGAAAAAATTTCACGAAATACTGTTGTGGGTCAGTTTTACATTGCCGGTGACAGTCGCGAAATTGCTTCGTCGTGATGCCAATAGCTTTCGGTTTATCGATTTACCTTTTTGTGCGGATTGGTTCAATTCGGTTTCTTTTAAACCCATCGAATTCGATGGGT
>JAUSMV010000023.1 GCA_030645235.1 Parvibaculum sp. | reverse complement strand
AAGGCCAGCGCCTGCTCGCTCGTCTGCTGACGCAACTGGCTCACCTCCTGCACCAAGGCTTCATAGCGAGCCCGATCTATATGACCTGCAAGATTCAGAGAACTCGCCGCCTCGGCCGCAGCACGCAGTGACGTCTCCACCTCGGCACTGAAGTCGATACTCGCCAATCGCTCCAGCAATTCACGATACGGCTCCCGAGCTGGATCTGCCTGCAAAGTGCTGCCGGATGAATCGCCCTGTCCGCTCAGTTCGATTCGCTGCAGTCGCATGGATTGTGTGGCCGCGAGGCTGGAAAGCTGCCCTGAAAGTTCCTGCAAAGACGAGCTCAGAGACTGCACCCCATAGAACGACCTCGTGTTGGACAACGGTGTCACCAGCTCCAGCACGACGCCCTGATCCGCGAGATAGAGTCCCTGCACCGAGCCATTCAAAGGGCTGAAGATACCGGCGCGACTATTCAGGCCTAGCGCCTCACGCAGCACCCCCGCAAAAATGTCGACACTCTTGCGCAGCTCATCGATCTGCGCGTCCGCGTCCTGAGCAAGCGTTGTCCCCATGAACAAGCACAAGCCGACACCGCCGAACAATCTCATTGTCGTTCGCCCGCTTTGACCTGAAAGGATTCTCATACGATTTCTCCAGAAATTTTCTTCAACGCGACCCCGCCTGATACTGCACATATGTCGCCAGCTGCTGAACAGAACGAACAGTCTGGTAATCGCTGTCGGCGAGCTGCTGGTAGCTGCTCTGCAGCACTTGCAGATCCTGCTGACGCTGCTCATCGAAATAGGCAATCACCTGCTCCAGACTGCGGGAAGTAGTTTCACCAAACTGTGCGACTACGCTCTCGATCAATTGCACATTCGCGGCGTCCTGCCGCTCTTCCATACGCACCGTGAGCGCCTGCATGCGCTCTTCCTGTTGTTGGCGCTGCTGGCCTTCGAAACGGGCCAGCTGCTCCAGCACAACCGCCTCGCTGACACTGGCATCGTCGCCAAAGGCGATCACCATGCCGTCGGGCGTATTGCTGATCCGCACATTCGTCAGCACTGCCATTGCGAGCACAAAAGAGACGGCTAGCGGCGCCCATTGCCAGCCGAAAAAGCCTGAGACGCTGCTTGGCTTTGCGGGCCTGACCAAAGCCTCCGGAACCCGATTCCAGTGCGGCACAGGTTCGTCCTGCCAGGATCGCAACTGCGCCTGCGTTTTCTGCGCGACTTCCAGCTCCTGCCGACAATGCGCGCATTCGCGCAGGTGTTGTTCCAGAATGGCACGCTGCCGACCGGATAAATCTACCTCAAGATACTCGGTAATCAGAAATTCGGTTTTATGACATGTCATGTTCCTGCTCCATAAGGTCCTTGAGTTTCTTCAAGGCAGTGTAAAAACGGGTTTTGGCGGTGTTGGCGGGAATGTCCTGCAGCTCCGCGATCTCATCGAAGGTGTGCGACTGAAACACCTTGAGTTCCACAATCAGACGCTGATCCCAGGACAGCGCGATCAGATAGCGATTGAGGTCTCTGTTGCTGCGTTCTTCCGACAACATGGCTGCGGGATCCTGCAGCGGCAGGTCGGCTGTCAATTGATCGAGAGGGTCAGTGTCATCTTCGGCATCCTGCTGTGCATAGAGGTCATGCTCGCTGAACAGGCGACGACGCCTGTTCATATCGACCGCCTTGTTATGGGCTATCCTGAACATCCATGTCGTGAAAAGTGAT
>JAUSMV010000059.1 GCA_030645235.1 Parvibaculum sp. | reverse complement strand
CCAATCCATCGTCGCAGCGCCATCATGCACTTCGCCGATTTTATGGCTGACACCTGTGTAGTACAGAATGCGCTCGGTCGTCGTCGTCTTACCAGCATCAATGTGAGCCATGATGCCGATGTTACGATAATCTTCGAGCTTTGTTTGACGGGGCATAGGAAAGGCCTCAGAGAATCTTGGTTACCAGCGGTAATGCGAGAAGGCGCGGTTGGCGTCGGCCATACGATGCGTGTCTTCACGCTTCTTTACGGCAGAGCCACGGTTGTTGGCGGCATCGAGCAATTCGCCCGACAGACGACCGATCATCGTTGTTTCGTTACGCGAACGCGCGGCAGCGATGATCCAACGGATCGCCAAAGCCTTGCGGCGGTCGGGACGAACTTCAACGGGGACCTGGTAGGTCGCACCACCGACGCGACGCGAACGAACTTCGATCGCGGGCATCACATTTTCGAGAGCGTCGTGGAATGTACGAAGCGGATCGACATTCGCCTTCTTTTCCATCTGATCGAAGGCACCGTAGATGATGCTTTCAGCAGCGGACTTCTTGCCATGATACATCAAGCTGTTCATGAACTTCGCGAGGACCAGATCGCCAAACTTGGCATCCGGAATAACGTCGCGTTTTTCTGCGCGGTGACGACGGGACATATCTCAGTTCCTTACTTCGGACGCTTCGCGCCGTATTTCGAACGACGCTGACGGCGGTCTTTAACGCCCTGCGTATCGAGCACGCCACGAATGATGTGGTAGCGCACGCCGGGCAAATCCTTGACGCGGCCGCCGCGGATCAGAACAACGGAGTGTTCCTGAAGGTTATGACCTTCACCGGGGATGTAGCTCGTCACTTCAAACTTGTTCGTCAGACGAACACGCGCAACTTTACGCAGAGCGGAGTTCGGCTTCTTCGGCGTTGTCGTATAGACGCGCGTGCAGACGCCGCGCTTCTGGGGACATGCTTCCATCGCCGGAACTTTGTTCCGCTTCACAATGGGTTTGCGCGGATTGCGGATCAGTTGGTTGATCGTTGGCATTCTGGCTCGCCTAAGTTCAAAACAAATTGCACGCCCACATCCCAGATCAGGATGCACGCGGTTCTGAGCACCATCCCTTCCCGGGTTAGTGCTCATATGCAGAGGACTTTTGGCATTCGCCACTAGTCATGCGCCATTCTTCTAATTCGGTTCACTGTCCCCAGTGTCTAGATCCGGTAGCCATTTCAAGGACTTGGCTGCTCAGAGGCTCTACTACCTGCGGTTTCAGTGAGCGGAACCTACTGGCCACCTCTCCCCCCGTCAAGTGCACCCTTCAAGAAAAGCGCAAGAAAGAACGGGTTTTGGCCCGCCAAGGCGTCGCAGGGGGCTTTTCACGTGTTTTGGAGGGGTAAAACGATGCGGAGTTCCGCCAAACCATTGAAAGGAATCAGACTTATTCACCAGAATCAGAGGAATCGGCCCTGCTTTTCCATGATTCTCTGCGCCGCAGCCGTGAGTCGCAGTCCGGTCATATTTGGCGCTCCTTTTGCGGGCACATATAGAGCGTCGTTCCTCCCAAGCTGAAAGCCGTCTTCATGTTGAAGCTGCCCCTCACCGCCACCCTCCTGTCTCTGACATTATATACCGGTGCGACGGCAGCGGTGGCGGACAAGCGTCCCGTCTACCCCGCAAGCCTCGTCAATGAGTTGCGGCCCGGCAACGAACTGGCCGACTACCTGAACATCATCCCCCGCCTGCTCGAACGCTTCGACCGGGACGATAACGGGCTCGATGCCAGGGACATCGCTCTTTCTGAGCAAAAGGCACAGGCCCAGATCAGGGCCAATGCCGCCAGCCAGTTCCTCCGCATGGATCTCGACGGCGACAATAAAGTGACGCGACAAGAGGTCAGCGATACCTCGGCGCAACGCCAGCACTCAACCCAGGCCCTGATCGACAATCAGGTGCGCCGCGCCATGCGCGATGACAAAAACGGCGACGGCGTGCTGACGCTCTCAGAAGCACTGGCAAGCGCCGAAGCGCACGGCTGCCGCAGACCGACAGCCGACTTCGGCGAGCAACTGCTGGCGCTTGATCCCGGCAAGAATGGTCACCTGACAAGCGCGGAACTCTCCACAATCGCAACCGGCCTGTTCAAGACCTATGACAGCAACAGCGACGGCGTGATCTCGACCAAGGAATATGAGACAGGACGGACTCTCGTACACATCGCAACTTTTACGCCGCCCACCAATCCTGATTGCCTGATGCGCTGAGACGCGCACTTCCCCCCGCAAAGGAAACCGCCCTATCATCGCAGCAAGCAGCAGATGAGGGGGAACGAAGATGAACGCGAGCAAGTGGCGATATTTTTTCTGGGTGGCCGCGATCTATAATTTCGCAGCAGGGCTGATGCCTATGCTGGCACCGGAGGCATCGGCCGTTTCTGCCGGACTGCCGATCCCTGAAGGGCTCAACATCTTCAATATGCAGATCATGGGCGCGATGATCTGCACTTTTGGTATCGGCTACGCCATGGTGGCACTCGGACGTCCCGGCGCGTTTGAGATCGTCCTGATGGGCATTATCGGCAAGCTCGCGCTCTGCGTGCTGCTGGTCATCAACATGCAGACCTATACCTTCCCGACCACTGTCATTGCGGCGACGGCGGGTGATTTCATTTTCGTGTGTCTGTTTGTGATTTTCCTTTTGCGCGGGCCGACGAAAGCCTGACGCACGCCGCATCAACGCGAAATAGAAAACGGGCCGCCTGATTTCTCAGACGGCCCGCTTTGTTTCTTCAACTCAAATCAGATCAGGCTTCAGCAGCCGAACCTGTTTCTTCCGCTGTGGCGACCACAGGCTCGCTTGCCTGTGTCAGTTCCGCACCGGCGCTCATGTCGGCGAGAATCTTCTCGTCGCGCTTCAGCGCTTCGCTGCGCAGGCGCTGGAGCATGCCGCCTGTACCGGCCGGGATCAGACGACCGACGATGACGTTTTCCTTCAGGCCGATCAGCTCGTCCACCTTGCCATTGACGGCAGCTTCGGTGAGCACGCGTGTCGTTTCCTGGAACGACGCCGCTGAGATGAACGAACGTGTCTGGAGCGACGCCTTCGTGATGCCGAGCAGCACGGGGCTCGCCGTCATCTGTGTCTTACCCTGAGCGGCAAGCTTGGCGTTGATCTCGTCGAACTCATGACGATCAAGCTGTTCGCCATTGAGGTTCGATGAGTCACCGGCATTGGTGATTTCGACCTTCTGCAACATGTTGCGGACAATCACTTCGATATGCTTGTCGTTGATCGCCACACCCTGCAGACGATAAACGTCCTGAATTTCGTTGACGAGATAGGCCGCCAACATTTCAACGCCTGAAATCGCAAGGATGTCATGCGGCGCGGGATGGCCGTCGAGAATGAATTCGCCCTTCTCGATAATGTCGCCTTCCTGCACACCGATATGCTTGCCTTTCGGGATCAGATACTCAAACGGCTCCAACGTCTCATCGAGCGGATGCACGATGATGCGGCGCTTGTTCTTGTAGTCCTTGCCGAACTCAACCTTACCGGTCGCTTCCGCGATGATCGCATGGTCCTTGGGACGACGCGCTTCGAACAGCTCCGCCACGCGCGGCAGACCGCCCGTGATGTCGCGTGTCTTGGCACCTTCTGTCGGAATACGGGCAAGCACGTCACCGGCGTGAACCGATGCGCCGTTCTCGACCGAGAGAATGGCATCGACCGAGAGAAGATGGCGGGCGTCGTTGCCGCTCGCGAGCTTCATGATCTTGCCGTTCTTGTCTTTCACGACAACCGCAGGGCGCAACTCGGCACCACGCGGCGACGCACGCCAGTCAACGACGACGCGGCTCGAAATACCCGTCGCTTCGTCCGCCACTTCGCGGATCGACACGCCTTCGACAAGATCTTCAAACTCAACGATACCGTTCATTTCGGTCAGCATCGGCACGGTGTAGGGGTCCCACTCCGCGATACGCTGGCCGCGTTCCATCTTATCGCCTTCGTCCACCTTGAGGCGCGAGCCGTAGGTAAGCTTGTGCGTGGCGCGTTCATTGCCCTGCTCGTCAACGATCTGAACCTGGACGTTACGGCCCATGACGACGAGCTTGCCGTCAGAGTCCTTCACGATGTTGCGGTTGATGATCTTGACGATACCCATGTGGCTCGACTCGATGAACGAGCTGTCCACAACCTGCGCCGTACCACCAATGTGGAACGTACGCATGGTGAGCTGTGTGCCCGGTTCGCCGATCGACTGCGCGGCGATGACGCCGACAGCTTCGCCGAGATTGACGGGCGTACCACGGGCCAGATCGCGGCCGTAGCAAGCGCCGCAAACGCCGGTTTCGCTTTCGCAAGTCAACACAGACCGGATACGGATCGACTGCACGTTAGCCGCTTCGATCAGATCGACATGGCTTTCCGAGATCAGCGTGTTCTTCGGCACAATCACTTCGCCGGTGGCGGGAGCGATCACGTCGTCAGCCGGTGTACGGCCGAGAACGCGTGTGCCGATGGTCACGATCACTTCACCGGAGTCGATCACCGGCGCAACAGTGATACCACCGCTCGTGCCGCAATCGAATTCGGAAATGATCGAGTCCTGCGCCACGTCAACAAGACGACGTGTGAGGTAACCGGAGTTGGCTGTCTTCAACGCCGTATCGGCAAGACCCTTACGGGCACCGTGAGTGGAGTTGAAGTATTCAAGAACGGTCAGACCTTCCTTGAAGTTCGAAATGATCGGCGTTTCGATGATTTCGCCCGACGGCTTGGCCATGAGACCACGCATACCGGCAAGCTGCTTCATCTGAGCGGGCGAACCACGCGCACCTGAGTGAGCCATCATATAGATCGAGTTGATCGGAAGCTCGCGCTTCGTCTCGGGATCAACCTTCACGGCCGAAATCTTCTGCATCATCACGTCGGCGACGCGGTCTGTGCACTTGGCCCAGGCGTCAACGACCTTATTGTACTTTTCGCCCTGCGTGATGAGACCGTCGATGTACTGCTGCTCATACTCGGTGGCGAGAGCGGCTGTATCAGAGACCATCTTCTCCTTCTCTTCGGGAATGACCATGTCATCCTTGCCGAAGGAGATGCCGGCGCGGAACGCCTGACGGAAGCCGAGAGCCATGATCTGGTCGCAGAAAATGACCGTCTCTTTCTGACCGCAATGGCGATAGACCACGTCGATCATTTTCGAGATGTCACGCTTCGTGAGCAGGCGGTTCGCGAACTCGAAGGGCACATTCTGGTGACGCGGCAGAAGCTCGCCAACCATCATGCGGCCCGGTGTCGTGTCCACAATCACAGTGACCGGATTGCCTTCGGCATCAACCGTCTTGTAGCGCGCCTTAACCTTGGCATGCAGCGTGACGACTTTAGCTTCGAGCGCGTGTTCGATTTCCTGCAGACCCGAGAAGATCATACCGGCGCCGGGTTCATTGTCCTTAGCGATGGACATGTAATAGAGGCCGAGCACAATATCCTGCGACGGCACAATGATCGGCTGACCGTTGGCGGGATGCAGAATGTTGTTGGTCGACATCATCAGGACGCGCGCTTCCAACTGCGCTTCAAGCGACAGCGGAACGTGCACGGCCATCTGGTCGCCGTCGAAGTCGGCGTTGAAGGCGGCGCAAACCAGCGGATGAAGCTGGATCGCTTTGCCTTCGATCAGTGTGGGTTCGAAAGCCTGAATACCCAAGCGGTGAAGTGTCGGGGCGCGGTTGAGCAGAATGGGATGCTCACGGATGACCTGTTCCAGAATATCCCAAACTTCAGGACGTTCTTTTTCGACGAGCTTCTTGGCCTGCTTCACAGTGGCCGACAGACCCTTGGCTTCAAGACGCGAATAGATGAAGGGCTTGAAAAGTTCGAGCGCCATCTTCTTCGGCAGACCGCACTGGTGGAGCTTCAGCTCCGGACCCACCACGATGACCGAACGGCCTGAATAGTCGACGCGCTTGCCGAGCAGGTTCTGACGGAAGCGGCCCTGCTTGCCTTTCAGCATGTCAGACAGCGACTTCAACGGACGCTTGTTGGCACCCGTGATGACGCGGCCACGACGACCGTTGTCGAAGAGCGCATCGACAGCTTCCTGCAGCATGCGCTTTTCGTTGCGGATGATGATGTCCGGCGCGCGAAGTTCCATCAGGCGCTTCAGGCGGTTGTTACGGTTGATCACACGACGATAGAGATCGTTCAAATCGGATGTCGCAAAGCGACCGCCATCGAGCGGCACAAGCGGGCGCAGTTCCGGCGGAATGACCGGTACGACCGTCAGGATCATCCATTCAGGACGATTGCCGGATTCGATAAAGGCTTCGATGAGCTTCAGGCGCTTGGCAAGCTTCTTCGGCTTCAGTTCCGTTGTCGCTTCCGAGATTTCAACGCGCAGGTCAGCAGCAATCTTGTGGAGGTCGAGACCTTCCAGCAGATCACGGATGGCTTCGGCACCGATCTTGGCGGTGAAGCTGTCTTCGCCGAACTGGTCTTGCGCTTCCATCAGGTCTTCTTCCGAAAGAAGCTGACGCTCCTTCAACGGTGTGAGACCGGGCTCAAGAACCATGTAGTTTTCGAAATACAGGACGCGTTCAAGATCTTTCAGCGTCATGTCGAGCAGAAGGCCGATGCGCGAGGGCAACGACTTCAGGAACCAAATGTGAGCGACGGGCGCTGCGAGTTCAATATGACCCATGCGCTCGCGACGCACTTTTGAAAGCGTGACTTCAACGCCGCACTTTTCGCAGATGATGCCTTTGTACTTCATCCGCTTATATTTGCCGCAGAGGCATTCATAGTCTTTGATCGGACCAAAAATGCGCGCGCAGAACAGGCCGTCGCGTTCGGGCTTAAACGTACGATAGTTGATCGTTTCCGGCTTTTTGATTTCGCCGTAGGACCAGGAAAGGATCCGCTCCGGGCTAGCGATCGAGATCTTGATCTGATCGAAAGTCTGAGCCGGGACTGTCGGATTGAAAATGTTCATGACATCTTGGTTCATGACGTCTCCTAGAGCCACCAGGAAAACGGGGTGCTTCGTGACGTGTCCAATGGGGCCAGCCGGACACGTTTGCCCCGTATATCAATTCTCATGCCTCCCTGCCCGTCTGGGCTGAGAGGCTACGGCGCGTGTCTCAGGGAAACACGCGCCGCGCTATTGCGTTAACTCGCTTGCGGTAGCAGCAACTCGACATTGAGGCCGAGTGACCGCATTTCCTTCACAAGCACGTTGAAGCTTTCGGGAATGCCCGCTTCGAATGTGTCGTCGCCACGAACGATGGCTTCGTACACCTTCGTGCGACCGGCGACGTCGTCCGACTTCACCGTGAGCATTTCCTGCAGCGTATAGGCCGCGCCGTAAGCCTCGAGCGCCCACACTTCCATTTCGCCGAAACGCTGGCCGCCGAACTGGGCTTTACCACCCAACGGCTGCTGCGTGACAAGGCTGTACGGTCCGATGGAACGTGCATGGATCTTGTCGTCAACGAGATGGTGCAGCTTCAGCATGTAGATGTAGCCGACTGTAACCTTACGATCGAAGGTCTCACCGGTACGACCGTCACGCAGGACGACCTGACCGGAGCGATCCACGCCCGCGAGATCGAGCATCTCAACGATGTCGGGCTCATGCGCGCCGTCGAACACCGGCGTTGCAATCGGCACGCCTGCTTCGAGGTTGCCAGCCATTTCGACAAGCTGCTCGTCATTGAGCGAAGCCACAGTCGCATCGTCGCCATAGATGGCATGCGTCAGCGTCTTCAGTTCCTTGATGTTGTTGTCGCGACGATACGTATCGAGTGCCGCCGTGATCTTCTTGCCGAGGCGTGCGCAGGCCCAGCCAAGATGCGTTTCAAGAATCTGACCGACGTTCATGCGGCTCGGCACGCCCAGCGGATTGAGCACGATGTCGACCGGCTGGCCGTCATCGAGGTAAGGCATGTCTTCCATCGGCACGATGCGCGAAATAACACCCTTGTTACCGTGACGACCGGCCATCTTGTCGCCGGGCTGCAGCTTGCGCTTCACAGCCACGAAGACTTTGACCATCTTCATCACGCCAGGCGGCAATTCGTCGCCACGCTGAAGCTTGTCCACCTTATCGGCGAAACGGGCTTCGAGACGATCTTTGCCTTCGTCGAACTGCTTTTTCAGCGCTTCGACATCAGCCATGGCCTGCTCGCTCGAAAGAACGATCTGCCACCACTGGCCCTTTGTCAGGCTGTCGAGTGTGCCTTGCGAAATCTTGCCGTTTTCTTCGATGCCCTTGGGACCGCCAACGGATGTCTTGCCGATCAGAAGCTCGGCGAGACGGCCATAGACGTTGCGTTCAAGGATCGCATTTTCGTCGTCACGGTCTTTTGCAAGACGTTCGATTTCTTCGCGTTCGATCGCCATGGCGCGTTCGTCTTTGTCGATGCCGTGGCGATTGAACACGCGCACTTCAACGACTGTACCGGCAACACCCGGCGGCAGACGCAGTGACGTGTCACGCACGTCAGACGCCTTTTCACCGAAGATGGCGCGCAGAAGTTTTTCTTCCGGCGTCATCGGGCTTTCGCCCTTGGGTGTGATCTTGCCGACAAGGATATCGCCAGGGTTCACTTCCGCACCGATATAAACGATACCGGCTTCATCGAGGTTCTTGAGAGCCTCTTCACCGACGTTCGGAATATCGCGTGTGATTTCTTCAGGTCCGAGCTTCGTGTCACGCGCCATCACATCGAACTCTTCAAGATGGATGGATGTGAACACGTCATCGCGCACGATGCGTTCAGAAATCAGGATCGAGTCTTCAAAGTTGTAACCGTTCCACGGCATGAACGCGACGAGCACGTTGCGACCGAGAGCGAGATCACCAAGTTCCGTAGACGGACCATCAGCGATGATGTCGCCCTTGCTCACCAGATCACCGACGCGAACCAGCGGACGCTGGTTGATGCAGGTGTTCTGGTTGGAGCGCTGGAACTTGCGCAGGTTGTAAATGTCGACGCCTGACTTGGCAGCGTTCAGGTCTTCTGTCGCACGCACAACGATACGTGTGGCATCAACCTGATCGATGACGCCGGTGCGGCGCGCGGCAATGGCGGCACCTGAGTCATGCGCTACCACTTCTTCCATGCCGGTGCCGACGAGCGGCGCCTCGGAACGGATGAGCGGCACAGCCTGACGCTGCATGTTCGAGCCCATGAGAGCGCGGTTCGCGTCGTCGTTCTCAAGGAACGGAATGAGCGCGGCGGCAACGGACACGATCTGCTTCGGGGACACGTCGAGGAAATCGACCTGTTCCGGCGGCACCATTTCAAAGTCACCGTCGATACGGCAGTTGACGAGTTCGGCTTCGATCTCGCCCTTCTTGCCGATGACGATATTGGCCTGAGCGACGCGGTAGCGGGCTTCTTCCATCGCCGACATATAGACAACATCGTTCGTCACCTTACCGTTCGCAACGCGACGGTACGGGCTTTCGATGAAGCCGTATTTGTTGACGCGGGCAAAAGTCGCCAGCGAGTTGATGAGACCGATATTCGGACCTTCCGGTGTTTCAATCGGGCAAATACGACCGTAATGCGTCGGATGCACGTCGCGCACTTCAAAGCCTGCGCGCTCACGTGTGAGACCACCGGGTCCAAGAGCCGAAAGACGGCGCTTGTGCGTGATTTCGGACAGCGGGTTCGTTTGGTCCATAAACTGCGAGAGCTGCGAGGAGCCGAAGAACTCACGCACGGCAGCCGCAGCGGGCTTCGCGTTGATGAGGTCATGCGGCATCACCGTGTCGATATCGACCGATGACATACGCTCTTTGATCGCACGTTCCATGCGGAGCAAACCAACGCGATACTGATTTTCCATCAGCTCGCCGACCGAACGCACACGACGGTTGCCGAGATTGTCGATGTCGTCGATTTCGCCCTTGCCGTCGCGCAGACCAACAAGGGTCTTGATGACCGCAACGATGTCTTCCTTGCGCAGCACGCGCACGGTGTCGTCAGCGTCGAGGTCAAGACGCATGTTCATCTTGACACGACCAACGGCCGAAAGGTCATAGCGTTCGCTGTCAAAGAACAGCGACTGGAACAGCGCCTCACCCGTTTCAGGGGTCGGCGGCTCACCGGGACGCATGACGCGGTAAATGTCGATCAGTGCCTGATCACGGCTCGTGCACTTATCAACCGCAAGCGTGTTGCGGATGAAGGCGCCCGTATTGACATGATCGATGTCGAGTGTCGCGATTTCCTTGTAGCCTTCTTCGAGCAACGTCTCGATGAGCTTCTCGGTCACTTCGTCGCCTGCTTCGGCAAAGATTTCGCCCGTCTGCATGTTGACGATTTCGTCGGCGAGATAACGACCGATGAGATCAATATCCTGCACGAGCAATTCTTTGAGACCGTCTTCGGCGAGCTTACGCGCCAGACGCGGTGTCATTTTCTTGCCGGCTTCAACAACAACCTTGCCGGTCTTCGCGTCGATGAGATCGCGCTCGGGCTTCACACCACGATAGCGTTCGGCATCGAACGGCACACGCCAGCCGTCTTTGGACTTCGTGTACGACACGCGGCCATAGAACGTGTTGAGGATGGTTTCGCTGTCGAGACCCAGCGCATACATCAGCGTCGTCACCGGCAGTTTGCGGCGACGGTCGATGCGCACATAGACAATGTCCTTGGCGTCGAATTCGAAATCGAGCCATGAGCCGCGATAGGGAATGACGCGCGCGGCAAACAGAAGCTTGCCGGACGAATGGGTCTTGCCCTTGTCGTGGTCAAAGAACACGCCGGGCGAGCGATGCATCTGCGAGACGATCACGCGCTCTGTGCCGTTGATCACGAAGGTGCCGTTCTCGGTCATGAGCGGAAGATCGCCCATGTACACGTCCTGCTCCTTGATGTCCTTGACGGACTTCGCCTGCGTGTCTTCGTCAACTTCAAACACGATCAGGCGCAACGTCACTTTGAGCGGCGCTGCGAAAGTCATTCCGCGCTGCTGGCACTCATCAACGTCATATTTGGGCTGCTCGAATTCGTAACGGACAAATTCCAGCGTCGCGGTCTCAGAGAAATCGCTGATCGGGAAAACCGATTTGAAAACGGACTGAAGACCCTGATCGGGACGTCCGCCTGTCGGCTCATCAACCTGAAGGAACTGGTCGTAGGAATATTTCTGTACTTCGATCAGGTTCGGCATCACCGCAATAGTGGGGATGCGGCCAAAGGACTTGCGAACCCGTTTGCGACCAGTAAAGGACTGCGTCATGTATGCTCCTCGCAACGCTCTGCTTCTAGAACGGCGGCCGGGACTAAATCAGGAAACGAGCCGCCCGGTCTGGATGCTCGAATTTAGAGATGACACCTTTTGGAAGGTGTCTGATGGGGCAGAGAAATTCCCTGCCCCACCAAAACCATAGAAAATCGAATTACTTGAGTTCGACCTTCGCGCCAGCCTTTTCGAGCTGGGCCTTGAGCTTTTCGGCTTCGTCCTTGGAAGCGCCTTCTTTGACGTTCTTCGGAGCGCCTTCCACGAGATCTTTGGCTTCTTTGAGGCCAAGACCCGTGATCGCACGGACTTCTTTAATCACTTCGATCTTCTTGTCGCCGGCGGCAGTCAGAACGACAGTGAATTCTGTCTGAGCTTCTTCAGCAGGTGCAGCGGCACCGGCAGCAGCAGCAACAGCAACCGGAGCGGCGGCGGAGACGCCCCACTTTTCTTCCAGCAGCTTCGACAGTTCGGCAGCCTCAAGGACCGTCAGGGCCGAGAGGTCGTCAACGATTTTTGCAAGATCAGCCATTTTCATATCTCTCTTAGGTTCGGTTGGTATCGGGTTGTCTCAACTACAGGCGACCTGAAACTCAGGCTGCTTCGCTTTTGGTGGCATATGCGTTCAGCACACGTGCAAGCTGGCTGGCAGGAGCCGCCACAACACCCGCGATACGGGTGGCAGGCGTCTGGATCATGCCCAGCAACTTGGCGCGCAATTCGTCGAGCGACGGCAGTTCGGCAAGAACCTTCACTGCTTTCGGATCGAGAATTGTATCGCCCATCGCGCCGCCAAGGATCACCAGCTTCTGGTTTGCCTTTGCGAACTCGACTGCAACCTTGGGGGCTGCAACCGGGTCTTGCGAATAAGCGATTGCCGTCGGACCAGCGAAGAGATCGGAAATCCCCTTCGCTTTGGTGCCGTCAAGAGCGAGCTTGGCAATCCGGTTCTTCGTAACTTTGAACTCGGCGCCAACCTTGGCCATCCGTCCACGGAGATCAGTCAATTCCGTAACGGTCAGTCCGCTGTAGTGGGCTACGACGACGACATTGGCGCTCGAAAACACGCCGTTGAGGTGCGTCAAGAGCTCAGACTTTTCAGCTCTGTCCACTTGCTCTCTCCTAGTTTGGTGAATTCAAACCCGACCATCGGGCGTCCTTCACCATTGGCATTTGCCGCTTTAACCATCGCGAGAAACAAACCCCGCTCCGGTTAAATCCGGCGCTCATTTGCCTGTCGTCCCGGGTTCCAACCGATCCTCTTGTCCATTCGGACAATTGAACCGTTCAAACTCCCGTCTATTGCCGGCTACCGTCTTTCGTTGGCAATTAAGCGTCCGCTTCGTAACGAGGAAGCATCAGCACCCGCAGTCTCGGACAGGTAACAGACGATGGCGTAGCCACTCCGGCTATTCGCCGAAGTGCCACGCAACCGTCTGGTCGAACCGCTCACGCCATAAGGCAGCATGAGCGGAAACTTGTAGTACCGTCGATTAGACGGCCACGCTCTGCGTCTCGACTTTGACCCCAGGGCCCATCGTCGAGCTGATCGCGATTTTCTTAATGTACGTGCCTTTGGCACCTGTCGGCTTGGCCTTCTGCACGGCATCGACCAGAGCGCGGATGTTTCCGACGATCTGTTCGGCAGTGAAGCTTGCCTTACCAACACCGGCCTGAACGAGACCGGCTTTTTCGACGCGGAATTCGATCGAGCCGCCTTTGGCAGCGCGAACGGCTTCAGCAACGTCGGGTGTCACTGTACCGACCTTCGGGTTCGGCATCAGACCACGGGGCCCGAGCACCTTACCGAGACGACCGACCAGCGGCATCATGTCAGGAGTGGCGATGCAACGATCAAAATCGATCTTGCCGTTCTGAAGAAGCTCAGCGAGATCCTCAGCGCCCACAACGTCAGCACCAGCGGCTTTCGCCTGCTCAGCCTTGTCGCCACGTGCGAACACGCAGACGCGAACCGTGCGGCCCGAACCATTGGGAAGCGCAACAACGCCGCGCACCATCTGGTCCGCATGACGCGGGTCAACGCCCAGAGCGATGGCAACTTCGATGGTCTCATCGAACTTTGCGGTCGCGCGGGTCTTCACGAGGTTCACAGCTTCATCAAGCGTGTACAGCTTATCGACGTCGATGCCCTCACGGGCCTTTTCAATACGTTTTGCCATTGCCCTTACTCCACAACCTCTAGGCCCATGGAACGGGCGGAACCTGCAATAATCTTCGTCGCCTGATCGAGATCAGTCGCGTTCAGATCCTCAAACTTCTGCTCAGCAATGTCACGGCACTGCTTCAGCGTCACGGAACCAGCCGTCGAGCCGGGCTTGCCGGGTGTCTTCGAGCCGGATGTGATGCCAGCGGCTTTCTTCAGGAAGAAGGACGCAGGCGGCGTCTTCATCTTGAACGTGAAAGAGCGGTCGGAGAAAGCGGTGATGACAACCGGGATCGGCATACCGGGTTCCATCTTCTGCGTCTGCGCGTTGAACGCTTTGCAGAATTCCATGATGTTCAAGCCGCGCTGACCGAGCGCGGGTCCGATCGGCGGAGACGGGTTAGCTTGGCCCGCCTTCACCTGCAACTTGATGTAGCCTTCAATCTTTTTAGCCATTTCAATCCCCTGCCGGACATCCCGGCGTTTTGGGTTAGTGGTTCGCAATAATCCGTTGCCGGACTATCTCCCACACGACAACGTTCAGGTTAAATCTTCTCAACCTGCGCGTATTCCAGCTCGACCGGCGTAGCGCGGCCGAAAATCGACACAGCCACTTTGAGGCGTGCCTTTTCTTCATCGACTTCTTCAACGAAGCCATTGAACGACGCGAACGGACCATCGGCCACACGCACTTGTTCGCCGATCTCGAAGGTGATGGAGGGTTTGGGCCGCTCCACGCCTTCCTGCACCTGATGCAGAATACGATCGACTTCGCCCTGGCTGATCGGCTGCGGCTTGTTATCCGCGCCAAGGAAACCAGTGACCTTGGGTGTGTTCTTGACCAGATGATAGGTCTGATCCGTCAGATCCATCTTCACCAGCACATAGCCGGGAAAGAATTTACGTTCGGCGTTGATCTTGCGACCACGACGCAGCTCAACCACTTCTTCGGTCGGCACGAGCACTTCTTCAAAGTGTTCGGCAAGGCCGTGGCTCTCCGCCTGCTCACGGATAGAATCCGCGACCTTCTTCTCGAAGTTCGAGTAGGCGTGAACGATGTACCAGCGTTTGGCCATAGGCCCCTCAGCTACCGATGCCCAGCACGAGCGCAACACCCTTGCTCAGGGCGAGGTCGGCCAGAAAGAAAAAAACTGTCGCAAATGCCACCATGATGAACACCATGATGGTCGTAACAGTGGTCTCACGCCAGGTCGGCCATGTCACCTTGAGGGCTTCTGACCGCACTTGCTGAAAGAACTGAAGCGGATTGGTTTTAGCCATGTCTCAACCGTAGTCCTCTCGTCTTCTCTATCTCACCTGCGAACCTGCAGGAATGCTTACACGTAACGTAACAGACCTGCGATTGGCAGGAGTGGAGGGGCTCGAACCCCCAACCCCCGGTTTTGGAGACCGGTGCTCTACCAGTTGAGCTACACTCCTAATCCTGCCGTGCGCTCAGTGCTTACTTCAAAACTTTAGAGACGACGCCGGCGCCGACGGTGCGGCCACCTTCACGGATAGCGAAGCGGAGCTTCTCTTCCATGGCGATCGGGGCAATCAGCGTCACGTTCATTTTGATGTTATCGCCGGGCATCACCATCTCGGTGCCCTCTTGCAACGTCACCACGCCCGTCACGTCAGTCGTGCGGAAGTAGAACTGCGGACGGTAGTTGGTGAAGAACGGTGTATGACGGCCGCCTTCTTCCTTCGTCAGAATGTAGGCTTCAGCTTCGAACACTGTGTGCGGTGTGATCGAACCCGGCGCGCAGAGCACCTGACCGCGTTCGACGTCTTCGCGCTTCGTGCCACGCAGCAACACACCAACGTTGTCGCCGGCCTGGCCCTGATCGAGCAGCTTG
>JAUSMV010000058.1 GCA_030645235.1 Parvibaculum sp. | reverse complement strand
CGTACAGGCCGGGCGGGCAATGTGGGAACGTCGATCAGCTTTGCGTGCGAGGAAGACTCGTTCCTGCTACCCAACATAGAGGAGAAGCTGGGTCACAAACTGGCCTGCATCCGCCCCGATGACATGCTGCTGACGCCTCCGCCCGCCTTCACGAGGCCGACGCGTTTCACGGCGCCCCCGAAGACTGGAGACAGCAGAGGGGGAGAGCGTGGTCGCTCCGACGGTCGTGGTCGATCAGACAGCAGTCGCGGTCGCCCGCGCCGCTGATGATTTTTGTGGGAGCTTGCCTTGCAAGCGATTGAGCCTTCACTGCGAATATCCACGTCAGACGCAATCGCTTGCAGGCAAGCTCCCACAGGGTCATGCGCGGCGGGATCTGGTTGCTCCCGCTTCTTCCAGCAGACGCGCATATTCCACGGACTTTCTGTGTCGTGAGACGTGGTCGAGAAAGGTGCTGCCATCTTCGAGGCGCACATTGATGTCGCGACCATCGTCAATGTAGTAGTTGAGGAAGCGCTCGAAGGTATCGGGCAGCATGCCGCGATAGGCCTTGAGCAGGATGTTGTAGTCTGCCGGCATTCCCTCGGGCGGCTGCATCTCCAGGAAGCTCTGCACGCGTTCATCGGTCCAGAATTCGTCCCTGACGGCAGGCTGCGTGCGCGCCGCGCCGGTTTTCTTCTCTTCAATCATGAAAGTTTGACTCGACAGTATTTATAGCAATTCGGTGGATTCAACCCTTGAGCTTTTGCAGCAACAGGGCATTGAGTTGGTCGGGGTTGGCTTTGCCTTTCGACACCTTCATCGCCTGACCGATAAAGAAGGCGAATACTTTCTCCTTGCCGGCACGATACTGGGCGACCTGCTCGGGATTCGCGGCGATCACCTCATCCACCAGCTTTTCGATGGCGCCAGAGTCGGTGACCTGCTTCAGTCCCTGACTCTCGATGATCTCGTCGACGGACTGCTCGTTGCCGAGCATCGCCTCGAACACGGTCTTGGCGATCTTGCTGGAAATGGTCTGGTCCTTGATGCGGCCGATGAGGGCGCCGAGGCGCGATGCGCTCACGGGTGACTGGCTGATCTCAAGATCGCTCTTGTTCAGCAGCCCCTGCAGGTCGACAGTCACCCAGTTGGCGGACAGCTTCGCGTCGCCACAGATCTTCACGACTTCCTCGTAGAAATTGGCCATCTCCCGGCTGCTGGCGAGCACCCCGGCGTCGTACTCGCTCAGGCCGTACTGGCTCACGAAGCGGGTGCGCTTGGCGTTCGGCAACTCCGGCAGCTCGGCGCGCACGGCCTCGATGTAGGCCTCGTCGATCACGACCGGCAGCAGATCCGGCTCCGGGAAGTAACGGTAGTCGTTCGCCACTTCCTTGCTGCGCATGGAGCGAGTCTCGTCCTTGTCCGCATCGTACAGGCGGGTTTCCTGAATGATGCGGCCACCATCTTCAATTATCTCGATCTGGCGCTGCACTTCATGATTGATGGCTCTTTCCACGAAACGGAAGGAGTTGATGTTCTTGATCTCGG
>JAUSMV010000049.1 GCA_030645235.1 Parvibaculum sp. | reverse complement strand
CTTCCACTTCCGTCCGCACTTCTTTCAGCACGCCGGCTTCCGCATCGTGCAGAGTGAAGAGACTCAAGCGCAGAAGAAGGACCGCTACGAGACCGACGCCCTGCTCAACCAGTACATGCTCTTCCACTGGGGCAGCGAGGTCGAACAGCGCGATGCACAGATCAGCGCACGCGTCGGCCATCCGCAGGTGAAAATGTTCGTGCAGGCCACTGTCGATCTGGTGAATCAGTTTGCGAAAAACACCGGGCGCGTGCTCGATCTCGGCTGCGCCGTGGGCCGTGCCAGCTTCGAACTCGCGCGCAGTTTCGACGAGGTGATCGGCCTCGATTACAGCCAGTCTTTTGTCGACGCCGCGAATCGCCTGAAATCTCAGGGAGAACTCAATTACGTGCGCCACGACAGCGGCCGTTTCAACACGGCTCTGCGAGCAAAAGTGGATGAGAATATTTCACGCGAGCGCATTCAATTTGTGCGCGGTGATGCATCGGACCTGCATTCACGCGAACTGCAGCGTACGACGAACATGAAAGGATTTGACGCGGCACTTCTCAGCAACCTGCTGTGCCGCCTGCCAGACCCGGCCGCGTGTCTGCGACAGTTCACGGAGGATGATTCACTGCTCAACAAGGGCGGCATTCTGGTACTGGTGTCGCCGAACAGCTGGATGGATCAGTACACCGCGCCTGACAAGTTCATCGACGGCGCCACTAACGAGATGGCGCTGGCAAAACTTGCGGAGCTTCTGCCAGGTTTCGATCTCGTACACGAAGATGACCTGCCGTTCATGATTCGCGAGCACCGCCGCAAGTACGAGTACATTGTGAGTCAGGTGTCGGTGTGGAGGAAGCCGAGCTAAACTCTGTTGAGAACGTGAACATCTGCGATGGAATGCTCAGCTTGGTGATTGATGGAATGAAGCACGAATATTCGTTAATAGACGTCTCCGGCACATTAGCTAATGCCACCACAGATCAGGTAAATACCTATGAAGTCTCCCCTGGAGGTTACGGAATTCATTGGCCTTTGATAGACGAGGACATTTCTATTGACGGGCTTATCGGCACCAGTCAGCGATTGAATTCGGGGCGAATGAGCGCCTGATTTAAAGTGCCCCAATGGTACGGTCTCGATTACGCTGCGGGTGAATTATCCTGACGCAGGTTCGGTAGCAACTGCCGCCGCTGCATCGAGTCGTTCAGCGACCCACATCTTGATTATTGACTGTCGCGTCACGCCAAGACGGCTTGCCTCCCTGTCCAAGGATTCAATCATCCACACCGGAAAATCCACGTTCACCCGCTTTTGCTCTTGAGCAACACGGCGAGCACTCTTGATGTCGAG
>JAUSMV010000017.1 GCA_030645235.1 Parvibaculum sp. | reverse complement strand
GTCTGACACGGGACGTGATGCTCACGCGCAGCCCAACCGATACCCTCAGCGAGAGCGCCGAAGAATTGTCGGCGCGCTATGGCAAGCTGATCGCCGAAGGCTCCATCAGTCGCATTGAATCGTCCAACATCAGCCTGCAAGGCCGCCTGGTTTACCTGGAAACATATAGTCGCGCCGTCAGCATCGATGGGCACTGGATCATCATCGGCATCACCCGCGACATCACGCGACGCAAGCGCTCGGAGCTGGCGGCCAAGAAACTGCAGCAGATGTATTCAGCCCTGAGCGATACCAATGCCGCCATTCTGCGTGCCGACTCCCCTGCCACGCTGTTCCAGAGTGTCTGCGAGGCAGCCATCAAGGGCGGCAAGTTCAACGTCGCCACCATTCTGGTTCCCGACGCCAATCAACGCCTGCGCGCGGTAGCCTCCTCCGGCGCCGTTGCCAGACTCATGACTGACATCAGAATCTCCTCCAATGAGCAGATTGCCGAGGGACGCGGCCTCGCGGGAAGCGCATTTCGCACTGGCAAGGCAAGTATCAGCAATGACTATCTGAACGACCCGCGTACACAGGCCTGGCATGATGTCGCACGCCTCAAGGGCATTGCCGCTGCTGCAGCATTCCCGCTCACGACCAGCAAGGTCAGTACCGCAGTGCTGCTGTTTTACTCCACTGAGAAAAATCCCTTCGATGACGAGATCGTCGGCCTGCTGCAGAGCATGGCAGACAACGTCTCCTTTGCGCTGGAGAATTTCCATCTTGAAGAGCAGCGCAAGACAGCAGAAACGATACTGCGTGAAAGCGAGGAGCGTTTCCGCAGCCTCACCCACCTATCCTCGGACTTCTATTGGGAGCAGGATTGCGAGCTGCGCATTACCAAATATGAAGGCAAGATTGTCGGGGACAGCAACACCCGCGCCGTCGCCGAACTGATCGGCAATCATTTGTGGAACATGACCAGCCTCACCCCCACCTCCACGAGTTGGGAGCAGTTCCGTTTGACTCTCAGCCAGCATGAACGCTTTCGAGACTTCGAGTTCAGTTTCGAGAACTCCGACCAGGTGGTCTACCACATGTCCCTTAGTGGCGAGCCGATCTTTGACGAGCAAAAGCAATTCACGGGTTACCGAGGTATCGCCAAGGATGTCTCAGAGCGCAAGCGCATCTCCGATCACATCAAGTATCTGGCCACCCACGATCATCTGACCGGCCTGCCGAACAGAGTCATGTTCACCGAGTTGCTCGAACAGGCGACCCGTCTGGCAGCCCGCTATTCCAATCGCGCCTTCGCGGTTTTCTTCATCGACCTGGATCGATTCAAACTCATCAACGACACCTACGGTCACCACATGGGTGATGCTCTGCTCAAAGAAGTGGCACTGCGCCTGCGCATGCCGCTGCGTGCGAGCGATGTGGTGGCCAGGCTGGGTGGCGACGAATTTGTCATCCTTCTGCAGGAACTGACGGATCGCAAGAAAATTGGCAAGGTCGCGCACAACGTGCTCAGCGCGTTTACCGAGCCGATTATCATCCATGACAAGGAATGCAGGGTGACAGTCAGCATAGGCATCAGCATCTACGGCGTGGATGCTCTGGATGAAGAGACTCTGATGAAACACGCGGATGCGGCAATGTACGTCGCCAAGGAGGAAGGTAAAGACAACTTCCAGTTCTATTCGCGCAGCATCCACCAGCGCACGCAGGGCAAACTCGACCTGGAGGTGAACCTGCGCAATGCTCTCAAGCTGAACGAACTGTCATTGCACTACCAGCCCAAACTCAATCTGCGCAGCGGCATGATCGCCGGAGTTGAGGCATTATTGCGCTGGAATAATCCACTGCTGGGTAGTATTGCCCCGGATCGCTTCATTCCCATCGCGGAAGAGAACGGGATGATCATCCCCATCGGCGAGTGGGTCCTGATGACGGCCTGTCAGCAGGCGGTCGCCTGGCAGGAAGACGGACTCTTTCCATTCTGCATTTCCGTCAATCTCTCCGCGCGCCAGTTCAACGATCCCGAGTTGATGACCAAAGTCAGGGCCGCGCTGCATCGCTCCGGCATTTCCGCCCATCGACTGGAGCTGGAGATTACGGAAAGCCTGGTTATCAATCATCCCGGCCGCGCCATGAAACTGTTGCAGGAGATGAAAGCGCTGGGTCTTAAGCTCGCACTGGATGACTTCGGGACGGGCTACTCTTCCCTCGGTCAGTTGAAGCACTATCCAATCGATACACTGAAGATAGATCGCTCGTTCATACAGGAAATTCCTGATGACGAGGATGACAAGGCCATCACGAAAGCCATCATTTCCATGGGGAGAACTCTAGGCCTGACGGTGATCGCGGAGGGCGTCGAAACCCGCGAACAACTGGACTTCCTGCGGGAACAGGAGTGCCAGCATATCCAGGGTTACTTCTTTCAACGCCCATTGCCCGCCGATGAATTCCTGATCTGGTGCAGAAACCACGATCCGCAGAAGTTTCTGCAAAGTCTGAAGGGCTAGCGCCAACCGCCTTCCTGCAATTCCTGCCAGGCCTCATAGCCTCCATCCAGACTGTAGGTCTGGGCGAAGCCGTTCTCGGAAAAGTAAGCTGCGGCACTCTGACTGGCATTGCCGTGATAACAACAGACAATCAATGGCAGGCTGTGGTCGCTGGACTGGATAAAGTTATCGACGTTGTCCGCTGTAATATGTACCGCGTTCTCGATGCACCCAGCGGCATACGATTGCGGGTCACGTATGTCGACCACCAGCGCGTCACCGGCGAGTAGATCACGCGCTTGTTGCGCACTGATTCTGACAAAACTCATTTCGATCCCTCTTTTTGGCGAGGTCTTATTGATGCCTCTAGTCGTAACGTTTCCAATCTGACAGCCGCTGCGCGGCGCACATTAACAGGGATAAAATCGGCTTACAATTGTCACGCCAGCCTCCGCCAGCACGGTCCGGAGAGCCCGGTTGTATAAGCAAAAAGAGCTGTTATACTCGCCGACATGAAATTTTTGACGTCATATCCCATAGAGTCACTGCACCCGGAATCCGCAAGGGCTGTACGTGCCTTCCCTTCTCAGGCGATCAGGGCAGGTATACACGCTCTCCTGATCGCCTGATGAACACTGTCCCGGACAGTCGCTTCAGTTTGTAATTCGTACCCGATGTCACCCGAACTACTACCGGCTCTCCAACCGGTCACATTTTTTGATACCCGAAAGGTCATAGCATGGCAACCCATTCAATCACTCTATCCGAAACGGATTACGCACGACTCTCAGCACTGGTCAACTCAGGCGCTGCGCTCACAGAATCGCTGGAGCAGGAGCTCGAACGAGCCACTATCATGGCCGATCGCAAACTGCCAAAAGACGTCGTCAGCATGTTCTCCACCGTGCAATACCGCAATACCGAGACCCAGGCCATCAACTCGGTAACATTGGTTTATCCGGCGGAGGCCGATGTGAACGCATCCAAGGTATCCGTGCTCGCGCCGATTGGTGCGGCGTTGATCGGTCTGCGGGTAGGCCACCACATCGACTGGGCGCTTCCCAATGCCAAGACCGTTCGTCTGGAAGTCATAGGAGTCAGCCAGGCACCGCATCCCGTCGCGGAGTCAAAGTCATGAGTTCGGGGGGTAATCGGGTTCAGTTCTGGAATCGCCTGCTTGCCGCCGCCGAGCTTATTGAATCCCTGCATTGCAAGGAGTCTGGCCAGCTCGACCCGACGCAAATCAGAGAACAAATTCGGGAACAACTGGAGACTATCAGTGAGGCGTTCGGTGATGGCGCTGACCCTGTGGAAAACTTCGAGGAATATGTCGTCATCAAGTTCTGCCTGGCACTCGATGCCGCGCTCGGCAGCAACGTCCCTTGATTTCAGGCGCAGATTTCAAATACTGATGATCGCGTGGTCGTAGTACCAGTCGAGTGCCGTAGCTGCCGCCATTGGCCTCGCAATCAGATAGCCCTGCGCGCGCTCACACCCCACCGACCGCAGAAACTCCAGCACCCGTGGATGCTCCACCCCTTCCGCGCTCGTACTGAGACTGAGACTCTGCCCCAACTCCACGATTGAACGAATCACCGCACGCGACTCTGCGGACTGCAGCGCAGT
>JAUSMV010000015.1 GCA_030645235.1 Parvibaculum sp. | reverse complement strand
CGTCAATTGCCGCTGCTAGTGTTTCGTAGGACGGGCGGCCTTCTCCGGGAGTTATGCCAACCTCAAACGTCCCAATGCATTGAGAGATGGCTGCGGAAAATATGAGTGCTGAGATGCTCAATGTAGTCGCCTAACGCCCATGTTCAAGAGCCAAAGTATGCTGGCGTGACCTTTGCGCCTTTTGCAAAAGGCTTGACAGCATATTTAATCACCTTGGAACTTGTTAGCCATTATTGCGCAATAGACATAGACGAAATGCGATTACGAATTTGTTCACAACAAGCATCAATCGCTTCCACAATTTTCTTACCATTTTCTCGACTTGATTCCCAATACTCTTTACTCCATCCCGGATCCTTGTGCTGGTACTCAACTGATTCCGTGTAGCACAAATCGAAGATCTTCCCGAGGCTTTCGTAAACCGAGTGCGCATAAAAGGGTCGATTATTCTCCATCGCATCTCTGAATCTATAGAAGGATTCACTAAATGCAGTCAGCCGGCGACGCATTCGCTGTTCCTCTGACTCCGTTGGATCGTGGCTATCCATCATCGGACGCAATGAAAGCGCGGTCGCTCTCAGGCTGACCAGATGAACCCAGATGTCTTGGTAGATAGAAAACTCCTTATCGAATTGCGCCTTGCTTACGTGCACGGAGCTTTCCAGAAGCGAACGAATTTTTAGAGTGGCTGCCTCCAAGCCAGATTTGTATCTTTCGAGTTGCAAATTTCCAAAATACGCGATCAACCCAGTTAAAACAAAGGAAACCCCACCGAGGCTCCCCATGACGATTGTAAAGGTCTCCATCTGTGCTCCTTGATGGCTAACGCCCGCTTCAAGTGCGCTCTCGCGTCACGTTGCAGGCGCTTGTATGGTGCTACCGCAACGCCTCTTCGACACGCTCCAATGCCTGCTCAAGCTCTCTGGCCCCTACCTCTACATCCGCTTGCGCGTAGCGCCGCATTGTGGAAACCAAGCTCACTAGCCGCCCAGGTGGTGATTCCGAATTTGGGCTATGGGTCTGCCCGGCTAACGTGCCCATACCGAGCACCCAAGTGGAAAAGTGGTAGGACACTCCATCCGTTACTATTTCGCAGAGCTGATCTGGCGGGCACGATCTCCCATAACGAGTCTGAAGAATAGCCGACTCCCATACGCTGGAAATACGGTCACACAGCGTTCGAGTAGCGCTTCGTCGCTGAACAGTAACCGAAACGTCCAAAGGATCTCGTGGATAGTCTCTCAAGAGTTCACGACTCCGTTGCGGCTCAGAAGAAGCAACTTCATATCTCCACAGAAGAAGGTCCACCCTGCCGAATACTACCGCGCACCCAGTAGCTTCTGGGGCAACGCCGACGATGTACTCTCTCTGGTTGCCGGGAAGGACTACCACCTTTGGCAAGTCATACGGTAGATCGCGACCCAGAATTTTGCCTACAGTCACGTGATAATCCAATTGTGAATCATCGTAGACGGAGTTCTCCGGCTGGAGATAGTCCTGCGCCCATGACGCGGACTGCATGAGAAAGACGCAAAAAAATAGTGTTATATGCTTCATTGGTATCTCCGGCACCTAACGCTTCAAACACCGGCGCAGCTTTGACTTGTTAGCAATTGCGATATTCTCTCGCCGAACTTTTGTATCGAAACATTCTTAACCAACCCATTTCGATTTACCATAAATGGAATTACCGCAACGATTGATCCCTGATCATTGACGCACCAGAACAGATCACGGTTATCAATAATTTCGTGAAAAAAACTGCCGTTATTGTTATGGAAAGCCGACCGAAAATCTTGAATGTAAGTCTTGCCGAGGCACAAGATCAATTCTGGTGCTGCCGACTTTGCCCATTTTCGAATTTCAGGGAACCGACACGTCGAGCACCAGCGAAGGTAGTCTGCTTTACCATGAAAACCTGTGATATGTGAAAAGTTATCGTGCCAGCGAGCAAAGCTAGTGTCTTTAAATCCTATAGGATAGAGGTTCATTTTGAAGTAGTCGGGGCTGCCGGCTACAAATGGCTTAACTGTCTCTGCGAAGTTTTTGTAGTCTGAAACAGAACCGCCATTAATGACCGAAAGTAACTTCATTACCTGCCAATTAAAGATGTAGGCAAGATTTTCGGTCCAGTCCGTATAACCTCTTGGCGCTCGACTCACATCCTCTTCCATGTGAGCCGCTAATGCCTCTGGCGTATGACCGCCACCCCACTCTATACCACATACCCAGGTGCTGGGGTTTGATGGACTTCCGATTTCGCCGCCGTCACACCCGGAATAACCCAGCGCCCAATTTTCAAACCTCTTTGTGATACTCATAGATAAATCTCTGGCATCCATTTGCCTACTTTAGTGTTTATTACCAGAGACGAAGAACTAGCTGTCCTGCAATAACCAGTATTGGTTGTCCATTGGTGTCATAGGTGTTAGATGAGCTGGCGCTGACTTTAGGTTTTGTTTTATTGCCTTCAATCACCCATGTGTTTGACGAGCTGGCACTGACCTTCGGCTTCAGTTCCTTCCCATCCCAAACCCAGGTGTTTGACGACGAGGCACTAACCTTCGGCTTAATTTCCCTTCCGGATAATACCCACGTATTGGATGAAGAAGCTCCAGTTTTTGGCTTCAATTCTGCACCGTTACAGACCCAGTTGCTTGGCAGGCTTATTTTATTTGACATGCTATTTCCTCGTGGTTGGCGGATTCTGCTAACGCCCATGAAAACAGGCGGCCGCGTAGCGGATATCCTGCGCCGAAGGCGCGCAGTTGTTCTGTTTGTTGAACGAAGCCGCTACGCGGCAGAACACCCTTCCTGTGTTTTGCATCAAAGATAATTCCTCACGTGCTCAATGCCGAGCACGACTACTGAGGAATCATCCCGATGAACAAAGTACAACAAACCCGCTTCGACTCACTGTACCAGCGCCATGTTAATGCACTAACGCGCCAAGGTAAAAGCACCAGCACCATTGAAGCCTACTCGCGCGCCGTACGCCGTATTGCTGCCTTCTTCGACCGCTGCCCCGACCGCCTCAGCCGCGAAGACCTGGAAGCCTACTTCTCTTCCCTCATCAAGACCCACTCCTGGAGCACTATCAAGCTCGATCGCAACGGCCTGCAGTTCTTCTATACCCACGTGCTCAAACAACAATGGCAGTGGGTCGATATCATCAAACCACCCGTCGTCAAATCCTTGCCCGACATTCTCACCCAAACAGAGCTGGCTCATCTGTTGCAATCCACCCGCGAACTTCGCTACCACACCTACTTCTTCATCGTGTACAGCATGGGCCTGAGACTCAGTGAAGCGCTGAACCTAAAGGTGGGCGATATCGATGCCCAGCGCATGCGCGTGCATATCCGCTGTGGCAAAGGCCGACAGGATCGCTTTGTCATCTTGCCCGAAGCCGCGTTACTCGCCCTGCGCTGGTACTGGGCGACTCACCGCAACCCCTCCCTGCTGTTCCCCACCGGCCTGACCCCTGATGAGCAGCACAGCGCCAAGGCTCACATGGATCGGGGTGGTCTGCAAAAGTCCTTCACCACCATTGCCCGCCAGTGCGGCATTCACAAACATGTCTCTATCCACAGCCTGCGCCACTGCTATGGCACCCACCTGATCGAAGCGGGCTTGAACCTGCGGGCTATCCAGCAGGAGATGGGGCATCAGTCACCTACCACCACCGCTCTGTATACCCGTCTCACCGACTGCGTGCAGCAACAGTCTTCTGTGTTCATCAACCGCATGGTGGATCAACTGCAAGCCTTGCTGGGGAGTGAGCGTGGGCAGCGCCGTGAGCAACCTCGCGCGGCAAGCAAGGTGTAGCATGGAACTGCACCCCATCCTGACTCGCTACCTGCCCAAATGGCAGCACAGCTCAGCGCTCACCCCAGAACAGCACCATGCGGTGCGCGCCATCCAACAATGCCGTACCGCCCACTGCGGCCAGATGCGGCTGTATTGCCAGGGCTGTGCGCACCACCAGGGAGCCTTCCATTCGTGCGGCCATCGCAGTTGCCCGCGATGCCAGCACCACGACACGGCCCAGTGGTTGGAGCGGCAACAGCACAAACTGTTGCCGGTGAACTACTTCATGGTGACCTTTACCTTGCCCGCGCAGCTACGGGCGCTGGCACGGCAACATCCCAAGGATGTGTACTCGGCCCTGTTCGCCTGTGCCGTGAGCACGCTGCAAGAGTTCGGGCGTAACAGCAAATCCCTCAACGGCCAGCTGGGCATGACGGCCGTGCTGCACACCCACACTCGTCGACTCGACTACCACCCGCATGTGCATGTGGTGGTGCCCGGAGGCGGCATCAACCAAGAACGGCGGCAATGGAAGGCTCTACGCGGAAAGGCAAAATATCTGTTCCACCATAAATCCCTTGCCAAGGTGTTCCGGGCGCGGTTGCTGCAGGCACTGCGACAGCAGGGCCTGTGTTTACCTGCTGATCTGCCGCAGGCGTGGGTGGTGGATTGCAAAGCCGTTGGCTCAGGCTTACCCGCCTTAACTTACCTGGCGCGCTATCTGTACCGGGGCGTGATTGCTGAAAACAACATCATCAGTGACGACGGCACAAACGTGAGCTTCCGTTACCAGGACAGCAAAACGAAGCAATATCAAATCCGCACACTCAAGGGCGAGGAGTTTGTGGGCTTGCTGTTACAACACGTGTTGCCCAAGGGCTTCCGACGTGCCAGAGACTTCGGGTTTTTGCATGGCAATGCCAAAAAACTGTTGTGGCTGGTGCAGCAGGTGTTGGGGGTGCGCATTCAACACGGGCC
>JAUSMV010000021.1 GCA_030645235.1 Parvibaculum sp. | reverse complement strand
TGCCCTTTGTGGAAAGCTTTAGTTTCACAAAGCGATTTTCAGACTCCACCCAAAAACGATGCGTATGGATGTTGGGAGAAAAGCGACGCTTGGTTGTGTTGTTCGCGTGAGAACTCTTGTTGCCTGTAAGCGGTTTCTTACCGGTTACTATACATACGTTTGCCATTGCCTTGCCTCGTTACATAACCCGAATGATCGGCGGCAAGCCTGATGCACGACGCCCAGCGGAGTCTTGCTGCCAACTTGCCAAAAAAAGAGCTGCGTTTTATACCAAAACGGCCTGCCAATAGCAACACAAAAGCTGACTCGGCCCGCAGATCACTTACAGCAAGCCTCTCTCGGCGAAAGACACCACGTCCCTGCTGCCCACCACAATATGATCCAACACCCTGACATCTATGGTATTCAGCGCGATCTTCAGACGCTGGGTAATGGAGACGTCCGCCTGGCTTGGCTCAGCGATGCCGGACGGATGGTTGTGGGCAAAGATCATCCAATAATACACAACGCATTGATTATAAATAGTTTTATAACACTATAGCTAACAACATACCCTCATAAATACCCGCATTGATTAGCAGTGCCCAACTCACCCAGTCGGAACTCAATGCTTCGATTGTCCGATTCCTGTAACTACGCCCCCCAGCACACCGACCAGCACCTCCATCCCGGCTGCCATAAATCTAACTTGCTCCTCATTGGGCTTGGTCATGCCGATCATGGACAGGACAAGGTCTCATCGAGAGGCAGCTCGCCATACTTCGACTGATAGTGTGCCACGCTGGGCGCCAGCAGCCTTGCGCATTCAGCCAAATCATCCTATGGGCTGATTCTGAACCAACACCACCTTGGAAGTGGCGTAAACGGCAAAAATAAAAGTGCAAGGGAAAGGCGGCGCTAGGTTACCCCTTGAGCTCGTTATAAGATCGCTGACGCGATTGTTGCCGTGGTTTGATGGTAGGGGTGGGAGGTAAGCTAGAAACCTGCTGTGCGCGGTTTGGGACTGTTAGGCCACAGGGCAATCGTAGCCAAGACTCTGCTGCTATTCAGAATACTCTTCTAGGGACTTGGTTTCTACCAAGGACATGAATTCGGCTACGGACAGGCCGAGTGCAGGAGCAAGTTTGAAAATTATCTTCACGCTGGCGCTATTCCTTCCCAGCTCAAGCAAAGAAACATAGTTACGTTCAAGACCAGCTTCGTGGGCGAGTGCTTCCTGCGACAGTTTTTGCCGTTTTCTAAGCTCCCTCAAAATCACCCCAAACGCCGCTTCCGGTTCCAAACACACCCCCCATTTATCTGAACCAAGATAGTTCCGAGGGGTGGCGATGTCTTCACAATATATTGGGCACTTTGTGGTTCATCCGTATAGAATCCATGGCGCATAGTTCTACGGCTATCCCTATCGTAGAAGCACAGCCAATATCAGTGAGGGTGTATGGCACGAGGAATTCCGGCACTACTGTCCGGGGACAATGAAGCCCCAATCAGCACACTAAGGTCGATTTCTTTTGCGAGAGACGATCTCGCTTGTTTTGATGAAACGCTGCTCCAAAGGGTTGTTGACCAGACTCCCGAGATTCTGCCGATCCGGGATTTCTACCCTGCCGTGAGCAGCGTTTGTTCTCTGGGCCGAGAAATCCCCGTGGACTTGGGTGAGCGGCAAGGTTTCATTGATAACCTGCTGGTGACGAATGATGGCCACCTCGTACTGGTGGAAACCAAGTTGCATCGCAACCCGGAAGCTGTCCGGGATGTGATTATCCAAACTCTCCAGTACGGCATGGCGGTTAATAACATGCCTCTCCTCGAACTCGAGTCACGAGCTCGGCGTGGTGATCGAAACGGCACACTGCTCCGCAATGATGAAACCATCCGAGCTAGAGTATTCGGCCAAGTCGATCAGGGTCTAATGACAGGGGTGCCAGACAACTTCGAGGAGGCACTTGAGCGCTACATGCGTACAGGTGAAATACTGCTTTTGGTGGTGGCCGATGGCATCCACACCAGCGTTGAGCGCATCACCCACTGGATGAACAAGAGTGGCAGGAACTCGCCCACTATGTTTGGTATGGTTGAGCTACGTTTTTATGAACTTCCTGATGGCCAGCGAGTGATCATTCCCAAGACGCTGCTGAAGACCAGAGAGATTTCTCGCCATGTCGTGGTCGTAGACATTCGGAATGAAACGCCCGCGACAACTACCGCTACTGTCACGGATGAACTTCAGATTGCTTCAGGCGGAAAAACAAAAGAATCCCGCCCGGTAAAGGCAGCCTCTGTCCCGCTTACAAAGACCACCCTCCTTGAGCTTGTGCCCGCAGAAGCGCATCAGGCGGCTGCGCTAGTGATTGAACAGCTTGAGGCCCTTCAATTCGGGTCGCAGGGCACCAATAGCACTCTCAAATTTGGTTTCACCTCAGATAACGGCGAGTTCCATGCATTTGTAGCCTTGGACAAGTTCGGCGCTTGGGTCGGCCCCCTCAAGAAAGATGCAGACCGTCTAGGCTACGATGCAGTGCTCGACTTCCGTAAAGGGGTCAACCAGTTTGGGAGCTTCTACCGCGAAGATCAGATGGTTCGCCCCGATAGCTTCGGGTGTGCGGTCAAATATCGACAACTCGCAGAATCTGCCCGAGCTTTTGCTACATTTCTTGACGGCTACCGGAGTAAGCTAATGGAGCTATTAGGATCAGTGGAGTGTTAACGGACAGGATGCAAAAAAGAGCGCTCTAAGAGTCTCGGCTTGGGCATGCATCCACAAGATTCGCCAGTTTCAGCAGTTCGGTGGCCCATCGGTTACATGCTGGCGCGAACTAAGAAAAATCACTACGGCACCTGAAGGGCTATTTGAGGAAGCGCGTGCCGCTGCTGACTCGGGGAACTGGGAACTATTTACCAATCTATTTGGCGGCACCCAGATAAACAGGAAAGACCAACCGATTAAACCACTAAGAGAATTCAGTGATGAGTGCGGCAGACATGGCGAACCGAAAGGAAACCAGATCGTAGGCGTTACGAACGGCGCTGAGAATTAAGTGACGCGGATACATCAATGGACGATATCCCGCCGTGCCAATCAGACCGGCATGCCCGGCCCCGCCGGGCTTGCGGGCTGATTGCACACTTGGAGTTCTGTCAATAACTGTACTGGAAACGATGGTTTCTAAATTAGTAAGAAACTTTCTGGAATCTAAACTTAAAATTTAATCATCAAAATAAAATATATGAAGAAGCTATTAAGGATTTCCTTCATTGTCAGTTGTCTGCTACTAAAGGAGAAATTTATCGATGATACTGTTCTAGTGGCTAGATAATATTTCTCGAAAACTTTAGTGATTTATTTGTGCCAGTGTAAGGCTCTCCTACAGTTGCAAGTGTGCCCTCAATGTCTGGCGATATTTGCGCAGTTGTAATTATGATTTGATGATCAAGCACAAAATTATCGGAAATTTTCTTAATAATATTCTGAAAATTGTATGATCTATCCCTCTCCATTCCACCATTCTCAATGCCATCCAGAATTAGAAATCTAGGGAATCTCATTAAATCGTTCTTCATCGATGCAGATAGAAAACCAAGAAGCATGGCATTCTTTGCAAAAACTGTAGAGCTTTCTGAAAAAACATCGTCCCCATCAACTGAAAATTTATTTTTTTCAAAATTTATTGTGAAGGAATTGGCATCTCTAAACGCGTCCTGTCGATGTAGATCCTGATTAAGAATGGAAACTATCTCTTTAGATATATCACCAGACACTTTCAGTCTGCGCGCCTCAAGCCCATTGATTATAGCCCTGATTTTCAAGTCTGCATTATGTACGCTGCTCTGTAGCTCGTCCCTTGATCGAATCAACTGTCCAATTTC
This sequence comes from Parvibaculum sp., assembly GCA_030645235.1. Lineage (GTDB taxonomy): Bacteria > Pseudomonadota > Alphaproteobacteria > Parvibaculales > Parvibaculaceae > Parvibaculum. Next base: position 13,172 of record JAUSMV010000021.1, on the reverse strand, counting down.
ATCGAATATTTTACTTTGGTCTGTATAAAATTGCATTGTTCTTTCAAGAGAGCCAATTTCGTTTGATAGCTGTGCAATTATCTCCTCTCTATTCGTTTTTATTCCGGTTGTAATTGCTCGATACTTCGATTCCATAGCAGATATTTTTTTTCTTATATATGGTATTTCAATTTCGAGACTACTTTTTCTGGAAATTCTGTCAACAAGTAAGCTTTTTGATTCGGTGATTTGGTTGTAAATATCATTTCTCATTCTATGATGATTTCTATTTCCTCCAGGCTCAGCTTTTGATCCGCACAAGTGGCACTGGTCGCTTTCTCTTGAAAAATCCGTTAGTGGTGCATGGCAGGACGGGCAGAACTCGAAGCTTATTGCCTCGAATATACCTTTAATGTTGATCGCGTCATCTAAACAATTGGCTTTGTGAATCAAGGTGCTAATAAACATTTCAGAGTCGGATATTTCGAAAGAGACACTATCTAGTTCTTCTGAAAGTCCAAGAAATTCAGATTTCATCTTGGAAATCGATTTTTCAATTTTTAAAATTTCTTGCTTTAGTTCGCTAGCTATTTCCTTGTCATTGATATCTAACTCACCAGAAAAAATGGATAACATGCTCAATCTAAGTGATGTTATCTTATTTTGCGTTTCCGCTATTTCTTGATCATAGTTTAGGAAGTTTAACTCTCCTTCCGACTTGTTGAGAACTCTGAAAAGCCCCCTTAGCTCCGAGATTGATAGAGATAAATTTTTAGAATCTATATCTTTTGATTTTTTTGCGTTATATAAATCGTCATCATATATTCCAAATAATAAGTCACCTACAGCTTGTCGGACATCTTGCGAATCAAAGGTGTCTGACGTGAAGACCTCATTGCCTGGAGTGCTTTGGTCTCCGTACATTAGGCGAAGAATTTGATGCATGGTTACAATAGCAGTCTGATAGCCCTTGACCTCGGGCATATCCATCGCTCGGAATAATACTTGCGTAAAGCTTTCTTTTGTCTCGGATCGCCGATATGAATATAGGTTCCATGAAGATATGTCTGCAGAAATACTTTCGTCATAGCTTCCCCAAAAAATCTCCATGCCTTCACTATTCGATTCGGAAATATTTCTCTTAAGCGTGACAAAATCGTCATTAATTTTTGTTTCTACAATAACGTAATCACATAATTTCAGCTCCTTGGCCATGTTCGGAATGGCCCCTCCAAGCCCATACACTAGAGCTTTTACTATTGTCGTTTTTCCGCTGCTATTTTGTCCGCGAATAACGTTTAGGCCAATGTGAAATTTTTCGTTATAGACGAAACCGCCTCCTTTCGATATCAAGAGCCTGTGTACTGTTAAGGTGGGACTATAGTGCGTCATAGCGGTATTCCAATAGATTGGACCGATCTTTTAATCCATCATTGCCAAGCAATGGCATATCTTGTAACTCATTTTCGATGAGGTTCATTACATCCATTGGTATACTTTTTTGCTTATCTTTAATGTCATCGATAATGGGATTGGAGTTACTTAAATTAATAACTACTCGATTATTCTTATACTCTTCTGTTGATATTATATTCTTCGCCGACAAGTAACTTAGTACGGTAATTTGCAATATTTTTGCTTCATAAAATAGAAATTTTGAATTATCGATTTCATCATATCTAGATAATTTATTTAAAATTGAATTTCTTTCTGAAAGCATTTTACGAGAATTTGTTCTAAAAAGTTTTATTGCATATGGTGCGCTTAAATAGAAGTCAAATAGCCTTATTTTATCGACTTCGTGAGGAATTTTATTTAATCTTCCTAGCAAAAATATGATTCTGAAAAGGCAGTGATTGACATCAAATATTGGATGGTACGTTAGCATAAACAGCCCACTCCAAATGACAATTTCCGGTTAGTAAGTATATAAGCCCTTTTATATCGTCGTGTGTAAGCTCAAGGATGTTTGACTCCAAGAAAGTTAAAGTCGGTTCAATAACTTTCTCAGATATCCTTTCTTCCACTACAGCTTTATCATAATTATTCTCAATCAATGGCGTAATGTATGCTCGAAAATCATTGTGAAGTTTTGAGAGAATGAATGCATAGATTTTCTGTGCGGATATTTTCGTGGAATGCCGATGAAGCTTTTTGCTTGCTCTCTCTTTTTGAATTGTTGCTAATGTGACTTCAGATGCACGTCCGCCGTCAATTAGCTTTTCTCTAAGTGTTTTTCCTAGACTGAATTCTGCTTCCCGAAGATAGTATTCTAGATCGTCTACCTTTTCTTGAAGTTGGCTGTTTTCGCTGATTTCGGAATCGAGTCTTTTGTAGAGAGCGGTAATAGCCGACGTGGTTGCTGGGCGAATATTAGTTGTAATATTAATATCTCGACCAGCCTGGTCGCCACTTACAATACTATTCCTCTGATCTGATTTCGTTGGCGATGTTTCCGGACCTATTTTTTTAAACATAATATTTTATTGTAATAGTTAATTTATTTTGTCGCGTCCAACTTGATCACCATTCACATGGCTTTTTGATTGGTTCGAATGATTGCTGTTGTTGTGAATCCTTATATTTACAGCCCAACCAGCGCCAGCGCCAAGCACAAACGTAATGCAGTGAGTAAATATTGAGGATGTTAGAAAATCTATCATTTCGCACCTTTTCTTATGCGTACGGACAGGGATTTCAAAAAGCGTGTTTACTGTGCTAAATCTGCCAGACGTAATGCGCCTAATCAAACATTTGACGGGATTGCCGGTATCGTATCCTACGAGGCTTGAGTAGTCACTATCCTACTGCCGAAACTAGTTGGCTTGGCTTGTTCTAGAAAGGTGATATGCAGTCGAAGAAAGAAATGTCGAATGGTTATGTTTGCAGCGTGCTAGGTTGGACCTAATCTAGAGTATTTGTAGCAAATCTTAGAACTATCTTTATGTAAGTTATTGCATTCAGTGGCCGGGCAGGATTTCTATAAATTCACCATGTATTTGTAAAATATGAATATCTTATTTTCTATCGGATTAAAATGTTACTAAGGGTGTTGCATAGCACCAATTTGTCTACCCTATTTAAATCCCGGAAAGTAAATCTTCCATAAAATAGCGGCATCATAAATTCAAATAGCAACGATGTAAGAAAATTCCCGGCCCAACTGGTTTCAGGTTCCCTCAATACCGGACGGGAGGGGTTGGAAAGTGATTCAGGCTCACTCACAAGGGCGATGGGGTAATCCCATGATGTTGCTAACTCACTTTCCCTCGCGCGCGCGTTACTGGAGTCAAAACTCCCTGCACCAGGATTGATGGGGGGCATTCATTCTTCAGAAGACTAGAACCGGGTACCTCAATGGTCATAAATACGCGCATCCACAATTCAAAACATGACCCATCACTGGCGGGGGTGATTGTCTGGAAGGCGCTAGGATAGTACCGCTGACCCAGATTGCTCCCATTAACATCCACAAAAAAGGAGGGAGAGGGGGCACACTCATTGTCTACCGGACACCGGACAAGTACCGCTGCCTCCAACTACAGAGAATAAGCTAACCAAAAAGGGGGTTCCGGCCTTAGCCAAAACCTAACAAAACTTAACCTCGCGTCAGCTGGCAAAACCTAACAAAACCCAACATTGCGTCAGCTGGATAACCTTAGAAAGCCTTAGCAATTGTTAGCAGGGTGGAAACTGGCAAATTCCTGAAACTGTACTACTCTCAATACAGGCGGCCCATACGCAAACCCTTTCCGCGCTGTGGCGCATCGGCGTACTGTGGCCGCCTCCATCAAGCATGTGGAATTGCAGAGAAAACTGACCCAGTGTTGCAACTAATTTTGACCCCTGCAGATTAACGCAAGACGGCATGGCCACTGACTGGCGACGTGTCAAGTATTCGATGCAAAAGGCAGTCGAAGGGGGTCAATTGAATGTGCAAATCAACAACAAATGGCCTTGTAAAGCTGTAGCCGAGCTTCGATAGCTGGGCAAGTTGCTCATCCATGTCACGCCATCTCCAGTTTATGTTGCGAGCCTACCGAATTTCACCAAACCAGAGCATCCAATTAGTAACCCCACTCCTCGTGTCCCAGTGCTGAACGGTTGAGCTCTTCACGGTATAACCGCCACTGCGGCATGAATTTATTCATCAGCTCGGCGAAGTGGTCGTTGTGATGCCGCTCCAGCAGATGCACCATCTCATGCACGAGGATGTACTCAAGGCACTGGGGTGACTTCTTGGCAAGCTCAAGGTTAAGCCAGACGCGCCGTGCAGCGGGGTTGCAGCTCCCCCACTTGGTCTTCATTTTCTTGATACCCCAGTCGGCGACCTGAACGCCGAGGATCGGCTGCCACCTCTCCAGCAAAGACGGGATCAATGCCTTGAGTTGTTCACGATGCCAGCTCAACAGAGCCGCTTCCCGCTGCTCGGGGCTGGTGCCGGGGCGAACGAACAGGTCGAGGCTGGTGATACCGCGCACCGCCACTCTAGCCGGTGCATCGTGCTCATGTACACGCAGGCGATAGCGCCGACCCTGAAAGTAATGACTCTCGCCATTCACCATTTCGCGTTGTGACTGGCGCGGTTGTCTGGCGAACTTGGCCCTCTGCCGCTTGATCCAGCCCAGCTTGTCGATCACGGCCAGCCGCACAGCCTCATCGCTGACTACCAGCGGTGCCGCCACCCGCACCCGACCATGTGGTGGGTAGACGCCAAGATGCAGGTTCTTGATGTCCTTGCGGACTACTTCCACCTTGATGCCGCTAACCGTGAGCTGGTGAGTCTCAGTAATCATTCTGGTGCTTCGCCAGTTCCAAAATCTGGTCGGTTAAAGCATCGTCACCGTTCAGCGTTTCCCTGATTGCCAACCGCACCCGCTTAGTCTTCATCGCATTGCCCCGCCAGCCATCCATGCGACTGCTATGTAACGCTGCATCTACTGCCAGCGCCAGCCCCTCGTCCTTGCCCAGATTGTTATAGAGTGCCCGCTGCGCTGCTGTTTTCACGTTCGCCGGATAGCCGCCCGACCCACCCCCCGGCATCGTTGCCTCCTTGGTCAGCTGGGCGATCTTCTCCAGATACTCCTTGTAACTCACCACGCCCTTACGCCGCTGCTCGATCAACGCATCCAGCAGCTTCGACATCTTGTCGTAGTAGGCCGGATCAACTGGCGACTCGTTGACGATGAGCTTGCGGACATTGTTCTCGATGGTTTCGGCCACCGCTTCCTCGGTCTTCATGATTCCCTTGAGCTTCGCGTCCACCGCTTCCGGGCCACGCTCGACGATCATCTGAATCAGACTCATGTCGTCGAAGGACGAAATCTTCTCGCTCTCCTCGGCCCGGATGTAGGTGTCGATCAGGTGGCGCATGGCTGGCTCGTAAGCCTTGAGGTCGATGTAGTCACCGCTGGCCAACCGCACCTCGTCGCGCACCTTGCTGGCGTGATCCACCTCGGCCTTGATCTTCTCGATCTCGTCCGGCTTGTAGCCCGCCTCGGCAAGTTCGCTGGCGATGCTGGCGTAGGCCCGAATCAAGGTAGCCACAAACTTGTACAGCTTCAACCGCTTCGGCTCGTTGTCCTTGAGTTGCCCGGCGTCACCCGAATCCTTGGCGCAGAAATAGTGCAAATAGGCTGCTGAATCCCTCGGTGCCTCCACGAACTCGCACAGCGCCTTGACCGCCTCGCGGGCATCTTCCAAGTCCTCCCGCGCCTTATCCAGCCGGTTCTCCAGCAGCCCGGCCACGTCATCCTTGTCGTAGCCATCCAGCGCACCGCTGGTGTAATCGCCTACCGCGCCTTCCAGACTCTTGAACAAGTCCTTGTAGTCAATGATGTAGCCGTATTCCTTGTCGTCACCATCCAGTCGATTGACGCGGCAGATGGCTTGAAATAGCCCGTGGTCGCGCATCTGCTTGTCGATGTAGAGATAGGTGGCCGGTGGGGCATCGAAGCCGGTGAGCAGCTTGTCCACGACGATCAGCAGTTTCATCTGCCCCGGTTCGTCGATGAATTTCTTCTTCACCTCCTGCTCGAACTTCTCCGCTTTGTTGATGGCCTTCTCCGCCGGTTCATCGAACCAGTCGGCCAGCATCTGGGCATACACCCCGTACTTGAGCAGGTTGTCCGTGTCGCCTTCGCCAGTCGTCTCGCCCTTGGTGTCGGCCACCGTCGGCGCGTAGCTGGTGACGATGGCGCACTTGCCCTTGAGTTCACTCTTGGCAAACAACTCATAGAACTTGCACGCTTCGTAGATACTGCCTGCCACCAGCATGGCGTTGCCGTGACCATCCATCAGGCGCGGCTTGTCGTTCATGTCGAGCAGGATGTCGGCGACGATTTTCGACAGCCTGTCCTGACTGGACAGCACCCGCTGCATCGTTCCCCACTTCTGCTTGAGTTGCGCCTTGGCAAGGTCGTTCAGCCCCTTGGTCTTGGCCTCGAACCACTGGTCGATCTTGTCCTTGTTGGTCAGTTGCTGGTCAATGTCTCGCGCCTCGTAGCGCAAATCCAGCACCACGCCCTCACGCACGGCTTGGTCGAATTTGTAGGTGTGGATGTAGCGACCAAAAACTTCAATGCTTTTTTGCTTGTCCGCTTTCAACAGGGGCGTACCGGTAAAACCGAAGAACAGGGCATTGGGCAGTAGCGCCTTCATCGCTTTGTGCAGGTCGCCGCTCTGGGTGCGGTGGCACTCATCCACGAACACATGAATGTCACCCTTGGCCTTGAAGTCCGGTGGCAGCTTCTGAATGGCCTCGATGAACGCCTTGGTTCCCTGGTCACCTTCTGCCTCACCGTTCCCTTTGCTGCCAAACTTATGCACCAGCGAGCACAGCAATGATTCCGTGGTGCCATTCAGCTTCTCGATCAGATCGTCACCGCTGGTGGTGCGGTAAATATGTTCATTGACACCGATAAATACCTTCTCGATCTGCTCATCCAGCTCGGTGCGGTCAGTGATGATCAGTACCCGCGCACCCCCTCGGTTCTCGCGTATCCACTTGGCCAGCCACACCATGGTGAGCGACTTGCCGCTGCCCTGTGTGTGCCAGATGATCCCGCCCTCACGGCGTTGGATGAACTCCTGCGCCGCCTTCACGCCGAAATACTGGTTCTGGCGGCACAGCTTCTTGGTGCCTGCATCGAACACCACGAAATCGTGAATCAGCTCCAGCAGCCGCGCCTTCCGGCAAACCTGCAACAGGTGGCGATCCAGCAGATTGGGCTCACCCACGTAAGGGCCTCCGTCCTCAACCCACCGCAGGTAATATTTTTCCGGTGTCTCGATGGTGGCGTAGCGCAGCCCCTCGGTGTCGTTACCCGCCATCACCCACTGCATGGTCGAGAAAAAGGGCTGGATGAACTCCTTTTTCTGGTTATCCAGATTCTGGCGTATGCCCTCGGCCACCGACACGGTGGAGCGTTTCAGTTCCAGCACACCCAGCGCGATGCCGTTGATGTAGATCACCACGTCCGGGCGCTTGGTGCTGGCTTTGGCATCCGCGCCCTTAACCGTGACTTCCTCGGCAATGGCGAAGTGGTTGTTCTCCGGGTGCTTCCAGTCGATTAGCCAGACCGTGACCCGGTTCTCGCCCGCACCGGGCTGCACCTTGACGCCATAGCGCAGCAGATCGTAGACCTCCTTGTTGCGCTCGTAGAGGTGCTTGCTGCTGTCCGTCGCTACTCGGTTTAGTTCATGCAGCGCCCGGTTGATGAGCGGCTCGCCCACGTCCTGCTTTACCAGCCAGCCGCGCAGCAGGGTCAGCTCGATATTGCGGTTGTCGAGGTCAGTCCTGTCGCCGAGGTAGTCGTAACAAAGACGTTCCCGGAACAAGGCAACGATGCGGGCTTGGGTCCGTTTTTCGATTTGGCCGACAGTGCTCATATCACCCTTTCACCCTGCAATTCGCTTATTTTACAGGCCCAAGCATAAAGGTCTGGGCCGAACATTTTTTTCAGGAGGGCGTTCGTGTTGTGATATTTGGCTGCCACACGGCCAGTAAAATCTCGTCTTTCGGCAAAGAGGTCTGCTTGTTCGCGCAGGAATTTGAATGCCAGAATCTCGTTGGGAAAATCCGGCCTATCCCATTCCATATAGGGCGCATCAATCTCGCCAATTAAATCTTCAGGATGCCAACCACGCAGCTTAATGAATGGATTCAGAAGCAGTACGTTGTCGTTACGCCGAATCCACACTTTCTCTTGCTCAAATGCTGCAATGATTCCGGGGGAGCCGGTCTCAAACGGTAACCATGCAGATGGCTGTATTGATATACCCAACCATCCCTCTTTTTTCTCAGCCTCATGCGCTTCAATAAAAGCCTGCCCAAAATATACTTGGTGCCTTCCTGCCACATCATGGTGAACATCAAAATCACCATAAGTAATCACCCCTCTTGCTGGAATACCCTTTGCGAGTAATCTGGTCAGGACAAAAGCTCCAATCGCGTAGACGTCACAGAACGCCCAGCTACCGTACCCTTTGGATTCTTGATAGAACAAAAAAGTATCAGAGAAGTATATTGTTCGGAAGCATTGGTTAAGCTCCTCCCAACGTCCGAAAGAATGCAGTGCTTCGGTTATGGTGGCGAGAACTTCGGATTTTCCTTTTGTTCGCACAAGTTCACTAAAACCCAAAATATCGAGATACAGAAGATATCTCCCCTCAGCGAGATCGGGCTGGTTACTCATACGAGACGAATCCTTCCAGTGAGTAGCTCCTGCATCATGCCTTGCTTGAGGGCGCGAGTCTTGTCGCGGCGGGCTTCAAGGGCAGCGAGTTCGGTGTCCATGTCAGAAAGGACGGTGGCGATAGCGGTTTGTTCTGGAAGGAGCGGAATTGGAAACTCAAGAGACTCGATGCTGCTCGGGTTCAGATTGTTGATGCTGGAACCGGCAAGCAGATTGTTGATGTAATTTCGGTAGCGTCCTGTCTGAAACAGGAAAAAAACGAATGTGGCATTGGACTCGACGGAATTGGAACGGAAGCAACCCATAAACGCCCCAAACGTATATTTGTAGCCGTCGCTCACCGTAAATAATCCTGCCTTGCCGACCAGCGCCTTACTTCCATTTGCCATGCAAATGAGAATGTCGTTGTCTCTGAGCAACTGGTTTTCTGACACCCGTGCGGCATTCACGAATTGAATATCCGTGGTCACAACAGTGGCGTTTTGAACATTATTCGAGCGAAGAAGCCGTTTCGTGTGTGCAGTGTCGTAGGGTGAAAGATCACTATCGCCTTTATACGTTACGCCGCGTAGGCAATCGCCAATATCGCCCAGCCGCTTCACCTCCCACTCCTCGCTAAATCCCGGCAGCCGGGTCTGTCCGGTGAGGAGTCGCTGCATGGTGGCCTGTTTGAGGTCGCACTTCTTGGCGATGAACTGGTCGAGCTTGGCGAGCAGAGCATCTACATCCGACAGCGCGGCGGCGATGGCGCGTTGTTCGGGGGGATTTGGGAGTGGTAGGCCATATCCCTTTAGGGCCGGCATTTCAACGCCGGTTTGTCCGGATGACCTGCGCGACAAAGCGTCGATCAACTGAAAAAGCTTTTCCTGCTTCAGAACATAAAACAAATAGTCTCGGTCTATTCGATCCGATGGCACGGTCTTAATCAAGGCGACGTTGTAAGCCCCGTCGATTCCTCGCAGAATTTGAAAAACCGGGGGACCATATCGCCCAATCATTATGTCGTTGGCTGTGCAACGCTTCTGTGCAAGCGAATCCGGGATGTAGGTTTCAAAAGCGTCGGATTTGTAGTCCCTTATCTGAATGAGACGAATGTAACCTTTAGTGGGCGCGAATTTGAAGGTGTGCCGTGGTGGTTGCGAGCCACCCGAGAAGGATGCGACATCTCCGATGGTGGTCGCTTTCCAATCCTCCGGTATCACCCCCACCTCGGTCTGCTTGTATCCCGGCCTCATTTCCATACGAAGCCCATTTTATTCAGGTGTTCGTCCACGCAGTCGGCGAGTGTTTCCAGTTCGGCGGTCATCTTGGGCAGCGGCGTGGCGTAGCGTTCTGTCAGTTGCTTGATGCGCCCGGTGAGTGCCTGACTGACGCGATCCAGTTCGCCCTGCACGCTCATCCCCAGCGCAGCCATCCATTTATCGTCCACCACCAGCGTCTTGATCTCGGGATCACTCAGTTGCCTGTACTTGGAGGCGACCTTGGCATCGAGCGCCTTTTGCGCGTCCTTCACTTTCTTGCTGGCAGTCGCTTCCTTGTCGATCAGTGCCACATAGGCTTCTAGCATCTTGAGTTCGTCTTTAGCATCCTTGTCGCCCTTGATGGCTTTCAACCTATCCTTGACGCTCTTGGCGCTGAGTTTCCCTTTGTCGGTCTTGCCTTCCGCCAGCAGCCCATCCTCGCCACCATGTTCCTCGTCCAACTCCTCCATCTCGCGGCTGATGGCATCGCGCCCGGCTTCGAGTTGTTCAATAGCGGCCTGCTCGGCGACGAAATAACGGGCGACGATCAGCGCGGGCGGAATCAGGTCGGTGTTGGGCTTGTTGTCCTGTATTGCTTTCCAGCCGTCACTGACGATCATCCACGCGTCGTCCTGCATCGTTTCGGCCCAGTAGTCCATCAGATGCTGATAGACGCCGTAGGGGTCGACCAGTGAGGCTATCGCATCTCCACTGCGGAAGGTTTCCAGCAGGCTTTCCGAGAGTGTCTCGATCAGCACCTTGGGGCGGTCACCCTGCTGGATGCCGGTGAGCAGCGGGGTGTTGGCCGTTTCCCATGTGCCGAACAACTGGGTGACTTGGCTGTTGAAGGCGGTGAATTCGGGGTGGCCGAAGATGGCAGCCTTGACTTGACTGGCTTCGACCTTGGGTTGGCTGTAGCCGGGGCGGTCTGCATCGGCAAAGAGTTCGCGGCGCACGTTGGGGAAGATCTGCCAGTAGGCGGCAAGGCCGTCAATATCGGGCTTGGGGATGCCGCCCTTGAGGTGGGCTTCAATGTCCTGCAAGTCTTCCGGCTCGGTGCTGTCGATGTAGCGCGGCAGGTTCAGGTTGAAGTCGTTGGCCTCAACCTCGGCCAGCGGCGCCATGCGGGCATACTTGGGTGTTTCCAGCTGACGGGTGAAGGTATCCACGATCTTGTGGATGTCCTGCGCTCGCAGGCGGTTTTTGTTGCCGTCCTTGATGTAACCCTTGCTGGCATCGACCATGAAGATGCCCTTGCGACCGGCAGCACCTTCCTTGTCCAGCACCAGAATACAGGCCGGGATGCCGGTGCCATAGAACAGGTTGGCGGGCAGGCCGATGATGCCCTTGATGAGTCCCCGCCTGACGATGTTTTTGCGGATCACCGCCTCCGCCCCACCCCGGAACAGCACGCCGTGGGGGTGGATGACCGCGCCCTTGCCGGTGCTCTTGAGCGAGGTGAGGATGTGCAGCAAAAAGGCATAGTCGCCGTTTTTGGCGGGGGGGATGCCGTACTCGAAGCGGTTATACAGATCGTTGACCGGATCGAGGCCGCTGGTCCAGTTCTTGTTGGAGAACGGGAAATTAGCCACCACGAAATCGAAGGTCTTGAGGCCGCCATCAGCATTCTTGAAGTGCGGGCTGGAGAGGGTATTGGCCTGCCAGACTTCTGCCGTTGGGCAGTCGTGCAGCACCATGTTCATCCGCGCCAGCGCAGAGGTGGCGTTGTCCATCTCCTGCCCGTAAAGCGCAAGGTCCAGCCCGGTGCGGCTTTTGGCTTCATCGTGGGCTTTGAGTAGCAGCGAGCCGGAACCACAGGTGGGGTCGAAGATGCTCTGGTCAGCGCGACTCGCTTTGCCCAGATCAATGACCATAGCCATGATGCGCGAGACTTCTGCCGGGGTGTAGAACTGCCCCTTGCTCTTGCCGGATTCGGTGGCAAAGTGGCGCATCAGGTATTCGTAGGCGTCGCCCAGCAGGTCATCACCCTCGGCACGGTTGCCGCCAAAGTCCAGCCCCTCGAAAATGGACACCAGCTTGGTGAGCCGATCCACCATCTCCTTGCCTTTGCCGAGCTTTTCCTCGTCGTTGAAGTCGGCGACGTTGATCGCGCCCTTGAGACTGTCGTTGGCGTCGGCCAGCTTGCCGATGATCTTGTTGATCTTGTCACCGATCTCCTTGTCGCCCTTGGCCGCCACCATGTCGGCAAAGTCGCCACCGGCAGGCACGTCGATCAGGGCGTTGGGATCACCAGCGTATTTGTCGGAGACGTATTTGATGAACAGGAGGATGAGAACGTAATCCTTGTACTGGCTGGCATCCATGCCCCCACGTAGTTCATCGCAGGATTTCCAGAGGGAGGAATAGAGTTCGGATTTCTTTATTGCCATGCGTGCATAACCTTCGTTCGTGGTGCCGGAAATTTATTCCAACTGAATTTGTGAATTATGCAGGGTTTTGGGGGTGGCTGTTACCGCTGTTTTACTTCTTACCCAAGACACGTAGCGTTTGGGGAGGGTAGGGCTAAGTTGTTTACGGCTGCAGACATTGGTCCCGGCATAATACGATTCCTTAACGATGTAAGTCTTCAACATATTACCCCGTGTAGTAGCTCACCAAATGAGCTACATACTGGAATACTTCACTCAATGGTAAGCGGGTAGCGACTTCAGACAATTACAACAGCCCACGCTCAGCAAAGCTCAGTGAATCTGCTCCGGCGATGATGAAGTGGTCTAGCACCTTCACATCGACTAGCGCCAGCGCCGACTTCAGTGCGATGGTAAGCATCTCGTCGGCTCTGCTTGGTTCCGCTACGCCTGACGGGTGGTTATGGGCAAATATCACCGCCGCCGCATTGTTGTGCAGACACCGCTTGACTACTTCCCTGGGGTAGACCGCCGCCCCATCGATCGTGCCTGAAAACAACTCCTCCAGATTGACCACGCGATGCTGGTTATCCAGATATAGACACGCAAACACCTCATGCTCATACTTGCTCAGACGAGCGCGCAGGTACTGACGAGTCAGCTCCGAGCTGGTCAAGACATCGCGATCTTCCAGTTGCTCCCGCAAATGACGTTGCGACAGCTCCAGCATGGCCTGCAGTTGTACATACTTCGCCAGCCCAAGACCGTCCTGCAAACAAAACTCTTCTGGCGTTGCTGTCAGGATACGAGTCAGACTCCCGAAGCGCAGCAGCAGATCACGGGATAAATCCAGAACGGTCTTGCCCTTGATCCCTGAACGCAGAAAA
>JAUSMV010000019.1 GCA_030645235.1 Parvibaculum sp. | reverse complement strand
TCTTCGGGCTTTTTGTAGTCCGCCAGCAGCGCATCAATCAGGTCGCTGGGTAAGGGTTTCATTTCTACGGTCATCATTGCTCCATGCAAGACAGCAGTTTCCTGCCAAAAGACCGTTTACACAAAACTTCTTACACCCTCCAGAACTCGGCGAGGCGCTATCTTTCGAGAGTCGTCATTCACCGCCGTCTCTGCAACTTAGCCAGTCACCTCCTTCGGTTCGAAGTTCAGGTAAGCATCACCTTTTTGACGTGCCTGACCTGATGAATTCTTCTTCGCGTTCATAGCCACGTCACTACGTTGTATCAACGATTCAACGGAATCTTCATATCGCGCCTGAGAGATAGCCGAACTCAGACCTTCACCGGCGTTTTGGTACGGGCGTCCCCTTGCCTCGCCAGCATCCATCCTGGGTATTCCGGTGGCAACGCGCTCACTTCATCAAGCGCCATCAACTCCTCCGCGGCCAGCTCGAGTCGGGTGGCGCCCAGGTTGTCTTCGAGCTGCGCGGGCGTCTTTACACCAACAATCACTGTACTCACCTGAGGCCGACTCAGCAGCCAGGCCAACGCCACCCGTGCCACCGACACCTGATGGCGCTGCGCGATTGGGCGCATCGCGTCAACAACTCGGAAGGCGCGCGCCTTGTCAACCACCGGGAAGTCAAAGCTCGCGCGGCGTGTGCCCTCCGGACCTTTCCCGTCAGGAGTGAACTTGCCGCTCAGCAGCCCCCCGGCTAACGGGCTCCACACCATAAGGCCGAGTTGTTGGTCTTGCAGGAGAGGCAGCACTTCCCGCTCCAAGTCGCGCCCGGCCACGGTGTAGTAGGCTTGCACGCTTTCGAAACGCGCCCAGTGATTCTTCTCCGAAATCGCTAATCCCTTCATAATTTGCCAGGCCGCCATGTTGCACAGGCCGATGTAGCGCACCTTGCCCGAGCGCACCATATCGTTGAGTGTGGATAGCACGTCCTCCAGCGGGGTAAGAGGGTCAAAGCCATGCAACTGGTACAGGTCGATGTGGTCGAGTTGCAGTCGCTTCAGGCTGGCGTCCAGCTCGTTCATCAGGTGGTACCGCGACTGCCCTCGAGCGTTTACTGCCGTCTCGTTCATGACGCCGGTGGCCTTGGTGGCCACGACCAGTTCGTCGCGCGGCAGGCCCAGGTTCTTGATGGCGTTGCCAGTGAGCGTTTCCGAGTCACCCTGTGAATAGACATTGGCTGTATCGATGAAGTTCACACCGGCATCAAAAGCCTGTTTCACCAAGGAGGTGGCGGCGTCTTGTCCCAGTCCGCCCATGACTTTCCAGAATCCCTGGCCACCAAAGGTCATGGTTCCCAGGCACAACTCAGAAACATACAGGCCGGTTCGGCCGAGCAGGCGATAGCGCATGGCAACCTCTCGAAGTTAAAACAAGGGCTATAAGACTAGCAGTTTCCAGAATTCCCGGTCTCAATGTCGACTTGGCGCGCCGTCCTGGCGGGCACGTCCCGACCAGGAGCGGTCGGTCAGTGACTGTCAAGTTGTCCGGTATATTGGGGGAATCCCACAGGGTCAATCCATGTTCCGCATAAATCACGCATCCAACCGCATCACCAAGCTGAAAGAAGTGAGCTTCTCGAAGCTGGGCTTCACAGAGAGGAACCACCTGCAGGAATGGCTGGCCAACCAGCCAGATGCTCTGGGCGAGGAACTCCTCATCATCCAAAAAGAGTTCGACGGATTTGATGACACCCGCGAGCGTCTGGACCTGTTGGCTATCGATAAGCAAGGCGGTCTTGTAATCATTGAGAACAAACTGGACGACTCCGGGCGGAACGTGGTGTGGCAAGCGCTCAAATACGCGTCTTATTGCTCCACATTGTCGAAGTCCCAGATTGGTGATATCTACCAGAAGTATCTCGACAAATCGGGGCCTGGAAGTAACGCGAAGGCGCAGATTTGCGAGTTCCTGGGACAAGAGGATTTTGACGAGGTCGTACTGAATCCCGGCAACGACCAGCGACTCATCATGGTGGCGGCCCAATTTCGAAAAGAAGTCACTTCTACCGTGCTCTGGCTCCTGAAACATCGCGTTTTCGTGAAGTGCTTCAAGGCAACTCCGTTTCAGGATGGCACGGACCTATTCCTTAATATCGAGCAAATCATCCCGCTTCCGGAGGCTGAGGAACTGATGATTGGCATCTCCGAAAAGGAAGTCGAAGAACAAACGTCTGAACGGGGACAGGCTACGCGCCACAAGCTCAGGACGGACTTCTGGCACATGACGCTGGAGGCCTTACGTCGCGCGAATGTTCAACTGTTCGGCAACGTGAGCCCAAGTCGAGACCACTGGTTGAGTGCGGGGTCTGGGCTCAGCGGCGTCTACTACACCATGATTTTCAACAAGGACGAGGCCCGTGTGAACTTCGTTCTTGGCCGTGCCTCGAAGGAGCAGAACAAGGCACTCTTCGACTCTCTACTCGACAGGCAAGATTTGCTGGATGCAGCCTTTGGCGAACCGCTTTCGTGGCGGCGAATGGACGACAAGAAGGTCTCCATCATTGAGTTCGTAAAACCGTTTGACGGGCACTCGAGAGAAAGCTGGCCTGACATGATTGCGTGGCTGGTCGAGCACATCCAACGTTTGGAAAAGGCGTTCGACCCGCAAATCCAGTCGCTCAGGACGGTGCTGCGCGTTCACTTTCCCCGAGAAGCTGTGGCTTGAACTTTTGGAATTCACCGTATCACACCGACCCACATGCAATCAAACTCCGTCGGTTCCGGAATAGGCTTCACATCATGACGATTCCAGTGAATGTGACCGTGCCGATGATGCCTTCAATAAACAACGGAGCACGCAATTCCGCATGCACTCGACCGGCGCATACTTTGGAAGAGGCGAACTCGCATATCACCACGAAGGCAACACAGCCGAGTAGGAGCCCATCTTCATGACCATAACCCCCAACCCGGCAGTCAACAGGGACCGCCATAGAGCGTGCAGCCCTTGCTTTTACCTTAGACCCCAAAAGCAACATGCTCACCTTTAGTGGCCTTTTCGATGCCATCTCGACAGAGCTAGTGCGCGCTGTTACAGGCAAACTCTTCACTGAGGCACAGATATCTAGAGAGTGGTGGTACGACAATCGGATGTGCTCAGCGTGAGCACATGAAGGCGCCTCTTGCCTGACGTTAGTTTAGCGACGGCGAAGTATTCAGCGTATGACCAGGACGGGGATTTCAGAATGAGTAAGGACTTGAAGCGTCTCGCTACCAAGCAGGACGCGCTTGATTCCCCCACGCCCATGCGACGCCATCACAATAAGGTCCGCTTTTGATTTCTTCGCGACCTTGAGCAAGGCGTCAGAAACATTGCTCGATTTTGTGACAACGGTATTGACGCTAATGTGCTTGTCAACAGCGGTCTTCAGCAGTTGATTGAGCGATGCCCGCGCCTTGTCTTCCCATTCTTTTTCTATCGCAGTCATTTCCTCGATGCTGAGCAAGGACGAACCATCAAAGAAGGTTTTTTGATAGGGAGGAACGACGCGGACGATAGTTAAGACCGCATCGAAATCAACTGCCAATTCAGATTGGTTGACGACAATTACCTTGGCCGGTTGACGACAACTATGTTGGCCGGTTAGAGGCCTACACCGGGCGGGTCCGGGAGGCGGGGCTACCGTTGGACCTTCGAACAGATATCGAAGGTAAACGGCATGCCCGGCAAGAGA
>JAUSMV010000010.1 GCA_030645235.1 Parvibaculum sp. | reverse complement strand
ATGAGTTACCCGATCAGTACGAACCCTGGCTTGTTAAATTTGCAAACAACCAGGATGGCGCTGATGCGGGTGCTATCGAGTATGTGTATGCGCTGATGGCCAGGAACGCAGGCATTGATATGCCAGAGGTGCATCTTTTCCCTGCCAGGCATGGCGCTGGTTATTTCGCCATCCAGCGCTTTGACAGGGACGGTAAGCAGCGGCTACACATGCACACGGCCTGCGGCCTCCTGCATTCGGATTACCGAACGCCTTCGCTTGACTATGAAGACATGATCGCGCTGACCAGCCAGCTGACGCGGGATATGCGCGAAGTGGAAAAAATGGTCCGCCTTGCGGTGTTTAATGTGCTGGCACATAACCGTGATGACCATGCCAAAAACTTCACCTTCTTGATGAATCCTAAAGGGCAATGGCACCTGTCACGGGCTTATGACCTGACTTTTTCATCAGGGCCTGGAGGCGAGCAAAGCACCATGGTGATGGGCGAAGGCCGCAGTCCAGGTATCGCTCACCTGATAAAGTTGGGCGAAGCAGCCAAAATTGCTAAACCCTGCATCCACGAAATTATAGGGCAAACACAAACAGCGCTTGGCCAGTGGCCAGCCCTTGCCAAAGAGTTCGGTGTCAGCGCTGCCAACATCAAGCTGGTTAGTGGGCTAATCGGCCCTCTCTAAACGTTAAAAAGCTCCCGCTCCCACAAGAGATAAAGTGGCTACGCCGCCACCAGATCCTCAATGACAAGCCGACGCCCAAGCGCCGTCAGCGCAGCCACCACCCCATCAAGCCGAGACAAATGGTCTGGATTAACCAAACGTCGAACAGCACTTTCCGAAACACTCAGAAGTTCAGCGAGCCGAACATTCGATACGCCCTGCTCCCGCATCGCTGAACGCAACGCCAATTTTGCGGCCACCAGAGGGCTAACCGGAACAAGGTACTCCCCCGCATGCGGCTTTGAAGGCATAGGCAACGAACGGTTCTCTAATGAATAGCCAGCCAAGGCAGCCCCCAGAGCGTCTGCCATATTCTGCAACGCCGACTCTGCTGAGTCGCCGTCAGTGACCGCCTCAGGGATGTCTCTTGCGACCGTAAGGTAACGGCCTTCAACGTCCAGAGTTAAAGCGACCGGGTAGATATAACGCATTCTCAACCTCTCAAACTCATGACCATTCATATGGGATTCCATTCCCAGAGGTATCGTACATATATGTACGAATCAAATGATAGATTACATCCTGTTCAGGAAGAAGTATAGACAACTTTACGACAGCGCGCCTGCCCCCCCGTGCTTTTCACGCACACCAATTAGCCGCAAACTGATTGCTTGTTATACCGACGCATCCCGAAATGCACGACGGACGGCATTGATTTTAGTTTGCTAGCCCGGCCCTATGCTAGAATCGCATCAAAGTGTTAAGCGAGGCCATTATGTCAACCCAGTCTTTCGATAGAACATTTACCGTCACTGACCGCAAAGCCATAAAAAAGCTCAATGCGAGCCTCGCTGCTGCACCAAAAACACTGGTCCGACAAATGGATGTCAAGACCGAAAGCATGCGAGGGATCGCTATATTAAAACACTCACTGTCCGCCTCAAAGACGCAATTGCAGAGCTAAGTTCTAACGAACTTCATGCACTTATCAACAATTTGGGCAACTCGCAAAAAATTTCGCTATTCCAAACAACCCCTTAACCATCAATGAAATTTTTAACCAGATATACCCAGCTTTATTACAAGCTCATGAGTCAGTTGGTGGTCGCGTGATTCTGCTTGAATGCGAAGATAATCTTAAACTCGTCAATCTTTACCAAGCCTCTGGGTTTGAAGTTCTTCAAAAACAAGATCTTGTACAGATGTATCGCATTTTTGATCCTATCGAAGTCCAATAGCACAACTCCCTTGTGGGAGCGGGCCTGCCCGCGTTTAGATTGACACAAAATCAATCGCGGGCAGGCCCGCTCCCACAGGGATACCTAGAATCCCGCCGCGAGTACTTCTACGCTGTTCCTCGCCCTGTCCGCCACATTGACGTGCTTGAGCAGGTCGTGCGCGCGCTCCCGCAAACTCTCATCTCCAGTAATCAAGAATGCTCTCTTCAGATAGTCCAGCGCCAAAATCGGGTTTCGCTCCAACTGATCTGACATCATTTCGTAGTGGTCCGCGCGTTCTCCAAGGCCATTGAGAAAGCAGTTAAATTTTTCCTCAAAATCTTCACCAAACTCAATGTACTCCGTTCGCACCAGATCGCTTGCCACTTTGAATCCCGGAGACTTGATCATGACTGTTTCCTTGCCCAGCGCTTGGGCAACGCCCAGTTCAAAGTAGATGTTGGCCATTGTTCCGGCAGGGACTTGAGGTAGGGGCTTTGCGAGGCGGGTAATCAGAAAACAATTCTGCGGCAGTGACGGAATCTTGCTGGTCAATGCGTCCCCGTCCGTGGGGCTGTATATGATCAAGATCGCTTCCTTGCTACAGGAACCCCTTTGTAGGGGCCTTCAGATTTCTTATGAGAAATGATCTTTCCTTCCGTTCTGTCGATCTTCACATAATGGCCCGTGCGCGGGTTCTTGACCTGCACCACGTCGTTTCCACCAGAATTGGACGTCTTCTGTTTTGACATAAGAACTACTCAAAAGAATTGTACTCTGCAGGATTATAGTACAAGCCACAGGTACCTGCCAAAAGACGTGACAACCAATGCATTTCTCACCGCAGCACCACCACCCCTGTGGGAGCGGGCCTGCCCGCGATAAGTTCTGTGCGACACAAAATCATCGCGGGCAGGCCCGCTCCCATACACACAAAAGCAAAAAATTCATCAAACCAACACTGCCAAACCACACACCATAAAGGCTAGAATACGCAACATGATCAAAATTACCCCAGTCATTCTATGCGGTGGCTCCGGCACCAGACTTTGGCCACTCTCGCGCACCGGTTTTCCCAAGCAGTTCTTATGCCTCACGGGTGATGAAAGCCTTTTTCAGATGGCTGTCCGAAGACTTCACGACCTGAGTGCCAGTGACATAGAAGTACAGGCACCATACATCGTCAGCAATGAAGAACACCGTTTCCTTGCTCTTGAGCAATTAAGAGAAACCGGTATTAATCTTGGTGCTGCGCTGCTCGAACCATGTGGTCGCAACACGGCTCCTGCGCTCACACTCGCAGCCCTCGCGGCATTGGAAGGAGGCAACGACCCAGTGCTGGTGGTCACTCCTGCCGATCAGACCATTGCCGATACAAACTCATTCAAGGGCGCAATCCAAAGCGCTATAAGAGAAGCGGCCGCAGGTTCGATTGTGATTCTTGGCGTAACACCAGATCGCCCTGAAACCGGCTACGGCTATATACAGGTCAGCGCGACAGAAGCGCCTACAGTAGATGTCAAACGCTTCGTGGAAAAGCCAGATCTCGACACTGCGCTACGCTATTTAGAGGAAGGCAACTACTACTGGAACGCCGGCATGTTTGTGCTCAAGGCATCCGTGTGGATGGCGGCTCTGGAACGATTTCGCCCCGACATTGCACAAGCAACTCGTGAGGCATGGAGCAAACGCAGCACAGACACGAGTACTTCCGCACACTTCATCCGCCCGGGGAAGAACGAGTTCTCCGCAATTCCAGCAGAATCTGTGGACTATGCAGTAATGGAGCACTGCCCGGGCAGCGAGTTTTCGATCAGGATGGTACCGCTGACTGCAGGATGGAGTGACCTTGGTGCGTGGGACGCAGTGTGGCAATGTCTACCAAAAGATGATGCAGGTAATGCACATTTCGGAGATGTGCTCACCACCAATAGCCAAAACAGTCTTGTGCACGCGACGAGTCGCTTGGTGACGCTGGTCGGAGTTGAGAATCTAATTGTTATAGAAACATCTGACGCGGTGCTCATCGCAGATCGTTCGCGCAGCCAGGAGGTCAAGGCAATAGTAGCGTCACTGCATGCAAACGGACGTGAAGAGCGGACTTTGCATCGTAAGGTTCACCGGCCTTGGGGTTGGTACGACAGCATTGATGAGGGGGATCGCTTCAAAGTGAAGCGGATACTGGTTAAGCCTAAAGCCAGTCTTAGTTTGCAGAAACACCATCATCGCGCAGAGCACTGGATAGTTGTGAAGGGGACTGCGGAAATCACCAACGGCGATAAGGTATTTATATTGGGAGAGAATCAATCTAAGTATATACCTCTTGGGGAAACACATAGATTATCGAACCCCGGCACAATACCTCTTGAGATTATTGAGGTGCAGTCCGGCAGTTATCTCGGAGAGGATGATATTGTTAGGTTTGAGGACAGTTATGGAAGAGGGAGTTCCCTGTCAAAATTAAAAGGCGGCTGACATCAGTCTGGCATAAAAGCTAAAATGCCAGCCATTAGACAGAGAAATTGAAGAATTCCTGGCCACCAAGCCACTGAACTTGCACGCCACACTCAACCCGCAAGAACCCTATGAGGGCACTGCGTTCGTAATTAATCTCTAATTATCGGCTCCCCATTTTTGAGTAGGGGCTCAAGTATAATTCTCAATGAGTTCTGAGTATGCGCCCCGTCCTCAAATTGATCCGACCATATCAGTACCTCAAGAATAGTTTTGTGTTCCTGGGGCCCCTGTTTGCTCATCAGTGGGATCTAGTGACCCTGTCACAAGCAAGTCTGGTATTCCTGGCCTTCTGCTGCATGGCCAGCGCGGTTTATGTACTCAACGACATCATGGACATTGAGGCAGACCGGGCGCATCCGGTGAAGTGCCTTCGCCCACTGCCCAACGGGACAATCTCACTGCGTACAGCCAAACAGCTGTTATGTGGGTTAGTGACCCTCTCGATGGCGTTTTCCCTTCTGGTCAGCAGCTGGGTTACGCTGTTTGTGACAGCCTATTTAGTCATCAATATCCTCTACTCCTGGCGCCTCAAACATGTCGTAATTCTTGACGTATTCCTTATCTCCTCAGGCTTCATGCTGCGTATCCTGGCGGGCACGGTTGGCTTGGGGATCGCGCCTTCTGCTTGGCTCCTCCTGTGTGGTTTGATGGTCACGCTGTTCTTGGGGTTCGCCAAGCGCCGCGCCGAACTGCTGATGTTGGATGCTATTAGAAGTACCAATAATGGCCTCACACGCCCCGTGCTTGATGACTACAGTCCAGAAATGCTGGAGCAATTCATTGCAGTAACCGCCGCATGCACAATTATCTCCTACGGCCTTTACACAGTATCTCCGCAAACTTTGGCGATTCATGGCAGTGACAACCTGATTTATACACTGCCGTTTGTGACTTACGGCATCTTTCGCTACCTCTTTCTGCTCCACCGCCGAGCTAAGGGTAACGATACAGCCAAAGATCTTTTTCAGGATTACCACATGTTGATGACGGTGGTGGCTTGGGTGATTACAACTTTGTGGGTCCTCGCATGACACCCACAGTTAATCATTTAGAAGGATGGCGGCTGAGGGCGCTTGTTTTTTCTATTGTAGCGGCAACCACTGGCTACCTAACATTTTCTCTTTGGGGAGGTATGGCAGATGTCGCTACTGCTTTCGTTAAGATTGGCCTTGTTGGAACACTTATTACATTGAGCCTTTCGAGTGTCAACTACGGTCTCCGTTTTCTGCGCTGGCAGATGTATCTGTCGCAGTTAGGCCATACCGTAGCTTGGTTGCCTAGTCTGCGGATTTATCTCAGCGGTTTTGCCTTGACCACCACGCCCGGCAAGGCAGGGGAAGCCTTCCGTGGAGTGCTACTCAAGCAGCGCGGTGTTCCCTTCCCTGCGACTTTCGCCGCATTCATAAGTGAACGTCTTTCGGACCTTGTCGCCATAACACTTCTCACTTTTTTCGGCTTGGCTCAATACCCCCAAGCCTGGGGAATCGTGCTGGCCGGAGCTCTGGGGGTAATGGTGGTTCTGGCTTGCGTCTCGAGCCTGACAGCGCTAGGTAATCTGCAGCTCTGGGCGTCAACCCGACGCGGCAAACTGATGGCCCTGTTGTCACATGCCAGTGAGATGCTTGGCGACGCGCATCGTTGCCATAGTCCAAGTATGCTGGGCATCGCGACTGTGATCAGCATGATCGCGTGGGGGGCCGAGGCTCTCGCCTTCTATTGGATGCTGGGCTGGCTGGGCGTTGACATTTCACTTTCTTTCGCCATATTCGTTTATGCGCTGTCGATGCTAGCAGGGGCGTTGAGCTTCCTACCGGGTGGATTGGGCGGTGCAGAGGCAGTGATGGTCTCAATGCTGCTTCTTAAAGGTATGACAATGCCTTCTGCTATCGCGGCGACGGTATTCATTCGCCTAGCAACGCTCTGGTTTGCCGTGTTGATCGGTCTGATTGCCTTGATCCGCAGTCGCCATGGAGAATCACCATGGTAAGAACCACATGAACACGCCTCGTTCCTGGAACCGCCTGCCGCATGTCTCACCTGAAGCAGTCCACGCGTTGACCCAGCGCAAATCCGGAGTGCCTGACAGCTTGCCAAGACCGCTCTTGGCTTACGGCAACGGGCGCAGCTATGGCGACGTTTGTCTAACCGAAAAGGGCTCGCTGCTGCTGACCCGCGGGCTCGACCGCTTCATCGAGTTTGACCCGCAAAGTGGTGTGCTGCGCTGTGAGTCGGGCGTGACCCTGGCCGAGATCCTTGCTCTGGTGGTTCCTAGAGGCTGGTTCCTGCCCAGCACGCCAGGAACGCGGCTGGCCACGGTAGGCGGCGCAGTAGCAAATGACGTACATGGTAAGAACCACCATGCGGTGGGCAGTTTTGGCCACCATATCCGTGCAATGGAGTTATGGCGCAGCGATGGCAGCGTCATCGACTGTCGACCTGAGGACGACAACGGCTGGTTCCGGGCGACTATCGGCGGGCTTGGCCTGACCGGCTTAGTCCGCTGGGTCGAGCTTCAGCTTATGCCTATCCAGAACCCTTGGATGTGGGTTGAGTCGCAGCGCTTCGCCAACCTGCAAGAGTTCTGGACGCTCAACCGCTTGGCTGAGACAAACTGGCCCTATACGGTGGCTTGGATTGACTGCCTGGCTAAAGGCAAAACTCAGGGCCGGGGTATTCTATTTGCCGGCCAGCATGCGGCGGCACAGTCGGAATTACCGACCTTCAAAGAAAGCTGCAAGCGTATTCCCGTTGATCCGCCGTTCTCGCTGGTCAACGGAGTTACCCTGCGTGCATTCAACATGCTTTATTACCGGCAGCCATTAAAGCCCCAGGGCGGGTTAACCCATTATGTGCCGTATTTCTACCCGCTTGACGCCATTCAGGACTGGAATCGCATCTATGGGCGGCGCGGCTTCTATCAGTACCAGTGTGTGATTCCGCCGAGTGAAACCGAAACCGCCACAGCTGCACTGCTCGATACCATCGCCAAACGTGGGGAAGGCTCGTTTCTCGCCGTGCTTAAGACCTTCGGGCAGAAGCCCTCGCTCGGCATGTTGTCCTTTCCCCGCCCCGGCACCACACTAGCCCTGGACTTCCCTAATCGGGGTGATAAGACTCTGCGCCTGCTGGATGAATTGGACGCCATCGTGCAGGAGGCAGGCGGAGCCCTCTACCCTGGGAAAGATGCCCGTATGTCGGCGAGCCTATTCCAATCAGGCTACCCCCAGTGGCAAATTTTTAGCGACTATGTCGATCCCGGTTTTTCCTCTCGATTCTGGAAGCGTGTGACTTTATGAACTCTCTCAAGCGTGTGATTATTTTCGGTGCAACATCGGCAATTGCTGAGCAGACCGCACGGCAGCTGGTCGCTCAAGGCGCCTCACTCTACTGTGTGGGGCGGAACCGCGATAAGCTCATGGCCCTGCTCGAAGATCTGAAGGTCAGGGCAAGCGACCACCAGCGTATTGAAGGTGCAGTGGCTGACCTGACTGATAGTATCCAACATGCCGCTCTGATCGAAGCCGCTGAGCACCTGCTGGGCGGTATCGACAGTATACTTATTGCTCACGGCACACTCCCGGATCAAAAGGCTTGCCAAGAGAATTTCGCAAATACCCGACAAGAGATCGAGAACAATGCCCTGAGTGTCATCAGCCTTCTAACCCTGCTTGCTAACCGCTTCGAACTGCAGAGGCACGGCGTAATCGCTGTGATCACCTCGGTAGCCGGCGATCGGGGACGACAGAGCAATTATGTCTATGGCGCTGCCAAAGGTATGGTCACACTATTCCTCCAAGGACTTCGCGCTCGGCTATCTAAGGTCAATGTGGATGTTGTGACCATCAAGCCGGGTTTCGTCGATACCCCCATGACCATCGGGTTCGACAAATCCGGACCGCTATGGGTAAAGCCTGAACGAATCGCCAAAGGCATCATTAACGCCATGCAAAGTGGCAAAGGAGAAGTGTACCTACCGTGGTTCTGGTGGGGCATCATGCTCATCATTAAAAATATCCCAGAAACCATTTTTAAAAAACTGAGCATTTAGGCTAATTTATGATCTCACTGTTCAAATTGACCGCAGGATTGCTAGTTATAGCGATATCGGGCGCTTTGTCGCTGAACTTTGTTGAAAATCAGTTTGAGGGCTACTGCGGCAGCATATAAACGTAATGCACTGACGTTGTTCTGCTCAGCGACTTCGTGAATCGATAGTTTATTTTGCTCGACGCTCTGCATCAGTTACAAATAAAACTACTGTTTTTCGGTTAACTGCATTTGGAAAACGTTAGAAAATACGAGGCAACATTACTGCAGTCGGCGACCCATTATTAGATGGGGTTTATTGATTGCTTACGGTCAAATGGCGGCAAATGTGCGACAATGCGCGCCCAATTCAACCGGCTCGACTGCCAGAAACGACAGGCTACCCGTATGACGGACAACAAGGCGGCATGGATCAAAGGTGTCGTCGCCGACAACAAACACCTGACATCCAATCATTTTTCTCTGCGCATCGACGCCGCGATTACCCCGTTCCTGGCGGGCCAGTACACCTCGCTGGGGCTGTCCTTTTCCGAAGGCGACCAACGCGTAAAGGTGGCACAGCCGTACTCCATCCTCAGCGCCCCGGACGAGCAACCTGTTGAGTTTTTCTGCCATACAACCCCAGACGGCTCTCTCTCCGGCGAGCTGCGCAAGCTGAAACAGGGAGACAAGGTATGGATTCAGCAGCAACCGGAAGGCAGCTTTACGCTGGGACAGGTCCCGTCGACAAGACAGTTGTGGATGATGGGTACGGGCACTGGTGTGGCACCATTCCTGTCAATGCTGCGCACCCCCGAACCTTGGCAGCGCTTCGAGCACGTCATTCTCGTCTATGCCATGCGAATGTGGCAGGATCTGGGATACGGAGAATTGATCGACCAGCTGCGTCGCGAACATCCTGAACAATTCCACTTCATTCCCTTCGTCAGCCGCGAGAAGGTGG